>CAWGPN010000010.1:0-354615 GCA_963824515.1 uncultured Acidobacteriota bacterium
GTACTTGTCACGACATGAGAATCGTATGATCCAACCTGCGGATCCAGGGGGGAGGTCAGAGCCAGGGGCAGCTCAGCACGGCCTGCTTTTTTAGACCCGTCCCTTGATTTCCTAGTTTGGTTCGCATAATTGGCCAAATTCGGTGTTGAAATCACCACGCTCCGGGCAGGAGCATGCGCGCGTTGTTGCAGCCTCGCAGCGAGGTAAGGCAGGCAAGATTGAAGTTATAGGCTTTTTGTCTTACTGCCTGAGAGGCGGCCGTAGTCAAGTGTATGGTCTTGGAAACCGTGTAATCAATGTCTTCAGACGTGGCCCTCCTGCCTGTAACTTTGAAAGGGGTTGAGCCAGGGGTGGCCGGCGTCTCAACGACTTGCGCCGAATTGGCGATGCCGGTTCCGAGAGATAAGTCAATTTCAGTGATTTTTCCTCTCTGTGCCGTGATTCCGCCTCCAAATCTGGTTCCCGGCGCAAGGCCGATTCGCCAGAGCCAGCGGTTGCCAAAATAGAAGTCAAAGGAACAGAGATCCCGATCACAGCGTGGGCTGCCCTGGACAGCGTAGCTGCGATATTCGTTGGCTAGCCGCTGCAATTCTATGAGATCAGATTTTCCGACCTGGATATGCATGACATCTTGAAGAAAGTGGCTGGCTTGCCAGCGCACTACAAATGTCCGAGCCATCGCTGCGGCTGGCACGACGCAGATCGGGCCCACGATATGGTAAGCGAATGCCTTTCCCCTTCATGGTTAGTCCGCCTATATCATTCCGCAGATTGGTGCTGCGCGGCCGTTGATTTTTACGGTGTTGGGGTTCCCGCTGAGGGGGCCCTGCATTGCTATCGTGTTGAACTTGGGCGGGTGGCCCGGGCTGAAGATTTAGATTTGTGAACATGGAGATCGTGGAGAGAATATCACTGCGCCACTTCCCGGGGAAGTATAGACAGGCGGAGGGTGCCCCAGGTTCGGTGTTGGAACCTGGGTCTTGGGGTGGACGTTTCTTTGCGCGGAGTTGGCCATGCCGGCGGGGCTGAGGCGTTACTACGGCAAGGGTGATTTGCATTTCATTACCTTCAGTTGCTATCGGCGGCTGCCGTTGCTCAAGACAGTGCGCGCACGCGACCTCTTCGTAAAAGAGTTAGGGAAGGTGCGCGACGAGATGGGGTTTCATCTCCTTGGATATGTCGTGATGCCGGAGCATGTGCATCTCTTGATCAGCGAGGCAAAACGAGGAACGCCATCAAAGGCGCTGCAGAAGTTGAAACTGCGAGTGGCGCGGAAACTGCGGAAGCGAAGAAAGCGGGTAAACGCAGGGCAGATGCGGCTGCCGTTTGGGGAGAGGGAAGAGCTGCTGCGGGCTTTCTGGCAGGCCCGATTCTACGATTTCAATGTGTACAGACGGGGAAGAAGGAGGAGAAGCTGAATTACATGCACGCGAATCCGGTGATTCGGAGACTGGTGAAGCATCCGGAAGATTGGGCTTGGAGCAGTTGGAGTTTCTATTACGGCCGAGGCGATGGACTGCTGGCGATGGATGTGGACGAGTGATGCGAGAGAGCCACCGCAAGAAAGAGCAATCCACAATCAGAAAAAAACCTCAACCCCAAGACCCAGGTTCAAAAAGCGAACCTTGATTGGATAAGAACGAAGGCTCCAAGGGTGCCGGGTAAGCTTTTGGTTGGAGGACCGAAGCTCTCGGAAGGAAGGAGCCTTCGATGATTCTTATTGGATGTGATTTTCACCCGAGTTGGCAACAAGTTTGTTGGTTGGATACGGGACTGGAGAGACGGAGGAACAGAAGCTGGTGCACGCGTCGGGAGAGGTCGAGAAGTTTTATCGGCGAGTTTGCCGGTGCCGGTCGCGGATCGGCATGGAGGCGACTGGCAACTGCCAGTGGTTCTGTGGAAATGCTGGCGAAGATGGGGCACGAAGTGTGGATCGGCGATGCGGCGAAGATTCGCGCGAGCGATGCGCGGCAGCAGAAGCACGACCGGCGGGACGCGCGACTGTTGTTGCAGTTCTGGTGGAGAATCGGTTTCCGCGGATCTGGATGCCGTCCAGCGAAGAGAAGGATCTGCGGCAGTTGTTGATTCATCGCTACAAGCTGGTGCGGATGCGCGCGCAGGTGAAGAACGGGTTGCAGCACCTGGCGATGAACCAAGGAGTGACAGAAGAAGCGGAGGTTGTGGAGCGCAGGCGGGAGAGAAGGTGCTCTGCGAGTTGCCGCTGGCGCCGTGGGCCAGCCGGCGGCGAGAAGACCTGTTTAAGGTAAGAGAGATGTTGAACGAGCAGATCGCTGCGCTGGACGAAGCGGTGAAGGAAGTCGGCCGAGAAGAATGAAAAAGCGCGGCTGCTGATGACCCAGCCGGGCGTGGGGCCGATCACTTCGCTGGCCTTCGTGCTGACCATGGGAGATGTATCGCGCTTTCCGCGCGGCAAGCAGGTGGCCAGTTATCTGGGGCTGATTCCGCGGGAGTACAGTTCGGGCGGGCATCAGCGGCTCGGGTCGATCAGCAAGCAGGGCAACCGGTTCATGAGAATGCTGCTGGTGGAAGCGGCGCAGGCGTGCGTGCGGTACGATCCGCAGGATTTCGCAACGAGTATTTGCACCGCTGCCACAGCAAAGCCGAAAGGAGTGGCCAAGGTGGCGGCGGCAAGGAAGTTGGCGGTGCGACTCTACTGGATGCTGCGCACGCAAAAGCGTATCCGGAGATCGTTCATGTCGAGAGCAGCTCGCGGGTGCCCCTGGTCGGCGCAAGCTAGACCGAGGGTTGATTGGGCGCTCTCGTCCCGGTCGAATGCCGGGATTCGGATAGAAGAATCATGGCCGATGGTTAGGCCGTATCGATGGTTGGTGGAACGATTCCGCCAGCAACTGATTCACCGTGAGAGTTCCAGAGCTTCGGTCCTCCACCACTCTGGACGGTCACAGCGGTGCTGAAAAACACTGCGCCGGAGAATTGTGCCTTGACAACGCCTTCGCTCTTATCGAGGGGCACCCTCCATCCTCCGTGGTCCCGGCAGAAAATGAACGGAAGCTATCTCCGAGCCACCCACCGAGCGTTGCGGCGTGAGCGGTGTTTACTGGATGTGGAAAAAGCAGGAAAGGATTGGATTTACGGGCCGCGGATTGCTCGGTACTAATCCTTATAGGGATCGAATTCGTTGGCGCCGGCCATAGCCACACCTACCGGAGTCAGCGTGTGCAGAATGCGGATGCTTTGGCCGTGTTCGGCGAGAACTTCGGGGAGGCGCTTGTAGCAGTCGGGAGATTCATCGAGGCCGGCGCCGCGGAGTTCGACATTGGCTTTCTTCAGCCAGGCTTGCATCATTTCCGGAGTCACTTTACCGGGGCGAAGAACTTCGCCGGTGCGGCGATCGGTTTTTCCTTTTGCTTCCATGCGTCCCATGACGCGGCCTGCGCCGTGAACGGTGCTGTAGAGAGAATGGCGGGCTTCGTCATTCTCGATGCCTTCGAGAATGACGGAGGTTTCTCCCATGGTTCCGCCGACGAAACCTTTTTGACCGGGGAAGGCCGGCGTAGCGCCCTTGCGCACGACCCAATACTGTTCGTCACCGTGCGTTTCGCGCCATGCGAAATTGTGATGATTGTGGACTTCTTCGAGGATGGGGGCGCCGAGGAGTTTCGAGACGCGCTCGCAAACCCAATCACGCCCGGCATAAGCGTATTCGCCGCCAAGATGCATGCACGCGATGTACTGAGCGCCGAGATCGGTATTGGCTTCAATGACGCAAGGCTCGACGTCCATGCCGTCCTTGGCTCCGGCCTTTTTCAGGAACCAGGTGGCGATTTTGTGGCCGAGGCCGCGTGAGCCGAAATGCACGCCGATCCAAACGCGGTCCTGTTCGTCGGTGAAGAGATCGACGTAGTGATTGCCGCTGCCGACGGTGCCGAGTTGCTGACGGGCCATTTCTTTCAAAGGCGAAGCGGCTTCGCATTTCCAGGAGGGGCTGTCGAAAAGAGAATGGTCAACCTGTTCGGCGTTGCGGCGGCCGATGCCGAAGCTGATGGTGCGCCAAAGATCGTCCATGATTTTGGCGATGTCTGCTCGAAGTGCCTGGCCCGGCATGTCGAGAAGAACGGCTTTGTTGCCGCAGGCGATGTCAAAGCCGACGCCGCTCGGGCTGATGGAGTTTTTGTAGGCGACGACTCCGCCGATGGGCACGGCGTAGCCTTTGTGGTGGTCGGCCATCAAGGCGACTTTGTCGGCGGTTCTGGCGCAAGTTTTGATTTGGCTGATGGCGCCTTCGTCCGGAGCGCCCCACACGGGAATGTTGTCGATTAGCCGCATTTTGTTTTACTTCGCTGGATCAAGCGAATAGTTGGAGCTGTGTCTAACGCTAACGCGGGATACCGTTGTCGTCAATAAATCCAAGAGCTTAATGTCGAAAAGGATGGTGGGGATTTGCGCAGTTGTGGGGTGGTGGGATGTGTGGGGTGGGTGGCGATTTAAGAGTCGGGGAGAAAGAGAGATTTCTCTCTCCGCAAGCCGACACCTTCGCAGGAGCGAACGTGAAAAAAAGCGTCGGCTTGCTGCGCTCGAAATGACGATGTAGTGTGGGTGGCGATTTATCAATTTCGCGGCCGCGTACGATAATTTTTCAGTCGCCTTTGTACCAGTTGTAGAGAGTTGGCTTGCTGTCGAGGGTCCAGCGTTCGGGAGTGGTCGTTTCTTGCCAGTCGAGGGGAATTCCCGGCTGCTGTTTTTGCGAGGCTGTGGCTAGGGCGGACTGGAGTGCGCGTTTTTGGGCGGGCTGAACGACAGCTGGGTCGACGGAAACGAAAAGGGCGGTGCCGCTGCGCGCGACCAAGTCGAGCCACTGCTGCGTGAGATCCCACGGAATTTCGTTGGTTACGGGGACGCAATCGGCGTCGGCGGCAAAGAAGGTGTTGTGCTGCGGCAAACGGAAGGCCAGCGTGTTTACGCCCATTTTTCTGGTGCGAGACCACTCGCGGCCGCTGGTGTCATCGCCGATGCGCTGAACTTCGACGAGACCGGCGGCGAGATGGCCGAGAGTGTTGCAGCCGATGAGCGTGACGCGGCCGGCCGCTTCGCGAATCGCGCGATACAAATCGCTGATGATTTCGGCGTTAGTGCGCGAGCGGTCGTGGAAATGCCAGCCCGCGTCGGTGAGGCTTTCGCCCATTTGAAATCCCCAGCGGCCGAGAAGATCGAAAGTGGAGTAATCGAATTTGATGAGTTCATAACCCCACTGGCGGAGAATGGCAATATTTTCCGCGATGTAATTACGGGCTTCGGGAATGGTGGGATCGAGCGCGATGAGATCGCCTTGCGGGCGGCCGCCGGCGGGAGGAAGGCGCCAGAGTTGAGCTTTGGGATCGGCAGTGAGCGTGGGACGCGTCCAGATGCCGGGGCGGACGTGCATCGCAGTCATTTTTGCGGCGAGGGCGGGCATGTCCGGATAGGATTTGCTCGTTTGAGAAGCGGGACCCGCGCCATCGCGCGCGGCGTGCCAGCCCATATCAATGACACAAAAAGGACGATTCGCGACGATGGGAGGAACCAACTCCGCGAGGAGCGAAGCGTCCTCGAGGCTGCGTTGCGCCGAGGTGTTTTCACCGTACAGGTAATACCAGTTGTTGCTGCCGAAAACGGGTTGAGCGGGCAGTAGCGGGCGATCACACAGGGATTGGCAGAAGGAGCGCGCGAGATCAAAAGGGGACTCGCTGGGACGCGCTTGGCGCTGAATCACGGTGGCGGCGTGGAGACGTCGATCGCCAAGTTGCACGCCGGAGCCGCCGTTGCTGACGTCGAGCCAAAGCGTGACGCCCGCGGCGTCGACTTGCCAGTAGCAAATGGAGGAAGCGCCGGTTTTCACGCCGGTGGCTTGCGCGAAGCGTCCATCGGTAGCCAGGAAATACCAGGGCATCAGGCGGTCGCCGACGAGACCTCTGAATTCGAGATCGCCGTAGGAGCGCTCCCAATGATCGCCGAGGTAGCGCCAGTCCTCGGGGAAAGAGCCGTGCCAGCGGAGGCGAATGCGCGTGAGATGGATTTTGGGTGCGGATAGAAAAAGGGCGACTTCATCGGCAGGATGTGCGTTTTTCCGTTCGACGGAGAGTTCCACGCCGGCGGCTTGCCAAGTGTTGGCGGAACTGGTGAGGAGAACTTCGCTGGATTTCGCTTCGCCGAAAACGGAGACCCGATCCGGTTGGCGCAAGAGATTGGGGAGAACTGGCTCGGGAGAAGCGCCGGAGGTTTGCGAGCCGGGGAACGCTGCGCCGGTTGCTGCCGCGGCGCCGAGACCCATGAGGAAGGAGCGTCTCGCAGGTTTGTGGAGTGGGTCGATTGTGCGTTTTTTCATGATTTGTGAGCGACCAGGCTGGCCCGCAAAGTTTCACCTTTACACCCGCATTCTCGCACAGTCTGATGGAGCCGCCGAGTTTATGGCAGAGATTCAAAGTATGCTGCGAGTGCGCGTTGCTTGGGCGAAAGCGTGATCGCGTGCAGATTATTTCGGTCATGGATGGTCTGCGGCGGATGTGCGAGTTGCAAGACGTTAAATGGGAAGGGGAATAACGCGTAGGTGCGTGGTCCATCGAGCGGAAGTCGCGCGAGAAGATTGGAGATTGTTGAGCGCGGGGAGCGGGCGGGGTAGCATCAAGTGCCATGGAAAGTGAGAGTGAGGGAGTGACCACCGAAACTCCAGAAACGAAGGGGACGATTACGATTCGCAGGAAGTCGCCCGAGGATGTGCAACAACGGCAGATCATCGTGAAGGTGGATGGAGAAAGCGTGGGAGAACTATTTTACGGGGACACGATTTCCGTGCCGGTGACGGCGGGGCATCACCGGTTGCGTGTAGACAATACCTGGAATTGGAAGACGTTGGAGCTGGACGTGGCGGCGGGCGAGCACTTGAAGTTTCAAACCGTGAGCAAGGCGGGACGAATCACATGGTTTTTGGTGAGCCTGTTCGGAGCCGGGCCTATTTATGTGTCCATCAAGCGCGAGGAGTGAGGCGGCCTTGCGAGCGGAGGCGTGGGCGGGTGATTTGTTCTGGCCTGCGGCAGGCAGGAAATTACTTCGCGGATTTTTTCCCGGCTTGCGCGATGGCGGCTTCGACTACCTTAGCGATGCGGCGGGCGCGGGCGTCAGGCGAGCGGTAGTAGAAAATGGCGATTAGCTGGCCGCGGCGATGCAGCGGCGTCATGAGATTCCAACCCTCGAAGGCACGGGGATCGCGAGAGAAGGCGAGCTTCAGAGCGGGCGGAAGTTCGCGCTCGGCTTCCATGGCGGAGAGAAGCTGCTCGGCGACCTGCTCGGCGCGGCGGACGCGGGATTCAGCGCTCTTGGGCTGCGTGATCCAATCTACAAGCCACTTACGAATCGAATAGTTCAGCGCATCGAACCAGCGGCGGAAGGAGCGGTCCTCGGCGAGGATGCGCTTTAGCTCGGCGGGCACCGCGACGACCCGTTCTTCGGTGTCCGGCTCAAGCCAAAACTCGGCTGTTGAGCCTTCGATTGTTCCGGAGCCGTCCTGCATTTTTTTGTTGACCAGCAAGAAGTGTTCCCCCTTGCGCGTGGGGAAGAGCGAAGTGCGAAACGCGAAACCGTTGATTTCGCCCCTGACCTTCAAGCGGCCACGGCTGCCCCAAACTTTGTGAACGTTGAATGGAATCCAAACGATGACCCAGCCAAGGTTTGATCGCAAACGCTCGAGGGTGGCTTTGAAGGACCGTCTGGCCAGTCTCAGTTTGGGCTTTTGCGTTTTCTTCATGGGCGCAGAGCGAGAAGCAGGATTTTATTACGGTAAGAGGAACGCGGCGAGCTACTTCTGCGGCGGGGGCTTGAAGGCAGTGCCCGAGCCTTCTTTGAGGGTGTGAATTTTATCGACGGCGAGATTGTCGAATTTTTCGAAGAGGCCGCTGGGCCAGCGGACTTCGATGGAATCGAGTTTGGTGATGGAGCCGAGGCCGAAGTGGACGCGCATGTCGCTATTGGAGTCGTAGCTGGAGCCGCTGCGGACTTCGTTGACGAAGAGGCGGGAGCCGGCTTTCATGGTGATGCGGGCGCCGATGGCGTCGCGAGAGGAAGCAAAGGAGTTCGAGGCAGAAGGGAGAGGAGGATGCGGCGCTTGGGAGACTGAAGCTGGCGATGAGGATGAAAATTGTTTTTGCGGAGGCCTGGCGTAGGAAGTGCCTACCAGATGGAAGGTAATCCAGTGATTCGAGTTGTGGACGTTGTTGACGAGAAGGCTGGGAGAGGCATTCATGTTGCTGATGACGGCGGAGAGTTGGCCGTTGTTCCAAAGATCACCGATGGCGAGGCCGCGGGAAGATTGAGGTGTAGTGATGCCAGTGCCCGCGCCGGGAGAGATATCAGTAAAAGTGCCATTGCCGTTGTTGTGGTAGAGGATGCGAGGCTCCTCGAAAGTGCTGCCGAGATGCTGGCTATCGACTTCGGGGTAAACGTGACCATTGACGAGGAGAAGATCGGGCCAGCCGTCGTTATCGAAGTCGAAGAACATGGTGCCCCAGCCGAGGTATTTGGTGTTGAGGCCGAGGCCGGCTGGAAAAGTCATGTCGTCGAAAGTGCCATTGCCGTTGTTGCGATAGAGCGTGGAGGTGTCGTCGGAGAAATTGGTTTTGAAAATATCGAGAGTGCCGTCGCCATTGTAGTCGGCGACGGTTGAGCCCATGCCGGCTTGTGCGCGGCCGTCGTCGTTGAAAGCGGCGCCGGCGGTGATGGCGACGTCGGTGAAGGTGCCGTCGCGATTGTTGTGATAAAGGATACTGGCGGTGCTGTCGCAGGCAACGAAAATATCGGGCCAGCCATCGTTGTCGTAGTCGAGCGTGGAGACGCTTAGGGAGTAGTGGCCGTCGGCCTGTTCAATGTGGGATTTTGCGGAGACGTCCTCGAAGGTGCCGTTGCCACGATTGTGATAGAGAATATTTCTCGCGGGAGTGAGGCCGCGTGGTCCGCACATCACGGGGACCCCTTTCCACATGCAGGAAGGGCGGTCACCGGGAGCGGGCGCGGTGGCGAGATCGAAGTCGACGTAGTTGGCGACCATGAGATCGAGATGGCCGTCGCGGTCGTAGTCAACGAACGCGCAGCCATTGCCCCAGGATTTTCCGGAGCCGGACACGCCGGCTTTTTTGCTGACGTCGGAAAATGTGCCGTCACCATTGTTGTGATAAAGGACGTTTTTTCCGTAGTAGGTGACGTAGAGATCCTCCCAGCCGTCGTTGTCGTAATCGCCGACGCAAACGCCCTGGCCCCAGCCGGTGTGAGTCAGGCCGGCTTTTTGCGTGACGTCTGTGAACGTTCCGTCGTGATTGTTGTGGTAGAGATGACTGGTGGGTGCTTTGCCGGGGAGGGCCTCGAGGGTAGTGCCATTGACAATGAAGATGTCTGGCCAACCGTCGTTGTCGTAATCGAAGATGGCGACGCCGGTACCGGTGGTTTCGATGATGTATTTCTTGGTGTTCACACCGCCGAAGACTTCGTGGAAGGTGAGGCCGGCTTTCTGAGCGGTGTCGGTGAAATGAGCGATGGGTTTGGAGCTGCCGCTGGGGAGCTGTGCGGCGTCGAGCAAGAGAGAGAGAGACAGGAGCAGCGCAAAAAGGGACCAGGAGCGAGCAAAATGGAGCGACAAACGATGAGTCGGACCGGAAACCATGAACTCTTGGCATACTAAGGTGCAGGTAGTGCGGGGTCAAGGCGAAGCGAAGAGTCAAGCGATGTCGAGTTGTTGGCTGGCAAGATGGACCGGAATTAGCCGGCGAGAATTATTCATCGAAAGTTTTCACGGGAATTGACATGCACCCAACGGATTTTCAACAAGGTTTCGGGATGGGCTGGAGAGGTTGCGCGTTGGCTTTAGCGATGCTGCTTGTTTGCGCCGGCGCACTCGCACAGGCGGAGAACTCACAGGGAAGCTCCGGCACCGCGGCAGCCCAGGCGGCTTATCGCAAAGGAATGCAGGCGCTGCAGCGGCGGGACGTGCATGGAGCGCGGGCGGCGTTTGAAAGAGCGGTCGAGCTGGTTCCCCGTAACCCGGAGGTGCACAACTCGCTGGGATGGGTTCTGCTGGTCCAAGGAGAGACGGATGCCGCCATTGCGGAGTTCAAGACCGCGGTGAGATGGAAACCGGACTTTGCGCAAGCGCACATGAATCTTTCCAGCGCTTTGCTGCGGAAAGGAGATGCGCAGGGCGCGATTCGCGAGTCGCGAGAAGCGGTGCGGCTGGCGCCCAAGGATTCCGAGACGCACCACATCCTGGCGCGGGCTCTCTCCTATTCGGGAGATGACGCAGGAGCCGCGCAGGAATTGAAGAAAGCGATCGGGCTGGAGCCGGAGCGGCCAGAGCTGCACGACGATCTCGGTTCGATTTTGGTTCAGCAAGGGAAGAGTGAAGAAGCAGCGAGCGAGTTTTCCGAAGCGCTGAAGCTGCAGCCGCAACTCGCCGCGGCGCATCTGCATCTCGGAGTTTTGCGGCTGGAACAAAAAGAGGTGGATGGAGCCGAGTCCGAGCTTCGCGAAGCCGCCCGGCTGGAGCCGGGCAATCCGCTGATGCATCTCTACCTGGGGCAGACGCTGGAAGCGAAAGGTGAGTCCGGCCCAGCGTTGAAGGAATTCCAGACGGCAGCAAAGTTGGATCCCAAGAATGCCGACGCGCAAAAGCATCTGGGAATCTTGCTGCAGCGCTCCGGCAATGGAGAACAGGCGGTGGCTGCTTTCCGGCAGGCAGTAAAGATGCAGCCAGCAAGCGCGGATGCACACAACGATTTAGGGCTCGCGCTGCTGCAGATTGGCGACGCGGAAAACAGCATACTGGAATTTCAGACGGCACTGAAATTGCAGCCGAGCGACGCCGGGTATGAAGGGAATTTGGGGGCGGCGTATTTGCAGCGAGCGGATTTTGATTCCGCGGCAGCGCATTTTGAGTCGGCAATAAAAATGGCGCCGCAAGACGCTACGTATCACTACGATTTGGGTCTGGCGCTGAAGATGAAAGATCAATTGCCAGCCGCGATTGCGGAGTTCAAGAAAGCCGAGGAGTTGGATCCCAAGCTGGCGGATGCACATTACACGTTAGGCGTGACATTGTGGCAGCAGGGGAACCTGGCAGCGGCAGTGGAGGAACTGCGGGCGGCGATCCGAGCAAAACCGGACTATGCGGAGGCGTACTACACACTGGGTTCGGTGCTGAAGCAAAAAGGAGATTTGCAACCCGCTGCCGACGCGTTGCGGGAAGCGATTCGTTTGCAGCCGGATTTTGCCGGCGCGCACACGAATCTGGGAGCGGTACTACGACGGCTCGGGGACGAGGATGGAGCCGCAGCCGAGAGCCGCAAGGGCATGGAGCTTCTGCAGCAAAAATCGAGCGAGCAAGCGGCGACATTCGCGACAAATTCGGGCCGGAGACTCCTGAATGCGGGCGATCTGGATGGGGCCATTGCGCAATTCCGCATGGCCATCCGTTCGATGCCGGGATACGCGCCCGGACATTATGAGCTGGGGCTGGCACTTATAAGGAAGGGAAACAAGGAGGAGGCGGCCAAGGAATTTCAGAAAGCGGCTGAACTGGACCCGCGTTTGAAAGCGCCTGGCCAGTAGGGGCGAGAAAAACCGGAATTGCTAAAAGCCGGTCTTGCGGATGGCCACCAGCTCGGTTCCGACCGGAACGCCTCGGGCGACCTTCACGCGGATGACGGCTTCAAAGGGCTTGAGTTCGCCGTCCTGCGAAACGGAAAGGCGCAAAAGCAGTTCCTCGACGGAACTTTGTTTGCAGACGTACTCAACGGCAGCCTGCGTGCCGATGGTGGTAGTTCCCGCGAGAATTAATACGTATCGTCCCTGAGTCATGCCGTTTAGAAGAGCGAGCACGGCGTAGTCCACGACTAGAGGCAATCCGGAGGGCGTGGCAAGGAATTCCTTCGCTTCGTCTGGCTGGGGATGCACGTTGATGATGGCCTGATCGCCCTTGCGTGGGCCGGAGGTCAGGCGTCCGAAGACGAATTCATGGGTACCGGGCAATTCGAGCAGCGATAGATTTTCAGAGGGGGAGCCGATGAAAATCAGATTGTTGTTCTTGGCATCATCCATTGAGAAGAGACTGCCGCGTTTGACGCGGATCTGGCGGTGGAGAAGGGCGAACACACTATCGAGCTGATGGACCCCCAGAACCTCGCCGACGCCCGTGTAGTGGTCAAGGATAGGGACGCCCGCATCTCGTTTTGGATTGCGGTAGCGCATGCCCGTCTCGGGCCGGCCGACGAAGGCCGCGTTACTAAAGACGACCCAGGGCTCATCTGGCCCTGAGATAAAACCTTTCCAAAACACACGGAACGCGGCTGGCGCGGGCTCGGCTTGGCTAACTGCGCCCACCGGAGGAGTAACGCGTGTAGCCACCAGCCAGACAATCACCGCGATGGCTGCCGCCAAAAATATCGAGAGGGAAATGACCTCAGTCCCCCAACGCCGCTCCGCGTTCTGCTCGAGGGCGTCCGGCCGGAGGATGCCGTTCGAGTTACCAGGAACGGGCTTGGTGGGGGAGGGAGAACGATGATGAAAGGAGAGCAGATAAGTTCCCTTGGGGAGTTCCACCACAATGGAATCCTCAAGTCCATCCGAGCTGTAATACTCGGCAAGTTTCGACCGCAAGCGGCCAGCCTGCACGCGAACCATGGAATCGAGCTGGGGATCGAAATCGGCGGAGCGGCCGAAAACCTCGGTGGCGATTTGAAACTCCTTAATGGGGATCCCGGGGTGATCAACAGCATGCTTTGCTAAATAGCGCAGCAATTTACGGAGGGATTCGGAGCCATGGAGAGGATGGCTAGCCGCGAGCCGGTCAATCTGGCCGAGAATGTGCTCTCGTTCGCTCACAGTTTTTCTTGATACGTCGGAGTAACAGGAGTGTAACAACTCGCGCAACTCTCTGCAAGGCGAAGAGTTATTGAATGTAACCGTATCAGACGCACTGAGACTTCTAACAAGATTTGAAAAACGAATAGTATGAAACCATTATTGACACAGTAGGCCGCTTTGCGCCGGTGCAGGCGTGTAGTTGCGGCGGGTGTTGGATTGAAGTGGTCTTTTGGGCTGAATGTCCTTTGTGCAAGGCGAAGGTCGAGGGCGCTTTTTGTATGTCTTGGGGGTGCCTTTACCGGTTGGGCCTAGCTCATGTTTAGTGTGCGAGTTTCGGCGCAGCCTTCCTGAGTCGTATTCAACCAAATCGAAAATGAGTAAAAGCTTCGATGGGGCTACGGTTGGCCCAGTTGAGAGCTTGGCTTTTCGAAGAATTAATTCTGAGTTCGAGAGGTTAGGCACAAGGTTGGCAAGGAGGGGTGGGATGACAAAGCGACTAATGTTGGCGGGTGTGGGCGTATTGCTCTGCGTATTGGGCTTGAATGCGCCAGCTTCTTTTAGCCAAGCTGTATACGGCAGCATAACGGGCACGGTCAATGATGCTCAAGGTGCCGCTGTTTTAGGGGCGAAGGTAACGATCACCTCACTGACGAAAGGAACTTCTGCCGAAACTACGACGAATGAGAGCGGGAACTACAGCGTTCTGCATTTGATCCCCGATACCTACAAGGTGCATTTCGAAGCTCCAGGATTTAAGGCCTACGATGTCGCGAGCGTCTTAGTTCAAGTGGACACCACATCTCGTGTCGACGCACAGTTGCAGGTAGGAGCAGTTACACAAACTGTTGAAGTAACAAGCGAAGTCCCCCAACTGAAGACGGATCGCGCCGATGTCTCGATCGACCTTAATTCCAAATACGTCAATGAGTTGCCCATCTTGAACCGCAACTTTACGACGCTTTTGCTCGACTCGCCCGGCTCGCAAAAATTGGTGGGCTGGAGCCACGCGTCCACAGAAAACCCGCAGGGATCGCAGCAGACATTCGTTGCCGGACAACACTTCAGTGGCACCGGTTACGAGTTGGACGGCACGGATAACCAAGATCCCATCTTGGGTATTATCGTCATCAACCCCAACCTGGAGTCCGTTGGGGAAGTCAAGATTATGTTGCAGAATTTTGACGCGGAATTTGGCAAGGCCATTGCTGGGCTGATGGTAGCATCCACCAAGTCGGGCACGAACGATATCCACGGCAGCGCATTTTGGTTTAGGAATTCTGATGCCACGCAAGCACGCGATCCTTTCACACAGGCAGCCGGCAAGCCGCTGCCTTCGGCAAAATGGAATCAGTTCGGCGGCTCCATCGGCGGGGCGATCATCAAGAACAAATTGTTCTATTTTGGCGACTATCAGGGGACGCGGCAAGCCAGCGGCGTCACCAACAACATTACGATTCCAACTGCTACGGTGCTGAGCACATGCACCGCAACAACGGGTAATTGTGATCTGAGTCAATACCTTGGTACCGTTACGGGTGGCGGTCAGATTTATGACCCAACGACTGGCGACCCAATTACGGGCGCGGGACGCACTCCATTTGCTGGTAATTTGATCCCCGTGAGCCGATTGTCTCCGGCGGCCGTAGCGATACTGAAGCTCTTCCCCGCGCCAGCAAACAGTAATGTGTTCAATAACTTTTTCGGGTCAGGTTCGGGTCCATTCCACCAAAACGCTTTTGACGTGCGCGGCGACTACCAAGCTCCTGGAAATTTGCACATCTTTAGCCGGTTCTCCCTGGCGAATTATAGTCTGACGGGAACACCTAACCTGGGTATTGGTTTAGGCGGTCCTGGCGGCGGCCTGAATGGGCTAAGTGGAAGCTCCAACATCAAGAACAGAAGCTTGGCGGCAGGGTTTGACAAGGCAATCAGTTCGACACTGCTCACCGACTTCCGGTTTGGCTGGTTCAAGTACAATCCGCACTCCATCAAGCCGGACGCCAGCACCGCAGCGGCCACAGCTTTAGGTCTGCCTGGACTGAACACCACTGATCCTTCGACTGGGGGCTTACCGTCTTTCAATTTTGACGGCACGCTGACCAATTTTGGGGACGGCTTGGGCCCATCTCGCTGCAACTGCCCACTGATCGAGGACGAGCACCAATACCAGTTCGTCAACAACTGGACGAAGATCAGCGGAAATCACACCATGAAGGTAGGAGCGGACATCCGCTTTGCGCACAACTTCCGGTTCCCCAGCGATGCCAATCGCACGGGGCAACTGAACTTCAGCCATCTGGAGACCTCCAATGTCGTCGGTAGCTCCCAAGTTGGCGGATTGGATCTAGCTTCGTTCCTCTTGGGGGACGTCTCATTCTTCGAGCGGTTTGTCAGCCTCAGTTCGGACGCGACGGAAAGCCAGAAGCGGTTTTTCGTCTATGCTCAAGACAGTTTCCGGATGACCCCGAAATTAACACTTACGTATGGAATCCGCTGGGAGGATTATGCGCCAGAAGTTATGGCCGGCAAGGACCTTGGAGGATTCGCCAATATTGACCAAGGCGTTATTCGCGTGGCGGGTGAAGGTCCTTACGGACTCAATGGGAATATCAACAGCAACCTAGGTGGATTCGGCCCGCGGATTGGTATCGCCTACCAAGTGAAGCCGAAAACCGTGGTACGTTTTGGTTACGGACGCAGCTTTGACATGGGCGTTTTCGGTTCCAACTTTGGCCACGTGGTAACGCAGAACCTGCCAGTCCTGGTTCATCAGAGCTTCAACTGCGTGAATACCGTTGGCTGCGCCACGGCCAATGTGGTTCCAGCATATCAAATGGACTCCGCACCCACACCAGCCGTGTTTCCGACCAGCTCCATCGTCAATGGTGTACTGCCAATCGAGGGTCCGACAAACAATGTGGACCCCCGGATTCGTCCGACCACACAGCGATTGGCGACCATCGATATGTGGAACGCCACGGTCCAGCACCAATTGACGCCGACGATGACTGTGGAAGTGGCCTACCTGGGCAATAAAGGCACACACGGGTTCGTCGGAGATGGGCCCACATATAACATTAACCAGCCCTCCATGGTGGGCTATGGCAGCATTCCTCAAGCCCAGCGGCGACTGTTGTACAACAAATTCATTTACCCTAACTGTTCCATCTCATTGCAGGTATGCACTGCAGGGACTGTATACCCCGTTGGCGACCAGTTGGTATGCTGCTCGGTGGACATGGGCAACTATTTCGGCATGGACGCCACCAGCCATTACAACGCACTCCAGATCAAGGTGGAGAAGCGATTCTCTAACGGACTGCAGTTCGTATCCCACTACACCTATGCACATACGATGCATTATGACAGCAATTATTACGCTGTTGACCCCCGGGTTGCGTATGGTCCGGATGACCAGAGCCGCAAACACGCCTGGGTGACCAACATCGTCTACGAGTTGCCATTTGGCAAAGGTAAGAAATACATGAGCAGTGCCAATACGTTGACGGATTATGTCGTAGGTGGATGGCGACTGACCACTACGACGAATTGGAGCGGTGGCCTGCCTTGGACTCCGAGCTACAGCGCTTGTAACTCGGACCAGGATGTGGGCGTGTGCCGCCCTGATCGGGCCTCTGGGTCGTTCGCTCTTGGTGTGAAGAGAGATTCAGCCACCGGCTTCGTTAGCTGGTTTACACCGATTCCAACGATGGGTGTGGGCGGGTCGGGAGGGTCATTTGCTCGCCCTGCGGCGGGTTCACTCGGTAACATTGGGTTCGACTCGTTCACCGGACCGCACCTTTTCACCTCGGACCTATCGCTCGCGAAAGACTTCCGCATTACGGAGCGGGTTAGGGCCCAGTTTCGCATGGATGCGAATAACATCTTCAACCACCCCGTTATGGGATTCAACGCCAACCAGGGGAACACTTGTATAGACTGTGGCGGCAACGCAGGCCGGATAACTGATATCGAGGCTGATACACAAATGCGGCTGTTGACCTTTGCGTTGCGGCTTAGTTTCTGACGAAGACAAGAACAAAAACACCCCAAACCTACGGGGAGTCCTAACAGACTCCCCGTTTTTTGTGCTCTAATCGTGCTGGAATGCCGGACGTGGCAAAAGCCTGGTGCTTCTGTATCGCTCTATTGTGCTGCCTGAGTGGGAATTCCGGATTGGCGCGCGCTAAGAGCGACGGGAAGGTGCAATCGTCTACCGCTATTGAGACTCCGCGGCCTGCTCAGACCTCGCCTGACGGCTCCGAATTTGATGCGCCACATCGGCTGCTCCAACAAGGAAACGTGGATGGTGCGCTCTCTCTCCTCCACGAATTGGAAAATAAGCATCCAGCCATGAGAGGGCTCGCGCGCGAATTGGGAGCGGCGTATTACAGGCAGGGCGATTCCATAAATGCCATTGCCTATTTGAAGAGAGCACTACAGCAGGATCCGGATGATGCGGAAGCGGAGCAACTACTGGGGTTGTCCTATTACCTTGCGGGACGGCCCGCGGAGGCGATTCCGGAGCTCGAAAAAGTGCAGACCTGGTTTCCTAGCGCAAATGTGGATGCGTCGTATGTCCTAGGGATTTGCTACCTCCAGACAAAGGACTACGCGAACGCGCGAAAAGCGTTCGCAAAAATGTTCGACGTGCCTCCGGAATCGGCAGCCAGCTACCTGTTCACGGCGCGGATGCTTCTGCGGCAGGATTTCGCACCCGTGGCGGAAGAGTACGCGCATAAGGCCGTCGAACTCGATCCGAAACTTCCCCTGGCGCACGAGCTTCTTGGCGAAGTGTATCTTTATCATTCGCAAATAGACCAGGCTATCGCGGAATTCCGGAAAGAGCTGGAGATCGATCCTGGATACGCGGCCGCGTATTACAAGCTTGCTGATAGTTACTCGCGGGTGCAGAAATTCGACGATGCGGAGCGTCTCTTGCAGCGTTCGATCTGGCTGGACCCCACTTCGACGGGGCCGTATATCTTGCTCGGCAAAGTCCTCGAAAAGAAAGGGGAGACGCAACTTGCGGTGCGGGCGCTTCAGCGCGCGCTGGCGATGGATCCCAACAATCCGGTTCCGCACCATCTTCTGGGAGAAGCCTACCGGGCCCTGGGGAAAAACGAGGATGCGGACCGCGAGCTCAAGCTCGCCGGCAAATTGGAAGACCGGCAAAATTCAAAGCCTTGAGGGTGGCGTGCAATCTGATGGATTTTTCCTATAACTTACTTCGCGGAGCGTTCGCGGTCTCGTTTCTTTTGGCATTCGCATGTCCGGCGCTGCCACAGAAAACATACGACGAAGCGTGGCGGCCGCAATACCATTTCACGCCGCCCAGGAATTTCATGAACGATCCGAACGGTCTGGTCTATTACAAGGGCGAATACCATCTTTTCTACCAGTACAACCCACAAGGCAGGGAGTGGGGCCACATGAGCTGGGGCCATGCGATCAGCACGGACATGCTGCATTGGAAGAATTTGCCAGTCGCCATCCCCGAAGAGGCGGGGAAGTTCATGATTTATTCGGGCAGCGCGGTTGTTGATTGGCACAACTCGAGCGGGTTGTGCACGGGTTCGGATCATCGCGATCCTTCTTGTCTGATTGCGATCTATACCGCTGCCGGCGCCGGCTCGCAAAAGCAAAATCTTGCGTACAGCAACGACCGCGGCCGCACCTGGATGAATTACGCGGGAAATCCCGTCGCGGATTTGCATCAGCCTGATTTTCGCGACCCCAAAGAATTCCGGTATGAGGCGGAGAAGAAGTGGGTGATGGTAGCAGTCCTCGCGGACGAGAGGAAGGCCGTCTTCCTTGATTCGCGAGATTTGAAGAAGTGGGTGCTTCGCGGAACTTTTCAAACAGCGGGTAATGAGAAGGGACAGTGGGAGTGCCCTGATCTTTTTGAACTGGCCGTGGACGGAAATCCCAAAGAGAAGAAATGGGTGTTGGTCGTGAATCGCAACCCTGGCGCTCCGGCTGGCGGCACCGGCGTGGAATATTTTGTGGGCAGCTTCGACGGCGAGCATTTCGTGAAGCAAGGATCGAGCGCACAGGAGCTTTGGGCCGATTATGGGAAGGATTTCTACGCCACGAATTCGTTTTCGGATATCCCTCCCAAAGATGGGCGAAGGATTTGGATGGGGTGGATAAGCAACTGGCAGTACGCGAATCGTGAACCCACTCTGATTTGGCGTGGGGCGCAATCATTGCCGCGAACCCTGAAATTGAAGCGCTTCCCGGACGGAATCCGCCTTGTGCAAAGTCCCATCGCCGAAACAAAGGGGCTCCGCCGAATGGAATTGCTGCATGTTACTGGTCTTTCGGTGCCGGAGGCAATCCGGGCGATGCAAACGGCGAAGACGCGGGGAGAAACGCTGGAGATTGAAGCAGAGCTCGCTCCCGAAAACGCAACGGAAATCGGATTCCGATTGCGCAAGGGCGGAAGCGAGCAGACAGTTTTGGGAATCGCTCCGGAGAAAGACGAAGTGTTCGTGGATCGAACTCGTTCGGGGCAAGTATCGTTTTCGCCGGATTTTCCCGGGCGCTTCACAGCGCACTTGCGTCAGAGTTCGCGAGTCAGCCTGCATGTCTTCCTGGACCGCTCGAGCGTGGAAGTTTTCGCTAGCGAGGGAGAGGTGGTTTTGACGGATCGTATCTACCCCTCGCGAGGAAGCGATGGAATTGAGCTGTATTCGGACGGCGGGCGTGGCAAAGTGATTTCGCTCTCGATTTGGAAGCTTGGCTCTGTGTGGCGGTAGCGCCAGGGAACACACGAAGCTAGCCCGTGTGAAGCGGCGCTCTGCAATGCCGCGCGCGGTCTTGGCGGGGAAACGCGGATCATCCATGAAAAAGTTCATAACGGTAGGGCTTGGCGAACTGCTCTGGGATATTTTTCCGGAGGGCAGCCAGCTTGGGGGCGCGCCGGCGAATTTCGCGTACATGACGAGTCTCCTGGGAGATGAGGGGATCGTCGCCAGCCGCGTCGGAAACGATGAACTCGGGGAAGAAGCCAAACGCAGCCTCTGGAGTCTCGGGCTCAGCACCGCATGCATTCAGGTCGACCCGACCTTTCGCACGGGCACCGTATTGGTTCAAGTCGACGATAAAGGACAGCCGACATTTCAAATCGCAGAGCCCGCGGCCTGGGATTCTTTCGAATGGACACCGGCGTGGCGAGCTCTGGCGCAAAAGGCGGACGCAGTATGCTTTGGTTCGCTGGCGCAGCGCTCTCCGCAATCCCGCCAGACGATCCATTCTTTTTTGAAAACGATACGGCCGAAGACCACGCGTGTCTTCGACGTGAATCTTCGTCAGTCTTACTATTCCGCGCAGATTCTCGCCGATTCGGCGAAACAGGCGGACATCATCAAGCTAAACCGCGATGAACTTCCGATCGTGGCCCAGTTGCTGGGTTTTCCGTTTCATGATGAAGAGTCCGCGGCGCAGTGGTTGTGCCATACATTCCACATCAAGCTGGTTTGCGTCACGCGCGGAGCTGGCGGCAGCCTGCTGGTCAGCGAGTATGCCAGGCACGAGCATCCCGGATTTTCAGTTCAGGTGGCGGATACAGTCGGCTCCGGCGACGCGTTCACAGCCGCACTTGTTTACCATTATCTGCGGCGAGCGTCTCTCGCGGCTATGAACGAGGCGGCCAACCGGATGGGGGCTTGGGTCGCGGGCCAGACGGGAGCCACTCCGGCTCGAGAGGAAACTCGGCTAGAACTAATCCGGTCAGTGGGAGTGTAAAGAATCCAAGAAAAGAGATCTAGTGCACCGCGACGGGACCATGTACCTGTTTCTTCGCGAGCCGTGCGACATCGCTTTGCGGCAATTCGTGCAACAGTACCAAAAACACCCCGTTCGTCCATCCAAAACCAACAATATTCATGTGATAGCCGGCGGACACCTGGGTATCCGTCGAGCGTTTCACCGCGTCGTATTTCTCGCGAATCGTGCCGTCGCGCTGAAAATTCTCCATGACCATGGAAAGAAACTTGAGGGAAACCCGGTCGGCATCCTCATTGAATCCGTAGCGGCGCATGCCTTCGTCGGCCAGCAATTGATTGGGCGCCCAGGCATATGGATAGTCCCACTGCCCGCCGGTCTCGTAGGGGCTCATGACCAGTCCGCCTGGGCGCTCGAAAATACTGATGTGTTGTACGACTGCCCGCGCTTGCTCGGGCGTCGCAAGGCCGGCCCACAGAGGAATAAAGGTGGTCACATAATCATACGTAGAACGCATTTTTGTCTCGAAGTTGTAGTCAAAAAAGAGGCCGCGCTCGCTGTCCCAGAGATATTTCTGAATGCTGGCCTTGCGTTGCTCAGCGCGCTGCCGCCACTTTTCTGAATCCTCCATGCGGCCCAGGGTGGCACTCATCTGCTCGAGATCCTTCTCGGATTTATAGAGCAGGCTGTTGAGACAGACGGGAGCGAAGTGATGTGTCGCTGCGCCGTAGGGACCGAAACGGAAGGAGATGTCGTACCCGGACTCGCGCATCGCGCGATCCCCTTTATAGTAGTCCGCTGTAAGCGCAACGGTTCCCGCCGGATTGCAGGCAGGCGGCGCCATGGTTTTCGCGGTATCGCAGATCTGTAGCATGAACAGCGGGCCAGCCGCGAGCGGAGAGGTTTTCGCAGCCGTTGATTTCACCAGGTAATCGCGGCCAAGATCCGGCTGGCCAAGAAAATAGGTCGCCACTTGCCGATAGTGTCCCGTTTCGTCCTTGATGCTTTCCGCCGCCGGACCGTTGCCGAAATCGAAGTAGCGAGAGAGCCCTGTTGTTCCCGCCAGATGCGGTTCACTGCTCCACAATTCCTGATCTTTGACGGCATAGCGGTAAGCCTTTGCCAGCCATTGTTTGTCTTCGCGCCCCTTCGCTTTCTGCGCGTCGTAGACCGCAAGGATCATGGAGGTAAGAAACGGAGGCTGCGAGCGCGTCAAATAATAAGTGCGGTTGGCATTCAGCACGCCGCCGTAGTGCTCGATTTCAAAGAAGAAGTTCTCGACCATGTCTTTTGCGAGATCGATCCGGCCTGCGCGCACCAGGCCGCGAATGATGAAGTAACTGTCCCAGCCGTACATTTCATTGAATCTTCCGCCGGGGACGACGTAGCGATTTTGGAGATAGAGCAGGCCGGCAGGATTGATTTTGGCGGGATCCATTTCTCCAATGTGATGAATCACCGCCGGCAAATGTAGAACCTGCACGTTGCATCGTTTCTGGAGTTGCTGGACCGAGGCAGGCTCGGCAAAATCGGCTGGAAGATAGAGAACGGAAGCGGAGGCGAGTTTCGAGTCCACGACAGTGGCGCAGTCCGTCAGCGACCGAGTGAGGGAATCCCAGCTCGTCGCGATATACTCGCCAATCTGGTCCAGCGAGGTTGCTTCGGTTTTGGAGTGGCTTCCGGCGAAGGCTGGAACGGCGTTCAACAGAAGAACGCAAAGCACGCAAGCGCAAATTTTCTTCAATTTTTGCATGAAGTAAGTGCCCCGCAGAACGCCCTCGGCGGCGTCCGGTGCGGCAATAGCAGCATAATCGGTTGTCCACGCGGGAGCAACCCTTCTGGTGGCCCAAAAGGAGGCGTGAGCGGGCCCCTGAAGAGTGGAGCTAAAGTCCGCTAAGCCTTGTGTATATAATCAGTTATGGACGCCAGGACTCAGGGCCACAACTTCTTTACAGCATTGCAAAAAGCCTTCCGTCAACGAATTTGGGGGCGAAATAACAGGTCCAATTTCGCGTCACCGATTGCGCCTTTCGAGGCTCAAATGTAGCTCAAATCTGAGGCACTTAACCAAGGCGCGGCAGTTGACATCCTTTATGGCGGGGCCTTAGTATATATGAATAATTGCATATTCGCATGCCACAACAACTGGCCAATTTTAAGGCGGAGTTCTTCAAGGCCCTGGCTCACCCCGTACGCATCCGCATTTTGGATTGCCTGCGGGCGGGCGAGAAGAGCGTGAATGAATTGAGCGAAGCGCTGCAAATCGAGCAGGCCAACGTTTCGCAGCAGTTGGCTGTCCTGCGGCTTCGCAACATCGTCGCCGGCGTGAAATCCGGATCCAGCGTGATCTATTCTGTTTCCGATCCAGCTCTTTTCAGGCTCCTCGACGTGGCGCGGGACATTTTCAACAATCAACTCGTTGGCGTGCGGCTCATGCTGGAAGAGATGAAGGGAGGGCGCCGGAAGTAGCCATATGCTGACGGAGTTTGCACGTATGGCCCTCCTTTTTTCGTTGGCGGCACTCGCTGTGTGTGCCCCTCTGATCCTGCTGCTGAGCCGTGGCGTGGCTGCCCGAAGGCTTGCAACCCTGTTGATTCTGGGAGCGGGTCTTGCCGGTGGCCTGGTGGCCGTGTTCGGGTTCCTGGGGAAGGCGGCGCCTTCTCTGGAATTGTCGTGGGTGACGCCGTTTCGCTTCACTCTGGCAGTCGACCGTCTGAGTGGATTCTTCCTTCTATTGATTTGTTCCGTGGCGGCGCCGGTTACCCTGTTCGCGGCACCGTATTTCGATCGCCATTGTTCCGAGCGGCGGTGCCGCTGGATGTGGGCCCTCTTTTCGTGGTTTCTGCTGTCGATGATGGTAGTGGTCACGTCGTCTACTGGTTTCGCATTCTTGGCAGGCTGGGAATTGATGACGCTCGTATCCGCCGCCATGATTCTCATCGAGGGCGATACATCGGAGCGGCGACACAATGTTTTCATTTACCTCTTGATGATGCATGCGGGGGCGGCTGCGGTGGCCGCGTCTTTCTTTCTCTTTCTGCCCTATTCACACAGCCTGGATTTTTCGGCCATTCGCGCGGGGAGTTCTGCCATGCCCGGCGGGATTCGCGTTGGGGTCTTCCTCGCCGCATTTGTGGGATTTGGAGCCAAAGCCGGGCTGATTCCATTCCATTTGTGGCTACCGCGGGCTCATCCGATCGCACCGAGCCCAGTTTCGGCGCTGATGTCCGGGATCATGATCAAGACCGCCATATATGGATTCGCTCGGTTTGCATTTGATTTTTTGAGCGGCGGACCGTGGTGGGGCGGCTACGTGGTCTTGCTGGTGGCGGGAACCACAGGTGTTCTGGGGATTCTCTATGCGATTTCCGAAAACGATCTGAAACGATTGCTGGCTTACAGCAGCGTGGAAAACATCGGCATCGTCTTCATTGCGCTGGGTGCCTCGTTGGTTTTCCTGGCACATCACGCGGCGCTCGGAGCGGCTTTGGCGCTCGTCGCTGCGTTGCTGCACGCCTATAACCATGCCTTGTTCAAGAGCCTCTTATTTCTGGGTGCGGGCACCCTGTCGGAGGCAACGCACACTGTCGACTTGAACCAGCTGGGCGGGTTGCAGCGCCGCATGCCCTTCACGGGCGTAGCCATGCTCGTGGGATGCTGCTCCATTGCTGGTCTCCCACTCTTTAACGGCTTCGTCAGCGAATGGCTCACATTCAGAGGCCTGCTCGCCGGTGCGACCCTGATCAACAGTAGGGCTCAGATTGTGCTTCCCCTGATGGTCGGCATTCTTGCTCTGATCGGTGGGCTCGCGGCGGCGTGTTTTGTGAAGGTTTTCGGAGTGGCCTTCTTGGGCCGGCCCCGCAGCATGCAGGCTGAACATGCCAGCGAAGTCCGGCTGGGTATGCGTGCAGGGATGTGGTTGCTGGGTGGAGTCTGCGTTTGCACCGGAATATTCCCGGGCGTCTTGTTGCAGCCCCTCGTCTCATTGGCTCAGGTGCTTGTTCCCGGCGCCGGTGTACCAGAAGAAATCCTGAGCATCGCTCGAGTTCTTCCGTGGGTCGCCGGAATCATCCTCGGCGCAGGTGCGATAACTTACCTACTCAGGAGAAGGGAAAGAATCGTGCGGACGTGGGCTTGCGGTCTTCCAGAGCTATCGAGCCGCATGCAATATACGTCCACCGTTTTCTCGAAGCCGATTCGTTACGTTTTCGCGTGGGTATACCGACCTGACCGCAAGGTGAAGCAAATCCCCGCACATCAGCCTTATTTCCCCGCTTCCATCTCGTATCAATCGGTACGCACTACATCCTACGAGCGCGCCCTCTATCGGCCATTTGTGGAATCGGTTATCTCGCTGGCACACCGTTTGCGCCAGTTACAAACGGGAAACGTACAGGTTTATCTGCTCTACATCTTCCTGGCTCTGGTGCTGCTTCTCACGTTTCTGAGGTTTCGCCCGTGAAGATTGCGGCCGATCTGTTCCAGGCGCTGTTGCTAATTCTAGGCGCACCTTTGGTGCGAGGGGTCGTGGCGCGTATGAAGGCTCGGTTGCAAAGGCGCCGAGGAGCCAGCATCTGGCGTCCGTATTGGGACCTGCTGAAACTGTTCCGCAAGGAAGAGTTGGTGCCTCCCACAGCGTCCGGCCTATTTCGCGTCGCTCCGGTTGTGCTGTTTTCGGCGGTCGTGTGCGTAGCCGCATTCCTGCCCGTCATGCATCCTTCGGCGCTGCTCGCCGGGAGTGGTGATTTCTTCCTCCTGGTCTACCTTCTAGCTCTCGGACGATTTTTCCTGTCCCTCGGCGCTCTTGATGGGGGAAGCGCTTTTGGCGGGATGGGGGCGAGCCGAGAGGCCCTAGTTTCGAGTTTGGCGGAAGCTCCTTTTCTTCTCGGCCTAGTGGCAGTATCGATTCTGGCATCTCGCGCGGATATCGCCGGTATCGTCGCCTGGACGCTCCAACAAAACTTCTTCAACATTTCAACAGTCCACATTTTGGCGTTTACGGCCCTTGCCATGGTAACGCTGGCGGAGACAGGTCGCATGCCTGTCGACAATCCTACGACTCACCTTGAGTTGACCATGATTCACGAGGGGATGGTACTCGAATACTCGGGGCCGAGTCTGGCACTCATCGAATGGGCAAGCGCGATCAAGTTGCATGCCATGCTGGCTCTCCTAGCCGCATTTTTTGTGCCCTGGGGAATGGCTGGAGAAGACTCGTGGGGAAGACTCGCATTGGCATTGCTGCTCTATTGCGTCAAAGTCGGTCTTTTCGTTGTCGCGTTGAGCGTCATCGAGAGTGCAGTGGCCAAGCTACGCATGTACCTCGTTCCAGATTTCCTCGGGGTGGCTGCCGCTTTAAGTGCTCTGGCGGTGATTTTCACCATGTGGGTGAAGAGGTAACAAAATGGGCCTGATAGGGATTGCCACCGCAAAGATTCTGAGTTCCTTCTCGGTCTTTCTATTTCTCACGATCATCCTGCTGGCAGTCGCGCGCCGGATCTCCACCAGCGTGCTCCTCTTCAGTCTCCAGTCGCTGGTCATCACCGCGGACGTAATTGCGACGGCGTTTCAGGAGAGACTCGCGGAAGCGTATGTCGTCGGTATCTTGGTTTTTGTAATCAAAGTTGTGGCGATTCCGCGCGCCTTTTTCGCTCTTGCGAAGAGGCTGAAAACAGTGCGCGACGTGAAAGCTTCGACAACGCCCACACAGTCTGTCTTCATCGTTGCGGCGATGATTTATCTTTCCTACGCGGCCGTCCGATCTTACGCCGGAGCGGTTCACGGGTCGGATGATGCCCTTGCGGCAGCCGTCTCCCTGATCTTGACGGGCTCGTTCTTGATGGTCAGCCGTAAGAAGGCATTGATGCAAGTGCTCGGACTGCTGGTGCTGGAGAACGGAATTTTCTTAGCCGCTTTGATCACGACATTTGGCATGCCTCTCGTGATCGAGATCGGCATTTTCTTCGATATCGTAATCGGCCTGCTCTTGATGGGAATCTTCTCATTTCGGATCAGCGACACCTTCGATCACTTGGACGTGTCGAAGCTGCGGCGGCTGAGGGGCTGAACGAATGCTACTTCTACTTCCCCTCGCAATTCCGATTCTTGGAGCGGTCCTCCTGCTGCTCTTTCGCAATCCCCATGGGGCCATCCGCGCGGCGCTCGCGCTCGGCGCTCTGGAGATAGGCGCTCTGGGCACGCTTGTCTGGAAAGTCCACGAGCGCGGCGAGGTGCAACTGGGCTCCTACTTGCGCGCGGACGGCCTCAGTGCACTTTTCCTGCTGATCATCGCCTTCATTTCGGGGCTGGTGCTGGTATACGCCTCGGGTTACCTGCGCCACATGGGGGAAGGCCGCTTTACTTCGCCACGCTGGTTTTACGCGCTCACTTTCCTGTTTCTTTTCACCATGATCTGCGTTTGTGTTTCGTCCAATCTTGGCCTGCTTTGGATCATGATGGAGGGAACCACGCTGGCCTCGGCCCTGCTCGTGGGCTTTTACAATACGGAAGGCGCCGTCGAGGCCGGGTGGAAGTACCTCATCGTTTGCACGGTGGGAATCGCATTTGCGCTGTTTGGCACGATCGTGCTGTATCTGGCTGCGGTGAAGGCAGGCATGAATCCGGCCGCAGCCCTCGATTGGGTCTCCCTGACGCATGCCGCAGCTCGCGCCGGACTCGACCCGCATCTCGTAAAGCTCGCATTTGTTTTCGTTTTCGTCGGGTACGGCACGAAAGTAGGCTTCGTGCCCATGCACAGCTGGTTGCCGGACGCGCATGCCGAGGCTCCCACGCCGATCAGCGCCTTGCTCTCAGCGGTTCTGCTGTCCTGCGCGATGTACGCGCTCTTGCGCTACGACGCGATAGTTTCCCACGCCATAGGACCTCACTTTTCGCATTCCCTCCTGCTCGTCTTCGGCTTGGTGTCCATGGTTGTCGCCGGCCTCCTTATCTTGGTACAGCGGAACTTGAAGCGCTTACTGGCCTATAGCAGCATCGAGCACATGGGAGTCATTGCCATTGGCTTGGGCCTGGGAGGTCCTCTAGGACTCTTCGGGGCGCTCCTGCACACTTTCAATCACGCAGTGGCAAAATCTCTTTTATTTTTTGGCGCTGGAAACCTCCGCCACAACCTGAAAATATTGCGCGTGGATTCGATTCGCGGCATTTCACGATCCATGCCGCAGACTTCGGTGGCGCTTGTCATTGGCGGATTGGCCATCGTGGGACTTCCCCCCTTCAGTTTGTTCGTCAGTGAGTTTGCCATTTTATCCGAAGCCTTCGGTCAGGCGCGCTACTTCGTTGCCACTCTATTTTTGATCATGCTCTCAGTGGTTTTCGGCGGCTTTGCTTTCCATTTCCTGGGCATGCTTTCCGGAGAACCGAATCGACAACCGGAGAATTCCAAGTTGCTGCCGTCTGAGTACACGGCGATGGGGTGTGCTGCTCTCTGCCTCCTCTTTTTTGGAGCACGGATACCCCATGCTTTCACCGTGCTCATCCAGCAAGCGATGGCGGCACTGAAATGAGCGACCACGCGGCCGCAGCCTCGGATCGCGGGGAGACCGGAGCAATGCCCCCGATACCTCCGACAAACGATGGCAGACGCGCACGCTTGGTTACGATTTTTGGCAGCTTAGGCCGCCAGCGAGAGAAGCGTGCGCACTACATTTTCGATCTCGGGGAACCTAACTACTCGGAAATCGTGCTGCCGGCGGATAGCCCGTTGCGGTCCATTGCTCGCAGGACGCCGGCGGCAGCATGGTATGAGAGAGAACTCCACGACCAATACGGCGTTGAAATTGTCGAGCACCCTGACTTGCGTCCACTTATATTTCACGAGAACTGGCCGGACGGCGTGCACCCGATGGTAGATCTCGTTGATGCCGTGCCTTGGTCGAAGCGCGAGTATCGCTTCTTGGAGGTTCAAGGCGAAGGCATCACGGAAGTTGCCGTTGGCCCGGTCCACGCGGGCATCATTGAACCAGGACATTTTCGATTCAGCGTCGTGGGCGATACGGTTCTCCATCTCGAATTGCGCCACTTCTACACTCATAAAGGCACAGAGAAACTCTTCGAAGGCAAGCACGCGGCCGATGGCGCCATGCTAGCGGAATCCGTTTCGGGCGATAACTGTTTCGCTCACGCTGTGTGCTACTGCCAAGCGATCGAAAACGCGTATGGAACGGAAGTCCCGCCGCGTGCCGCGGGGCTTCGCCTCATTGGGCTTGAGCTAGAACGTCTTGGTTGCCATATCTCCGACGTTGGCGGGCTCTCCACCGATGTCGGATTCGGCGTGGCGGCGGCGTTTTGTTCCCGCCTCAAGGAATCGTTGCTGCAAGCTTCAGCCAAATGTTGTGGGACCCGCTATTGGCGCGGCATCGCGATTCCCGGAGGTTTGCGATTCGATTTGGACTCCCGCCAAGTGGCAACTCTCGCGCAAGTGGTGTCTGAGGTTCACCAGGAATTTTCGGCGATGGCGCGATTGATCCTCGGTACCCCCTCGATCCAGAACCGTTTTGAAAACGCCGGAGTTCTTAGCCCCGAGGCGGCGCGGGATCTCGCTATTGTGGGTCCGGTTGCCCGAGCCAGCGGAATCAACCTCGACGTGCGCCGTGACCATCCGTATGGCGGCTACGCGACCTGTCCGATGGAAGTTCCCGAAACCCATTATGGCGACGTGATGGCCCGTGCGCGAATTAGGATCGCTGAGGCGGCTGTTTCCGCCGATTTAATTCAGAGCGCGGCAAAAACGCTTCCCGCGGGAGCCGTACTCACTCCGTTTATTCCGAAGGGAGACGTCAGGGGATTTTCTGCCGTTGAATCTCCTCGTGGTGAACTTTGCTACTGGCTGGAAACTACTGAAGGACGCCTCACTCGGTGCCACATCAAGTCGCCTTCATTCCAAAACTGGCCCGCCATGCCGATAGCTGTGGCTGGCAACATCATTGCGGATTTTCCCCTGATCAATAAGAGCTTCAACCTTTCTTATTCGGGGTGCGACCGATGATCGGCGACGTGATCGCGCGGAGTCTCCGAGAACCAAACATTGTAATCCCCGTTGCCGAGTTGCTTGGGAACTGCTCCGGCAGCCGGATGCCGGATGTCGTCGCGAACCGTCTCACCCCGGCCATCGTTCAAAAGATCATCGATGTGTGCCCGACGGCAGCGCTGGGCGCGGAAGAAATTGCAGATCGTCGCTGCCTGCGGCTGTCTTACGGCCGTTGCATCGGCTGCGGGAGATGTAGCGAAGTGGGCGAGGGAGCAGTGGTCACGGCATCAAATTTCGGGTGGTCTGGCGGTGCGAAGGAGCAGATCGTGCGCTTTTGGAACGCCGATGGGCGCGGGGAACAGACGCCTCCCTCTCTTGTTGCCGCAGAGACAGACAGAACAGTCCATTCCCTGTTGCAGCGGGCCTTGAACGTTCGCCAACTGGACGCTGGTTCCTGCAACGGGTGCGAGGCCGAGATCACAGCTCTCACAAATCCGTATTATGATTTGGAGCGATTCGGGATCCATTTCGTCGCCTCTCCCAAACATGCGGACATGCTTCTAATTACCGGGCCTGTTACGCGGAATATGGCGGGCGCCGTCAAGGCCACCTATGAGGCGATTCCCGCGCCGAAGATGGTGGTCGCCGTTGGCGCGTGTGGTTGCAGCGGGGGAATCTTCGCAGGAAGTCACGCGATAATCGGTTCCGTGGACGACGTTGTTCCCGTGGACGGATATATCCCGGGATGCCCGCCGACACCGGCGATGTTGATCACTGGAATTCTCAAAGTGTTGCGGGGACGTGTCTCCAGGTAGCGTGCTGCGGAAGTGACCAGCTCCCCGGCTGGCATCGACTACAACCCCGTCACGGGCCAGAATTTCTTCCTGCAAGCCATCCTCAATGGAAGCATTGTCACGCTGACAGCAGCGCCAGCGGATTTTTCGTAAGGGTATGACATGAAGTGCGCAGAGGTCGGCAGCGGGACCACTACCACAGCGGTCGTGAATGGTCGGAGTCGCGCGGCCTGCCGGATCACGTTGCGCTACTGAGACTGAATCACAACGTAGCGAGTGGTCGCGCCCCGCTTCACCAGGAGCAGCACAGATTGATTGTGGGTCCCGGAGAGCGCCGCATTGTATTCCGCCACGTTTCGCACCGGCTTGCGGTTCACCTCCTGGATCACGTCGCCGCGCTCGATATCCGCAGCAGCCGCGGCACTCGAAGGATCCACGGAGCTGACGACAACGCCGGGAGTGCCTGCGGAAATCCCCAGGTCGTGCGCGATTGCCGGGGTTAGGTTTTGGACCTCGACGCCCTCGAGTGCCTTTGTGCCGGTCTCGGAAGTGTTGGAGGCGGAAGTCGTTTCGGAGAGTTGGTCGAGCGTGACATCGACGTCGCGCGTCTGGCCGTTGCGCGAGACTTTCAGATGGACAGCAGTGCCCGGAGCAAGTTCGGCAATATGCACGCTCAGATCCTCGGGCGTGTTCACAGGCTGGCCATTGAGATCAAGAATGATGTCGCCGCGTTCGATCCCTGCCTTTGCGGCGGGGCTTCCGGGCGTTACTTCCGCGACCAATGCGCCGCCTCCTTGGTTGAGACCGAATGCTTTGGCCATGTCTGCGTTGACTGCCTGAACGCTTACGCCGAGATGTCCGCGGATGACTTTTCCGTGGTCCACGATTTGCTCCATGACGTTTCGAGCCATGTCGATCGGGATGGCAAAGCCGACACCCTGATTGCCGCCGCTTCCGCCGGTGACGATCGCGGTATTGATGCCAATCAAGTCTCCGTGCAAATCAAGGAGCGCGCCGCCGGAGTTTCCCGGGTTGATGGCCGCGTCGGTTTGAATGAAATCTTCATAGTGTTCGATGGTGCCGTCCAGGGAGCGCCCGGTGGCGCTCACGATTCCCATTGTAGCGGTCTCCCCAACACTGAAGGGATCGCCGATGGCAAACACGACGTCGCCGACTTTCAACTTTGAAGAATCTCCAAGAGTCAGCGAGGGGAGTTGCGTGGCATCGATCTTGAGCACGGCGATATCGGTTCGCGGATCCGTGCCGATGAGTTTAGCTTTGAACTTTTTCTTATCTTGTGTGAACACTTCGATATCCGAAGCGCCGGAAATGACGTGGTTGTTGGTCAAGAGATAGCCATTGGGGTTCACGATCACTCCCGAACCGAGGCTGTACTCCCGCTCAGTCTGCGGAGTGGTTGACTGGTTGCCGAATTGCTGGCCAAAGAAGTGCTGGAAAAATGGGTCATTGAAAGAGAAACCCGGGAAGCCGTTCTGCTGCTTGACTAATTTAGTTGAGGAAACATTGACCACGGCGGGCAAAGCCGGATCGATAATCGAGGCATACCCGTTCTTGAAATCCGCGAGGTTCACGGGGGCGGGGGCGCTATCAATTTTCAGGGGAACCTTGCTGGCTATGGGCCCGCCTCTGCCGATTTGTGGGACAAGAACAGCAACAAAAAGTCCCAGAACCAGTATTCCTAGAATTGAAACTACCGCGACGCCGGCACGCCCGAGGCCTCGTTTGGGGCCGGGTTTGACTGGGATAAGGTGCCACGGATGAATTTTCGAATTGCTACTTCGCATGTTGCTTCTCCTCTTCTGATTCTGATCCCTGGATTCTCAAATCCGTTGGAATTTTCATTTTTGCGCACTGGTTACAGTTGGCCACCAGGTTTTCTGATTTAGGCATTTTGCGCGAATCTCTAAACGCCACCACCGTTTGGCGCGGCAGCACTGGAAGCGTGTGGGTTGCGAGGCAGGAGTCGTGAGTACGCGCGGAAACGTAATCTGGGAAGGCTGGAGCGCTTCGAGCAGGACTGTCCGCAACAGGAGTAAGCCTTCGACGAGAATGCATGCGCCTCCTTCCGTTCGCTAGGGACGAAACTCGCGCTTGCCGTCGCACATCGGGAGGCTTAAGAAATGCGGGGTGAAGAGAATGCTCCGCAATTTGAGGCGGACCACCCGTGGCCGCGACGCAGGCCGCTCGTTTCGCTCGTCTGATTTATTCGACGTATCGCAGTACGATATGGTTGCCCTGCGGTCGCAGGACACCAAAATATATCGTAATACGATGTATAAGTGGAACCGCGAAACCCGGGACGCAGCTTCTGTTGGAAAGCTGTTCAGCGGGCCACGGAAGCGCGCGAGGTTTGGCGAGCGCAGACAACGCGAATGAAGGAAGAATGTTCCTCGTTATAACCGCAACCGCCGGGCTAAGCGCTCAGTTGTGCAGCTTCCGTCCCGTCGCCGCAGCCGCAGCCGGAGCCGGCCCCAAAGACGCGATTTCTTTCCGTTGCGAGGCGTCCAACCGCGTCAGATCGCAGCTGTCTGAGTCATCCAGGCATTCGCTCAGGTTATGGTCGCGGGTAGCGCGCGCGACTTCCACCCGCTCCCCTTTACTCAACTTGGAATTGTCGCATTCTCCTAGGGCTTCCATGCAATTCTGCAGATTGCGGTCTCGGCTAGCGTCCGCCGACTCCCGCTTTTCCTCGGGGGTGAGCAGCTTCTGGTTGCAATCGCCTGTTCCGTCCAAGCAGGACTGTAGGTTACGGATCCGTTGTGCTAAGGCGACCTCTTGCCGCTTTTGAGCGTCAAGCCCAGTGAGATCGCATTCGCTGGCGTCGTCCATGCAGCTCTGAAGGTTTCGATCGCGGCTCGCCCGGGCGATATCCTGCTTCTGCTCGGCATCCAATTGCTTTCTATCGCAGTCGGCGAACCCATACAGACATTCCAACACGTTATTATTTCGGGCGGCGCGTCGAACTACCTGCTTTTCATGCGCAGTCAGCGCGGTCAGGTCGCACGTGGAGAATTCATCCAGACAGTTCGCAAGCGCCTCCGTATGTGGGGAGAGATCGCTCTGTGCGAGGGTGCGCAAAGGCGCACCGCAAGAGATCAGCAAGCCAGCGAATATCCAAACGATGAATTTCATAAAGTCCTCCGATGGGTGAAACCAGAAAGCTTGAGTCAAAGTTCCTATACGGGGACATTTGGCTGTCCAATTAACCAAATAAGTAGACGCACGACAGAAGCGAAACGTTGTCTGAGAGGAGGTAATTATATCGCAATACGATACATAGAAAATAAAAGGGCAACGCGCGAAATATGCATCGCATCTCGATAAGAGAGTTTGCACCGCCGATATCAGGGAAAAGGAGATCGAGATGCAAGGACAAGGTTTAGCCAAACAACAAAAGATTGTCGAAGCGCCCATTGTGATCAAAACCGCTGGCTTGAGCGCCGAAGCGAAAGAGCTTTTCGAGATGATCGCCCGAAGGGCTTACGAAATATTCGAATCCAGAGGAAAGAAGAACGGGCATGAGATGGATAATTGGCTCGAGGCGGAGTCGGAGCTGTTTGAACGGACGCCCATCAACGTTAAGGAGTCCGCAGATGGCCTGACCGTTCTTGCCGACGTGCGTGGATATGCCCCCAAGGAACTGGAAGTCGACCTGGAGCCAAAGAGGGTGACGATTATCGGCAAGCACCAGAGCCAGAGCGAACAAAAAACGGATTTATCGGGTTATTCCGAGACGCGTGCGACCCGATTACTTCGCAGCTTGCAATTGCCGATAGAAATCGACACGCAACAAGCGAAAGCCCGGTTTAGCAGGGGTGTTCTCGAGTTGGATGTCAGGCGAGCGGCAGCTGTGAAGGGTGCCGCTATGCAGCCGAGTTCAAGGGGAGCCGCCGCTCGCACGAGTTGAGGCGAGCGACCAACACTTTCTTGCCACCCGGTAGTCTCCAGCGAAAGCCTCCACCTCATTGCCGAGCGACGATGAGCAGACGCTGGAGATGGAACGACATGGCGTTTGGAATCGTTACTAAATTAGGCTGGCCGCTTTCGTCTCGTTCATCGGCGGTCGTCGCCAACTGCGCTTGGCGTGGTTCTCTGCTCCTTCGCGAACTCCCCAAAGAATGCTTTTATGTTTCCGCGGCGGGTATCTCAGGTTTTACTTCTTCCTGCGCCCCAGACGCAGCGGCCATGCGCTGATCCAAAGCGTCGACCAGCGCAGCTGCGGCCGATGTGGTGATGAATCCGGAGTGAACCGCCGCCTCGATAGAACTCTTCTCTGCGGCGGCGAGCCGCAGCCTCGCGGTTTGCATTTCCGCTTCCGCTCGTCCTGTGTCTCGGTCGTACAGTTCGACTACTTGCGCGTGTAGGGCGGCAATCTGGTCGTCCAATTCCGCGCGCAATTTGTTGTACACAGGTCCGGAAATCACTCGGGTTCGGAAAAGATCTTCGAGCTCGGATTGGCGTGCCGCGGCCGCAATCTGCCGGACACGTGCAACGGCGAATTCGTCGTGCGTATCGGCCTCCGAAAGGCCTAGCAGGCGAATCAACGGACCGATCGTGAGGCCCTGAGCGATAATAGAAAAAGCGACGACGCCGAAAGTGAGCGCCAATATTTTTTCACGATAGGGGAAGTCATGGCCGAGACTCAAAGCCAGCGCTAGGGAGAGAGAGCCGTGGAGTCCGCCCCAAACCAACACATGCCTCCAACGCAATGAAATTCGTTCGGTGAAGAGATTGCTGAACGGAACCAGGCCGTAGACCGAAACGGCACGGCCAAGCAGCACGGCCAGGACCGCCAGGAGAATCGTGAACCAGGCGCCAAGCAGCTCCCGGATGTGAACCTCCAGGCCGATCAGCAGGAACAAGAGCGAATTGATGACGAACGACGCATACTCCCAGAAGGACCAGAGCGCAAGACGCGTGCGCGCGCTCATGCCCTCGTGAGTTCCAAGATTGCCTACTGTAAGGCCGCTGATGACGGTCGCAATTACTCCCGACAAGTGAAGCTGGTGAGCAATCAGATATGAGCCATACGCTATGATCGTCGTTAGTGTGATCTCGATTTGCGGGTCGTCAATCCTTTTTGTAATTTTGCTTGCGCCATAACCCAGCGCAAGTCCGACGATCGCACCACCCACAACGGATTGGACGAATTCGCCGATTCCGTTGGCGATGCTTAGATTGCCAGTCACAATGCCGGCAAGCAGGATTTGGAACAGGACCACAGCAGTTCCATCATTGAGGAGACTCTCTCCTTCAACGATCACCGACAACCGTTTGGATATCGACAATTCCTTGAAGATAGCGAGAACGGAAATCGGGTCGGTCGCCGAGATGATGGCGCCAAAGAGCAAGGTAGTTGCAAGTGGAATTCCAAGCTCCCAGTGCAAGGCGTAGCCAGTAATCAGCGTGGCGGCTAGCACACCGATGTTCGCGAGCAAGAGGATCGGAACACTGTTCCGCCAAAGTTGGCGGACATTGATTTTGAGGCTACCCTCAAAGAGCAGCGGAGGCAGAAAGAGGATGAGAACCACCTCGGGATTGAGCCAATCCGGTCGATCGCTCTGGTAGATTTTCTCCAGGATCGGCTGGTGCAAGGATCCCAGGGCAAGACCGCCCAAAACCAGTGCAACCGTATAAGGTATGCGGAATCGGGCAGCCACCACGCCAATGAGCGAAGCAGCTATCAAAAGCCAAACTAGGAATTCGATCGCTGAAGTTGGCGTCATCGCTCTCCTCTCTCCTGTCCGGGACCGCTCGGCACTAGGGGCGAATATAACATCCGCGGCTCGGCCCAGGGGTCGGAAACGCACCCAAAGCTCGAGATCTTGGCGAATAGAATCAGCGGCTACTTACAAACTCTGAGACAAGCTTTGCAATTCAGGCATTTGTTCGATTTTTTGTGCATGCTCTCCGCTACCAAGCTAGAATTACCGATACGCTAAATGAAGTAGAGATTTCGTGTCGCTAAATGTGGCACGAGTCTCCTTTGGCTGTCCAGTGGGATGCACCTCGGATCAGTCGGTGGCATGTCGTTCCGCGCCGAAATAAGTGCAAAGCAGTTCGACGCATTACGAGCTGTACTAGCTGTCAGACTGAGGTTAACGATGGATGGGATGCTAGCGATCGCTGGCTTTTTCACATTGGGTAGAGCCCAGGAGGTGGCGATTGCCTGCTTTGCCTACGGAGCCGCAGATGGAAGTTCCGCTGCCCATACGGATCCCGTCGCCCCCATCTTAATTGCATTGGTTTTACTCGCCTTCGGAGCAATGGTGGGCGGGCATTTGACCCGCAAGCTGAAGCAGCCTGCCGTGTTGGGAGAACTACTGGTCGGAATGCTGGTGGGCAATCTGGCCCATTACTTCCGGGAACCGTTGATCAGTATCCTTCGAGAGGGCGACACGGTCAGGGCTATCATGTCCTCCGCGTTCACCAAGAGCGTCTCGCTGGCGGAAGCTGCCCGGGACTTGCTGCCGGCTACTTCGCACACCCAATATCTCGTTGAAATTCTGAACAGTCCGAACGGGCCCATCGCCATCGAGATCTACCAGTTTGTCGATATCCTTTCGCGCATCGCAATCATCTTCTTGCTCTTTCTGGTTGGGCTCGAGACGAGCGTGTATGAGATGAGAAAGGTCGGCAAGACCTCCTTTTTAGTGGCCGTGGTCGGAATTTTGGCTCCATTCTTGTTGGGAATTGGAGCCATGAAGTTGCTGGAACCCTCCGCAGGAATGGAAAAGGGACTGTTCGTAGGGGTGATTCTGGTGGCCACCAGCGTCGGCATAACGGCAAGGATCTTTCGCGATTTGAAGCAGGAGCACCGGGTGGAGGCTAAGATTATCCTCGGCGCCGCCGTGATCGATGATGTGCTGGGACTCCTTTTCCTTGCAGTACTAAGTGGCTTCGTAGCGACGGGTAACATAGATTTGTTTGCGGTAGGGTTAACTACGGTGAAGGCTTTTCTCTTTCTTGCGGGTGCGATTGGCCTGGGAATATGGATGACTCCGAAATTGATCCGATTGATGGCCCGACTGGAGATCGAAAATGTGAAACTTCAGATCGGTCTGGGGTTTGCCTTCCTCTTCGCGTGGTTGGCGAGCCTGCTTGGACTCGCGACCATTATCGGAGCTTTTGCAGCCGGGCTTGTACTGGAAGAAATGTTTTTCAAGGAACTCAAGGAGGAGCACTCGTTACGGCACCTTCTTTCACCATTCGAATCCTTGATCATCCCGCTGTTCTTTGTGCTGATGGGCATGCAGGTGAAGCTGGAATTGTTCGGGGATTTCAAAGTCGTTTTGACGGCTGCCGTAATCACTGTTGCCGCAATCATCGGCAAACTAATTTCTGGAATGATTTGCCCGGGAAAGTTGAGCCGCTTATCCGTCGGCCTCGGGATGATGCCGCGCGGCGAAGTTACACTGGTCTTTGCAGGTGTTGGAAGAGAGCTCGGCGTTATTGGAGACGGTTTGTTCTCGGCGGTAGTGATCATGGTAATGGTGACAACGCTGCTCACGGCGCCTCTGCTGAGATTGTCGTTGGGTACCGGCGAGGTAACCCCGACCATCCCGTAGAGGGGTTTCCGCGAGTAAGGAAAAAAGGACATCCAAATACGAACTGAGGCGGCCCGTCAATCTCGGACGCATCCTTCGCCTGCTGTCGCGGTACCGAGGCGAGCATATGCATCCGAGGCCCCGATCCGGGAGCGGACGCGGAAGGATTAAGCGGAGTCTGGGATCAAGAACTCATGAGATATAAAGTGGGCTGCGTCTGCTCCGGTGACCGGGTCCATTCCCAGTAGTGCACGAGGATCGAATAGACGAGCAGGCCGATCTCTCCTTCTCCCCAAAACAAATAACGGAGGGACTGCATCATCAAGTTCTGGCGAGTGAGCTCCAGAAAAATGCTCTTCGGCTCGATCAGTTCGCTCAAGTAAGCGATGCTGTTGGCGATGGCCACTGCCCCGCGCACATCAATCACGTAATTCTCTCCCTCGCGCCGCACGGACAGCCGCAAGGGGGCCACGAATTCGCTGCGATTGTCGAGCAGGCGAACATGCAGGAAGACCAATGGACCAGTGATTTGGTAATGGCTTCGAATTTCGTTCATTTTGGCCAGCCGGGCGGAAGCAGTATGGCTTTCCAGGGGCACGAGGTTGACTTTCTTGCCCGCAAGCGAGGCCCAGAGCGTCGCGGAGGTCTCGTCTACGCAGATGACTTCGGAAACGCGCAGCTCCTTTGACCTGAGATAGCGGCTGGTGGCGCTGAGGATCAGCACCGTAAAGACGAAGGCCGTTGAGATGTAGACGCCATCAGGCCGCTCGATAATGTTTGCTGTCAGCGTGTACGCGAACACCAGGCTCACGATGAAGAAATAACCAGTCTCGAGCAGGGTGCGCAGTCTGCGTTCCGTTTGTTCCCGGAATTCTCGCCACAAACTAATCGTCACGGCAACGGCGGCCGACAGAATTAGAACCAGGACGCCCGTGGCATAGGCACCCCCCTGAGCATCCACGCTGGCGTGGAAAATGCGCGTCACGAGCACATTGATCGCGAAAAGGACGACGACCATCGGCCGGCGGTAGGACACCCATCGTGGCGCCATACCGAAACGCGGGAGGTATCGGGGGATCAGGTTGATCAGGCCCGTCATCGCGGACGCCCCTGCGAACCACAGAATCAGAATTGTCGAGATGTCATAGATGGTTCCGAAGCCGCTACCAAGTAGCTGGTGGGCGAGATATGCCGGGGCGCGGCCGCTCGCTGCACCGCCCGGTGCGTAGGCTTGTTGCGGAATCAGCAGGGTCGTCACGAAGCTGGAGAGCAGCAGTAGAACTCCCATCAGGACGGCCGCAGCGGTCAGCAATTTCCTCGTGTTCTTGATTCTCCCTAAAGGGGGAGCGAGCGAGCCAGGATGCAGCTTATCGGGTTCCGAAGGCTCGTCCTCGCCGTTGGCCACCATGGGCATGACGGAGACACCCGTTTCGAACCCGCTGAGGCCCAACGCAAGCTTAGGAAAGACAAAGGCGGAAGCGATGAAGAGGCCTGTCCAGTCATAGCGCATATGCAGAGAAACCCGCCAGGCGGCAAGCACGGCGGGATGCTGCGCGATGCGCAGGAGGCCCGCGCCCAGTAAAATGAAATTCAGAAGAATGTAGGGTACGGCGACGGCTGTCGCCAGCCGGATAGCCTCGCGAAAGCCGATCACGAAGACGAGGGCAAGCAGGGTGAGCAGTCCGAGGGTCAGCAATTCATGACGAGTCCCCACCAGCGGCCGAAAATAGGGGTTTTCGATGGCATGGCGAGCGGCGTCAGCGGCGGAGAGCGTCATCGTGATCACAAAATCAGTTGCAGCGAAACCGATGAGCACGAGCGCAAAAATTTTCGCTCGCCAGCCCGACAGCAGATTTTCGAGAATCGCGATGGAACCTTGGCCGGCAAAAGATCGATAGGCCACTTGCGAATAGACGGGAAGCGCTCCGGCGAGCGTAACGAGAATGAGCACTAAGGTTGCCGGCGGCGCCAATACGCCCACGGCGAGGAGCGCGATTCCGGGTTGGTACGCAAGCGAGGAGAAGTAGTCGACGCCCGTCAGCCAAATCACCAAATACCAGGGGTAGGTTTCTTTTACCGGCGCCGCCTCTTCGAGCGGCCCTCCCCGAAAGAACCACTGTCCTAGTCGCGTGCTCGGCAGCGCAGTATGACGCGTCGGAAGATTCGGAAGACTGGCGTAACTCTTCTGTTCTCGTTCTCTCATTCTTCTTCGCATAGGGTTGTCACGCTATTTCGCCGGATTAGAGCCAAGAAAGCAAGGGCCGCGAGCACGCTCACAGAATCGCAGATATTCTCCGCCGAATTCCCGCAGACGTATGATGAATGATCGGCAACTCGGGCCGCGATTGCGGGCCAGGAATAGGTCGAAGGGCTCTACTAGTTCGGCGCCGCGTATGGACTTGCCTCAATTTGGGATACATTTGGAGCGTCGGTACGTGGGAGGAACCATGCTCAAGGCACATCGCACCCCGGCCCAAATCATCAGCATATTTTTTTGTCTCTTCCTTGTGTGGCTCATGTGCGGGATACCGGCAGCGGGTCAGAAAGTAGCGAAAGCGCCGGTGCAGCCGCCTCCCGGTGTGCCCGTGCGCCTGCAAGATAAGACTCTCTTCGAGATTCATCAGGGTTATTTTTCGTTCACGCCAGCGGACCGCGCCAAAGCTATTGCAGCAAAGATCCTGCAACTCTCGAAGGAATCGAAGGAGCGCATCGCGGCGGTCCGGATTTACGACGAGGAAGCGACCACTGCGATAGTCGACGGCGACGTTGTGATCATGACCATCACCTCCCAAGATGCTGCTGCGGCTGGGAAAACCCGGCAAGCGCTCGCCCAGGAGTACGCCGGAATCATTCGGGAGGCCGCCGAATCGCTGCGACGCCAGCATAGCTTGCGCACCATTGCAATCGGTGCTCTTTGGGGAATTATCGCGACCGTTGCTTTTGTCCTAATCCTTAGGTTACTCGGCGTGTTCTTCCGGCGAGTCTACTCCACCATTCGATCGTGGCACGGCAAGTACATCCGCACCATCCGGATTCAGCGACTCGAACTCCTGCCAGCCGAGCGCATTACGACTCTGCTCTTGGTCGCCGCTCGCGGAATTCGTGTGCTCTTCACTTTCGCTCTGGCATATGCCTACGTTTCCTTCAATTTCAGCCTCTTCCCCATCACCCGGGGCTACGCCCGTCTCCTCCTCGGCTACGTACTTTATCCTTTGCGGGCGGTTGGGCAAGCCATAGTTGCGTTCGTACCCAATCTCTTTTTTATCGCTGTAATCCTGTTGGTGGCTTACTACCTGACGAAGGTGATTCGCTTCTTCTTTACCCAGCTCGAAAGGCAGACCATCTCCTTGTCCGGTTTTTATCCGGAATGGGCGCAGCCCACTTTTAAAATCGTGAGACTGCTGGTGATCGCGTTTACTCTAGTGGTCATTTTCCCCTATTTACCGGGAGCCAAGTCTCCTGCGTTTCAAGGAGTGTCCATTTTCTTTGGCCTTTTGTTTTCGCTTGGTTCCACATCTGCGGTCGCAAACGTGGTTGCGGGCACTGTGCTCACCTATACGCGTGCGTTCCAGATCGGCGACCGCGTGAAGGTCGGGGACACCGTCGGCGATGTTCTGGGAAAGAACTTCCTCGTCACCTCCATCCGCACGATTAAGAACGAGGACATTTCCATTCCGAATTCGATGGTTCTCGGCAGCCACATCGTCAATTTCAGTTCCGTGGCGCGCGAGCAAGGCTTGATTCTTCACACCAGCGTAACGATTAGCTATGACGCTCCCTGGCGCACCGTCCACCAACTATTGCTCGATGCAGCCGCTGCCACCCCGGACGTGCTGCGTGAGCCGAAGCCATTCGTGCTCCAAACAAGCCTTGACGACTTCTATGTCCGCTACGAATTGAACGTTTACACGGACAAGCCTTCCCTCATGGCATCCATGTATTCCGATCTCCATCAGAGCATTCAGGACAAGTTCAATGAGTCTGCCGTGGAGATCCTCTCCCCTCATTATCACGGTGTCCGGGACGGCAATCACATCGCCATCCCGCCGGAGTACGTCCCTAAGGCTTACGCTCCCAAGTCCTTTCGCATCGACGTGCAGGAAGCCCCCGCGCCGCGTGGAGACACGGGAAAGTCGGAGTGATCGCCGCGGTCACGCCTCTGTGGGATTTCTTTAATGTATCGTGATACGATATAAGTTGCATTGCAGAGAAAAGTGAGCCCGGACCGGCGCATATTGCCTAAGTATAGCGTTACCTTCCTTTGGAAAGAACGGATGCAAGCTTCACTTCTCCAGCGCAATTTTTGGAATTCCTGCGGAGTTGACTCCCAGGAGAAATTTGCAATGCAACCCGGTTCTACGATTCATCCGTCCCATGTAGCATGTCCAAGGGACTTCCATGGAGCAGTAGGAGTCTTGCGCCACTTCGCTCAGGGTCTCCAAAGCCGCGAGCTCTACCTGTATGAAAATAGCTAATACCATGCCAGAGATCGGCGGCATTCTTCCCCGGTCCGATATGCAGGCAAGCGCCCGGGAGGGCGGGATCCTCTGGGGCTATTCCCCCGGCCGTGTCGATGCGTCGCGCCGCGCGACTCCCTGGTGGTTGTGGTGGAACATTCTCAGTGTCGACGCACCTGCCGTCGCCGTAGTCTGGGCCGCTCTCTTTGCGCGCGCCGCTGGAAGCCGCTTGTCGGCTGCTGAGGCTGCCGCACTGGCTCTTTCCGTTTGGATCATTTACATAAGCGACCGGCTTCTGGATGGCTGGACCGCGAGAAATCGTGCCGCCTTGCAAGACCGGCATCTTTTCGGTGAGCGCCATCGATTCGCCCTCGCAGTCCTGGTGATGGCTGCGAGCGCTCTGGTTCTCTGGCTGATGGCGGACGCCTCGCTGATTGCCGAGGCGATCTCGGGCCTAAAACTCGGCGTGATCCTGGTCCTATATATGGCCGGGATCCACGCGGGCCGCGGACGCCTTGCCTGGGTATTGCCCAAGGAAATCTCTGTGGGTTTCCTCTTTGCAGCAGGCGCGACCCTGCCGATCTGGTCGCGATGCACGCGATTTCCGTGGCACGAGTTCCTTCCCTGGGTTCTTTTTGGCCTTCTTTGTTCGCTGAATTGCTCTTCCATCGAGTGCTGGGAAAACCATCGCCGCTTGGGCGGCTGGAAGCAACCGCCACGTCCAGTTGTCCGCTGGGCCGCCCCGCGCATTAATCACATTGCTTTGATTTTGGCGATTGGAGCTCTTACGGCATGCCTCGTGCTTCCCGATCTCGGCCCTTCTCGATCTGTCTCGTTTGCAGTCTGTGCCGGAGCCTTGCTGATCCTTCTTCTCAACTGTTTGAAAACCAGGCTCTCTTGCGCAGCCCTGCGCGTGCTCGCCGACGTCGCTCTGCTTGTTCCCGCGCTACTCGCGCTTCTCATTCGAGGTTGAAGACGCATGGGCCGAATTCAGAATTTGCCGATGAACTGCAATTTCATCGCTCGCCATTATGAATTGCTCGAGCATCTTTCCTTCGGAAAGTGCTTGGAAAGGCGCCGCTTCGCTTTCCTGCAAGAGACCAGATCCTCGCTTAGAGCTATCCTTTGTGGCGGAGGGGATGGCCGCTTTCTTGGGCGTCTGCTCTGCAGCAACCCGCTCGTGGAAGTGGATTTTGTCGAGCTGAGCCGCAACATGACCGAACTTGCGGAGCGGCGGGTTGCCGCTTTGGGCCGCTCCTTTCGAGAGCGCGTCAAATTTTATGCCGGGGACGTCCGCGAATTCGCGACCCGTCCGGAAGGTTACGATTTGATCGTAACCAATTTCTTCCTCGATTGCTTCACCGAGCCAGAACTCGGCCAGGTTGTTGCTCGCCTCGCGAGATCCGCGGCTCCTCAGGCTCGCTGGATCGTCTCGGAGTTCCGTGAAGCGGATGGATTGTTCGGCCGGTTTTGGACCACCGCGATAATCCGCGGCCTGTATGCCGCTTTTCGTTTGACCACGGGACTCCGTGTTACCACGCTCCCCGATTATGCAGCTGCGCTTGCAAGTCAGAGCTTTGAAATTCGTTGTGAAGAGACGGCCTTCGGTGGCCTGCTTCATTCGTCACTCTGGGAAGGCGGCTCTCCGCACCCCGGAATCCTGTCACGCATCGGAGATTCTGCAACGGCAGCTCTGTAGTTCCCGTCCTTCATCCCCGCCGAATTGGGACCACTCGCCCCAAGATGCCGTGTCGCATTAGCGCACGCTCATTTATTGACAAAAATAACAATTACCGTGACTTGTACTTCCGTTTTTCCTGTGGTTTTTAGTCCAAGTGGCTCCCGCTCCCTGGTGCGGTGTTCAGCCGCTCGGGCAGATGCAAGTTTCATGATTGTTTTCGATTCCATTTTGGGGCAGGACCCTCTTTCTTGTATTAAATTGGCATTCAGCATCCCCTTTTGCCGCTGCCCGCAGCGGTATCTATATCCTTGTTTTCGTTCAAGATAACGTGTGACGGTAATCACAGACGTGGAATTCGGTTTGCTTTAAATTCTCATCAACTTGAAGTTGCAAATTTAGGTATAGAGCGGAGGGGTGATGAAAAGTCTTCTGCCGCATGGGCCCAAAACAGCGTTTCTGCTCATTCTACCGCTCCTTCTCATGGCGGTGACGGTCTCATTGGATGGACAGTCCAAGCCGGAGAAGGCAAAGCGCGATTCGAATCAGGCGGTCTACACCCGGCCAACGGATCCTTCGCTCTATGTGGGCTCCGAGACGTGCAAGACCTGCCATGCAGACATGCCCACCAAGGACTTCTTCAAGAACTATGAGGATTCACCGCACTATGTGACCACCCTCGATACCGAAGAAGGGGCCGGAGTGGCACGGATGCGAAGCGTGTCATGGTCCGGGCAAAGCCCACGTCGAGAGCGGTGGGGACAAAACTAAGATTTTCACTTTCAAAGACGCGTCAGCGCAGGAGACCAGCGCCCGCTGCCTTGGCTGTCACCAATATGGAGAGGAACATGGCAATTTCGCCCGTTCCATCCACCTCCAGAACGGCGTTGGCTGTATCGACTGCCACGACCCCCATCATCCAAAAGAGAGTCAGAAACTCCTGAAGGTAAGCCAGCCAACTCTTTGCTATGGCTGCCATCTCGACAAGAAGCAAGATTTCAATCGGCCCTTTCATCACAAGGTGAACGAAGGATTGGTGAAATGCACGGATTGCCATAATCCGCATGGCGGATTCCAAGCCCACCAATTGCGGGCCACAGGGTCGCAGGACTTGGTTTGCTTCACGTGTCACACGGACAAAGCCGGGCCATTTGTGTATGAGCATGAAGCCGTTAAGGTCGAAGGCTGCACGGCGTGCCACATGCCGCATGGTTCATCCAACCCGCGTCTGCTCAAGCGGGCGCAGGTGAACCTGCTGTGCCTGGAATGCCATGCTTTCTCGGCTGACGCGGGAGGGCCCCCGGCGACTCCCACATTCCACAACCAAGCGCAGAAATATCAAGCGTGCACCATGTGCCACACGGCCATTCATGGTTCAAACAGCAGTAAGTTCTTGTTTACTCCGTGAGGGAGAGACGAAATGCGAAGAGCCAATCAGCAGAGCAAAATTCGTTCGAAATACCCGCTGACATGCCTTGGTTTTTTGTTGATCGGCGCATTGCTCCTCTGCGGAGCGTCACCCGCTTGGGCGCAGGACGACGAGGAGCAAAAAGGCATCGATCAGGGGAATTACAATGTCAAGCAGTCGATCGAGTTCGGCGGTCGATTCACCAACATCTCCGGCGACACGCAAGCCTACAACACGTTCGTGAACTTGCAGCAAGGGGCGCGCTTATTAGGGTTCACGACGGAGATGAAATCCCTCAATCACCATGGAACCCTGTTCGACCGCTTTTACTTCAGCAACTTCGGTTATGGCGGCGATCCGCAACAAGTCTCGCGGCTGAGCATAGCCAAGAATACGTGGTACAAATTTGACGCTCTATTCCGCAAGGACCAGTATTTCTGGGATTACTCGCTCCTCGCAAATCCACTAAATCCCACGACTCCGTTCGCGAATGGGCCGGCCGGGTACGGAGGCACGGTTTGCACGGCGTGCGTCCTGAACTTTTCGCCGCACAACATGAACACGCGTCATAAAATGGGAAGTTACAATCTGATTATCCGTCCAGAATCCCCGGTGCGCTTCCGCTTGGGCTATTCGAGCAACGTGAACGTCGGCCCCGCATTCACCACGATTCACCAGGGCACCGAACAGTTTCTCCTTCAGAATGTCTCGACCAATGTAAACACCTACCGCCTGGGAATGGATATCAAGCTCCTGCCGAGAACCAACATTAGCTACGACCAGGTATGGACCTACTTCAAAAACGACACAGGAATCGGCGATTACGCGCAGCCCTTCCAGGTCAGTCCCACGCAGAATGTGGACTTGGGCGTTGCCTTCAACGCAGGTGCAAACCAGCCATGCGGAGGGACGTTTCTCGCTTCTGGGTTTGTAAATCCAACCTGCAGCGCCTACTTTGGCGGCTATCTGAACCATGGGCGGACGCGGACGAATACGCCAACCGAACAACTAACCGTCCAATCAAATTACTGGCAAAACTGGGATTTGACCGCGCGAGTGAGTTACTCGAGCGGGAACACGAACGTGTATGACTACATCCAGACGCTTGCGGGCCGCGAGTCGCGCACCAATTTGAGCAACCAGTACAATTCAGGGCCGGTCTCCGGACGGCGCGTGGCAGGCGTGGCGGATTTGGGCGCGACCTGGCACATCACCGACAAACTGAACTTCAACGAGACATTTCATTACTCAAACTGGCATAACCCTGCCCAGTTCGATCTTTCGAGTTGCTCGTTTTTCAGCGGCAGCCTGACCACTCCTGCGAATTACTTCACACCAACTGCGGCAGTGCCGCTCACCTGCATCCCCCCGGTGGGCACTGTAGCCGGAACCATCGCTCACAGTTCCAGTTCCTCCGCGGACCTCTCAAACGTCACCGACAGCAATTTCCTCAAGCAGGAGGAAAAGACGAGCCTGACCGAGTTCGACTACCGCTTTTCACGAAAGTTTGGGGCTCGAATCGGATTCCGTTACCGGAACCGCTATATTTCGGACAATTTCTACGAGGCATTGAACCAAGTCTTTTATCCGGGCCCGACCGATATTAACGCGGCTCGCGGCGCTTGCGCCCGGTTGGATACCACGCAGCCGGTCTCTCAAGCTAACCTACCCAGCGATTGCACCCTGAATGCAGACAACTCAATTACCTATATCTCAAATACTGGATTTGCCCCGGCCGGTGCGGCCGTGCCGCCGATCAACGAATACTCGGGCTTGTTCGGAATTTGGGCCCGTCCGAACCAGAAGTGGAATATCCGGTTTGACGCCGAGTTTTTAAGCGCCGACGGCACCTTTACACGGATCAGCCCGAAACAGTCGCAGCAATACCGGGTCCGGGCGAGGTATGACGCGACCAACTGGCTGAACCTGAACGGGAACATTCTCATCTGGGAAGGCCGCAACAATCAGTTCCAGCAGGCCGACCTGCAGCACAACCGCTCGTACGGCTTCTCCGCAGTGCTCCAGCCGAACGATAAGTTCGGTATGGAAATCGGATACGACTACAACGACGTCTTCTCCCAGATCTTTATCTGCTACGTTAGCGGCCTGGCCGCTCCGGGGAGCTTGGCCTGCCCCGATGTTTCAGGACTCATACAGCAGCTTTCTACGTATACGAACGATTCTCACTACGGTTTTTTTGACTTCTCCTATAAGCCGGTCCACAAGTTCACCGTCCACTTGGGCGCCAACCTTACGGGTACCAGCGGCTCCCAGTTGCGCCTTGATCCCCTGGCGTTGATCCCCAATCAAGTAACCGGTCCGCTCAACTCCAAGTGGCTGCATCCATACGGAGGATTCGAGTACATGTTCACGAAGGAGTGGACTGGCAAAGCGGCCTGGGATTATTACGGCTACCACGAAGACCCGACTTTTGGTGTTGGAGGCGCAACTGCACAGGACATTTATGCGCCGAGAAATTTTAGAGGAAACTTGGTCACTCTTTCTGTAAGATACGCCTTTTGAAGAGCTAATGAGTTCTTGGTGGGATGAAGGGGCAAGATTCAATAGGTGTGAGCACACAGGAGGAAACGTGATCGGCACTCGCTTTACTAGAATTGGAGTTGGCGCGGCGACACTTGGATTGATTCTGTTTTTCGGCGTATCTGCAAGATCCCAAGAGAAAGGCGAAAGCCTGTTCAAGGCCAAGTGCGCGATGTGTCACGGAGCCGATGCCGCGGGCAAGACGCCTATGGGAAAGGCCCTCAAAATCGTGGATCTCCATTCCGAGGCCGTTCAAAAACTTAGCGAAGCCGAACTCAACCAGATCATCACCAAGGGCAAGAACAAAATGCCCGCTTACGAAGGCAAACTGAGCAAAGAGCAGATTGAAGAGCTCGCCGAATTCGTCCACGATTTGGCAAAGAAACACTGATTTGCTGTGGTAGGCTGCCGCGTTCGGCGACGCACTTTATTAATCTTATGGCTACCGGAGACGCCCCACAGATTCGGCCTGCAAGACGCCGCGTCGTTGAGATTTTGCTCGGCGGTGGACTATTTGCTTCAGTCGCCTCCTTCCTCTACCCGGTGCTGAAATACCTGGTGCCGCCCGCGGTTCCTAACCTCGGCCAAGACACTGTTGTCGCCGCGAAGGTCGGTGATCTTAAGCCGAATGGTTATAAAATCTTCCGCTTTGGCAGCCGCCCTGCTTTATTGCTCCTCACCGCCGAAGGCGAATACCACGCGGTGTCCGCCGTTTGCACTCATCTGGGCTGCACGGTTCAATACCGCAGCGATCTGCACGAAATCTGGTGCGCTTGTCACAATGGGACTTATGGTCTCGACGGACGAAACATTTCCGGGCCCCCACCCCGGCCTTTGGAAGCTTTTCTAGTGAATATTCGGGGTGATGAAATCGTCGTCAGTCGCAAACAGGGTGCGTGAAGTGCAACTGCTCAATCATATCCGCAAATGGATCGATGAGCGCTTCGACTGGGCGAAACTGACCGAGCCGCTTCGCCACAAGACGGTTCCAATTCACAAGCTCTCTTATTGGTATTTCCTGGGTGGCATCACGCTTTTTCTCTTCGCAGTCCAGGTGTGCACCGGCATCCTGCTGCTCTTGTATTACCGGCCCAGCGCAAACGAAGCCTTCGAGAGCGTGCAGTACATCATGACTCGCGTGCAGTTCGGATGGCTGGTGCGATCCATCCACTCGTGGGCCGCGAATCTGATGATTTTTACTGCTTTCATGCACATGTTCAGTGTCCTGTTCCTCCGCGCCTACCGGAAGCCACGGGAGCTGACTTGGGTCAGCGGTATGATTCTCCTGTTTTTGGTTCTGGGATTCGGCTTTAGCGGCTACCTGCTTCCTTGGAACACTCTCGCTTTTTTTGCCACTAAGGTTGGAACACAGATCACGGGTCAAGTACCTTTAGTCGGGCATGCCATGATGGTATTTCTTCGCGGCGGCGAAGAGGTGACTGGTGCCACTCTGACGCGCTTCTTTGGTATTCATGTCGCTATCCTGCCTGGATTGACTGCATTTCTGATTCTGATTCATCTGGCGCTTGTCCAGCGCTTTGGGATGAGCCTGCCGCCCAGTGTCGAGGCAAAGTGGAAAGTGGATCCTTCCGTCGTGCGAGAGATGAAGTTCCTGCCGAATTTTGTGCTGCGAGAAATGATGGCGTGGTACATCGCTCTCGGCGTGCTTGGGACGCTGGCGGCCTTGTTGCCCTGGGGACTGGGAACCAAGGCGGACCCCTTCGGCGCCGCACCTGCCGGGATTCGTCCGGAATGGTATTTCATGTTTATGTTTGAAACTTTGAAGTTCATTCCGTCGAAGATTTTGCACATTGATGGCGAACTTCTCGGCATTGGTGCTTTTGGGCTTGCAGGCCTGATCTGGGTCTTGCTGCCGTTTCTTGAGGGGCGGCGTGAGAAACGCGGCGGAATGCTTATCAGGGGAGCCGGAGTGTTTGCGCTCTGTTATATGGTGGCGATGACCATTTATGCCTACCTTGCAAAATAGCGGGACGTGGCGCGTCGTCTTGTTGACCGTGGCGCTTTGCGCGCTGGCAGCCGGAAGCCGCGCTCAAACTGCGAATACTTGCCTGGATTGTCATGGCGTGCTCGACCCGCCCCTCCAGGTTACGGAGGCACAATTCTCTCAGGACATCCATGCGCAAAAGGGTTTGACTTGTGCGAGTTGCCACGGAGGCGATCCCACGAAGGCGGGCATGGACGCGATGAGCAAAGCGGCCGGATTCCGCGGAAAAATTGAGCGCAGCCAAATTCCAGCGCTTTGCGGCCGCTGCCATTCCGACGCGAACTACATGCGGCAGTATGATCCCGGGTTGCGGACCGATCAGTTCAGCCAGTATAAAACCAGCGTTCATGGGAAGTTGCTGGCCAAAGGCGATACGAAGGTGGCTGTCTGCATCGATTGCCACGGAGTGCACGACCTGCGCCCGCCCAGCGATTCGCGCTCGAAGGTCTACGCCCTAAACATCGCACAGACCTGCGCGCACTGCCATGCCGATGCCACTTACATGAAACCATACGGCATTCCCACAGATCAGTTTGCAAAGTACCGTACCAGCGTGCACTACGAGACCATGACCGTGAGCGGCGATCTGAGCGCTCCGACTTGCACCACGTGCCATGGCAACCACGGCGCGACTCCTCCAGGGGTGGATTCGGTCAAAAATGTCTGCGCCAATTGCCATGTATTCCAAGCGCAGATGTACGACAAGAGCACGCACAAGACCGTATTTCAATCCGCAGGGCTTCCGGGATGCGTTGTATGCCACGGGAATCACGCAATCACCAAGCCTACCGACGCTAGGCTTGGCACCGGGCCTCAGGGGGTTTGCATGCAATGCCATTCTCCGGGTGATGATTGCGACCGAGCGCGCGCGGGTTGGCTCGCGAGCTTTACGGAATTGGACCAGGCCATCAAGTCCGCCGATAGCGTGCTCAACGTCGCCGAGGACTCCGGGATGGAAGTCAGCGAAGCACGTCTCCAGCAGGACCAAGCGCGCGACTCCCTGACTAAAGCGCGTGTGACGATTCACAGCTTTCAGCCCAAGCTCGTTGACCAGGATATTCAAGCTGGACTGAAAATCGCCGCCAAAGACTTGCAGGCGGGAAAGGATGCACTATCTGAACGGGATTATCGTAGGAAGGGCCTCGGCGTGACAGTCATCTTTATACTGATTACGCTCGTCGGATTATTTCTATATATTCGAAAGATTGAAGCCAGTCCGTCGAAAGGCTGAAGGCAAGTCTAGCCATAAGAGGGAGTGATCGATTCCTTGCCCAAGCGTTGAGTCTGGAATCGAGCAGAGTTTCTGATCGAAAGGCATTGGACGGGTTTTGTTCAACTCGCGCCAAATGCTCATTAGGAGGAATCCATGAAAAGAAATATGAACTGGTTCGCAGCGGTCGCAGTCTGTGTGGTCCTGGCTGGATACGCTCTTCTGAGTGCGCCCGCGCGCGCCAGTAACGCAGGAGAAGCGACGTACAAGGCGAAGTGTGCGATGTGCCATGGCGCCGACGGCAAGGGCGAAACCAGCATGGGCAAAGCTATGAAGATTCGGGATCTCGGCTCCGCCGAAGTGCAAAAGCTAAGCGATAGCGAGATCGACGGAATCATCACCAATGGGAAAGCCAAGATGCCAGCTTACGGCAAGCAACTAAAAGCAGAGCAGATCAAGGAACTCGTGGCTTTCATTCGCACCTTGAAGAAGTGAAAAGTAGCCGCTCATTCCTGGCTCGACGTCGACAATGGCCATCCCCGTTCGCGTAGTGCTCGGCGGGTGCCCGCGAATTTGTGCTTGCGCGCTTTGAGGTTGGAGGAACTGCGCAAGGAAGACAGTTGCTCTCGCCGCGTTTTTTTCTGGGGTTTCTTCCGGGAGCAGCGTCTTCGTGGCTACAAAGAAGCTTTCGAGCTCTTAAAACTTTGATTTAGTGAGTTATCACAGCGTGCTCTGTAGCACTTCTCGCAGTAATTCCTGCTTTGGCCCGCTGAGTTTTTCCCCGCGCTCGGTCAAGTAAAAAACGTCGATGGCTTTTTGGCCTTCCGTATCGATAAGCGCCACATCAATGTTGCAGCCGAGCCGGGCGAGCGCGGAGCCGACGTCATACAACAATCCCGGACGGTCCTGAGCCACGATTTCGAGCAGGGTGCTGTGGGCCGATGAGGCGTCGTCGTAGTTGATGCGAGTTTCCACGGCCACTTTGGGAGGCCGGGCTCTGCTGGCTCTTTCGCGGCCTTTGAGCAGGGGCTCAAGCGGCGCTTTTCCGTTGACAGTGTCCGCCAGGCTCTTCTGGAGCCGCGCTATCTCGCCGGGGTTCAGCTCCAGCGTGTGGTGCAGATCGACAAATTGAAACGTGTCCAGCACCACGCCTGCGGCGTTTGCGAAGGCGTCCGCTTTCACGATATTCATGCCCCAGCCCGCCAGCACTCCGGAAATCATCGCAAACAGCGCCGGCCGGTCGGGCGTCAGCAATGTCAGCGAAAAGGAGTGGTGCCGCGCCTTCACTTCGGTCTGCACGGGCTCCTCGCCCAATTTCTGGTACAACACGAAATGCGCCGCAATTTCCTCGGCGGAGTGCACCGCGCGGTAACGCCGCGGGAAGCCCTCGAGGAACCGTTCCACTTCTGTCTTCCTCGCGCCGCCGGCCGCGGCTCGCACCTGCTCTAGCAAAGACTCTTCATCGGAGGCATGCAAGCGGTCGCGGTCCAGCGTGCGGCTGAAGTGATTTGAGGTCGCCACGAAAAGCTGCCACAACATCTCCGCTTTCCAGGGAGTCAACGCTTCCGGATTCACGGCATGAATGTCGGCGTAGGTCATCAAACATAGCCGCAGAAGGCGTTCCTGAGTTCCCACGGTATTCGCGAAGATGGAAACGGTTGCCGGATCGAAAATGTCGCGGCGTTGCACGGTCGCCGACATATCCAGATGATGTTCGATCAGGAAATGTATCTCACCGGCCTCGTATTCCGACAGCCGAAAACGGCTCGCCGCGCTCGCCAGTGCCTCGAGACTGCCGATGATGTGGTTCTCGGCAGGCATACCTTTGCCCACGTCGTGGAGCAGTAGCGCAAAGATCAGCAAATCGCGCCGCTCGACGGTGTTCCAAAGCCTGCCGAAATGAGTCGCGCGTTCATCCGGCGGGTCAGCGAGTTCCTGAAGATGCTCGATGGTGCGGAGCGAATGTTCGTCCACCGTATAACGATGATAGAAGTCCCGCACGACCAGGGAATCAATCGCCTTGAATTCCGGAAGTGTTTCGATGAGGAGGGAAAGTCGCTGCATCGGCCTGAGCGCCATACTGGGGTAACCTGCACCCAGAATTTCCCGCAGCGTGGACCAATTCACCTGTGTATTTTTCTGCGGGAGTTCGGGATGCTTCAGAATGTAATAGATGGCGCGTTCCGCTTCGCGGCTGAGCGGTACGCCGCTCCTCGCCGCCTCTGTAAAGAGGCCGAAGGTCACCTGGCGGTCGGAAAGCGCCGGTTCGTCGACGACTTCCAGTAAGCCCTCGCGTACGACGAAAGGTTTCCCCTTGCCGATTTCGGCGCGCGCCCCCCGCGCCGCGCTAAACAGCCGCTCCCTCAGGGAAAGCTGTGCCGCGGGCTTTTGCTCGATGTAACGCAGGAGAAGGCGATTGAGAATCCGGGCCTGGCGGAAATAGAGCCGCATCCATTCTTCCGGACTGCGCTTCCCTTCGCGCTCCGCGCTGTCGCTCATTCCCAGCGATCGTGCCGCGGCCGCGCTTTGCAACTCGTAGGTGAGCGTATTGTCGTTTCGGCCGTTGCTGTAATGCAGGAAGCAGCGAATGGCGCTCAGAAAATCGACTGCGATTGCCGCCAGTTCTTCCTCGCCCGCGCTGTTCTTCAAGCCCTCTCTCTGCCCGTTGGCGATCTGCCGCAGCCACGCCGCTGCCTGATAGTCGCGGAGTCCTCCCGGCGCGTCTTTGACGTTCGGTTCCAAATGATAAATCGTGTTGCCGTAGCGAGCGTGGCGCTCTTTGGTGAGCTTGGTCAGCTCCGCGAGCATAAACGGTCGCGCCTGTTTTTCGGGTCCCGTAAGAACTTTTTTGGTGAGCCGCTCGAAAAGTTCTTCATCGCCGGCAAGAAATCTGCGGTCCAGAAGCGCCAGGTGAAACTCCGCGTTATCCTCTTCGATCCGCTTGCATTCCTCGAGCGTGCGGCCGGCGGAACTCACGCGAAAGCCGAGATCCCACAGCGTTCGGGAAAAATCCGCGATCAGCGGGCGAAATTCGGACTCGGCTTTGTCGTTGCCGAATAGAAAAAGAATATCCAGGTCCGAGTAAGGGAAAAGCAGGCGCCGCCCGTAACCGCCCAGCGCGACGAGGCTCAGCCCCCGCGGCTCCTCCGCGTGTACCCGCAGGACCTCTCCAAAAATCTGCTGAGCGATCCGGTCGGCCAGATTGCAAAGCGCGTTCAGCGTTTCTTGCGCGCTTCCGCCCGCTTCGAATTGCCGCCGGATGCGTTGTCGTTCGTTCTCGGCTTCTGGGCCGAGCACGGACAAGGGAGTCAAAGAACCTTGCATTGTTTTATCGGGTCGGTTGGCCGGATCAAGCCCCGGGCGCGCTGCGGTCGTCACTTGGATTAGAGCGCGTTTTCGCCGCGCTCCTCGTTACGGATCCGGATGGCTTCCTCAACCCGCGATAGAAATATCTTACCGTCGCCTATCTTTCCTGTCTTTGCGGTCTTCAAGATTGTGTCCACGGCACCCTGTACCAGCGGATCGGGCAGCACCATTTCCAGTTTTAGCTTTGGCAGCAGATCTACCGTGTATTCGCGGCCGCGGTAGACCTCGGTATGGCCTTTTTGACGGCCGTGCCCGCGCACTTCCGTCACCGTCATTCCCTCGATGCCGATCTCGCGCAACGCGTCTTTCACGGAATCAAACCGCGAAGGCTGAATGATTGCCTCAATTTTCATCATGAACGTTTCCGCTCCGCTCCATGCCCAACGCTGCCGTGGTTTTTTTCTTTACGACTCCAGGTTATACGCTTCTTCGCCGTGTTGCGTGATGTCCAGTCCTTCGATCTCATCCGCTTCGCTCACGCGCAGGCCCGTAATCAGATCTGTTATCTTCAGCAGAACAAGAGTCCCTACCACCGCAAAGCCCCAGGCGATCAGGATGCCCACAAGCTGGTTGCCGATCTGCGCCCAATGTCCGTCCAGTCCGCCCACCGGCTTGCCTGCGCCGAAGATCGGGTTGATCACCCCCTGCGCGAACACCCCAGTCAAAAGCGCTCCGACGGTGCCGCCTACGCCGTGCACGCCAAAAGCATCCAGGGCATCATCATATCCGAAGATCGACTTCACTTTCGTCACCATCCAGTAGCACACCAAGCCCGCGATGAAGCCGATCGCCAGAGCCGGCATCGGTCCAACAAATCCCGCGGCGGGCGTGATCGCCACCAGCCCCGCGACGGCGCCGGAGATCGCGCCGAGCGCGCTCGCTCGTCCATTCTTGATCCACTCCGCCACGCTCCAGCTAATCGCCGCCGCCGCAGTGGCAAAGTGGGTGGCTATGAACGCGCTCGTTGCCAGGGAGCCTGCTGACAGTGCGCTTCCTGCGTTAAAACCGAACCATCCGACCCACAAGAGGCAAGCTCCGATGAAGCTCAGCACCAGAGAATGCGGCGGCATCGGTTGTTTGGGATAGCCCGTACGCTTCCCGAGGTAAAGCGCGCACACCAATGCTGAGACTCCTGAGCTGATATGCACGACCGTCCCGCCGGCAAAATCCAGCGTCGGAAATGTTCCGCCCAGAGCCGCGTTCAGGAATCCTCCCTTGCCCCAAACCATGTGTGCCAGCGGTGCGTACACCACCAGGAACCAAAGCGCCAGGAAAAGCACTGTGCCGCTGAACTTCATGCGCTCGGCCGTGGCCCCCGTGATCAGCGCCGGCGTAATAATGGCGAACATCAGCTGGTAAATCATGAAGGTCGATTGCGGAATGGTTCCCGCGTAATCGGGATTTGGAGCCGCGCCCACGCCTCTCAAGAACGCGTGTTCGAACCCGCCGATGAGGGGCCCGTGTCCGCCAAAACACAGGCTGTACCCCACGAGAGCCCACATCACGCTGATTAAAGCCATCAGCAGAAAGCTCTGCATCATGATTGCCAGGGTGTTCTTTCGGCGCACCAAGCCGCCATAGAAAAGCGCCAGTCCGGGTCCCGTCATCAGTAGGACCAACGCTGCGCTGACGAGCATCCACGCGTTGTCCGCATGCGATTCCGCCTCGGTAGCGTGCTGCTCGATTTGCGCCAGTTTGTCGTTTACGGCTTGGGGAATTTCAGGCGCGGCGGGCGTCGCTACGGTGGAAGTGGCTGTGGGTGAGGCAGTTGCAGTAGGGGCGGGGGTTTGGCGAGCGATGAGAGGAACCGAAGCGAGCACCATGGACACGAACAAACAGCACTTCCATCCCAAGTGCTTCATAGATCAGTTCGCTCCGCTGCGTCTGGGTTGTTCCCGGCTTGGCCGGGCCACGATACGATTGACACAAATCCTGCCCCACCACTTTTCGCAGAGGATTATACGCGGGGGCCCAGCGACAGCAAGTTTAGAAATTTGCATCAGCTAAATTCATTTTTCAGATTCATTGACTTAATGTACTGGATCGCTCCCTGGGACGCTCCCGTTCGGTCAGACATTCCCCTCAGGCTTCGCCGCGGCAACTCCTTCCCAGGCCATTCTTGCCTCGCGGCACGGGCATCGTATAATGCCTCCTGGTCCTTAAGCAGCCGTCCCCGCGGCTTTGGCCAGACGGGCGATGCCGCAGCGGGGTGGTGAGATTTTTGAGCGAAGCACTATGAGCGAGCATCCCCCGATGGAAATCAGCGTCCGAGAGTCTGCGAGCATTCCGATCCTGGACGTGCGCGGCCGCTTGACCATCGGAGAGCCCAGCGAGCAGCTGCATCAGGCGCTGGAGTCCGTCGTCAATGGAGGCGCTCGCAAGGTCGTCGTGGACCTCAATGCCGTTCCTCAGATCGATAGCTCGGGCATCTCCGCACTCGTGCGAATGTCCATCAGGTTGACCCGCGAAGGTGGAGCGCTGCGCCTCATCTGCGGCCCTGGACGCGTCCGCGATGCCCTCACCGTCACGCGCCTCATCGAAGCCATCCCCACGTTCGATACAGAAGCCGCCGCCCTCGCCAATTTCGCCTAGGCAACGCTGTTCTTCCGAGGTACTCAGAGCTTCGAGAGCTAGCTGGCTTTGGCTGCCCGGTTCACAACATCTACTTGGTCATCCATGATATATTGTGCTTCGTGGACTGGCACACTTGGTTATCGCGCGTTCTTTTCTCTTTTGCGGCTCTTGCGTGCTCGAATCTCGCGGTGCCCACCTCAGCCGGGCAGAAGCAAGGCCGAGACTTAGATGGACTCGCTAAACACATCAGCAAGGAAATTTCCAAATGCGGCGTCAATTCTGTCGTTGTCGCCGATTTTGTGGGCCTGGGCGAAACGAATTCGGTTGAGGGACATTACCTCGCAATGGAATTATCGCAGAGTTTGGAACACCACAAAAAGAACTTCGAAGTGATCGGCAAAAAGCAGCTTTCCGCCGCGCTCACGAATGCAAAACTCTCAACCAAGGATCTCGACGCCACGGAAATTCTTCAGCATATCGGAAGCTTGCTTCAAGCGGACGCGGTCGTGACTGGTACCGTTGAAACCGCTCCCGCACGGTATGCAGTGCACGTCGCCGTGCGACGCGTGAGAGACGGCGCCCTGCTTGCTTCAGGAGATCAATCTGTTAAGCGCCCCGCGTACGCGGATGATCTGGCGCTCATCGATCCGAACGGATCAGCAACAGGACTCGCCAAGGCTGGTGTCGGCGGCGTCGGGGTACCAACATGCATTGTTTGCCCGCCACCAAACTATACGGACCAAGCTCGGAAAGCAAAAATCCAAGGAAGTGTAGTATTACAGGTCGTCGTGAATCAGGAAGGCCATATCGTCAAGATTACGGTGATGCGAACGAGCGACGATAGGCTGACTGCGAAAGCTATCGAGGCAGTTCGCAAGTGGCAGTTTAAGCCGGCGACCAACAAAGAGGGAAAGCCGGTAGCAGTCTCGGTTCCGGTTGAGTTAACCTTCCGGCTTTACTAGAGTTGCTTCAGCCGCCCTTTTTCAGTTCGGCTAGGACCAGTTTGGCGACTTCCTTTAGGGTCTCGAATACGCCAATGCCCTGAATGGCCACACCTTCGAGTACCGGCTCGCCTTTTTTCTGGAGCTGCTTCGTCAGCTCTGCCACGGGCATGGCGTTCGGCAAATCTCGCTTGTTCAATTGCAGAACGTACGGAATCGTATCGAAATTCAGGTTGTGTTCTTTCAGGTGCTCCTGAAGGTTTTCCATTGTCTCGAAATTCGCGTCGAGACGTTCTTCCTGGGAATCCGCCACGAAGACGACGCCGTCGGCCCCCTTCAAGATCAGCTTGCGGCTGGCCTCATAAAACACCTGTCCAGGAACCGTATAAAGATGGAAACGCGTTTTGAAGCCGCGCACGGTACCCAAATCAAGGGGCAGAAAATCAAAGAAGAGTGTGCGGTCCGTTTCCGTCGCCAGAGACACCATTTTGCCCTTCTGGTTTTGCCCGGTGTGGTCGTAGACCCACTGGAGGTTGGCGGTTTTTCCGCCCAAACCTGGACCGTAGTACACCAGCTTGCAGTTAATTTCGCGCGCAGGAAAATTGATGAAAGGCACTTGATCCTAACCAGAGTTCGGCCACAAATTTATAGCATACGCAGTGCTGGCAGGCCAGCCTTCCGGCTGTGCCTGTCCCCTGTCGGATAACTTACTTACAGTTTCCGCGAAAGCGCCCTCATTTCGATGCTTTTTTTTCACCTAGTGAGGCCGAGAGGTAACGCAGGCCAGTAGTTGCACTCTGATTTGACACCCAGTAGCCCTCGTTGACGCCGGTTATCTCCTCTGCTACGATTTGCTTTATGACAAAAGCGCGCAAGGCCTCTTCGGGCTCGACAAGGCAAAGCAAAGGCGCCGCAGATAGTCATACTAACTCAAAGAAAAAAAAGAACTTACCCCCACCGCCGCCTCCCCAACGCGGTGGCGTCGAACTAGTCGACCCGCGCGTTCAAGCCCAGCTAAAACTCTACGATGAAGCGCTTGCGCTTTTTCATGAGCAGAAATTTGCCCGTGCCAAGCAAGAATTGGAAAAGGTGCTCGAAGGCCCCAGCCAAGGGCTGGCGGACAGGGCTCGCATGCACCTGCGCATTGCCGAGCAGCGCATGAAGCCCAGCGCGGAACAAAATCCGCGCACCGCCGATGAGCATTACCAGCGGGGGGTAGCGATGATGAACATCGGCCGCTGGGACGACGCCCGCGAAAGTCTTCTGAAAGCTCGCAAAGCTTCCTCAAAAGCGGACTACATTCACTACGCGCTTGCCGCCCTCGATTGCCTGACCGGCGAAGCGGATTCGGCTTTGGCGAATCTCAAGGTGGCCATAGAACTACGCGGGGAAAATCGCTACCACGCGCGCAACGATGAAGACTTTGCCTTCCTCCAGGAAGATCCACGGTTCACGGAACTCCTATATCCGGAGAAAGATGGCTTCGTCGGCTGAGCCCCCGTGACTAGATTTCTTCCCTGCGGTCCCGAACGCGCCTAGCGAAAGTACGGGGCCGCGGATTACAAGTAGAATGGAAAGCGCCCCAACGAAGGCTTAAGGCCAAGAGCCCGAATTTCGTTCGGAGGAATATGCCTCCAGTGAAGCGCTCGGTGCTTTTGTTGCACTACCTCATCCGGTGAAAAAAAAGAAGCCCAAACCGAAGCTTCTGTCCCGCGGATTCCGTGTCGTGGCGCTTGGCGGGGGCACGGGTCTTTCCACGCTGCTTCGCGGGCTCAAGGAGTACGTCGTCCGCCGGAGCGACGAGCATGCCAATTTGGCGCGCCCAATTTCCGAGCTCACCGCGATTGTGACGGTCACCGACGACGGCGGAAGCTCCGGGCGTCTTCGCCGCGAAAACCGCGTCCTTCCTCCGGGCGACATCCGCAATTGCATGGTGGCTCTCTCGAAAGATGAAGCACTATTGGGCCGGCTCTTTCAATACCGCTTTCATGCCGGACGCGGGCTCACCGGCCACAATTTCGGCAATCTTTTTCTCGCCGCCCTCACGCACGTCACCGGGGATTTCGCCGAAGCCGTGCGTGTCAGCAGCAAAGTACTGGCCATTCGCGGCCGCATCTTTCCTTCGACACTCTCCAACGTCCATCTTGTCGCCAAGCTCACAAACGGCCGCGTTGTGCATGGAGAGACACGCATTACCGCCAGCCGCTCGCCGATTGAAAAGCTTTCTCTTTCACCGCGCCGTGTACCGCCATTTCCCGCGGTCATCGACGCTATTCACGAAGCGGACTTGATCCTCCTTGGCCCGGGCTCGCTTTATACGAGCATCCTTCCGAATCTCCTCATTCCTGAAATCGCAGCCGCAATCGCCAAGTCCTCTGCTCCACGCGTCTACATCGCCAACCTGATGACGCAGCCGGGCGAGACCGCTGCTTATTCCTTAGCGGACCATTTGCGCGCGATCCGCCGGCACACGCCGCGCTCCGTTGTGGATTGGGTAGTGGCGAACCGCCGGCCCGTTTCTCCCGAGGTGGCGAAACGCTATCGCCGTGAAGGAGCGGAACAGGTCGGCATCGATTTGCCGGAGCTTCAGAAGCTCGGCTATCGGGTTGTCCTCGATAATTTGCTCGAGGAGCATGGCGTCATCCGCCACAACTCGCGGCGACTCGCACGTCTTCTGCTCGAAGAGTTTCTTTCCTCTTGAATCCTTGCGGCGGGGTGACGCTCGCCGCCGCTCCCACTGATCGCGGAAGGAAATGCGTTCCAGCGCGTTGGAAAGTGCCCGAGCGTGATCGAGGGCGAGGTCCCTCGCCTCCGGTGGTCGTTCGGGACAGACACGCTTGGTCGCGTGTCTGCTTAACCATAATAGACACCCACTCCCCCGCTTTCCTGTAAGTGTTGATTCTAAAGGAAAGCGAACGGCTGTAAGGGGTTTAGAATGAACACTTGCAGGGTGGCTTGGAAGTGTTGATTTCAGGGGAGTTACGGGAGATTTTATCGGACGCAGGAATTTGCGGTGGAATACTGGTGGGTTGGGGGCAGATGGGGAGATGGGTGGCGGCGAAAGCATGGAAAAAGGTAGCATGGATCTCTGTTACTGTCAAGGTACAGTACTATAATTTTATCATTCGAATGAGACGCGGGGAAGTCGAGAAGTTAGAAGGAGTTGGCGGGGAATTTGTAGTTTGGTGAGACAGTGAGACGGGGCTTGAGGGAAGAGAAGCAGACTGCCGGAGAGATAGTCAAAACCCGCACCTTTGACGCCGCAGGGTGTGACAGCCACGAGGAAGAGCGGCCCACCCTTCGCGAAATACAAAACCGCGAAGGGAAGGCCACCCAAAAGTTAAGGAACTGCCACCCGCCACGGTGAATTAGAAGAGTGGTATCCTCGCCTCGTGCCTCATCGACAAGCAGAAGCTTTCGGAGAATCGAGAGAGCCGCCCACCTTAGTCGGTACAAAGGGAGCGTATACGCGCTTTTGAGTTACGCCGACCATTTCGTCTACGCTTCGTACATGGACGAAAGCTTCGACATGAGGCAGGCGGGGCTTTTTGCTGTGGGCGGACTGATTGCAAAAGGTCCGGCTATATTCGACTTGGAATCGAAGTGGGAACGGCTTCTTCGGCGCTCTGATATTGATATTGAGTATTACAAAGCCTCCGAGTGCGAACTGGGAACTGGGCAATTTAAGAAATTCGTCAAGAGAGAACGATTCCCTACTCCCGAGGAAAAACGGATCTTGCATGAAATAAGTTGCGAGTTCATTCGTCTAATTACCAGTGAGTTTGTGGTGGGGCATGGAATTAACGTTGTTCAAGACGACTTCTACGAAGTTACGAAAGACCCAGCGGCCAAAGCAGTATTAGGTGATACCCCCTACAAATTGGCTTACGACTTGGCCATGGTTCAGTGTGCGTGGATTATGAAGGATTTGGAGAGGAAAACGGCAGCCGCCATCCAACCTTGGAACAGGGTGCCGCGACCCCATGTGTCTTTCGTGTGCGACGGAGCATGAAACACATAGTCCAAGTGCGAGCGTTGCGTATTTGAAATTGAAGGAGGGCAATCCTGAGGCTGCCCAATACATGGCGTCTTACAGCTATGCTGATGAGAAACTCTTTCCAGTGCTGCAGGCTGCAGACGCTATGGTTTACGAAGTACGCCGATCCGCGAAGCTTTCATTGGGGATTCGAACTGGCGAATGGCGAGAGCAATTCAGAATCCTCGATAGGTGCAAGAGAATAGGCCTGATTCAAATTGCCAATCGAGAGAGTCTCCAAAATGTTGTGAACAATCACAAGCCCGGAGAGCCCTTTAATCTTAGCGCTATCATGGAACAAGTATTCCACGCAGACATAAAGTTCAATCTTTACGGGTCGCTATGAATAAGCTGAAGAATGGCGTGTGGGACACCCTCAGCTCGCCGCGATGATTGTTAATCTGTCTTTTGTCATTGGTGTGCCCCGCACTTTCGATTTTGGCTCTTGGAAGGGGTCTTTCTCTTCTTTTTTTCAGGTCGCAACTGAAGGTGATGAGGCGCAGGTCGCCTTTTCCATAATGACGTTCCGGATTTCTCGGCATCCGAGAGCAACAGCCCACCCTTTCTTGCAGAAAGGGTGGGGTACCGTCGTCGCTTCACACCACAGTGAATTGCGAAAGAGGCATCCTCTCCGCGTGCCGGATCGTCAAGCAGAAACTTTCGGAGAATCGAGAGAGCCACCCGCCCCTGCGACGAGGAGCGGCCCACCCTTCGCGAAAGACAAAACCGCGAAGGGGAGGCCTCCCAAGAGTTAAGGAACTGCCACCCGCCCAGGTGCAAAACCGGCACCTGGGGCACCCTCCCAGTCAGAGGCGTGCTCGGCACACCATCCCAAATCGTCCAGGCCTGCTCTTGAAACCACAACTCGGCAGCGTGGAAGGGACGTTTTCTATTCGACGGGAAATAGCCACCGTCATTCGAGAGGCTAAAGAAAATGCCTAATTTGGCGAGTCGCCCCGTGAGCGCGAGTAGAGCCGCGATGCGGGCTTGCCCGCTGAATCGCTGAACCGTTCGTCGTTCGATGATTACGTCGAATGGACCTGGGCAGACAGTGGTGTCGAGCAGGTTCCCAACGACAAAGTCCAGGCGTCCGCTAGTGGGTTTGGGGCCACCGCAACCAAACACACGCATATCGTCAGGACGAAATGCATAGTTTCTTGCCATAGACGTGGCAACCGCCGAAATGTCCAGCGCCGTAACATCGAAGCCGGCGAGAGAAAGTGCACGCCCTTCCTGGGAGAGACCATTTCCAGCGCACAACACACTTTTCAAGCCGTATTCGGCCATTATTGCGATCAGTAAGTGATCTGAGTTCGCAACGTCGCAATAGGTGCCCAGGTACTTGACCATTGGGGCTTCGATTATCGGGAATAAGTCCATGCGGACGTAACCTTGCGAAATAGAGTCCTGCCACCAAGTATCCCATTGGCCAGCGTCTTGCGACAGGTCGCGGTTTTTACCGGCGTTCTTTGCACGCGGGGAAATGTCGAAGAAATTTTTAACGGATTGCCACATCCGCATACGTTCGCTTCTCCTGTGTCTCTATTTACAAGCCAGCCACGACCTGCCCGTGCCCCAGGCGGGTGGCGCATTCGATTCTCTGACTTTTCTGCTTGACGAGTGGCACGACGAGAGCATACCACTTTCGTAATTCACCGTGGGGTGATAAGACGAGGGACGCCCCGCGAGGAAAAGCCAAAGTCAAAATCAAAATCGTTTCGGGGAGTTGAGGGACTGCCACCCGGCCTGATCGGGATTGATGCAGTCGAATAGAACAGATGCATAGCGAAGAGTGGCCCACCCTTTCCAAAAAAACCGCAAGGGTAGGCCACCCCCGAAAAAACCCTGGGCGAGTCTCCTCGCGTTATAATCGCGCAATCTATGCCTCTCGGTCCTGGCTCCAAACTCGGTCCCTACCAGATTGTCTCTCCTCTCGGTTCCGGCGGGATGGGAGATGTGTACCGTGCCCGAGATATCCGGCTGGGGCGCGATGTGGCCATCAAGTTATTGCCGGAGGTTCTGGCCAAGACGGCCGACCGTCGGGAACGCTTCTGGCAAGAAGCTCGCGCCGCGGCCCAGGTCAACCACGCGAACGCCTGCAGGCTCTATGACATCGTTGAGGAGCAGGATCGGCTCATGCTGGTCATGGAGTTTGTCGAGGGCGAAAGCCTTTCCCGACGCATCGCGCAAGGTCCAGTTCCCGTGAGGGACGCGGCGCAAATTGTGCTGGGGATTTTGTCCGCGCTGGAAGCATTTCACAAGAAAGGGATCATCCACCGCGATTTAAAGCCCGACAATGTCTTGTTATCCCCTCATGGCGCCAAGGTTCTCGACTTCGGAATTGCCAAATACATCGAGCCGGAGTCGCTCGAGGCAAGCACGGCTACACTGAGTGGTGCGACGATGGCGGGAGAGTTCCTGGGAACGCCGCGGTATGCCTCGCCGGAGCAGTTCCGCGGAGCACCGGTCGATGCGCGCTCCGATATCTTTTCCGTGGGCGCCATGATGTTCGAGATGCTTAGCGGTGCCCCCGCCTTCGGCGGAGCCACGTTCGGGGAGATTGCCCATTCCGTTCTGCACGTGCACCCGCCCGCCCTAATGGGCTCGCCGGCAATTGCCACGATGGGCCGGATCGTACATAAGGCGCTCGCTCAATCGCCCCAGGAGAGATATCAGAGCGCCGAGAAAATGGCCGAGGATGTGCGCGGCAGTCTCTTGATGGAAGGCATCGAGACGCAAGCGCGCCCGCTGAAATTGCAGCGCATCATCGTGCTTCCTTTCCGGCTGCTGCGGCCCAGCGAAGAAATTCAGTTTCTGACGCACAGTCTGCCTGAGGCCATCAGCGTTTCGCTCGCGGGATTGGAAAATCTGGTCGTACGTTCCTCGCTCGCGGCCGCGCAGTATGCACGGGATGTGCCAGATTTGCAGAAAATTGGCAAAGAATCGGAGGTGGACGTAATCCTGACGGGCGCCCTATTGTCCATTGGAGAGCAGTTGCGCCTCACCGCGCAACTTGTGGAAGTGCCCAGCGGCACAATGCTTTGGTCCCATACCGCGCAAGTTACCGTGAAAGAGCTGCTGGAACTTCACGACGATCTGGTTCGCCGAGTCGTGGACGCGCTTTTGCCTTCGCTGGGCGAGAGCGCCCATGCCATGCTCCAGCAGGATCGCCCGGCAAGCCCCACGGTCTACCGTCTGTATCTCCAAGCCAACGAGATGAGCAGGCAGTGGGATCAATTAAGGGCGGCTATCGAGTTATATGAAGAATGTTTGAAAATGGATCCCAGCTACGCTCCCGCCTGGGCGCGCCTCGGCCGCGCCCGCTGGCTTTGGGATAAGTACAATCGGGGTTCCGTTGAGGGACTGCGTGCGGCGGACGAGGCGTTTCAGAAAGCGCTCCAGCTCAATCCTAAATTGCCGCTGGCCCATCACTTGTACACGCATCTGCAAGTTGATCAGGGACAAACGCTGGACGCTTTGCAGCGGCTGCTTCAGAGCGCCCGCGATCATAGAGGCGACGCGGAACTCTTCGCCGGCCTGGGCCATGTATGCCGTTACTGCGGATTGTTGCAGCCCGCTCTATTCGCCCATGAAGAAGCCCGACGGCTAGACCCGCAGATTTCTCTCACTTTGAATCACACCTATTTCATGCTTGGCGACTATGAGCGTGCTCTGGCTGCTTCCCGGAGTGATTATGGGTATAGCACCTCGCTGATTCTTGTCATGCTAGGCCGCGAAGCGGAAGCGATTGCCGGACTTCGCAAATATGAAGAGTCACGCCCCGGAAGGCTGGGGAAGCTCTACCTGACGTCACTGCGCGCCCTTCTCGAAGGAAACCGGGAACAAAGCCTTGCTGCCAGCGAGGAATTGATGTCGGCCACTTTTCGCGATCCAGAGGGAATGTACTATCTGTCGCGGCAGTTCAGCTATCTCGGGGCGGAAAGGCAGGCCATGGAGATGCTGGAGCGCTCGGTGAGCCACGGATTTTTCTGCTATCAGGCGTTGGTGCGCGATCCCTGGCTTGACGGACTGCGTGGTAAAACAGAATTTTCCAAAGTCCTTCACCAGGCGCAGCAGCGTCACCTCGAGGCCCTGCGGATATTTCTGACAAGCGGTGGAAATGCGTTGTTGGGCGTTCGCGCGGAAGAATACTGAGCCGATCCTCTCCATAGCCGAAGATCTATTCGCGCGGGAGACCGGGGGACACACGGGAAGTTACATCAGTTTAAAGAGCCCTGCGGCCCAAAGTCACAGAAAATGTCCCGTCTACCCCTGGTTTCCCTTCGATAATGTGATCAAGGAGCATGGCGTCATCCGCCACAATCCGCGGCGCCTTGCGCGGCTCCTTCTCGAAAAGTTCCTCTCCCTTCCAAATCGACTCCGGCGAGCAAGCTAACTAGCCCGGATATCTCACCAGATGTGCATGGATGCTCTGGAGAGGGTCATGGGAGCGTGATTTTACTGGGCGGGACAGGGGCAGCGTGTCGCTGTTGATTTTTTCAGCGTGAATGGCGGGCCCAGTTGACGAGGGAGTTGTTTTTGAGCGCATTTCGCCGTGAGCGTGGGATGCCAGGGCTGTTTTAGTAAGCGCCGTTTTTTTCAGCAGCGCAGCGCGGTGTACGCTGCGGCGAAGAGGTTCTGCCAGGGATACGCGCTACTATAACGGACCCACATGCGGCGCGCGGTGATGCGCACCTCGGCGGCGATTTTCAGCAGTTTCAGCCGGAGGGTGTCGGCTTGGGCTTCCGCCCACTCTGTACCCGCCAGGCCCAGCCGCCGCAGCGCTTCCAGCAGCACGTATGCGAGCGAAGAAAAGTACAGCCGCAACTGATTGGCCCGCAGCGTCTCGGTGCTCAGGCGATCACTGAACAGGCTCAACTGCTCCTTGATGCGGTTTTCCATCTCGCCCCGCGCACAGTAGAGCTCTTCATAGAGTTTCCGCGCGGGCCACGCCTCTTTGCCAAGCGAGGTGACCAGATAGCGCGGATTTTCCTTGCCCTCGATCTGTTCCGCTTTGGCTACCACGCGCCGCGCCCGCGACCAGCTCTTCTTGGTGCGATAAGCGAACTCCGTGAACACCCGCGCCGGTTTTCCCGTACGCCGGTGCTCTTGCTTGGCTTGCTGCATGGCGCGGCCGATGATCCGTCGCAAGCGCTGGTTGCGCGCAAAGCCGAATACGTAGTCCACCGCGTTGCTTTCGCACCACGCCAGCAATTCTTCGCGGCAGAAGCCGGAATCCGCGCGCAGAATGATACGCGTCTTCGGCCACCGGGCGCGGATCTGCCGCACGATGCGCTGCACTTCCTCGAGACTCCCGGCGCTGGCGTCGAGGTTCGAGGGCCGCAGCCGCGCACACAGCAGATGATCCCCGCAGAACACGTACAGCGGCAGGTAGCAGTAGTGCCCGTAGTAGCCGTGGAAAAAACGCGCTTCCTGCCGCCCGTGCAGCGGCGTGTCGGTGGCGTCCAAGTCCAGCACGATCTCGCGCGGCGCTTTCGGGTGCGCTTCCAGAAAGAGGTCTACCAGCAGGGTGTCCAGCGCTTCGGCGGAGTAACTGATTTTGTTGTAGCGTTCGGTTGCGGGGGAACCGGCGGGCGTCAGTTCCAAGCGGTTTAACGTGCTCTTGCCCGCTAGCGGCGCGCCCAAATCTTTCTTCCCGGCCAACACTCCCAACAGCGGATCGTTGCGCAGTTCTTCGTGATCGTTCAGGTCTTCGTAGCCCAGCGCCAGCCCGTAAATGCGTTGCGCCAGCATCTCGCTTAGCTCATGCTCGATGCGCTGCGGGTCGCGAGCGTCGCTAAAGCAACGCACCACACCCCGGAGCAGCCCAATCTTGCGATCCGCCGCTCGCAACAGCAACGCCCCACCCTCGGTGGTTAGCCGCTCGCCAGAAAACTTCGCCACCACCCGCCGCGAAAAATGCGCTTCAAACTCGAACTGCGACTGGTTACACTCTGTCATTAGAAAGGCCGCCCTTCTCTTGGCATCGACTACGACTCAACAACGCAGTTATGCCTGAGTTAGCGGCCTTTTTCTACTTCAAATCCATCAGCTTTGCTCAATCCCAGTGAGAAATCCGGGCTAGTTGTAAAGAAGAGGGGGTTACTCCGCGCGGAGGGCCACGTTTGGATCGACTGAAGCCGCGCGCCTTGCCGGTAAGTAGCTCGCGAGCGCCGCGGAAGCGAGCAACGTCAGACCCACACCGGCAAACGTCAGCACATCAGTCGGTGGAACCTCAAACAAGAGCGATTTCAGAAGGCCCGTCAAAGCCATGGCGCCGGCAGTTCCGATTCCGATTCCGAGCACGGCCAGTAGCAGTCCTTGGCTGAGAACCATTTGAAGAATTTTCGATGGCCGCGCGCCAAGCGCGATGCGAATGCCGATTTCGCGCACGCGCTGGCTGACCATCAGCGCCATGATTCCGCCGATGCCCGCTGAGGCGATTAGTAGAGCCAGCCCCGCGAAGATTGCCAGAAGACTCGCCGTTACGCGCGGCGGCGCCATGGACTCGTAGCGCGCTTGCTCCAGAGTCAGGATATGGGTGACTGCAGTCTGAGGGTCGACGTCATGCACAGCGCGAGTGAGCGCCTGAGCCATGCTCCGCGGCTCAGCGGCGGTGCGTACGAGCAAAGTACTCGGTTGCGGGCCCTGCGCCTGCGAAATGTAAAATTCCGGCGCTGGAGGATGGTCTACTCCGAACTCCCTCACATCTCCAACGATGCCCACGATGTTGACCCAATGATCGCCACCATCCGCGGAAATTCGCTTCCCAAGCGGATCTTCGTTCGGCCAGAACTGGCGCTTTGCCGCTTCATTGATAATCGCAACAGGCAACGATTTTGCGGTGTCCGTTTCCACCAGGAGTCTTCCCGTCTTTAGCGGAATGCCCAGCGTTTTGAAATAATCGGGAGACACTTTGGCAAATGTGCTGACCGGCGGCGCTTGACCGGGTTCCAAGTCGCGGCCCTCGATTTGAAAAGAGAATGACGCCCACTCCGGAATCATTTTCGGCTGGAAGGGATACCTACTTGAGATGGCAGCCGATATCACTCCCGGTTCTGACTGGACGCGCTCGAGCAGTTTCTGCACAACAACGCCGGTCTTGTCGCTGGCGGTATATTTCGACCAGTTGAAGGTGGTATTCATGGCCAGAACGCGCTGCGGAACGATGCCTGCATCCACTTGCTGCATCTTGATGAGGCTCCTGAGCATCAGCCCTGCGCCGATCAGCAGCATGAAAGAGAAGGCAACCTGGCAAACGATCAGCGTACCGCGCACGCGATTTTGCCGTCGTCCCGATCCCGCACTGGGGGTCCCCTCTTTTAAGCTGGAAGACAGATTCGCTCTTGAGAAGAGCGCGGACAACGTGCCAAAAACGATGCTCGTGCCCAGAGCCGCCGCAAGCGTGAATAGCAATACCCCCGAATCAATACGGATCTCGCGGGCGCGTGGTGTCAGCCGTGCCACAAAATCGGTCAGAAGCTCGAGGCTGCCGTAAGCCAAAATCAATCCAAGCAGGCCCCCCGCACAAGCCAGTAGAAAGCTTTCCGTCAGCAGTTGCCGCAGGAGCCGGCTTCGCCCTGCCCCGAGTGCGCTGCGTACGGCAATCTCTCGCTCACGCTTGGCCATCCGCGAGAGAGTGAGATTGGCGACATTTGCACAAGCAATGAGCAGCACGAACGCTGCCGCTGCCAGCAACAGGAGAAGCGTCGGCCGCGCTCCCTGCGTCAACTCCAACTGTAAGGGAGAGGCCGAAGATGCGAAGCCCACATTGTCCGGATAGGACTTCGGATATTCCGCCTTCAATCTCGCCGCAATGGTGGAAACATCCGCGTTCGCCTGCGCCACTGTAACTCCGGGTTTCAACCGGCCAAATACTTCCATCATGCGCATGTCCCGGTTTTCGAGATGCATTTTATTGGAGCGAAAGGGGCACGCCGAGGTAGGCATGTAAACGTCGTTCTCAGTTGGATATTGGGGCACCGGCGGGAGGACACCCACCACTGTGTGCACCTTGTCGTTCATCTCAAATGTCTTGCCAACGATCCCCGGGTCGGAACCGAAATTGTTCTTCCAGTACTCGTAGCTGAGCAGCAGGACGGGCGGTGCGCCCAGCTTGTCGTCGTCCGGTAAGAACGTACGCCCCAGCAAGGGCTTTACCCCGAAGAGATCGAAGTAGTTGGCGGAAACGACGCCGGTTCGGACGCGCTCCGGATCTCCGTGACCGAAAAGCGTGAAGGACATGGAGTGGTATTCCACCAGTCCCGCGAGTGTGCGGTTCTGTGCGCGATAGTCCTCGATCTCCTTTACGGAAAACGATAAATCCTCGATGCCCAATTTTTTTTCCTGCTGGCGGATAAAGATCAATTGCTGGGGATCCGGATACGGAAGCGGCCGCAGAAGGACGGAATGTACAACGCTGAAAATGGCGGTATTCGCACCGATGCCCAAGGCGAGCGTCAGAATCGCGACTGCGGTGAACCCCGCGTTTTTTCGCATCATGCGGAATGCGTAGTCGCAATCGCCCGTCAAAATCTGCCAATGTTCTCTCGGAGCCGTCGTAAAGATGCCAAAGATGGTCTCCTTCCAGAGCTTGAGGGCCTCCAAGAAGCCGCCGCGTTCTTCCACTTCGCGCTGCTGCTCGCGAAAAACACCTTCCATTTCGCCTTCGTAATTCGTCCGGAAATCGAAGGGCAGAACGCGAACCAGCGCTCGAAACAATTTTTGCGAGAAGGGCAGCGTCTCTTTTGCCATGACAGTTCTCTCCGGTTAGGCCAGCTTGGGCTTTCGGAAAAGTTTCTTGGCGCGCGCCTGGCCGAGCGCTTCTTCCATGCGCTCCGCTTCGGCCACGGCGACTTCGCGCCCAAATTCGGTGAGCAAGTAATACCGGCGCCGCTCATCGTCGAGCACCACTTCGGGCCGCCGGGTAGATTCAGCGATAAGCCCCGCGCGCTCGAGTCGCGCCAGGTTTCCATAGAGGGTTCCAGCGCTGAGCCGGACCTTATCTTCAGTGCGTCGCGCCACTTCTTTTAAAATGGCGTACCCGTGCTTTTCGCCATCGGCCAGCGCCAGCAAGATGTGAAACATGGCCGGTGTCAGCGGCAGAAATGACCCCGTTTCTCTCTTTTTCGTCACGCATTCTCCTCGCGGCCCCTGCAGATCCAGATGGGTGGCCTCTATCGACGAGTGGAAGACTATATCGTGATACGTTATAGTTGATGAGCAAGTTCCCTGCCAAGCGAAAAATTCTCTAACCTACAGTTTTCATGGGTTTCACGGGATCATCTTGCCGCGACCTTCCGCTTTTGATGTCCGTTTTTGGGACGATGTGTCCCGGCATCGGGCAGCTTGCACGGTAGGAAACACGGTTTCGGAGCGTTGGTCACACGCGCTCTGGCGGGGATGGCCGCTTCTTGCTAACGTTCTTGGGGAATAATTTTCATTGGAGTTCTGGAGAACCTCATATCAGGAGAAAGACATGGCGACATTTGGACTTATTGAATACAAAGACGCAAGCGCGGAAGTGCGCGCAATCTATGACGACATCATGGCCACGCGGAAGACCAACTGGATCAACAATTTCTGGAAGGCCATCGCGCACGACCCCGCAACTCTCAAACGCACCTGGGAAAATATCAAGCAAATCATGGCCCCCGGTGCGCTAGATCCTCTCACCAAGGAATTGATCTACGTAGCCGTCAGCGTTACGAACAATTGCCACTACTGCATCGCTTCGCACACCGCTTCCGCGTTCAAAAAAGGCATGACCGATGCCATGTTCAAGGAATTGCAAGCCGTGATTGGCATGGCCAACGAGACCAACAAGGTCGTAACCGGCTATCAAGTGGAAATTGACGAGCAATTCCGCCCGCCTCTGAAACGCTAGAGCAGTTTCCATCCTCAACACGGCTGTACTTCAGGACAGGTGTTTCCGCGCCGGTACGCACGTATTATGGGCTTAACGCATGGAGGAAGACGACCATGCAGATGTTCGGATTAAAGCCTTGTTTATCCGTGGGCTCAACAAAATTTTCGCATAGCAAGTGAGCATCCGATGGCCCCAGTCACCAAAGATCATGAAATCCTAACCGCCGCACCGGACGCAACCGCGGGTGTTGCTGCGCAGACCGGATCGCGCCTCGACGATACGGCGAGCAGGCCGCAGCCCGTTGCGCTGGAAGTGCCCGTCTCGGTGAACGGTGCGCGAACGGTCGAGGGCAGCGACAAGCGCGAACCATTTTCTGAAACGACGAAAACCGTTCTGGTGTTTGGAAACGGCGCGGTCATCCGGCTCGGTTCGCCCGTAGCCCCAGGCCAATTGCTATTTCTGACCAACGAAAAAACGAAAAAAGAAGTGGTTTGTCAGGTCGTCAAGTCGAAAAATTATCGGAACGTAAGCGGGTACGTGGAGCTCGAATTCACGGAGTCCGTTGTAGGTTTCTGGGGGATGCGTTTTCCGGCGGGCCGTAGCGCTGCGCCAACGCCTGCCGCTTCGCCGGCGAAGCCAACCAAAAGCGTTGCGCCTGCTTCCGTTACCGTCGCGCCCCCCACGGCGAACTTCATTGCCATAGCGACGCCAGGAATTCACGAAGTCAAGCCGTCAGAGATTAAGGCCGGAGGGAGAGCCGCTGCGCCTGTAGTCCCTAATCCAGAAGTGCCCCGGGTGCGAACCATAGCGGTTCCCGCGACGCCGGCGGCGAGCAAGCCCGAGATACCGTCAATCCCTGCGCCCTCGATGTCCGCTTCAGTTACAAACCTGGCAGATGGGAGTGAACGGAAGCCCAGTTTGACGGCCTCAGTGCATTCCGCGCTGCCCATTCCGCCCGAGAGCAAGCCGGCTTCCGTGAGCGTAGTCGCCGAAAATTCCAGTGAGGAGTTGAAGTTCCATGGCGCGCCGCTTCAGGGAGAGCTTTCCGGACTTCTTTTCAGCGAGCCGCCAACTGCCAACGCCGCGCCGACGGTACCCGCTCTCGAAGTGAAGAGCATCCCGGAAGCGCAGGACAAGATATTCGATATGGCGAAGCCGGATCCCGCTCCAGCTCAAACCACCCCGCGTGCAAATACTTTGCCAACGCCTATGAAGTCCTCTTTCGATACGGAAGAGGTGAAAATACCGTCGTGGCTTGAGCCGCTCGCGCGCAACGCCGCCGCTCCTCCCCTCGCGCAGGACGTTTTCGAGGACGAGAAAGGCAAGGACACCATCGAATCCGCCCTGCCCGACGAACCTACTTACCAGTTCGTGCCCCCAGCAGATGCGGAGATCGCACACGGAGTTGAATTGCCTGGCGTCGGCAGCCTGCTCGCATTGGGGGAAGAAGCGCCGGCACGCGAACGAGCCTCCGGTGGCTCACGAAGAGGAGTCTGGATTGGAACGATTGCCGCGGGCGTTTTGCTCGCGGCTGGAGGCGCATGGTATCAGTATTATCCCTCGAACACGCAGCGAGCCCCGTCCACGCCGGTTTCGCCGGCGTCCGGCGCTCAACCGGAAGCAGCGCTACCTGAACACAGCGAGCCGCGGCCCGAGGAGCATCCTGCATTGCGGAACGAGGCAGCCAAGCACGAATTATCGCGCGGCTTGAATGCCGAGGTGCGATCAAGTTCGCCGAGTTTGAGCCAACCGAACGGGAAGTCACTAGATAGCGCGCAGGCTGTTCATGCAAATCGAGAAAACACGCACGCCTCTGTTTCGACGATTCCAGCTGCCGTCATGGAGCGCATTCCCCGGACCGCGCCAGAACCCGAGCTAAAGAAACCCACCCTCGGCGAAGTCCACTTGGCCGCCCCCACACTGAATCGCGCAGATGCGGCGCAGGATGATCGAGCCATAGCTCCAACAATTTCTGCTGGCAACCTGAGTGCCAACTCGGCGGGGTTTGCCTCAGGCCTCGCGGCGGTGAACGGAAAACAGCCAGCTGTTCCTGAAGTCCCGCTACCGGTGGGCGGGGATGTGCAGCCGGCAACATTGATCAGCAGGGTTAGTCCGGTCTATCCAATGCTGGCTAAGAATCAGCACGTGGCCGGCGATGTGGTCATTGACGCGCTAATTGACGCCAATGGACGAGTCACAACCATGAAGGTGATTTCCGGACCAACGCTCCTCTATCGAGCAGCGAAGGACGCGCTGCACCAGTGGAAATACCAGCCGGCATCGCTCAATGGCAAACCCGTCGCGATGCACCTGAAAGTCACCCTGCAGTTCCGCATCGAGTAATCCGTTTCGACCTTTAGGGGCGCCCGCGGGCCGCGGTTTTCTGCGAATAGCAGCATTCACTTCATTCTTGTGGGTCCGAATGTGGTAAGACACGCGGCAGCCGCATCTTCACATCAGGCAGCGTAGGGAATTCCGCGTGGGGTTCGGATTGATACCAATACGCCACCGAGTAGTAGTTATCTCCGCGATCGTTTGCATGTCCGTGCTCAATCGTAGCTCGCAAGGACTTAGTAAACGGAATGGGCGAATCCAGGTGGAATCGGTACACTGACCATCGCCCGCCCTGCAGCTCGGCGCCAACAATCGGGGCTCCGAAGAGCCCGTAAGCAAACGGCTTTCCGCCAAAATCCCACGCACCGAGAAAATAATCTTCCGAGCCAGTCCCGTTGATGGAAGGTAACTTTTCGCCATCCACAAAAAACATGTCGTCGCCTTCGCCCCACCAGCCATCTTTATTTTCGATCACCGACATCGTGACTCCGGCGAAATGTCCTCGCCCGGTGGCTTTCATCCAGACGTAATTGTCTTTTCCATCCAGATTGGTTTTGTTTTCGGGGAGCGCCTTATTGGGCGTGGCTTGCCGGTACTGGGCGTGGAAATACAGCGTATCCGCCGGAAGCGGGGATTTATAAGCGCGCAGATCGATGTTCCAATAAATCGCACCTGCCCGCTGCTGGCCTTCATTCGTCAAGGTAATGCGCGCATGTTTTTGAAAAGGCATGGGGAAAAAACAGTTCAGTGCTTTGTCCGCCCCGACCGAAAGAGGCACGGACTGAAAGAGATGGTATTCGCCCAGCCCCAAACCAAAAAAGTCACCAACCGGAGTTTCCACGCTGGGAGTTCTTTCCCCGTCCCAATACATCCGCAACACCATTTTCTTCAAGTGGAAACTTTCATTGCTCGCTATGGTGATCCAGACGTGTGAAATTTCGCCGGGCCCCGCTTCATCCAGCAACGTGAGCGTTTCTCCCGGAGCGAGCGGCCGGTAGTCGTGGTTGCCTCCGGTGCGGTCGTAACTCGACACCCGCTTCAATACGTAGTCATGCGGCCTCGTCAAATCGGAGAGCACAGAAGAAGGCGTCTGTCCCAAGGACGCTCTTGGAACGACAAACAGAAAAAAGCCGATGGATGCCAGCAATACTCGATTCATTTCTCGTCTCCGGACAATCCGTTTTGCAAATTTGCACGGAGTATAGCAGAGGCGGTTGGGCAGACGATGCAGGGGATGCAAATCTCTTCGTGTTTCACTTCGCGCGGCTGCGGACCTCCCTCTGTCTTGCGGCCAGAGTTGCAGCTTCGTATACTGGCGGCCCGGCCAAAAGGCGTGTCTGGCGGTCCGGTCGATTCACGATTTAAGCAATGGGGTAGCCCGCCAGCCCTGTTTCTTGGCCTTGCAACTGCAAGTCGGTCCTGAGCTCCCTTTACAGGCCGAAGTGCGTATTCTTGATTGATTTCAGTGCCGCCGCTGCCGTAAAGGAGAGTTCCGCATGCCGCAAGCCCCAGTACCGGAAGAGATGAATGTCTACCAGAATGCTGAAGCGCGTTTTGAAGTCGCCGCGCAAAAGCTTGGGCTCGAGCAAGGCCTTTACCGCTATCTTAAATATCCAAAGAAAGAAATCACGCTTTACATCCCTGTTGGCATGGACAACGGCCAGCTCGACGTTTTCATCGGCTATCGAGTCCTCCACTCCACCGTCCGCGGCCCTGGCAAAGGCGGCATCCGTTTTGCTCCCGATGTTTCTCTCGACGAGGTGCGCGCCCTCGCCACCTGGATGACCTGGAAGTGTGGTGTGGTAAATATTCCTTTCGGCGGAGCCAAGGGGGGAATCATTTGCGATCCCCGTAAGTTGTCGAAAGGGGAATTGGAGCGTCTCACGCGCCGCTACACCGCCGAGCTCGCCGACTGGCTCGGCCCCGAACGCGACGTTCCCGCCCCGGATATCGGCTCAAACGCACAAACGATGGCCTGGGTGATGGACACCTATTCGATGCACGTGGGAGAAGCCACAACCGCCGTGGTCACCGGCAAGCCCATTGAACTCGGCGGCTCAGCAGGAAGACGGGAAGCCACCGGGCGCGGAGTCATGATTTGTTGCGACAAAGCTCTTGCCAAACTTGGCATCAAAAAGAATGGCTGTCGGGTCATCATTCAAGGTTTCGGCAACGTCGGCTCGTTCGCCGCGTTGCTTATGCAAGAAGCCGGTTACCAGATTATTGGTCTCGCCGACATCGGCGGCGGACTCTATAACGAAAACGGTTTCGATGTTCCGAAAATGATCGACTGGGTCTACACGCAAAAGAAGCCTTTGCAGGAGTTTCCTGGCGGGGGCACAAAAATGTCGGCGCACGACGTACTCTTCCAGCCGTGCGAAATAGCCATCCCGGCCGCCATCGAAAATCAGATCACGCAGCAAAACGCTCATCAGGTTCAGGCCCGGATTCTCTGCGAAGGCGCAAATGGCCCGACTACCTGGCAGGCTGACGCCATCGTCGATTCCAAGGGCATCTTCACCGTGCCTGATATTCTCGGCAACGCCGGCGGCGTCACCGTCAGTTATTTCGAATGGGTGCAGGACCGCCAAGGTTTCTTCTGGCGCGAGAGCGAAGTCAACGAGCGCCTGCTCGATGTCATGGAAAACGCCTTCGACGGCGTGGTGCGCTACGCGGAAGCCCACAAAGTGAATAACCGCATTGCTGCGTACATGCTCGCGATTGACCGCGTGGCCAGCGCTCTAAAATTGCGCGGAATCTACGCCTAGTGTGGTAAAGTGCGCCTCGGGCTCTCCGCTTGCGCGGATCCCACGAATTTACTTTAGTGGGGGCAGGGAATCAGAGGTAATTAATTCCCAGCAAGCAGGAAAGGAGTGTCTACAGTGAACCCAAACTCGCTCTTGCCCACCCACGAGAAAAGCGAAGCGCAACACCGGAAGGAAATCTGTACGGTAGGCAAGTGGATGTATGAGCGCCGCTTCATCGTGGCCTGCGAAGGCAATATCTCCGTCCGCCTTGACGAAAACCGCATCCTTGCCACTCCCACTTGCATGAACAAAGGGATGCTTGAGCCGCAGGATTTGGTCGTCACCAACCTCGAAGGCCGCCAACTGGCCGGCGACCGCAAGTTTTCCTCCGAAATCGCCATGCATCTTTTGTATTACCGCATGCGGTCCGACGTGAACGCTATTTGTCACGCTCATCCGCCCACGGCCACCGGCTTTGCCGCCGCTGGACGCCCTTTGAATCAAGCCCTCTTGCCGGAAGTCATCATCGGTCTCGGCCAGATTCCGCTGGTGCGCTACGCCACGCCCGGCACGCCGGAGCTCAGCCATGCGATGGAACCATTCGTCCCGCACTACGACGCTTTGCTCCTCGCCAATCATGGCGCGGTCACTTGCGGTCCCGATCTCCAAACCGCATTCTTCCGGATGGAAACCATCGAGCATTTTGCCAAAATCCTTCAGGCCGCGGAATTGGCCGGCGATCCCGTGCTTCTCTCCAGCCGCGAAGTCGCCAAGTTGATGGCTGCTCGCGCGCGCTATTTCGTCGTGCCGCCGCCGGGCGGAGGCTCTGAACTTCCGGAGACCTGCGATGGCGGCGAATCTTCCAGCGCGCAGGTCTCGCTCACACGCAACGAACTCGACGCCCTCATTGACGAGGCCGTACGAAAAGATCGCGCTCGCCGCTGATCGCTGCCAAATTGGCGGGTTGGTGCGATTTTTTTCTTCTTACGGCATACCCGTCTGCCGCTTGCGTTCATCTCATTTAGAGAAATAGTTCGCCGGCGCCCGCGGGGTATTGCCTGGACCGGCGGTCACAACCGGGCTCGCCCTTGAGGCAGGAGACTCATTATGGAACCCAGAATTGATGCTCGAAAGCACGCCCCCGAAGCTCAGAAAGCGATGTACGCCCTCGAACAGTATCTTGCCGCTTGCGGCCTGGAACACGGCCTCATTCACTTGATCAAGATGCGCGCTTCTCAGATTAACGGCTGCGCTTACTGCATCGACATGCACTCCAAAGACGCACGCTCTCTCGGCGAAACCGAGCAACGCCTTTACGAGCTCGATGCCTGGCGCGAAACCCCTTTCTACACCGATCGCGAGCGCGCTGCCTTATCCTGGACTGAGGCGCTTACCCTGGTTTCGCAAACCCACGTTCCTGATTCCGTTTACGAAGAAGTCCGCAAACAGTTCAGTGAAAAGGAAATTGTCGACCTCACTCTCGTCGTGACCACCATTAACGCGTGGAACCGCCTAGCAGTCGCCCTCCGTGCCGTTCCTGGTCACTATCGACCGGCAGCCTCCGCTTCGGCGGCCCGCTAACCTTGTCCCCACGGTAGGCAACCGGTCCTCGGTCACGTTGGCTTTGAGGTGCCTCCGCTGCGTTATTTCAATCTGGACCTCTGCGCATTCGAATACAATCTCACTCGCCGGCCCTTAGCACCAGCTTAGACAGGACAGTCTAAAACCATCATTCAAAGAGGAGAGCATCGCCATGAAGATCAAGAATCTTGTGTTGGGTTTTATGTTGGCCAGCGCCCTGGTTTGCGCCGGAATCGCACTCGCGCAAGGCCCGATCGTGAACGTCGATCCGCACCGCCATTCGAATCTTGCAGAGGCACAGCATCACATCCAACAGGCCTTCGCGAAGCTCGAAGAGGCCCAGCGCGCAAATCGAGGCCGCCTCGGGGGGCACGCCGAAAAAGCTAAAGAATTGCTGAATGCCGCAAATCGTGAAATCAAGGAAGCCGCGGAATTCGCCGATCACCGCAGGTAAGATTCACACGTCGCTTCAAATTCGCTTACGGGCCGCTCGGCTTTGCGCCTCGCATGGCTGGGCCGCGCGGCCACAGTTTTTTGGCTCATACTAACCCGGGCGGTGATGGGATAGTGGATACGGACGGGAAAAAGGGACTACCTCCCTCAATTCAGCCAGCGCGCGGAGCCTAGATTCGGTCCCGGCGTGAATTGCGTTCAACGGCCCGAAGTGCGAGATGCGCTCGTGAAGCACTCAGTACGATTTTGAGAACATCGCAAAGACAAGAACCAGGCTACTCCTTCCGGTGTCGACAGACATTAGCACCTCATACATCCTTTTTCTTAGAATGATTTGCTTTGGACAAATTATTTCCTATAACTTATGCTGCGACACAATTGAAGGTAATTCCCAGGAGGGAGCGTACTTGGATTCAGCGCGCCACTTGTGGCTATTCCGATCCACCTGGCCGTGAAGTGACTTCTTTCCGCGTCTGCACCTCCTATGGTGCAGTCGTTGCAACCAGTTGGAGGGGAACTGTCCGTAATTGTTCATCAAGAAAGGCAGACAACAGTGACTAGGTCTTGGATAAGCAGGAACCGCGCGGGCGCGTTGGCACTAGCCGCTGCTCTTGCAGCAGCTCCACTTGCGATTGCCCAGTTTTCGAGAATACCGCAGCCGAAACACTTTCCCTGGTCTGACACCACGCTGTCTCCTGATGTGCGTGCCGACATGGTCATCAAGGAACTCACACTGGCTGAGAAGATCTCCCTCTTGCATGGACAGGGTTTCTCATTCAATTCCACAGGTCCAACCGAGTCCAACGGAGGCGCCGGATATTCGGTTGGGATTCCGGGCGTGGGCATTCCCCCGATTCAAATGGCTGATTCGGCGTACGGCGTCACCCGCGGCGCCGCTTCTGGAAGGTATTCCACGGCGCTCCCCAACAACCTCGGCGCTGCTTCCTCCTGGGACCCGCAATCTGCCTTTGAATATGGTGCACTGATCGGTCGCGAGTTGCGCCAAGAGGGCTACAGTATGTCGCTCGGTGGCGGCGTCAACCTGGCTCGCGAGCCGCGCAACGGCCGCACTTTCGAATACCAGGGCGAGGACCCGTTGCTGGCGGGCACATTGGTCGGCAATTTCGTCAAAGGAGTGCAGTCGCAGCACGTGATCGGCGACCTGAAGCACTACGCCATCAACGATCAGGAGAGCGGCCGCAACGCAGTGAATGCCAACATTGACAACCGGTCCATGCGGGAAACGGATCTGCGGGCCTTCGAGATTGCTCTTAAGATTTCAGATGCTGGCGCAATCATGTGCTCCTACAATCGGGTCAATGGCGACTATGCTTGCGAAAACAGCTACCTTCTCAAGGACGTTTTGAAGAAGGATTTTCATTTTCAGGGCTTTGTGCTCTCCGATTGGGGTGGAACTCATTCCACAGTCAAAGCCTCTCACGCAGGCCTCGACCAGGAACAACCGGGCAAGAACTTCTTTGGCGACGCCCTGCAGAAGGCCGTCGAAAGTGGGGAAGTTTCCCAGGACGAGATCAACGACCACGTCCATCGCATCCTGCGCACCATCTTTGCTTCCGGCCTGTTTGACAATCCTGTGGTCAAGCAGGTCCCGGACGTAGAGGCTGGTTATCGCATTGCTCAGAAACTCGCGGAGAAAAGCATCGTTCTGCTCAAGAACGAGCACAATGTTTTGCCCCTGGAAGCTGCCGGCTTGCGTTCTGTCGTCCTGATCGGCGGGCATGCCGATGTAGGTGTGCTCACCGGTGGCGGTTCGGCGCAGGTCGATGCTCCCGGAGGCTCCGCTGTTCCTCCTCCGCCGGCACAGCCGGGTGCGAGTCCCATGGCGAACTTCATGAGGCGTCAGGTCTGGCTGCCCAGTTCGCCGCTCCGCGCGCTGACTGCCAAACTGCCTTCGAGCAAAGTCACCTACGTCTCCGGCGATGACCTGGCCGCTGCCACCTCCGCCGCCAAGAGTGCCGATATCGCCATTGTCTTTGCTTATCAGCCGGAGTCGGAAGGCAGGGACCTGAAGTCGCTCGATCTTGGCGAAACTCAGGATAAGCTCATCGAGACCGTCGCTGCCGCCAACACGAAGACAATTGTTGTCCTCGAGACCGGCAGTCCGGCTACCATGCCCTGGATCGACAAGGTAGCGGGAGTAGTCGAGGCCTGGTATCCCGGGATCCGTGGCGCAGAGGCGCTGGCTAATCTGCTCACCGGAGAAGTAAATCCCAGTGGCAAACTGGCGATCACCTTCCCGAAAAGCGACGCCGATTTGCCCCATCCAACATTGGTATTGCCGCCGCCAGCCTCACAACCCGTACGTCCAGCACCGGGCGCCAATATTTCCAGCTTCATGGCCAGGATGGCTAAAGGCCTGCCGCCGTTTCAAATCTACTACGACGAGAAGCTGAAGGTCGGCTACAAATGGTATGACGCGGAGAAGAAGCCCGTCCTGTTCCCATTCGGCTTCGGTCTCTCCTACACGAGCTATGCCTACTCCGGACTGACTGTGAAGAACGGCGATGGGCTCACCGTATCTTTCACAGTGAAGAACACCGGTAGCCGTGCCGGCACGGAGATCGCGCAAGTTTATGCATCACTTCCGGACTCAGCCGGCGAGCCGCCCAAGCGTTTGATCGGTTGGACCCGCGTTGAGTTAGCAGCCGGAGAATCAAAGGTGGTGACGATCCCCGTTGATCGCGATCATCTCACCGTCTTCGATGAAGCAGCGGATTCCTGGAAGCTTGTTCCCGGCAGCTACACAATCATGGCCGGTGGCTCTTCGCAGAATCTGCCGCTCCAACGGCAGCTAAAGTTGCAGTAACCGAGACTACGACTACGCGCATCGAAGCGCAGCACCCCTCACGAATCTTGCAACCTGGAAAATGAATAGGCAGAAGTCCGGGCAGAGGTCGTTAGGGCGCATGCCGAGGTGAGCCATCCTAGCTAGCCTGAATCAAGCTCCGCCCTCCAATCCACAGGCACGCAGGGTGGTCCCTTTTTCGCGTCCGTACCTGCTATCCCAACCGCGCGTTGACAGGCGAAGAAAAGGCCGCAATACTGGCCTTCCATGATTGGCCAGCTCCGTGGACGCCTCGCCGAAAAACGCCCGAATCAAATCCTCGTTGATGTCGGCGGCGTCGGCTATATCGTCCAGGTGCCGCTTTCCTCCTATGCCGCCCTCGGCGAATTGCATACGGAAGTCACTCTTCTCATCCACACCCACGTCCGCGAGGACGCTCTCGCCCTCTACGGTTTCGTCTCCTCCCGCGAAAAGCATCTTTTTGAGATGCTTCTTTCCGCTTCCGGCGTCGGCCCCTCTCTCGCGCTCAAAATTCTCTCCGGCATGAATGTTGAAGAACTTGTCCCTGCCATTCGCGGCAATGATTTAGGCCGCCTCACAAAAATTCCTGGTGTCGGCCGCAAAACTGCCGAGCGCATGGTCGTCGAACTGAAGGACAAGCTCGAGGCCGTTGTGTTGGAATCCCAGAAGCCTTCGACGGCCTCGCCCGCCGGCGTCGAAGCCGATGTGATTTCCGCGCTCGTCAATCTTGGTTACGATTCGCGCGCGGCAGAATCCGCCGTCAACGAAGCCAAACGGGAAGCCGGAGCTTCCAATTTCGAAAAATTGCTCCGCTCTGCTTTACAATCTTTGAGCGCGCCGAAAGGTAGAACCACGCATGCAAATGCGTAGGAGGCCGTGCGGCGAAATTGTAGTGGCCGATTTTTAGCTCGGCTGCAGTCCGTGGATTAAGTCGAAGCCCGATCAATGTCCGACGCCAGCGCAAAACGAATGCCAGACCGAAGAGACCAGCACAGAATCGTCTCCGGCGCTCCCTATGACGAGGACGCGCGCATCGAAGCCAGTGTCCGCCCAAAACGTCTCGACGAATACATCGGCCAAAAGCGCGTCAAAGAAAACATCTCCATCGCCATAGAAGCCGCCCGTACCCGCGGCGAAGCCCTCGATCACGTCCTGCTCTACGGACCGCCGGGCCTGGGAAAAACCACCCTCGCTCAAATCATCGCCAATGAACTAAATGTCCCCATTAAGACCAGCGCAGGCCCTCTCCTCGAACGCAAAGGCGACCTGACCGCCATCCTCACCTCGCTCGAAGGCAAGGAAGTTTTCTTTCTCGATGAAATTCACCGTCTCCAGCCCGCCGTCGAGGAAGTTCTCTATCCCGCCATGGAAGATTTCCGCGTCGACCTTATCATCGGCCAGGGCCCTGGCGCGCGCATTCATCCATTTCAGTTGGGCCATTTCACGCTCATCGGCGCAACCACGCGTGCCGGCCTCATCACCGCTCCTCTGCGCTCCCGTTTCGGCATCGTGCACCGCCTCGATTTCTACGAGCCGGCCGATCTTCTCATCATCCTTCACCGCTCCGCTAAGATTCTCCAGATTGAAATGGACGAAGGCGGCGCCGAAGAAATCGCACGTCGTTGCCGTGGCACACCGCGCATCGCCAATCGCCTGCTCCGCCGTTCGCGCGACTTTGCCGAAGTACGTGCTGCAGGCCGCATCACGCGCACCGTTGCTCAGGAAGCACTCGCCATGCTCGGCGTCGATGAGAGCGGCCTTGACGAAGTCGACCGCAACCTCATGCTCGCTCTTCTCGACAAATACGGGGGTGGCCCCGTCGGCCTAAGCACGCTCGCCGCAGCTCTTTCCGAGGAAGAAGACGCCATCGAGGAAATATACGAACCCTACCTCATGCAAATCGGAATGATTGACCGCACACCGCGGGGCCGAGTTGCTACCGCCCGTGCCTACGAATACTTCGGTAAAGAACTCCCCAAGCGCCAGCCCCGCTTGTTCTAATCGAGTTGCCGGTGGTTGCCTCACAGTGTGCTGCATTCGAATCCATGTATCGTTTTTTGTTAGACTGTGCAAACTATGAGCGTAATCGACGAAGTCCTCCAGGCCAATGAACTCTATTCTCGCACGCACGAATTGCGAAGACTCACTCCGCGCCCCGAGCGCCACCTCGCCGTTCTCACTTGCATGGACACTCGGCTTTCCATTCTCACCCTCGGTCTGAAAGCCGCCGATGCCCATATTATCCGGAACGCCGGCGGCATCGTCACCGAGGATGCTCTGCGCTCCCTCGTCGTTTCCCACTACTTGCTGGACACCAGGGAGTTCATGATCATCAACCACACGGATTGCGGGCTGACGCATACCACCGAAGAGGATTTGCGCAGCAGGATACAGAATCGTACGGGGACTGCGGCGGTCGCTCCTGCCTTCTTCTACGCTTTCCAGAACATCGACGAAAATGTCCGTCATCAGTTACAAAAGCTGCGCACACATCCGTGGATTCCGAAGCAAGTTACGGTGCGCGGTTTTGTCTACGATGTGACCAGCGGACGCCTTCGCGAAATCATGGGCAGCTGAATCGCGCTGCCCCGTGCTGCGATCTCTGTGAGAACCTTGCCGGCACTCTTCCGCTATTCGTATCGCAAGGCCACGATCGGATCCACGCGCATCGCCCGCCGCGCCGGAATGTAGCACGCCAGCAGCGCCACTCCCGTCAACAGAATGGCCACTCCTCCGAATGTAATTGGGTCCATCGTCCCCACGCCATAGATTAATTTCGTAATCAATCGCGTCAATCCCAAAGCGGCCAGCATCCCAATTCCCACGCCGACCAGTGTGATTCTCATCCCTTGGCCCAGCACCATCCGCAGCACGTCCCGGCTTGACGCGCCGAGCGCCATGCGTACCCCGATCTCGTGTGTCCGCTGCCCCGCCAGATAGGAAATCACGCCGTAAATGCCAATCGCCGAAAGCACAAGCGCCAGCGACGAAAACACTGTCAGCAGCATCATCGCCAGCCGCTGCGTGGCAATCGAGTTCGCCACGATGTCTTCCATCGGCCTCACTCCATAGACCACCGCGCTAGCATCCGCGCGCTCCACCGCTTTGCGAATCGTGTTCACAATTCCCATCGGCGTGCCTGCCGTTCGCGCAACATATTCGCCGCCGTTCGCCAGCAGCGTCCAGAACCTGTCCGGTATCTGCCACACATCGAGATAGATCTGTGCTTGCAGATTTTGATGGCGCTTCGAGCCCAGCCCCCAATGTTCCACGTGGCCCACGACCCCTACGATTTCCGCCTGGAAATCCAGAAGTCCCAGATTGATCCGTTTTCCGATGGGATCCTCGTTCGGAAAATACGTCCGCGCAAACTCGGTGTCCACCAGCACGACTATCGGCGCGTGCTCGTCATCCCGCTCGGTGAATAGCCGTCCGCGTTCCAACGGAATCCGCATCGCGTCGTGGTATTGCCGCGTCACGATGTAAAACAGCGTAAACGGCATCTCTTGTTCCGTCGCCGGCTTTGGTTTCCCCTCTACCCAGAATGGCACTTCGGAATCGCCCGACATCGGCAGCGATCCGCCCGTCATGGAGACGGCTTTCACTCCAGGCACACTTTGGATCTGCCGCAAAGTCTCCCGATATTTGGCGCGAAGCTGCGCTGGCGTCACACCCGGACTCGAGGTCGAGGAAATGCTGAACTCCAGAACATTTCGAGGGTTGAACCCAGGATCGATGCTCCAAAGCGCGGCAAGGCTGCGGATCATCAATCCCGCGCCAATCAGCAGCACCACCGCCAGCGCCATTTCCACCGCCACGAACACACTCTGCGTCCTGTGCCTCGCTCCACTCGCACCCCGCCCGCCTTCCTTCAACGTCTCGTGCATATCCGGCCGCAACGTCTTCAGCGCAGGTACCAGGCCAAACACAATCCCGGTCAACAACGATATTCCTACCGTGAAGAGCAACACGTGCCCATCAATCCCAATGTCTTCCACTCTCGGCAAAGTCTCCGGCAGAGCCGCAAGCAAAGCCCGCGTACCCCATTTTGCCAGCAGCAATCCGATGCCTCCGCCCGCAATTCCGAGCATCACACTCTCTGTCAAAAGCTGCCGGATCACGCGCCCTGGGCTCGCCCCCAGCGCAGACCGTATCGCGAACTCTCGCGAACGCCCCGTTGATCGCGCCAGCAACAAATTAGCCACATTCGCGCACGCGATTAGCAACACGAAACTCACCGCGCCCAGCAACACCAGCAAAATTCCGCGTACGCTCCCAACCACATCCGTCTTCAACGGCACCAGCGTTATCCCCGTGCCCTTGTCCGCATCGGGATAAGTCGCCGCCAGATTTGCTCCGACCGTGTCCATATCCGCGCTTGCCTGTTCGAAAGTTACGCCCGGCTTCAACCGCGCGATGGCATTCATTCCCATGCTGATCCCGCGGTTCAGAAACGTGGGGTCCGTCCACTGGCCGATCGGAACGTACACATCCGAAGGACTCAAACCTGCAGCAATCTGCCCGGGCGCAACACCGATCACCGTGTACGACTTGCCGTTCAGCGTGATGCTCTTTCCTAGAACATCCCGAGACAAACCGAACTTGCGCTTCCATAACCCATCGCCGATCAAGGCCACCGGCGCTGCGCCGGGTTTGTCTTCTTCGGGGAGAATATTTCGCCCCAGCATGGGATTAATTCCCAGCGCGGGGAAAAATTCCGCAGAAATCATGTGCCCGTGCAGCCGTTCCGGCTCTCCTTCGCCTGTCATGTTGTAATCTGCGGACCGGAAAGCAGCCAGCTTGGAAAAGCTGTGGTTGTTTCTCTGCCAATCGAGAAAATTCGGATAGCTGATCGAGCTCTCCTGGAACTGCGGCGTCTTCGAGTACACGGCCACTAGCCTGTCCGGATTCGGAAATGGCAGCGGGTTCAGCAACACCCCATTCACCACCGAAAAAAGCGCCGTGTTCGCCCCAATCCCCAGCGCCAGCGTCAGAACCGCGATTGCTGTGAAACTTGGGCTCTTCAACAGCACCCGCAGTCCGAATCGAACATCTTGCCAAAAGCTGGTCATTTCAACCCTCCGGAGCGCACGCTTAGCAGACTTCCGCCTTCCTCCCACAGATACGCCTCCCAACCCGCTTTTGTTCCCCGGGCGGGACAGGCATTCCTATCTGTTTCCTCAACTCTCCATAAGTCTGAAGTCCCCCCGCTTGGCCCCTCACACTCTGAGCCACCACCCTGGCCCAATTCTCAACCCCAGTTTCCAACGGTATCAGTTGAATCCACAGGAAGGACAAACTAAAGTCCGTAGCAGCGCACGGCGCAAGGACTGAAGCTGCGCAAGCGCACACTTATCGCCCATGCCCACCACTTATCTGGCGCTTGGTTCAAATCTCGGAGACCGCGAAGCCAATCTTCGGGCTGCGATGGCCGCATTCGAGCCGGCTGGCGTGCACCTGAAGCGGTCCTCGTCGCTTTACGAAACGGAGCCCGTCGACTATCTCGATCAACCGTGGTTCCTAAATTGTGTCGTGGAAGCAGAAACAGATCTCGACCCTCACGCGCTCCTCGAAGCTTTGCACGCCCTCGAATCGCAATTAGGCGGCAAGAAAGAATTTGCCAAAGGTCCGCGCAAGCTCGACTTGGACATCCTGCTCTACGATTTGGAGACGATTGATACTCCTGGTCTGCAAATACCGCACCCCCGCATGCTCTGCCGTCGGTTCGTTCTGGCCCCCCTGGCCGAGATTGCTCCAAACCTGAGGCATCCTGCCTGGCACTCTACCGTGACAGACCTGCTCGATAACCTGGCCGATGCGAGCCAGGTAAGACGCTTGAATCGAGCCTAACTTCGCTCGTGCCCAGCATCACTTTGTAGAGGCGCTCCGATCCGGTCGGAGCGCCCCATCTAAGATGTCTTTCAATGGGTTTGGATGTCGTTCGCCCGCGTCGCCCGCCCCAAACTCACGACGTCCGGTGCAACAACAGCCGGTGCAGCAGGATCGGCTTCGGCTCAATCGATTCCAGTTCAATCAACGAAAGCCGACCCTCCGTAATTTCCTTCCACCGGTAAACTCCTGGCTCGCTCTCCACAATTTCGCGGCCGGTCAGCCCATGCAAGAACTCCCGCGCATCCGTAATAGCCGCGGTTTCGCGGTAACCGGGTCGTGCCAAAGCTTCCACTGCATAGCTCCGCAGCAATTTGTTCCAATACTGTTCGAAGAGCTCTCCGGAAGCGAAAATGTCGCTCCACGCCACTTCGCCGCCGTAGGCCACCACCACGCCAACAACGCGTTCTCCATTCAAGCCTCTCGTCGCACGGTCGAACCGCCGCTGCAACTCCTCCGTCAATTCGTCAACCGAAGCGCCGACGCGGCTCTGCTCATAGATTTTCGCGTAAGACTGTGTGGGTGCCCCAGTCGCAATTACACTTTCCACCGCCTGCGGGCTGATGCGAGGAGCGCTGTATCCGCCCGCACTTCCCGCAGAAGGCGGCGGTGGCGGTGCTTTCGCCAGCGTCCCTGACCTTACCGCATCCCATACCTCTTCTTGATCCTGGGCCACGGCGGCCTGTTCCCGCACGCTGGGATGCACGATGGTTTTTGCCGCCCCGAATTGCGCGCTCGCGCCCGTCCATCTCCCGTGCTCCACGCAAAAAACGTCCAGCGGCAGCGGTTCCGACCCCACCGGCACAATCCGGTCCTTCCCGATAATCCGGTCCTGTTTCCCTCCGCTCACTAATTCGCCCGCCAGCAAAAGCAGCGGCCGTTTGCTCCGGTTGATGAGCACGAGCTGGTTCACGCTCGCCCCGTTGTTGTACTGCTGCGGCACTGCGATCGGCCGTCCATCGCGCGTCCGCGCCAAACCCACGGCTCCCTGCTCTGTGACCACCACCTGCCCGCTCGATAGTCCCTCATCCAACGTCAGAAACGCCGAAGTGTCCTGGCTGGAAGAACTTACAACCGGAAAAATGGTGATGTTCTCGTAAGCCACAGGGTCCAGCAAACGCCAGTTGCTTTCCGCCTTCCCCGGCAATGGATTCGGCGCCGCCCCAATCAGCGCCAATCCTCCCAGCGCGCCAAATCCGAACACTCCACCAAGAATCGCACCCAAAATCGACCGTTCCATGAAACCCTCCTTCGCGTGCCCCATCGAGCACACGACTCGGGCTTAGAACGAAGACTCTTAAATTTCTTGCAGCGCAAAATGCGGTTAGCGAGGGAGACCAGAAGCCAGAGAACCAGTCGCAATCCGGTACTTCCTTCTAGTCCACGGCGTTTAGGCAGGCGGCACGGGTACTGAATCCTGGGGGGAGGACTTTGCCCCCCTCGCGCCAAGCCACTGGCCCGGCTTTCAATCTCGGCCGAGTTCACCGGTGTCCATAACGAGACATCTATTAACCTTTCTGGCGTTCATACTCAAACTGAGGAAATTTTCTATGAAGCTATTTGGCGTAGTGAACACAGCTATTTTGTCGTTCGCGCTACTGGCAGCGCCCGTTCTTAGCTACGGACATCAGGCAAAGCAGAACGAAAAGAAAGCCAGACAGGAACAACAGGCTAAACCCGCACATCAGCAGAGTCAGCAAAGACAAAGCCGTAACAATCAGCAGCAGGCTCGGCAGCAACAGCAGAGCCGTAACAATCAGCAACAAGCTCGGCAGCAACAGCAGAGCCGTAACAATCAGCAACAAGCTCGACAGCAACAGCAGAGCCGTAACAATCAGCAACAGGCTCGGCAGCAACAGCAGAGCCGTAACAATCAGCAACAGGCCCGGCAGCAACAGCAGAGCCGTAACAATCAGCAGCAGGCTCGGCAGCAACAGCAGAGCCGTAACAATCAGCAACAGGCTCGGCAGCAACAGCAAAGCCGTAACAATCAGCAACAGGCTCGGCAGCAACAGCAGAGCCGTAACAATCAGCAGCAAGCTCGGCAGCAACAGCAAAGCCGTAACAATCAGCAGCAAGCCCGGCAGAACCGCGCTCAGCAGCAAACTCAGTCCAACGAGCGCCTCCAACAGGCTGCCAATCGTTCACGACAGCAATCCGACCGCGGACAGCGCCTACAGCAAGTGCGCTCCTCGGAACAGATTCGGCAACAACAAGGCCGACAACGGGGCGACTGGCAGGGACGTCGCGCCAATAACTGGGATTCCGAGCACCGTGATTGGCAGCAACGCGGCGGCTACCACGGCTATCGCATCCCCAACGCGTATTACAATAATTACTACGGTCCCGAGCACTCATTCCTTCTTTACAACATGCCGTTCATGGAAGTCGGCGGATTTCCCCGCTTCCAATATAACGGCTATTGGTTTACGTGCCTTGATCCCTACCCACAATACTGGGGGAACGACTGGTACCAAACCGACGACGTCTACGTCGCCTACTCCGACGACGGCTATTATTTGTATAACCGCCGGTATCCTGGACGTTCGGGAATTGCCATCAGTATCTCGTTCTAACCAGGGCGCGTCGCAAACCGCCACGCAAGTGCTCTAAGCAAGCGCCCCGCTCCATGGAACCGAGCATAGTCCATGGCACGGGGCGTACCATTTTCACATCCTCGAACCGAGTCCTCATGCATGCTCCAGCTACATTAATGCCAGATGGATCGGCTGTCCCAGACACCTGGCTCTTCATTGAAGTCTTCGTCTCGCTCCCCTTAACCGTGCTGTAGCTCGTTACGGGTTCGGGGCATGCAGTTCGTACTCGTGCGGCGGCTCCGCGCCCAGCAAATAGCGCACGAAGTAATCCCAACGCCGCCGCGTCATGTAGAGTGTCTCGCTCCCATAACCGTGATGTTGGTTGGGCAGCAGTAAGAGGTCGAAGTCCTTGTTCGCTTTGATGAGCGCATCCACAACAAGAAGCGTGTTGTACGGCGGTACGTTGTCATCCATCGTTCCGTGCGCCAGCAGCAGGTGTCCCTTCAGATTCTTGGCAATATTTTCGTTGGCCTGGTCGTCGTAGTTTGTCGTCCCGTCTGCATTCTTCACTAGCAACCCCTGATACCGCTCGCCCCAATCATCTTCATATTCCCGGTTGTCGTGATTTCCCGATTCGGAAACGCCCACCTTGAAAAAATCGGGATAGCGAAACATGGCGTCCGCCGTCGCGTATCCTCCGCCCGAGTGCCCATAGATGCCTGCGCGGTTGATATCAATCCACGGATATTTCTGCGCCAGCTCCTCTCATCCCGGCAATCTGGTCCGGCAGCGTGTTATCTCCCATATTCCCATAATAAAAATCATGGAATTTCTTCGAGCGCAGCGGATTTCCCATGCCTTCTATCTGCACGACCACGAAACCCAGTTCCGCAAGCGCTTGCTGATCGCCCCGTGCAGGTGCAAAACCCCAGTGACCTACGCTTCCCCCTTGCGGCCCGGGATAGATGTTATTCACTATCGGATATTTATTCGTGGGGTCGAGGTGCGTAGGTTTGTACATCAGACCGTAAAGGTCGGTCACTCCATCGCGTGCTTTAACCGTGATCGGCATCGGCGGCTCCCACCCCGTGGCAAGCAGCAGGCTGATATCGGTTTTTGCGTACGTCGAGAGCACCTTTCCGGTATCGTCGCGCACCACGGCGACGTCAGGTACATTAGGCTTCGAGTAGTCGTCGAGAAAATAGCGCCCCGAAGGCGAGAAGGTGACTACGTGGTTTCCACTTTCTGGCGTCAGCAAGGTGAGGTCCTTGCCGTCAAACCCGATGCGGTAGAGGTGCGCGAAGTAAGGGTTCTCGCCTTTTTCCCGGCCATCCGCCAAAAAGTACAGCAGCCGCCTCTTTGCATCTACGTGCAGCAACTGCGTGACCACCCAGTCTCCGGTCGTGATCTGGTGCTTCAACTGGCCCGTCGCCAGGTCGTACAAATAAAGATGTCCCCAGTTGTCCCGCTCGGAAAACCAAATGATTTCGTTCGATTCGGGCAAGTAGCACCAGTTCACACGGCCCCAGCCCGATTCGTACTGCGTGGCCACTTTTTCTTCAAGCACATCGCGCACCGCGCCCGTTTCCGCATCCGCCACGCGCAAATGCTCGTCCTTGTGGTCGCGCGAAGTGGAAACGAAAGCCAGATGTTTGGCATCCGGGCTCCACTCGACGTCATCCCAATGGCTTCCTCGGCATTCCACGTCATCGCAAAGGCTCGAGCGGTGCTGATCGGGAGGCATCTGCAGTCGAATCACTTTTGGCCCATCCAGATCGATGATCACCCGCTGAATAGTCGTAACAACTACATCGCCAGGAAGCGGATATTTCCATGCGTGCAGCACCGGATGGCCGACTTTCGTCTCCACGAGGTACATCTCCCCGACGCCGCGCTGGTCTTGCTGAAACGTCGCAATCCTTTTCGAGTCCGGCGACCACAACAGGATCGGCCGGTCGCTGTGAATCCATCCCGCGTTGTCCGTGGCGTACCCGAAATCTTTCACTCCGTCGGTCGTGAGCTGCGTTTCCTTGCCGCTGGCGACGTCGCGCACCCATAAGTTGTAGTCGCGGATGAACGCCGCGTGCTTTCCATCCGGAGAAAGCTCTTCCGGCGGAGGCGCAACCCCATTGGCTGGCTTCGGCTCCGCCGCACAAACGTTCGCCTCCAATCTGCAGTTCCACTTCTGGCCTTTCAGATCGAACGAGATGGATTTTTCATCGGAAGAAAACTTGAATGTCGTGAAAGGAAGTTTCGCCCCGTTGTAGGTCGTTCCAGCCGCCGCGGAAAGCGCTGCTGCGATCCGGGCGTGGTCGAAGGCCGGCCGCCGCGTGCCACGCGCCGCGTCATAAATTACAAACTCAACCCCGTTCGGCCCGTTGTCGCGGAACCAAAAGCGGTCGCCCGGCAGCCACGCCGGCCGCACTTCGTGGTACACCAGCGGCCGCGTATCGTACGCCATGTATTTCTCGGCATGCTGGTAATCTGCCGCGGTCATCGCCTTTGGTGCCACGGTATCGGCTAGTTGCGCCGCGCAGGGCATCACCGCGCAAGCCATCGCGGCAAGAAGCACGGCGCATCGAAAAGCAAAACGAAGTTCTGGCATACGAAATCGCATTCGGATCCTCTTTGACGTCAGAAGGTGACTCGTGTGCTCGTACAGCCGGCGCACACGCGGTAGCGCGGGCGGAAGCCGCCCGGCACTTGAAGCTTCGCGGCGGTAAGCATTGCGCCTGCACGGTGGGGAAGTCAAGGCTGATGCCATTCGCTATCCGCCCTTGAGTACCGGCTTCACTGGAATTTTTCAGTGGGCGTGGGTTCGACGAGTGTGGGACACTCCGCACGCGGGAGGTCATTCATGCGGACGCAAGGAAGACGGTATTTGATCGCCGGAATGTGTCTGAGCCTATTGGGATTGATGGCCGGGAGCAGATGGGAAGGCAAAGAAAGACAAGCGATCGGAACGGCCAACCGGCATGTGCAGCAGGAGAGACTTTGGGCCACTCTCCAGAAGCTCGGCGAATTTGGGAAAAATCCGGAAGGCGGCGTTAGCCGTGTCGGGTTTACAGAGGCAGACCTTGTGGGGCGGGCGTATGTGATGGGGCTTATGCGAGAAGCCGGGCTCGAGGTCCGCGTCGACCCCGCAGGCAACATTTTTGGCCTCCGCCGGGGCTCCGAGAAGCTGCCGCTGCTTCTCTTCGGCTCGCACATTGATTCCGTGCCACACGGCGGCAATTTTGACGGCGATGTGGGGTCCTTGGGCGCCATAGAGGTCATCCGGGCGCTGAATGAACGGCACGTGACGACTCGGCATCCTCTCGAGGTGGCTATTTGGTCGAATGAAGAAGGCGGCCGATTTTATTCGGGGCTATTTGGGTCATCTGCAGCCGCAGGCGTTTTGCCGGCGGATATCGCGGCGCGCCAGGACGACAAGGGAGAAAAGTTGAGCGATTGGCTTTCACGAATGGGTGGCGACGCGTCCCGCATTGCAGCGCCGAAAATAGCTCCTGGAAGCGTGGCAGGCTATCTGGAACTGCACATCGAGCAGGGCGCGGTACTGGATGAAGCAAAAATCCCAATCGGAGTCGTCACCGGCATCGTGGGAATCAGCTTGCGTACCTGCACTGCCGTGGGCTTTGCCAATCATGCAGGCACAACTCCAATGAACCGGCGAAGAGATGCCCTCGTCGCCGCGGCGAGGGCGGTGCTGGCCGTGCGCGAAGAAGTACGAGCCGAAACTGGCCGGCAAGTCGGCACGGTCGGATGGATGAAGGTCGAACCGGGAGCGAGCAACGTGATTCCAGGCAAAGTTACCTTCCCGGTGGAGTTGCGCGATCTGGATGAGGGAAAGATCAACAGGATCGCGCAGAGGGTTCTGGAGCGTTTCAAAACCATCGGCCGGCAGGAGAATGTGACAATCAGCTGCACGAAACCGGATTTTGACGCTCCGGCGCTTACAGCCAAGTCTTTTCAAGACGCGATTCGTGCATCAGCGCGGGAGGCTGGCCTGCGGACGCTCGATTTGCCGAGCGGCGCCGGCCATGATGCGCAGAACGCCGCGTTGTTCGCCCCCGTAGGAATGATCTTTGTGCCCAGCCGGGGAGGAATCAGCCATTCGCCCTTGGAGTACACCTCACCAGAGCAGGCGGCAAATGGTGCCGAGGTTCTATATCGCGCTCTTCTGAGGCTGGATTCGCTGCTTGACGCGAAAATGCCGATGCATCAGGGGAAGCAATCTCCCTAATCTACGGAAAGCTATCGGTCGGAGCCGCCGAGGTTGGTGCGCGGCTTGTTCCGCTTGCTCGCGGAGGACTCCGCTTCCTGCTTTTCGTATTCCGCGAGTTCTTCGTCGCTATAGGAATAAGAATCACGCGAAGCAAACATCGATGTGGATCGCCCTGCTAGCTTCTTTTTCTTTCGCATCGCGCCAAATTCGTGGCGAACCTGGCGAATCGGCCCTTCGATGGCTTTGACTTCCACAAGCAAGTCGCTGACTTTGTCGAGAAAATCGTGAAGATGGAAGGGACGGACCACGTACGGCGCCCGCGCGAGCTCCAGCGCGCCAACGTACTGGCTTCCCGTCATCTCCGGAACAAGATAGAGGACACGGATACGGCCCCCCTCTTCATGGGAAACACTGGCAAGCTCGCGAAGCGTGATGAAAACTGGTGTGCCGATGCCTGCAAGCACAATGTTCGCGATCACCAGCGACCATTCCCCGGATTTCAGCTCCGCTAGCAGCAGTTTCGGGTCCTGGACCAATCGGACGCGCCATCCCTCAGAATCAAGGATCTGGCGCACCGCCCCCTGGTTCTGATCGTCGTCATCCAGGATAAGGATGCCGACCTGCCTCGGCTGCACGGGAGGAGGGGTTGCCATTGGACAAGTATAGCCCCGCACCAGAATCGCCAGGGCAGGCAAGCAAACGATTGCGGCGTATCGGCCAATACCGGACCATTCTGGTCCGGGACCTCCTGACCGCAACTGCGACCTGCATTTTCACTCGCCAGCCGGGGCCATGTCGTAGAGGAAAGCGGAACATCAGGAGAACTTGAGCAGGGAATCTCCAGACACCGCTAACCTGCCGGAAGGTCTCTCATTGGCCGATAACGTAGTCATGCGCGCTGTGAATTTTGACTTGGCTGGTGCCGTCCCAGAACACTCGGTAGATCGTTGGCGCCTTGCCCGCGGACTCACGGCCCGTGAAGAAAATTTGCAGGCCATCGCGAGACCACTCTGCGTTGTTGGACAACATGCGTGGCGGGCTGAGTAGTACACGGCGTTTCGAGCGGATTTCATAGACGAAGAATGCCGGTCCCGGCAATATCGTGACCGTTTCTTCTTTCGCGGCACCTTTGTCGCCTGCGGCAGCTTTGCCAACTTTGCCCTCAGCAGCTTTCTCCGCCGCTGCCTTCGCTTCCGCCAGTTTCCTCGTAGCTTCTTTTGAAGCGGCAGCCGCGGCCGCCGGCTGTAACTCCGCGGAAACAAGCAGCATGTCCGGATTCAGCGGGTGAATTCTCACGGTGTTGCCGCTGGTTACGGTGAACTGATCTTGCCCATACAAGTCCGCGCTCGAGAGTGTCTGCTTCACGGTTCCGTCATCGCCAATCCAGGACAGCGTTTGCAAGTCGCTTGCGAGAATCGTATGCCCATCCGCCCATCCCTCCAGGCTGACTTCCTCTCCGGGGTAGAAAGGCGCAGCCTTGTCCGGAGCATCCGCCGGCATGCTCCAAACCTGCCACTTGCCCTCGACGTTTTCGAGAAAGGCGATCCGGGTATCGTCGGGAGACCAGAACGGCGCGTTGACGTTTCCTCGAATCAATTCCGTCGTGCGGCGCGTCCCGAAATCGTACTCATTTATGGTCCGGAGAGGCGCGGGCTCTTCGTCGCGAACAAAAAGCAGCTTCTTGCCATCATGCGACAGGCAAAGTGAATGGCCCGGTTTCCCCGGAACGGCCTTTGCCACGCTGCCGTCTTTGACGATCATCCTGTCGGTAAGCGCGATGTAGGCCACGTCGACCGGCGATTGAAAATGCGTCACCGTGGGAGGTGCCGGCTTTTCCTTTGTCTCGTCGTCGGAAGGTTGATTGTTGATTCTTGGAAAAAGCTCCGTGGCCACTCGGGCGCACCCTTCCAGGGTGCCAATCTGGGCGTGCTCGACGGTCGCGCTAAAGCCGTATTTCGTTGTGGAAGTATTGTCCGCGCAAGTCGCTCTCGTGAGATGGACGGCCACCGCGGCTCCTGTTTGGGAGTCTGTCGCCTTATAGGTCCAGATTTCTGGGCCCTCGCGGGTGACCTCACCAGGCTCCAGCGGGATGGATGGATAGCCCACGCGGTCCATGCGTTCCGGCCCGCTCTGGCCGATCCGAACGCTCCACGATAGATCTTTGCCTACGACCAGAAGCAGGATGGGGAAATGCGTGGATTGCGGCCCCGTGGGTGGCGCCGTCGCTTGAGCGGTTGGAGAAGTTGGCGGAAGGTTCGACTGCCGGGCCTGTTGCTGCGGCTGCGCCGCCTGCTGAGCACGGCTAGTACACAGGCAAGCTGAAAAGTAGATAACCGATGCGCCAAGAAGAAACCGGGCACGCTGGGACTGTCGCACGCTGATCCTCCGAAGAATCAGGATACCTTGCGGAGGCCAGGCAAACAATCCGGACGAGGCAGGAGTGTAGCGGGCATTAGGGAAAGGGATAAGGGCGCAAGTCCGACGAAGAAAAAGTGAAAAGTTCTTGACATGGCGAACAAAAAGCGAAATACTGCACCCTGCTTCGAGGTGGGCTATGTCTCCAGTTCTTTCCTCTACGGCTCGGACTTTTGGTATCCGGCGCCGCTACGCTCCACAATCCACCGCAACTCTCTTTCCGGTCACCCCCTATGCGACAAGCCCAAAACCAAGAGCCGATGAACCGCCAAGCAGCCTTCGCACTGTCAACGACAATTCGATGGCCTCGGCGCTCGCTGGCTCAGGCGGCAGCACTTCGGGTTACACCACGGCGGATTGCCCACCGCTGACCTCGTTAGAGGCGGCCCCGCGCGGTTTTGAAGACCGTGCCGGTGGCCGGACCAGGAATGCAGCCGTACCGCTGGTGGGCATTGCCCGCCTCGCAGCATCGTCTCCGCCCGCAAAGAGCCATCGTAAGTCCGCCGAACGGCCCGAATATTTCTTGCTTCCTGTAAAGTCCATCCTCAACCGGTGTGATTCCAAGCGTGTGCCCTTCGAATGGACCATCAACCCTTACCGCGGCTGCGAATTCGGCTGCCGCTATTGCTACGCGCGCTACACCCACGAATACATGGAGCTGGACGGCGGCGAATTCGAACGAAAGATTTTTGTCAAGAAAGATCCCGGCCCGCTTCTGGCCTATGACGTGTTGCACAAGTATTCGTATGCCTCGGAGAGCTCGCAGGGCGAGAAGCCGGAGCACATCGCCATCGGCACGGCCACGGATCCCTATCAACCGGCGGAGCGCGAATACGGCGTGACGCGCTCTTGCCTCGAGGAATTGGCCAAGCGCGAAGGTTTGAGCATTTCAGTCATCACGAAATCTAACCAAATCGTCCGCGACATTGATCTATTCAAGAAAATAGCCCAGCGCTCCGAGCTTTCTCTGAACATCACGATCACGACGTTGCGCACGCGGCTGGCGCGTTTGCTCGAACCGCGTGCCCCGCGCCCTGACTTGCGCCTGGCTGCAGTACGCCAGTTGCACGAAGCGGGATTGCATGTGGGCGTCTCGGCTTCGCCCATCGTGCCAGGCATTACGGACCGTGACGGCGATCTGGAAGCTGTGGCGGAAGCCGCGAAGGCTGCCGGCGCGGAGTGGTTCTGGTCCGGTGCGCTATTCCTGATGCCGTCGTCCGCAAAACAGTTCTTGCCCTTTGTCCGCGAGAAATTTCCGCGGCTGGCGAAACAATACGAGCAGTGGTACGCGAAAGCTGGCTACGCCCCCGAGGAATATCGCAAGAAAATGTCGGATCGCGTTGCGCGCATCAAGCAGAAGTACGGTTTCAATTCCCGGCCGCTGTACGAATCTCATCGTCCCGCGCTTCGCCAGCAGCTAAAGCTCGGCTGGGACGTCGGCGCCATCAGTACGCAGGTGCAGCGCATGCAATCGTGCGCAACCGGATAGCGGCGCTGCTTGAGTTCAGGCTATTTTAAAATCTGCCCAGCTTGATTCGCACGGCCTCCGGCTCCTCGTAGAAATTCAAGCCCCGGTCTGTTTCATCGCCATTCAAAAGCCGCGACGTCTTCCATGCGCCGTTTTCGTAAGAACCTTCTTCGGCCGAAAGTATCTCCATGTGTATCCACGGCAGGCGGCCAGGCAAATGAAAACTCACGCTGGCATCCACTCCCGTGACAAGAAACTCATCCGGCCCGAGCTGCGCCACCAGAGCAACTCCATGAGCGTCCTTGGTCCCCGGCGGTCGTCGCCCATCGTATTGAGGAAAGCCAAACGACACGGTCGCCTTCCACGGTCCAAAATCAAGTTCCTGCTGTGCCTGGCCCGGCTCTTCCACGGACGTTTTCAGTTTGCCTTCGAAATTCAGCTTGGCGATTTCTCTGTCCATTGGCTCGAGCAGCGCAAAATTCCGCCCGTGCGCTTTCCACGTTTCATTCCCAAGGATATTCCATCCCGTTTTGTCCACGCCAAACGGTGCAAATCCGATTCCACCCTCTCCCAAAGCGGTGAACAGGTACTTGGCAAAATTGTCTGACCTTCCGATTTCGGGGATCAACAGCGGATTATCCGGCCGCCGGTAGGCGTTGATCACCTCTTGTACGAAACCGGAATCGCTGGCGTAAATGTCCGGCGCAATCGCGTCGAGAGAAGGAGCCAACTTGCGCCACAGCCCCACGAATTTTTGCACCGCGCCTCCGCTGGGATATTGAATACCGGGGATGCGCATGTTCCTCTGGGGCAACTCCCCCGGCGGGTAACTGAGCCACACGTTGATGTAGAGTGGAATATCGAACGCAGCTTTGCCCGCGGCGGCGATCTCATTGACATACCGCGCCTGGTAGTACAGCTGGAAAATCTCATCCGCTTCGGCGCCAAAAACCTGGCTCCACGTGCCAGGACTCTTGTGAACAATCGCCAGCAGGTCCGCGGGGACCTTTTCCGCAAATTCGGCGTTTGCCGCGGGAGAAAAATCGCGCACGCTCCCGATAATCCCCGATTCATTTTCTACTTGGACCAGTAGGACGGTGTGCTCGATTCCATCCAGAACCTTTAGATGAGTCATGAGTGCCGTAAATGCCGCTTTGTCCGCCTCCAGATTTGTTCGCGAGTTTGCCGAGAGCACGTCAATCGGTTCGCCATCCGCGTCAATCACGCGCGGATACCGCTTCGTGTTGGTCTTAATCCACTCCGGCACGTAGTGCATGTTGCCGTTCTTCCAGGTCCCGAACCACAGCAGCACGAGGTGCAGGTTGTGCTCGCGCGCCCCTTTCACGAGCGCGTCTACATTCGTAAAGTCGAACTGTCCCGGCTGCGCCTCCATCTGTTCCCAATAAACGGGCGCTTCCAGCGTATTGGCGTGCAGCGCCGCGAGCGATTCCCATACTTGCGGCAGCTCCGAGGGCCACGCGCTCGAGTTGTGAATTTGTCCGCCGAGAATGAGATACGGGCTGCCATCCACAAAAAGCGCCCAGCGCCCATCCTTCTGGACAAGTCTGGGAGCGTCCGCAGCCAAGCCGAGCGCGGGAACGATAGATACAAGCACAACCAGAACAAGCAAGCGGTAAAAACGATTCACGAGTGTCACCTCGCGCTTAATATAAGCGGGCCTCTTGGAGCAGGCAAGCACTCATCGTTATCGCGCGGTTGCTCTCACCTTGGCTTGGCACTTCATCGACCAATCGAAATAAATCACGGGACGATGATGCGCGATTCCTCGCGCTTGAGTTCGGGCGCGGCAGGGAATTGGCCGCGAAGGAATTCGAGGAACCGGCGGGCGCGCGGCCGGCCGTTGGTGCGCAGCAACCCCATGCGGTAGAGAAAGACGAGCAAAGAGAAAACTTCGGAGTCTTTGATCGGCGCGGTCGATGCAAAAGTTGAGGAACCGGGTCGCTCGCCCGGCTGTTGCTTCGATTCTTCTAGGAATTGAGAGAGTGCCTCGTAAAGCTCGCGCTGTAGCGGCGCGTCCGGCGGCCTTTCATAAATAATCCCGGAGCCGAGCGTCTTGTAGGTTCCCGCAAGAGCCTGCAGCGCGCCTAGCACGTCAGGATCAGCGGCCGTAGGATGCGCGGCGGAAAATTTCGCCGCGGTAAAAGCCAATCCGGATAACACATCTTGATGAGCGTAAATGACGTCTTGCGAGACCTTCACGTCGAGCAGAGGGGTGTCCTCCGGTAACGCCCGCTGGTGCAGATCTTCGTATCGGTGTGCTGCGGTCAGGTAGGAACAATCCGAAGGACAATTAATCGAGACTTCGCGCTCTCTGCCGCAGCACACCGCGCAGATTTTCTCGCCTTTCGCGGGACAGAACCGCTCGGCCTTACGTTTTTCACATATCGGACAGGACACAATGACTCCCAGTGACGCACAGACAAACCAGCAGAATACAGTGCCCCGAAATAAAAACAAAATTGCTAAAAAACAAAACGCCGGCGAACCATCGTCTGGTCGCCCGAGTTGATAGACATGGAATCGGCGGGGCGCGGAGGTAGATTCGCCCCGGGAATTGTGGGCAGCCCGCTTGAGCGGTCGACTAGGACGAGAGTCACCGGCTCGGAGCCTCGAACATGGAGTTCCACATCGATGCCCTCGGCTGGCGGATTGGCGTAATTAAAACTCCACTGGCCTGTTCCATGCCACCGCGCTTCGGAGGGTTTGCCAAGATCGTGCCCGTCAACGCTTGCGCTCACAACTTCCGATTGCGGAAGGCCCACATAAATCGTGCGCGCGTGCTGCGGCGTGGTAATGTGCAGACGGAGCGTCCTCGTCGCGCCGTCGGAAGTTTTGTCGACTAGCTCAGCCAGCGGCGGCGTCAGCGGAATGGCCGGCGCGTCCTGCTGGAGAAATTCAATGGGATACCAGACGGGATAGAAATCCGGCAGCTTGCCTCGCATAGGAGAAGTCCCGACGTAATGCGCGGTCCAGGAGTCCACGCGCGCTGCCGAGCTGGCCCACATCGCCTTGCCGGTGTCCGCATCAAGAGCGTAGGCGAGCAAACTCGGCTTTGGGTGCGCTGCGGAGTAACGAGTTGTCTTCGCCGCGACGACGCATAGCACTATGGCGGCGGCCAGTCCCAGCAGCCCAATTAATTTGCCTCCGGATTCGAGCACCGGGTCAATAAAGGGAAGAAGCAAAAGAAAAAGTAAGCCGAATGCGAGACTCAAAAGCGGAGCGCCCATGGAGGTAAAACCGAGCGCGATGAAGAAGCCCTTCAACATTGGAACGAAGAGAACAGCGCCGGCAAGCTCAACACGCAGAGAATGCACACGCTAAGCAGCGAAATTTGGCCGGGGCGGAATGCGGCCGCTCCGGTCGCCAGAAGGGCCGCGAGCAGCGGCCAAGCGAAAATGTAGCTGCCGCCCGCAAGCCAATGGGAGGACAACAGCACGAGGAGGAAGACCAATATCGCGCCGCCAAGAAAATACGCCGCCGATTCGATTTTTTTGCGGAACTCCTTGTAAAACATGGCCAGCACCGCGGTGAGCAAGGCAAAAAGCCCAAGCGTATAAAGAACGCTCTGGTTCAGTGGACCCTCGGGCAGAACGTGGAGGTGCAGCCAGCGCACGCCGAACGTAAAGCCAAATCCGATAAGCAGAAGCAAGATAAGGGCGCCAATGTGCGCAAGCAGGCTGACGAAAATGGCGGACAGTCGCGTTTGCCAGGCTCCGTTGGCGTAAAAAATCATCGCCAGCAAAAAGACGCCGCATCCAATCGCCAGCGGCCAGACGAAACGGCTGGAATAGTGCACGAAAAGATTTCCCGGCAACGAGAAGTAGACCGCGTCCTGCTCTTGCACATGGGCGAGGTCGTCGTTGCCCAGGGCGCGGGCAAGGGATAGTGCGTTTTCGCCGAGCTGCTGCAGGCTGCCGCGATCCAGCGATGGCGGATTATCGAGCTGGGTGTGATACGCCTCCCAATGTCCGATGAAAGCGAAGTTGAGACCGGCGTCGCCCGCCTTTTTGAAGTCCGTCATGTCCGTGTCGTTGGGCATGTGCTTGTAGATTTCGTAGGTCAACGAGGAACCTCTTGGATGAGGCGCGGCTTGTGCGAATATCTGCACCAGGCGCCCGTTGCCTGCGCTGGTTTCAAACATTTGTGCTTCGCCTGCATCGCCGCGGTTATCGAAGTTAAGGGCCACACGTACATCTTTTGCCGCCGGGTTTTCGGCTGTGAACGCCGAGGCGCCAAGGAGTCCGTCCTCTTCGCCATCGGTGAACAAAAAAATGACGTCGTTTCGCAGAGGTGGCCCCGCGCGAAGCGCGCGCAGCGTTTCGAGCAGCGCCGCCACGCCCGCGCCGTCGTCACCCGCGCCAGGCCCTGCGCAGACCGAATCATAATGTGCCACGAGAGCGACGGCATCCGTGGCGCCGCTCGTCCCTTGCACGCGGGCCACAATGTTTTCGACCGTTCCGGCCACCTGATAGCGCGGCGTTACGCCGGTGGCCCGCTGCACTTCAGGAATAACGCCGAGATTTGTGAGTTGCGACACGAGATAATCGCGCACCCGCTCGTGCTCGACGGAGCCCATCGGATGCGGCGCCGTCGCGAAAGCATTTACGTAAACAATTGCGCGATCCGCGGAGAAAACATCTGGCGGCGCGGTGGCGGGGAGCGGCGCGGGCGTGCCCTCATACAGCGTACAAGCCGCCGCGACGAGCACGACGAAGAAAAAGACAACCCAACCTGCTGAACGGTTTTCCAAGATGGACCGCCTTAACCAGGCACGGGAATGGCGATAGTAGTGCCCGTCCGCCTTCTAGTGCAAGCCGGAACACCAGCCTACGCCATGATGACTTTATTGCGGAAGCGCCGCGCGGCGATAATCAGAAGAAGCGTGCCCATCCCAAAAAGAACCAGGCCGTCAAGCCATAGATGCTGCAGCCCTGCTCCTCGAAGAATGACGCCCCTCGTGATGTTGATGAAGTATGTCGCTGGCACGAAATAACTGAGGATCTGAAAAATGTAAGGCATGGTCTCCCGCGGAAAGATATATCCCGAAAAGAAAATGCTCGGAAGAATAGTCAGGAAAGCGAGCTGCATCGCTTCCCCCTGCGAGTTCGCTTTGCTGGAAATGAGGATGCCCAGTGAAAGCGAAACGAAGAGATAAGGCAGCGAGAGAAACGCCAGCAGGATGACGCTGCCGTGCATCGGGATTTTGAAGACGAAGCGCATCGAGGTCACGATGAGACAAAGCTCGAAGAACCCGATACCGAAATAAGGCAGGATTTTTCCGAGCAGCAGCCCGAAGGGGCGCACCGGTGTGACGAAAAGCTGCTCAAGCGTCCCGCGTTCTTTTTCGCGCACGATCGCGAACGCCGTTAGAAATGTCGTGACGTTCAGCAGCAGAATGGCGGTCAGTCCGGGCAGAAAAAAGTTCGGTGAGCGCGAATCCGGATTGAAAAGCAGTTGAGGCCGCATGTCGATGGCAAACCTGGCCCCGGCCGGAAGCGCCCGGCGCAGCGATTCATCCAACCCAATCGACGTGGCCACTTGTATGGCGGGTCCGGCAACCGAGGAGTCCGATCCGTCGATGAGCACGAGCACCTGCGCGCTCCTCCCGTGCAGCAGGCGGTCCGAGAAGTCCACCGGAATTTTGATTCCCACGCGGGCGCTGCCTCCGATGATAGCGTCGTTCATGTCGTGGTCGTTTTCGACGTAGCGAACGATGTGGAAAGTGTCCGAGTTTTTGAGCCGATCCAGCAATTCGCGGCTTTCCCGCCGCCCGTCCGCGTTGAACACCACCGTGTTGATCTGCCGGATGTTTGTGTCGATTCCGAAGCCCAGCAGAACCATCTGCAGAATGGGGATGATCAGCGAAAAGAAGAGCGTCGCGAAATCCCGCCGCACGTGCAGCACTTCCTTGTAAAAGACCGCTCCAAATCCGCGGAACGCATTACGCACCACCGCCCTCCTGCTCTGTTTGGTGCTGGGAGGACAGCTCGACGAACACGTCTTCCAGGCTCGGCGTCAGCGGTCGGATCTCGGAGACCGCGACGTCCTGCCTTGTCAACGATGTGTTCAACGCCCTTAAGTCGCAGTCCTCCTCAACTAGTGCATGGATGGAATCGCCATAAATCGTGGCGCTGCGAACCGACGGAATTTTCCGTGCGATGCGCAGTGCGCGCGTCGCATCCGGCGTGACAATCCCGATTCGTTTTGTTCCCTTGGGTTGAATTTGCGGAAGCTGTTTGAGCGCCTGGGGCGTTCCGTCGGCGATGATTTTGCCGAAGTAAATGTAAGCTACGTGGCCGCAGCGCTCGGCCTCGTCCATATAATGCGTCGTCACAAAAAACGTGATCCCGTGGCCGGAAAGATCGAAAAGCAGATCCCACAGCTCCCGCCGCGCCACTGGGTCGATGCCCGCCGTGGGTTCGTCGAGGAAAAGCAGCTTCGGCTCATGCAGCATCGCGCAGCCCAGCGCCAGCCGCTGCTTCCAGCCTCCGGAAAGCTGCGACGAGAGTCGGTTCACATACGGCTCTAAGCCATTCAGCTCCACGGTTTCTTCGATCCGTCTCTTCAAACGGGCCGAATCCAGGCCGTAGATGCGTCCATAGAACTGGAGATTTTCCGCGACCGTCAAATCGTAGTACAGGCTGTAGTTCTGCGACATGTACCCGATGCGTTCGCGAACCCTTTCGGAATCCGTTCGGACGTCGAGCCCCTCGACCCTTGCTTCGCCTCCGCTGAGCGGCAAGAGGCCCGTCAGCATCTTGATCACTGTGGTTTTCCCGCTGCCGTTCGGGCCGAGAAATCCGAAGATTTCCCCTTTCTCCACGCGAAAGCTCACGTCATTCACCGCCGTGAAGTGGCCGAACCGTCGGACAAGATGCTCCGCGGAAATGCTAGCCTCTGCAGGAATCTGCGCCGCTGTCGTCACTGGCTAGCTGCCCGCTTTCAGCGTTACATCAGCAGCCATGCCGGCGAGTACACGCCCGGCGCCATTGTTAATGCGGATTTTTACCCCGAACACCTGGTGCACGCGCTCCTCGCGCGTTTGCACGTTGCGTGGAAGGAATTCCGCCTGCTGGTTGATCTGTTCGACGGCCCCGTCAAAAACCGTGTTTGGAAACGAATCCACTCGCACTTCCGCCCCTTGACCAACTCGGACGTGCCCTATCTCCGTCTCCGGAATGTAAATCCGGACATAAATCTGATCCTTCTCGAGCAGCGTCGCGATTGGCGTGTTCGGCGCGATCAGGTCACCCGGCCGGACGTCGAGTACTTCCACCGTGGCTTCCGCGGGTGCGACTACCTGCCGTTCGCGAAAGCGCGCCTGGTTGTAAGCGTAAGCTGCCTTTGCCGCTTCGACGTCCTCGGGGCGGTTGCCACGCTCGTACTTCTCGAGCGTCGCCAACTTTTGCTCGTAATTTGCCTTTACCGCGGCGATCTCCTCGGGGCGGTACCCGCGCTGCAACTCGGTGAGCTTGTGCTGGAAACTTTGCAGTTGTGCAAGCGCCATCTTCCAATTGGCTTCGGCTGTGTCGCGCTGCTGCTTTGAGACCAGATCCTTCTTCGCAAGCGCATCATAACGCTGAAAGTCCAGCCGCGTGCGGACTTCATCGGCGGCGGCGCGTGCCACGTCCGCTTCCGCTGCGTCGATGACTTCCTTGCGGTAGCCATTCTCCCGCAGCTCATAATCCGCCTTAGCTTGCGCCGCTGCTGCCTGGGCTTCTGCGATGTCCTCTCGACGATAGCCTCGTTCCGCTTTTTGCGCTGCCGCTCGTGCCTGATCCAGCGAGGCCTGCAATTCCTTGTCATCGAAGATGATTAGTACCTGGCCCCGGTGCACCGTATCGCCTTCGCGCACCAGAACCTTGTCGATTCGCCCGCCCACTTCCGAACCGACTCGGATATCTCGCGCCTCGACCGTGCCGGACCCCCTCAGCGCGTTATCCCGCCGGAACCATGTGGCGTAAACGACCGTCCCGCCCAGGATGGCGGCTACCAGAATGAGGATGACAATGCGCTTGCGACTCATAAAATCAGTCTCCACAAGTAATATGCGGAATTCTGGCCAACGACCCAGCGGATGCTCAAGTTTCAGACTTCCGCTCCGCGCCGTTACGCGGTGCCAGTCCGGACCAAAGCACATGGAATGCGGACTCAATGCGAGCGTGCAAAGTCGCGTCGCCATGAAGCGACCAGAACAACAGGGTTCCAAAGATGGTCTGACGAAAGACATGTGCCAGCTCTGCCGCCGGCAGGTCATTGCGAATTTCGCCGCGTTCCTGTCCGAGCCGCACAATCTCCGTGTGCAATGCGTGGACTCGTTCTTGTAAATCCAGCATGCCTTCGCGCACCGGGGTCGTCGAGAGATATGCCTGTAGTAGCACTCGTATGATGCCGGGGTTGCGAATGGGCTCCTGCGTCATGCGGATACCCAGTGACCGAAGAAACTGCGGCATCGGCTCTTCGCTATGGCGAGCTTCCTCGATGGCGCTTTGCAGCTTCCCAAGCTGCATCTCTCCAAAGGCCAGAAGAATGTGATCCTTGCTGGGGAAGTAGTTGAAAAAGGTGCCCTTGCCGACGTCCGCGGATTCGGTGATGTCTTCCACCGTCGTCTCGTTAAATCCCTTCTTGGCAAAGAGATCGAGGGCGGAGCGGAACAGCCGTTCACGCGTTTCTGCCGTCCGGCGTTCCCTTCTACCGTGCACGGCCCGGTTCGCGGGAGGCCGCGATCGCACTTTCTTCTGGCTTGGTTTCTTGACCATGATTCATAAATGACTGTAAGTCATAAATGTCGGCGTGTCAATTCTTTTCTTCCTCCTAAAATGACGAGGCCCCGGCATTTCCCGGGGCCTTGCTCACCTTCTGATTTGTTTGGACCTATTGTTTCAGCGAGTTCGGATCGGAAGTGTTCCTTGGAGACTTCCGGTTCAGGTACGCGATCATCTGCTGGGCGGGCGGAGGTACAGCAGCTGCGCCTTTGAAAATGATGGCCTCTGCGCTCAACCTCTTTCCATACACTCGTTCGTTCGCTTCGTTGTCCGGCCGCACCGTCGAGCCATTCAAGGAAATACCCGCGAACAGGCCTCGCGACCGCGAATAGCTTAGTACCTCCGCCCGCATGGTGGCGTCCGTAGAAGCGTCGGCCAAGCGGCCTTTGGGACCGGCGGCGACGGAAGCGTCCACCCCGAGTTTGACCTTGTTCTTGAGAATGGAGTGCGCCCCCCGCGCATTCATCACCAGCAGGACGAAATCGGTGGCTTGCCCGCCAATCTGAAAGCCCAGACTGCCTCCCTCAAGAGCCATCATCGAAGGTGCGCTCCAGGGGCCCGTATAGTGCTCGCCGGTGCGGCAGGTCATCGCTCCCCGGCCGTAGCTGCCGCCGACAATGAACGCCGCTTTTAATACCGATGGGTAAACAATTATGCATTCCGCTCTGTCGAGCAGGTCCTGCGGAATGTCATCGGGGATATCCATAACTTCCTTGATTACCGTGCCGCAATTTTCAAGCCTGTCGGCTTCTTTGTTTTGGGCCAATAGCGGCGGGGCGATCATCGCCAACGCCATCAGGCATGAGCTAATCTGCTTTATCAATTTGCACCTCGCTGAAATTTGCTGGGCTAACTAATCATAGGTTGCCCTTGGTCCAGGCGCAACCTGCAGTTTGTGTGGGGCCGATCACGGTACTGCGCAACCTATACGTAGATGCGTCGACCGGGCGAAATGTTGCGCAAGCTTTCGACTATACTTTCACTTGTAGTGATTCGCAGGCGGGCGAGACATGGACTTAGCAAGAGCGGTTGTATCGCGGGCGGCGTCGGCGGTTCTGCTCCTCGGTGTTTTGGCTGTGTTCGGCGCGCGTGCGCAATCGAATCCGTGGCGGGAACAAACTTGCTGCGCTGCGAAGCAGAACGAGAACCCCGTAAGACTCTCTTCCAGCGATGCAGCCGCGGTGGCGCGCTTTGGCGCTCGGGCGGACGCACTGCTGGACGTGCCTCCTGCGAGCAAAGGCGATTGGGGCCTGCTGATTGTCGACGCACGGACCGGAGACACGCTCTACCAGAAAAACGCTGATGCTTATTTTGTTCCGGCTTCGAATATGAAGCTCTTTACCACCGCGCTGGCGCTGGCCAGGCTCGGGCCGGACTACACATTTCGCACCACTCTCGAAACGCGCGGCACGATTTCTCCCGACGGAACTCTTTTCGGCGATGTGATTTTGGTAGGCCGGGGCGATCCCAACCTTTCCAACCGCAAGTTCCCGTATGAATTGAAGGAAGAGTTTGACGGGCCACCGGAGAAAGCCCTTGCCGAATTGGCGGACGCGCTGGTGGCGCGCGGCGTGGCAGAGATTTCCGGCGACGTAATCGGCGACGATAGTTACTTCCCTCCCGAGCGCTATCCCGACGGCTGGGAAATCGATGACATGGTGTGGCAATACGGCGCGGCCATTTCCGCGATCGTGGTGGACGACAATACCGTGGCGCTGACGCTTACGCCGGGCGAAAACCCCGGCGATCCGGTCGCCGCAGCCGTTGCTCCCTCAACGCCGGACTTTTCGGTGGAGAATGACGTCATCACTTCGGCCGCGGACGTGAAATCGGATTTGACTCTGACGCGCCAGCCCGGCGCGAGTCTCGTCGTCGTGCGGGGTACTCTCCCGGCAAAAAGCGCGCCGCGGAAACTCGTGCTGGCAATCGAAGAGCCCGCGCAACACGCCGCCTCGCTACTAGCGGGCCTGCTCGCTCAGCGCGGAGTGAAAATCGATGGCAAAGTTCGCGCCGTTCACGTTCCCGATGCGGATCTAACGCCACGGAAAGTTCTCGCGGAGCATGTCTCCGTGCCGCTCGCCGATTCCGTGAAGCTCATCAATAAGATTAGCCAGAATTTGCATGCGGAGATACTGCTGCGAACCGTGGCGCGACAGTGCGGCTTATGGAGCAGCGACGATGACTTGCTCAAGGTCCCGCAGGATTTTTATGCTGCCGCGGGGATCGCGCCTGATGACGTGATTCAGACGGATGGCTCGGGCCTCTCGCGGCACGATATGGTGACGCCGCGCGCCGTCGTGACTTTGCTCAAGTATGCCCAGTCGCAGACGTGGTTCGCCCCGTACTATAACTCGTTGCCGGTGGCCGGCATCGACGGCTCGTTGCAGGACCGCATGAAAGGTACCGTCGCCGAAGGGAGAATTCACGCCAAGACCGGGTCGGTCGCGCATGTGCGCGCGCTTTCGGGTTTCGCGGAATTGCCGGACGGAAGGCGGCTGATTTTTTCGTTCTTGAGCAACAATGAGGGCGGCAAAAATCATGAAGCTGCCGATGCGTTGAATGGACTCTGCGTCGCGATGATTGAGGAATTCAACGACGGGGCGGCTGCGGCCGCACCACCGGGCGGGCTCGCAAAAAGGAAATGAAACATTAAGCGGCGACAGCTGCCGAAGCTGCGGAACATTTGGATCAAAGAGTGAAATAGCGAAAAAACAAAATGTCGCGGACGGCACAAGACGTACTCGAGTTTGACAAGCTGCGCGAATTGCTGCGGCTGAGGACGACGTGCGCACCGGGCCGCAGGGCCGTGGATGCGCTGGAGTTTGGAACGGACCGGTTAGCATTACAGGCGGCATTTGCGCTGATTCGCGAAGCGCGGGAATGGCTGCGCGGCGGCGGCGAATTGGGATTCGGCGGGCTGGCCGATCCGCAGGCCTGGCTAGAAAAAATCGAAGGGCCGGGAATCGTGCTGGAAGCGAAGGAGTTTCTGGATGCGGCGTCGCTGCTCGATACCGTCGCGTGGTTGCGCGGGCAATACAAGGAGGACGAGGCCAAGTTTCCCCTGCTCAAGGCACGCGCAGGCTCACTGGGAGATTTTCGCGAAGCCTTGACGGCGATTCGGCGATGTGTGCTCCCAAATGGCGAGATTAGCGACGATGCCTCCGCCGCGCTGCGGCGCATCCGGGCAAGCGTCACGCAAACGCGTGACGCGATCCAGAAAACGCTAAAGCAAATTCTGCGGTCGCGCAACGCGGAAGCCGGGGAAGATTACGTCACGCTGCGCAACGAAAGATTCGTGATTCCGGTACGCGCGGAGAACCGGCGGAGTGTTCCGGGAATTGTGCATGGCGCCAGCGGAACGGGGCAGACCGTTTTTCTGGAGCCGCTTGAGACCGTAGAAGCGAATAACGAACTCACCCAGCTTGCCGAAGACGAAGCGGCGGAGATTGCACGAATTTTGTGGGAGCTGACGGAGCGGCTGCGGACGCTTCGCGGACCGCTGCTCGCCGCTGCGGAAACCATCGCGGAGCTGGACAGCGTGTTTGCCCGGGGACGTTTTGCGCGCGATTTCGACGCGGCCATGCCGGAATTTTCCGAAGCCGCGGAATTGCGTTTGGCCGGCGCGCGGCATCCCGTGCTCGAAGACAAACTGCGCCGCGAGGACCGCGCCATCGTGCCGATGACGCTGGCGCTCGGCGGCGCGGAAAAAGTTCTGGTCATCAGCGGACCGAACACCGGCGGCAAATCAGTCGCGCTGAAAACGACGGGCCTGGCTGCATTGTCCGCGCAATCCGGAATCCCCGTGGCGGCGCAGCGCGCGGTGCTGCCAATTTTCGACCGTGTGCTTGTCGATATCGGCGACGAACAATCCATCGCGGCGGATTTGTCCACGTTTTCCGCGCACATGCTGAACTTGAAATCGATGCTCGAATTAGCGACGCCGAAGTCGCTGGCGCTCGTCGATGAAATGGGCACGGGAACGGCGCCGGAAGAAGGCGCGGCGCTGGCCGTCGCGCTGCTTGACGAATTTCGCGCGAAGGATTGCATCGTGCTGGCCACCACGCATCACGACAGGCTGAAGACTTACGCCTCGGCGACGCCCGGCGTGGTGAACGCCGCCGTGGAATTTGACGACGTAAATTTGCGGCCGACGTATCGTCTTATGGTTGGCGTACCAGGCGGTTCGAGCGGCATCGCGATTGCACAACGGCTGGGCATTGCAGCTTCCATCATCGAGAAGGCGCGGTCTTTGCTCACGCCGGAATCACGCGAAGCTGCCGACCTGATTGCGTACTTGCACCGCAGCCGCGATGAGCTGGACCGCATGCAGAAACAGATGGCGTCCGAGCGCCATGCGCTCGAAGAGGAACGCAAGAAGCTGCGCACGGAATGGGTCGAACGGCAGCAGAAGCGAATCAAGGAGCTCGAAGCCCAATTCGCGGAGATGCAGAAGCGCTTCGATGAGAACGTGGCGCGCGTGATCGAAGCCGTTAAAGAGCGTGAACTGCGCGCCACGATCGAGAAAACTGCGAGGCGCAAAGGCCAGGAAGTTCGCGCCGAGGCACGCGAAGAATTGAACGCCGCCGTCGTGCAAACGATTTCGGAGTCGCAAGCCGATTTAGGCACGACATCTTCCAGTCAAGAAGCGATTCGAGCGGAGATGCTGCAGGCGGGAATGCGCATCCGCGTGCGAGGATTCAGCAAGCCCGTGATTTTCCGCCGCCTCGATGGCTCGTCCGCGGAGATCGAGGCCGGTCCGCTGCGCATGAAAGTCGCCGTCGACGAGATCACCGGAATCGAGCACACGCAGTCTAAGTCAGCGGCTGTTGCCACCGCGCCGCGAAATATCACGGTCACTTCGCAGCCCGGCGAGGGCGTAGCCTCGGGCGAAATCAACGTGATTGGCATGCGCGTGGAAGAAGCGACGGAGCGCGTTGATAAGTATCTCGATGAAGCTGCCCTGGCCAATCAAACGCGCGTGCGCATCATTCACGGCCACGGAACAGGTGCACTGCGAAAGGGCCTTGCAGAATTCTTGAAATCACATCCGCTCGTGGCAAGCACCGCGTTCGAGACCGAGGGGCACGGCGGAAAAGCCATCACAGTTGTAGAATTACGTTCGTAGGGAGCCATGGCGGAAGCGGGATCCTTTGCGGAGCGGGTGAAACAGCAGGCGGACATCGTTCGCGTGGTGGGCGAATACGTGCGCCTGAAGAAGACCGGGAAAGATTTCAGCGGGCTTTGTCCCTTTCACCAGGAAAAGACTCCTTCGTTCACGGTTTCTGCGATCAAACAGATTTTCTACTGCTTCGGGTGCGGCAAGGGTGGAGACGTTTTTAATTTTGTGATGGACCTGGACAAATGTCCGTTTCCGGAGGCGGTGCGGACGGTCGCGGAGAAGTGCGGGATCGCGATTCCGCGGCCCAAGGAACGGTCCCCCGAAGAGCGGAAAGAAACGCAGCAGCGGGCGGCGCTGGTCGAGATGCATCGCGAGGCGCAGGCGTTCTTCGCGAAACAGATTTCCGGGACACTCGAAGGAAAAGTGGCGCGGGCCTATCTGGAGGACCGGGGCATCGACAACAAGACGATTGACCGCTTCGGGATTGGCTATGCGCCGAGCGACGGCGATGCGTTGCTGCGTTTGTTGAAACAGAAATATCCGGAGAAACTGCTGGCCGAATCAGGATTGATTTCGCGAGGCGAGCAGGGTGGACGACTGTTTGACCGATTTCGCCGGCGCATCACGTTTCCGATTGCGAACGATTCCGGAAAAATCGTGGCGTTTGGCGCGCGAGCGCTGGGCGATGACCAGCCGAAATACTTGAATTCGCCGGAAACGCCGATCTACTCGAAGAGCAACGTGCTCTATCACCTGGATCGCGCGAAGGAAGCGCTGCGGCGGTCGGATTTCGCCGTGCTGGTCGAAGGGTACATGGATGCGATTGCCGTGGCCCGCGCCGGCATCAGCAACGTTGTGGCGAGTTGCGGAACAAGTCTTGCGGACTCGCAGATCAAATTGCTGAGCCGGTTCACCAAGCGGGTCATTGTCAACTACGATCCCGATACTGCCGGGCAGTCGGCAACGGAGCGCTCCGTATCGCTGTTGCTCGAACAGGATTTCGAAGTGCGCGTACTCGCGCTACCGCCGGTTGGCGACAAGAAAGCTGATCCGGATTTATTTATCCGCGAAAAGGGAGTCGAGGAGTACACCAAGCTGTTGAAAGAATCGCCGCCGTACGTGGACTACCTGATCGCCCGGGCGCGGCGAATGGATTTGACGACCGGCGAAGGAAAGCTGCGAGCGGTGAATTTTCTTTTGCCCTACGTGCAGAAGATTCCCAACGGCATCCTTCGTTCCGAATGGGCTACGCGGATTGCGCAGCAACTTCGGCTGGAAGAGCCGGTATTGCGTTCGGCTTTAAGCAAGGCGGCCAAAGAACGGCGCAGCGAAGTGAAAACGCAGCCGGAACTGGTGGGCCGCTCGGCAAAGCCGGTCGAGCGGCGATTGATTCGCATGCTGGCGGAGGCGGCGGGATTCCGCCGCGAGCTGGCGCAGCAGCTCCATGCGGCACAACTTCATGACGGCCTTGAGACAGAAAAAGTGTTCGCCGGGCTGATTGCGGCGGCACTTTCCGATGAGCCGGCGGCAGCGACCGAAGTAGCCGCGCAGCTTGAAGATCGCGATCGGCGGATGCTCTTCGAGATTCTCTTCGAGGAAGCCAGTGAGCCGACCTGGGAAGAGGCGGTCAGTTGTATCGAGGCTTTACAGCACCGGCAAGCCGAGCGGGAGCTGGCGGATGTGCAGCGCAGCATCGAGGCGAATCCCCCTGCGCCAGAGATGCGCGGGTTGCTGGAGAAAAAGCAGGACTTGATGCGGCGGCTTGCGGCGGCGCGATAGCTCCCAATCGTCGGCCTAATCCTGGCGACGGGCTCTATCTCTCAGGGATGTTCGCGAGCCGCACGCGATTAAGTTGGCGGCCCTCCCCCCGGGTTTCTTGGAAGTGTTGATTCCAATCGGGATAAAGTTATTTGTTTTTATACACTTCTGCAAGTGTTGATTCTAAAAGTACTTACGGTTTTTCTGAAATGGGATGGTTGGCAAGCATTTCTCGCGATTCAACGTCCTCCCTTGGCGGTTAAGCGACGCGTTTTGGTTGAGGTTGCGGCCCAACAGGTGAGAAGCGCACAGGCTCAAGCCCATGCCACAAAAAGCAAAAACGCCAGCAAAAACGCTGGCGTTGCCTGGGATAAGGCACAACTTCTCCCAATTGTTCTTATACACTGATAGTAATCACTTGTCAATAAAAGATAGTGTAATTTATCGGTAACAGCCTGATGGCCGCCGATTCGGAGGTCGAGAGGGGGATTTCTCGGTCTCTAAGGGATTCATTTGGCGGAAAGTTCTTGCTTTGCGAGTTCAGTGCGAAAGTCTTTTTCCTTCTCGGCGATGAACCGTTTGTAGCCGTCCGGATCGATGAAAGGATTGGCGCCGCCCTCTTTCAGAAGAGGATATTTTTCTTCGAGGCCGAAATACGCGCCATGAGCGCCGAGAAAAATGTCGCAGGGCAAGGACTTGAGAACGCGCCACATGCGCTCATAGTCTTGGGCGATCTGAGGATAAGCGGCGTTGTGGACGAGTTTGTAGCCGGGATTCACATTGGGGCTGCCGACGATGACGACGTTGTAGGTATTGCCGCGGTCGGTGACCTTCATGGTCCAGGTGGTGCAGCCTTTGGTGTGGCCGGGGGTGAGGTGCGCGACGAGCACGGTGCCGCCAAGGCTCACTTGGTCGTCGTCGTGAAGGATGCGGTCCACTTTGGTCGGCTTGTAAAGAGAAGAGGGACTGTTGCCGTACTGAAAATCAGTTTTGCCGCCGGATTCGACCACGGAGACGTCGGCATCCATCACCATGTACTTCGCGCCAGTCATTTGCTTGATCATGGCGCTGCCAGCGTCATGATCCCAATGCGCGTGGCTGATGAGAAGGATTTTGGTGTCCTTGAATTTGAAGCCGAGTTTTTCGATGCTGGCGGCAATCATGGGAACATTCGCTTCGAGATCGCTGTTGATCAGGATGTTGCCTTTTGGCGTGGTGATCAGGTAGTTCGCGAGTCCTTTGCTCCCCACGTAGTACAGATTGCCCGCGATGCGAAATGGGGGAAAGGGTTCGGTCCAGTCGGGACTGGCTTGGGCGAAGAGGCTTCCCGCAGAGGCAAGAAAGAAAATCAGTGAGAGAGAAGGGGTCGAGATTTTACTCAGCATGGGCGGAGTATAGGCCAAATTATCGAAAAGATGCCATTGCCGTAATTCTCAGAGGAATGACAGCCGCGACTTCGCAATCGGATGGGCCGGAAGAGGCGAGTACTGTCCTGGGGTGCGGCTATCTATGGGCAAATCCGAGATCAGGGAACAGCCGGGCGACGTAGTGCGAACACGGAGATCGAAAATTTTAGTGAAATTGGAGGTCGAACGCGTAAATCTCCTGAACACTTCGATCGCGCATCATGAGAGGCTCGTCATCCGGAGTCAAGCCCACCCACTCGGCAAACATGTCTATGATTTGGGGAAAATCCTTGAGGCTCAGGACGTCTTCCAGCAGACCATCTTTGATTCTCACGCGAACCAGTTCTCCAGCCCCACTCCGCTCTTCCTTCACGTAGATATATCTTCCGTCATGCGACCACTCGTTGTAGCTCAGCAGCTCTCCCTGCGCCAAAATTGACCACCGATTGGAATGTGTATCGAAAAGAAGCAGCTTTGCCGCGCCGCTATTCAGCGCGCAGATATAGCGGCCATCGGGCGAAATTCTGGGCGAGAAGAGATCATCGGAATCCGGGATGGCGGAGACTTTCCCGGTGATGAGAGCCAGGCGATAAATTGCCCGGCGAACTCCGTCCGTTTCGCTGGAGCCTGCGAAAACGATGGACTTCCCGTCGTACGTCCAAGTTGGGTCGGATTCGGACTCGTTGTTTCTTTCGGGCATCAGCAACTCCGGGCTGCCTCCCGAAGAGGAGATCATGCGGACTTTCCAAGGACTGTTGAAGCGGACATCCAGGAAGACAATTTTGGAGCCGTCAGGCGACCACCGGGGTTCATATGCGCGCAACGGAGGAATCGTGAGCTGGGTCTTATCGCTGCCATCGACGCGGCTTCGCCACAGGGTCATGTCCGGATAGGAGACGTAAGCGATCCACTTTCGATCCGAGGAAAAATCGACGGGGCCGGCGGAAAGACCCGGCAGATAAGAGTCGAATCGCCGAGCCTGGAGGTCATAACGGAAAAGCTCGACGCGCTGCTCTTCGCCGAGGACAAACAACTTCTTTCCGTCACTGCTAGGGACGGGAGCACTGAAACGCACAGGTCCAGAGGTTAGTCTTGAAGGACTTGCTGCGCCTCTGCGAAAGAGGGAACGGCGCTCCGGCATCACCCAGATGGCTTGACTGTTCTCGCGGCCAGCCTGGAAATAATAATAATCGCCGTCCGGCGACCAATTTCCGCTTGACTGATAAGGAGAAGGGTTCCAACCCGGCAAAAGCGGGTGAAGGTTAGTGCCATTGGCCGCCATTTCCCAGATGGAGTTGGATTCGGTATTGAGAGGAATAATGGAAAAGCGGATCCGGTGGCCATCGGGCGAAAACCGGAGCGACCGCGCGACTCCGGAAATCTTCGCAAGCACCCGAGGCTCGCTTCCATCGTTTTTCGAAAGCAAGATGGCGTGCCCATCGGCGTAGACGAGGTGCGTACCGTCCGGGGTCCAACAGGCAGCTGAGGCGTAGAGGCTTCCGATGCGGTGAGGTGCGCCCGCCGGAAGCGGCTGCACCCAGAGTTCGGACGCACCGTCTGCACGTCCGGTTTGGGGATCTGCACCGACGGCGACTCCACTTGCGATCAACAACTTCGAATGATCGGGAGAGATGCCATAGATAGCCAGGATTTCGGGAAGAGTGGTGGCAATCCAAGTGGTCTGTCCGCCCGCAACCGACATTTGAGCAATACCTGAGCCGGAGGTGTAGGGCGTACCTTCGACAAAATAGAGATTGGCGCCGTCCGTGACGGGAAGATTCATGGGTAGCTTCGGTTTTCCATCGTCCGTGATTCGAACTACATCGGCAACGGTGGGTGGCCGGGGCTGACCGTACCAGAGGGCGAGGGCGAACAGAACGAGGGCAGCAATCGCACCGAGTAGCCCGCCAAGGCGCAGAAAGTTTTTTCTGCTCGGCGTTTTCCCCAGGTCGAGGGGATTTGCAGGTTCGTTGTCTTGGCTGACAGAGACATTTACAGGCGCAATGAACTTGTAACCTCGACGGGGAAGAGTTTCGATGAACGTTGGGTTGTCGGCAGAGTCATGCAGTGCTTCGCGGAGCCGCTTCACCGCCGCATTCAAGCCGGTTTCGAAATCAACGAACGTATCCTCGGGCCACAGCGCGGCGCGGAGTTCTTCGCGACGGACGACTTCTCCGTGATGTTCGAGCAATTTGAGAAGTACCTGCCGAGGCTGATCCTGAAGCTTGAGCTTCACGCCGCTCCTGCGCAGCTCAGCGGCGGGCATATCCAGTTCAAATAGCCCGAAGCGATAGATGGAAGCGTCTTGGGGAGGCACGGCGACACCTACGAGAAATGCAATCGGTGGCAAGTCTAGCACTAAATCTCCTGCGGGGCATGTCAGAAACAGGCGTACGCAATTGCAAAATCAAGCCTTGTCGCGCCACAAAGATGTCCGGCTGCGGCCATTGACCCAAGCTCTCTTCAGGAGAATTCTCGCCGGCGAATGGAGATGACGCGAAAACCGGTCCCACTAAATGGGAGGCAATTCGCGCTGGCGAGCCGGAGATCCTTCCGGGGAGCAATCAACAAACGAGGAGAAAAGATCATGGAAAAGAAAATCTGGAAGTCGTGGGCATCACTGGCAGCGGCAAGCGCTCTTGTCTTGTCATTGGGGATAGCGGCGATGGCCCGGACAGACCAGGGTGATTCACCGGCTAGAGGACTCCAAGGAACCTGGGCGGTGACTGTGAATCTGCAAAACTGTCAAACCGGGGCGAACATCGGCCCTCCCTTCTATTCCTACGTGACATTCGCCGATGGCGGCACCTTGTCCGAATCCACTTCCAACCCCGGATTCGCGATAGGGCAGCGCGGCCCGGAACTCGGTATCTGGAGCCGTGAGAGGCATTACACTTACTCTGCAAAGAGCACAGCGTTCATCTTTTACACCACCGCTCCTAACTTGCCGACCACCCCCGGATTCAATGCCGGCACGCAGACGATCACCCAAACCATCGAATACGATGAAGATACGGACTCGTGGACCGCAAACGCCGCCATTAGTTTTGCGGACACGACGAACACCGTTTACCGGCAGGGCTGCGCCGTAGCCAGCGGGCAGCGGTACCAATAACCTTTTCCTCGGGCGTGAGTCCTCCGCTTGGAGAGAATATTCGGAGACGAATATTCAGAACGAAGGCTGGCGATCATAACGTGGGCCACCACACGATTGCCAGCCTTCGGCCTCCTGCGGAGGACTCATGCAGTTTTTCCGCAAGCAAGTCTGCGCTCCATATTCCTTCCACAGATTTCCACTGATTAAATTGTTGACGGGGATAGAGTTAAGCGTGTAGCGTGAAAGGGTTTGGCGAGTAACGGTTTGGCAGCTAAACGCATCTATATAGATGTACTTAGAGGCAGGGGACCGTACTCTGTAGAGCGGGAAGCGGGCGAAGTACAGGGCGAACGACACGCAAGCAGCGCGGCGCAAAGGCTTTTCACAACAAGACGAGCGATCTAGTGGGGAGATTTCCCCATGTTTTTTTGGTGACCGCAGAGGAGCCGACTGCGCCAGCGTGGCATACTGCCCGCGCCTCTGCAAAAAGTTTTGACCGGCTTTGACCGCCGGCATTTGAGATTGCGCGTGGAAGTTTGGAGGAATTCGTGGCAGCAGTGGGACTTGAAGAAAAATATGATGCAGTAAAGCAGCTCATTGCCATCGGCAAAGAGCGCGGCTACCTGCTTTACGACGAAGTGAACGATTCGCTACCGGCGGAAGTGCACTCTTCGGAAGAAATCGACGACCTTCTCACAACCTTTGAACGAAACGGAATCGAGATTTACGAAGACCAGGCGTCGGCGAAAGCCGCGCGGGCGGTCGAAGTGTCCGCGGAGTCGCGGCGACCACGATACGGCGGTGAAGGACGAGGCGCATTCGGACGAAGGCGGCAGCGATCTGGATCTGACGCCGGGCTCTCTCGAAAAGACAAACGATCCGGTGCGGATGTATCTGCGCGAGATGGGCACGGTGCCGTTGCTGACGCGCGAAGGCGAAGTGACCATCGCGAAGCGCATCGAACGCGGGCAGCTCGTGGTGATGAAGTCCATCACGCGGTCGCCGATCGTGATTAAGGAGCTGATTGCGGTTGGAGAGGATTTGCGGAAGGGCGCGCGGTCGATCAAAGAGATCGTGCAGTTCGACGACGAAGAGCTGACCGAAGAGAAAATCGCGAACAAGACGAAGCAGACGCTGAAGTACATCGACAAGATCGCGAAGCTTTACGATCTGGCGCTGAAGCAAGCCGAGAAGCTCGAGAAAACGGCGAAAGGGAAGAAGAAGCCGTACATGAAGCGCGAAATGGGCGTGGCGCGGACGCGCGTCGAGATTTCGGTCGAGATTCGCGGGATCGATTTCAATCCGTTCGAGAAGAAGCGGCTGATCGACAAGATGCGCGGGACGGTCGAGCGGCTGCAATCGCTGGAACGCGAAGCGGGGCGGCTGGAGCGCCGCGTGGACGTGGCGAAAGGCGACGTGGCGGCGGAAGCGCGGAAGGAATTGCGGACGCGCCGGACCGAGCTGAAGGATATCGAAGAAGCGAGCGAAGTCGGTTTGACCGAACTGAAGCGGACGCTGACGTTCATTCACCGCGGCGAAGCGGAAGCCGAGCAGGCGAAAAAGGAATTGATCGAGGCCAACCTTGCGGTTGGTTGTTTCCATCGCGAAGAAATACACGAACCGCGGATTGCAGTTTCTGGATTTGATTCAGGAAGGCAACATCGGGTTGATGAAAGCGGTCGACAAGTTCGAATGGCGCCGCGGGTACAAGTTTTCGACGTACGCGACGTGGTGGATCCGGCAGGCGATTACGCGCGCGATTGCGGATCAGGCGCGCACGATTCGTATTCCGGTGCACATGATCGAAACGATCAACAAACTGGTGCGCACCAGCCGCCAGCTGGTGCAGGAACTCGGGCGCGAGCCAACCAGCGAAGAAATTGCCAAGCGCATGGACATTCCGGTGTCCAAGGTGCGCAAGATTTTGAAGATTGCGCAGGAGCCGATTTCTCTCGAGACGCCGATCGGCGAAGAGGAAGATTCGCATCTCGGCGACTTCATCGAGGACAAGGCCGTGGTTTCGCCGTCCGACGCGGTCATCAATTTGAATTTGAAAGAGCAGACTTCTTCGGTGTTGAAGACGCTGACGCCGCGCGAGGAAAAAGTTATCAAAATGCGTTTCGGTTTGGATGATGGCAGCGAGCATACGCTCGAAGAAGTAGGGCAGTCATTCGCGGTTACGCGCGAGCGCATCCGGCAGATCGAGGCGAAGGCGCTGCGCAAGCTGCGGCATCCGTCGCGTTCGCGGAAGCTGCGGGCATTTTTGGAAGGTCCTTCGCGGGATTATTTATAGACACGTCGGAAATTCGAAAAACGAAATTCAAACCGAAACGCGAAACGCCCCGACCACTCGGGGCGTCATTACTTGCCGTGGAATTTTGAGACGACCTCGATCTTGCCCACGATGTTCTGGTTGAATACATCTAGCTCTTCTGCGGGAATCCAATATTCGAGATGAAGCAATCCTCCCACTTTCCGCACTTCAAATTGCGATAAATACTCCGTCCTAACCGCAAAACGAGTGACATATCCCTCTCTCGCTTCTGAGTTCTTTGCATTCCAGTCGCGCGCGATCTGAATTGCGTAGTCTTCATTCAACACTGGATAAAAGATGGGCTGTCCGGGAAGGCGAGGCGGAAAGGCGCTGTACCCTGATTCCACGATGAGGCAAAGTTCGTTCGCTCCGACGGGACGATAGAGAATTGTGGTTTCTTCCATTCTCGCGACGCCGAATCCCGGCAGCTAGGCAGGAAGCTCAACGTACGCGGAGTAAGTCTGTGGTTCAGGGACCGTCTGTCCTTCTTCGCGCAATCCATCGAGATGGAAAGCAATAGCTTCGCGCATATTCTGTTCAACTTTCTCGCGCGTGCGGCCGGTCGAAACACAACCAGGTAGGTCGGGAGAATAGGCCGAGAATCCAGTTTGTGTCGGCTCGACGACGATTAGATATTTTTTCATGTTTTCAATCCCGCTTTCTTCAGGACACTGTTCAAAGTTCCGGGCGCCAAATCATCGCCGGGCTTTCCCGGAACGGTGACCACGCCTAGTTTAACAGGATGTTTATATTAGCGGTGACTTCCTCTGGTTCTCGCGAGCACCCAGCCATCTTCTGTGAGAATGCGGATCACATCCCGAACCTTCATGCGGCAACCTTATGCTTGCTACAAGAAGCAGTCAATTATTTCGGCGTGAAACTGCCGGGCGGGAGACGGTAGAAGTGCGAGAGCATGCGGACCGACGAAGCGATCGCGAAGACCATGAAACCTGCGAGGACGAGAATGAGCAGCAAAGAACCCCACTGCGTTCCCGGATGCAGGTTCTGGCCGATGGCGTAGTTGATGGCGGTGGTGACGACCACGAGGACAGCAAAGCCGAACCAGGCAAAAGAACGGTTCAGAAGAGCCAGTGTCTCCTCGCGGCGGTCGGGCGCGAGCCAAAATTCCTTGTGGGGGAGATTGATCATGGTTGGGGGCAATTTGGAGAAGAGGGCGGGAACGCCGAACTCCAACAGCGAAGCAATCGCGACGGCTCCGACAAAGAATTCGAAGAAAAGAGCCTTTGGCTGCCAACCGTTGGCGACGCCGTGGGCGTTGAAGTGGGAAGCGACCACTTCCGGCAACTCCGAGTAAATCGACCAGAAATAAATCGCTTCAACCACGGCCAGTAAAGCAAACAACATTTTGGGCAGACGTGAATCCACGAGGGGCTCTCCGCTATCTGATCAAGCCTAGCCGAGGGGATAGAGCGCCGCCACTGATTCACGCCCGCGATGTTCGAATCAGTTATTCCGCGGACACTTCCTACTGAGCGAACGCGAATCCGCAAGCGCCTCTACAGCACACTGGCGAGGGCCGGAACGCGTGAAGCGCATGGAGGCCTCATGCGGATGGAGCAGATGATGCGGAAGATTGGCGCATGAGCTGGCGCGCCCGGGAGGCGGAAAGTGTGGCGCCAGCGTAAAGGAGCGCGAGCAAGGCGTATCCGGAGACGATTCCGGTGCCTTGGGCGACGACGCCGAGTGCGAGACTCATGGTGATCTGCATGCACGTCGTGAAAATGGCCATGGCGGATTGCGTGCGGCCCATGAAGTGCCGCGGGACGATGGACATCAACGAAGATTGCGCGACAATGCCGCCGAGCGCGCGGCAAAATCCAAAAATAATTTGCAACGAGACGGCGCCCACGAGGAATGCGACGAAAGGCGTGGCCATGTGGCCCAACGCGAGGCAGGCACAGGCGGCGACGTAAAGCGGCATGCGAAATTTATCGCGGAGCTGGCTGGTGATGAGGCCACCGGTGATGGCGCCGATGGCCCAGCCCGCTTCGAGAAAGCCGAGACCGCGCGCGCCGGCGTGCAGTATGTCGTTGACGAGCGCGACGAGGACAACGTTGGCGCTCACCACGCCGGCCATCATGATGGAGTGCGTAATGCCGAGGGCGCGGACGAGAGGCTGTCGTTTCAGGTAGGCGAAGCCTTCCTTCATATCGGAGTACACCGCAAGAGAAAGTCCGGCTTCGGCGACTTCCGGATTTTCTCCGGTTTCGAGAGCTTCGGCAGTGGCTTCGGTTGCTTCGGAATACTGACGCGGATATTTAAGATGATCGCGGGGACTCACGTAGCCGCGGCGCATGTGGTGGAGGCAGAAGGCGGAGACGAAGTAAGTCAGGCCGTCAATGCAGAGAATGCCAGCGATGCCGGCGCGGTCGTAAAGGAAGCCGACGAGCGAGCCAGCGATGAGCATGCCACTTTGCACGCCGATAAGAACGGCGGCGTTGGCGCCGGTGAACTGGCTGGCGGGAATGACTTCCTGGACGAGGGCGTTGACGGTGGACCAGTACATCGCGGAGCCGATGCCGGTGATCAAGGTCATGGCATAGAGATGCCAGAGGTGGAGATGGCCGCTCCACGCAATATAAGAGGTAACGAGGACAAAGAAGCCGCGGACGAGATCGAGGGAAACGCCGAGATAGCGGCGGTCAAAACGGTCGATCAGCACACCGCCGAAAAATGGAATGAAGAGGCCGGGAAGCGTGACGACGATGACCTGAAGGCTGACTTTGACGGTGGAATGCGTGGCCGCCATGATGAACCAGCTCACGCCGACGAAGTTCATGCCGCTTCCAAAGAGCGACACGAACATGGCCACGAAAAAAATAGCGGAAGCCACGCTGCGCCCAAATCAGCTTCCAGTCGACGGGGGTGGTTGCGGCAGTAGCCATGCGAATTTTTAGCTTACTATCGCGGTCCTCCCCGCATGCGATAACCCTGCTGGCGTGTGCACAAGACACAAGCGCGGAGTTTCGCGTTTCGAGTTCCGAACTTCGGCACTAAGATGGCAGCGTGACTTCTCACTTGCATTTGTTGGACGTTCGCGGGCTGACCGTGGAGTTGCCGACGGCGGCGGGATGGGTGCGGCCGGTGAATGAGGTGTCGCTGCGGATTGATGCAGGCGAATCGCTTGGATTGGTTGGCGAATCGGGTAGCGGAAAGACGATGCTGGCGCTGGCATTGATGGGATTGCTGCCAGTAGGGGCGCGCGTCAGCGGGGAAGCTTGGCTGGGCAAGAAGGGTGCTATCGCGGCGGGCGGAGCGAGCCCCGCCCCGGCAAGTGGTGAGAGGGCGGAAGTGAGTGGCAAAAATTTGCCGGCGTTGACGGAGCAAGAGTGGCGGGCGGTGCGGGGCGGGGAAATAGCGATGGTGTTTCAGGAGCCGATGACTTCGCTGAATCCGGTGATGCGCGTTGGGGCACAGGTCGAGGAGGCGATACGCGCTCACGAATCGGGACTTGGCGCGGGGGATGTGAAGCGCAGGGCGGAGGAGGCGCTGCGTCGCGCGGCGATCCCGGAGCCGGAAGCCCGCGCGGAGCAATATCCGCACCAGCTTTCGGGAGGCTTGCGGCAGCGGGCAATGATCGCGATGGCTTTGGCGGCGGGTCCGCGACTACTGATCGCGGACGAGCCCACGACGGCGCTAGACGTCACGGTGCAAAAACAGATTCTGGAATTGCTCGACCGGCTGCGGCGCGAACTGCAGCTTGGATTGCTTTTCATCACACACGATCTGGGCGTGGTTGCGCAAGTCGCCGACCGCGTCGCGGTGATGTACGCGGGACGCATCATCGAGGAAGGCCCCGCGCGGGAAGTGCTGGCCGCGCCGCGTCATCCTTATACGCAAGGGCTGCTGAAGGCCTCGCCCACCATCGAACGCGGCAAGCTGGTGCCGATCGCGGGCTCCGTCCCGCAGTTGACGGCGCTGCCGCCGGGGTGCGCCTTCGAGCCGCGTTGCCTGGTACGCCGCGCGGAGTGCACGGTTGCCGTCCCCGATCTTCGAGCCGCTGACGCAAAACACACGGCGCGCTGCGTGCTGGTGTGACGGACGAAATGCCCAGCCACCCTAATTCATCTCTGGCAGCGAACAACGGCGAAACTTTGCTCGAAGCGCGCGAGTTGAAAAAATCCTACCGGCGCGGCGGCGGCACGTTTTCGAGTGAAACGGACGGGACCCGTTTTACGGCGGTGGACGGCGTGAGCCTCGAAGTCCGGCGAGGCGAAACATTAGCGGTGGTTGGCGAGAGCGGCTGCGGAAAAACGACACTGGCGCGAATGCTTTTGCGGCTCGTCGAACCGGACTCCGGCGAGCTGCGCTTTCAAGGAACCGATTTCCTGGCGCTGGGCGGGGCAGCGCTGCGCGGCGCGCGGCGGCAAATGCAGATGATCTTTCAGGACCCCTTTGCTTCGCTCGATCCAAGGATGCGCGTGGGAGAAATCGTAAGCGAACCGCTGGCGATCCATCACCCGGAGTTGAGCAAGGTGGAGAAGCAGGAACGCACCGCGGCGATGCTGGATCGTGTCGGGCTGGGCGCCGATACGCTCAAACGCTATCCGCACGAATTTTCGGGCGGGCAACGGCAACGAATCGGCATCGCGCGGGCACTGATTCTACGGCCCAGGCTGGTAGTTGCCGACGAACCGGTTTCCGCGTTGGACGTCTCCGTGGGCGCGCAGGTGTTGCTGCTGCTCCAGGAACTTCAGAGCGAGTTCGGGCTTACGTACATTTTTATTTCGCATAGCCTGCCGGTCGTGGCGCAGATTGCCACGCGCATCGCCGTGATGCGCGTGGGCAAATTTGTGGAAGTGGGTTCCGCCGAACAGGTCCTGCACAGGCCAACGGATTTGTATACTCGCGAACTGCTCGTCGCCGTCCCAGAATTGCCCTCGGAATAAAGTCGCCAGCGCGGCGGGCGGGGCAAGCTCCGCCCCTAAATCTAGACCTGACAATTTTGGCGATAATAGGCTAGAATCCGACCACTGAAATTTCTGGGTAGCTCCCTGCGTACTGCATTAACAGAGAGTATTTGCCAACCTCGTGGTGGAGGATATTCCGATGGCAACGACAACTGCAGTTCCCCCCGCTGCACCTGAGCCACAGCCCCAAATGAGCGCGATCAGCCGCGCGTTTGGAGTCTTGTTTTCGCCGCAGAAGACCTTTGAAGATATTGTCAGAAAGCCGGGCTGGATCGTACCCATTGCTCTTCTGACGGTTCTCAGCATCGCGGTTAGTTTTGGCTTGAATCAGAGGGTGAACTGGCGTGATTTCGTAGGCCAGCAAATCGAAAAGAGCCCCCAAGCCTCGCAGCTCTCGGCCGACCAGAAGCAGCAGCGCATCGAAGCCGGGGCCAAGTTCGCGCCCATCTCGACCTATGTGTTCGGCGCCGTGGGCCCGATTCTTTTGGCGCTCGTCATCGGTCTCATTATGTGGGGAGCGTACAGCCTGCTCGGCGGCATCAGCACGAATTTCACGACGGCGCTGGCCATCACTTCGCATGCATTTATGACCGGACTCATCAGCAGCCCACTCTTCCTATTGATCATCTATCTGAAAGCGCCGGGGACGATCGACCTGCAAAACCCGATTGCTACCAACGCGGCCGCGTTTCTTCCGGATGATTCGGCGAATTGGCTGGTTGCGCTTTGCAAATCGTTCGACATATTTACATTCTGGACGCTAATCCTGCTGGCCATCGGATTCGCGGTCATAAACCCGAAGAAACTCAAGGGCGGCAAGCCGTATATGATTGCGTTTGGTGTCTGGGCAGTGTGGGTGGTGTTGCGCGTGGGCTGGGCGTTCATCTTCTCCTGATACACTCGGAGGGTGAGTTTTTCGTTTGAAGTGGCGAAGACCGATCCGACCGGTGCGCGCCGCGGCATCCTAAATACGCCGCACGGCGCGGTGCAAACACCCTTCTTCATGCCCGTAGGCACGCAAGCCACGGTCAAAGGGCTGCGCAACGAAGCGCTCGAAGAGCTGGGCGCCGAGATCATCCTCTGCTAATACCTATCATTTGTATTTGCGGCCGGGACATGAAGCTGTCCGCAAACTGGGCGGCTTGCACAAATTCATGTCCTGGCGGCGCGCGATTCTCACGGACTCGGGCGGCTTTCAGGTGTTCAGTCTTTCCGAACTGCGCAAAGTGACAGACGAAGGCGTGCGGTTCCGTTCGCATTTGGACGGCACGGAACATTTGCTCACGCCGGAAAGAGCGGCGGAAATTCAGCTTGCGCTTGGCTCGGATATTGCCATGGTTCTTGATGAGTGCATCGAGACGCCTGCGCCGCGAGACAAAGCGGAATCCGCGGCGAAACGCACTACGGAATGGGCTGCGCGCGCGCGAAAATATTTTCTGGAACAAGCAAAGCGCAACGGCGAATTTGCGCAGTGGCAATTCGGCATCGTGCAAGGAGCGACCTTCGCTGATTTGCGCCGCGAAAGCGCACGGCAATTGATCGAACTGGATTTTCCCGGCTACGCCGTGGGCGGACTCGCCGTCGGCGAGCCGCACGCCTTGACTTGCGAGATGACCGGCGAAGCAACCGCACTCTTGCCCGGCGATCGTCCGCGCTATTTGATGGGCGTTGGAAAGCCCGAGCAGATCGCCGACTACGTCGCGCTGGGAATTGACATGATGGATTGTGTGCTGCCGACACGCGCAGCGCGGCACGCGTGTCTCTACACCAGCGAAGGCCGCGTGCTCATCAAGAACGCGCGTTATGCGCAAGATCAGCGGCCGCCGGATCCGAACTGTTCCTGTTCGGTTTGCCGGCGCTACACGCGCGCGTATCTTCGTCATCTTTTCGCCGCGGGAGAACTGACGGCGGCGATTCTGGCTACCCACCACAATGTCCACTTTTACCTTGACTTAATGAGGCAAATCCGCGAGGCTATCGGGTTTGGGAACCTAAGAAACTTCTCTTCTGAGATGCACGCGCGCTATGCTATAGGTCCAGCCTGAACTTCGAGCTGGGATAGCGTCCGAGATTCTTCACGTGCACTCCGGCACGGGCCGGAGTGACCTGCGCGGTTCTACGAGCAGAGAATCCGGCGGGCTGTAGAGCGGGGCGGTTAGACCCGCCGAGCTGTTTCCATCTTCCGTGAGACGGGAGGGCGGGCAAGCTCGAAAATTGTGAAAGGAACGGAGCAATTCTTGACGATGTTAGCAGCGATTTTATTTCAAGCTTCTTCGGGACCGGCGAGCTTTCTAGGCAATCCGCTGGTGATGATGATCGTGGTCATGGCCATTTTTTACGTGATGCTCATTCTTCCGCAACAGCGCCAGCGCAAGAAGACGCAGGCGATGATCGCGGCGCTCAAGTCCGGGGACAAGGTTGTCACCGGCAGCGGAATTTACGGCACGATCAGTGGAATTGATGGCGAGACTCTCATTCTCAAGATCGCCGACCAGGTAAAAATACGCATCGCACGTTCGGCGATTGCCCAGGTGGAGGCGCCGGAAGATGCGAAATAATTCCGCCCGCGGCCGGGTCCGGCGCATAACTTTCAGACCATGAACCCTAATCTGAAGTGGAAAGTAGTATTCATCGTCGCTGTCATTTTCGGCTGCATCTTTGGCCTCATCGGGATACCCACGTTTCCCACGTCGTTCGCCCAGATGAAAGAGAATTTCGGTCATCAGATCAAACTCGGACTCGACCTTCAAGGCGGCACGCACCTGGTCCTGCAGGTTCAGGTGCAAGAAGCTATCGCGCAAGAAACCGACCAGATGGTCGAGCGCGTGACCACCTGGCTGCGCGGCAAAAATATCAGCTACGACGAAGTGCACCGGGTGGACGATACGCACATCCTGGTGCGCAACGTGGATTCCACGCGGTTTCCCGAATTTCGCGATTATGTGGAGCAGCAGTACGGAAACGTGTGGGATTTGTCTCCGACCGCGGGCGACCCCACCGGCTACACGCTGTCGATGAAAACGGGCGCTAAGGGTCAAATCCAAGCAACGACGATGACGCAGACGCTCGATACCATCGACCGGCGCATCAACGCGCTGGGCTTGACGGAGCCGACGATCCAGCTTCGCGGCGGCGAGAACAGCAACGAGATTCTTGTGCAACTCCCCGGCGAAGGCGATCCTTCGCGCGTGAAGGCGGTCATCGCCGAGGGCGGCCAGCTCGAGTTGCGTCTCGTCGAGGACCCCACCGTTTACAGTTCGCAAACCGACGCGATGAGCAAGCACGGCGGCGTTTTGCCCGCCGGCACGGAACTCGTGCCCGGCCGCGTGGAATCCAACTCGTCCTCGGGGTCCGCGCCGCAAGGCGAAGGTTGGTATCTGCTGAGCCGCGCGGCGGTGGTCACCGGCCGTGACCTTCGCAGCGCCACGGAAAATCGCAATACCAATGATCCCGGCCGATGGGTCGTCGATTTTACGCTTTCGGCCGAAGCGGCCGCTCGATTTGGCCCATTCACCCAGCAGAATATCGGCCGGCAAATGGCCATCATGCTCGATCATCGTGTTTATACGGCTCCCGTCATTAACGGGCGCATCGATGATTCCGGCCAGATCGAAGGCAACTTCAGCCAGCAATCCGCGCATGATTTGGCGCTGGTTCTGAGGGCGGGAGCGCTGCCGGCCTCCATCAAGTATCTCGAAGAACGCACGGTCGGGCCGTCTCTCGGAGCCGACTCCATCCGCCACGGCGTGCAAGCGTCCGTTCTGAGCTTGCTTGTGGTGATGATTTTCATGCTGTTCTACTACCGGCTTTCCGGCGCCAACGCGGTTCTCGCGCTCATCCTGAACCTGGTCATACTGCTTGCAGCTTTGGCATTCTTCGGAGCGGTGCTCACTTTGCCGGGCATCGCTGGCGTGATTTTGACCATCGGCATGGGCGTGGATTCGAACGTCCTGGTGTTCGAGCGCATCCGGGAAGAATTGCGCAACGGCAAGTCAGCGGCTTCGGCAGTGGACATGGGCTTCGAAAAGGCTTTTCTGACGATTATCGACACTCACGTGACGACCGTCGTTTCCGCCTTTTTTCTGTTTCTGTTCGGCACCGGGCCGATTAAGGGGTTTGCCATTACTCTTACGATTGGTTTGATCGCCAACATTTTCACGGCGATTTATGTGTCCAAGACGATTTTTCATTACCACCTTTCCAAGATGGACCGCCAGAGCGAATTGAGCATTTAGGTTGTACTAGGACGTATAGAGCCGATGATTTTGTGGAACTAAACGAGAGTGTGATTGTCATTTTCAGCGTTCTCTCCCAAGCTAGTCCGGGAGGCTTTGGGAACAAACCCACGGACGCTGGAGTCTAAGAAAGGGAAGCAAAAAGGCGCATGATCGAGCTATTCAAAACGCCCAACATCGACTGGATGGGCAAAGCCAAGTATTTCTATGCGCTGAGCGCTATTTTGCTGATTGCCGGTTGGACTTCCATCTTCCTCAAAGGCGGCCCGGCGGGCGGCGGAATACCTTACAGCATCGATTTCACGGGTGGCACGAACGTGGATGTCCGCTTCGCGCAGCCTCCGGACATCGAGAAGCTCCGCAAAGGCTTATCCGCGCAGGGTCTTGGCAATAATGAAATCCAAAGCATCAGCGATATCGCCACCAAGCACCCAAACGAGGTGATTATTTTCGTCGGGCAAACTGGGCAAGGTGAAGAAGCCGGAGAGACCAGCAAGACCCGCATCCTCAAAGCGCTGAATGCCATCTATGGTGTGGCGGACACCTCCAAGCCGGATTTCAACGCCGCCACGCCTGCCAGTCTGGCTGCTGTGCTCACGCAACGCGATCCACTTCTTCTTTCGACCAATGCCGGCGATCAGTACCAGCAGCTCGCGAAAAAAATTCTTGCGTATCGGGACGCGGCAAGTCAGGGAGTGCTGACGAATTTTGACGACCTCTCGAAAGTCGATGGCGTGACGCCCCGCGTGCTTGCTGCTGTGAAGGAGAGTTATGCTCTGGGCTCCTTCGCCATTCGCGGCGTGGAGATCGTCGGGCCCAAAGTCGGCGGGGAGCTACGCCGCCAGGCAATCTACGTTACCCTCTATGCTTTGGCAGGCATGCTGGTATATATTGCCTTCCGATTCGAGCTGGTTTACGGGGCGGCTGCGGTCCTGGCGGTGTTTCACGACGTCTTGATTACACTGGGCTTTTTCTCGCTCCTGCATTTCGAGGTATCGCTGACGGTTATCGCGGCGCTTCTCACACTGGTTGGATATTCGATGAACGACACGATCGTGATTTTTGACCGCATCCGGGAGAATAATCGTTTGATGCGCCGTCATCCGTTCACCGAGATTGTGAACACGTCCATCAATCAGACGCTTTCCCGGACGATACTGACCAGCGGATTGACTTTCCTTACCGTGCTCGTTCTGTTCCTGATGGGCGGCCAGGTGCTTCGTGCTTTCTCCTTTGCTCTGGTGGTGGGGATTGTGGTAGGAACGTACTCCAGTTTTGGGATTGCTGCGCCGCTGGTCGTCGCCTGGAATCATTGGCGTGGCGGCCAGGGTGTTGTGGCAGGCACCGGACCCGCAGCCGGAAACAAAACCCGCGGAGGTGAGAACGTCTCTGGACGTCTCGCTCCTGCCGGGAGGAGGTAGGGATTCATGTTTGAAGATATGGTGCTTTCAGGGAAAACGAAGCGGACGAACAAGCCTTGGACAGTGGCGCTGTCCTTGCTCTTGCAAGCCATCCTCGTCGGCATCCTGATTCTCATTCCGCTCATCTACACGGAAGCTCTTCCGACGAACTTTACGGCCACCATGCTTATGGCCCCGCCCCCGCCCCCGCCTCCACCGCCACCTCCACCGCCCGCGGCAGTAGTGCACGTCAAGCCGCAAGTGCACTTGATGGACGCCGGCAAGCTGATGCAGCCGAAAGCTATCCCTAAGGACGTCAAAATCATCAAGGAAGACGCGCCCGATATGGCTGGCGTACAAGGCGGAGTTCCAGGCGGCGTGCCTGGCGGCTCGATGGGCGGCGTGATTGGCGGCGTCATCGGTAGCGTGGGCGCCCCGCCACCGCCGAAGCCGACTGTCTCGCGCATCCGGCAGGGCGGCAACGTAACCGCGGCCATGCTCATCAACAGAGTTCAGCCAATGTATCCGCCGCTGGCCCGGCAAACGCGCATCTCGGGAACCGTGCGGTTGCACGCCATCATCGGGAAGAATGGCGCGGTGCAGCAACTCGAAGTTATCTCTGGGCATCCACTGCTGGTGCAAGCGGCTCTAAACGCAGTGCGCCAGTGGCGGTATCGTCCGACTCTTCTGAATGGAGAGCCGGTCGAGGTGGATACCACGATCGATGTGATTTTCTCACTGAACGAGTAAGCGGTCTGGCGCGCCGGTCGTGGGACGGGCGCGCTGGTCCGGGCGGCAAGCTAGGCAAACTCTCGCGTTGACCCCGGGGAACCCGGGGCCATCAGAACTAAGGAGCAAAACGAATGGTAGCGACTCTGTTTATGAACGCGGCCCTGTTCCTGCAATCCCAGGCTACTTCCTGGGATATCCGGAGCATGTGGTCTTCCATGAGCACCCTTCCCAGGATCGTAGTCGCGGTCCTTTTCATTATGTCCATCTATTCCTTCGGCGTCATGATTGACCGCGCCCTGATGTACAGTGCGGCCCGAAAACAGTCGCGGGTTTTCGTGCAGCAAGTCGCCGGAGCCCTGAAGGAGGGCAAGCTGGACGAAGCGATCGCCATCGCCGAGCGGAACAAGAAGAGTCACATCGCCAAGGTTGTGGCGACCGGCCTCTCCGAATTCCAATCCGCTTCCCAGCAAGTCACCGACGCCAATGTGATTGAAGCGGCCAAGCGCGGCCTCGAGCGCTCCGTCGCCATCGTTCACGCGGAAATGAAACGCGGCCTTTCGGCGCTAGCCACCATCGGCTCGACGGCTCCGTTCGTCGGCCTATTTGGCACGGTCGTCGGCATCTTGAACGCCTTCAAAGGCATTGAAACGAGCCACGCAACCGGCTTGTCCGCGGTCGCCGGCGGTATCGCCGAAGCCCTGGTTACCACGGCTCTCGGTCTTCTCGTGGCCGTGCCCGCCGTGTGGGCCTACAACTACTTCACGAACAAGGTCGAAGCTTTCGACGTGGAGATGGACAACTCCTCGATGGAGTTGGTCAACTACTTCATCCTGCGTCGCGGCGCGCAGAAATAAGGCAGCCCATGGGCTACAAACCAAAAGTCGGAAGTCAGATGTCGACGCCAAACGTCATCCCCATGGCTGACATCATGCTCGTCCTGCTGATCATCTTCATGGTGGTCACGCCGATGTTGCAGAAGACCCTGCCGGTGGATATGGCCAGGGTTGACAACGCGCGTGAAATGAAGGATGCGGATAAGGATGACGCGGTCATCGTCGCGGTCACTCGAGACGGAACCATCTACCTGAAGAATACGAAGATCAGCAAGGACGACATCACCGGGCAGATCAAGGACTTGATTGCCAACCGTCTCGATAAAACCGTTTACGTGAAGAGCGACGCCAGGGCCAAGTACGGCGACGTTGTCGCGGTGGTGGACGAAATCCGCTCCGCCGGCGTCGATCAGCTCGGGCTCTTGACCGAGGTGAATGAACAACGCCGGACGCCGCCTCCGCCCCCGTTCACTTCTCCATCGGGCGATTGAAGCCGTTGGAGAAGCGTCCGGCAGGGCAGCGGCACCATTCGTTTGCTGAGCAAGAACGGTCGCGCCGGATCCCACCCGGCGCGGCTCGAGTGCCTGCAAGGTTTGCAAAAGGCAGGCTGACAGGAGAATTTCAATGGGAATGGCCGTAGGAGAAAATAAAGGCGGGGCGATGGCGGAAATGAACGTCGTTCCGCTCATCGACATCTTGCTGGTACTGCTCATCATCTTCATGGTCATCACTCCTCTCACTCCGCACGGCTTGGACGCCCTTGTGCCCCAGCCGAATCCGAACAAGAACCAGGAACAGGAGTTGGAGAACAAGACCATCGTCGTACAGGTGCTCAATGGCGACAAGGTGAAGATCAATAACGAGGACACTACCTGGGATGGACTCGGTCCGCGACTCGAAACCATCTTCAAAGAGCGCGCCGACAAGGTCGCCTTCGTCAAGGGTGACAGCGACGTTCTCTTCATGGATGTGGCCCGCGCGATAGACATCATGCGCGGCGCGGGAATCGATAAGGTCGGCCTGATCACGGCCAAGCTCGAGGCCGGGCAGTAAAAGTTTCTCACGCGGCGGCTTCTTCCTGGCCGGCGCAGGGTGTGAGGGTCCTCCTCGCGGGGCTATCTACTTCGTGCGAGGTGGGTCATGGGAATTACGCTTGGTGGTGGAAGGGTCGGCGCGATCGCGGAAATGAACGTGGTGCCGCTGATCGATATTCTGTTGGTGCTTCTGGTCATTTTTATGATGATCCGGCCTGATGTCCAGGCTGGTTTTCTGGTGGACTTGCCCCAACGAGCGGAAGTTAATACGCCAGCGGCTCCGGGAGAGATTGTTGTGCAAGTTTTCGGAGACGGAACCTTGCGCGTCAATCAGGGTGTGGTGCAGTGGCGGGACTTGCACGACCGGCTCGTAGATATTTTCAATGTGCGGGCCAGTCGCGTGGCTTTCGTCCGCGGTGATGGCGCTCTCGACTTTGGCGTAATTGCGCGGGCAATTGACGTGATGCGAGGGTCAGGAATTACGACGGTTGGCCTGATGATCCCGGCCTCGCAAACGCGCGCTAAATAGTGTAGATTTAGCCCCTCGCAGGGCGGACGTGAATTCTAGCAGGGATGGATGTCTTCGATGACTCATGCATCAGTGCGTATTGCTCGCAGGACCGCTTCTCTGGCCGCGTTGTTGACCCTCGTCTTCGCTGTTTCGGGCTGCAACAAGCTCAGGGCGCGCGACAAACTGAACAAGGGCGTTGTGGCCTTCAAGGCCGGCCAATCGGACGTTGCTATTGAGGACTTCAAACGGGCTTCCGAGCTGGATCCGAGCCTGATGAACGCTCGCCTCTACCTGGCCACCGCCTACGCCAGTTTGTACATCCCCGGCGCACCTTCGGCGGAAAATAAGGCTCGTGGCGAACAAGCTATCAAGGAATTCAAGGACATTCTGACGATCGATCCTAACAACTTGAGCGCCATTGACGGCATTGGTTCGCTGCTCTTTCAGATGGCGGGCACGCCCCCGATTGACGAAAAGGGCTTCGAGGAATCAAAGACCTATCACGAGCGACACATCCAGATCAAACCGAATGATCCGGAGCCCTATTATTGGATTGGCGTGATTGACTGGACGCTTGCTTGGCGCGGCAACGGCCTGATGCGCCTGGACTACAACAAGAGCAATATCAAGAAGCAGGTCAAGGACTCGGATCCGCTCCCCGCTTCTCTCCGCGCGGATTATGCCTCCAAATATGGCTCTCTCGTGGATGAGGGCATTACCGATCTCCAAAAAGCCATCTCGCTGAAGCCCGACTATGACGATGCGATGGCCTACCTCAGCCTTCTCTATCGCCGCAAAGCCGACATGGTGGAAAGCGCCGATGAGCGAGCCTCTTTGGAAAAGCAGGCGGATGACCTGCTGGACAAGATCAAGGAGATCAAGCAGAAACGCTTGCAGCAGTCCCAGCAAGTATCCTGAACACGAACCTGCCGGCCGCTCCAATTGGGGGCGGTAAATCCATCTTTCAAAGAAAGGACGCCCCAGCGGGCGTCCTTTTCATTTTCCCTTGCTCTTGCGCGTCCGCCTTACCAGCGGCTCGCACCGTACCCTGTTTCAGGCTAAACTAGGATATGCCGTCGCCCAGTAACGTCCCGTTGAGTTTCCAGCGCGACCGCGCCGTCCGCCAGCTCGAAGCCCGCTTCGAGGAACTTCTCGAAAAACTCCGCAAGAATCGTCCTTCCGAAGATCCCTGGGTCGTCCGCCGCGCGTACGAAATTGCTTCGGAGCGCCATCGCGACCAGTTTCGCAGCTCCGGCGACCTGTATATCTCTCACCTTATCGAAGTCGCCCACATCCTGGCCGACATGCGCATGGATGCCACCACGCTTACCGCCGCTCTCCTTCACGACGCCATCGAAGACACCGAATACCCCGTCGCCCGCATAGAGGAACGCTTCGGCCCGGATGTCGCGCATCTCGTCGAAGGCGTCACTAAAATCAGCCGCCTTAACATGACTGCACCGGAAACCCGCCAGGCGGAAAACGTCCGCAAAATGCTTCTGGCGATGGTCAACGACGTCCGCGTCGTTCTCGTGAAACTGGCCGACCGTCTTCACAACATGCGCACGCTTGAATACCTCTCGCCCGAGAAGCAGCAGCGCATTTCGCGCGAGACGCTGGACATCTACGCCCCCATCGCCCACCGGCTCGGGATGGGAGTGATTCGCGGCGAGCTCGAGGATCTGGCTTTCCGCTTCCTCGAACCGGAAGCCTTTCTCGCGCTTCAAAAGGAAGTCACGGAGAAGAGTCCCGTGCACCAGCGGTTTTTGGATGTGGTCCAGGGCACCATTCGTACGAAGCTCGTCGAGAACGGCATTCCGGCGGAATTGGAAGCCCGCGTCAAAGGCCTGTATTCACTCCACGGCAAGATCCTTCGCCAGCAGACCAGCCTCGATCAAGTGTATGACCTGCTTGCCGTCCGCGTAATCACCGACACGGAACGGAACTGCTATGCCGCGCTCGGCGTGATGCACCACATCTGGCGCCCAGTCCCCGGCCGCTTCAAGGACTACATCGCCATGCCGCGCCCCAACCTCTATCAGTCCCTCCATACCACGGTGCTGCACGGCGGCCAGCCTTTCGAGGTGCAAATCCGCACACAAGAAATGCACCGCATCGCGGAAGAAGGCGTCGCCGCGCACTGGAAATATAAGGGTGGCCAGCCCGCTGCCGGCGACGACGATCAGCGCATCGCCTGGATGCGGCAACTCATCGAGTGGTCCCAGGAGCTGCAGGAACCCGGGGAATTTCTTTCCACACTCAAAGTGGATCTGGCGCCCGTCGAGGTCTACGCTTTCACGCCCAAGGGCCGCGTACTGGAGATGCCACGCGGAGCAACCCCGGTGGACTTCGCCTATTCGGTGCACACCGAAGTCGGCCATCAGTGCGTGGGCGCAAAAGTGAACGGGCAAATGGTGTCGCTGCGCCATGAGATTGTCAGCGGCGACGTGGTCGAAATTCTCACGCAGAAAAATCATACTCCGAGCCGGGACTGGCTGAGCTTCGTCAAGTCCTCGCACGCGCGCAGCAAAATCCGGCAATGGATCAATCTCCATGAGCGCGAAGAAGCTACCGAGATGGGGAAGAAGCTGCTCGAGAAGGAGTCCCGGCACTTCCCGCGCGGCCTGAAGAAAGTTCCCTCAGCGGATTGGGACAAACTGCTCGCCGACTACGGACTGTCAAAACAGGAGGATCTCTACGCCGCGGTCGGTTTTGGCAAATACTCGGCCCGGCAGGTTCTATCGCGTTTGCTGGGCGAACCGGAAAAGGCCGTGGAGCCCGGAGCGGAAGATTCGAAGCCGACGCTCGTCAAGTCCGTCAAGCGCATGCTCGGTTTTGGCGAGGCCCCTTTGATCGTCAAGGGCCACGACGACCTGCTTGTCTATCGGGCGAAATGCTGCAATCCAATTCCCGGCGACGACATCGTGGGCTACATCACCCGCGGCCGGGGGGTCGCCGTGCACACGCGGGCCTGTCCAAATGTGCAAAACCTCATGTATCAGACCGAGCGGCGGATTGCCGTGGAATGGGGCAGCGGAACAACGGCCACTTTCCCCGTCCAGCTTTCCATTCGCGGGAAGGACCGCGCCGGATTATTGGCGGAAATCACCGCGGTCATCAGCGGCGCGGGCTCCAACATCCAGAGTCTGGAAAGCCGCCCCGAGCGGCAGAATGCGCGCATCGAAGCAAGCCTGGAAATTGTCGACCGCCGCCAGCTAGAGACGATTCTCGTCAACATCCGGAAGATCTCCGGCGTCCTCGGAGTGGAACGGGTCTATCAAGTTTGATGTTCCCCTTGCCTGCCGCCACCAGGGAAGCTGACCCATCGAGCTTTGCTTCATGCGTCTTGCGATTCGTTCTCTCCATCCACACCACCAGAAACTCAAGCGCAATCGGGAAGGAACAGCTGCGCACCTGTACTTACTGCCAGGTATTATCCAGGCACAATTCCGCTTTTCCCTCTTTGCCTTCACTACAATGGAGTCATGTGGTTGCGACGATTGCTTCTCGGTGTGTGCGTGCTCTTGGTGGCCGGTTGCCACAGCCATCCGTTGACGGACTATCGCCCCTTGGAACAGGCGGGGATGTGGTCAAGCGATATCGAGCAGCTCAAAGGCCTGAATATCACGGACCCGGAAGTCGCTCAAGTCGTAAAGCTGAAGCAGGCGGGGATCAGCGACGACACTTGCGTCGAACTCGTCAGCAATGCGCATGTTCGCAAGGTCCTCTTTACCAGCGCCGATTCCGCCGCCAACCTCGCTCGGGCGGGTTTCACGGAGCCACAAATCCTACAACTTGCGCACGCGGGCCAGCTCGACACCCTCAGCATCGATGCCGTTACCCTGAAGCTTATCGGCCTCTCTGATTCCACCGTGCAGCTCATTCTTCACCGGCACTTGACGCACCAGCCCGTCATGGCCAGCCCCGAAATCGCGGAACTCAAGAACACTGGCTTGACGGAGCATCAAATCCTCCAACGGATCAATTCCGGCATGACCGACGGAGAAGCCAAAAAGGAAATTCGCGACCGCGAGCGCGCCCGCGACCACGCCAACACTTCCTTCGTCCGCGTCCGCGGCCGCAGACCGCGCTAACCCCGGCCGCCCCTGGCCGCTTCGTCCGCGTTCCGCTCTCCACTTTTGCTTCTTCCGTTTTCTCCCGCTACAATCGAATCGCTTTGGCGCCCCGGCTATACCTCCGGCTGCTTTTCTGCCCGTTTCTCGCCGCCGTCGCTCTTTGGATTTCTTCCTGCACCGCGGCGCTAGGGCCGGGCTACTCCATCGAAAAACAGGAAATCCGCGTCCAATTTGATCCCGGAGCGGATTCGCGGATCCGTGTTGATTCGGACTACCAGCTTCGCAACATCGGCAACCAGCCGCTTTCCTCGCTGGAAGTGCGCCTCTCCGGCCGCCGCCTCCTCCGCATTGCCGAATCCCGGGCCACCTGGGATGGCGTCTCCCTTGCCGGTCAAGCCCTGCCCGCCATTCCCCGGAACACTCTTTTTGTTCTTCCTCAATCGTGGGGCGTCGGGGAGCGGCACACTCTTCGTCTCTTCTATGAATTTCAATCTTCGGCCGCTAGCGAGAACACGTTGAGTTTTGCCTCCGACGCGTTTTTCCTGCCTTCGGCCGGCTGGGCGCCGGAGCTGCTTCCTTCGCAAGGCTTGTTTTCCTTCGGGGGAGTTCCTCCCAAAAAATGGCTCCTGCAGGTTAGCGTGCCCGATGGATTTCTCGTGCATACCAGCGGACGTTCTCCAAAGAGGTCGCGTCACGGCAAGGAGATCACCCTTCGGTATGTGCAGCATCCCGAGGACCGCTATCCCTTTATCGTAGCGGGGCGCTATAAACAATTGGTGCTGGAGACGGGAGCGGGCAAGGTCCTTCTCTGGACGCGTGCACCGGAAGAGCCTGCGCGTTTGCGCTCGTCGGCGGATACTTTGGCTCTAGCTATCCATGCTTACGACGCAACTTTCGGCGCCCGTTCCAGGGATGCGCAGGCGCTGTGGATTGTGGAATGCCCCGTGGTGCCCGGCTGCCTTACGGCCTCCGCGTTTTCCTACGCCAACCTCCTCAGCGGCGAGCAGCGGGCCCCTTCCTCCCAACTCGCCTCGCCTGACACTTTGCTAATCGACCTCAGCGGCGGGCCGCCAAAGCTCGCCGCGGTTGCGCCCGCTCTGTCCGCCAGTTGGCTCGGCTACGGCCAGAACCCTGAATACTATGAACAGCCTCCCCCGCTTTCGGCGCTCCCGGCCTTCGCCTCTGCAATCGCGCAAGAAGCCATTGACGGGCCAGCCTCTCGCGCCGAGACAATCCGTCGCGCTTTGCGTATGATTCCCAAGCGCGCCCCCGCGCGCAAAACGGAAGAGGAAACTGTCTTGCGCGCCAAAAGCTTTCTTTTCTTTTTTGCGCTGCAGGATCGCTATGGGCAGGTTGCTTTTCGCCATGCCATTGACCACATGCTCTCCGCTCGCCAGGGACGCGGCTTCAACCTCGACGACCTGATCGCCGCGTTTGAAGAGGAAACTCACCAAAATGTCGCGGAGTTCGAGCGTTTGTGGATGAAGCACGCCGGAGTTCCCGAAGACTTTCGTGCACGCTACGAAGAAGTTTCCCCTTCCGGCACCACCACTTCCAAGGAGATCATTCCATGAGAGAAATCGTTCTGTCGGATCGCGGTCCAAAACCCATCGGGCCGTATTCCCAGGCTATCAAGGTCAATGGATTTCTGTTTGTTTCCGGGCAAGTGTCCATCGATCCAAAAACCAATGAGTTTGTTTCCGGCGATATTCGCCAGCAAACTGAGCGCACGCTGGAAAACATGAAGGGCATTGTCGAAGCTGCGGGAAGCAAGTTGAGCCACGTCATCAAGACCACCGTATTCTTGAAAAATATGAGCGATTTTGCGGCGATGAACGAAATTTACGCGCGCTATTTTTCCGCGGCTCCGCCGGCGCGCTCGACCGTCGAGGTCGCTCGCCTGCCCAAGGACGCTTTGATTGAAATGGAAGTGATTGCGACCGTTTGAGGCCGCGCGGTGTTTCGAACTACGGCCGGTCAGGGCTTTCCAGCGCTTCATGGACCGCGAGAAAGGTCACGATTCCAACCGCTCCAGCCGCGTACCACACGAACTTGCTCGTACCCGCGCTGATGGGCGGCCTGCCGGAACCCCGCCTGCCCGCTCCCTGCATCGGAGGCTGGCTCTGCGCTTCTTCCTTCGCAGGAGGATCCAGCACGATGCGGTATGCCTTGCCCTCTGGAATGACCCGCGAATCGCCGCCCACGGTGATCCGCAGAGCCCCGCGCATGCACTTCACCAGCAATTGTTTCTCGCCGAGTACGGTCACTTCCCCGATGGTCGGTTCGTCGGACTTCGGTCTGATTACGGCTGTCCACGCGTTCAACGCAAATGCGTTTGCATTGGCCGTAGAAAACGTCGCCGATCCATGCCGCAGCGTTGCTTGAGTCGTCCCGCCTTCTGCGCTGATCGTGGCAATGGAAGACTGTGATAGTTGAAACCGCGCCGCCCCGGCGCGCACCTGGACGCTACCCGCGTCCGCAGTGCTCAGCGTATCTCCTGGAAACACAGTCGTTCCAACCGCTGCGCTTGCATGGTTCGATGCCACGACGGTACCCAGCGCGCTCTCGGATGCGCCCCAGACCGGGGTCATCAGTAAGCAAGACACCAATAGCGCAGCACAAATCTCGCGCGAACGCGCCATAAACGCCTCCAAGAGGGCTACTTGAAGAATACTCACCCCTTTGCTTCCCGTCAATATGGAATCAGCCTGCCAGGCAATAGATTTCTCGCCTCCAATCACTCGTGTCCTCTAGCTGTAACAAGCTTCCGCTGCTACAATGCAAGCTAACACATGGCTGACTGGAAACAGATCACCGCCCGAATTCGTCGGGCCCGCACCGGCAAAGACCCTGTCGGTCAGCTTTCCAATTTATTTGAAAAGACGCGCGACGCGATGGTTGCTTTTGAGTTGGCCCGCTACTTTGAAACTGCCGGCCAAAATCCGGAAGCCGCCAAGTGGTATCTCGCGGCCGCGGGCCGTTTTCGCAGGGTCGACTGGAAAACCAAGGCGCAGGAAGCCGCCGCCAAACTTGGTGCGGAAGTCCCGTCTGCCGATCCTTCTTTGGAATCAGCCGATTTCCACTTGACCCCGCCACCGATCGCCGCGCCCGTGCCATCGATTTCTGCCGCTGAGGATTCCGTCTCGTTCGAGACCTCAAACTCCGCCGCTGAACCCGAAGCCGGGAATGACCCGGCGCAACCCGGCGGCGATCCCATCGAGACACCGGATAAAAAAAGACGGCGCCGCGGCCGCCGTGGTGGCCGTAACCGCCGCAAGAGCGCATCTCCCAAGGCGCCCGCGTCCAGGACCGCATCCGTTGTTTCCGAGCCCTCATCCCCTGCGGATGGTTTGCCGCCGGTAGATTTCGAAGAATCGCAAGAGGTAAAGCCTCCACGCGTCACCGATAGCCGCTCCATCCCGGTACTGCCAGTGGAATCCATCGGCGATCTTGGCGGTGCGAGTCTTCGCGGCCGCTCAGGGGATCCCGGCCTTTCTTCCAGATTGTCTCTTCTCGAGATGCAATTGCGCCGGTTATTGACATGCCCGCCCGTGAGACTGAATGAGGCAGATCATGCGCCCGTCGGCCCCGGTGTTTTCGTCCTCACCGACTCCGATCTCACGAGTTACTACTACGTCGAAGCGTGCCAGACGCTGCGCATCGCCGTCGGAAATCTTTTGCGCGGCGGATCCAGCCGCCGCGGCGCCGATTCCCTCAAGCCTCAGCTCGCCGAGCATCTCGGCATCCCGGAATCGCGCGTTACCAAATATCTGGCCGATCACTGTGTTGTCCGCTGGCTTCAGCTCGACGAAGGAGCTTCCCACTTTGCCCATTTTGTCACCGCTGTGATCCGCCCAACGCTGAACGAGTAGCCTTCTTCCTCGCTTTCCACAGACACGGGCTTTCCCAATCGGAACAGCCGCAATCCCCAATCACGCAAACTTATAGCCCATTCGCCCTAGAAGTAACCCCTCCCAGCCCCCTCCCAATTTGCCGCTCGCTGCGCTCCGCTACCGTTCAACCCCCATTTTTGACCGTTCGCTGCATCCCGCTAGCGTCCCTACCCATTCACCCTCAAACTGTACGTGTATAAAGACTTATTGGACGTACCCATGGCGTGGTACCGTAATTGGAGCCCAGGGGGAGCAGTTAGGGGCTCGGTTTTCATCCAAATCAGTGAGCAGTTAGGCTTCACTTTTTGAAAGCGAGGTTAGAGTTTTATGCCGAATCGTGTAGGAACGCAGATCCTGCGAACGTTCGACTGGGCGCTGTGCAAGACAGCCGCCGCCACTTTTAATAGCATTCAGTATTTCAACAAGCGGAATCCGAATCCGTCCGTTACTCCGCAGTGGTCAGACAAGCCGCTGCTCAAGTCCTGGGAAAAGACCAAGCCCACGCTTGGCTTTCCCCGGCAGACTGACTCTCTCTGTCCTGCATGCGTCAAAGAGGCGCGTGAAGCGATCATCGCCGGCAAAAAAGACTGGCGCGATCTGATGCACGAGAAAGTCGGCGAAATCAAGGCGCAGATCATCGAGCGCGACAATCAGATCTGGATGATCAAGGATTGCCCCATCCATGGCCACTACGAGGACATGATGGCCGTCGACGCCAAGTTCCTCGACTGGATCGAAAGGCAGTTCCCTGGCCGCGATATTCCCGCGCACAACGACGAAGATCTCCACAAGCACGGCTCTTCGACCGTTCGCTATGGCCGCGGTTCCGTTCTCACCGTTGACCTCACCAACCGCTGCAACATGATGTGCGATCCCTGCTTCATGGATGCCAACCAAGTCGGTTATGTCCACGAGCTTGGCTGGGATGAAGTTAAAGAAATCCTGGATAACGCGCTCAAGATCAAGCCGCGCCGCCAGATGTCCGTGCAGTTCTCCGGCGGCGAGCCCACCATGAGCCCGCTCTTCCTCGACGCCGTCGCCTACGCCCGCAAAATCGGCTACAACTCCGTGCAAGCCGCCACCAACGGCATCGAGTTCGCCAAGAGCAAGGAATTCTCCAAGAAAGCCTTCGATGCAGGTATGCGCTATGCCTACCTCCAGTTCGACGGCATCGGCAATGACGCCAACAGCCATCGCCAGATCGGCAACCTCTTTGACGTAAAGCTTCGCGCCATCGAGAACATGCACGAAGCCGGCATCGAAATCGTCCTTGTGGTCACCATCGTCAACAATGTGAATAACGACCAGGTCGGCTCCGTCGTCAAGTTCGCGATGGAAAACCCCAAGAAGATCGCTTTCGTCAGCTTCCAGCCGGTTTCTTTCACCGGCCGCGACGAAGACATCACCCCGGAGCGCCGTCTCCGCCAGCGCTACACCTTGTCGCATCTCGCCAAGGACGTTAGCGCCCAGGTCGGCAAAGTGGAACCTACGCGCGACTGGTTCCCCATTTCTTTCATCAGCACCTTCGCTGGCTTCGCGGACATGGTCAAGGGCAATGAATCGCAGTGGGGTTCGCTCTCCTGCGGTTGCCACCCGAACTGCGGCGTTGGCACCGCGATGATGATCAACAAAGAGACCAAGGAATGGGCGCCTGTTCCGCGCTTCCTCGATGCCGTCCAGCTCACCAAGGACGTCACCGCCATCACCGACGCGGCTCGCGGCAAAAATTTCTCCAACTTCATGATGGCCATGGCCCTCTTGAAGAACTATCACCCGTTCCGCGGACCCAAGGGCCTGACGCTCAGCGCGCTTTTCAAGAAGTTTGATAAGACATGGGCGCTCACGAAGAGGTCCACCGTCAAGTACGGCCGCACTTCCCCGGATCGCAAGATTGATGACGCCATGAAGCGCCGCCAGGATCCCTGGAACTTCTTGTTCATCGCCGGCATGTGGTTCCAGGATCTCTTCAACTATGACTTCCGCCGCACCGAAATGTGCATCATCCCCTACGCCACGCAGCAGGGCGAAATCTCCTTCTGTGCCTATAACACCGGCGTAGGCTGGCGCCAGATCATCGAAAACATGCACAAGAACGCGACCGTCGCCGAGTGGTACAAGAACCACGGCAAACACGAAATCTACGCCAAAGGCAAGAGCGTCAATCTCCAGAGCTTTGAACACTCGCTGAAGATCGACGCCGATGATGCCGCCCGCGTCCGCCACCTCGAGCACGACATCCCGCTGACTGCGGCCGAAGAAGATCGCGCGCGCCGCAAAAAGGCTTTCGAAGAGCAGGCCAAAGTCCGCGCCATCTACGAAGAACTCGTTCTTAAGAAGCCCCAGCCGGCCGTCGTTCAAATCGGCTCCGTGGCAGATATCGCCAAAGCTACCCCGGCCAACTTCGCCAACGCTGGCAAGCCGGTCTCCATTGCCCCAGCAGCTAGCGGTAATGGCGACTCCGCCCCGAACGGCAACGGCCATTCGAACGGCAATGGCAACGGCCACTCCAATGGCAACGGCGCCACCGCGCCCAAAGCTTCCGAGAAAACCACCGAAGCCGTAGCCGGCGACTAAAGCGTCTCCCAAACAATTAGGGCAAAACAAGGCGTCTCCAGCATGCGGGGGGCGCCTTGTTTTTTCTGAAATCAGGGTGCGCCAAAGCAAGACATTCTTGTTTCGTCTCTCGCGCTTCCTCGATTCGTCTTGGCTCTAGCTCGCTCCCTTGGTTTTGGAAGCGTCCTTCTTTTCAGGCAGGAACTGATAAAGCAATAGATCGTACTTATGATCCGTTTCCGCGCGGACAACGAGCGCATTCTCCGGAGCGAAGTCATCTAGCAACCGCATGTCGCCGGGCTGGAAGGAAAGCCGGCTGACGAGGCGGAATTGGTCCTTGCGATTTTTCATCACAGGATCCCAATCCCACTGTGCTCGCCCGTAGAAGCCGCCCACCACGAAAACCGGCGCGCTCCCCTGATATAGGAACGGGTGAGGAAGACGCTCTCCCCGATAAGCAATTCCATTGATGCAAAATGTGCGCAGCCCTGCTTGCTTGAAATAGAATGCGGCCTCTGGCTCCGCCACCACGAAAACCGTGCTATTGGCGGGCATTCGCCGAACCATCTCGGCAGCGTCGTCTCTGGCGCTTGTGGTCGCCATCCACGTGCGGGGAGCCGGCCGCTGGAAGATCCACAGCGCCACCGCTGCGGCGCCAACCAAGCAAGCCGTCAAAGCCGCCCGTTTCCAGGGCTTGCCAGTCGCAAGCTTTTCCCAAGCGAGACTCCGTCGCCCCTCTCCCAGCAATTGCTGGATACCAAACCCGGCGAACAGCATGACCATCAGCGACCAGGGGAGCATCAGTCGCGCGTAGGGCGTGTAGCAAGGCGTCAGCACGAACAAAACCAGCAGCGCGCACAACAGCAATCTGGCAAACACGCTCTTCGTTCTCCAAGCCGTGGGGACCGCAAGTCCCGCGAGCAGCAAGCAAGCGCCGAAGCCGGTGAAAACCGCCCCAGCAAGCAGCAATCCGAAAAACTCAATCGCCACAGTCCATCGAAACATTGCCGACGACATGCGCCGATGGGAATAGACCGCTCCGCACAAAAATGCGACGGCCGGTGAAATGCGGCTTATCCAACCGTCGAAATAGCGCTGCATTTCGGCAAGCTCGCGAAAATTGTGAATCCAAAGAAAGTTCGCGAATCGCAGGTGGAAATCCTCGATGGCCGCGTAGCCGCCCAGGCGATATTGCACGTATAACATCCACGGAAAGAAACACGCCGCGCTTACCGCCACGATCACGGTCCAGCAGCGGAACAATATCCGCGCCCGGCCAAGGCTCGCGGGTTTCCGCGCCGCCTCCATACACATAACCACAAAGGCGAAGGCCACGAGCAGCCAGCCGTGATACTTGAAATTCCACGCGGCTCCGATGGCCAGCCCTGCGGCGATGGCCCATAGGGGACTTTCCTTTTCAAAGCTGATGGCCGTCAGCGCCAGCGCCGCCAAAAAGAAAAATGAGAATCCCGTATCCGTCAGCGCCGTTCTGGACAGGGCGATGTGAAATTCGCTGAGCGCCACCAGGGTTGCCGCTGAAACTCCGGCGGGCGCACCAAAAAATCTGTTGCCCGCCCGGAAAACCAGAAGCACCGTAGCCGACCCCAGTGCCAGATTAATGGCGATCGCGTTCCCGTCCACCGGTTTGCCCACGATCCAGTTGACGATTCCAATCAGCCCAAAATAGCCTGGGGGCGAAAAGAGCTTTTGCCAGGGATATAACGCCGAGCCTTGGACCTGATGAAACGGCCAAAACCCGCTCAGGGTGTAGACCCCTTCATCGAAGTGCGTGATCCCTATCTGCGAAAATCCCCACGCCCGCAGCGCGAAGGCTGCGAAAAAAAGCAGGGCAACGCCTCCCGCTTCGATCACGCGCTGGCCACGGCTGACGGCATCTTGTTGAATTGGCGTCGAATTCAATAAATCGGGCACGGCAACCCCATTCCTCCGCCATCGGAGCAGCGCAGTTCTTCGCCGGGGCAGCGCCGCCCTGTCGGCTTGCCTCGCAAGCCAAAACGAAAGAAGGCTGTTTTGGTTCCCTATCTATGATAGCCAACAGCCAAAGCGCCCGACGCCGGCTTTCGAGCGCGTTGCGAAGACTGCAAGAGAAACTTTGAGAAAATCTCGAGGATGCGTATGCCTTCAGTGCAAAATTGCCCCGCCGCGGTAACGCGCGCCGAGCGCGCCTTCATCACCGGTCAAACTCTGAACCTCAATAAGGGAATAACCGTCTCTGCCGGAAATCAGATCTTCTTGGACATAGTTGCAGCCGCAATGAAGGAACTGCCGCTCATCGCCAAAGCCACGAATAAGCTGCTTAATTCATCCCCATTACGCGGGTGTGCCACGACCCGAGGAGTATGCAGCACAATCACCCACAGTAAAAACATAATTCCCAGCATAGTCGCCGCCAAAATGCTCAGTTACTCCCGCCGCGATAAACCCGGCTCCCGTGAAATAGATCCAGAACAAATGCCACGGGATCCACGCCGTCACCAGCGTTGCGAGGAGTCCGGCGTACATAAAGTGCTGAATCCCAAAAATCACCATCGACCCGGCAAAAAGATACAGGCCCAGCTTGCTCAACTAATTCACCGTCGCGTTCCACCTGGCAGAGTCAGGCCACCCGATGGGCAGGAATTCCGCCAGCACGAACGCCGCCCCCGCCAGTGCCAGCGGTTCCAGGGCCCTCGTACGGTCGGTTCCGCTGTGTAGGACCGAACTAAGTCGTTGCACATGTAGCAGCATTACGCACAGAAGAGAAAATAATCCCAAAACCGTCGCGGAAAACCGCGCCCTCCAATTTATGGCGATGCTCACGCTCCCCGCGATCAGCACCGCCCCCGTCAAATAAGCCTAGAATGGACCTCCCGGCGTCCAGGGCGGCACCGGCGGCAGCCCACCGACGAATTGCCCATAGCCGATATACTGAATCCCAAAAACAGCCATGGGAATAGCCAAGAGCAACCGCCCCACAGCGAGTAGTCAATCCATATCCTTGCACCTCCGCAGTCCTCCTCAAGTGACGATTTCTAGCATAACGAAAAACCAACCGGCAGTACTATCCAAACTCGCGGGACCACGGCGGCGAGTGGCCCCTTCCTGCTATAATTGAGGGGATCCATTGTGCGGAGAACATACCAAATGCCGATCTACGAATACATCTGCGACGACTGCCAAACGCAGTTCGAGAAAATCGTCATCAACAAGCAGCAGGAGATCTCCTGCCCCAAGTGCGCCAGCAAAAAAGCCACCATACAGCTCTCCGTCTTCGCGACGGCTGGCTCCGGAGGTTTCTCAGCACCTTCTGGCAGCTCATCCGGCGGCGGTGGAGGTTGCTGCGGCGGCGGTTGCGGCTGCCACTAGAATGTGGTGGCACAGGCTTCAGCCTGTGCGTTTTTCTGCGCCATAAACGCGGCTGTCACTGAGGGCTCATGTCCATCACCTCGCAAGACCAACTCGAGAAACTCCGCGCCTGCGGCCTAATTGTCGCCAAAGCTCTTCGTGCCATGTCGGTCGCCGTCCGCCCCGGCGTCACCACTGCCGAACTCTCCGAAATTGGCTCACGCATCCTCGCCGAAAACGGCGCCCAATCCTCTCCGCCGCTCGTCTACCAGTTCCCCGGCGACGCCTGCATCAGCGTCAACGACGAAGTCGTCCACGGCATCCCCAGCGATCGCGTCCTCCAACCCGGCGACCTCGTCAAGCTCGACCTCACCGCCGTCAAAGACGGCTACCACACCGATTCCGCCGTCAGCATCCAGGTCCCGCCCACACAAGAAAAATCTCGCGAGCTGGCCCACTGCGCCGAGCGTGCCTTTCGCCAGGCTCTCACGTCCGCCCGCGCCGGCAATCGCACCAAGGACATCGGCCGGGCCGTCGAACGCGAAGTCCGCCGACGCGGCTTCCACGTCATTCGCGAACTTGGCGGCCACGGCGTGGGTCATACCATTCACGAATCCCCCAGCGTTCCCAATTTCGCCGATCCCCTCGCCCGCCATCTCCTCACCGAAGGCCTGGTCATCACCATCGAGCCCATCATCGCCGCCGGCACCGGCAACGTCTCTCTCGACCGCGACGGCTGGACCGTCCGCACCGCCGACGGCAGCCTTTCTGCTCACTACGAACACACCATAGTCATTACCAAAGGCGAGCCCCTTCTCCTCACTGCCGCATAAACGACCCCGATGCTCCCCAATCATTCCTCTCTCTTGCTCTTCATCACCGGCGCCATCGTTCTCCTCGTCATTCCAGGCCCCGCCGTTTTCTACATTGTCGGCCGCAGCGTCGATCACGGCCGCCGCGCCGGCGTCGTTTCCGCTCTCGGCATCGCCACCGGAGCGCTGGTTCACATCACCGCCGCAGCGCTCGGCCTTTCCGCTCTCCTCGTCTCTTCCGCTGCCGCATTCAATTTCGTCAAATATCTCGGTGCCGCGTATCTCATCTACCTCGGTCTGCAAAAATTGTATCGCGGCGAATCGTTCGCCGCCGCGAGCACGCCCGAACCTGCCCAGCTCAGCCGCATTTTTCGCCAAGGCATAATTGTCAGCGTCCTAAATCCCAAGGAAGCTCTCTTCTTCTTTGCGTTCCTTCCGCAATTCGTGGACTACTCCCGTGGAGCAGTCGCCGCCCAAATCCTCTCCCTCGGCTTGCTCTTTCTTTGCATGGGCGTCACAAGCGATTCGATTTGGGCACTCACCGCGGGCACGCTCGCCGAGCACCTCAAGCGCAGCACGCGCTGGCTCAAAATCCAGCGCTACGTCTCCGGCGGCATGCTCATCTCTCTCGGCCTAGTCACCGCTTTCGCCAGCCACTCCAAAAAGTGACAACAGGGCTCTTATGGCGACGTGAGCTCCGGTCTATGCGTCTTGGCTGGGTACGAGCGCCACCAGTCCTGTTAGAGGGCGGCGAGTGCCCCGGACATGGATCTTTCTTCATCAAGAGGTGAATAGTTTGGAGAAATACATTGACTCTGACTAAGGCGCACGAATCGCCGAGGCGGATGGGGACGATTCTATTTATTCCTGATCAGCCGATGAGTTGCCCCCCGGCGCCGTTTCTAAAACGTGATGCGCTAATCTTAGATTCTCCCGGCTCCCAAAAGAAACTTCCCAGCTCCTGAACCGGCTAATTTCCGTAAGGTTCGCGCGCACGACCGCTGTAATTACCGCCGCATCATCGAGGTATCCGAGCACGGGTACAGCATCGGGTATCAAATCAAACGGTTCGATGAAATAAATCAGCGCGGCAACCGCCCCTATCAGGGTAAGAACGGGCGGGACGTATCTTTCGCTCAGCCAGGCCCTTACAATCCGCAGAAGGATTTGGAGACTCTCCCACGGGCCAAGTAGGAATTCATAATGCCGTTTGGCATTCCTACCTGCCTGGGATATGAGTTCTCCGAGCGCGTCCTTCGAGTTCAAGAATTTTGCCGCTTTTTCTTTCGCCTGTTCCAGTGTTTTCACGCCGCTCCCTAACGTCTCGGATGAGGTTGTCATGGCCGATTGATCCTGAAATTTGATTTCCCGTAAGTATATTCCGGCACCCCTGACCGGGACAACAGAATCCGGCACCGTCATAAGTGATCGTGCATTTATGCAGCCGAGCTAGCCGATGCCCGCCAAATTCGCTCTAGATAGCTTGATTGCATTGCCCATACTAGATTTTCCGGGCTATTTTTCCATTCGGTGGCTAGATTTCTTCTAACGAGTTGTGCGATTTTTAACGCTGCAGACCTTCTGCCGCATTTTTCATTTTTGGTGGTCCGTAGCAACCATTCGCTAAACCCTTTGGAAAGAATTCATCCGAAAGGTTTTAGGCTGGCCGATTACTGAGGGCTTTGCGTTTCTGCAACTCTTTTAGGATCAGCATACCCAGGAAGTCCTGCAAATGTTGATTCTAAATGACTTACATAAATTCTAAGCCCTTTAGATGCAACACTTACAGAAAAACAGGGGGAGGAAATTATGGTTAACCAGACATTGTCAACTTGGCCTTCTCATACACCTGTGCCCGCTGTCCCCGGCTATTGCGGCCGCTTATAATTCTGTACGTTTTCCGGCACAGGCACTGACGGATTCCCGCGCGGATCCCGTACTGGCTCTCCCGGAGTCCACTTGAAGGGCAGCACCCCGGTCCATGCTCCGCTGGCGTATTCCCCGTCGCTATCTACCGCGAAGCCGGTCCGTATTTTTGCGGAGGCTTCGACCAGCGGCACAGCCAGAACCATCGTGCCATTCAGTTCTTGCTCGCTCGGCGGCCGCACCGTGGCCCACCGCCCGCGCAGCACGTACTCGACGAAGTCACGCATCGCCGCCCTTTTGGCTTCGATGCCTTCTACCTGTTCGGCCTTGCCCATCACCACCACCGACCGGTAATTGACGGAGTGTCCCGTGGCCGTTGGCGAAAAAACAATTCCGTCCAGCAGCGTCACGTTTAGGCAGAACGGCGCACCGCTTCCCAGCGTTTTCATCAGCCGGCTGGCAACCGAGCCGTGAAGAAAGAGCTTGTCGCCTACGCGTACATAATTTGTCGGCACGACCACCGGCAATCCGTCCGAGATGAATCCGACGCTGCACACGAACGCCTGGTCGAGAATGCCATAGATCGTTTCGCGGTCGTAATTCGCCCGGTCCGGCTTCCGCCGCACTCGCGTTCTGTCAGTCGGTGTGATTTGGCTCATGCGTCGAGGCTATCGCCGTCAGACCGCAGCCGCAAGCGCCAATGTGGCACAGACTTCAGCCTGTGCTTTCCTGTAGGGGGCAACATGCTTTACCCCTACAACTCAAATAGCGAATTGAAAACTCACTTCGGTGCAGGCTTCGCCGGTCCAAGGACCACACGGAATCCGATATACTCCGGTTGCGGTTCGCAACCCGAGTTTGGATCAGCCGGACAATCCGCGCTGCCGCCGATCACTTTGCCTTTGCCATCTCGCGTCATGACCCATTCCGCCACGTTGCCCCCGAGATCATAGATGCGTTCCTGTCCTTCTTCGCCAGCGCCGACGAAGCTCCCGACTTCCTTCAGGAGTCCACCGGGCTCCGCAAGGGTGTCCGCCGATTTCCGCAAGCTTGCCGTATCGTCGGGATTCGGTGAATATCCTGCCCAGTAGTCGAGTGTGTTGTTGCCCGTTCGATGTGCATACAGGCTTTTCACTTCATCCTCAAAGGCGAGCCGGAAGGGAGGATTATCGCCAAGTTTTGGAAGCCAGGCGGCGTACGCCTTGGCTTGCTCGAAGGAGATTCCGTTGGCAGGGTAATTCTCCGTGCCTGCCGGAAAGCGGTAACTCTTGTCGAAAGCAGCGTACTGCGCTCGCGTAACCTCGAACCTGCCGATGCTCAAGTCTCCGCGCTTGACCAGTTCTGGTATGACCCGTTTCGCTTCTGGTTCGAGGCGGGTTTTTCCATCAGCAGAATCCTTTTTGCTTTTCGAAATTCTGAGTGTCGTTACCTCGACTCCGTAGAGACTTCCGGTCCTCTGGATCTTTTCGCGCGAAAGCGAGTCCGCCAGTAACGAGTCCTTCTTCAGCGCTTCGTTTTCTGGCTTTGCGGTCTTGAAGAAATATTTATCGAACCACGCCACCTCTTCGTCCACCTTGCGCATTTGGTGCGTCAGCTTCTGCGGGCCGTGCGGTTCGCCGGGGAATACGATGAACTTCACGGGAACCTTGCCGTAATACTGCAACGCGCGGAAGAACGACCAACTTTGCGCGGGAGGAACATTGCGGTCCGCCAAACCGTGGAAAATCAGCACTGGCGCTTGCACCTTGTCCAGCTTGAAGAAAGGCGACTTGCGAATGTAGAGCTGGGGATCTGCCATCGGCGTCTTGCCGAAATAATACGAGTCGAACGAATCGCCGAAATTCACGTTGCCCCAATCGCTGATCCATTCCACGTCGCCCGCGCCCACGCTCGCCACTTTATATCGCGCGGGATAGGTGGTGATCAGATTGATGGAAAGAATCGAACCGTTCGACCAGCCCATCGTCGCGATCTTGTCCGGATCCACCAGGCCTTTCGAGATCAAATAATCCACGCCCATATTGATGTCTGGCGTCTCGAGGTCGTAGTACTTGCCGCAACAGATTGATTCCGCCCACTTCAATCCGTAGTTGCCGCTGCCGTGATAATTCGGCCGCAGCACAAACGCGCCGCGCTCCGTCAGCAAACTGATGGGATACGCCCAGCTTTGGTTCCACGCGTCCGAGTCCCATCCCGTCGGCCCGCCATGTATCGCGGTAATCAGCGGATATTCCTTCCCGGGTTCGTAGTTCGTGGGGTAGTAGAGAATGCCTTCGACATCTTCGTCCAGCGATCCTTTCCAGTGAATCACTTCAGTTTTGGCGAAGACTCTGCCCTTTACCAGGCCTTCGTTGAGTTTCGTAATCTGGACCGGCGAAGCAACTTTTGTTCCCTCGAGCTGCGCGCGATAGATTTGCGGCATCTTGCTGGCCGTCGAGGATTCATAAACAATGGTCCTCCCGTCCTCGCTGAGCGCGAACGACCGCATGTTCCGCACCTGCTCGCCGCTGAGCGATTCGCGATGCCACGTCCATCCCGCCGCGGTTTTCTCCGCCGTGTAACGAGCCGGCTCCGTGTGGCTGCCTGCCGCAAGCTGCGCAACAAATCCTCCGGGCGCGCGCTCCAGCTCAGAGCCGAAGCCATTCTCCCAATCCGCAGGAACTTCGGTCGCCTTGTCGGTGGCCATGTCGTAGAAGTAGGCCTTGAGGATTGTCGCGGTCAGAAATTTTGGATCCGTCGAGTAGGGCGCAAGTGCATAAAATCCGGAGCCATCGGCAGCCCACTCGAACCGATAAGGGCGGATGCGACCTTCGGTGAAGATTTGCTTTTCCGTGCCATCGCTCAAATTATGGAGAATGGTGATGGGCGGAACTTTCTGATCAAACGTATAGTGCAGGCTTCTCTCGTGTGATGCCACGGCGAATTTGCCGTCTTTGGAAACGCTCCAGCTTCCGATCCAGTCCGTATTCATCGTCAGCCGGGTGATTTTCTTGTCCTTCACGCTGATCTTGAAGAGCCGCACTGGCGCCTTGTGCTCGGCGTCGTCGACCACTTCGGAATTGTCTTTCTTTTTCTTCAGCTCTTCGTCGTAGAGACTCGGATCTTCCTCGGCGCTATAGATAATCGTGTCCTTGTCCAGCCATTCGATGTTCCGCGGCGAACGCGCGAGTTCCGTCAGCACCCAGGGCTCGCCGCCGTGCGGATTGATCAGCCAGATTTGCATCGGCGCCGTCTCCGGCTTGGCGTGCGAACGCGCCCGCGAGCTTACAAACGCGATGCGCTCGCCGTCGGGCGACCATCGCGGATCTGTATTTCGATCGCTGCCCCGCGTCAGTTCAATCTCCTCGCCGCCCGTGAGGCTGGACAAATAAAGATTGGAAACGCGCGCGTCCTTCTCCTTGTCCCCGCTGGACTTCACCCATACGAGCCATTTTCCGTCCGGCGAAATGCGCATCTGTGAAGCGGATTCCTGGAAGATGATGTCTTTCGCCTTCCACTGCTCCGTTTTCGCCGCTGGTTTTTGTTCATCCGCCTTCGCAGCGAGCGCCGGACAAAGTGCCACACCGGCGCAAACTAGCGTCAGAGTTACAACCGCCACAATCCATCTCCGTTGTTTCATAATGTCCTCGCTTCGGATGAAACTTGAATAAGACTCAACCTTCACTTGCTCCGGCAAGGCGCACAGCATAGTTCAATTGACGCGGATTGGGAATCGTGTACTCTTGTCCCCACCGAAGCGCAGCGAGGGTCATCCATGGCGAAAGCGGAGCCGATTTTCACGTCCGACACATTTCGATTTTTCCGCGACCTGGCGCGCAACAACCGCAAAGTGTGGATGGACGCGAACCGTGAACGCTATCAGCAGTTCGTCGTAAAGCCCTTTCGCCGCCTGCTCGAAGAACTCAGTCCTGCCATCTTGCAGCTTGATCCGCGCTTTGACACCACGGGACGCACCGCTGCGAATTTCTCCCGCATCAATCGCGATATCCGTTTCGCGAAGGACAAAACGCCCTACCGCGCGCAGATGTATTTGAAAGTTTCCGCGCCGTTGGCCGGCGAAGGCGAAACCGGCCAGATTTATACGGGAATTTCCGCCGACGCAGTTACCGCCGGATTTCGCATTTATTCCGGCTCGAAACGCAAAGAATCCGCGCTCGGCAAGATCGCCGCGCCCCGCGTACTCGCGCAGCCGAAATGGCCCGCGCAGCAGAAAAAACGCCTCGCGCGGCGCTATGAAAGTTATTGGTACGCACTGGAGAAAAAGGAATGGACCCAGCGCAAAGGCTGGCCTGCCTCTGCCGACGACTGGAGCAGACTGCAAGGCTGGATCGTCCGGAAAAAGATGAAGCCGGCCGCCGCCACGCGCGCGAATTTCTCGCGCGAAATCGAAAAGATATTTCGCGAACTCTACCCGCTGCTGCGATTTACTTCGCTCGATGATTGAAACTTACGACGAAGGGGAGAAACGATGAGAATGCGCGGCATGCATTTTGTGAGCAAGAGCAAGCTTGCAAGAGAAATTGCCGCGGCCGCGGTGTTCGGTCTGCTGGCGCAGGGATGTATCTGCGCGGGCGCGTTCGCACAGGATAAAGGCGCGGCCAAAGACTGGCCGACGGGTGCCCCCAAGGAATTTGGAATCGATGCCGGAAAGCTTGCCGCGTTCGATGCGGACATTGTCGCGGGGAAATACGGGCTCGTCGACAGCATGTTGGTCTTGCGCTGCGGCACGTCCGTATACGAAAAATCCTATTCGCACGACTATGGCCAGATCTACGGCGAACGCGCCAAGAAGCAGGGCCCGCTGAACCATGATCCACAAGGCCAGTACAATTATTTCAACACCGTCTTCCATCCGTTCTACCAGGGCAGCGGCATGCACACGATGCAATCGGTCACGAAAACGGTGACTTCCGTCACGATCGGTATCGCGAGGACGCTCGATGATTTCACGGCGAGTCTGGACACACCCGTCGTGAAGTATTTCGACGCAAAGAAAATCGCAAATCTCGATGCCCGCAAGAAACGCATGACCATCCGCGATCTGCTGACCATGACCGCTGGTCTGGAGTGGCACGAAGATTTGCCCTACGACGATCCAAAGAACTCCGCCGACCTGATGGAAGCAAGTCATGACTGGGCGCAGTACGTAATCGACCAGCCGATGGCCGAGGAACCCGGCAAAGTATTTGTCTATAACAGCGGCGCGACGGAACTTTTGGCGCAAATCTTCAAAAAGGTCACCGGCAAGGAGATCGATGACTATGCGCAGGATCACCTCTTCAAGCCGTTGGGCATGCAATTCTACTGGAAACATTCCCCAACGGGACTGCCGGATACGGAAGGCGGATTGTATTTGTCGCCGCACGATTTGGCCAAGATCGGCCAACTCTATTTGAAGGGCGGCATGTGGCAAGGAAAGGAGATTGTTTCCTCCTACTGGATCAAAGAATCCATGGAGCCGCACGTAGCTGTCCCTGGCGGCGATTGGAAGTACGGCTACCTGTGGTGGCTGGAGTCTTACGGCAGCGCGCCAGAGGATGTGGCGTGGGCCGCGCGGGGTTTTGGCGGGCAACAGTTGCTCGTAATTCCGGCATACGACATGGTCGCGGTCTTCACCGGCTGGGACATCCTGCCATCAACCGAAAAACACGCTCACGACCAGCTAGCACGTCTGCTGGATGCCGCCAACCGTTTCTATGGCTGCGTCCAGTAGTCGGGCGCCTGAATGGCGCCCACACAGCGCCCAGAGGCGGAGTCCGATGAGGCCACGTGACTCAATGAAGATGATGGCAGACTGCGGATGAGTGCGGCGAAAAGTGCATCGCCGATGAAGAATCGTTGCTCGAGAGCGAGTCGCTCCGAAATTCCGCCTGGCTTCCGAATCGCGTGTGCTGGGGAAAATGAAGCGCATTCTTAAATTCATCGTCTGGCTGGGAGTGGCCATCGCGGGAGCCGGTGCTTTGGGCGCGATCGCGTTGCACCGCGGCGAGCCGCTGAACGCGACGTGGTTTGTCGTTGCCGCGGTGTGTTGCTACATGGTGGCGTACCGCTTGTATTCGTCGTTCATAGCGGCGCGCTTGCTCGCTCTGGATGACACGCGCGCCACGCCCGCCGAAGTCCATGATGACGGCCGCGACTTCGTGCCCACAAACAAGTGGGTTCTATTCGGACATCATTTCGCCGCGATTGCCGGGCCAGGGCCATTAATTGGGCCAACACTCGCCGCGCAGTTCGGCTATTTGCCGGGGACGCTGTGGCTGATCGCGGGCGCTGCGCTGGCGGGCTGCGTGCAGGATTTCATCATTTTGTTCTGCTCCATCCGGCGCGGCGGAAAGACGCTCGGCCAAATGGCGCGAGAAGAGGTGAGTGCGCGCGGCGGATTGATCGCGCAGTTCGCCGTGCTGGCCATCATGGTGATTCTGCTGGCCGTGGTCGCGCTCGTGGTGGTGAACGCGCTGAAATCCTCTCCATGGGCGACGTTCACGCTGGCGATGACCGTTCCCATCGCGCTGCTGCTCGGTGTCTATCTGCGATTTTTGCGTCCGGGACGGGTGCTGGAAGCCTCCTTATTCGGCGTAGCCCTTGTGTTGTTTGTCGTTGTGGCGGGGCAGTGGGTGGCGGCATCTCCGTCGTGGTCGAGAGCTTTTACGTTAGGGGGCGTCTCCCTGGCCTTCGTGATCATCGCTTACGGCTTTGTGGCTGCGGTGCTCCCTGTGTGGCTGCTGCTGGCGCCGCGTGATTATCTGAGCGCTTTTATCAAGATCGGAGCAATCTTTTCGCTCGCGGCGGGAATTTTGCTTGTGCGGCCGCAAATGATGATGCCGCCGCTCACGCGTTTCATCGATGGAACGGGCCCCGTATTCGCGGGAAAAATTTTCCCATTTTGCTTTATCACCATCGCTTGCGGCGCGATCAGCGGATTTCATTCCCTGATCTCCTCGGGCACAACACCAAAAATGATCCTGCGCGAGAGCCATTCGCGGATGATCGGTTATGGCGCGATGCTCCTTGAGTCGTTTGTCGGCGTGATGGCCATGGTGGCGGCTTGCGCGATGCCGCCTGGCGTCTATTTCGCGATCAACAGCCCCTCGAGCATAGTCGGCAGCACGGCGGATGCCGCGGCCGCCACGATTAGCGGCTGGGGTTACCACCTCGACCCGCAAACCATGGCTACCCTAGCGCACTCCGTAGGTGAACAGACTCTACTCAATCGCGCAGGCGGCGCGCCGTCGCTCGCGGTTGGCATGGCGCAGATATTTTCGAACACCATCGGCGGCGAGCGGCTGCTGAGCATCTGGTATCACTTCGCAATCATGTTTGAAGCGCTGTTTATCCTTACCGTGCTGGACGCCGGGACCCGCGTGGGCCGCTTCATGGTGCAAGAACTCGGAGGACGCGTTTGGAAGCCGTTCGCGCGGACAGGCTGGATGCCGGGGATTCTGCTTTCGAGCGCAATCATCGTCGGAACGTGGGGTTACTTCCTGTATCAAGGAGTCGTGGATCCGCTGGGAGGAATCAATTCGCTCTGGCCGCTCTTCGGGATCGCCAATCAGTTGCTGGCGACGGTTGCGCTGGTGGTGGCCACCTCGATTCTGCTGAAGATGAAACGGCTGCGGTGGATTTGGGTCACGCTCGTGCCGACGGCATGGCTGGTTGCCGTGACGATGACGGCGAGCTACCAGAAAATCTTTGCCGCGAATCCCAATCTTGGTTTTCTGTCGAAAGCGAATTCGCTCGCCGCCGAAATCGCCGCCGGTCAAATCCCCGCGGCCAAAATTGCCGAAACGCAGCGGCTCATCTTCAACCAGCGCCTGGACGCCGTGGTGACGGCTGCGCTGGCGCTGATGATCCTCGTGCTGCTTGTGGAGGCCATGATGCAGTGGTACGGGATTTTGAGCCGTCGCCGTGAGCCGGAGCTGCACGAAGCGCCATACGTCGCCACGCAGTGGGCGCCCGGTTTCTCCGGCGTGGCGCATGGAGACGACTGATGCGGGGAAACGCAAAACGCGCGAAGCGCTGGTTTCGGAAGTTCTGGCGCGGCCTGCGGGAATGGTGCGGCGACGCGGCGTACGAGCGCTATCTGTGTGCAAAGAGCCGGAGCGATAGCGAGCAGCACACGCTGAGCGCCGAAGAGTTCTACGTTGAACAAGCCAATCGCCGGTATTCGCGGCCGAATCGCTGCTGCTGAGGCGGAAGGGGAGCCGAGCGGCTGGGACCGCTTGCCGCTTTCCCCGCAATGGGGCTAAAATCGCGCTCACTTGCTTCGCCACCTGTTCGACCCACGGAGGAATCGATGGCCATTAATCAGGATAAGCTGCATGAATTTCTTGGAAAGGCCATGGTGGATTTTGGTGCCACGTTCAACGCGGCGCTGATCCGAATTGGCGATAAACTCGGCCTCTTCAAAGGCCTCGCTGCGGGCGGCCCGCAAACCGCCGCGGAACTCGCGAAGCGTACGGGAACGGCCGAACGCTACGTTCGCGAGTGGCTGAGCGCGGAAGCGGCCGGCGGCTATGTGACCTACGATGCGGCAGCGCAAAAATTTCACCTCAGCGAAGAACAAGCCTTCGCGATGGCGGACGAAAGCAGCCCGGTATTTCTTCCCGGCGCGTTTCAAGTGGCGCTCGCGGCGGTCAAGGCGGAGGAAGCGCTCGCGGAGAGATTCAAAACAGGCGAGGGGCTTGGCTGGCACGAGCACCACTCCGAAGTTTTCATCGGCACGGAAAGATTCTTTCGCCCGGGTTACGCTGCAAGCCTTGTTGCCGCATGGATTCCGTCGCTCGAGGGCGTTGACGAAAAGCTAAGGAACGGCGCGCGAGTTGCTGACGTAGGCTGTGGCCTGGGAGCGTCAACCATTCTGATGGCCAAATCCTATCCCAAGTCCGAATTTTCTGGTTTCGACTACCACGATAAATCGATCGAGACGGCCAAACAGCGCGCCAAGGAAGCCGGTATGGGAGACCGCATCAAGTTTGAAGTGGCCAGTGCAAAATCCTTCCCCGGGAAGGATTATGACTTCGTGACATTCTTCGATTGCCTGCACGACATGGGCGATCCCTCCGGGGCTTCGGCGCACGTGCACAGCCGGCTGAAGAAGGATGGGACGTGGATGATCGTCGAGCCCTTCGCGGGCGACAAACTCGAAGACAATCTCAATCCCATTGGGCGGGCTTTTTATGGGGCGTCCACGCTGTTATGCACGCCGGCTTCCTTGTCGCAGGAAGTCGGATTGGCGCTGGGAGCGCAAGCGGGTGAAAAGCGATTGAAGGAAGTTGTCACCAGCGGCGGGTTCACGCGATTCCGCCGGGCCACACAAACTCCGTTCAATCTGATTTTTGAAGCGCGGCCATAGCCGCCGTCAACCTGGCGGCGCGATTTAGAATTCTTCTTCGTCCTCGCCATCGTGCTTGATGACCGTCGTTTTGTGTGTGATTTTCACGCTGTGTGCGCGGATACCGGCGATGATGGCGCGGCGCGCTTCCACGGGCAGCATTTCCGGAGCGAACACGCCAGGTTCGTCCCTCTGAAAATACTTGATGAAGAGCGCCGCAGCGTGGGCGGTGGCATACGCGACGGGCGTGCTGTAGCGGCCCTGCTGGCGGATTTGATAAAGCGTGGGGAACATCGCGTCGGTGCGAATCAGCAGGTGCTGATCTTCTTTTGCGCCGCGTTTGACGCCGCGCACGAGCACCGAAGCCGAGAACCTGGCATTTTGAAGCACACCGTGGCGAATCAATTTTGCGATCGCTCGCGGCGAGGATGTATGCGGGAATCGCTGGCGCACGATGCCGCGCGATTTCGATAACTTTCCCTGCTTGTACCAGCGGCGAAGGCGGTCGAACTCGTTGCCGCCGATCTTGACGTCCATGTTGCGCATGGGAATGGAATAGGGAAGCGTGGCGACTTCGTCCTGGGCGGCTAGGACGACATTGGCATTTCCAATGGGATCCGGAAAGCGGAACTTTTCGAGTTCGGCGAATCGTTTCCCCATGCGGAATCTGCCTTCGCGATAGACGCGCGGATGCGAGATGGCTTCGTCAAAAGAAACTTCCGGCGACCATTGCGAAATGGGATCGTCGCTTTCGCTGCTTTCATAGAGGCGAATGTGTACGGAATGAACTTCGTCCAGCATTTCTGCCGCTCGCTTGACCAGCAAGTTCGTCAAGCCGGGAGCGGCGCCGGCGTTGATCAGCGCCGTGCGGTTTTTTTCGATGAACCGCTTCGCGCAGGAAAACTGTTCGGACTTGAAGGGATTTCGCGTGAGGTGGGAGCTCAGGTCAACATAGTGCGCGCGCAGGCGGAGCGCGGCGCGCAGCACGATCAGATTGAACACGCTGGCCGAGGCGTTGACGATGAGGTGGCAGCCGCGCGCGGCGCGCACGATGCCGCGCAGGTTTCTCGCGTTTACCTCGGTGACGGCGACCGTGCTTCTCTTGCCCAGAAAGCGGCGCGCGCGAATAGGGTCACGGTCGCCGCACCAGACAGTATGTCCTTGACGTTGCAGCAGTTCTGCCAGAAGGGAGCCAGTCGCGCCGGCCCCGAGAACGAAGATCCGCATGGCGTGGCAAAAACTCTATCACAATCTTCGCGCATGACTCAGTTTGAGAGGCTGAATTGCTTGAATTGCACCTCGGCGGCTCGCAGGGTAGACTAGGAAAGAACTCCGATTCCTGCGTCCTACGGGAGAGACAGCCTAAGGCGCAGGGGCGAAGCTTCGGCGGCGGCCATTTGGGAGCCGCGAGGCTGAGGGTTCGGGTGGAAACGCCCGGGCCTCCCGTGCTTGGAAAGGAGCGATTCGACGGAAAACGTATATTTTCGTCGTGCGCCCGTATCCAAGTGATTGGATCGGGCGATTTTGTTTTGCGAATGCGGAAAAAGGGAATTCGATCGATCGAATTGAGCTGGAAAAACAAGCCATGACGCTTCAAGACAAATTCGGACGGCAGATAACCGACCTGCGCATCTCGATCACGGACCGATGCAATTTTCGCTGTGTGTACTGCCGCTCCGCCGACCCTGAAAACTACCGCGACCACGATGAAATTCTCTCCTGGCCCGAGCTCGACCGGCTCGCTCATATTTTTCTGGGGCTTGGAATTCACAAAATTCGCATCACCGGCGGCGAACCGCTGGTCCGCGCCGGGGTGGAAGATTTCATCTCGCGTTTGCACGCGCTCGGCGTCGAAGACCTTTCGATGACCACCAACGGCCATCTCCTCGCGGAGCGCTGTGAACGGTTGATCGAGACGGGACTGCGGCGCATCAATATCAGCCTCGATTCGCTCGATCGCGAAAGATTTGAACGCATCACGCGCACCAAATCGTTCGACACCGTCATGCACGGCATCGACGTGGCGCAAAAATCACGACTGGCTCCCGCGAAAGTCAACGCCGTGCTGGTGCGCGGCCTTAATGATGATGAAGTAGAATCCTTCGCCGAATTCGCGCGCGAGCGCGGCGTGATCATGCGCTTTATCGAGTTCATGCCGCTGGACGGCGATCGGACGTGGACACGCAATCTTGTCGTGCCGGCCGCGGAAATTCATCAGCGGATTCACGCGCGCTGGCCGCTGGTACAAATCCCGCACGAACGCAGCGAGACGGCGCGCAAATACCGATTCGCCGACGGGGCCCCTGGAGAAATCGGACTGATCGCCCCCGTCACGCAGCCTTTCTGCGGCCATTGTTCGCGCATTCGCCTGACGGCGGATGGAAAGCTGCGTACTTGCCTCTTCAGCAAGGAAGATCACGATTTGCGCGGGTTACTGCGCGAAGGCGCTTCAGACCGCGTTTTGACGACCTACATCGAGTCTGTCGTCAATGAGAAAGAAGAAGGCCACCGCATTAACGCTCCCGATTTCGTGCCCCCTTCTCGCACCATGGTGTTTATCGGCGGATAGCGATTGCTCTCCTTCTGGAAAATCTCTCCGCTCGCATGGCGCTCGACCGTGCGCCGACTTTGCGTTAGCATCGAATTAAGCAGGGAAGAAATGCCGGATAGAGAACGGACCTATATGGCGGACAAAGAAGACGACGAAGAAGACGACAGCGAGGAAGAGGACGGAGAGGCCCAGGACGACACCTCCGAGCCGGAGCCGCGGCTCTTCACGGTCACCGAGGCGGAGCGTGCCCGGCGGGAGCTAGAACCGTTTCTCGTGGAAGCCATGGACTGCCGCAAGAAATTGTCCAGCCTGGAAACCGATCTCTCCGCGGTCTCCGCGCGGATCATGATGATGGGCGGCGTGATTGTCCCGTACGAAAAACTGGCCGCCTTGCGAGCGGAGCACCAGCTGCTCGCCGAGTCGCTCAAAACCGCGTTGAACCGCATCCTCGAAACCGGATGCCTCATCAAGGATCTCGACGTCGGCTTGCTGGATTTTCCCGCGGTGATCGATAACGAAGACGTCTATCTTTGCTGGAAGCTCGGCGAAGACCGCATCCGCTTCTACCACCGGCAGGACGAGGGATTTGCCGGACGCAAGCCCATCGATCCGCGAGACCCCGGTCCGGGAAACATCGTGCAGTAGCCCGCGCGCGGAGCTGGCTTCCTTTTCCGCGATCGAGGGCGCACTTTCCGTAAGAGCGTGTGTCCCGCTCGCTTCGCGAACCGAAAGGATTTTTCGTGGCATCGCACCCTGAAAACCGTTTGAAGGATTCCGCCAGCCCGTATCTACGTTCCGCGGCGCACCAGCCCATTGATTGGCACGAATGGGGCGATCCTGCGTTTGCGCGCGCGGAGGCGGAAGACAAGCCCATCCTTCTCGATATCGGCGCGGTGTGGTGCCACTGGTGTCACGTCATCGACCGTGAGAGTTACGAGAACTCCGAGATCGCCAAAATCATCAATGAGAATTTTGTCGCCATAAAAGTGGACCGCGACGAGCGCCCGGATGTCGATGCGCGTTATCAATCCGCGGTCAGCGCCATTTCGGGGCAGGGAGGCTGGCCGCTTACCGGATTTCTATTGCCCAATGGAAAGCCATTTTTTGGCGGCACGTATTTTCCTCCGGAAGATGCGATGGGGCGCCCAGGCTTTCGGCGGATTCTACTAGCGGTCGCGGATTCCTACCGGAATAAGCGGGCCGAGCTGGTACGCGCGGCGGATCACTTGGCCGACGCTGTCGCTCAAGCGGAAGTGTTCACCGGCGCGCGCGGCGAATTTGATCCGGGAATTGTCGACGAGCAAATCGCCTCGGTCACGAAGCAGTTCGACATCAAGAACGGCGGTTTTGGCCACGCGCCCAAATTTCCACATTCGTCGGCGGTGGACTTAATTCTCGAACGATACCAGCAAACGAAGGAAAAGCATCTGCTCGCGATGGTCGAGACGACACTCGAAAAGATGGCCCGTGGCGGCGTTTACGACCAGCTCGCAGGTGGTTTCCACCGCTACTCGGTAGATGAGCGCTGGCTCGTCCCGCACTTCGAGAAAATGTCCTACGACAATTCGGAACTGCTAAAAAACTACCTCCACGGCGCGCAAACAACGAACAACTGGATTATGGGCGAAACCGCCGAAGGAATAATCGCTTGGGTGAACGAGGTCCTTTCTGACCAGCAAAATGGCGGCTTCTTCGCCAGCCAGGACGCCGATTATTCGCTCGATGATGACGGCGACTATTTCACTTGGACACTGGACGAAGTCCGTGCAGCCCTAACGCCTGAAGAATCGAGAATCGCTGAGCTCTACTACGACGTGGAAGCGCACGGAGAAATGCACCATAATCCTGCGAAAAATGTGCTTTGGGTCGCCAGGGAGTTCGACGAGATCGCGGAGACCGACTAAGACAGATCTCGACACCACAATGAAAACATTGCTTCTGGCTGATCAGAAAATGTTGGAAGCACGCCGCAGGCGCCCAACCCCATTCGTCGACAGGACCATGTACGTTAGCTGGAATGCGATGTTTGTCTCGGCCTACTTGGAGGCAAGCAGTGTTTTGCTTGAGCGAGAGTATCTCGGATGCAGAGCATTCGCGCTAAAAACATTGGACAGAATGCTCAAAGAGGCGTGGAGCGAATCCCGTGGCTTCGGTCACCGCATCGGCGGGCCCGCGCTTGACGGCTCGCTCGACGACCAAGTCTTCGGCGTCCTCGCTTTGCTGGATGCTTACGAAGCCACGCTTGATCCACGCTTTTTTTCCGTCGCGCAAAAAACGATGGACCTCGCCATCGCGCGCTACGGCGACGCCGAAGGCGGCGGCTTTTTCGATCGGCCTTCCGATGCCGCGCCGATGGGCGGACTCGACGTTCGCCGCAAGCCCTTCCAGGATTCGCCCACGCCCGGCGCGAATTCCATCGCGGCCATCGGGCTGATTCGCATGCACGCCTTCACCGGTGACCAGCGCTACCACGACTTTGCGCAGAAAACGCTCGAAGCTTTCGCGGGGATCGCGCCGCAATACGGCATGTTTGCCGCGACCTACGGCCTCGCCGCCGCGCTTTTCGCGCGCCATCCGCTACAGGTAGTCATCACCGGGCGCGCCGATGATCCCGCCGCGCAATCCCTCGAAGCCGCCGCGCATCGCGTCTACCGCTTCGGCAAGTCCGTCCTTCGCGTAACTCCCGAAACGCCGCAGCTCCATCTTGCAGGCGCGCTCAAGGAAACGTTGCCGCATCTGCCCGCCGATAGGGCCATGGCAGTTGTCTGCGCAGGCCAAACCTGCCTGCCGCCGACGAGCGATCCGGCGCAGCTTGCGGCGCTGCTCGAAAACGGCGCCGCGGGCGCGGCGAATTCGTAGGATTTTCTTCGCAAAAAGAAAAACGGGCGCTGCCGAAATTGGCCGTGCCCGTCCTTCTTTACTTGGTTACTTCCTACTTCTTGGGCCGCGATTCCGGCGGCACCATCCCGTTGATGCGGTAATACACGACCAACTGGCCGTAGTGTTCTCCCGAATGCTCGATTAGCCCGTAGGCTAGGTCCACTATCCGAGTCAAACGCGGCCCGCCTGCCGCTACGCTTTCGTTCATTCCCTTGTCGCCCTTCGCTTTGATTTCGTCCGCGCCGTCCGCGACGCATTTTTTCACGAAGGCCACAATCTGGTCTTTAGTTTGCAACTCGTCGCGCTTCGGATCATCCGAAAACCGCGGTTTTTTCCCTTGCGCGGGATCCGTGAAGTAATACATCGAAGCGGAAACGTGCAGCAATTGCGCCACAAACGTCCGCGAATCCGGATGCGGTTTGTAGTCGTACTTGTCCTCCGGCAGATCCTCGGCAATGGCAATCAGCTTCCGGCCGATATCATTCCAGGACTCCAGAACGGCCTGCGACGGGCTCGGCGCGGGCTTGGGAGGTGCGGATTTCTTGGCCTCCTGAGCCAGTGCCGGCATGGCCGCGAGCACTACCGCAACCACTAGGGCCCCATATCTACTCATGTTCTTCATCGATTCTCTCCTCATCTCCACATCTTTGCCTGCTTTTGGACCTGTCGTTGAACCTACTGCTAGGCCTGTTTGGGGATGGGCCTGGCAGGCACACTTTCTCTGACGGGCCAAGCTTGTAAGTGTTTCCCGGCGGGATAGGTAAAGCCCTGCTCCTTTGGCCGGTTGTCATTCAAGACAGCTACCGTAGCACGTTCGTTGGCATCGCCGAAAACCCGCCCCGAGAGGCATGGTAAACTCGTACTTTGCACCTGGGGGGATACTCCACTTGAATTGGTCCTGGATTCTGCTGCGAAGCGCGATTGGTCTCGGCATCCTGGCGCTGTTGTTTCTGTCCCAGCACTTCTGGTATCGCGCCGTTTGGCGGGCGACCTCGAACTGGGGAAGTCAGGCGCTTCGCGTGGCGGCGCGCTTGTTCTACATAACGGCGTTGCTGCTGATTATTGTCGCGACGGTGGAAAGTTTCCACATGAGCGGGCGCGGATACCTCGTTCCGCGCGGCTCGATGCTCTCGATCACCGCGGGTTTGTGGTTCTTCAGTGCGCTCTTTGCCTACCTGGCGATGAAGATTGTCCGGGGCCTCGATCGGATCTGGGGTTGGTTGCGCGCCGCCTACCTCCTCAAAACCAATCCGGACGCGTCCGCAAATGCTCCTGTTTCCTCCTCTTTTCCTTCTTCAACCGCGCAGCGGGCCTCAAAGCCACCCGCTGCCGAGCTGATTGCGAATCCGTCGCGCCGCTACTTCTTCAAAACGGCCACCGCGCTTGCCGGCGCCGGACCATTTCTTACCGCGATGTATGGGTTTGCCGCCGAGCGCCTGGACTATCAAGTGCGCCAGGTAGTCATCCCCATACCCAATCTTCCGGCCGGGCTTGAGGGCATGAAGATTGCCCAGATCAGCGACATCCATCTGAGCAGCTACATGCCTCGCTTGCAGATCCGCCGCGCCGTCGAGATGGCCAATGACTTGGACGCGGATCTCGCTCTCGTGACGGGAGATTTCATTACTGGCGCGAGCGACCCGATCGCCGATTGCATCGACGAAGTGCGCCGGCTCCGAGCTCCTCTGGGCGTGTGGGGCTGCAACGGCAATCACGAAATCTACGCTCGCGTGGAACACAAGGCGCAGGTGCTCTTCGCGCAGGCCGGGATGAGACTGCTGCGGCGCGAAAATGCGCAAATCGCGTTCAAGGACGCTTCCTTCAATCTCATCGGGGTGGATTACCAGCGCGAGCGCACCCCCGGCGGCCGCCGGTTGCAAATGCTCCAGAACCTGGAACCGCTGGTGCGCCGCGACATGCCCAACATTCTCCTTTCGCACAATCCCAATGCCTTCAATCGAGCCGCGGAAATGGGCATCGAGCTTACGCTTGCCGGCCACACCCACGGCGGACAGATTCAGGTGGAGATACTCGATCATCGTCTTAGCCCCGCGCGGTTCATCACAGATTATGTCGCGGGGCTCTTTCACCGTCCCATGTTCGCGCCGGCGCCGAACGAACGCGCTTTCTCGGCCGGCTCCCCGTTTGAAAAGAGCCTCGGCTCGTTGTTACCGGTCCGTGACTCGGCGCTGGCATCGATTTACGTGAATCGCGGACTGGGTACGGTGGGCGCACCGGTGCGCATTGGCGTGCCACCCGAAATCACGCTGCTGACTCTTCGCAGAGCCTAACTTTTCGGCGTCAAACTGCGTATGGACGAAGCCCCGCAAATCGACCGCATCGTCAATGAATTGAACGAGCTTCGCGAGCGCGAGGGCTCGGAAGCCCCCGGCGCGGTCCAGCTCGATGCCTGGCTAAAGACGCTGCTCGCTCGCGGTGGAAGCGATTTGCTCCTCGTCGCGGGTGCGCCCGTTTGTATCCGCGCCAAGGGCGCCGTGCAGAAAATCGAGGATGCTCCGCTTGACGGCCCTGAAATCGAAGCGGCCGTCTTGCCCGCTCTCACGTCCCATGCACTGGCGCGCTACCGCCAGTCTCAGATCGCTGACTCTTCCTATCGCCTCGCCGGTCTTGGCCGTTTCCGAATCAACCTGCATCGCGAACGCGGCCGCGCCGCGGCCGCGATCCGTGCCTTGCCGCAAAAGGTGCCCACGCTTCGCGAGCTGAACCTTCCGCCGTCTGTCGAAGCACTTGCGCATCTTCCGCGCGGCCTCGTGCTGATCGGAGGTCCTGCGGGATCGGGAAAGTCGACGACGTTGGCGGCCCTCATCGACGACATCAACCGCCGCGAAGCGCGCCACATTGTCACCATCGAAGATCCTATCGAATACGAGCACACGCACATTCGCAGCGTGATTGAACAAGTTGAAATCGGCACCGACGCGCCGGATTTTCCTACCGCGCTCCGCGCGGCGCTGCGCCAGGCGCCGGATGTGCTGGTGGTGGGCGAAATGCGCGATCCCGAGACCATGCGCATCGCCGTCGCCGCCGCCGAAACAGGCCATCTCGTGCTTTCGACGCTGCACACCATTGATGTCGCCACTACCATCTCGCGCATCTGCGATTCATTTTCCGACGAGCGTCAAAACACCATCCGCCAGGAATTGGCGATGGCCATCGCCGCCGTCCTCACACAGATTCTTTTGACCGGCAAGAACGGGGAACGTTTTCCCGCCGCGGAGCTGCTAATGGTCGGCTACGGCGCGCGGCAGCACATTCGCCGCAACGCGTTGCAGCATCTCCATCAGGAGATCACCATGACCAGGAAAAAAGGCTCGTTCGCGCTCGAGGAATCGCTCGTTCAGTTGATTAGCAGAGGCCGCATCGACCGCGAGGAAGCTCTTCTCTGCGCCATCCACCCCGATGACCTGGACATCCTCCTTAAAACGGGTAGCCGCGGATAATTCTGTAACAAACGTTTCCAATCGCCGGGCAGTTCAGGCAAAATACCTCCTCCCAACAAGGGGGTCTTATGAATCGCAGAGTTTTAGCCGCGTCGATTGTCTTCGCGAGCATTTCCCTGGCGCCCATCGGGGCACACGTCGTCGCCGACGAGAAGCCGCTGGCAGGCTATTCGGTTGAATCTTCACGCACCGAGAAGCAGTGGGAAGAAAAAATGCGCGCGATTCCCGAACCGGATAATATTCGCGCGTACATGAAAAGATTGTCGGCGCGACCGCACGCCGTGGGGTCGCCATACGACAAGGACAACGCCGAATGGATTCTGGCGAAATACAAGGAATTCGGCCTCGACGCGCACATCGAAACGTTCGACGTGCTGTTCCCGACGCCCAAGGAGCGGCTTGTCGAGCTCGTCGCCGGCGGCCCGAAGTTCACCGCGAAACTGCAGGAACCTGCCGTCCCTGGAGACCCCGATACGGGCACTCAGCGGGCCGAGCAGCTTCCCACGTACAACGCTTATTCGATCGATGGCGATGTGACCGCTCCGCTGGTCTACGTCAACTTTGGCGTTCCGGCCGATTACGAGAAGCTCGAGAGCATGGGCATTTCCGTGAAGGGCGCCATCGTCATTGCGCGTTACTACGGCTCCTGGCGAGGCATTAAACCGAAAGTTGCGGCGGAGCATGGCGCGATTGGCTGCATCATCTTTTCCGATCCCCACGAAGATGGGTATTTCCAGGGAGACGTTTTTCCCGAAGGGCCGTACCGGCCGAAAGAGGGCGTGCAGCGTGGCAGCGTCGCGGACATGCCGCTTTATTCCGGCGATCCGTTGACGCCGGGAGTGGGTGCCACGAAAGACGCGAAGCGCCTGGCCTTGAAGGACTCGCAGGTCATTACCAAGATTCCCGTTCTGCCGATTTCCTACGCCGATGCGGAGCCGCTTTTGGCGTCACTGAAAGGCCCGATGGCGCCTGCTGCCTGGCGCGGCGCGCTCGGCATCAGCTATCACATTGGCCCCGGCCCCGGCAAAGTCCACCTGGTGGTGAAATCGAACTGGACTCCTCTGAAGACGATTTACGACATTATCGCGAAGATTCCCGGCTCGGTTTATCCCGACGAGTGGGTGATTCGCGGCAACCATCACGACGGCTGGGTCAACGGCGCCGAAGATCCGCTCTCCGGCCAGTCCGCGATGCTCGAAGAAGCCCGCTCGTTGGGCGAGTTGCTGAAGCAAGGCTGGAAGCCCAAGCGCACAATCATTTATTGTTCCTGGGATGGCGAGGAACCCGGCTTGCTTGGCTCGACGGAGTGGGTCGAGGAGCACGCCGACGAGCTCAGCAAGCATGCCGTCGCCTACATCAATTCCGACGGCAACGGCCGCGGCTATCTTGCTTTGGCTGGCTCGCACACCCTCGAACATTTCATGAATGGCATCGCCCGCGACATCCAGGATCCCGAAACGAAGCTGACCGCCTGGAAACGTGATGAATTGCGCGCCATCGAGCGCGCCCCCGAGGACAAAAAGCAGGAAATCCGGCACCGTCGCGATTTGCCCCTGGGCGCTCTTGGCTCCGGGTCGGATTTCACTCCTTTCCTCCAACATGCCGGCATTGCTTCCCTCGACATTGGTTTCGGCGGCGAAGACCGAGGGGGAATCTACCATTCGATCTACGATGATTTCTATTGGTACACGCATTTCAGCGATACCACCTTCGTTTATGGACGGGCGCTCTCGCAAACCGGTGGTACGGCCATGATGCGCCTCGCCGACGCCGACCTCCTGCCCTTCGACTTCAGCGATTTCGCGGAAACCATGCAGACCTACGTCCATGAGCTCCAAGATTTGTCCAAGAAAATGCGCGATGAGATTCGCGAGCGTAATAAGGAAATCGACGAGGGTGTTTTCACCGCTACCGCGGACCCGAAAGAAACCTACGTTCCGCCGAAGAAAGAGGAAGTTCCGCCCTATCAGGACTTCGCGCCGCTCGAAAATGCGGTGGATGCGGTGACGCGTAGCGCCGAGGCGTATCACAAGGCCTTCGAGCACGCCGAAGCTAACGGCGGATCAGCCCTCGCTGCGGCTTCCTTCGATGAAGTGAACCGGCTGCTCATCGAAAGCGAGCGCAAGTTGATCACCCCGAAGGGTCTGCCGAACCGGCCATGGTACAAACATCAGCTTTATGCGCCCGGCTTCTACACCGGCTACGCGGCTAAGACCATGCCCTACGTTCGGGAAGCCATCGAACAAAAAGACTGGAAGCAGGCCGATGAAGGCGTCGTGGTCGTCGCCCGCTGCTTGCAGGACGAAGCCAAGCTGATTGCCGAAGCTGCCGCGAAGCTCGAAGCGGCGCATTAATTTGGTTCACACCCGGGGCGCGGCTCGCAGCGCCTGCGTGGCGGGACAGACGTTCTTGTCTGTTCCGCCGCTTTCATCGCGGAGGTTTCGCCCGTGCCCTCCTACAATCTCGCCATCATCGGCATGGGCAACGTCGCTCGCGCGCTTTTGCGCCTGCTCATCTCCAAAGAAACTGATCTGCTCCGCCGCTACGATATCCGCTGGCGTCTTACGGGAGTTGCCACGCGGCGTATCGGCTGGATCTCCGATCCGGAGGGGCTAAATCCCCTGGCCGTTCTTCAAGGGCATACCTATGTTCCGCGCGAAAACATCTTCCACTCCTTCAACGTCCGCGAGTGGCTCGAAAAAACGCGCGCCGATGTTTTCTTTGAAACCAGCTCGCTCAACGCCCACACCGGCCAGCCCGCCACGGAACACCTGAGAACCGCGCTGGAATTGGGGGCGCATGCCATAACCGCCAACAAAGGACCCATCGTTCACGCATTCCGTGAACTCACCGCCCTGGCCAAAGAGAAAAACAGGCGATTTCTTTATGAGTCTACCGTCATGGATGGCGTGCCGATTTTCTCGATGTTTCCGGATGGCCTGCCCGCCACGGATCTTCGCGGCTTTTCCGGAGTTCTGAATTCCACCACGAATGTCGTCCTCACGGAAATTGAAAAAGGCCGCTCGCTGGAGGAAGCCGTGAAACGCGCGCAGGCCATGGGCATCGCCGAGACGGATCCGGCGGCGGATTTGGACGGCTGGGACTCCGCAGTGAAAGTCGTGGCCCTGGCCACTGTATTGATGGGCGCGAATTTCCAGCTCGAGCAGGTACAGCGCACGGGCATTCGGGAACTCAGCGAGGAAAAAATCCGCTCGGTACGCGCCGCGGGAATGCGCTACAAGCTGGTCTGCCGCGCGGAGCGGCGCGGAGACGGCGTCGAATGCAGCGTGCGTCCGGAAATGCTGCTGGCCTCGGATCCGCTCGCCAATCTCGAGGGCAGCAGTTCGGCGATTCGTTTCGACCTGGACGTCTTTAGCTTGTCCTTCGTCGAGCACAATCCCGGCATCGAAGCCACGGGCTACGGCCTGCTTGCCGATTTCTTGCGCGCCGTCCGCTAGGAAAACGCATGCATCCTTCGAATGCGCGCAAAACTCAGCGACGGTAATTCGCCGCATAGGCCGGCAGCGGAATTCCCAAATCGCACTTCTCATCGCGTATTGGCGCGCCAGCGGCGAGACGCAGTGGAATTACGCCCGCCCAGATCGGGAGCGCGTAATCGGGCGCGTCATCCTCAGGCCCGCCGGCGCGTACTTTTGCCGAAGCTTCCGTGAGCGGCAATCGCAAAATGCTGGTGGCCTTTAGCTCCTTCTCGTTTGGCTGGCGCGCGTCGTCCCAGCGGCCCGGCAGAATCTTTTCCGTGAAGCCGCGTAGCGCTTCGAGTTTTTCTCGCGGCGCATCGACAAGCGTGGCTTTGCCTAACGCCACCACCGAGCGGTAATTCATCGAGTGATTGAACACCGAGCGCGCGAGCACGATTCCGTCGGTGAGTGTAACCGTCACGCAGACATTTGCGCCTTCGCTCGCGCCGCGCAGCATCCGGCTCGCGGCGGAACCGTGAAAATAGAGGGCGTCCCCGATCCGCGCGTACAGCGTGGGGATCACGAACGGCTGGCCGTCCGTGGAAAATCCCACGTGGCACACCAGCCCTTCATCGAGAATCCTGTAAATCGTTTCGCGGTCATAAACACCCCGCTGTGGCTCGCGCACCACGCGCGTGCGCTCGGTCGGCGTGAAGGATTCGGTCACTGTGCACCCCATGGAGAAGCGTGGCGCGGAGACGGCCGATGCGTGGCCGCTCATTTGATTTGTAGCCGGCGCCAATGCGGCATGTCTGAGGAACAACCGCTTAAATGCTAACACGAGTGGGTGCAGCTTCTTCATCGGCCCGCCCTGTGAGAAACTATCGTGCGGAGAAAACGATGAGCACACCCGTGCTGCACGGAACCGAAACCAAGCCTCTGGACATGGGCTGGGTCAGGGCGCAATTCCCCTCGCTGCAACTGCAAGTGAATGGCCGCGCAGCCGCGTTTCTGGACGCGCCGGCGGGCACCCAGGTGCCGAAGCAAGTGATGGACGCGGTCCAAAATTATTTTCTGAATTCGAACGCGAATACTTGTGGTGCGTTTGCCACCAGCCGCGCTACCGACGCCATCATTGCCTCCGGGCGCGCCGCGATGGCCGATTTTTTCCATTGCGACAAAGACGAAGTCGTTTTCGGCCAGAACATGACCACCATCACCTTCGCGCTGGCGCGCGCGATTGGACGTGAACTAAATGCCGGCGACGAAATTGTCGTAACCACGCTCGATCACGACGCCAACGTCGCCCCGTGGCGCGCTCTCGAAGAAAAGGGCGTGGTCATCCGCCAAGTGGACATTCGCGAAGATGATTGCACGCTGGACCTCGACGACCTAAAGCGCAAGATCACCACCAAAACGAAACTCGTCGCCGTTGGTTACGCTTCCAATGCCGTCGGCACTATCAATCCCGTCGCCGAAATCACCAAACTCGCGCACGCCGCCGGCGCGCTGATGTTCATTGACGCCGTTCATTACGCCCCACACGGCCCACTGGACGTGCGCGCGCTCGATTGCGATTTCCTGGTCTGCTCGCCCTACAAGTTTTTCGGCCCGCACATGGGCACGCTCTACGGAAAACGCGGCCATCTTCTGCGTTTCCGTCCTTATAAGGTGCGCCCCGCCTCCGATACTCTGCCCGATCGCTGGGAGACTGGAACACAATTGCACGAACTGATCGCTGGAGTCGGAGCCGCGGTCGATTATCTTGCGGAGCTGGGCCGCCGTTGCGATCCATCGGCAAAAGATCGGCGTAGCGCGCTGCTCGCCTCTTATCGCTCCACACGCCAGCACGAGATGGCGCTCTTTTCGCGCCTCACCGAAGGTCTCCTCGCCATTCCCGGCCTCAGATTTTTCGGCATCAGCGACCCAAAACAATTTCACCACCGCTGCTCGACCGTTTCCGTCAGGCTTGCCAATCACACGCCCACCGAAGTCGCCAAATATCCTCGGCGACCGCGGCATTTTCACCTGGGACGGCAACTACTACGCGCTGAATCTCACCGAGCGCCTTGGCGTCGAAGCCAGCGGCGGCCTGCTCCGCATCGGCTTGGTTCACTACAACACCGCAGAAGAAGTGGACCGCCTCCTCGCGGAATTAAAGGAGATTTCAGCGCGATAGTCTTCACGCGAACATCATGAGCAAACGACCAAAACCAATTGTTTTGACCGTTCTCGACGGCTGGGGCTACCGCGCCGAAACGAAAGGCAACGCCATCGCACTCGCGCGCAAGCCCGCCTACGACGAGCTGCTGAAGAAATTTCCGAATACGCTGATTCATACTTCCGGCCCTTACGTTGGCCTGCCCGAAGGCCAAATGGGCAACAGCGAAGTCGGCCACATGAATATCGGCGCGGGCCGCATCGTCCACATGGACATCACGCGCATCGATCTTCTAATCGCCAAGAAGCAGCTCCAGAACGTGCCGCTCTTTCAGCAAGCCATGGAGCGCGGCCGCCAGCGTCAGCTTCACCTGCTAGGTCTGTTGAGCGACGGCGGCGTTCACTCGCACATCCAGCACCTCTTCGCGCTCCTCGAAATGGCCAAGCAGCAAAAGGTCGAGCGCGTCTTCGTCCACTGTTTCATGGACGGCCGCGACACGCCGCCGAACAGCGGCCGTGATTACGTTCGCCAGTTGCAGCAAAAAATGCGCGAACTCGGCGTCGGTGAAATCGCCACGCTTACCGGCCGTTACTACGCGATGGACCGCGACAATCGTTGGGAGCGCGTCGAACTGGCCTACCGCGCGGTCGTTCATGGCGAAGCGGAAACGCATTCCAGCGATCCCATCGCCGCGCTGCAAAAAAGCTACGAGCAAGGCGTCACAGACGAATTCGTGAAGCCCATCGTAATCACCAAAGGGGACGGCGTGGCAGCAGTGCCCGTCGGTTCGATTCACGATGACGACGCCGTAATCTTCTTTAATTTCCGCGCCGACCGCGCCCGCCAAATGACGCGCGCCCTCGTCGAACCCGGCTTCGACAAAATCACCGACCCCAAGCGCCCCAAAAATCTTTTCTACGTCGCCATGACGCAGTACGACAAAAACTGGCCCTGGCTGAAATTCGTCATCGCTCCCGAAAAACTCGAGCACATCCTCGCGCAAGTCTTCGAAGAGCTGCACTACAAGAATCTCCGCTGCGCGGAAACCGAAAAATACGCCCACGTCACTTATTTTTTCAACGGCGGCGTCGAAAAGCCCTTTGGCGGCGAAGAGCGCATCCTCGTCCCTTCGCCTAAAGTCGCCACCTACGATCTCAAGCCGGAAATGTCCGCCGCGGGAATCACGGATACGGTGGTAAAGGCCATCGAAAAAGGCGATTTCGACGCCATCATTATGAATTACGCGAACGCCGATATGGTCGGCCACTCTGGCAATCTCGAAGCCACGATCAAGGCCGTGGAAGCCGTTGACGCGGGCCTCGCCACAATTTATCAGGCGCTGAAGCCCCGCGGCGGCGCGTGGCTCATTACCGCCGATCACGGCAACGCCGAAACGATGATCGACCCCGTAACCGGCGGCCCCCACACCTATCACACCACCAATCCCGTCCCGTTGATCCTCGTCAGCGACAACAAGGAACTCCAATTGGAGCCCGGCGGCTCTTTGCGCGACCTCGCGCCCACCATGCTCGCCGCTCTACGCCAGCCGCAGCCTGCGGACATGACGGGCCACGATTTGCGTATCATCACGAAGCCGTAAAATGAGCCTTACCTACGAACCGGTGAAGAGAAAACCGCCCGAGCCGGCGCAGAGTCGCCGGGAACCGTTCGGCACCGTCACGATTCCCGGCACCCCCGTGGGCGCTTTCGTTTCGGCCAGCCTCGTCGTGATTTGCTGGTTCGCTTTGCCGCTCTCGCACCTTTTCATACTCGGCACCGGCGGGATCGGCCTCATCGTCGGTTTGCTGCTCTACTGGAAACACCGCGGCCCGCGCGAATGAACCTCCATCGCACCAAACCAGCCGAGACCAAGCTCGTCATCTGCGTGTGGCATCCCTTCACCTTTTGGCGCCCGCTTCCGCTAATGCCGCAAACCATTCGAGCGCGTTGGCCGGAAATGCGCGTCGTGCATCTCCCCGGTTACGACCGCCTCCCCGCCGAGTTGCCGGACACGGACATTTTCGTCGGCTATTCCCTCCGCGCGGAACAGCTCACGCTGGCAAAAAAAGTGAAGTGGATTCACTCTACGGCCGCGGGCGTGGCCCAGTTGATGTACCCCGAGCTTCGCGATTCCGGAATTCTTGTCACCAACCCCAGCGGTGTTTTCTCCGTCCCCATGGCCGAGCACACCATGGGTTTGCTGATTGCCCTCGCACGAAACTTTCCGGATTCCACTCGCCATCAGGACCGCTCCCACTGGGGCCAGCAGGACTTGTGGGACAAGCCGCAGCATCTTACCGAGCTCAACGGCCAGGTCTTGTTAATCGTGGGGTTCGGTTCCATCGGCCGCGAACTAGCCAAGCGCGCTCGCGCGTTTGATATGCGCGTCTGGGGCGTTACGCGCTCCGGCAAGGGCGACTCCACGCATGCCGAAAAAATCATTCCCGCATCGCAGTTCGAAGAAGCGCTTCCTCACTCGAACTATGTGGTCATCGCCGCTCCGGAAACCCCGGAGACGCGCCATCTCTTCGGCGCCGCGCAGATCGCGCGCATGAAGCCCGGCGCTCGCCTCATTAACGTCGGCCGAGGCTCGCTCCTGGACGAAGCTGCGCTCATCCACGCCCTGGAAAATGGCGCGCTCGGCGGTGCGGCGTTGGATGTAACCTCCGCCGAACCGCTTCCCCCGGAAAGCCCGCTCTGGAAAGCTCCGAATCTTTTCATCACGCCGCACACCAGCGCCGTCAGCGACCGTCTGTGGCAGCGCGAAACGGATCTATTAGTCGATTTGCTGGAGCGATGGTTTGATGGCCGGGAAATGTTCAACCAGGTTGATTTCGCCCGCGGCTACTAGCCGATCGGCACGCCGCAAAGAAACACGGCGAATCGAAACTCAGTCCCCCGTCCCGGCTTTCTCCGCCTGATATCCTTCGCGCGCGTACACGACGTATTTCTGCTTCTTGCCTTTCTGATTGACGACCACCAGCGGGCTCCCGTCCGGTTTCACCAGTTCTATCTTCACCTTGTGAAATTTGCCGTCTTTCGCTCCGTTTGTCGGCGTGTACGACAGGCTGTACTGATGCCGCAGAAACGCCGTTACATCCTGAAACACTCCCGGCATTTCGCCTTCGAATTGCGGGAACCAGGACTGGCCGCCGGTTTCCCGGGAAAATGTCTTCAATTGATTCTGTGCCTGGAGAAGATTCATCTGCAACATCGTGCTCTGTCCCGCCGGATCCGCGAAGTTTTGATACGCCTGCCCCAGCCCGATGCAGAAAATCGTTACATCGCTCTGGCGCAATTGCTTTATGGTCTCACCGAGGTTGTGCTTCGAAAATGTGTCCACTCCGCTGGCCAGCAGAACGATGGACTTCTTGCCCTTCACGTCCTTCAGCCTGTCGACGGTTTCCAGCAGTGCGTCGAAAACATTCGATTCGCTGAAGCCGGGAAAGTAGAGACGGCGAATCCCCTCCATGACTTCCTCTTTGTTCTGCGTGAAGTCCACCTCGATGCGCGTTTTCATGTCAAATGTTTCCAGCGCCACCCAATCCTGCGGCTTGAGCTGGGGAAAAAGGTACACGGACCAATATTTTGCCGAGCCCGCGAAAAAGTCGTAATACCCGCGGCTGCTGAACTCCAGCAGCAGCACCATGGTGATCGGTGCATCCGTCGGCCCGAAATTGGTGATTGTCTGCGGCACTCCGTTGTCCGTCAGACGGAAATTTTCTTTCTTGAGGCCCGTAAGGATGTCGCCGTGATCTGTCGTTGCCACCACATCCACCGTTACAACGGGCACTTCCACCGCGATGCTCACACCTGCCTGCGAGGCTTCCTGCTGGGGCTTCGCAGGGGTTTGTTGCGCCGGCGCTCCTTTCGGCGGTGGCGCGGCTCCCTCCGGGCCTGCCGGCGCCTGTGCCATTGCGCGCTCTCCCGAGAGCGGTAGAATGATTAGGGCAGCTAGAAAAATCAGTAAGGTCAAGGTCACGGTCTTCGTCATGGAGCTCCTCAATTCGCTTTCGATATCTTTCCCATCCGCTCACCCTTCCCTCTGTCCCTCTGTCGGAGGAATGCCGCGGCCTTTGAGTTTACGCTACGCGCTGGTAAGCCCGCGGACGTGCCCCCATACCTGCATGTTAGTATGAAGCGCGTGAACTGCAAAACGTTTGCTGTGCCTCTCGCTTTCGGTTAGGCCGCATCCGGGAAATAGCCTAGATGGAGGACGATTTCGTGCTCGGGAAATCCAAACTGCATTTGCTTCCGCTGGTCGCGGCCCTGGCGTTGTTCTCGCTGGTCGTGAGCCCGCCTCTGTTGGCGCAGGTGCCATCCACCGCCATGCCGGCGGTCCAGTCGACGCAATCCCCCGTTGGAGACACCACCGCTCTGGCCAAGGAGGCGGAAGGTTGGCTTTCCGATCTCATCAAAATTAACACCACCAATCCGCCCGGCAACGAGCTCGTTGCCGCGAAGTACCTCGCCGGGGTTCTGACCAGGGAAGGAATCCCATCCGAATTTCTGGATGTTGCGCCGGGCCGCAGTGCTCTGGTCGCGCGGTTGCGCAGCGCCGCGGTGCCGGATCCCGCCCGTGCCCTGCTTCTGGTGGCCCACATGGATGTGGTCGGTGTGGACAAGTCCAAGTGGACTGTCGATCCCTTCGGCGCCGTCGTCAAGGGCGGCTACCTGTATGGCCGCGGCTCGATCGACGACAAGGGAATGTTGGCCGCCAATCTCGCGGCCTTCATTGCCTTGAAGCGTTCGAATCTGCCTCTCAACCGCGACGTCATTTTTCTCGCCACCACCGATGAAGAAGAGGGCGGCGACGCCAGCATCAAGATCCTCATCGCGAAATACTGGAACAAATTCGCGGCCGGCTTCGCCATCAACGAGGGCGGGAGAGTGTTCTTGCAGAGCGGCAAAGTCCAATACGTCGCCGTGCAGGCCAGCGAAAAAGTTCCCGTCAATGTTGCGGTCATCGCGAGCGGCCCTTCAGGCCATGCTTCCGTCCCCACCAAGGACAATGCCGTCGTCCATTTGGCCTCGGCCATCGCCAAGATTGGCGCCTACACCGCTCCCGTGCACTTCACTACCATCGTTCGCCGCTATTTCGAGCAGCTCGCTCCTCTCGAAGACGACGAGCTTGCCAAGTGGATCCGCTCCCTGGATACCGCCGATCGCGGTGACCACGCCCAGCGCGTCGTATCCGAGGCCAATCCCCTGTGGAACGCCATGATGCGCGATACCGTTGCTCCCACGATACTTTCGGCGGGCGTGCGCTCCAACGTGATTCCTTCCGAAGCCCGCGCCAATCTCAACATCCGCCTCTTGCCCGGCGATACCATCGACGTCCTGGTGGCCGAGTTGGCGAAACTCGTGAACGATCCCAAAATCCGCTTCGAAGTTCAGCCCGATGCCGGCCTTGCCGCTCCCCCTTCTTCACTGGACACTCCGTTCTACGCCACAATCACCAAGGCCGCCGCGCAGGAGTTTTCCGGCGCTCCCGTGCTTCCGTTTTTGTCGGCCGGCGCTACGGACTCGGCTCAGTTGCGGCTGCACGACGTGCAAGCCTACGGTCTCTTGCCCTTTCCCTTGACCGTCGAGGATTCCCGGCGCATGCACGCCGACGACGAGCGCATCCCGCTCGCCTCTTTCGACAAGGGCGTCGACTTCCTCGCTCGCATCGTCGCGGAATTCGCCGCTTCAAAGTAATTCAACAGGAGGCTGGTTTGTCTTCCGCCCGCATGGGGCGGCTGAGGTTGCGGACTATCCTCCGCGGAAAACCATGGCATTTCGTCATTCCAAAATTGTCTGCACCATCGGGCCGGCCTCCTGCTCCCCACGCATGATTAGCCGTTTGATCAAGGCGGGCATGGATGTAGCGCGCTTGAATTTCTCTCATGGCACTCACGCCGGGCATGCGCAAACCATCGCCGTGCTGCGCGCCGCGGCTGTCGAACACAAGAAGCCCATCGCGATTCTCGCTGATTTGCAGGGACCGAAAATTCGCACCGGGCCGCTCGCGGGCACCACGCCTGTGCTGCTGCGCGCTGGACAGCGTTTCACGATTACCACTTCCAGAATTCTCGGCGATTCCACTCGCGTCAGCACTACCTTTCGCCCCCTGCCCCGGGAAGTTCACCGCGGCGACCGCATTTTGCTCTCCGATGGTCTCATCGCCTTGCATGTCCTCCGTATACGAGGGCCGGAAGTGATTTGCGAGGTTGTCAATGGCGGCGCTCTGGGCGAGCACAAAGGCATCAATCTGCCTGGAATCAAACTGAAAGTTCCCGCTCTCACTCCCAAGGACCGCGAAGATCTTGCGTTTGCCTTGAAGCACGAAGCCAATTACATCGCCGTGAGTTTCGTCCGCCGGCCCGAGGATGTGCTCCTTGCAAAGTCGCTTATCCGGCGCGCGGGCAAGAATACCCCGGTCATCGCCAAGCTGGAGAAACCGGAAGCTATCGAAAATCTCGACGCGATTCTTCGCGCGGCCGATGGCGTGATGATCGCTCGCGGCGATTTGGGTGTCGAGATGAAACCCGAGCGCGTGCCGGTCGTACAAAAAACAATCATTGCCCGCGCGCGCCACTTCCGCCGCCCCGTCATTACCGCCACGCAAATGCTCGAGTCCATGACGGAGAATCCGCGCCCAACGCGCGCCGAGGCTTCCGACGTTGCCAATGCAATTTTTGACGGTTCGGACGCCGTCATGCTCTCCGCCGAAACGGCTTCCGGAAAATATCCTGTCGAAGCCGTGAGCATGATGGCCAGGATTATCGAGGAGGCGGAAGCCAGCAGTTGGCAATCACCGCGCCGCGTGCCGATGGAAAAATTGAAAGTAGCGGAGACTGTCGCGGAGCTCGTGTGTCACGCATCGCGCGAACTAAAGATGAAGCTGATCGCCGTCTTCACTCATAGCGGCTTTACCGCGCGGCTTGTTTCCTGCTATCGCCCCGCCGTGCCCATTATTGCTTTCTCTCCGGAAGTTGACACTCGCCGCCGCATGGCTCTCATCTGGGGCGTGATGCCGCGGCACATTCCCGACACGCGCAAAATCGATGGACTGGCCGCCATCACGGAAAAACGCCTTCTCGAAGAACGCCTGGTTCGCAAAGGCGACGTTATCGGCATCGTCGCCGGCACCCCCATGGGCATACGCGGCACGACCAACTTCATGAAGTTCCACGTCATCGGCGGCCCGGCCTAGCCGCACGGACGCACCCGCGCCGGCGCGGATTCCATTCGAATCAGAAAGGTTTCAGCAAGGCTAATTGATCCAGCGGTCTGGGCGGGAAGGCGGTTCGTTCTTATGCTTGTTGATGTACACGTCGAACCGTTTGCGGTTGCGCTTGTGCTGCCAGTCCGAGACGCTGTTTCGGACGCCATAGAGAAACGATCCACGCCGCAAATATATGTAGCCCACCAGCATGCCTCCAAGATGGCAGAAGTGCGCGACGGAATCGCCCCCTGATCCGAGCGTGGAAAAAAATTCGATCGCTCCCATCACCGCAACGTACGGCCGCATCGGAATCGTCACTGGCAGCGGAAAAAGCCAGATTTTCCGGTCGGGAAAAAGAATGGCGTTGGCCATCAGAATTCCGAAAATCGCGCCCGACGCTCCGATAGTCGGAACATCCGACGGCGTGTGGCCCCACGTCATCGGAATCACCTTGACCAGAATTTCGATCAGGCCCGCGCCGACGCCGCAAAGAAAAAAGAAATTCAGGAAACGCCGCTTCCCCCAGACGAGTTCCAGTTCGCGGCCAAACATCCATAGAAACAGCATGTTGATCAGCAAATGGAACAAGCCGCCGTGAAGAAAAATGTAAGTGAACGGCTGCCATATGCGGAGGCCAGGGATCGGTCCGAGGGGGACGAGGCCGAAGTAGTGGATAATCCAGGACGCGGCTCCCACGCCGAGAAAGAGGAGGACGAGCGTCTGGACCAGAAAGACGCCGGTGCAGATGAGCACCAGGAGTTTTACCCCGGGCGTAATAAAGCCGCGCCAATCGAAGTTATAGCGGCGGGGGCTGAACGTGGCAGGCATATTCAAAGTTTACGGCGTTGAAACGCGCCCGTCAAAGCGCCGGCTCGCCGCGAATTTCCTGGACCTGGGTTTGTTTTTTTCGGTGTTCGAACTCCTTAATTCAGTTTTTTGCGAGCGAAATGGAAGAGCGATGCCGCGAGCAGGAAGAACATGAACAGGCCAAAAAGCGACTGTGCAGGCGACGGCACTGGGAGCGAGTTCGCGGCTATCGAGGGCCAGTGTTTGGGTCCCCAAGCAAAGAGGTCCGGGCGCCAGGGAAGACGCAGAAGGTGAGCAAACCATCCGGGGACATGGGTCGGCGATTTCGGGATCCTGGAAAAGATTGATGAGGATTCCTAACAATCCGAAGACGCCACCGGCGGCGATGAGTCCGCTGGAAATAGAGCGCGCCGGGGCTGGCTTCGCTGTCCTTCCTTCGTTTCCTTTGACGTGCGCTCGACGATCCAGCGCACCAGGCCGCCCGCAAACATGGTCGCGGTGGTGGCGATGGAGAGATACGAACCCACCGCAAAGGCGAGGGACCGCATGCCGAGAAGTTCGATCGGCGATGACCAGGGCGACGCCCATCAGCACCAGGCGCCACGGCAAGTCGCTGATTCAGGATGCCGTTGATGACCGTGGCCATCAGGCGCGCCTGCGGCGCGGCGGCCTTGTCGCTGCCGATGCCGTGGCACCCACTGGATTTCGATTTCTTTGCGTTGCGGATCGTAGAGATATTCGCCGTCGGGAATGGTCGTCGAACCGAGAGAGTTGATCAGCGTGTAGGTTTTGCCGCGTACTCGTAGGTCGCTGCGCTCGACTTTCACGCCGGACGGGAAGGGCGGATTGATATTCACAGCGAATTTCCGTGGGAACGAATTTTTCGAGGCCGATATTCATCAAGTTGAGCGTGCCGCCAATGGCGAAGCGTAGAGAACGTCACGCCGACGAGCAGGCCCCACTGCTGGGCCGGTAAGGAGTGGCGCCGACCAGATAGCCCGTCTTCAAGTCTTGCGAAGTCGCTCCGGCAATGGCCGAGGCAATGCAAACGACCCCGCCAATCGTCAGCGCGAGCACGGCATAGCGCGGTGCGGTCCAGCCGGCGAGAAAGAAACATGGCGCAAGTGGCCATCAGCGTGGCGATGGTCATGCCGCTGACGGGATTGGAAGAATTGCCGAGCAGCCCGCTGATGCGGGCGGCGACGGTAACAAACAGAAACCCGAAGACCACGACGAAGACGGCGGCGAAGAAGATTCGGCCAGCAGCCGGTGCTGCGCCCCGGCGATGGGCTGGAACGTCAGCAACAGCCCACATCATCACAATGATGACGACCGAGCCGACGATGACCGTGCGCATGGGCATGTCGCTGCTCGATGCGGCGTGGACGGCTGTGTATTGGCCCCCGCTTCCGGCGCGCACATCTTTCAATCCGGCAATCGAGCGCGGAAACGATCGTGGGCATGGTCCGGATCAGCGTAATAAGCCCGCGGCGGCAACGGCGCCCGCGCCCATCGGGCGAATGTAAGCTGGTCCAGAGCTGGTCCGGCGACATTTGCGGAATAGGAATCGTGGCGGGATAGATCGGCGGACTGCGCCGGAGAGCTGGCCAAAGAATTTGATCGCGGGCATGATCACGAGCCAGGAGATGATGCCGCCGGCAACAAGAATGTCCGGCAACGCGCGGGCCGATGATGTAGCCGACGCCGAGATATTCGGAGGTGACAGTGGCGCGGAAAGACGCGCCCGGAAGCCAGTTGGGCTGACTATTCCGGCTGGCGCAGGCCAGGCCTGGAAGATGTTCATGAGGACGGTGTAGACGCCGCCGAGGCCGAGTCCCCAGAAGACGCGTCCGGCAAACGAGCCGCCGCGCTCGCCCGCCACCAGAACGTCGGCGCAAGCCGTGCCTTCGGGGAAAGACAGGTTGCCGTGCTCCTTGACGATGAGCTGGCGGCGCAGCGGAATCATGAGGAGAACGCCCAGCCAGCCGCCAAGAAGCGCGAGGGGAAAAATCCGCCAGTAGGTGAATTCCGAGCCGAAGCCGAGAAAAATCAGGGCGGGAATCGTGAAGATGACTCCGGCGGCGAGCGATTCGCCCGCCGAGCCGGTGGTCTGGACGATGTTGTTTTCGAGAATCGTGGAACGGCCGAAGGCGCGCAGGATGCTGATGGAGAGCACGGCGATGGGGATCGAAGCGGAGACCGTGAGTCCGGCGCGCAAGCCGACATAGACGCAGACCGCTCCGAACAGCAGGCCGAACAGAGAGCCCAGAATGACCGCGCGGATCTAAATTCCTTGGGGGTCTCTTCGGTGGAGATGTAGGTGCGGAATTCTCCTGGAGGGGCCGTGGAACTCCATGGACGATCGGTCACTGAATCCTCCCCGTATGCGGAATGGAATGTGGGTGTTGCCCGTGCGCGGGGGGATTATGCCGCAAAACGGGGAGAAGTAAAGAAGCAGGGAGGCAGAGAGGTGAGGAAAAGCGAGGTCCGGTGACTGGTGACTTGTGGAGGGAGAACCCTGTCCCGTGTTCCGTGACCCGTGAGAGTCAGAGCCTTTGCTTGCTTCGGAAAAAATCAAGACAGAATTTTGGCTGGAAGTGGGTGACACCCGGGTGTTTTGCCAAAGAGCGAAGAAGTTTCTTATTTTGAGCGAGTTGGCGAAATACTCATTTTGGAAGAGTGAATAAGGCTTTTGAAATGAAGAGCTTGTGTTTGCGCTCTTTGCGCAAAAGAGTGAAGAAGGATAGGGGGAAGATTGGGAGGGAGGAGTATACCCCCTTGTGTGACCGAAAGCGTGCGGAGGCGCATGATGGGAAAGGGTTTGCGGTGGTGGCTGGGTGTACGGAGACGGGGTAATGAGGCGAGGAGGCAGGGAAAAAGAGGCGGTCCAGGAGCCGGGCAAGAAGAGGAGCGGTGAGCTGGAGGACTTTGGCGAGGGGGACATATCCCAGAATAGCACGGATTCTGATTACTGTCAAGGTACAGTACCATAATTTTATCATTCGAATGAGACGCGGGGAAGTCGAGGAGTTGGAAGGAGTTGGCGGGAAATTTGTAGTTTGGTGAGACAGTGGGAGCAGAGGTTGGAAGTAAGAGGTTGGAGGTTAGACGAAGAACGAGGGAAAAACCTGCAAGTCAAAATCCGCACCCTGAAAACTGCAGGGATACGGCACCCGACGAAAAGCGGCCCACCCTTCGCGAAAAACAAAACCGCGAAGGGAAGGCCACCCAAAAGTTAAGGAACTGCCACCCGCCAGGGCCTCGTCCGGGGATCATGGTTCGGGTGGAAAACGTGGTCGAGCATGATTGCTCCGGTGGGCGGGGGCGCTGTAAACTGAAATTGTGAATTTCGAATGGGATCCGGGCAAAGCTCGACGGAATCGCCGGAAGCACCGGATCTCATTTCTGGAAGCGGCGACCGTATTTGGTGATCCACTGGCTGAGACGTATCCCGACCCGGACCATTCGATATCGGAACGGCGATTCATTACCGTGGGAATGTCGAGCGCGGGCCGGGTGCTGATGGTCGCGCACGCGGATCACGAAGAAAACATCAGGATTATCAGCGCGCGAAAGACGACGGCGCGCGAGCGAGAACAATATGAAGAAAAAAGCTGAGAAACGAGTTCGGCGTGATGAACTGCGACGAGAGTACGACCTGTCTAAATTGAATGGCGGGGTCCGCGGCAAGTATGTGGAGCGCTTTCGAGCGGGAACAAATCTTGTGCTGCTTTCGCCGGACGTTGCCAGGTACTTTCCGGACGAGCAATCGGTCAATCAAGCCTTGCGTGGCTTGATTCATGCCGCGAAGGGCACTTTGCGCCGCGCGCGTTGATCGTATGACTAAAGAGGAAAAAAGCCCGCACCCTTGAAAACCACAAGGGATGCGGCACCCGGCCCCAATTCAAAACCTGCCCCACCCGCCAATGGTGGTGTATCGTCGTCGCTTCACACGACGGTGAATTACGAAAGCCGTATCCTCTCCTCGTGTCGAATCGTCAAGCAGAAGCTTTCCGAGAATCGAGCGGGCCGCGCGTTATTTTTCTGGGTTAAACTGAGTCGAGGTTTAGAGTTCTCGATCTTCTGTGAGATTTTCGCCCGCTTCATATCCTGCTTCGAGGTGGTCTTTGAACTCTTTGACGGCCTCCACGCCCGGAATCGCCTTGAACAGACTTCCCAGTATACTGTTAATTATCTTGAACCCCGGCTTTACCACTCCGAAAAGCTTCTCGCTCCAAGATTTCTTCGGGTAAGTCAAAATGGCTTGGTCGATTCGGCTCATGTGGTACTCGACCGAGACCTGTTTCATTTTCAGCATTAGCCCGGTCAAGCCTGCTTCTTTTAACGCCGAAATCACTTGGGAGCTTACATTTGTGCTGCCCACGGTTGCAATCGCGTCGCGAAGACGTTTTTCAGCTATTGGCCAAGTCCGTTGGAGCACAGTTACAAGATCGCTGGGTACGACTAACGGCGCCACTTCAACCAGATTGCCGAGCGTCTTTCGGATTCGTTCGAGCATGGCGGGCAAGCCGCTGAAATTGTTGCCGTCGTCGTCCGGACCGGCTTCCCCGAGTGAACCGGGCTCGGGGCCCCCGGTTTTTCCACCACCTCCTCCTGCCTCCACCCTAGACTTCCTTTTCTCGTATTCTTCTTTTGCCTACTTGACGATTTGTTTTAGCTTCTCTTTTAGTTGCTCTTGGAGTTCTTCAAATTTCGTTGTTTGTTTTACTGTCATCTAAGTCCCCTGCACTTAATATCATAGATACTATCCTGTTATGGGAACGGATGGTAGTTGAATCTTGAAAGTACAATCATGTCCAGAAATCTGAGCCGGGAAAATGGCCGCGGTCAAGTGTTTGGCGGGTGGGACATCCTTTGGATTTGAAATTGTATTTGTTTTGCATGACATGGCGTCGTGAGCGACAGAATAGCTTTACCTAGTGATGCAGTAAAGACTCTGGGGTAGCCTTCGATAAGGACGAAGGCCACCCCAGAGTAAAGCAAAGTCAAAATCATCTCGGCGCGTTAAGGGTCGCCCAACCGCCAAGCGGCGGACGACTAGAGCTATGCAGTGAAACGAGTGTTGCGCGCCTCTCACGTTTCTGGTGTTGGCGGGCGAAGGAATGGCCGGTGCCGTTGAGGATTGAGCATTTATCGCAGGCATCGCTCATGCACTCAAGTTTATCGGTGGCACTTTTCGGAACAGGGCACTGGCGTCGGACCGACGTTTAGGATGCCGTTGAGAAACCTCTTCGCGCCAGACGGTCAGGGAGATTCCAAACTTGAAGTCTCCGCGAACGCATCGCAAACGCATCGCAAGTACGATATCCCTTGGACTATCGACAGACACACCGACTCGCGCAAGCCTCGTTATTTGCGAGCAGGTATGGACCGGCTGGATCGCGAAAAGCTCTCGGGCTGGGTTGCAATTGCGGTATCCGTAGGAGTTTTCTGGAAGACGGAACCGGAACCTAGCTTTCTTGACCGACATCGCGAGGGTATCGTGATTTCCGAAACCAACTGACAGACATTTGCCACCGTAGAATACAGTTTCCAAAGGGCACTGCACGCCCGAAAACGCAGTTTGATGCGGTCTCCTTCCGTCAAGAAGATCCCCTGAAGGGCTAAAGTGGGCACGTAGATCGGAAACAACGTATATCTTCTCACATAGGCGTTTGCGCTTCTGTAGACATCTCAATTCCTTCTGAATATAGTTCGGTCGCGTGAATCCATTGTCCCTCTGTTCCGACAGCCACGTGAAACGGCTCGCCTTCTCCCAGAACAACGCTCACAGTACCGAGACTGGCGACGCTCTGAGACTGATTAGATGACGTTGTCGGCTCCTCGCTCCGAGTAAACTTGGTAGCGGAAACGACCAAGGCTCGGAAGAAAGGAGCCGAGCAATGATGATTATAGGATGTGATTTTCACACGCGCTATCAGCAGATTGCCATGGATGGACGAAGCGACCGGGGAGTTGATCTGAGCGACGGTTGGACCACGAGAGCGGAGAGGCGCAGGCGTTCTACCGGAGTTTGCAGGGCACGAACCGGTGCGCGTGGGCATCGAAGCGACCGGTCCGATTCACTGGTTCGAGCGTTGCTTGCGGAACTGGGTCACGAACTTTGGATCGGAGACTCCGCGAAAATTCGCGCCAGCGAAGTGCGCAAGCAAAAGACCGATGAACGCGACGCCCGGCTCATTCTCGATCTACTGCTGGCAAAACGCTTTCCGAAAATCTGGGTGCCCACACCGGCCGAGCGAGACCTGCGGCAGTTGCTTTGGCATCGTCACAAGCTGGTCTGCATGCGCACGATGCTGGGCAACCAACTGCACGCGCTGGCCATGAGCGAGGGACTGTGCCGCAAGAAAAAGTTGTTCACCAAAAAAGGCCGCGTGGAATTGCTGCACCTGGGGCTGGCGCCGTGGGCCAGCCGCCAAGCCAAAGGTTGAAGCGTCAACGGGCAAGGCGATTGGCGTTTCGTTACCTTCTGTTGTTACCACTGGCGGCGGTATTACGACTTCAATGTGTGGAGTGATGCAAAGAGAAAAGAAAAACTGCACTATTTCACGCGTGACCGCGAAGCGGTCAACATGCACGCAAATCCTGTGAGGGAGCGGCTGGTGAAACATCCGAAAGAGTGGCTGTGGATCAGTTTTTCATTTTACGCGAAGGATGAGCAAGGGGTGATCGGGATTGATCGAGTTGAATAGAACAGATGCATAGCGAAGAGTTGGCCCCCCTTTGCAAAAAAGACCGCAAAGGGTAGGCCACCCCAGAGTAAAGCAAAGTCAAAATCATCTCGGCGCGTTAAGGGTCGTCCACCCGCCTGAGGGTGGGATGCCTTCTTCTCTTCGCGCCTCGGTGAATTCCGAAAGTGGTATCTTTTCCTTGCGCCGCATCGTCAAGCAGAAACTATCGGAGAATCGAGCGAGCCGCCCGCCCGTGCCGAAAGATTTCGAACTTCATCTTCACTTCGTTTTGTGGTTGCCAGCGGCCGCTTTTGCTAAATGGAGCTTGTTATAGTCTTTTATATATACGCGCAAGCCAGAGTTCCGCGTAAGTTTTGAATAGCCCGCCGCAAGCTGTTCTTTGTAGTGATCCAAGAAGAAATCGAGTGGATCCTTTGGATTCATGTCGATGAGGATTAAATCCGTATCGTTCATGACCAGCTTGCCGAGGCGGATACGATTGTTTTTGAAGGCCATGTAATTTCGGGCGCGGATATTTTTCATGGGCTTGGCTTCCGAACCCCCAAAAGTCTGAACGATTTTTTCGCCCTCCATTCGTATGGAGACGACCTTCCCTTCAATATGGGGAGGCGGCAGGATTTGTTCGAGATCAAGGATCAGATCGTTGTCCTGCGCCTCCACGCCGGGAACTTTGCCCTCTTTGATCAAGCTGCCTAGATCGATACCGAAAAGATCCATCAAACCTTTTACCGGGAAATGCATAGCCTGGATCTTCTCGCTGTGCAGCCGAATTTTTCCGTCAGGCGTGGGGATGAGAATTCCCTCGGTCTCAAACGGGATGTCTCCTTTGTCATGGAGTTTTCCCTTCACGTTCAAGTGCCCCTTCTTGACGCTAATGGATAGGTCCGATAAAGGCGAATGAGGGCGGGCAAAAACATAAGAATTGAGAACGTTCGCCAGGTCCGACGAATTTATGGCGATCTCCCCCGTGCTTACGCGCAGCTTAAAGGAGTTTTTGTCGTCGAAGTTGGGAAATTCATTTTTGCCGAGGGGCAGGAGCACACCGTTGAGTGATTTTATTTCCACCTCGACGGTGTCCGAAAAGCGGAAGGTGACGTTGCGCATCTGCATCTGGACCGCGCCCTCCTGGCCGTCTTTGGTTGGAGGGTTTTGGCTACTGACGATTCCCGGCGTCGCGGCGCAGAGAAGAACGAACAGAGCCAGCGATATCAAAAGTGGGTGAGATATGTGGAACGATGAAGCCAAGTTCCTTACGAATTTCAATATTGCACCTCTGGCATATCTTATCTTAACCGGAATTTCCGATTGGGACCTCCTGCTGGCGGATCGTGAGGTCACTGATCCGGTCTTGTGCTTAGTTTTAGGCGGCACGATCGACAACCGAACTCAAGATCCTTTTCAAAGTTTATCGACAAACAGCTTCGAGGCCTAAGTCCGTTCACCACGTTTGACAAGGGGCACAGACGTAGGTGTTTGTGGGAATTTGGATGGCGCATCCGCCTAAGCGGGCGAAGCTCCCGGCCGAGATACAAGCGCCGAGGCAAAGGGCTCGGAAATTGACCGGACGTGGATGTCGGCTGATTAGATGAAGGCGTCGGCTCCTTTTTCCGAGCCTTGGTCGTTCAACAGCTGCCAAGTTTACTCGGAACGAGGAGCCGGCAACGTCATCCAATCAGCCCGGGAAGTGCAGCGGGTGGAAGGAGTTGAGGGGAATTTGGGAGTTTGGTGAGACGGAATTGTGGGACAATCAACAGCCCCAAGTGCAAAAGAGGCACTCGGGGCACCAGGCTCGACACTGATCCTTTTGGCGCTGGACTGGACCCTGCGCACGGTCAATCGAGCTTCTCTGTGAAACAAATTCCTACGAGGAGATTTTGATGCAAAGCCGCATTGTAGGCACGACGATGCCTGTTCTGGAGTTCACGCTTGATCCGAATGATTCGGTCATCTCGGAGGCCGGCGAACTCTCCTGGATGAGCAGTTCGATCCAGATGACCACGCACACGCAGATGGCTGGCGGAGGAGGACTCTTCGGGGTCATAAAACGGGTGGCGGGTGGCGGAACGCTTTTCATGACGGAATACCGCGCGATGGGCAAGGCGGGTGAGTTAGCGTTCGCGACCAAACTGCCCGGACACATTGTGCCCGTTGAGGTCGGCGCTGGACACGAATATATGATTCACCGACACGGATTTCTCTGCGCGACGCCGCAAGTTCAGATTGGCGTTGGCTTCCAGCAATCCCTCGGCGCAGGCATCTTTGGCGGCGACGGATTCCTGCTGCAACGCATCAACGGTCATGGAACCGCCTGGATTGAGCTTTCCGGTGAGCTGATCGTGAAGGATCTACAGGCAGGAGAAACTCTTCGCGTGCATCCGGGCCATGTCGGCGCGTTTCAGTCCGGCGTATCGTTTCAGATCACCACGGTTCCCGGAATCAAGAACATCATTTTCGGCGGTGACGGAATCTTCCTTGCCTCGTTGACGGGCCCCGGCCGGGTCTGGCTACAGACCCTGCCGATTGCCAAACTTGCCCACGAACTTATGGAGTACATGCCCTCTCCTTCGCGCGAAGCGGCGCAAGGCGGCGTCGTTGGGGGAATTATGGGATCCATTCTTAAAGGCATGGATTAAGTTCCGGTAAATCGGAAAACCCCCATCTTCGTACTGGAAGCGATCTGTCCGGTTGTGCTGGCTGCGTTAATCGGGAGTCACCCCAAGTTCCAGCGCTAAATTACTAGATGGCGAGCCCCCTAACGCTGCATGGCTGGGCTTCCGGTCCTACCACTAGCCGTTGTAACATAGAGGCCCCCAGCAGAGGACCTTCCTATGAACGAAACCACTTCCAAAGCGCAAGTCCCTGGTTGTCCCTATTGCGGCGGAAAACAATTCTTCCGATCGAAAAGAAGCAGCCTCAAAGATTGGTTCCTTCACCATGTGCTGTCTCAAAACCCGTATCGCTGCGCGGACTGCGATGGGCGGTTCTTTCGCACCAGACACGGCCATCGTCACGGGGAACACCAGCGCCACCACGTTTAAACTCTAACCGCGCCCGGTGAATCGCGTTATGGGACATCTGCCCAGCCGATTTTGGGATCGAATCCACTTCTCCGATAATCGGACAAGTTGGTTCTGGTACCCATTGCTCCGATGAGCCACGGTAATGGACGCAATGCTTGCACCAACTTAACAACACGCCATGCAGGTCTCAGAAAATACAGAGCGGAAGGGCGACTCCCCGATCGGGGAGGAGGCGGAGGGCAGGGGGGACAAGAGCGGGACGGGCTATTGACAGGAGGGGTATGGGCCTGTATTGTCCGCGACAGCAAGTGACTTCGGTCGGTAACACTGCTTATGCGCCCAGAGCCCTCTCCGCGCGGCGGTGCAGGTCCCAGGAGTTTCCCTGCATGTTCGCCATTGGTGTGCATCCCTGAAACTGGCAGGTGGAAGTGCGGGCTTGCGAAAGGGCAAGCCGTGGGGCCGAGTTTTCCCAGATTCACATCAGAAAAATCCGGTCTTGAAAAGTTCGAATCTGTCTTATTTCCTTCTGGAGGTGAGGTGTGTCTCTACGCCGGTTAACTTCGATCGGGGGAATGGCGGCGGCGATTCTGGCAGCAGCGGCGGCGTATCGCGTGGTGCCGACCAACGCGGACGAATGGCTGCCGATTTCGCCGGAAGAGCTGAAGATGACGAGTGATCCGGCAGCTCCGGGTGCGCCGGCGATCATCCTTTACCGGCAGGTGAACCGGGACGACAGCAACGCGCACATCCCGCACGAATACGACTATGTACGAGAAAAGATCTTCACGGAAGAAGGGCGGAAGTATGCGGACGTGGAGATTCCGTTCGTCAAGGGCGACTATGAGATTGTGAATATCCGGGCGCGGACGGTGAAGCCGGACGGGTCGAGCGTGATCTTCGACGGGAAAATATTCGAGAAAGAGATCGTGAAAGCACGGGGATTCAAGTATCTGGCGAAGACGTTCACGCTGACGGACGTGCAGCCGGGGAGCATCATCGAGTATCACTACACGATCGACTTCAAGGAAAATTACGTATTCGATTCGAACTGGGTTTTGAGTTCGGAGCTGTTCACGAAGTCGGCGAAGTTCACGCTGAAGCCTTACGCGGAATGGGCGCTGATGTGGGGCTGGCCGAACGGGCTGCCGGACGGAGTGAAGCCGCCGGTGGAAGAAAAAAACTCGAGTCACGATATCGAGATGGATGCGCAGAATATTCCAGCGTTTCAAGTGGAAGACGATATGCCGCCGGAAGCGTCGATGCAATATCGCGTGGACTTCACGTATAAAGAGGACGGTTTGGAAAAGGACCCGGAAAAGTTCTGGCAAAAGGAGGGCAAGAAGATAAACAAATCCGTCGAGAGTTTCGTGGACAAACGGAAAGCGATGGAACAGGCGGTAGCGGAAATAGTGTCGCCGGGCGATTCACCGGAAGTGAAATTGCAGAAAATTTACGCGCGGGTGCAGAAGCTGCGGAACCTGAGCTTTGAGGTGGAGAAGACGGTGCAGGAGCAGAAGCGCACGAAGGAAAAGGAGCCGGGAAACGTCGAGGAAGAGTGGAAGCGCGGGTATGGCTACGGCGACGACATCACGTTGCTTTTTCTGGGGCTGGCACGGGCGGCGGGACTGGACGCTTCGGCGGTCAAGATTTCGACGCGGAACGACCACTTTTTCGTCAAGAACATGATGAGGGCCAGAGACCTGCAGACATACGTGGTGTCGGTGAAACTGAACGGGAAGGACGTTTATTTCGATCCGGGGACGGCGTTTACGCCGTATGGATTGCTGCCCTGGTCAGAAACGGGAACGATGGGATTGAAGCTGGACAAAGATGGAGGGACGTGGGTCACGACGAGTACGCCGGAAAGCACGGAATCGCAAATCGATCGAAAGGCGGACATGAAGCTGAGTACGGAAGGAAGCCTGGAAGGGAAGCTGACGGTCACGTACACGGGACTGGAAGCGCTGTACTGGCGTTTGGAGGAGCGAAACGAGGACGAAGCGGACCGCAAGAAGTCGCTGGAGGATGCGGTGCGGTACATGATTCCTGTGGCCGTGGAAGTAGACCTGACGAACAAGCCGGACTGGTCCAGCTCGGATCCAAAACTTGTGGCGGAATTCCACCTGAAGGTGCCGGGATGGGCCTCGGGAGCGGGGCGGCGCGCCATCCTGGGAGTGGGGCTTTTCGACGTGGCCGAAAAGCACATGTGCGAACACACGACGCGGGTGCATCCGCTGTACTTTCATTACCGGTCGGAAAAGGTGGACGACGTAACGATTGAGCTGCCGCTGGGCTGGCAGGTGAGCAGCATGCCAAAGCCGGAAACGGAAGATGCCAAGGTGTTGCTTTACTCGATGAAGGTCGAGAACGACAAGGGGACGCTGCACATCGAGCGGGTGATGAGGAGCGATCTGATCTTTCTGGGAGAGAAATTCTATCCGGCGCTGCGCAATTTTTATGAAGTGGTGAGGACGACCGATGAACAACAGATCGTATTGCAGCCTGGAGCGACATCCGCGAGTAACCAAGGCGGCGCGCGGGGGCGCGTGGCTGGCGGGGGTACTGATGGTGTGCGCGGCGGGCGGACCGTCGTGTGCGCGTGCGAGCGACGCGCCGCAGTGGATGCACGCGCTGGTGAACGCGCCGCTGCCCGCGCACGACGAAAAGACGGACGCGGTGCTGTTGTATTCGGAAGACATCTTGAGTGTGCAGGAAAATGGCAAGGTGAAGAGCATTGAGCGGCGGGCGTACAAGATTCTGCGTCCGGATGGACGCGAGCACGGAACAGTGTTGGTGAATTTCGATTCCGAGACGCGGATCACGGGACTACGCGGGTGGTGCATTCCGGCGCAGGGAAAAGATTACGAGGTGAAGGACAAAGATGTGATCGAGACGGGGCTGGCTGGCGTGTTGAATGGAGAGCTCGCCAGCGACGAGAAGCTAAAGATTCTGAAAATCCCGGCGCCTGACCCGGGAAATATCATCGGGTACGAAATCGAGCACGAGGACCGGCCCTATATCTTGCAGGATGAGTGGGGTTTTCAGAAAACGGATCCGGTGCGGGAGGCGCGTTACACCCTGCAGTTACCGCCGGGCTGGGAGTACAAGGCAGTGTTTTTGAATTATCCAGAAGTAAAAGCAACTTCGGCCGGAAGCAATCAGTGGCAATGGGTGGTTAGCAACGTGGCGGCCATCCGGCCCGAAGATGACATGCCACCATGGCGAGCGGTCGCGGGGCAGATGATCGTGTCTTTCCTTCCGCCCAGCGGAGCGCAAAATCGAGGGTTTGAAAGCTGGAAGGACATGGGGCTGTGGGAAGAGGGTTTGGTAAGAGGGAGGAGAGAAGGGTCGCCGGAAATCAAACAGAAAGTGGCGGAATTGACGGCGTCTCAGACGAGTATCCTAGGCAAAATGAGCGCGCTCGGGAAGTTCGTTCAGGACGATATTCGGTACGTGGCGATTGAGCTGGGGATCGGAGGATGGCAGCCGCACGCGGCCAGCGACGTTTTTGCGCATCATTTCGGGGATTGCAAGGACAAGGCGACGCTGATGAGCACGATGCTGAAGGAAATCGGCGTCGAATCGTACTACGTCGTCGTCAACACGAATCGAGGCGCGGTGAATGAGAAGACGCCGGCGGTCAATTGGTTCAACCACGTGATCCTTGCGATCAAACTGCCCGAAGGAGTCAACGATCCGTTCTTGACGGCCATTTACCAGGACAAGACGCTGGGCCGGTTGCTGATCTTCGATCCGACGGATGATTTGACGCCGTTCGGCTATCTGCGCGGACCGCTGCAGGCAAATTACGGGTTGCTGGTGACGGACGGCGGAGGCGAGTTAATCGAGCTGCCGGAGCTGCCGGCGGCCATGAATGGGATACGGCGGGTGGGGACGATGACGCTCACGGCGGCGGGCACGCTGACGGGAAACGTGACGGAGATACGAATGGGGGATCGCGGAGCGGCGCAAAGGTACGCGATGCGTTCCGCGGCTACAGACAAGGATAAGATCAAACCGATTGAAAGCCTGCTGGCCGGCTCGCTGGCGAGCTACCAGATCACCAAGGCCACGGTCTCGAATCTGAAGGAAAGCGATCAACCGTTTGTCTACAACTATTCATTGGTGGCCGAGGACTATGCCAAACAGGCGGGAAACCTGCTGTTAGTGCGGCCCCGCGTGGTGGGAGTCAAGACCAGCGCCTTGCTGGAAACGAAGGAACCGAGAAAATTTCCCGTGGAGTTTCAGGGGCCATCCCTGGATTCGGACTCGTTCGAGATTACGCTGCCAGCGGGATATGTGGTTGACGATTTGCCGCCGCCCGTGAAAGTGGATTATGGATTCGCAAGCTATCAGAGCGAATCCGAGGTGAAGGGAAACGTTTTGCATTATAAGCGGCAGTTTGCAGTGAAGGACCCCAGCGTGCCGCTGGCCAAGGTGGAGGAACTGAAGAAACTCTACCGAATTATCGCGGGCGACGAACGGAACACGGCGGTGCTTCGGGCGGCAGGTCAATAAGAGCCGAGAAAAGTAAGACTTAGGACTGGATCAAGCGGCGACGCGCCGAAATTCGGGCCTTGTAACCGCGAGGCGCGAGCTCGCCAGCAAGCAGCGCTCTCCACGTAAAACTATAAATTACGAAGCGCAGACGAGCCGGCCGGAGTCAAGAACGCAGGCGAATCAAAAAATTTTCCACTACAAAATGCGAGAGGGGCGGCGCGGGAAAAAGCTAGGAGAGGCGGGCGCGGACGCGGTCGCTTAAGGCTTTGCCGTCCACGACTTTGCCTTCGAGAGCGGCTTTCGCGGCTTTCACCACGGCACCCATTTGTTTGATCGAATTCGCGCCGGATTCGGAGATAGCTTTAGCAATGGCGACGTCCATTTCGGCTTCGCTGGCGGAGGCGGGGAGATAGGACTCGAGAATGGCGAGTTCCTTGGTTTCCTTCTCGACGAGATCCTGGCGGTTGCCCTTTCCAAATTGATCGATGGACTCCTTGCGCTGTTTAACGAGAGTTTGCAGGATTTGGATGGTTTCGGCTTCGTCGAGCGCGCGGATTTTCTCGGTTTCCTTGTACTTGACGGCAGACTTGATGCCGCGGAGGACGCTGAGGCGAAGCTCGTCCTTGGAGCGCATGGCGTCGATCAGGTCTTTCTGGATTTTTTCGGAGATGGTCATCAGACTCAATAATAACAGAAGAAAGAGGAAAGAATTAACACAGACGCCGCAGAGACACAGAGTTTGCAGAGGAGACAGACGAAGAGGATTTGACAGGGTGCTGGCGGGTAGCTACCGTTGATATTCTACATTTGGCGGGTTTCGCCCGCCGGTTGCACGCGGAAACACAAACCAATCCGAATGAGGCCCGATGAAAGTCATAGTTGCGGACAAGATCAGCGAACGAGGCGTGGAGTTGCTGCGGAAGACGGGATGGAACGTGGTGCTGACGACGAAGGACACGCTGAACGCGGAGATAGCGGACGCGGACGCGCTGATTGTGAGGAGCGCGACGAAAGTAACCGCGGAATTGCTGGATAAAGCGCCGAGATTGCGGGCGGTGGGGCGCGCGGGAGTTGGCGTGGACAATATCGACCTGGACGCGGCCACGGCGCGCGGAGTGCTGGTGATGAGCACGCCGGGCGGGAATGCCGTCAGCGTGGCGGAGCACACGTTTGCACTAATGTTGGGGCTTGCGAGGCTGGTGCCGCGGCTGGACAAATCAATGCATGAAGGGAAGTGGGAAAAATCCGCGGCGGCGGGAACGGAAGTGCGCGGGAAGACGCTGGGATTGATCGGGTTGGGGCGCATCGGGAGCGAAGTGGCGTTGCGCGCGGATGCGTTTGACATGCGCGTGCTGGGTTACGATCCGTTCATCAGCGAGGCGGCGGCGAAAGAAGTGCAGGTCGAACTGGTGCCGCTGGAAAAGCTGCTGGCGGAGAGCGACTTCATCTCTCTGCACACGGCGCTGAGCCCGGAGACGCAGAACCTGATCAATGCGGAGACGATTGGAAAGATGAAGAAAGGCGCGCGGCTGATCAATGCAGCGCGCGGCGAGTTGATCGATGAGGGCGCGCTGGCGGAGGCGTTGAAAAGCGGGAAGCTGGCGGGAGCGGCGCTGGACGTCTTCGCAAAAGAGCCTCCGAAGGATTCGCCGCTGATGGCGATGGCGAACGTGATCGCGACGCCGCACGTGGCGGGGTCAACGACAGAGGCGCAGGAAGAGGTGGGCACGCAAGTCGCCGTGCAGATCAAAGATTATCTGGCTGATGGGTTGATTCGCAATGCCGTGAATCTGCCGGCGCTCTCGGCGGATCAATACCGGCGAGTGCGGCCCTATTTGGCGCTGGCGGAGCGGCTGGGATCGCTGGTATCGCAGGCGGTGGCTGCCAGGCCGGCGCGGATACGGATTCGGTATGCCGGCGAGGTAGCGGAGGTGGGAACGCACCTGCTGCGTAGCGCAGTGCTGGCGGGAATGCTGAACGCGGTGCTGGATGAAAAAGTGAATGTGGTGAATGCGCCGGCGGTGGCGGCGGCACGGGGACTTTCCGTGGAGGAAGAAACACGGCGGCGGGAGCGAGGATTTCCCAACACGCTGGAAGTGGCGGCGCTGCCGGAAAAAGAGGGCTTGCTACGCGGCTTTTTCGCTGAGGGCACGGTGCTGCATGATGGTTCGCCGCGCGTGCTGCAAATTGACGGCATCCCGCTCGAGGCGGAGCTTGCCGGGACGATGCTTTATCTACGCAACCGCGATGAACCCGGAGTCATTGGACAGGTAGGCTCGACGCTGGGCAACATGGGCGTGAATATCGCGACGTTTGCGCTGGGGCGGCGCGAAGCCCACAAGGGCGCGGAAGCGGTGTCGCTGGTGCGGCTGGATGGGGACGTTTCGGACACGATTCTGGGGGCCATCCGTGGGATTCCGGCGGTTACCGTGGCCAGGTTGCTGAAGCTCAGCTGAGGCCCACAGCAATCCGGCTGCGGCGGGACGCTGTCCAATGTGATAGCAGAGCGTCCAATTGCGTACTTTATTTCCCAAGAATTCAAAATTCAGATAAGTCCGAATCAAAAGACTTTTCCAAACAACTTTTCTTGACAGTGACCGGCGATTTGGCCTAAAAACTAGTGCATATGTTAGTTGGCTGATCGGTGGGAAGGGTTGTCCGGGGTCGATTCTCTCTGTCCAGAACTTGACCTGGTCAAAGTGCCGCACACGAACTGTGCTGGCGTGGTGCTGCCCACCTGCTTACGCGACAAATCCATGTAAGGGTGCGCGAAAGGAGCAGTTCATGAAGTGGTTCTCAATAAGGCTCAATTCCCTGGTTTGCATGGTTGCACTTTTGCTGTCGGCTTCCTGCGCCTGGGCGCAGACTGGCACCTCTTCCATAGTCGGAACCATTACCGACCCACAAGGGAGAGCCGTTGAAGGTGCAAAGGTCACTCTGACAAACATGGCGACAAATGCCGTACGCAGCACGACGTCAACGAAAACCGGCTCCTACGGGTTTGACTTGATCGCACCAGGCAATTATCACATGGAGGTCGAAGCCAGCGGATTCAATAAGACGGTGTTGAACAACGTGCAAGCCCTCATCGGAAAACAAACCGAGAACAACGTGCAGTTGAGCTTGGGTCCTGTAAGTCAAACAGTTGAGGTGAGTATCAGTGCCCAGTCTGTTCTCATAAACACGCAAGACGCCTCGCTGGGAAACGTCATCGACTCGAAACAGATTAGTCAGCTTCCCCTGGAAGGGCGCAACGTCTCGGATTTGCTCAGTTTGCAGCCCGGTGCCACTCAGGAAGGCTACGTCACCGGGTCACGGGCGGATCAGTCCAATGTCACGCTGGATGGCGTGGATATCAACAACGCGCAGACGGGCAATGCCGCGCTACCGGGGGCCACGGGTGCAATTATTGGCAACCTTACGAGCAGCATCATCGATGGGCCGGTCCTGCGGCTCAACTCGGAGGCTGTTGAAGAATTCCGTGTTACCACGGCGAACGGAAATGCGAACCAAGGACGTTCTTCTGGCGCGCAGATCAACCTGGTGACCAAATCAGGTTCGAACTCCTGGCACGGGGCAGCCTTTGAATTCTACCGAGGCACGGGTTTCGAGGCCAACGACTGGTTCAGCAATGCTGCCGGTGTTCCCCGGACACCGTTGGTTAGGAACACTTTTGGGGGCGCGTTGGGTGGGCCGATCCTCAAGAACAAACTGTTCTTTTTCTATAGCTATGAGGGGCGCCGCGACGCGACATCTACAAGTGTGACAAGAACTGTTCCGTTGCCCAGCCTGGGCCAAGGCATCATTAACTATACCTATTGCCAAGATGCTTCGTGCACTGTTACGCCTCAAGCGTCACTGAGCCTGGCTCAGAATCAGGCGGCATTTGCAGCGGCTGGCATAAACTCGACGGCGCTGACTGCCTTGGCTGATGCGGCTGCCAAGTATCCAGCAAACGATACGAGTGCCGGAGATCAGTTGAATACGGGCGGATTCCGGTTCAACGCTCCCACACCCATAAAACTAAACTCACATGTCGCGCGGTTCGACTATACGGTGAACAGCAACCAGAATCTCTTCGTCCGATTGAACTACATAAGTGATACTCAGATAGAAGCTCAATATTTCCCCGATACGCCTTCACCGCAGATCTGGAGCCACCCGAAGGGTTTGGCGATCGGTCATACCTGGGCCATCGGAACAAATTGGGTTAACAATTTGCGTTATGGGTTTACGCGCCAGGCCTTCACGGAGGGCGGGGACAGCAACGGGAACGATATCAGTTTCCGCTTCGTGTTCCAACCCAATAGCCAATCACATACTTTGACTCGCGTAACGCCTGTCCACAACATCACGGATGATGTTTCCTGGATGCACGGAAGGCACACCATTCAGTTTGGAGTTAACTTCCGCAAGATTAACAACAGTCGCGTCAGCTATTCGAATGCCTTCGACAACGCAATCACAAACCCATCATTCTATTTCGGCGCCGGCGACCACGTCTCGAACGATTTCCAAAACTACCTAGACGCTAACGGGCTGCCTGGGGACGAGAACGCGGGCCAGTCGCTGAACTCCATCGCGGAGGTACAAAACGCGGCAACGGCAATCATCGGGCGTTTGTCGCAATATACCGCGAACTTCACATTCGGCAAGGACGGCAGTCTGTTGAATGCAGGAGTGCCCACTGTCCGAAACTTTGCCACGCAAGCCTACGAGGAGTATGTGCAAGATTCCCTGAAGATTCGTCCCAACCTCACGCTCACTTTGGGACTTCGGTACAGCCTGGAACGTCCCGTGTACGAAACGAACGGGTTTGAGGTACAGCCCACGGTGCCACTAGGAACGTATTTTCAGGAACGCCTGGCTGCGGCGGCTCAAGGCGAAAATTTCATCGCGCCGATCGTGATAAATCGCTCCGGCCCAGCCAATGGCGGAAAGCCGATGTATAACTGGGACAAGAACAATTTCCAGCCGCGCGTGGCCGTGGCGTGGTCTCCCAATTACTCAGACGGGCTGTTCCACGCACTCTTTGGAGAGGGCGGAAAGTCCGTGATTCGGAGTGGCTTCGCGCTGACCAATGACTACTACGGTCAAGCCCTGGCAGTGGACTGGGACTTGAACAATACCCTCGGTTTCACTTCGAATTATACGACGCCGGCGAATACATATGATACGGTCGCCGGGAACCTGGCACCGCTCTTTACGGGGTTCAATCAGGACGTGAGGTCGTTGCCCAATGTGGACACGCCAGCCAGTTTGCAATTCCCGCTATCGCAGCCGCTTGACGAGGGGGAGCGCATCGAGACGAGTGTGGATTCGAAATTGCATGCGCCCACAGAGTATGTCTGGAATTTGACCTTCGAGCGTCAAATGCGGGCGGGCACTACTCTGACCGTTTCTTACGTTGGGCGGAGTGCACGCGGCCTGCTGGCTCGCCGGGACGTGGTGGCTTTCAACGATGTTGTTGACCCAGCGAGCAAGATGGACTGGTACACAGCCGGAACAATGCTGGAGAAGCAGCGCCAGCAAGACGTGGGAACGAGCCAGATTGCGTCCATCCCATTCTTTGATAATCTTTTCCCGGCAAACCTGGTCGGCATCATGAATGCAGACCCGGGGGTTCAAAGCGATTGTGGGACTGATCCTTCTACGCCGTGCTTTGATCCGACCTGGACAAACACCCAGATGTTCTACGGCATGATGAGCCGAGGCGGCGGGGGCGCACCAACTAACCCCTACGCGTTCTTTGCTGGCAACGATTGGACGGATACGCAGGCATATATCGATTCCGTGTTGTACCGTAACGGTTATCCAACACGATTCATGCAACCGCAATACGGGGCGCTGGCCGCGTGGAGCACGATTGGAAACTCCAACTACAATGCTCTCACAGTTTCGCTGCGTCAACGCTTGAGCACGCTCACCATGGATCTCAATTACACTTACGGGCATTCGTTAGATGACTCTTCCGGATTGCAGACAGACTTTGGTTACGGGAGTGCAAACAACAACGGACCATTCATCGAGAATCCGATTCGGCAGGGTGCCAATTACGGCAACTCCGACTTCGACATTCGACACCTCATCAATCTTTCCGCCGTGTGGGAGATGCCATTTGGCAAGGGCAGAGCGCTCGTGAACACGGACAACCGAGCGGTCCAGGCGATCGTTGGGGGATGGCAACTCTCCGGTATCTATCGGTGGAACACGGGATTGCCAGTCGCCTCACCTTTCGACGACGCTCGCTGGGCGACGAACTGGAACGCCCAAACCAACGTAACTCCGCTGGCCCCAATCAGCACCTGTCCGTCGCGCGTTGGAACGCCAAGCCCCTTGGGAACTGGCGCCCCGAAGCTATTCGGCGGCAGCGGTTGTAACCTTACGGCGATTTACCAAAGTTTCCGAAACGCTTATCCAGGCGAAACGGGCCCCCGAAATTACATTCGCTATCCAGGTTACATGAACGTTGATCTTGGGCTGTCAAAGACCTTTGATATGCCTTGGAGCGAGAAGCAACACCTACAGCTCCGCTGGGAGGTGTTCAACGTTGCCAACCACCAGAGTTTCGGCTTGATTGATCTGAGCCGGACAGGCTTTGGTGTAACTCGGGATCCTGCGCTGCGGGGCGTCAATCCCCCGGCTAACTGGTCAAACTTCACGCAAATTCAGGGTAGCCCTCGTGTAATGCAGATCGGGGCGCGATTCTCGTTCTAACATTTTGCGTGTTAACTTCAACCTGCCGTCGGAAGGCCTGATGCCTTCCGGCGGCATAATTTATTCCTTTCCGGAAATTACAACCGTGTAGTCGGCACTGCCGAGCTATGCTAACCTAATACTTCTGCTTGGAGTGCAAACATGCGTCCAAGCGTTTCGGTCGGGGCGTAGCGCAGCCTGGCTAGCGCGCCTGGTTCGGGACCAGGAGGTCGAAGGTTCAAATCCTTTCGCCCCGACCACTTCAACCCTCTCACGAATAGATTTAACCTGCCATGTTGCAAACTTGCCGCCGATGCGATCTTTCTCCTGTCGCTGGCCGTGCTCCTCATGAAAATCCAATTTTTCGCTTACGAGTTTCTTACTTGTGAGCAACCCTTCCGTACCGCTGGAAATCGCGAATCGAGCTATATGAAGAGCCAAGACGAATTATTTGGGTGGTGTGAGGAGCGAGTCAGAAACGCCAGCTGCATCCTTACTTTGCGGGGAGCGCTTGCCAACCAGCAGCCGCTCGATGGCGGAAAACAGTTCGCTGGTGCGGATCGGTTTCGAAACGTAGTCGTCCATTCCGGCGGAAATGCACCGCTCCCGGTCGCCCTTCAGCGCATGGGCAGTCATGGCAACGATTGGAACGTGATCGCCGGTTAGCTTCTCTCTTTCCCTGATTTTTTCGGTAGCTTCGAACCCGTCCATCCCGGGCATCTGGATGTCCATCAGCACGAGATCGAAAGATTCTTTTTCCAAGGCAGCAACCGCCGCATACCCATTGCCGGCGACGGACACCACATAGCTTCGCTTCTCAAGAAGACGGACGGCAAGCGTCCGGTTCACGGCGTTGTCCTCCACCAGTAATATTCGCGAACGCTCCCTCGTCTCTCGCATGGTGTGCCGCGTCAGGAGCACTGCCGGCTTCTTATCCGGGGCTTTCTGTAATACCTGACGAATCGAGTCCAGCAATTCGCCCTGGCGGATCGGTTTGACCAGGTACGCGGCGATCCCAAGCTTCCGGCAGCGTGCTCCGTCGCCTGCATGACCGGCTGATGCCAGCATCATGATGGTGGCTCCTACCAAGCCTGGATCCTTCTGAATGAGTGCTGCAAGGGCGAACCCGTCCATGACCGGCATTTGACTATCCAACAATATAAGAGGAAACGATCGGCCAACGCTTCTGGCAATCTCGAGTGCTTGGAGTGCCGCACGGCCTCCATCAACCGCCGTCGGCCTCAAGCCCCAGCGGTTCAACATTCCCACCAGGACTCGGCGATTCGTAAAATTATCGTCAACGACGAGCACCGGCAAGTCGCGCAATTGTTCCGACGGAAGCGGCACGGGAAGTGTTGCAACCTCGTCCTGAGCCGCCAAGCGGATCGTAAAGTGAAATGTGCTGCCTTCACCAGGGTGGCTCTCCACCCAAATGCGCCCTCCCATCATTTCCACGAGCCTCCGGCAAATCGTGAGTCCTAGCCCGGTGCCGCCATACTTGCGCGTCGTCGTGCCGTCTGCCTGAGAGAATGCTTCAAAAATTGTCTGTTGCTTGTCGGCGGGCACGCCAACGCCGGTATCCTTCACGGCAAAGTGCAGCGAGAAGGCTTCCGAGGAGTCTTCCTCTTGTGACACGGAGACAAGAATCTCCCCGTTTTCCGTAAATTTCAGGGCATTGCCCACCAGGTTGACGATGATCTGCCGGATCCGTCCCGGATCTCCTATGACAGCTTCGGGCACGTCGGGCTGCACCTCGAAAATCAGCTCCAGCCCCTTTTGTTGCGCACGGAAACCCAGGGCTTTCATCGTTTCGCCCAGACTCTCCCTCAAATCGAAAGGAATGGATTCCATCTCCAATTTGCCGGCTTCGATCTTGGAGAAATCCAGGATGTCGTTGATCACCGTGAGTAATGATTCTGCGGAAATCTTTACCAGTCCCAGGTTGTCGCGTTGCTCGATGGAGAGTTCGGTATCAAGAACAAGCTCCGTCATCCCCAGAATACCGTTCATCGGCGTGCGGATTTCGTGGCTCATGTTTGCCAGGAATTCGCTCTTCGCGCGATTCGCGTTCTCCGAAAGATTCTTCGCACCCTCCAGTTCTGCTTGCACCGTTTTCCACCGCGTGGTGTCCTCGCTCAGCCCAACGAGCCGGTAATAATTGCCGCGGTCGTCCAACAAGGGGAAGGCACGAGTGCGAAGCCACCGGAGAGATCCGTCCGGCCGCGCGATGCGGTACTCGTCGTCCATGGGGACCCCGCGCGTGGATCCCATAAAGCTCGAGAGCATCCGTTCGCGATCTTCGGGAAGAACTGCGTCCGTCCACGCGGCAGGGTTGGCATAAACATCCTCGCAGGGCCGTCCCCAGATCTTTTCATACGCCGGGCTGAGATAGGTCACTCGAAACGGATCCGTCGTACAAATAAAGAAGACCTCCTCGATATTGTCGGCCAGCTGGCGGAATTGCTCTTCACTGCGGCGCAGACTTTCCAGCGCTGCCAGGCGTTTGGTGATGTCAATAAAGGTGACGACCGCGCCGATGAGCTTATTGCCTTTCAGGATTGGATAGGACCAGTATTCGATCGGGAACGAGGTTCTATCTGAACGCCAAAGGACCTCGTCATCTACGTGCATGAACGTGCGGCGCCGTAAGGCCTGGTAAATGCGGCAGTCATTCACGGGGTAGGGCGATCCATCCTTTCGTGAGTGGTGGATTAGATCGTGCATATTCTTGCCCAGCAAATCGTCGGCTTTCGAGTAGCCCAGCATGCGGAAGCATGTCATATTGCAGAACGTGCACTTGCCGCGCAGATCGATCCCATAGATGGCCTCGGAAGTGGAATCCAGCAGCAGCGTCACTTGTTCGCTGCTTTCTCGCAAGGCTTCTTGGGTGCGCGTGCGCTCGGTGACCACGGCTCCCAGGCACAGGCCCGTGAGACTCAGCAGAAGCAGCACGAGTTGGATCCCCGGCGGCCCGATCGTCCGGGAGTTGGAAATGATCAACGCCAGCATTGATGCCGCATTGATCGCGAACGTGGCCAGCACCGCTCCCGGCAATCCGTGCCGGATCGAAATCCAGATAACCGGTATGAACAGGAGATAGAGAGGCTGATATGGAATTGCAGCCGAGAACTCGAATACCACCCAAACGACCGCCACAATGGAAATAAACTGAGCAGCCTCTTCGAAGAAATTCTGCGAGACCTCATCGTGCCTGTCGCTGGTCGCTGATGGAGTAGCCGGATCCCGGGCCAGCATCCAAGAGTTCACCCTCGGGCAGACATACAACAGCAGAAGCGGAGTAAACGAAATGATGGAAATCGCGTCGCTCTCCCACCAATTGATCATCGTTTTCAGAATGTCTGGCCGGACGAGCAAACTGTCTCCCACAAGCGTCAACGTTCCGACTAGAGCGCTAGCCGCAGCGGCAGTCAGCAAAACCAGGGCAAATCGCCCGACATCCTGCAAAGTACGCAGCTTCAGATCGATTCGCCATTTTCCCCGCAGTAGCGCGACCCCGGCAGCGTAGATGCCGTAGACGCCGACCGAAGCCGGAAGCGCAGACCAGGAAAGGATTGGGCAGTGGTAGTTCCAGATTGCTGAAATCGCGGAAGAAAAAATGGCCAAAGGCAGATAGCGCAAGCCGCCCGTCAAGAGTAGGGCCAGGCTCAGCCCGAGCGGGAGATACCAGGTTGGAGAGCCCTCCCACGCCCGGTTGACTGTCGAGGAACCGTCCAGAAAGAGGTAGGCGGCAAAGTAGATCAACGCCACGAGCGCATGCTTGTAAAATGGCGCACGGTTCCAGTTCGAAGGCTCACTTGCGGTAACTCCTCCCCGCAACCGCTCAGGTCTGGAGCCTGGAGCAGCTTGGAGAACCGTCCCCGGGTCTTCGCGGGGACCACCAACGGTATGTATTGATGAGTTCACATCCATAAAAGTTCTGTCCCCGCTCCTTGACGATGCGGACCATTCCCGGGCTGTCGCAAGAACGCTTTCCATCAATCAGTCAAGCTGACACACTCCTGTTTACTTGAAGATCCTCTGCAAAATGGCATGACCTTCAGAATCGCTAAGAACCCCCTTGCGACTTAACAAAAGGACCAGCTCGCTGAGGGTGCTCCGGGACTCCTGATCAACAATTTTCGGATCTTTGAATTCAAGGATGGCACCGGGTGGATCCCGGTTGTAGATTTTTTCGCCCCTCAGCTCGGCCAGCCAAGCATCGAGCATGCGAAGTTGCTCAGACTCGGCCCTGGTGAACACAAGACCCATGCCCATGCCGACCTGAGAATAAACGACAGCACCCTGAGTCTCGAAAGTTTGGTCATCTTTTTTGATTCTCAGCGATACGGCAGTCTTCGGCGGAAATGGGCTAATTGTGTCGATATAACAGCCCTTCTTCGCAATATCGGCGATCCGCCCGGTAATTCGAGTATTTCCCTGAAGATCGATGACTTCCGCGGTCGAAGAAAACGGATATCGGGGACTGCTACGCTGGTTCGCAGGATCGGAAGGAAGCCGAACCTTACATTTTTGTTCAAATCTCTCAAGCATCTGGATCTCCAGGAACAAGTCGATTTGGAGCCGAAACTGGACCCTTTTTAGCCGGGTGCTGAGTAAGCACCCCGCCGAAAGGGCCAAAATCACATATTTATAACTAACCGAGAGCGATCGATTCTCGAATACCGCTCTGGAGCAAGCCCGCAAATTGCAGGGGAGGCACAGGCCGGCCGAAGTAGTACCCTTGCGCCTCGTCACAATGGTGGGCCTGAAGAAATGCCAGCTCTTCCTGTGTTTCCACACCCTCAGCCACGACCCGCAATTTAAGGCTTCGGCCCATGCTTATCACCGCCGTCACGATCGTCGTCTCGCCGGGAGAGGTGGTGATCTGACGGACGAAGGATTGATCGATCTTGAGGGCATCAATGGGAAATCTTCTGAGGTAGCTCAGGCTGGAGTATCCCGTGCCGAAATCATCCACCGCCAGTTGTACTCCTCTTTGTCTTAGTGTCTTGAGGGTGGATTCCGTGGAACCCGCATGTTTCATGAGAACGCTTTCGGTCAGTTCCAGCTCGAGACGCCGCGGATCCAAACCAGTTTCGTCGAGGACCACGAATAGGCCATCAAGGAAGTTGTTGTCTCGGAACTCCATGGCGGAAATATTGACAGCCATGGTACCCAGCGGCAGGCCTGCGTCCAACCAGGCCCGGGCTTGGTTGCATGCTTCACGGAGAACCCAGTTGCCGATCGGCAAAATAAGACCGCAGTCTTCCGCTATGGAGATAAATTGTGAAGGAGGGACATTCCCGCGGGTGGGGTGCGTCCAACGAATCAGGGCTTCCGCCCCAGTAATTTCCCCGGTCTTCAGATTAATCTTGGGCTGGTAGTGCAGAGCGAATTCCTGCCGCTCCAACGCGCGCCGCAAACTTTCCTCGATGGATTGCCGCTCGACGGCACGGACATTCATGGCGGGTTTGAAAAACTGGAAGCTCTGGCGGCCATTTTCTTTTGCCTGGTACATGGCGGTGTCGGCGTTCTTGACGAGCGCCTCCGCGTCAAGGCCATCGTCCGGATAGACGCTCACGCCGATGCTGGTGGTGATGTGAAGGTCGTGCCCACAGATGGCATGAGCTTCCGACACCTCCTTTAGCATGCGTCTGGCGCCAATCGCGGCATCTTCGGATCGCTCCACTTCCGAAAGTAGGATCACGAATTCATCGCCACCCTGCCGGCTAACGGTGTCCGTGGCACGCACGCAATTCACCAGCCGTTCCGCCACGGATTGAAGAAGTTTGTCCCCAATAGGATGTCCAAGCGAGTCATTGATATGCTTGAAACCGTCCAAATCCAGAAACAAGACGACAACTTTTTTCAGGTGGCGAGGCGCCAGGGCGATTGCCTGGTTGACGCGGTCGTTGAAGAGCATTCGATTGGGCAATCCGGTCAGATAATCGTGCTGCGCGGAATGGGCCAACTCAAGCGTCATGGCGCGGGCTGCACTCACGTCACGGAAAACGATGACGGCTCCGGTGGCCTGGCCTTCGCGGTCGTGAATCGGGGCAACGGAATCTTCGATCGGAATTTCAAAACCGTCCCGCCGGATGAGGAGGCTGTTCGGGGGCAGATGCATAGACTGATTTTCCCCAACATGCGTTTTCATCGGATTGGGGATGGTTTCGCGAGTGGCGGCGTTGAGAATTTGGAGAACTTCGGCCATGGGCCTGCCAGCAGCTTCCTGCCACGTCCAGCCTGTCATTTTTTCCGCGACGATATTCAAGAAGCTGATGTTGCCCAGGTTGTCCGTGCAAACAACGGCGTCGCCGATGCTGTTGAGCGTAACTTGAGCGCGTTCCTTTTCAACGAACAACGCCTCTTCCATGCGCTTGCGCTCCACGGCATAGTGAAGGGCGCGCAGAAGACCGAGCGTCTCGATCTGGCCTTTGATCAGATAGTCCTGCGCGCCTTCTTGCAGTGCTTGTGCGGCTAGTGACTCATCGTCCAGCCCTGTTAGCACCACCAGGGGGACGCGGGGCGCTGCGTCATGGGCACGCCGCACCGCTGCCATCCCCTGGGCATCGGGCAGTCCCAGATCGATCAAGATAACGTCAAACGCATGCCCTGCAAGATGTTTTTCGGCGTCCTTCATATTTTCGGCATGCGTAACTTCCGCTTCGTCGGAATCCTGCTCGTTTAACATTTCACGAAGTAGGCGGGCGTCGCCGGGATTATCCTCGATGAGGAGGAGTGTCTTAATCGATTTCGCGGTCTTTCGATTTGCTTCTTGTCTCGGCAACGTGGCGGCTGTGAACCAGAACTCATTGATGCTCTTGACTACGCTCTCGAAAGCATCCAGCAGGCCGGGCTTGCTGAGGAAGCAGTTCGCCCTGAGTTCATAACTTTTCGTAACATCAGCTTGCGATTGCGAACTTGAGAGGACCATGGTGGGGATCGTTTTGAGGCTCTCGTCGTTTTTGATAAGGGCGAGAACCTCGTGGCCGCCCATCTTTGGGAGGTTCAGATCGAGCAAGATCAAATCGGGGCGGGGGGCATTGCCATGAGCTCCTGTACGCCTGAGAAAGTTTATTGCCTCGACGCCATCTGAAACGACGTGCAGTCGGACGGAAACACGGGAATCGCGAAAGGCTTCTTGGGTCAGCCGAACATCGCCGGGACTATCTTCCACCAGGAGAAGCACCTTCTTGATCGTTTTCTGACTCATGAAATCCCCACTTGACACGGCAGCTTGGCCTTTGTCAGCCAAAAATCATGGATAATCTGCATCAGGATCTCGAAGTTTTCTAACTCGACGGGCTTGCAGAGGTAGCAATTCGCCTGAAGTTCGTAGCATTTCGCGATGTCGGCCGCCGCTTCGGAAGTAGTCAGAATGACCGTGGGAATCTCTTTCAGGCTGTCCCTCTTCTTGATCTGCGCGAGCACCTCGCGGCCGTCCATTCTGGGAAGGTTCAGGTCAAGCAAGATCAAATCTGGGCGGGGAGCATGAAGATTGGGCCCTGCGTGAAGCAGAAACGCCATAGCTTCAACGCCGTCCGTGGCCACATGCAAATTGATGGACTCACTCGCATCGCGAAAGACTTCCTGCGTCAGCCGGACATCCCCGGGACTGTCTTCGACCAAGAGCAGTGTCTTGTTTTGCTTACTGTTCACTAGGTTGTCCCCTGCAGCGGTAATTTGGCCTTGGTCAGCCAAAAGTCGTTGATGCTCTTTACCAGGGCCTCGAACGAGGCCAACTGCACGGGCTTGCTGAGGTAGCAGTTCGCCTGAAGCTGATAGCTTTTCACGATGTCTGCTTCGGCCTCGGAGGTGGTCAGGATAACGGTAGGAATCGTTCTCAGGTTGTCATCCTCCTTGATATGAGCCAGTACCTCACGGCCATCCATCTTCGGGAGGTTAAGATCCAGCAGGATAAGATCCGGGCGAGGTGATTTGGCGTGCGCCCCCTCCCGCTGCAGAAAAGCCATGGCCTCGACGCCGTCAGAAGCGACGTGCAACTTTATGGACGGATTGGCATCGCGGAAAGCTTCCTGCGTCAGCCGGACATCTCCGGGACTGTCTTCCACCAAAAGAACGTTTATGGGCATGCCATCTTCTCCGATGAGTTTCATGATTTCTTCTCATTTCCTGCCAGCGCGAAGCTGAAGGTGGCTCCTTGGCCAGGTTTTGACTCCACGGAGATGCTTCCACCGTGCCGCTCGACAATTTTTTTGCAGATGGCCAATCCAATACCCGTGCCGGCGAACTCTTCGCGCTTGTGCAGCCTCTGGAACATGCCGAAGATTTTCTCGAAGTACTGTGGGTCGATTCCCAGCCCGTTGTCCTTGACGGAAAAAATCCATTTCTCCCCGCCATTCCTGGAGGCGGAGATATGCACTTTGGGGATTCCGGCGCCTTGGTACTTGATGCCATTGCCGATCAGGTTTTGAAACAGCTGAATCAGTTGCGTTTCATCCGCCAGAACGGCAGGCAGGGGATCGTGGGTCACCTGTGCACCGCTCTCTTCGATGGCACCGCGCAGATTTACTAGCGCGCGCCGCAAAGATTCTTCGCTGGAGGTTTCGAGGAGTTCCTGTCCCTTTGTCCCAACACGCGAATAAGCGAGCAAATCCTGAATCAACCACTGCATACGACTGGCCCCGTCGACGGCGAAGGAAATAAACTCATCGGCGTCGGCGTCCAGCTTTCCCTTGTAGCGCCTGGCTAAGAGCTGGGTATAACTGGCCACCATGCGCAGCGGCTCCTGCAAATCGTGCGATGCAATGTAGGCAAACTGCCCCAATTCCTCGTTCGAGCGGTTTAGTTCTTCCACTTTGTCCAGGAGATGCGCTTCGTCCTTCTTTCGCGCGGTAATATCGCGGATTGCCGCCGTCACCAGGGTACCTTCGGTGCTTTCGAGCGGGCTCAGCATGATCTCGATCGGAAAGTTGCTTCCATTCTTGCGCCGGCCAGAGAGCTCAATCCCCGCTCCGATCTGCTGCGCCAGCGCATCTTCTGTGGATCGAAGTGCGTCCGCGACCAGGCGTTCTGCGAAGCCTTCAGGAATGATGTTCTTGACCTTTTGTCCGACGAGTTCATCGCGGCGGTATCCGAATTGTTTCTCGGCTTGAACGTTGAGAAGAACAATCTCTCCAGCCTGGTTCACGACAACCATGGCATCCGGTGCCGCTTCGAGCAGCCCGCGGTACTTAGCCCCCGACTCTTTGCTCTCGCTGATGTCGGTATTCGTGCCGATCCAACGTAATATCTTGCCCTCCGGGCTGCGGATAGGAACGGTTCGCGAGAGGAATAAACGATAGTTGCCATCCCGGCCGCGGAGAGGGAACGTGTCTTCCCAGACCTTGCCCAACTGGAAACACCGGGTGATCTTGTCCATGACACGTTTAACGTGGTCGGGATGATGGACTTTTTGCCAACCCCAGCCTTTCATCTCGTCCAGCGTCGTGCCGGTATAATCAAACCAGCGCTCGTTGTACCAAAAGGTGGACCCCTTCTCATCAGCCATCCAAGCCAATTGGGGCATATTATTGGCTAGCGTACGGAAACGGTCCTCACCTTCGCGCTGTGCTGCCTCTGCCACAGCGCGGGCAGCCTGGTCACGCAGCGCGCTCCAGCCTGCTGCGCCGACAACGAGCAAACAGAGGACGGTTCCAACGACCAGAACAATTTTGATCTGGTTCAAGCGCCGCTGTGCGTCGGCATCGCGCAGTTGCAATAGTCGCAACTCTTCGCTCCGCATTTCGCCAGTTACACTTTGAAAGTCATCTATAATCGGTTTGCCGGAACCGACCAGGATCGCAGAATTTGCGGACTGCGAACCAACGGTGCGGCGCAAGTTAAGGGTTTTTTCTGCAAGCGTGAAGTTCTGAGCCGTGAGTAGTTCGAGGGCGCTGAGCCTGCGCTGTTGTCCGTCGTTATCCACCGTCTGCCGGCGAGCGAGAGCCTCGTCCTCCTGCGTTTTTGAGACGCCCGCATGGTAGGACTCAAGAAAAGATTCGTTGCCAGTCAAGAGATACCCGCGAGCACTCGACTCAACCATTTGCATTGCCGCGCGCAAATCCTCGAGGTTCTCGATGACCTCGTGTGTGTGCCGCACCCACAGATTGCTATCACTCGACACCACGATCGCGCGGTAGGAGATCGCGCCCACCACCAGCAGAGCCAAGATCGCTGTCCCGAAGGCAAATTGCACCTTTCCAGACAATAAGGACTTCTTTTTCATCGCACGCCAATTCAGAGAGGGGAGACTTACCTCGGACGCGGTTTTGAAGGCTGAAAGAGGGCAGCCGGTTGCCGCGCGCCGATTTTTACGAAAGTAGACTCAATGCTTTACCCGTCCATTGCAAGATCGAGCCGTGCTTCCCAAGAAATGTCCCACAGAGTATTGCCACGGCCCGAGATTCCGCTCAATCGCCGGGGGAAACCAGTTGCCTTGGAGATTCCTTCGGCAACGTATAGGCGCTTTCTCCCAAAGCCAGTAAAGTTTGCGCTACGCCAGCTTGATCGAGAGGCCTTGAAAAGAAGTAGCCTTGTGCGTATTCACAGCCGAGTGACTGTAATATGCTCATCTGTTCGGCTGTTTCCACCCCCTCCGCGACGACCTCTATTCCCAAATTCCTGCCTAGACTCAGAATGGTCTTCACGATTTCACGGCTTTCTGTGTTTTTCATCATCTCGGAGACAAAAGACCGATCGATTTTGAGAATATCCAGTGCGAATCGGCGCAAGTAGCTCAAGGACGAATATCCCGTGCCAAAGTCGTCCATGCACAAGCGCACGCCCAAAGTCTTGAGTTCGCGGAGAATTCGGGTGGAGCGCTCTTCATCGCGCATGGTCACGCTCTCCGTGAGTTCCAATCTCAAGTTAAAAGGCGCCATCCCGGATTCATACAGAATTTGCGCTATTTGGCCTACCAGATCGGGCTGAACAAATTGTTTGGCGGAGACGTTTACGGCCACAGTAAACAACGGGTTGGATGGAAACTGCTGGTTCCAGACGCACAATTGGCGGCATGCCTCTCGCAAGACCCAGTCTCCTATCGAGAGAATTAGGCCGGTATCCTCGGCTACGGAGATGAAGGCCCCTGGCATCAGGAGCCCGAATTCCGGCCGCTGCCAGCGCATTAAGGCTTCGAAGCCGGTGATCCGGCAATCGGTCAAGGAAACGATGGGCTGGTAGTGGACTCGGAATTCCGAACGTTCGATCGCCCGGCGAAGGTCTGTTTCCAACCTGAAACGGCCCACTGCGGCGGCGTGCATCGCAGGATCACACACCTCATACCGGGACTTGCCGAGGGCCTTTGCCCGGCTCATGGCAGTGAAGGCATCGCCTAACATATGTTCTGCCGCACTGTAACCCGTCGAACTGAAGGCAATGCCTGTGCTGGCCGTGATAAAGACGTCTTGCCCATCGATGACAAAAGGAGATTGGATGTTCTGTTGAATTCTTTCGGCCACTCGAATTCCATCACTGAGATCCTTGATGTCATCCAGCAGGATTGTGAATTTGTCCCCTCCCAGTCTCGCAAGTATGCCGTCGCCGTCCTGTCGCGCGATTGCTCCGCATAGATCAAGCGAACGCGATACGGTGTCCTCCCGCCGGATCGAGCCGACCAAACGTTCCGCAATCTGCATGATGAGCCAGTCGCCGGCGGCGTTACCCAAGCTGTCATTCACGATTTTGAAGCGGTCGATGTCCACGAATAGCACTGCATATTTGTAGTCCGCGTGCCGCGCTTCCCGGCTGACACAGAGAGACAGGCGGTCCAGAAAATATGGCCGGTTTGGCAGTTGCGTAAGCGGGTCGTGAAGAGCATCGTGAACCAGGGTGTCCTCGAGCTTCAGAATCCGCTCCCCAGCGCGCATTCGCGCTTTCAGCTCCTCGGGATTGCACGGCTTGGTTATGTAGTCGTCGGCGCCGGCTTCGAGGCCACTGACAATGTCCTCTTTGGATTTTTTCGACGTGAGCAAAATTATGTAAACGTAGGGATGCTTCACGCGCCTGCGGATCTCCCGGCAAACGCCCAGACCGTTAAGCTCCGGCATCAGCCAATCTAAAAGGGCCAGCCGCGGTCCCTCGATGCTCGATAGACTTTCCAGCGCCGCACGTCCGTCATCAACTTCAATAACTTCATAACCGGCCCGATGCAATGTTTTCTTCAGTACATGACGCACGCTGGCATCATCATCCGCGATGAGGATTTTCATTGCGGCACCTCTCTAGAACTCTCAATATGTGTGTGCAAGCACGTTCTCCAATGCTTTTCCCGAAATCGTGCTAACCCCGAGTCAACCCAAGAACCCGGAGAAGCCGCCGAACCACGCAAATCGACAATCGTGATTTCTAGTTTCAATGAGCTGCGAGAGAGGACGCAGCAGCCCGAAAGGGAAATTCTCGAAGGGGTATTAAGTATTATTGACGGAATGGTTGAAGTCAAAACATTTAGCTCGCGGTGTTACATTGTTGGGTCCCGGCTGGAGTCATCCGCACGCTAGTTTGCTCCACCTTGTGAAGCTTAATTCCTGGGCTTCTGTTCCCTCCCCGCAATACTCTGCCACTGCCGTTCCGCTCGACAGGGTCTCGACTCCTGCCCCCTCACACGTAGGACCATACCCGCACCGAGAACGGCAGCTACAGCAGTCGAACCGGTGCGGTCCCGCATACCCTTGATTCCCAGCGATAAACGCGTCCATGAAAGGGCCTCCCTAATGGGACAGCTTTTGATCGATCGCTTTTGGCTTGCAAGTTGCGATTAGCCACTCTTGCAGCGCCGCTACCGTTCGAAACGTCTTGGAATTTATTTTCCAGGGAATCGTCGCCCAAAAGACCGTTACGCTGTTGGTCAGGCTGTCGATGCACATGCGGTCTTCCGCATCGACAGTGGCCTTCCTTAACCACAACACGGTTCCGTCTTCCGTTTCTTCTACGTCTATGAAGCCGCTCTTGCGGGCAGCGTCCTGAAAGTTTCTAAGTTTGTCCATCGTCACCTCGATCTGTCGGCGAAGTCTCCGCCGTCCTATTCATCGACCTTCCTGGCCATTCCAGCCGTTTCGAGAAATGCCTGGGGGGCGAACGAGTTCTTCTTCGATTGCCTGCTTTTCATATTCGGTCAAACTTTTCGCTGTAAAAGAACTCTATGCCTACGCCCAACTTTGGATGCCCTCGGCGTTTCGCCGCGACGTGAGAAACACGGCCCGTAAAAACGACAGGGGTTGCCGGCTTCCCGCCGCACACGCTTGGCATCCGAAGCAGTACTCGAACGGGAAGTCCGACGAAAACGGGATGTTCGGTCTTGAAATAAACACCTCGTTCGCAGATGTTGATGGATTCGGCCTCGTGGCCCCGTTCCAGGGGCGTGTTCATTGGACAAAAAACTAGCGGGATCTTTAGATTGAAGCGCGACGCAAGGCGCCGATTTGAGATGGACGTCATCGGGTTTCAAGCTTTCTGGGAGGGGCAAGCTCACAAAATACTGCGGAGAGGGGTTTTGCGGCAACCCATTTATAGTTCAAACAGAAACATAGTGCTGTTCTGTTTTGTACATGGGGAGGACTATTACGTTGAGCATGTACTCGAGGGTTGACTGCTAGATTGCACGGACGTTCCTGGCAGACGAATTGCAGCCAGGCGGCACAACCTTCACAATGTAAGACGGTTCGGCGTCGACTAACTTACTCTGCGGCGGATCGCGGGGCGCCAAGACGCCGAATCGCCGCGAACAATCAGGCTCCGTTTGCTAGCTGGTGGGAAAGCTCGAGTAGGTTCGCAAGGCGCAATCTACAGGATTCGGCCAAGCCTAACCAGGGTCGTATCACTCTTTGCATTATCGGCTCGCCGCTTCGCCGATCTCCGAGGCCAAACTCCGCTGCTTGTCTTTCATCGCATACATTGCGCCGTCAGCCGCGCCCAGCAATGCGCCGATGCTCTCGCCATCTTTTGGGTAGACGGCGATGCCGATACTTGCGGAAAGCTCTATTCCTCTTCCATCAGCCGCTAGGCTGCCTTGGATACGCTGCGCCACGAGGCTTGCGGATGCCTCCCCTGTTTCGGGCAGAACCAGAGCAAATTCGTCCCCTCCGAAGCGTGCCGCGGTGTCAATGTCCCGGCAACAAATGCTCAAAGCATCGGCAAGCCGGCAGAGTGCGTCGTTGCCGGCCAGATGGCCATAACGGTCGTTAATGCGCTTCAGACCATCCAAGTCAAACAACACGAGAGAGAACTCTCGTTTTGTGCGTTCGGAGCGCCTTATTTCGCTGTCCAGGACGTCCACAAGTGTCCGATAATTGGACAAACCAGTGAGAGAATCCTTGGCGGCCAACCGCCGCAGATGATCCTCCAACTCCCGCTGCTTGGTGACATCTTCGACGACGATTTCGTAGCCATCCGATTGGCCGCGGTCCCCCTCGGCTTCCCGTCCGCTGAGCCGGACTTTCAACGCCTTCCCGTCTTTCTGCTTCCACTCAACTTCCAGAGGACCTAGCTGCAACTCCTCGCACCCGTGCCCCAGCATTCGTAAGCGCTTCTCATGATCCCCAAGCACCTCAACAGGGAGCGTCATCCCGACCAATTCCTGCGTTGCTGTATAACCAAGCATTATCGTAAGGGCGTGATTGCCATGCAGAAGCTTGCCATCAGCGTTGCAGCGGCACATTCCGTATACAAGATTGCCCACGAGGGCGCGGTAGTGGGCTTCCGAGTGGCGTAGCCTGCTTTCGGCTTGATCGCGTTCATCCCGCAGGTTGTTTGCCTGCAAAACCCGGCGAAGAACCACGGGCAAGTGGCCAATGTGCTGGCTGTCGATACAATCCGCAGCTCCCTGCGAGAGAAGCTCGGCCACGGTCTCCAAGGGGATGGAGTCGCCGACGAAAATGATTGGAGGATGCATGCCTCGAGTGCGCAAGAGCTCCAGGAGCGAAGCGCCCTCCCACCGAGGGGCAGGATAACCGGCAAGGATCACGTCGTAGGATTCGGAAACCAGTTTTTCAGCGAACGAATGGAAAGTAGAAACCACCTCGGATGCGACACTTGTGTGTGCGTGATTGAGTTCTCTCAGGCAACTCCGCACCTTCATGATACCGTTGTCCGCAAATAGGACATGGAGTAGTTTATGCCGGTCGCGCGTTGCGGGGCGTGAAAGGGCCAAGTCTTCTTGGCCCAAACTATGGTCATCAGCCTTCATAGAAGAAACCTGGCTCGAGCCTGCCGCAATGATTTGCTTCCGATCCTTGCACTGTTGGTAGCTGCTCCGGCTATCGCTTCCGGGGATGCTTCCTTGGCGTCGATCTCTTCTCGCCACCCTTGGTACTGAGCAGAGTTAAGGCGTCTCTAGCGTTAAAGGGAAACCGGCGAACAGACTGTTGGCCGGTGGTGCTCAGAGTCACATCCACGCGGCGATTGTTGGCCATGACGATGACATGCAGATTGTCCATCATTTGCCGGCGTTGATCCGGCGTCAGGTCCGGATTGTCTTCCATCTGTTCCTTGACCTGGTCGGCAGTCAGCTGGTCCTCCTCGCCAAAGGAGCGTGTTTCGATGCTGCCGGCGGGCACGCCGTGTTCGATCAGGTAGTTCCTGGTGCGTTCAACACGCCGTTCCGTCAGGCTCTTGTTGAACTCTGCCGAGCCACGAACATCCGCGTGGCCACCCATGATCAAGTGCGCATCCGGCTTGAAGGTGAGATACCTGACAAAGTCACGGGCAAGCGCGGTCAGTATCTTCTCTTGACTGTCCACCAATCCACCGTTGGGATTTTTCTCCGTGGGCCGGGCAGTCGCAAAGTAAATACTATGAAGGGCAAGCCTCACTTCCAGCTCATGAACCTCAGGCGGTGGCGGTGGTGCCTGAACCTCGATGTCGGCGGAAGAGTCCGTTGTGCCGCCTCGACCGTCGCTCACATTGCACTTTACCGTGTAGGTGCCTGGCCGCAGGCCAGACGAATCAAACCGCACTCGCGGTCCATCTCCGGTGATTCGGCCTTCCGTAGGCGAATAGCTGTAGGTTAGCGGATCGTTGTCCGGATCGCTGGCAGTCGCGGTGATGCCGGTGCTTTCGCCTTGCAGAATGGGATTTCGGTCCACCGAGCAGGAGAGCGTAGGCGAGCGATTCGGGGCCGGCTCGACGCGGATGTCCACCGCGCAATCCGCCCAGCCTCCACGACCGTCATCCGCCCGCACTTTGACGTTATAAACACCGGGAGCAACGCCGGACGAGTTCCACCTCACATCGGGACCGCTGCCTTCCGTCGCGCCACCATTTGCGGACCAGGCATAACTGATGGGATCGTTGTCCGGATCGCTGGCCTCTGCGTGCAACGCGGCAGAGTCACCAGATCCGAAGTAGACGGTGCTCTTGTCTGCTGAGCACGATACGACAGGAGAGCGATTGGGCGGCGGAGGTGGAGGATTCCCGCCAAAACGGAACACGATTCCCGCCGAGAGGCGCATGTTGTTCTCGAACGCGCGATCATTCGTCAAGGAACTGGGATCATGAAACCTGGTCAACAGGTATTCCGCTTGAAAAAGGCGTAGGGCGATTCTGTGGTTCAGACGGTAGTCGAGTCCGCCTCCCGCAGTCAGAGCAAATGCATTCTCGCGAAGCAGCGGCGTGCAAGCATAGATGGGAGCGGTACAATTAACGAGCGTAACATCATCCGCGTGGGCGACGCCGCCTAAAACCTGGAGAAACGGAGTAAACCGGCCGTGATTCCGGAAGGAAAGACGCGGCCCAAACATTACCGAGAAAACGTTGCTCTCGACATCCACGACGCGGGAAGGCGTGGTGCCCGGATAGGCAGTGAATTGCAAAGAATCGACGGGGAATCCGGCAAAATCGGCAACCAAACCCCAGTGATTATTAAAGTTGTATGCGAGAGAAGTGCTGCCGCCATTCATGGACTCTATCCGGTTGCTGCTGCTGTAAGGCACCGCCCGCCAGTAGGAATAACCCAGGAATAACTCGACTTTCGGAGTGCTGTCGCCTTGCCCTCGTGCACGCCGGCCGTGCCTACCAGAGCGGCCCATTTTTCCGTGCCCCGCTGATTCTTGTGGACTGGCCACTGCGCGCGAGGACGCGGCGGACGTACCGGTAGCAGCCGACTTTTCCGTGCCGCCGGGAGCGACGCGAGAGCTTGCAGTCTCACCCTTCTTCGCAGCGGCAGCCGACTTTGGCGCGTCGTCCGCAAGAAGTGCAGGCACCAGCAATAAAGCCAAGCTCGTTGTGGTGATGATCCGCGTTGCAAATCTCATGGTCGTCTCCTGGATGTTGCCTACTGGCGGCGGAGCGGGGCAAAGCAGCCCGCTTCGCGACCATCAAATCCTGTTTTCGCTGCTTGCTCGCCGAATCGCTTACAAGCCTGGCCGAAACCGCCCAACTGCGGGCGGTCTCAGACGCAGCTCTACGGAGCAGGCACCGTAATGCTGCTGGCGTTTACTGTGACCGAGGCCGCCCCACCAGCGGATCCGGCGAACATTCGGCCTTCCACTTCTGCGCCGGTATTCAACGTGATGGAAACAGCAGCCAGTACGTTTCCTTTGAAAATGGTGGTGGTGTCTATGGTCGCTGAAGTACCCACTTGCCAGAACACGTTGCCTGCTTTGGCGCCCCCAGCCAAAATCACCTGGGCACCAGGTCCGGTGGTGAGCGTGGACCCCATCTTGAAGATGAACACGGCATTGGGGTCGCCCTGGGCGTCAAGAGTCACGTTGTCGCCTGGTCCAGGCGCTCCCGATATCAACACCGAGGTCGAATTGGTATAGAGACCGGGAGTGAACGTTAGGCCGCCTAGATTTCCAGGCAATGTTTGCGAATTTGTTGACCGGCTGACCGCGTCGTTGTACGCAGCCAATAAGTCGGCTTGCGCTTGCATTACGGCAGGATCATTTACATGTATCGTGCCGTTCACTTGTGCCGGTGGAATTCCCTGTGAAGTGCCTGGATGCAACCCAACATCTCCATTCACTACCACAGAGCCGGTGCTGCTGATCGAGGATGTAGCCATCACCGCGAAAGTGGAGGCTGACCCGAGATCAATCGTCCCTTGACCCGTTCCGACAGTTGTGCCCGTTGTGAAGTTCCACGGGTTTGGCGCGGTGCCAGCAATCAGCGGATTGCCCGCCAGATCCGTGGCCGCATTTGAAATGTTGGCGGTGTACTGAGTGCTAGCTGCGAGATTGGCTAAGGGTGTAAACGTCGCGATCTGGCTTGCAACGTCATAGGAAACGGTTCCATTGACGGGTGCTCCGCCAGTTCCTGCCACAGACACAGTAAAGCTCGCGTTGGTGATTGTCGTCGGATCCATCGGTGCGCTGAACGTGGCGCTAATGCTGCTGTTGATGGGTACGTTGGTAGCCAGATCCGCCGGGCTTGTGAGCGTGATTGTCGGACCCGCGCTGTTCGACAAGGTGCCAGTCGTAAAGTTCCAGGGATTCGGCACGGTGCCTGCGATCAATGCATTGCCCGCGAGATCCTTGGCCGCGGCTGAAATCGTGGCGGTGTATTGGGTGCTGGCCGTAAGATTCACGGTCGGCGTGAAGACGGCGGTGTGGCTTGTTGTGTCGTAAGTGACGGTTCCTGGTACAGGGACTGCGCCTGCAGTGACAACCACAGTGACAGTCCCTACTGCCGAGATCGTGGCAGGATCCATTGCCTCGCTAAACGTTGCGGCGATTTTCTGGTTCAGTGGGACAAGTGTGGCGGCACTGGCGGGATCCGTCAGAGTCACTGTTGGTGCCGTTGCGTCGGAGCCAGCACCCGTAGTGAAGCTCCAAACATAGTTGTTAGCCAGAGCGTTTCCACCCGAATTTTGGGCTGCCGTGGTAATCGTCGCGGTAAATTGCGTGCTAGCCGCGAGATCCGCTGTCGGTGTGAAAATAGCTGTATTGCTTGCAGCGTCGTACGTGACGACGCCTGGAACGGCCGCTCCGCCGGTGGTCACTGCTAGTGTGAAGGTTCCTGCTGCGGTGATCGTGGCCGGGTTCATCGGCTGGTTAAATGTGGCTGTGATTTTCCGGTTTACAGGCACACCCGTCGCCGCGCTGGCCGGATTTGTCGAAGTCACGTTGGGAGGTGGAGCCGTTGTAAAGGTCCACACAAAGTTGGCTGCCAGCGCGTTGCCCGTCGGGTCCTTCGCGCCGGTCGTAATCGTTGCCGTATAAAGGGTGTTGATCGTAAGTGCGGCAGTTGGTGTAAAGGTTGCTGTTGTTCCAACCAGCCCAACTCCTCCTGCCACGGCTGTTCCCCCCGGCCCCGTAAGTGTGAAGGTAGTGTTGGTGATGGTGGAAGCATCCATCGCCCTGCTGAACGTCGCATTCACTGTAGCGTTTGCGGACACGCCTGACGCGCCATCCACCGGAACTGTGGATAAGACCGTGGGAGCCACGTTTGTCGTGAAGGTCCATACAAAATCTGCTGCCAGTGCGCTACCCGCCGGGTCTTTGGCACTAGTCGTAATCGTGGCCGTATATAAAGTATTGGCAGCCAGAATCGCAGTTGGTGTGAACGTCGCCGTCGAGCCAGAGTAGGTGACGGCTCCCGCTACCGCGGTTGCTCCCGGTCCCACGAGAGTGAATGTCGTGGACGTAATCGTTGTGGGGTCCATCGGCCTGCTGAAGGTTGCGGTGACGGTAGTATTGACGGCCACGGCGGTGTCGCCATCCGCAGGAACTGTGGAGACGACAGTAGGCGCGACATTCGTCGTGAAGGTCCACGCGTAGTTGGCTGTCAGTGGGTTGGTCGCCTGGTCTTGCGCACCGGTTGTAATCGTAGCCGTATACAATGTATTGGCGTCGAGAATGGCGGATGGTGTGAAGGTCGCGGTTGTGCCGGAATAGGTGACCACACCAGCGACAGGAGTTGCCCCCGGTCCTTGCACAGTGAAGGTCGACGCGTTGATAGTAGCCGCGTCCATTGCCTCATTAAAGGTAGCGGAGACGATAGTGTTGGTAGCCACGCCCGTGGCAGCACTCGCTGGAACTGTGGACACCACGGCGGGTGCAGTTGTTGTGAAGCTCCACACAAAGTTGCTGACCAGTGCATTTCCCCCTGGATCGGTCGCTCCCGTAGTGATCGTTGCGACAAGCAAGGTGTTGGCAGGGAGGGTGCTCGTTGGCGTAAATGTGGCGGTCGCACCAGCCAGGCTGACTGACCCAGCTACGGCTCCCCCCGGCCCGGCCACACTAAACGTCGTCGTATTAATCGACGCAGACCCCATCACGGTGCTGAAAGTCGCTGTGACGGTACTATTGAGAGCCACATTCACGGCCCCGTTCAGCGGCGTTACGGAAATAACCACAGGCGGGAACGGGCTCGGCGCTTGCTCTCGACCGCAACCCGCTAGAATGAGGCTCAAGACGAATGCCATGCCAAGGCTTCGGGACAATCTCTTGTTTCCTTTGAATTCCTTCATTTGCGCCCCTTCTTCATTTCGTAACATGACGATTCCTTCCCTGGTGTTCCGTCCGCCCGGTAGCTAAAGTTGAAGAAACTTGAGCATGCCTGGGCCAAACAATAAAATCCCTGGCACCAATGCCTTCCCTAAATGAAGACAGTCCCGCGTTGATTGATCCTCTCGCTCGAACGTGTGTTCAGATGCGCGTGCTGGCTAACTCTGGGCTGGAGTTCGTGGAATACGCGTTACGAAGACGAGTTTGCTATTGCACGATGACGACCACTCAAGGGAAGTCTGAAGTGATTAGGAATGAAGGATATAAACGCTGGCGGCTGGCTAAAGAAGAATTCAATTCCCACTCTGATACGGATTCGTCCCCGGATGGGAATTGACTCGTCGAAAACGCAACGCAAGTCTCCGCCTGAACTGCTTCGCGCAAATTTCGCTAGAAACTCCTCGGGCCGAGACTAATGAATCACACCTGCCCACTGTACAGATAGTGGATGACGTTGAAAAGCAAGCTACAGGCGATTCGAATCTTGCCCGGCGCTTGCGCTGTCCGCGAACTCGGCCTGTAGCTGCGGCAGTCAACTTCGATCACGGAAGATACAGAACGCAGTATTGCACTACCCCATCGCACGGCAAGGCGGCCGGAGGAGTTCCTGCACATCGCCAGGCTTCGCCCATATCCCCCCAGTCTGGGGCTAATTGTTGATGGGACCAATTGTCTGCAAGCGGTTTCAATTCGAGACCTGCGTTTCATGATGGTACACGCTCTGACGAGATTCTTATTTCCTCGACTCCTCGGAGTAGAACATTACCTGCTCTTTGAATAGGTTACGCAAGCATCGCAAAGAGAAATAAGCAGTTGCTTGGCGTGTCCATTGCAGAGAAGGATCAGAAGGGGCGGCGCTGTTGTCTGTACCGGAGTCAATGCTGACCGCATGACGAAGACTCAGCGGACGCCAACCCTAATCCGTGCGACTTCACAAACCAAAAACTATCGGCGATTCCAGAGCCGCTCCCACCAAGGTCCTTCGCGCAAATTTCCGGCGGATCGAGCGACAGGAGTGGTGGTTGTGGGCAGCGGCATTCGTTATCACTCTACTGATTACAATTGCCCTAGCCTCCTTTTTGATCCCTGGCCACGAATTCCCGTCAGATTTCCATTCCCTATACATCTTGCCGCAGGCCATCCGGGGGCTGGTGGGCCTGGTTTTCCTATTCGATCTCTATACCATCTATCAGCATTTTCTAATCCACAAGATCCGCAAGGAACTCGTGGAAAGGGAAGAGGTATTTCACCTCATCAGCGAAAACGCGGCGGACATGATTGCCGTCGTGGATATGGGGGGAAACCGGATCTTCAACAGTCTTTCCTACGAAAGGGTGCTGGGGTATTCGCCGGAGGAACTGCGGGCTTCTTCAGCATTCGAGCAGATTCACCCCGACGACCGTGAGCGAGTCAAGAAAGCAGCCGAGGACGCTCGTCATTCAGGAGTCGGCCAAACTCTGGAGTACCGCATTCGCCACAAGAATGGAACGTGGCTGGTCTTGGAATCCACATCGAGCGTCATCCAAGACGCCAGGGGCGAGCCGGAGAAGCTCGTCATTGTGAATCGCGACATTACCAAACGAAAGCAAGCGGAGCAGGCTTTGCACCGCTCGGAAGCAGGTTTTCGTTCGGTGGTGGAAGACGCGCCCTATGGCATTTATCGCGCTAGCGCCAGCGGGAAATTTCTTCGAGTGAATCCGGCGCTCCAGAAGATGCTCGGCTACGAGTTGCCGGGAGAACTCCTTAAGAAAGACCTCGCAAACGATATCTTCCGGCACTCGGGCGAATTTCAACGCTTGACCGAACTTCTTATCCGCACCAAAGAATTCAAAGACGTCGAAACGGAGTGGAAGCGCAAGGACGGCGCCGCCATTACCGTGAGGTGTTCTGGCCGCCGCTTAAGCAACGAAGAGAACGGCGGCCCTCCTTCCTTCGAGGTGTTTGCGGATGACGTCACCGAGAAACGAGTCCTCGAACGCCAACTCAGAATGGCGCAAAAGATGGAGGCCATCGGACGCCTTTCGGGAGGGATTGCACATGACTTCAACAATCTCTTGGGCGTAATCATCGGCTATAGCGGAGTACTCAAGAAAGCTTTGATCACGACCCCCCCTTTGTTTGAGCACGCTCTCGAAATTGAGAAGGCGGGGCAACGCGCAGCTTCCTTGACCAAACAGCTGTTGGCGTTCAGCCGACAACAAGTATTGACCCCTGCTGTTCTCAATCTCAACACACTTGCGCTGGACATGGAAAAGATGCTCCCGCGGCTCCTCGGTGAAGATATCGAGGTGACCTTGGTGCTGGATCCGATGCTGGGTGACGTGAAAGCGGACCAGAGCCAGATCGAACAGATCATCATGAACTTGGCTGTTAACGCCAGGGACGCCATGCCTTCCGGCGGCAAGCTGAAGGTTTTGACCGCTAACGTAGAGTTCGATCAAGCCTATGTGCAGCGTCATCCAGGTTCAAAGCTTGGTAAGTACGTGTTGCTGTCGGTCACGGACACAGGGTCGGGCATGGACACTGAAACGCTCGCCCATATTTTCGAGCCTTTCTACACGACTAAGGAACGAGGAAAGGGAACGGGACTTGGGCTCGCCACTGTGTACGGCGTGGTGAAGCAAAGCGATGGCTACATTTGGGTGGACAGCGCCGTGGGCAAGGGCTCCTCCTTTCAAATTTATCTTCAGCGCAATCCAGGTCAGTCAGCCGCGGCCGAACAAAAAGTTCCTTCGAAAGAAGATCTGAGCGGCACGGAAACCATTCTACTCGTCGAGGACGCCGAGCCTCTGAGAAACCTCGCGCAGACCTTTCTTCGCGCGGCTGGATTCCGCGTCTTGTCTGCGGAGAGCGGGGAACAAGCTCTGGAAGTTGCCGCCCGCCATGGAGCGACTCTCGATCTCCTGCTGACCGACGTCGTCATGCCGGGCATGAACGGACGTATTCTCGCCGAACAATTGTCGCAACGCCAGCCTGGCATTCATGTGCTTTACATGTCGGGCTACACGGACAGCTTTATAGCGGGGCATGGCGTATTGGACCCTGCAACCAATCTCCTGCACAAGCCTTTCACGGAAGACGAGCTCATCCGCAAGGTCCGCCAGGTTCTCGATCGCGACAAGAAGATGCCCGAGGTTCTCAGTGGAATGAAAGTATTTGCATGAATCGAAATCCGTTCCGTCAGATTGGGGGATGTAGGTGAAGCGAAAACTCTTAATTGTGGACGATGACCAGGCCTTGCGGCGGCTGATGCGCCTCGAACTTGACGATTTCTACGAGATCGCGGACACCGGCGAGCCCGAGCAGGGTTTGGCTCTGGCCCTCGAATTCAAGCCGGACGCCATCTTGCTCGATCTGCGCATGCCGAAGTACTCCGGCTACGAACTATGTCAGACATTCGCTTCCTTCAGCCGCACTCAGACGATTCCGGTAATTATTATCAGTGGCGAGGCGGGCGGCAAGACCAAACAACACTGCATCCAACTCGGGGCTGCAGACTATTTCGAAAAACCAATCGACTTCGATTTACTTCGTGCGTCCCTGGCCAAACTTGTAAAGGTTCGTAAGCATATTCCTCGGTCGGAGGTGCGCCTGCGTCTGCGCGTCCCGCTGAAGTTGCGCGGGATGGATGTTCATGGGGCAAAGTTCGAAGAGGCTGGTAGCACGGAAAACGTCAGCCTGAATGGCTTTCTTTTTGGTTGTACTGCAAAGCTTGCAAACGGTTCCATCGTCGACGTCTCTATGACGAGCTCCGGAGAAGCGTACGTGGGCAAAGCTACAATTGTTTATTGCGATTCGGCGGCTGCTCCCGTCCACCGTTACGGATGCCGCTTCATTGAGAAGACCGGTCCATGGGTGCTGGGTTGAAGTACCCCTCGAAAGTGGCTTACGCGATCCATCGGCTCACGGCTGAATTGTCCCCCGCCTGCCGCGCGCACTGACTGCAGGTACAACATTCCTTATGCTCAACACAGCACGCATTCTTCCTTCAGAAAGTAGGTTCGGCGCCTCGCCCGATAACTCCCAGCTTATCCGCGTGCTCGTCGTTGACGATGAGCCAGCGGCGCTCAAACTTCTTTGCCTCTTCCTCGCCACTCCTGCTTTCCACTGCACTTCCGCCAACAACGGCGAAGAAGCTCTCGAAGCTTTGCAGCGTGAGCCATTCGATGCGGTCATCTCCGACCTCAGCATGCCTGGCATGAGCGGCATGGAACTTCTCGCTCAGGCTCGTCGTAGTCAACCCTACGTGGCGTTTGTGGTCACCACTGGTGTCGATGACGTGGAGGTCGGTGTTCAGGCTATGAGAAATGGTGCGGACGACTATCTGGTCAAGCCCCTGACCGAAGGTGCTGTTCTCGCCAGCCTTGAGCGTGGCGTACGCAGGAGGCAACTTGAACAAGAGGTCGAAAACTACCGCGAGCATCTCGAGGAGTTAGTGGCGGAACGTACTGCTCAACTCCAGGCGGCTTTCTGCCAAATCCAGTGCGGTTATGAGGACACACTGCAAGCTCTTGGCGCCGCAATCGATCTCCGCGATAAGCAAACTGCTGGTCACTCACGCCGGGTTTGCGGCTACTCGCTCGAAATGGCCCGCGCCATGAGTTTGCCGGACGCTCTGGTCAGGAACATTGTCAGAGGAGCTTATCTACACGACATCGGGAAGCTCGGAATCCCGGACGGCATCTTGCTCAAGCCGGGTCCCCTGACGGCAGATGAGCGGAATCTCATTCAGCAGCACGTTCAAATCGGTTTTGAACTCGTCAAAGGCATTAGCTTTCTTGCAGAAGCCGCCGAGATCGTCTTCGCTCACCATGAGCGCTTTGACGGGAGTGGCTATCCGCGCGGTCTCCGAACGCAAGAAATTCCGATGGGCGCAAGGATCTTCAGTGTCGCGGACACGCTCGATGCCATCACGTCCGACCGGCCTTATAGCTGTGCGTTGTCGTTCGAGGAGGCGCGAGAAATGATTGGCAAGCAGGCGGGGCGGCTATTTGACCCGGAAATCGTAAAGGTATTTCTGGACATTCCGGTGGATACCTGGCCTCGGATCGCTCGAGATCAGGGGCATATCACCCCACTGACTTACCGGTCCCGCGAGGTGCAACTCTTGTCGAATTCGAGCCCCAGCCCTGTTTCCTGAGTGGAACATTTACCGGAACTTCCGTCGTTGCACAGCTTGCGGGATCAAGTTTGAATCATCGTACTTGTTGGCAGGCATCACTGCGGTTATTTCTTCTTCGGGAAGGCAGTCGGTGGGTCAGAGTACTGTTTCGCTTCAGCGCTGCGTAAGGACCAGTCATCCGGTGGGAAGGAGACGCCCCAAAAGCGCGGGGATGGTTCGACGAATTCAATTCCCACTTCGGTCCTGCCGCCTCCCTCTCCTATGGTTTCGACGACAGTGCAGGGCCGTTCCTCTCCAGATTTGGCGTTCCGGATGGTAAGCAATTGGCCGGCATCCACGTGTTCGCTAAGAACGATGCGTGCGCCGTGAGCGCTGACAATAGACGTTGCCGTAGCCTCCACGAACCGTTGGCCATTGTAACGGCTGCCAATCACGTCGATCCCGATCTTGAGCATAGCGCGCTGGCTGCGCCGAGTTGTGCCCCGTTTATTTGCCTTCAGAACTACCGGGTCCACAGGGTTCACCTCCACTCCCTTGATGATCTGTCTGCAATTCGCGTTCCACGGATTTTGGCGTTGGCGGTGAACAAGCGGGGGTTGCCCCTCGATTAGAAGCCAAAATTTCCATTTTGGCCTTTCGAGCTAGCGAACCTCACCCCGCGGGGTGGAAAAGGATGTTGTATCAAGTTAGAAGCGTCTCTTCTGTTCGAAACTGTGCCCCTCTAGCTGCACAACGAGTTCATCCCATGTTCCTCCCCCGCATGTGGACGGATCATGCGCACCGCAAGAAACCTCCGGGCGCAGGGAGCGCTTGCCTTTTCCGGCGATTAGTTATTATTCTTCCTCCTCACTCTGCCGAAGGAGAGGTGCACGAAGTAAGCTTTCCTTTCAGCACTGGCTAGTTCTCCCGGCGAGAAAGTGGAATCTTTCGGAAAGATCTTATGGCACTCGTTGCAGGCGTAGATTTCGGCACGCTCAGTGTGCGTGTCACGATTGTGGACACGGAGCGCGGCCGCCTGGGCTCTGGCGTGGCTGAGTTTCCGCTGCATCGCAAGAAAGACGATCCGGATTACGCCACGCAGAGCCACGCCGATCACATGCGCGCGCTTGCGGACGCTATGCAAAAGGCCATCACTTCCGCGAATGTTCGCGGAGAGCAGGTCGCGGCTTTGGCCATTGATACGACGGGATCGAGCGTTATTCCCGTGGGCGAAAAGCTCGAGCCGCTGAGCGATTACTATTTGTGGTGCGACCATCGAGCATGGCGCGAGGCCGCGCTGATCACCGAGACGGCGCGCCGACGGAAGCTCGAAGTGATCGAATGGTGCGGCGGCGTCTATTCCTCGGAGTGGGGCTTTTCGAAGCTGCTCCATTGGCTGCGGCACAATCCGGAAAAGCGGGCAAAGTTCGTCACCGCGTTCGAGCATTGCGATATGGCGGCGGCGGTCTTGTGCGGAATCACGCAATCCGAGCTGGCGCCGCGCTCGGTCTGCGCGATGGGCCACAAATGGATGTGGAACGAAGCGCTCGGCGGATTGCCTCCGGAAGATTTTCTTGTGGCTGTCGATCCGCTGTTGAAGGGCGTGCGCGCCAAGTTGAGCGGCCGCTACGAGACGAGTGATCACGTCGCGGGCGGGCTTGCGGCGGAGTGGGCGGCGAGGCTCGGCCTTCGCGCGGGAATCCCGATTCCCGTCGGCGCGTTTGATGCCCACTGGGATGCAATTGGCGCCGGCGCTCGCACGGGCGACGTGGTAAACGTCGTTGGGACTTCAACGTGCATCATTGCGATGAGCGATCACACTCGGCTCATTCCCGGCGTTTGCGGCGTGGTTCCCGGCTCGGTACACCCGAAAAAAACGGGAGTGGAAGCGGGCCTCTCTGCTACGGGAGATATTTTCGAGGCCATCGCGCGGCGCGCCGGTTCGACTGTCGCGGCGCTTTCGGCGGGACTGGAGACGTACAAGGCCGGACAAACCGGCCTGCTGCGGATGACCTGGGATAATGGCGACCGGACGGTACTGGTCAATTCCGAACTTGGCGGGATTACTTTTGGATGGAATCTTACGCACGCTCCCCAAGACGAACTTTTCGCGGCGATCGAAGGCACGGCTTTTCATACGCGGGTGATTTTTGAACGAATGGAAAAGCACGGAGTTCCCATCGACCGTGTGATCAACGGCGGTGGCATCCCGCAGAAGAACAATGTGCTCAACCAGATTTATGCGAACGTGCTCAATAAGCCTGTGTTGATTCCGAAATCGGACGTGACGAGTCTGGGCTCGGCAATTTTTGCGGCGATGGCCGCCGGTGCTTACGGCTCCATCGAAGACGCCCAGCGCGCGTTGTGCCCGGAGCATCGCGTAGTCGAGCCCGATCCCGCCTCCGCGCGCGTCTATGAAGAGCTTTACGGGCTCTATCGCGAATTGTATTTTGGATTTGGCAAACCTGATTCGCCTGCGATTCCAGCCGGGCGCATACTCCCAGCACTGCGGCGAATTGCAGCCGCATCGCGAGGCAACTCATGATCCTGAAAGAATTGCGCGAGGAAGTGTTGGAAGCAAATCTCGAGCTGGTGCGGCGCGGGCTGGTACTGTACACATTCGGGAATGCCAGCGGCATTTCGCGCGAGAAGGGGCTGGTGGCGATCAAACCCAGCGGCGTGCCGTATGAAACGATGAAGCCGGAAGATATTGTCGTGGTCGATTTGGAAGGGAAAGCCGTCGAAGGATCTTTGCGGCCCTCGTCCGACCTTCCTACTCATTTGATCCTCTACCGTGCGTTCACCGGCATTGGCGGCGTGGCGCACACGCATTCAACCGCCGCGACGTCGTGGGCGCAGGCGCAAAAGGAAATCCCGTGCTTCGGAACGACCCATGCTGACTATTTTCGCGGTCCAGTCCCCGTGACGAAGCCCCTGACGCCCGCTGAGATTCAGACGGACTACGAAGCAAACACCGGACATGCCATCGTCCGCCGGTTCAAAAAGCTCGATCCGCTTCACGTGCCCGCGGTCCTCGTTGCCGGCCACGCGCCATTTTGCTGGGGAAAAACACCCTCGGAAGCGGCGCACATCGCCGTGATTCTGGAAGAAATTGCCGTCATGGCGCTCCAGACGATTTCTGCGGATCCCAAAGCGCGTCCCATCTCAAAACACCTCCATGAGAAGCATTTCCTTCGCAAACACGGCAGCAGCGCCTATTACGGCCAGAAAAAGTAGCGTGATGAGGCAGCAGAGACTGGAAAACAAATAAATTCGCGTCACATTCAGCGGCTGAAGAATCACGCCAATAGCAGCCGTGGCTGTAAGAGTTCGCAAAATAAAATCCGGCAAGCAAAAGCGGTGCGGACCAGGCGCCGCAGCCAACCGTTAAGTCAATCCACGGACGGTAAATCCACGAGCTTTGCGGCCGCGAGGCAGCGGTAGGCGTGGTTCTGCCCTATACTGCCCGGGCGATGGTGATTGTTTCCATTCCTCTGCAGATTAACGCAGGGGTGACATCTGCGCGCGCAGAGCCCCGAAATCACATGCGGAATCGGTTACTTGCGCTTGCGAAAGGACTTCAAGAAATGGAAAGAACGCGCAGAAGTAATCCCGCCAGCGCTCCCCCGAGCAGCGGACCAACGATCGGGACTGGCGCGTAGCTCCAGTCGGAGCCGCCTTTTCCGGCGATTGGCAAAATGGCGTGCGCGATGCGCGGGCCCAAGTCGCGCGCCGGATTGATGGCATACCCGGTCGTGCCGCCCAGCGAAAGCCCAATGCCCCACACCAGACTTCCCACAAGGTAAGCGCCTAATCCAGGAGCAGGACCGCTGGCGGCCACTCGCTTCGAAAAAATCGCGCCCACCACAAAAACCAGAACAAACGTTCCGACGGTTTCACTCAGCAAATTCGCGGCAAAGTTGCGGATGGCCGGCGCGGTGCAGAAACATGCCCGTTTATCGGCGGCATCCGGCGTTTCCTTCCAATGCGGCCAATAGTGCAGCCAAACTAAAGTGGCGCCCGCGAGACCGCCAAGGAGTTGCGCGGTCATATACGGCGCGAGCTTCACGAAGCTTTCGTCGCGGACCGCAAAACCTAGCGTAACCGCCGGGTTCAAATGCGCATCGCTGCTCCCGCACGCAATCGAAACGAAGACGCCGCACATCACCGCCAGCGCCCATCCCGTGGTAATAACCATCCATCCGCTGCCTTCCGCCTTCGATCGCCTCAGCAGAACTCCGGCGACGACTCCATTGCCGAGCAGCACCAGTATCATCGTTCCCAGAAATTCGCCCAAGAAAGGGGATGTCATTCAGCAATCTCCTCCGCCGGCGGAAAGTGCCGCGCACATGTCCGCGTTTCGTATCATGAGCCAACCCAATCGAACGACCGTGTGACCGCCTTTTTCCATTGCTTGTAAAGTTCCTCGCGCTCCGCTTCCGCAAAATGCGGAGTCCACGTTTTGTCCACGGCCCAATTGGCCCGCAACTCATCGAGGCCGGAGAAAAATTCCACTGCCAGCCCCGCTGCATAAGCCGCCCCAAGCGCCGTCGTTTCCTGAATCACTGGCCGCACGACTTCCCGGTTCAAAATGTCCGCCTGAAACTGCATCAACAGTTCATTCACGACCATACCGCCGTCGACGCGCAGCGACGATAGCGCTATCCCCGAATCTTTTTCCATGGCCTCAACGACTTCGCGCGTTTGAAACGCCGTGGCTTCCAGAACCGCTCTTGCCAGATGCCCCTTGTTGGCATAGCGCGTTAGCCCGGTAATCACGCCGCGTGCATTTTCTTTCCAATATGGCGCGTACAGCCCGGAGAAGGCCGGAACGAAATAAATCCCGCCGTTGTCTTTCACCGTGCGCGCCAGCGTTTCAATGTCCGCGCTTTTTTCAATCATCACGAGATTGTCGCGGAGCCATTGCACCAGCGCTCCCGAAATCGCGATGCTACCTTCCAGCGCATAACACGCTGGAGCGTGTCCCATCTTGTAGGCAACTGTCGTCACCAGACCGAAATTCGAGGGAACCGCGCGCTCTCCGGTGTTCATCAGCAGAAAACAGCCCGTTCCATAAGTGTTTTTCACTTCGCCGGGCTGGAAGCAAGCCTGTCCGACCAGCGCGGCCTGCTGATCGCCCAGAATGCCCGCGACCTCGACGCCGGCGACGGCCGGAAGCTTCGCCGCGCCATACACTTCGCTGCTCGATCGCACTTGCGGCAGCATCGCTCGCGGAATTTCGAACGCCGCGAGCAACTTCTCATCCCAATCCAGTGTTTTCAGATTGAGGAGTTGTGTCCGGCTCGCGTTCGTCACATCCGTGATGTGAACGCCGCCCTTAGTGCCGCCTGTCAAGTTCCAGACGAGAAAGGTGTCGATATTTCCAAAGAGCAAATCTCCGGCGGCCGCCTTTGCGCTTGCGTCCGGAACGTTTTTCAGCAGCCAGCGCAATTTCAGCCCGCTGAAATACGTGCTCAGCGGCAAACCCGTCTCCGCGCGAAAGCGGTCCGGTCCCCCGTCCTTTGCAAAACGCCCCACATCTTCCGAAACGCGTGTGTCTTGCCATACGATCGCGTTGGCGATGGGTCGGCCCGTGGACCTCTCCCACACGACGGTGGTCTCGCGCTGGTTGGTTATGCCAATGGCCGCCAGATCGGAAGCGCGCAAACCGCGCTGTTCGAGCGCCTCGGCGATGACTTCCTCCGTGCGGCGCATGATTTCCAGCGCGTCGTGCTCCACCCATCCCGGCCGCGGGAAGATTTGCTCGTGCTCTTTCTGCGCCACCGCAACGACGCGCGCGGCCCTATCAAACACCATGAAGCGCGTGCTGGTTGTGCCCTGGTCGATCGCCCCGATATAGCTCTTCAAGAAATCAGCCCCCTCTGGCCGGGGTGCATTCTACGACGGAATGCTCTTCTGCTTGGAGGAAGATATGCACTTTCCCGGCTTAGAACGCATCTAATTAATTGGGATGATAGGAAGGGAGTATGTTCATGATCAAGAATCTGAAATGGAAGGGGACATTGTTGTTGGCAGTTCTTGCCTTGACGGCATCCTTGCCGCTCTCGACAAAGGCCGCAGCCTCGGACTCCACCGGAGTCACATTTACGGCCACTGCGGTCGACAATACGAATGCCGCACCGCCTGAACTCAAAAAAGCCGATGTCCAGCTCTATCAGAGCAAGGAACAAATTCAAGTGGCGGATTGGAAGCGCAGCGAAAGGCTTTACCTCGCCTTGCTCATCGACGATTCACTCGAAAGCTCCGTTGCAAATCAATGGAGTGATTTGCGCGCCTTCATCATGGCCCAGCCGGAAAGCACCTATATCGCCGTGGCCTACGCCCGGAACGGTTCCGCTGTGGTGGCCCAGGATTTTACCAACGATCACGCGCTCGCCGCTAAGGCCTTGCGCCTTCCCTTGGGTAGTTCTGGTGCTTTCACTAGCCCCTATCTCGCGCTCCAGGATTGGATCAAACGCTGGCCCGATTCCAACGAGCGCAAGTCCATCATGTTGTTTTCCTCGGGCATCGATTATTTCCGTGGCGGCTTTGATCCCGTCGATCCCGATCTTGAGACCACCGTCGAGCATGCCGAGAAGAAGAACATCAACATCTGGTCGATCTACGTTCCGGATGCGGGGCATATCGGCCGGCGGCCTTTCCTGGCGTTTAACGCGCAATCGAACCTGAGCCGTCTTTCGGAAGAAACTGGCGGCGAAGCTTACTACCTCGGCCTGGGCATGCCGGTTACGTTGAAGCCGTATTTCGACGAAATCGAGCGTCATCTTGCGAACCAGTACCTGCTGACCTTCGTGGGCAACGGCGGAAACAAGGGAAAGTTCGAGCGTGTGCGCGTGGTCACGGAAGTTCCGAATGTCCAGATCATGACGCCTGCGGAGGTGTTTCTCCCGGCGGTGCACTAACTCCGGTCAATTCGGGCAGCTTTAAGTAAGCGAGGCGCGTGCCGCGAGGTTCGCGCCTTTCTTTTTTGGATAGCGCTTGTCTCTTTTCTTCCGCTCAGGCTAAACTAGCGCCCGGCCGCGCAGGCTCAGGAAGGGCTCGCTATTCCTTCTATTGAATCGGTTTAAGTGCTGCGGTCGGCCGAGCGTGGTGTCGGGGGTTCATGATGATTTCGTTCTGCAAGAATGGCATCTTCCTTTCGCGATCAATTGCACAATTTCTCAGGGGAACTAATGGCATCCTCGCTCCCGCGTGCTTCGCCGCGGTCCTTCTTGCCGCTGCAACGATTGCGGTGCCCGTCTCACATGCCGATGGCGACATCACTCTCCGTGACGGATGGCGCGTTCAATCCTCCGCAAAGGTCAGTGCCGCGGGTGACGTCGTCTCCTCCGTTGGATTCGACGATTCCCGATGGTACAAGACCTCCGCCCCAAACACCGTCTTTGCCGTTCTCGTCGAAAACGGAGTTTACAAGAATCCTTACTTCGGCATGAATTTGCGCTCTGTCCCAGGCGTCTCCTATCCGATTGGCTCCGAATTCGCCAATCAGGAAATGCCCGCCGATAGCCCTTTTGCCGTCCCCTGGTGGTACCGCAAAAAGTTCGCAGTCCCGGCACTATATAAAGGTAAAACGGTCTGGCTCGCTTTTCGCGGTATCAACTATCGCGCGGATATCTGGATCAACGGAAAAAAAGTCGCCGGCTCGGACCAGGTAGTCGGCGCGTTTCGCCGCTATGAATTTGACGTCACGCCCTTCGTCGAAGCGGGCAAAGAAAATGTGGTCGCGGTCGAGGTATCCGCCCCCCACGCCAATGAACTGGGGATCACTTGGGTCGATTGGAATCCCACCCCGCCCGACAAGGACATGGGTCTTTGGCAGGAAGTGGTCCTCTCCGCGAGCGGGCCGGTCGCCGTGCGGCATCTCGCCGTCGAAACGAAATTGGATCTCCCTGCCATTGACGACGCGCACTTGACCGTTCGCGCCGAACTCCACAACGATTCAACCGAACCTGTAAAGGGGACTTTGCGCGGAAGAATTCTCGGTGAGTCCACTCCGATCAGCTTCACGCAAAACGTAGAGCTGAATGCGGGCGAACGCCGTGCCATTGCCATCTCGCCGAAAGATTCCGCCTCGCTCAACGTGAAAAATCCCCGCCTCTGGTGGCCCTACCAGATGGGCGATCCTTATCTTCATAAACTCGAACTTGAGTTCGTCCCGGAGAAGGGTCCAGTCTCCGACAAGCAAACCATCGAATTCGGCATCGTCCAGACCGACTCCGAACTCACTCCCGAAGGCTATCGCCTCTTCAAGGTCAACGGTAAAAACGTCCTTGTCCGTGGCGGCGGCTGGGCTCCGGACATGATGCTGCGCATCAATCAATCGCGCCGCGAAGCCGAATTCCGCTACGTCAAGGAAATGGGCCTCAACACCATTCGCCTCGAAGGCAAGCTCGAGGACGAAACATTTATGAATCGCGCCGACCGCGACGGCATTCTTGTCATGGCCGGCTGGTGCTGCTGCGACGCCTGGGAAAAATGGGGCAAATGGGGCGCCGAAAACAAGCAAGTCTCCGTCGACTCGCTTCGTGATCAGATTCTCCGCCTCCGCGCGCATCCCAGCATCCTCGTTTGGCTCAACGGCAGCGATAATCCTCCTCCAACTGATCGCGAAGAGGCTTATCTAGAGGTCGAGAAAGCAGAGCATTGGCCGAAGCCCATCCTTTCCTCCGCGTCGGCAAAGAAGACCGAGCCTACCGGCGAGAGCGGCGTCAAAATGTCCGGCCCCTACGATTACGTCCCCTCGAATTACTGGCTGTTGGATAACAAGGCCGGCGGCGCTTACGGATTCAACACGGAAACCAGCCCCGGCCCTGCCGTTCCTCCTCTCGAAGAGCTGAAAACGATGTTCCCGCCGGACAAGCTCTGGCCTATCAATGAAGTTTGGGATTACCACGCCGGCGGCGGCGAATTCAAAAACATCAATAAGTTTACGCACGCTTTGGAAGAGCGCTATGGCCCGCTAAAAGGAGTCGCCGATCTCGCCTGGAAATCCCAAGCCATGACCTACGAAGGCGAACGCGCCATGTTCGAAGCCTATGGCCGCAACAAATACAAATCCACCGGCATCATTCAATGGATGTTGAACAACGCCTGGCCCGGCTTGATCTGGCATCTCTATGACTACAGCCTGCGCCCCGCCGGCGGTTACTTCGGCTCGAAAAAAGCCCTCGAGCTCGTTCACGTCCAGTTCTCCTACGACGACCGCAGCGTCGCCATCGTCAACGGCGAGCAAAAGCCTCTCCATGAATTGAAAGTCGTCGCCAAGGTTTACGACACGTCGATGAAAGAACGTTTTTCCCAAGAAGCCCTCGCGGATGTCGATGCCGATGGTGTCGTCAAAACGTTCGACATTCCCGAGCCTGAAGGCATTTCCTCCGTCTACTTCGTGAACCTTCAGCTCTTTTCTCCCTCCGGCAAATTGCTCAGCCGCAATTTCTACTGGCTCTCGACAAAGCCCGATGTCCCCGATTTCAGCAAGTCCGAGTGGTATTTCACGCCTCTCACCCAGTACGCCGATTTTGACGCTCTCCAGAATCTTCCCAAAGCCAGTGTGAAAGCCTCAATGGAATACTCCGATTCCAGCGCCGAGCCTACCGCTCATGTCACCATCGAAAATACCGGCTCCGGCCTCGCCTTCCTCGTGCGCCTTCGCTTGCTCAAGGGCAAAAACGGACCGGAAATTCTGCCCGTCTTCTGGGACGACAACTACGTTTCGCTCCTCCCCGGAGAAAAGCGCGAAATCACGGTGCACGTGCGCAAGCAAGACCTCGACGGCGCGAAGCCCGTCCTGGCCGTCGACGGCTTCAACGTCGCTCCCGCACAAATTAAATGAGACAGATCTGAACCAATCGGCGCCAGCTTTGTCTGCCATTTCCTTCTCTTTGGTGTAAACTCTCCCGTGCAACGAGCGGCGAAAATCGGTTCGTACTGCACCGAGTCCGCACCTCATCCATAGATTCCGATGTGCGCGGGCAACAGGTCGAAACGCTGCCGTTACGCCCCAAGGAGTTGTCATGAATCGTCGCGATATGATCCGAGCCAGCGTTCTTACAGGTGCCGCCGCCGCTGCCCTTCGCCCCACGCTCGCCGCGCCACAGACTCCGCCGCCCTCTTCGGGCTCCTCTGAATTGACCCCTGCGCAACGCGGCGTGGACGCCTCCAACGAATTCAACCTCCCCAACTGGAAGCCGCTCTTTCTGGATGACCATCAAAATGAAACGCTCATCATCCTCAGCGACCTGATTATTCCCGCGACCGACACCCCCGGCGCCAAGGAGGCTCTCGCCAATCGCTACATCGATCTCGTCCTTTCCGCAGAAACGCCCAAAGTGCAGCAAGACTTCCTGAACTCTCTCGCTTTTCTCGACGGCGAAAGCATCCGCCGTTTCAGAGCTGCATTCCGATATCTCTCCCGCGACGATCAGGACGATTTGCTGCACGAACTCGCCTATCCCAATACTGGCAGCGAATGGATTCACGACGTCGGCCCAGCGCCAGATCCCGGTCATGCTCATTTCGAAGCGCTCAAACAGCGCATTATTACCGCCTACTACTCTTCGCAGATCGGTCTGACGAAAGAATTAGGCTGGGACGGTAACTACACTCATGGCCACTACCAAGGCTGTGAGCATCCGGAAGGGGGCCACAAGCAATCATGACATTCCAGGAGAAAGATCCACTCGCGCAAACCTACGACGCCGTCGTTGTCGGCTCCGGCGCCACCGGCGGCTGGGCCGCCAAGCAGCTCGCCGAAGCGGGTCTGAAAGTTGCCCTGCTCGAAGCCGGCCGCTCCATCTCCCCGACCGAATTCACCGAGCACATGCCCGCCTACAAGCTCAAGTACCGCGATCACTCTCCCGAAGTCGCGCGCACGCGTCCGATCCAAAAACAGTGCTACGCCTGCATGGAGTACAACTACGATTGGTTCGTCAACGATCTCGAAAATCCTTACAGCACTCCGCCCGGCAAACCCTTCACCTGGCAGCGCCTGCGCATTCTCGGCGGCCGTTCTCTCGTTTGGGGCCGCCAAAGCTATCGCTTCAGCGACAACGATTTCAAAGCTGCAAGCCGCGATGGTTATGGCGATGACTGGCCCATCTCCTACGCCGACCTCTCTCCTTACTACGACATCGTCGAAAAATATGTCGGCATCACCGGCGCCGCCGAACGCAACGAGATGCTTCCCGACGGCCAGTTTCTCCCGCCCATGAAGATGAGCTGCGGCGAAGTGCAGCTAAGGGAACGCGTCAAGGCCAAATTTGGCCACACGGTCACCATCGGCCGCGCCGCCGTCCTCACGCAAGCTCACAACGGCCGCCTCCCCTGCCACTATTGCGGCCCGTGCGAACGCGGTTGCGTCACCTTCTCCTATTTCAGCAGTCCCTTCACCACCGTTCAGGACGCCATCAACTCCAAAAACTGCACCCTCATCACCAACGCCGTCGTCAGCCACGTCAATATGGACAACGCCTCCAACAAAGCCAGCGGCATCACCTACGTGGATCGCCTCACGCGCCAGGTCAAGGAAGTCCGTGCTAAATCCGTTATCCTTTGTGCTCAGGCTCTTGAATCCACGCGCATTCTGCTCAACTCTTCCACCCGCGAATATCCCAAGGGCCTCGCCAACTCCAGCGGCGCTCTCGGCCACTATTTGATGGACCACGTAGTCGGCGGCGGCGCCTCCGGCCAGCTCACGAATTTGAATATTCTTCCCAATGCCAACGAGCCGCAGCGCCCCAACGGCATCTATGTCCCGCGCTTCCGTAACACACCTTCGAGCAAGTCGCGTTCCCCTTTCCTCCGCGGCTTCGGTTACCAAGGCGGTGCCGGCCCCGATTTCAATTTCAGCGCCGAAGGCTATGGAGTTTCGCTAAAGAAAGCGGTGAAGGAAGGCGTCTATAGGATCGGTCTCGGCGCTTTCGGCGAATCCCTCGCCCGCTGGGACAACTTCATCGAAATTGACCCCAACTTGAAGGACGCCTGGGGCATTCCTGCATTGCATATCAATATGACCCATGGCGACAACGAAGCCGCCCTCATGGAAGATGCCGGTGCCAGCGCAGCCGAAATGATTGAAGCCGCCGGCGGAAAGGACATCCGCGTGCGCACACGAGTCGAAATGCCAGGCATGGCCATCCACGAACTCGGCACCTCCCGCATGGGCCACGACCCGAAAAAATCCGTCCTCAATCCCTTCAATCAGACTCACGACGTTAAAAATCTCTTCGTCATGGATGGCGCCAGCTTCGTCTCCTCCGCCTGCCAAAATCCCACGCTAACCATGATGGCCGTCACCGTACGCGCCTGCGACCATCTCATCGACCGCTTCCACAAAAACGAAGTTTAATTGCAATTCCGTCCAGACACCTTCACGCCGGGGCACCGCTTCCACGCCCCGGCCAACCCGCATTTGCTCTATCGCTGTCTCGTCAACCCTCCAGGTTCCATTCCGCGAATCTCCGGGCACGGCATTCATCAGCAGTTGAGCCTGCGCAGGTCACATCTCACAGTGACCAGGGTCACATCACCCAGTTCCTGCTTGCACCAGTATTAAATTCATCCGCGGCGTCGCTTGCGGATTCATCGGCGAACGACGAGATGAACGACATGACCGAACACACTGCAGTTACGCGGCATTCGAGTGCACCTAAAATCGTCCAATTCTCATCTTTGGTTAACTTTGTAAGCTCTATTTTTGACGACATCCAACGTCGTGCCTATCAAATCTTCGAAACCAACGGACATCAACACGGGCGCGAACTGAACGACTGGCTCCAGGCTGAACGTGAATTGCTTCATCCAGTTCGGATTGACGTGGTTGAGAATGACCAGGCTCTCGAGGTCAAGGCCGAAGTGCCCGGCTTTAGCGCGAAGGAACTCGAAATCAGCGTTGAGCCGCAACGGTTGACAATTACGGGCAAGCACGAAACCAGCAAGGAAGAAAAGAAAGGCAACACGATTTACTCCGAGACGCGCGCCTCCGATGTTCTTCGTGTTATCGCTTTGCCAGTGCAAGTCGAAGCCGCGAAAGCTTCCGCGACGCTGAAGAACGGAGTACTGACCCTCAATCTTCCTAAGCTGACCCAGTCACAAAAAGTTAATGTTCGGGTCAAGGCAGCGTAGGAGTAGAATTCGCGGTGGCCCGCGTTACGTCCGGGTCGGCTCCTGACAATGAGTCGGCAATTTACGTCGAGTCATCCTGGCCTGAAGTAGATCAAAAAGTCTGAGTGTGCAGAGGAGGTTCCTGATGAGTGCTCCCTTGATCGGAATGGCTTTCCCTTCATTCCTGGTTCTACTGATCCTCAGTGCGATTGCTGCTGCGGTGGTCCATTGGGGATTCCGCTATCGTTTGTTCGCGGGGCTCGATGGTTTCATTGGCCAGTGGATCGTTGCCTGGTTGGGTGCCTGGCTTGGCCCTGCCGTGCTTGGTCATTGGTTTGACTCTGCCATGATGGCGAATATTTATGTCATTCCGGCATTCCTCGGAGCCTTCGCAGGCGCGTTCGGCGGCACCTTAAACGCCAAGATCCTGTCGGGTCTGTCGTCGAGAGTCGGCGCTTAGCACGCTCATCTTGAAGCGGTACAGCCCAGTAGGACGCCTCGGATTCTCCGGGCCTCTCTGTGCCGGTTTGCGCGGAACAATTGATACAGGAGTGTGGAATGAGCACCAGCCGCAACGCCGAACCGCAGGTGGCGGAACCGATCCCGGCGATGCTGCGGCCCCGCAAACAAGGAACAGCGTGGTATCGGCTCGCCAGTTTGCTGTTTGGGGGCAAACCTGCAAGTGAGAAGGTCGCGACGCGGGTTCACTTCAACGCCAGCTCGGACGTGGTTTGGAACCACATTATGCTCTATGAAGACGTTCCCGGCCGGCCGCCGTTCCTTCTTCGCGCGTTTTTGCCCCACCCACTCCGAAGTGAAGGGGACAAGACCTGCGTGGGGTCACTCGTCCACTGCGTCTATAGGGCAGGGGACTTGATCAAGCGGATCACCACCGTTACACCACCGCATTTCCTGCAATTCGAAGTCATTCAACAGCGTTTGGGGATCGAAGGTTGCATTCTCACCCTTGGCGGTTCGTACCAACTCAATTCCTGCGGCGAGGCAACCGACGTCGTGCTGATTACCAATTACCAGGCGTTCCTCCGTCCGCGCCGCCTTTGGCGTCCTTTGGAAGCGCTCCTCGTTCGCCAGCTTCACCGCCACATTCTGCGCGGCGTCTGCGCCGCCGTTTTTCCTGGAAATCCATCCATCCGTCTGGCTGGTGCGGAATCTTTTACGCCGCAGAGCGCCCCTGCGAGAGGTCTTGCGTGCACAGTATCGCCATCGCGTTCCCGCCGTTAGTCATCATTCGGCTCAGTGTCGCATCCGTTTGGCTGTACGAGGGGCTGTGGTGCAAGCTCCTCGGCCGCGTGAAATCGCAAGTCGACGTCGTCACCGCTGTGCCGCGCCTGGGCCCGCGGTTCGGATTGCTTTTCCTCAAGACGCTCGGTGTCGTCGAGGTCGCGCTCGCCGTTTGGGTAATGGCCGGAATTGCTCCGGGCACGTGCGCCATCGTTCAGACAGTCCTGCTCATTCTGCTCAATGCCAACGGACTCTTGTGGGCCCGCCGCATCATCCACGACCCCGCCGGCATGGTCGTCAAGAACATTGCCTTCCTCGTCCTCGTCTGGGTTTGCGGTGCCCTTCCCGGAGGCCGGTAGTGAACTCGGAAACAGCATGGCAAGCGGGGCGCTTCGGATCATCGAGCGGTCCACATCGGTTGCTCTTTGGGCGCATGTACGAAGACGCGGAGATTGAGGGATCAGCGTTTCAGGGCAAAGGTCGCGTGTTCTGCATTGCGTCCGCCGGTGGCACCGCGCTCCATCTCGCCGAGCATCACGAAGTGGTGGCTTGCGACATCAATCCGGCCCAGCTCGCGTATGCCGAGAGGCGCGCCGCCGGCGGGCCGGTCGAAACGGGGGACGCCGAACGGGCCATGAAGTTCGCGCGCGCTTTCATGCCATTCGTGGGCTGGCGGGTAAGAGTTGTGCGCGCCTTCCTTGCCCTCTCTGACCTCGCCCAACAGATAGACTTTTGGAGGAAGCATCTGGACACGCGCCGCTTCCGCACCGGCTTCGATACTCTGATGTCTCCTGCCATCTTGCGCGCGGCGTACTCCCCGCAATTACTTTCTTCCTTGCCGTTGAAATTCGGCGCCGTGCTTCGCAAGCGGCTCGAGAGAGGATTTTCCCGGCATCAAAATGCTTCAAATCCTTACGCGCGCTCTCTTCTCCTCGGCGAAGCCAGCGAGCAGTCTCAGCCGAAAACGCGGAAGATCCAGTTCGTCCTGGCGGACGCGGCATCCTGGCTGGAATCATGTCCTCCCCGGTTTTTTGACGGTTTCGCTCTCTCAAACATTCTGGATGGTGCGGAGCCGGCTTACCGTTCGCGGCTCTCGCAAGCTGTGCGTCGCGCGGCCACCGAGCAGGCTGTCGTAGTTTTGCGAAGTTTTGCGGAACCGCCGCCGGGCCTTGTCGGCAACCAGGCTGAGTGCGATCGCTCGATGCTCTGGGGCATCGTGGACATCCGCAGCGCGCACACATTCTAGCCTCGCTGTTTCTCGCACGCTGCGCAATCGCACCGTCTCCGCCCCTATGCGGATTGTTCCTGCCACCGACGCTTTGTAGTTGCCGTTACACTTCTCGGTGACAACAATCACTGCCATTCGTCCGCGTTTTCAGAATACTTGAGTCAGTTACTGGTGCCGAAATCGGATGGGACTTCGGGAGGTCCCCAGATGCAAGGGCTCATCATCCTCCGCAATCTTGGCAACCTACTCATATTGTGTCTGCTGTCGGTTTTGGTTGTCGCACCTTGCTATGGGCAAGAAAAGCAGTCGCAGAAAGCGCCAGAAGGTTCATCGACGCTCTCGGCCGGAGCCGCGCAGTTTACGCAGCATTGCGCCGTCTGCCATGGAGACGACTTGAAGGGGAGCGGACCATTCCCTGCTCCATACAGAGTGCCTCCGGATCTCACGACCTTGTCACGGCGTCATGGCGGCAAGTTTCCCGAAGCTTACGTAAGAAAGGTCCTCCGCAATGGGGTAACGCTCCCCGCGCATGGACCAGCCGAGATGCCCGTTTGGGCCGACACGAACCGGCTGGATAAAGCGCAGCGCGCAGCATGGATCAGAGATCTGACCAGCTACATCAAGTCCCGCCAGGCAAAATAGTCTAGCCGAACTGTAGCAGCCTTCACGCAATCTGCCCGACTCACCGGAACTTACCTGCCCAGCTTATGGACTCTTCTGAACTTCAGCCCAGTTGACGCCAGCTCGAGAAACAGTAAAACTCAATCAGGGGAGGGGTTGTTGACAGCCGTTCTCCTGACCTTCTTGCCCTTTGCTATCCTGTGGGTTTTGGTGCAGCCGCTTCCAGCAGCGGCTGCAACGAGTCGAGGTGGACGGGCATGCCTCCCGAAGACGGTTCATCTCATCTGGAAGAACTCCGCGCGCGCGTGAGCGAGCTAGAGCGCCGGCTTTCTCTCCTCGAACATCGCGGTCAAGTACAGTCTCCTCAACCAGTCCCGCCCGCGGCTCCAGCCACCCCTGATCTTGGTCTGGAGGAATCATCGTCCGATCAGTCTCAGCGGAACGTGTTCTCGGTTTTCGGCATGTCGATTCTCGGAATTGCTGGTGCGTATCTTCTTCGTGCCGCTTCGGAGTCCGGAACCTTGCCGCGCTGGCTTGCCGTGACGCTCGCGCTGGCTTACGCCGCCGCTTGGCTGGTGTGGGCGGCATGGCCTCGCACGCAAACCGGTCTCGCGCGCTTTACCTATGCCGGCACGGCAGCGCTGATTCTTTCTCCCATGCTTTGGGAGGTCACAGTGCGCTTCCGAATACTCGATCCGCGCGTGACCGCTGCTGTCCTGGCCGCATTTGCCTTGCTGGCCTTGGTGTTGGCCTGGCGCCGCAATGTTTCTTCCGTCATCTGGGTGGGAACGCTCACCGCGGTGATCACCGCTTTGATCCTCATGGCTGCCACTCGTGCTCTCGTGCCCTTCACCGTAGCGCTTCTCGTCATGGCGTTGCTGAGCGAGTTTGCTGCCTGTCGGGGCCGCTGGCCCATGCTGCGCCCCGTCGTTGCCACGGCTACTGACTTCGCGGCACTCATCCTGATCATCATCCTTGGAAATCCCAAATCGATTGTTCCGGAGTACGGCCCGGTGGCTTCGGGCGTCCTCATTGCTCTTGTTGCCGCTCTTTTTGGCATCTATGCCGTCAGTCTGGCCATCCGTTCCATGATTCTTCGGAGGAAGGTCACGGTCTTTGAGGCCACGCAGCTTGTTGCCACTGTTCTGCTGGCGGTCTGGGCCGTGCTCCGAAGCACACAGAATGACGGCCTGGTTGCGTTAGGAGCTTCCTGCCTCGTCGTCGGCGCCGCGTGTTATTTCGCCGCGTTCGGCGTGCTTGCCCGTCATCGCGAGCGCCCTAACTTCGCTTTCTATGCTACCTGCGGAGTCGGCTTTGTGATGGCGGGCAGTTTTTTCTCTCTTCCCTCCCTGGCGCTGGTGCTCTGGTTGTGCTTAGCGTCGGGGATTGCGACCGGGCTAGGCGTCCGACTGCGCAGTCCCTCGCTCGATTTGCACGGCGTGGGATACCTGAGCGGCGCCGTCTACGCTTCGGGTTTGCTCGTGTATGCGGGCCGTGCCCTTGCCGGAGCGTCTCCTCCTGCCCCCGGAGCGCTACCGATCGTAGCTGCCGCCGCAGCCCTTTTCTGCACGGCTATGATCTCCCGCTATCCTGGCGAGCACCTTGGGGCACGAATCTTGCGGCTATTGCCTGCGATTCTGGCGGTCTACGCGGCCGCCGCGCTCGCTGTTAGTGCTCTGGTCTGGCTCACCGCACGTGGGGACGTAGCGGTACTCCCCCAATTGGCCTTCATTCGCACCCTCGTGACGTGCGTGGCCGCGCTCCTCCTGGCTTTTGTCGGTGCACGATGGAAACGGCTTGAGCTTGTGTGGATGGCCTACGCCGCGGCCGCCTTGGGGTGTCTAAAACTTCTTTTTGAGGATATGCGCTTTGGCAGCAGCCAGTCGCTAGCCGCCTCCCTCCTCATTTATGGCGCAATCCTTGTTCTGATTCCACGTTTGGTGCGTGCCGGAAGGCGACGGGCCTAAAGTCATATTTGCTCCCCTTGTTCCGCGAGCCCCTCCTGAATCAGGCGGCAAGGAAGGGCCACATGGATCCAGAAGTCCGGCTTTGAAAAGTTGCCTCCACCTCAGTATTTTACTTGGAAGGTTAGTTGCATTACCGGGTGCGCCGTGAAAAGGCGGTGGTCCACAGCGGGAGTATACCCGCCCGGGAACTGGTTCGCTCCACCCGGTAGCAATCAGAGCAGCAGTGGAGGCAACGAGACTGCTGAAGCCTCTGGTGCAGAGGGTCGCGAAGGCGACTTGGCGAGCATGCAGGCCGTAACGTGAATGAACGCTGAGCAGGCCCCGAAAAGAGCAATGCAGGAGCCGACCCGCCCCGGTTTCGGGGAAGGCCGAAGCTGATGGAATCGTACGAGCGAACAAGATTCTATCAGTCCTGCCGGGGTATTGGCGACGGCATGCAGGCAAAGGGGACCATACGCAACACGGGAAGTCCCAGCGGTGATCGTAGTATGGATCAACTGGCAACTCGCGAGAGACAGGCCGGGCCGTCTGGGATGGCGGAGAGGCTCGCAGTACCGACGAAGCCGGGTAACGCCGGTGGAGGGAAGGGGCCTCAGTTGAAAGGAAGCGCAAGAAGCAACGAAGGACCGAGGGATTGGCGATGAGCCTAACAACTCCACTTAATGTTCAGAAGTTGCAGACGGCGTTACACGACAAAGCGAAGGGATCGCCCAAGTTTCGCTTCTATGCTCTGTACGACAAGGTGTACCGAGCAGACGTTCTGGCGTTCGCTTACGAATGTTGCAAAGCCAATGGCGGAGCAGCAGGCGTGGATGGCCAGACCTTCGAGGACATCGAAGAGTACGGGGTGAAGAAGTGGTTGGACGAACTGGCGCAAGAGCTGAGAAGTAGAACGTATCGACCGCAGCCCGTACGGCGAGTGTGGATACCGAAGCCGGACGGAAAGCAGAGGCCGTTAGGAGTACCCACGATCAAAGATCGCGCGGCACAGACGGCGGCAGTTTTGGTGCTCGAACCCATATTCGAGACCGACCTGCAGCCGGAGCAATATGCCTATCGGCCAGAACGCAGCGCGTTGGATGCCGTGAGGCAGGTCCACAAGCTGCTCAACACCGGCCATGGACAAATTGTAGACGCGGATTTAAGCGGCTACTTCGGTGCGCCAGGATAAGCCCGGCGCTTCCAGCGGGTGAAACTCCCGCCCCGGAAAGGGGACGAGCCGCCTCACCGGGAATCGAGTCTTGGGCTCATGAAGGTAACGACATGAGTTAAGCGTAGGCAGAGCGATGTCCAGGCCGTAACGCAAGTGAAGCGATTGAGCCTCGTGACACATCCGGAAGCCGACAGGGTCGAATATCTGGAAGGCAACAGTAGGCGACCGCAAAAGGCGATGGTCGCCGGAGATTCCGGCGGGGTCTAAGAGCACGGCATGGACAGAAACGGAAGCGTCATGGCACCTGGGAGATCCACCGCCGTCTCGGCCTGGAAATAGCGGGCCGAGTATGTCAACCGAATGGACCAACCTGAGGGAGACAGAAGCGACGGTGGAAGTCGGACTCGCTGGTAATACTCGGAGCGCGGGAAAGCCGCGTACATGGGGAAGCAGCGGGGCAGGTTGAGTGGCTGGTCCAGGGAAACATTCCCTGCACACTCAGAGGTAGGAGAAGAATGTCCACACAACTGGACCAGATCGCGAAGAAGGCGAAGTCAAATCCGAAGCTACGCTTCACGTCGCTGGCGCATCTGCTCACACCGGAGTTCCTCACGGAAACCTGGAAGCAGATGAATCGGCGGGGTGCGAGCGGTGTCGATGGTGAGACGACGAAGGAGTTTGAACAGGGTTTGGACACACGGGTTCAAGAACTGTGCGAGCGTTTAAAGCAAGGAGCTTATCGGGCTCCACCGGTTCGCCGAGTGGAAATACCGAAGGGACCTGGCAAGGCAGGGACGAGGCCGCTCGGAATTCCGACGGTCGAAGATCGCCTGCTACAAAGAGCGGTCGCGCGGATATTGGAAGCGGTGTTCGAGGCGGATTTCCTGGAATGCTCGTATGGATTTCGGCCCGGACGTAATCCCCACGGAGCCCTCCGGGCGCTACGCGGGATCATCGTCACGAAGAAGGTTGGACACTTATTCGAGGCGGACATCCGAGGCTACTTTAACCACATCCAGCATGATTGGCTGCAGAAGATGGTTGCACATCGGATTGCAGACCCGCTCATCCTGCGCCTAATCGGCAAATGGCTGAACGCAGGTTTCATGGTGGGAGGAGTCGTTACGCGAACGGAAGAAGGATCGCCACAAGGCGGGCCGATCAGCCCGATCTTATCCAATATCTACCTGCATTTCGCTCTTGATCTCTGGTTCGAGAAGAAGATCAGACCGGCGTGTCAGGGGGAGGCGTACCTGACGAGGTTTGCTGACGATTTCGTGGTGAACTTCCAATACCGGCGCGATGCGGAAGAGTTCCACAAGAACCTGACGGATCGATTCGGGAAATTCGGATTGGAGTTGGCGGAGGAAAAGACGCGGGTGATGCGCTTCGGACGCTTTGTCCGGACGGACCTAGAGAAGACCGGAGAGAAACCGGATACGTTTGACTTCCTAGGATTCAAGCATGTCTGCGGCACCGACCGAGGCGGCAAGTTTGCCTTGGTGCGGGTCCCATGCGACAAAAGCCGCCGAAAGTTCTTGGCCAAATCCAAGGAATGGCTCAGCAAGCATAGGCATTGGAAGCGGCGGGATCAGCAAAAGCAACTCGTGATGATGCTGCGCGGCTTCTACCAGTATTTCGGGCTACACCACTGTAAACCGAAGCTCGACGGGATCCGGCGTGAGGTACAACGACAATGGGCCCGTACCTTGAGACGACGGAGTCAGCGGCACCGCCTTTACTGGTCCTATCTCCTGCATCAAACCTGGTTCGAATTACCTTATGCCGTGTCAACTCGCCATGCGACGGTCTGACGGCCTTTTCACGAGAGCGACCTGGGGAGCCCGTTGCGGGCAATCCGCTCGACGGGTTCTGCGAGGGGGGACGGGCACAAGAGGGTTCGCCTCAAGATCCGTCCCTACCCACCATAGCATTCCCCACGCCGACCTTCTAAAGTCGGTGGCTCGACGGGTCGTCGACGGAGCGATGCTGCATTTGATCAAAATGTGGTTAGAAGCTCCTGTAGAAGAGACCGACGAGAAAGGGGATGCGCATCGGAGCACGCGCAATCGGGATGAAGGAAGGGGAACTCCGCAGGGAGCCCCGATCAGCCCGTTGCTCAGCAACTTGTACATGCGCCGTTTCGTGCTGGGATGGAAAAAGCTCGGACACGAGAAGCGTCTTGCTGCATACATCGTTAACTACGCCGATGACCTGGTGATCTGCTGCCGAGGCCGAGCGGAAGAGGCGCTGGCTAGGATGCGAGACATCATGGCGAAGCTGAAGTTGACGGTGAATGAAACGAAGACGCGGGTGTGTAAACTGCCGGAAGAGAAATTCGACTTTCTGGGTTACACGTTTGGTCGGTGCTACTCGTTGAAGACAGGGCGTGCGTACATTGGCACGGTTCCCTCGAAGAAGCGGGTGATCCGCATCTGCGAGACGATTAGCGAGATGACCGGACGGGATCAAACCCTGCTGGACCAGGAGACGGTGGTAGCGAAGCTCAATCGCACGATGATTGGATGGGCCAACTACTTTTGTCTAGGGCCAGTCAGCAAGGCCTATCGAGCGGTGGACAACCACGCTTGCAAGAGGCTACGTCAGTGGTTGTGTGCCAAGCACAAGGTCATGTCGGGGACCAAGCGGTTTTCGGAGGCCTCCCTGCACGACGTGCGGGGCCTTGTCCGCCTTACCAGACGGACGCGCAATCTCCCGTGGGCGACCTCGTGACACTTTCTCCGAGAGCCGGACGCGGGAAATCCGCATATCCGGTTCGATGAGCGGGGTGTGAAGACGGAAGCATGGTACAGCTAGTGAGGCACCGACAGACGAAAGAGTCGGCCACGGATAGGCTGCACCTAAACCACCGCGTCACACCTCGACTCCACACATGTGGGTACTATGATCATCCTGTCGCAACGGGGAGCAGAAGAGCCGGAATCGCTGGCTCTCGAAGGGCTCGAATCTGGCGTGGTGATCGAAGCAGGGCCGCCTTACGGCAAAGAGCAAGGCGGCCGCTTCCGAAGGTAGACGTTAGAGAAGAGAGTGTTATTTCGAGACGGCGTTATTTTGCGCGGTGAAATTCCACGTAGTCACGGCCGTGATAGAGCCGATAAGTCCCGGCTTCCGAGCCTTCCTTGAACTGTAGCGGCACGGGGCGCTTTATTTCGGTGTCTTTCGTGGAATCGGCCTGCAGAACATCGTTGCCGCCGATGTCCATGACCACGAACTTGTTGCCTTCGAGGAAGCCGAAGCCATAGGCGCCGGGCTTCAGCGTTTGCCCGCCGATTTCGACAGGCACTTCGTTGATGAGATACGCCTGGTACTTTTCTTTCATGGCAGTGGAGTAACCAGAGCTATCCACAAGCCCCGCAAACACCAGGAGACCATCGGCAAAGCGAACGCCGCCGGAATTACGAGCCTGCACGGTCGCCACCTGGCCGCGGAAAAACACTTTGCCTGGCAAGAGTTTGTTGCCAACCTGCGCGGGCGTCAGGACAGTGTCCTTGCCGGTAGCCGAATTCGCGGCCGATTGCGGACGAGCCAACGCGACTCCGGCGAAAGCCAGCAGCGAGGCTGCGAACAACGAGATGGACCTGCGAAACCTCATGGGATTCTCCTTAGATAAGTTTATGGACTGCGAATTTTCCTCCTAATTGGAAGAACAACTCAGTGACGTACGTCACAGCGCCGTGCGAAATGGGGAACACTGTTAGCAGCCTGGCGACCTACAATATTCGCACCCCCTCATCCGTCTACAACCTTAGATGAGCGACGCAGCGAGCCTGGAGCGGATGGCACTCGAACAGGACCAGCGCATCTCTGAAGTGGTCAAGCGGGAGCAATCCCGGCTGGGCAACTTCATTCGTCGGCGCGTGCCCGACCCGCGCGACGCTGAAGACATTCTGCAGGACGTCTTTTACAAACTGGTGGAAGCGAACCGGCTGTTGATGCCGATCGAGCACGTGACCGGATGGCTGTTTCGCGTGGCGCGCAACCGCATCACCGATTTGTTTCGCAAGAAGAAGCCGGAGAGCTTTAGCGATGCCGCCGTCGAGGACGAGGACGACGACGACGACGAATTGTTGCGGTTGGAAGACCTGCTGCCATCGCCCGATGCCGGACCGGAGGCGCTTTACGCGCGAAACGTGCTGCTTGAGGAACTCGAGTTGGCCGTCGACGAATTGCCGGAGAAGCAACGCGAAGTGTTTGTTGCGCACGAGTTGGAAGGGCGCAGCTTCAAGGAGATGGCCGCTGAGACCGGCGTGAGCATGAATACGCTGCTCTCGCGCAAACGCTACGCGGTGCTGCATCTGCGCGGGCGATTGCAAAGGATTTACGAGGAATTTACGAAAGGGAGGAGCTGAACATGAGACCGAGATGGAAGAAATTGATTTTCATTGCTCCGCTGGCGATTCTGGCGATGGCGCTCTTTGTTGTCATCGGCGGCGAAATAGTGATGCTGCTTTGGAATTGGCTGCTGCCGCCGCTCTTCGGCTGGCGGCTGATTACCTTCTGGCAAGGACTTGGGATGTTGGCGCTATGCCGGATTCTATTCGGGGGATTCGGATTCCACGGTCAGGCCCGCTCTAAATTCCGCGGTCGCATGGGCGAGCGCTGGGAGAAGATGACTCCAGAGGAGCGCGAACGATTCCGGCAAGGCATGCGCGAACGTTGCGGCTTCGGGCCGGCTACAAGCGAGAGCAAGGGGGAATGAAGACGTGATGCCGACGCCCAAAGCGAGACAGAACTATCGCGGGGTGACTGGTAAAGCCGGCGTGTAGTCCACTTGGACGGATGGCCAAAATGAGCGCAGCATTCAGGGTAAGTTCTGATAAGCGCGGCATCGGAGAAGCTGGTCGCGGTGCTTAGATGGCGGCTTACCTCCGTGATCCGGGGGCCGCGAGCTTACCACGAAAAAAAAGTGGCCGCCGCAGGAATGGGCGGCCACTTCGATTTTTACGCTTTGTTTGGCTGATTACATTTTTATTGACGAGCCATGGCTCGCAACGCACTGCCACTTTCCGGTCGGCATTTTTATCCACGTATCGGTCCAGCGCTCGCGAGCGTTGAGCGGCTTTCCGTCCGCATCGGTGCCCGTGGCCGTGAAGCCGCCGGTGGCAATCGCCGTGTCGCCATATACCGTTACCTTTACGTCGTCGTAATCAACGCTGTCATATTTGGTCGCTTTCGCCGATGCCAGCGTTTCGGCCTTACCCGTGACCTTGCCTTCTGTAGAGGTGTTCACGAAAGTCTCGGCCAACAGCGGAGCGATCAGGTCGGGATTGTTCGTTTTTGAGGCCTGAAGCCACTGTTCTTCCAGTGCAGCTACAGCCTTTTCGGTTCCGCCGGTCGTCTGTGCTTGCGACCAAGCGGCACTGCCCAAGGAAAGTAGACCTACCACACACCACATCAAAGATTTTTTCATGGAGTTCTCCAGAATTATCGAAATTAAGAAAAGTAGCCTGAGCCTGGCAAATTGGGGCAAAGTAAACGAGGGCATGGGAAGGATGGAGAGAGAGGGCCCGGAGCGAAGAGCAAGAGCTCCCCACCTAATCGCTCTGCCAGTTTGCAATATCAACCCTACGCAACAGAATGTATGGCGTCAAGCTATTGGATGTAAATTTGCCATCGCCGGAAGATCCGGCCCGCGGTGCAAAATGCGGCCGCGCTTGTGATCCACGGATCTCAAATCGTGGTAACACGGGTGCCGATAGAGTTGGCTCTGGTGCGAAGATGTCCGGCTAAGCGGGCAAGTGGAACTGGATCATGGCAACCACAGCACACTAGAACGGATTGACAGCGGGAAAATGAATGTTCAGCCTAAAGCAAATGTAGAGGACCAGAATCGCGCCCAGTGTGGAAAAAATGAGGCCGGCGGGATGATATCGTGAGTTTGCCGGGCGCGAAAACATGTGGGTAACGGCGCCGCCGATGATCGATCCGATGATGCCGAGCACGATCGTCCAGAACATCGTCATGTGCACGTGCATCACCGATTTCGCGATAACGCCCGAGATTAAGCCAATAAGAACATACCAGATCAAGTGGAACATACTTTTCCCTCCAGCCTGTGAGAAAAAAAGGGAAGCGGTTTAAGGTTGCTGCAACCGCTTCCCGGGGTGTGTTCTCGAGGTTGGTTTGACAAAGATATTCGCAAACGCGGCATTAGAATGTCTGTACAAAATGGAACATCGGCAAAATAATGTCGAATCAGTTGTATTTTACTGAGAGCTAAGCAGCACCTGATTGATGAACGGACTAGACGGAAAGGCGGGTCTCAGTACGTACTTGTCCTATAAACCGTGCAGGCTCAACTGGTCGGCAAGATGTGGGTGACAAGCGGATTTACCAGCACGTATTCCAGTTGGAATGAGGATTACTCATCGAGTGGCTCGCAGTGCAGCATGTAATCCATCGCTCCCGTGGAAGTGGTATCCACTTTTTGGTGGGCAGACCTTGATTCGTCATAGTGGCGAGACATAAGTCCAAGGCGTTCTTAGCGCAGCAAGTTGAGCAAGAGGTCGATGGCGCTGGAACCTCCATAGTTCGAGGTGTCGCGGCCAAGCCCGGACGATATTCCGCTTTCGATCGGTAAGTTAGCAATCCGTGCCGCGGCCAGGTTCCGCTCTTCGTCCTTCATTTGCTGAAGCTGCTGGGCGCGAGCCCTCTCCAGGCCGCCCGCCCGAATGAATTCCACCGTGCGTCGCAGTTCGCTCTTGTCGAACCATGTGCCATGCGATTTGCAGACGTCCACGATGACATGGGAACAGTGGGCGAAGTTCACGCGGTTCATCAGTTGGTGGCAGACCGGACACGGAACATAGCGGATCTGCTTCTCAGGCTCGACGGTTTCTTCCGGAGGCGCGGGCATGCCCAGCACAGCTGCCTGCTTTTCGCGTTCCGCGCAAATCTGCTGCAGTTCGTCGACGCCCACCCAAATACCTTCGCAGCGGCCACACTCCAGCAAGGTGGTGGTCCCGACGGTGACACTCTTCATGCCGGCCTGGCATCGCGGACAGAGCCGAGCGTCACCGCGCGCGGATTCGACGCGATCTGCTTTCGCGCCACAATGAGAGCAAAACTTCGCTCCGGCGAACATCAACCCGAAACAGGATGGGCAAGCCACAGTGGCCAGAGTCGCCCCGCAGTACTCACAGCGGGTCGCGTCAGACGAAACTGGGGCGCCGCAGTCGGGGCAGTGAAGTATTTCAGCAGGCATAGCAGTTCCCCCGATAATAAGCCCATGATAGCGATTGTGGCCGGTCCGATACATAGGAATGGAGGTTCGACGTTCCAATTTCTAATGGCATCGCATCCGCAGCGAAGCGCGAAAATTGCATATTCCCGGATTACGGCTGCCTGCCCGGCAGGGGGCAGTTTCTCGTGAGTACCACTTGTGGAATCGCCAACATATCGTGGCTGAGGCGGCAGGGCAATCCGTCGAGCGAATCGCGAAGGTATTTGCGAAGGCGATTACGATTAGCCCCCCACGGATTCAGTCCTCTCGTTTGGTGGGATCAAGTGCCTTCTATGAGAAAACCAGGTCCAGCCACTTTCCTGATTGACTGCGAATGACTATGATGCTGGCCATGGAATGCCCACCTTGCCGTCGAGCCTTGCTTATTGCCAGCGGGTTTACCGCTCTTGTTTCCACGCGAGTCTTCGGCGCCAACGGCACTTTGCGCGTCGGAGTTATCGGCGCCGGCGGGCGCATGGGCGACCTGATAAATGCTGCCGAAAACGTTGCCGCTGCCGAGTGCCTGCCTTTGTGGGACTTAAGCAAGTCTTCGAGGGGTATGGTATTGGGCTAGGGCGCAACCGAGATGAAAGGAATCGTCATGAGCGGCAGCTTAGTGAATTCGTCGGCGGTCATGGTTCTCCTAGCGATTCCCAGTGATGTGATCTGGTCTTATTGTGTCGGCGGAGTGGTTCTTACCATCGGGCTTGCCGCAATTTTTCTTCGCGGCGATTGGCAAAAGGCGCGAGGATTTGACAAACTGATTCTGTTCGGGCCGCTATTTTACGCAGCGCCACTCGCGGCATTCGGCACCGAACATTTCACGCTGACGAAGGCAATCGCGTCAATCGTGCCGAAGTGGATTCCATGGCATCTGTTTTGGGCGTACTTTGTAGGTGCTTGCTTTATCGCAGCCGCGCTCAGCCTGGTGACGAGGATTCAGGCGCGTCTGTCGGCGAGTTTGCTCGCCATGACGTTTTTCCTTTTCGTGGTGCTGATGGACGCCCCAGGTTGGGCGCGACACCCGGGAAATCGGTTTGCGCCGACGCTCATGCTGCGGGAATTATCCTTCGGCGCCGGCCCCCTGGCGATGGCAGCCAGCCTCACCGAGCAGTGGCGCGAGCGCGGCACGCACATCCTCGCCACGATAGCGCGATACTTTGTTGCAATTACCGTGCTGTTTTACAGCTTCGAGCAATTCATGCACGGCAAACACGTACCCGGCGTTCCGCTGGAACCCTTGATTCCCACGTACGTCTATGGACACGCAATTTGGACCTACCTGGCGGCCGTGGTTTACGCGGTCGCGGGTATCCTGTTGCTTCTCGGCAAGCAAACCCGCGCAGCCGCAACGTGGCTGGGCTTGACCGTGCTCTTCGTCGAGTTGGTCGTGTACGTGCCGATCGCAGTAGTGCAGCGAGCCAGCCTCGACAATGGCCTTAACTACTTAGGAGATACGCTGATGTTTTGCGGCACCATTCTGCTGCTCGCGGGCGCCATGCCGAGCGAAGCATCGCGGCGGCATGTGGTTTCAGATGATCGTAGTTCCACCCTGTAAAAACCGTGGCTTTCATGGCTGCAGTCCACGGCCGCGGAAGCGTTTTTCATCCAACGGTCCAGGTCAAAGCGTGTGGCGGGAGTCGCACGTCCAGCGTGAATCTTGCCACTCACATCCTCCCCACAAGAACTAATCGTCCTTTTGTGAACCTCCAGTCCGATGTAATGCATAGGTTGCAGGGGAGAGCCTGCTTGGTGTCTCTGAATCAGCGGGATGCTGAGTTCAGCTCTTGTAAGCCGAGCGCCCCTCCTTTGACCTATCCATTCAAGCTTATCAGGCAAGTGGAAATGGATTGTCGAGCCCCGAGCAGTTTGCAAGGGCATTTTTGTGAAGAGTGTATTGCGGAGAAGGATTACTTTCGAGTGCGAGTTCTCCGCCTTCAATTGGCGGCAAGCATGCCTGGCGTTTCAAAATCCACAGCGGATTTCGGCACGGTTTTATTGCACAACTTCAGGTTGCCGGCTTTTCGCTCGCGCAATCACGGACTTCACGCGAGCCGCCAGCCGGCGAGGTTCCACAGGCTTGATAATGTAGTCATCGACCCCAGCCTCAAGGGCTTGCGTCTCTTTCTCGATACCTTCTTCCGAAGTCAGCATCAAAACGGCGATGCCACTCGTCGAGGGCTCAGCTCGAAGGGCTCTAACCATGGCCACGCCATCCATACCAGGCATGTTGCAGTCCGTTACGATGGCTCTCGGTTTTTCTTGTTTGGCTTTTTCCAGACCTTCTCTTCCATCTTTCGCTACCAAAACATCGAATCCTTCCAGCTCCAGAAAATACCTCACTACCGAAATGATAGTGCGGTCATCTTCTACTATCAGCACCCGCTCTTTCTCGAGGAGCCCGTCTTGCTTGTTCTTGGCCGTCGCCACAGCTGGACTTTCTCCATCGCGTTCTAGCTCGCTCGCCCTCTTTATAAGGTTAGCAGCCGAACTCAGGGCCGCGATTCCTACGACCTCTCCCCGGTATATTTTTGCTGCTTCCGGTTGGGTGGCTTCGTCCTTGTGATAGGCTTCATCGTCCGCTGCTACCACGCGAACAACAGCTTCCAGGGTGGTAAGACCCTGAGCAGCTTTGAGGATTCCATCTTCGAGTAGAGTCCGCATGCCAGCATCGCGGGCAGCCTTGCGAATCGCGTGTTCCGAAGCCCGGCGCGAGATTAGCTCGCGCACTTCATCAGATACAGTCAGCAATTCATGAATGGCTATTCGGCCCTTGTAGCCGGACTGCTGGCACTCTTCGCAGCCTTGCCCAGCGACCCATTTTGCGTCGGCTGGCAATCGCGCTTCTCCACCCGCCTTTTCAATTGCCTCTGCGCTGGGAGCTTGCGCAGTGGCGCAAGAAGGACAAGGTCTTCGCACCAGCCGCTGGGCGAGAATGCAAATCACTGCGGAGGCAATCAGAAATGGTTCAATCTTCAGGTCCAGAAGGCGGGTGATGGTTCCTGGCGCATCGTTAGTGTGCAGCGTGCTCAGGAGCAAGTGGCCGGTCTGGGCGGCCTCCAGCGCAATGCCAGCGGTTTCCTTATCGCGGATTTCTCCCACCAAAATAATGTTGGGGTCTTGACGCAAAATCGAGCGCAAACCTGCAGCGAAGGTGACGCCGGCCTTGGTATTGATTTGGACCTGGTTAACTCCATCAAGCTGATATTCGATGGGATCCTCGACGGTGATGATGTTCTTGGTTGGTGACTTTACCCAATTCAATGCGGTGTATAGCGTCGAGGTTTTCCCGCTGCCTGTCGGCCCGGTAACCAGAATCATTCCCTGCGGCCGCGACAACATCAATTCGAATGTGTGTTGATTCTCGGCAGTTAGCCCCAACTGCGCCATCGTCACTAGGGCGCGTTTACTATCGAGAAGCCGGATTACCACCTTCTCGCCGAACTGCGTGGGAAGCGTGGATACTCGCAGGTCGATTCGCTTTCCTTCGTACCTCAGCCGGCTGCGGCCGTCCTGCGGGCGTCGCCGATCCGCGATATCCATGCCAGAAATGATTTTCATTCGGGAAATCGTGGCATCCATTTGTTCTTTGGAAACCTTAATGACATCTCGGAGCAGCCCGTCCACTCGGTAGCGGACCCGCAAGAAGTTCTCCTTCGGCTCCATGTGGATGTCGCTGGCACCGGCCTTGGCCGCGCCGCTCAAGATCAGGTTTACCAAGCGGACCACTGGCGGCATCTTGGTGTCCTTCGCCAGCTTTGCCGGATCGACAAGCTCAAACTCTGAATCTCCAACTGTTTCCACCTCGCCCTTGAGTCCTTCTTTCGCCAGGTCGTCTACGCTTGCTCCAGCTTCTGCCGGATACAGCTGCTGGATTAAAGTTTGGATTTGGGTCTCGCCTGCGACCACAGCTACGATTTGCTTACTTGTACGAAATTCCGCGTCTTGCCTCGTCCAGTAGTCCGTGGGGTCTGCAAGTGCCAACCGCAGTGTGTTTCCTTGCAGGCTAAGTGGCACAACCATTCGCTTGCGGCAAAAATCCGAAGGCAGAAGTGCCACAACCTCCGGAGGAATCTCGGGCAGCTCTCTACCCAGCGATTCCAGTTTCAGATTATTCGCGATTGCCGCAACCAACTCGGGTTCATCCGCCACCCCCAATTTCGCAAGGGCCTTGCACAGCGAAATACCGCCCTTCTCCTGGGCCTCATGAGCGCGAGAGAGCTCGGAGGCATCGATGACTCCGGCTCGTATCAGTAATTCGCTAAGTGCCGTTTCCTTGACCATGGATCCCATTTGATAGCTCCGGAAGCACAAGAGTCTGTCCGTGCTCGGAGCGAATCCGCTTCCGTTCCGGGAGAAGTAACTGCATGCGATTGGCCAATGGGCACTTAAACACCATTGGCTAGATCTAAGAAAATCAGCCATCTGGAGTGAAACGGGTTACCACTGCGTGTGGCCAACGGACCGTTGCGGAACCAAAGACCAAATTGAAACATCGCCCACCCCCGTCGCGATCGAATCTGCTGCTTCGCTCAAGCCATCAAGCACGTTGATCAGCTAAGTCCGGCACGCAACTTGCTCCCGAGTATGTCCGTTGAGACTGCTAGTCATCTGGCAGAGTTGGCTAATACCTGATCACCGCCCTAATCTGCCATCCTCCAACAACAGCCACTTTTCTGATGGACCGTGACTGAGTATGATGCTGGCCATGGAATATCCACCTAGCCGTCGAACCTTTCTTATTGCCAGCGGGCTTACCGCTCTTGCTTCCACGCGAGTCCTGGGCGCCAACGACACTTTGCGCGTCGGAGTTATCGGCGCCGGCGGGCGCATGGGCGACCTGATAAATGCCGCCGAAAGCGTTGGCGGCTTCCAGATCGTCGCGGTGAGCGATGTGTATGGTCCGCGACGCGATGCCGTCAAACAACGGTCCAATGGTGTCGCGACCACGCATGTGGATTATCGCGAAGTGTTGGACCAGCAGATCGACGCCGTGTTGATCGCCACGCCGAACCATTGGCACGTGCGCATCGCGGCCGACGCACTGGCAGCCGGGAAGGACGTCTATCTTGAAAAGCCGGTCACGCACACCATCGAGGAAGGCGCGGCTCTCGCGCACGCGGTGCGCTCGAGCAAACAGATTCTGCAATGCGGAATGCAACAGCGAAGCTGGAGCCACTTTCGCGATGCCGTTGATCTAATTCAGGGAGGCAGCCTCGGGCGCGTCGTACAAGTCAGAACCTATTGGTGGCAGAACTATCACGCTTGGGTACCGTCCAAGAACTTCGACGTCCAGGCGCTCGATTGGAAGCAGTGGCTCGGCAGCGCTCCAAATCAACCCTTCAGCCTGGAAAAATTCCACCGCTGGCGCTGGTTCTGGAATTTCGGCGGTGGAGCGATGACGGATTTGTTCACGCACTGGATCGACGTAGTGCACTGGGCCATGAAATCCGACCAGCCGAGCGAGGCGCAAATGCTCGGCGACAAATATATTTTCGAGGAATGGGATTGCCCGGACACGGTGCAGGCAGCGCTGCGCTATCCCGGCTTCGATGTGGTCTATGAAGGCATGATGGCGTCTTCCATTGACGACGGCGGGCTGGAATTCCGCGGGACGGAGGCCACCCTGAAGATTAACCGGAGCGGCTTCAGCGTCTATCACGAAGGCGTGCGTGGCCGGGAAAATCCGGTGACAAGAGTCGTAAGTTTCCGCGACGGTACCATCGACAACATGCAGAATTTCTTCGAGTGCGTGAAGAGCCGGAAAGAACCCAACGCACCCGTCGAGACCGGAATCTCCGCCGCGCGCGCGGGCCAGATCGCGAATTTGGCCTATCGCGGCAATGGCCGGATGGCGTGGCCGCCAAAGAGCGCGGCTTGAGGCTTCGCTGTTAACTGGAGACCCACGAAAAACAACGGATGGAAATCGAGAATGATGCAAGTGTGCCGACGGAACATGCGCACAGCGCTCTCGACAGGTCATGAACGCTGAGGAGATTGATTGGAGGAATGGCGCGACACTTTCAATTCGATGATGGAGGACGAGCGGCTGCCGGATACAGAGGCAAGGCGGGGGACTGTGTGGTGCGTGCGATCGCGATTGCGACGGGGCATCCCTATCAGCAAATCTACGAACTGGTGAATCGTGCGGCAGTGTATGAGCGCACGGGAAAACGGAAACGCGGGAAGAGCAACGCGAGAACGGGAGTTTACCGGACTTCAATCAAGCGGGTGATGAAGTCGCTTGGCTGGGTGTGGACGCCTACGATGGAGATCGGGTCCGGTTGCATGGTGCATTTGAAGGCGGAGGAATTGCCGCCGGGGAGATTGGTGGTGAGCGTCTCGAAACACCTGACCGCTGTGGTTGACGGAGTGATTCATGACACGCACGACTGCTCGCGGCGGGGGACGCGATGCGTTTACGGGTATTGGCAACCGGGAGAGGGCGCGCTGGCGAAGCCAACGCTAAAAAACGCGCCTTCAAGAAGCGAAGCCGCGGCAACACGAAAACGCCCACCCTCCAAAAACGAGGGTGAGGAGCCACGCCGGCCGAAGACATTTTTTGAGTGGCTATTCGGTTGAATTCAAGAATAGCTGGCATTGCGGTAGAAACCTTCCTTTAGCGGCGGATGGCCCAAGCGAGGCCGTCGGGTTCAGGGCCGACATCGATATGGCCGACGACTTCGAGCGATTTCAGGTCGATGACGGCGACGTAGTTATCGGGAGTGCAAGCGACGTAGGCGCGGGAGCCGTCCGGCTGCATCACGATGCCTGCTGCGCCGTGGCCAATCGGCAAGCGCTTGATTTCCTTGCGCGTGCTTGCGTCATAGATTACGAGATCCCGGCCGCGCAGGCTGGAGATCAGGACCAACTTTCCATTCGGAGTGAACTTCAGGCGGTTTGCGCCTTGGACATTGGCGGCGAGGGTTTGCGTCACCTTTTTGGCGGTTTTATCGATGATGGAAACGGTGCCGTCCTGCGCATTAGCAACCCAGATTTCTTTGCCGTCAGGTGAGACGTCGAACCCTTCGGAGCCTCGGCCGACGGGGATGACGGTTTCGTCCCAATCGCCACCCGGCGCGCCCCTTGGGCCGCCCTGCATTTGTGGCGGTGGCGGAGCGCCAGAAGCGTTTGGCATCTGAGGCGGTGGGCCGCCGGGGCCGCGATTTTTGGTTTTCTCGATGAGGCTGACGGTGGCGGAACTGACGTTGGTGGTGACGATGAATTGTTCGTCCTGGGAGACGAAGATCATGTGCGTTCTGTTTTGGCCGGTGCCGAGGATCCAATCGACTTTATCGGACTGAGGATCGAAGCGGCCGATGGCTTTGGCGGCTTCGGCGGTGAACCAGACTTTGCCGCCGACAAACGTGAGGCCGTGGGGCCCGCGCAATGGGCCGAGATCAATCGCGGCCAGCGCGCTTTGATGCACCAAATCAACTCGGGCGAGGGTGTTGAAAGCGCCGAAGCCATAGTTGGAGACGTAAGCAGTCGTGCCATCCGTCGAGGCGATAACTTCATGGGGATCGTTGCCGATAGGGACGCGCGCGAGGACCTTCAGATCAGAAGGGTCGACGATGGCTAAGGTATGTGCTCGTTTGGAAAGAGCCAGCAAGGCTTGGTGGGGAGTATTTTGAGCGTAAAGCTGCGTGGAAAAAAGCAGACTCAGGCAAAAATACGCGCAGGCATACTTTATTTTCATGGGGCTAAGATTACTCCGAATGAGGCGCGCCGCGCCCGAGCTTTTAGCGGATGCTGAGAATCCAGGTACACGCGGCGTAGCTTGAGTTCGCAGCGGCCGAAGAAGTGCGCTTGCCGCGAGAGGAGCTGGCCCCAGGCGTGGTTAACCATAACCGGCCCCCACCCCCGGTTTTTTCGTAAGTGCGGATTCTAAAGGACTTTAAGTGCTGTGTTTTGTATGTGCGGATTCTACGGGAGTTATGGGCGCTTTTTGCGGAAGTGCGGATTGTAAAGGACTTAGTGATTGGTGACTGGTGATTCGTGACTTGTGGAAGAATTAGGAGTAGGTCGGATCGATGGCTGGTCCGGGATGGTGCAAAGCGGACGGGCGCTCGGTTGCGCGCGAAGCGGACTGGTGGCGGGACGGAGGCGGGAAAAGCAGATCCCTCACTGCATTCGGGATGACACAGGGGAGGAAGAGAAAGACGCTGGGCTAAAGCCCAGCCCCTACAAAGGCATGGGGCATAAAGGCGGGCCAAGGCCACGCGCCTACAAAGACAAGAAAGAGCGGGGCGCGGGAAGACGAGGTGTGGGCGAAACATAAGGGATGGTAGCAGAGAAACGGATTACTGTCAAGGTACAATACCGTAGTACTTATCATTCGAATGAGACGCGGAGAAGTTCAGCGGATGGAAGGGGTTGGAGGGAATTTTGTAGTTTGGTGAGACGGGAACGGCCAGTGAGTAGTGGGTAGTGGACAGTGAGTGGAGCTGGCTTCGGGGAAGATGCGAGATCACAGTCGGGGGGCTAAAAGCTGACAGTGGACAGCTCACAGTTGGGAGAGGAACAGGATTCCCGCCGGCCTGAGCGAAGTGTTGCGGTTCGTAGGTGGAAAAGCGCGACGGACTCAAAAAGGCGTCGCGCTTTTCATGGACGAAAGGAGTGCATCTGATACTGGCGAATCCTCCTGGCGTTAGCTACCAGAGCGCGCCGAGAGGTTTCAGGGAGACAAGAAGCACGCGCAAGGATTCTCTCGCAGAGTTCATGTGGAGCGCAGTTCCATATAGCACAGAAACGCCCCGGCTAGCAGCGAATTGAGCGAAATTTCACGATAATTCGCAGTCAGGCGGTGCACTTGGGATGGAAAAGGAAGACCCACCCTTGCAAGACCCAAACGCGCAAGGATGGGACAACCGACGGAAAAACACAAAGTTAAAATCCTCCCGGCAAGGAAGAGGGTCCCGGCCGTCCTGCTGCTTTGGATTTAAGGGCCTGCCACCCGCCCGTATCGGTCAAGTCCCGGGAAGTCCTAGTGTTGTATCGGAAGCGCGATGGGGCAAGGTGTCTGCACGAGCACGGTGTGTTGGCGCGCTTTCGATACAACGACTTGAAGGAAGCCGCCCGCGCGGCGGACGCGGGCCCTATGCAAATTCAATGATGGGAAGGAGCGTCGTCGAGCTGTGCCGAGGCTGTGCCGCAGAGTGCGACACGTGACAGAATGAGCTCGGAAGCTAGCTGAATGCGAAAAAGGATCGTGAAGAGCGTGGTTGACCAACTGGAAATGGAGGTCCGTTGCGAGGCAAGGCACAGGGGTAGGGAGCGGTGGGAAAAACACTTTCGAATTGGAGAGAGTCGCTTCATGCCGCAGCCGTGACCACCGGTGGGGAGCGAAGCTGGATTTCAGCAGCGGTGAGTCTTTCGACGAGCATCATCGGTCCACCACACTTGGGACAAGACCAAGGATCGCTCGTTCCGGCGGTGGAGGCCTGTTGCTTGGTTTGCGGTGCCCCAGCGAGCAGTTGGAAGCAAAGTGGCAAGGTGGTGGCACGTTTGCGATTGGCCAGGAAGCCGAAGTTGCGGATGCGCACGAAACCTTTCGGGAGCAGGTGCAACAGGAAGCGGCGCAAGAACTCATCGAGAGATAGGGTCATCAACTTCTGTTCGTTGTTGTGGGCGGAATCGCGCCAACGAAACGTGACCTTGCCATCAGCAAACGAGATCAGTCGATGGTTGGAGATGGCTACACGATGGGTGTAACGGCCAAGATAACGGAGTACCTGCTCCGGGCCTCCGAACGGTGGTTTCGCGTAGACCACCCAATCCTTTCGAAATAGTGGTCTCAACCAGGCAGCAAAGGTTTTCGGCTGAGTCAGGGGTTGCAAGTCTCCGTGAAAACTGAGGCTGCCGTCCTTAAAAGCGTGCCGGAGTGCCGCGACGAACTTGCCGCGAAAGACTCGGCTGAGCACCTTGACGGGAAGAAAGAATGCATAGCGGGGCTTGATCCAACGCGAGCGATCGGCAGAAAGTCCACCGGCCGGCACCACGCAATGCACATGTGGGTGAAAGTCGAGCTTCTGACTCCAGGAGTGCAGCACGCTGAAGAAGCCAATTTCTGCGCCAAGATGTTTGGGATCGCGGGCAACTTCGAGCAGTGTTTCTGCACTGGTTCGGAACAGGAGATCGTAGACGAGCTTCTTATTCTGAAGAGTCAGTGGGGCTAACTGGCGAGGAAGCGTGAAGACCACGTGCACGTACTGCGTCGGAAGAAGTTCGCTGCGACGCTTCTCAAGCCAACGTTCGCGAGCGCCCGCCTGACACTTGGGGCAGTGCCGATTTCTACACGAGTTGTAGGAGATGGCGCGATGTCCGCAGCGCGTGCACTCATCGAGATGTCCGCCGAGCATGGCCGTGCGACACCGCGCAACGGCCAGCAACACTTTGACATGCTTCCAGGTGATCCACTTACGGCTTCGTTCGATGAAGGCGTCTCCCGCAGCGCGGACCAGATCGGCCACCTCGAAGGGTGGCCGGTCCATCTACTCGTTCTGTGGTGGCCGGCCTTTTAGCTCTAGCGAGTCCAGAGGGCTCCCGGTCGCACTGAGGTGACGTTCAGAGAGATGGAGGTAGATGGTGGTTTCTTCCAGATCGCGATGTCCTAGCAACATCTGGATGGTTCGCAGATCCGCGCCTGCTTCCAGTAGATGTGTGGCGAAGCAGTGCCTTAGCGTATGTGGGTGCACGTGTTTCTGAAGGCCCGCTTGCTGAGCGGCTTCCTTGCAAGCGGTCCAGACTACCTTGGTGGTGATCGGTGTATCACCGGTATGCCAGCGGTTGCCTGGAAACAGCCATGTGCTTGGCTTGTGCCGTAATCCGCGCCAGTGCTCACGCAGTACCTCGAGCAGTTTTGGGCTGAGCATCACATCCCGGTCTTTGCGTCCCTTGCCGCCCTGGACGTGAATCACCATGCGTTTGCTGTCGATGTCGCCGACTTTCAGGTGTGTCAATTCAGCGCGTCGTACTCCGGTGGCGTAGAGGGTCATCAACAGAGTGCGCTCAAAAGGAGTTAGAGCTGCGTTGATGAGTTGTGCGACTTCTTCCCGGCTGAGGATCGCAGGAAGGTGAAACCCTTTTTTCGGATAGGGCGTCTCGGCGATGCTCCAGGTTTTCTTGAGAGTTTTGACGTAGAAGAATCGCAGAGCTGCCAATCGTTGCGTAACCGTGCCCGGCGACAACTTGCGCTTCTTGAACAGCTCGGCCTGATATTCACGAATGTGTTCCGGACCCAAACAATCTGGAGAACGCTTGAATCGTCTTGAGAAATCTTCAACTGTGCGGATGTAACAGCGTGTGGTAGCCTCAGAATAATTACGACGCTCGAGTTCTTCGAGCATCATTTTGCGAAGTCGGGTCATAAGGACCTCCTTATGACCCGACAACTTACTTGCAGCCGTTAGCCAACAAACTGCTCCGTTCGCCTCACGCGTAGCGTCCGCCGCGCGGGCGGCTTCGTTCAAGTCGCCTTACCGGATATGTGTCAAACTTAGCTAGCCGTGTGTCACTTGGATGATCGGGGCGTTTACGTATCTTAGGATGCTAGATGCTTCAGCCATCGAGCGAAGCGCGCTCGGTCTTCTTGTTGCATGGCGACAAACTTCACACCCATGCCATCCTTGGGTTTGCTCCGTTGGACGACGGCGCGCCCCCGTACCTCCCCTGTCGGCAAATCAAGGAGTAACTGGATAAAAGTTCCGGGCGGCGGAGGCTCCGTGGTGCGGATGTACAACCCACCTAGTCCAAGATTGGCGAGATGCGAGACGTGTCGCATGCTGGCACTCTGCCAGGCCAAAATCGTCCCTTTGGGAGAGGAAATACGAGGATAGCGACGAAAGTCGTTCGTAGTCGCCACGGGAACACCGGAGAGCAACCATACTCTCTTTCAACGCGCAAGGGAAACCATTCCGCTCCCCACCTCTACTCGGCGCTGGTCTATAGGGATCAACTCCTGGTAAGTTCTATAAAGGGAGAAGTCAAGAAAAAACACATCTCCTTCGGCCGGAGTTTTTCTTGCTTCTCAGCCCACTCGATCGAGCGAGACTGGTTCTGAGCTACCGCACCATGTGCTCGGTTGCGGGACAATGTGCCCCCGCGGTTTGGGTTTTCACTGTCAGCGGTTTTCATCGCCTCTTCGCGACGAAGCCTGTTAGTTCCGAAACCAGCAAAGCAGAACGTGGTCAAATTTGGCGACCATAGTTCTATTTGGGACTCGTGGCCCATAGCTTTTTCTGGTTATCCGAGAGGGCCTAGGGTCGGCATATGAGACTGCGGTGCCCGAGGCACACAGCGCCTAACTAACCAGCTGAGACTCGCTCTCGAACCAGAGTGTCTCGAGAACCCAACGGCCACCACCAGAGAAATCCCCAGAGATGGAGCGGACTCGATCAGAGACACTCAAGCTGTTTGTGGTTTCAGATGTTGGGCGTCGAAGCACCCTCCTCTCTTCCACACGATCAACACGATGGTGGCAATCTTCCTGGCCAGGGTCAGACGCGCCATCTCCGGCCGGATGCCCTTGGTCAGCAACGCTGCGTAGAACTCTTGAAAGGGACCGGGTTTGCTCGAGGCCACGATCGCCGCGCCCTTAAACACATTCTTCAGGTCGTGATTGCAGTTGCGGTTCAGTCCACGAATGGAGCTTTGTTTCTTCGCTCGTTGCAGCTGTCCATCGACTCTACGGTGATCGGCGCTGCTTTGTGTCTCGATCCCAAATCCACTGTAAGTCCATAGCTGCCTCTTGGTGCGGAAACGGTGCGGAGTCTGCAGAATGCCAAGCAGTACGGCTGAGCGGATCGGACCGATCGAAGGAATCTGGCAGAGCCGTTTCCAGGCCTGGTGTTTCTTGCCCTCCGCCAGCAGCTCCCGCCGCACTTGCTGACGCACCGTCCGCAGCGCATCGAGTTGTTGGTAGTAAAACTCCGCCCGCCGGCGCACTCCCGGTTCGCCGATCTTCCCGAGCCACTCGGCACGATGGCGCGGTGCATAGACCTGCTTGCCGGTACAAGGAATGGCCCAGCTGCGATAGATGGCCTTCACCCGTGACATGACCCGCCCAAGATCCTTGGTGATGGTGAGATAACTGCGCACCAGTTCCTTCAGACTTCGTAGGCCGTGTTCCCCGTGGTAGACCGGGCTGAGATGATTGAGGCGCAGCAGCTCGGCCAACCGGCGGGCGTCGATCTTGTCATTCTGGTTGCCTTCCCGCATGGAGGCATTCTTTCGCGGATCGCACACCACCAATTTCGTCACGTGCGGTTTCAGCAAGTCGTACAACCAGGCCGCCGACGTTCCTTCTTCAAACGTGACCTGCAAGTCTCCGCGCAGCCCATCGATAAACTGCAGAATCATGCTCGCTTTTGTCTCGATCAGGCTTTCCATCACGATCTTTCCAGCACCATTCATCACCGCAATCGAAATACTTTCCTTGTGCACATCCATACCGATATACTTTTTGCTATCCATTGAGGGCGTTCCTTTCCGTCGTAGGGATTGAGGCAAGCACCCAAAACCTACACCAAAAGGGGCGCCCTTTTATATTGCGTCGGATTACCGGTAAAGTTCCTTTGGCCGATTCGACTTTACCGGTAAGCGCGTTTGAACGTAGCCGCCCAGCGGCGGACGCTACGCGTGGGATGTACGGAGCGGTGGTTGCCTGACCGCTGACATATAAGTGTGGGTCACAAGGAGGTCCCCGTGACCCATCTACGTAAACTGATGCTGGAAGAACTCAGGGTCGAAAATCACTGCACATGTGCTTGGCTGGGTTGAGGATTCGGTGGTTCTATCCGATAGCCGAGGCTTCGAAGTTGCCGAAGCATCTTCCAAGTGCGGAGTTGCTTCGATCGTTTGGTGACCGCTGGGCCGCGTTCTTCGTAACGGACTCCCTGGTGCAGGATCAGCCAGATGAGTCGACACTGTCGATGGGCGATGGCCCCGATGGCTTGATTGTGTCCCAGACGCGGGACTGAGCGGCGATACACGATCTCGAAGATACTTCCTTTATTCCTGGCAGCGGCGTTCGCAGCTTGGTTGAGCAACCGTCGCATGTGGCGGTTGCCCTTTGGAGAGCGGCGGCTGTAGTTTACGCCCGCGCTCTCGTCGTCGCCCGGGCAGGCACCGACCCACGAGGACAGGCATTTCTCGGAGCGAAAGGTCGCTGCGGTGGGGCCGACCTCGGCAATGATCTGCTGCGCTGAGTCCACTCCCAGACCGGGCACCTCTGCCAGCCGCTGAACGGCATCTTGGTGCTCGCTGAGTAGACTGGCCATCTCCTTGTCCAGTTCGCCGATCTGCTCGTCGATCAATCGCAACTCCTCCAACGCCATCTTCAGCAACCTTCGGTACACAGCATTCAACTCCGTACAGGCGCCGAGCGCGTCGCACAACTGTTCCGGCGTAGCACGCAAGCGCTCATCCGCCAAAGCGGCCAGAGCGGCTGGGTCGGTTTCCCCTTCGGCGAGCGCCTTCAGCATTCGCCGGGCACTGAGGCCGAACAGATCGGAGACCAGGCTGGACAACTTGATATGTGCCTCTTCCAAAAGAGACTCCAGTTGGTTCTGTAGCCGTATTCGATCACACCTTAACTGGTACTTCTTGCGCGTAACTGTCCGCCACAGACGTTGCTCGGCATCGGGCACAAAGCTCAAAGTCAATTCGTGGGCCACCAGCCGCTTCACCAAGCGTTCGGCGTCGGGGAAATCCTTCTTGCGTCCCCGTCGTCCGCGATTGGACTCCGCCTGCGCCAGATGCAACGTTCCGGACCTCCGCCTTGCGCCTTCTCGCTTCTCCCGTATCGGCTTCCAATCCCTTTCCAGCGTTTCCCACACTGGTTTCCAATATTGGGCCGTCGACTCCATGACTACTTCTTCGGCCTCTTGCTCGAGCAGCCATGTCGCCAGCGATCGCAGTTGCTCAGGATTGCTGCTAAACATCCTCCGCTCAAACTGGTAATCGCTTTCGATTTCGACGTCAGTCACCACTACAGCCAGCATCCTTTTGTGGACATCAATCCCCGCTATCCTATAGGACATAGTTCCTCCTCGCCGAGAGCGGAGAGCGTGCTGCGGTTAACTTAACCAGGGTCGCGGGCTATCGCCGCTCTCCCAAAAGGGGAACAGCGACGCCCAATCATCCGCTCAAACACGCACGCTCCGGATCAGACAGCGTCACGGCTTCGACCTCTCCATTGAGTTCTCGACCTCGCCGCTCCAGGCTGTTGCGATCTTAACTCTAAGTGATTTTCATGAGGTTTCGCGGGCCGGCCCGGCCCTAAAGGACAGCGTCGTAATTATTCTAAACATACCACACGTTATTACATCCGCACCGTCGAAGATTTTGCTCGACGATTCAACTGTCCTCCGGACCGCTTGGGTCCGCGGCACATTCGTGAATATCAGGCCGAGCTGTTTCAAAAAAGGAAGTTGTCATCGGGCACGGTTGCGATCCGTCTCGCGGCTCTGCGGTTCTTCTACACCAAGACTCTAAGAAAGGCTTGGAGCGTCGCGGACACGCCTTATCCAAAAAGAACACATCGCCTGCCGGCGATCCTCAGCCAGGAAGAAGTCGCTCAACTCATCGATGCGGCCTGCCCTCCTTTCCATCGGACGATCCTGATGACCCTCTATGCCACCGGCGCGCGGTGTGCCGAGCTGACGCACTTGAAGCTCAGCGATATCGACAACAAGCGCATGGTCATTCACATCCAAGACGGCAAGGAACGCAAAGATCGCGATGTCATGCTCAGCCCAGTGCTACTTGAAGAACTCCGCGCACATTGGCGCCGTTTGCGGCGAAAACCCAGCCAATGGCTCTTTCCCGGCAACCACCCCCACAGCGGTGATCAGCCCATCGACACGAAAACCGTTTGGCATGCGTGTCATAACGCCGCCAAGAGAGCGAACATCCAGAAAGGCGTCCATCCGCACACTCTGCGGCATTGTTTTGCCACTCACTTGCTCGAAGCAGGTGGCGATCTGCGCACCATTCAGATCCTGTTAGGCCATCGCGATTTGAAAGAAACCACCATCTACCTGCATCTTTCGCAGCGCCATCTCCAGGCCACACCGAGTCCTTTGGACTCACTACAGCTCAAAGACAAGTCACCGCAGGAGGAGTAGATGGATCGGCCGCCGCTCGAGGTGGCCGATCTCATCCGCGCTGCGGGAGAAGCCTTCATCGAACGAAACCGTCATTGGATGCGCTGGAAGCATGTCAAAGTGCTACGGGCCATTGCGCGGTGTCGCACCGCCGCTCTCGGCGGACATCTCGATGAATGCACTCGCTGTGGACATCGCGCCATCTCCTTCAACAGCTGTCGTGATCGCCATTGCCCGAAGTGTCAGATCGCTGCCCGGGAACGCTGGATCGCCGCGCGTCAACGAGAACTTCTTCCAACACCCTACGCGCACGTGGTCTTCACACTCCCCCGCAGGTTGGCGCCACTGGTCCTGCAGAACAAGAAACTGCTCTACGATCTCTTGTTCCGCACCACTGCGGAAACTCTTCTGGAAGTGGCCCGCAACCCGTTACGCCTCGGCGCTGAAATTGGATTCTTCAGTGTGCTGCATACCTGGAATCAAAAAATCGAACTTCACCCGCATCTCCATTGTGTCGTTCCCGCCGGCGGCCTTTCGCCCGATCACACCCGCTGGGTTCGCTCACGAGACAACTACTTTCTTCCCAAGAAGGTGCTGCGCAAAATCTTTCGCGGCAAGTTTGTCGATGCGCTCAAACAGGCTTTTCAGAATGGTCAGCTCAACTTCCATGGAGACCTGCAACTCCTCGCTCAACCCAAGATCTTCGCCGCCTGGCTACGGCCGCTGTTCCATCAACACTGGGTGGTGTACTTGAAACGCCCCTTCGGTGGCCCCGCATATGTGCTGCAATATCTGGGCCGCTACACCCATCGCGTGGCCATCTCCAATCATCGCCTGATCTCCTTTGCTGACGGAACCGTCACGTTTCGTTGGCGCGATTCGGCCCACAACAACGAGCAGAAACTCATGCCCTTGTCGCTCGACCAGTTTTTACGCCTCTTCCTACTGCATATCCTTCCGCAAGGCTTCGTGCGCATCCGCAACTTCGGCTTCCTCGCCAACCGGCGGCGTGCCATGCTCCTACCGCTTTGCTTTCACCTTCTCGGCTCGGAACAACAGCCGCAAGCTGAACAAAACCGCTCCTCCACGAAAGACTCTTCCGATCTTTGGCACTGTCCGAAGTGCGCTGGCTCGATGAAGGTCATCGAACGGCTTACCGCTGCCGAAATCCAACTCCGCTCGCCGCCCGTGGTCACCGTGGCAGCATGAACGCGCTCTCTCCAATTCGAATTCTTCGCGTGCCTCGGCACGGTTCGCACATCTTTGCCTTGTCGTCGAATAACTCTCTTCTTCCAGCTTCTACAACCACCTTTTTCACCATACTTTTTCGCCGTAACCAGATTCCGCAGGCCAGCTGTCACGTGGTGCAACCTTGCGCTCGGCCGTGGCGAACCTCGACGCCGCTCCTTCCCATCATTGAATTTCCATAGGGCCCGCGTCCGCCGCAAACTGGGCGGCCACGTTCTAACGGCTTAATCGAACGCGCGCAGAGCGCCCTGCCTGCCTTCACGTATTCGCAAAAACGCGCGTCCGATTAAGCGCTAGCGTTAATCAAGCATGTGGATTACTTTGCGAATCGTTGGCCAAGAAGTCCCTAGGAACATCGTTCTACCGATGTAGGAGGGCAAAGCGGACGTACAATCGGTGCGGATTCCGGGCGTAAGAAAGAAATCCAGGTGAATATGCCGTTGCTACGTTTCGATCCAATTCACCGCAGCGGTGCGGTGGTAGTCGGGGCATCCCTCATGACCTGGCCTGCAGTCTACAACCGTTATCCGCTGCTGTACCCGGATTCGATGTCGTATCTCGGGAATGGCCCACTCGTTGCGCGGGCGCTGTTCCTGCACAAATTCTCGGCCGACTATGGTGGACGTTCGCTCATCTACGACCTCGGTATTCTGCCGTTGCACTGGAATCTCAACCCTTGGCCCATTGTGGCCCTCAATGCGCTTCTGACCTCGTACGTCATATGGCTTGCAGTGCGATCAGTCTTGCCGAAGCATACTGTCACGTGTTATTTGGCTCTCATTCTGCTGCTCAGCATGTTTACCGACTTGGGCTGGTTCGTCGGCTGGATCATGCCTGACGTCCTCGGCCCCGCGCTGTATCTTTCAATCTATCTCCTCGTATTTGCTCCAGAGAGCCTCTCCCGTGCTGAGCGCCTGATTGTGGTCGTGATCGCCTGGTGGTCCGTGGCATCCCATGTCACGCACCTGATGCTGGCTGCCGGCATGTGCGTCCTCTTGGCCTTGCCGTTACTCCTTCGGCGCCAGTGGACACACAAACGTCTACGAGCCATCGGCGTGGTGGCAATGATCGTCTTCGCCGCAGCCGCAGTTCAGATGGCGCTGCATTGGTATCTGTATGGCCAGCCGTCGCTTAACGGCAAACGACCACCGTTTTTGATGGCTCGTGTAATCGCCGACGGCCCTGGCAAATGGTATCTGCAGCAGCGTTGCGGCGACCTCCATCTGGCGGTCTGCGCCCACGTTCATGAACTGCCCGACAATGTCGATGACTTCCTCTGGGGAGTCCATGGAATTTGGCTCAGTTCCTCATTGGAGCAGCAGGAGCGGCTGAGGGGCGAGGAGATGGGAATCGTCTTGAGCACTCTGCGCGCGTACCCTCGCGAGGAGTTGATTATCTCTGCCGACCATTTCTGGGAACAACTTCACACCTTTGGCTTGTCGGACTATGACCCGAACCCGTGGATCTTGCAGATGATCGACACAGTGCTGCCCGGTGCTCGAGCACGATACCTACAAAGCCGGCAAGCGCAGGAGACGCTACATGAAGAATTCTTCGCCTCCGTCCAAGACTGGACCCTGATGGCATCACTCGTGGTGATTGCCATATGGGCAATACTCGTACGACAGTGGTCGCGTCGAGTGATCGGACTGACCGTAGTTATCGTGTTTGTGGTAATCGCCAACGCCGCCGTCACCGGCATTCTCGCCAAAGTCGAGGACCGCTACCAGGCTCGTGTCATCTGGCTGGTGCCGCTGCTGGCTGGCGTGTTAGTGCTGCAATGGCTCGGATTACAGTCCTCGCCAGATTGCAAGGGAGAGCCGAAGCTGCAAGAGTCGTCGTGCACAAAATTCTCAGACGTCTAATTGAACGGAATATCACCCGCCAGCGATTCGGTACTTATTGCTGGATCACGCGGCCAAGTCCTGGTAGGTTCGCAAAACCGGGCAAGTCCCGTACTAGGACTTCAAGTTTCCGGTAAGACCTCATGCGCCGTTGGCGCACCACCAAGTATGAAAATAGGGCCCTTCCGCAGAGAGTTCGGAATGAATACAAAGGACTTGCGCCTATTTTCATAGCAGCGCGTTTATCAGGCATTGGGTCCATTTAGTTCGTGGTATGCCCAGTTACCAACAGTGATCTGGAAGTATCCCGCTTTTCGATATTGTGCCCGGCCCGCCGCCTACCGGTGGTAACTCATTTTGGCCCGATAGTGTTCCGTTCGATTTTTGTAAGCAATCGGCTCATCTTGCGAATGAGCAGCCGCCTACGCTCAGGGTCTCTCGTGGCCTTGAGGCTCACGAGGGTTTGTTCAAGCTCTGCCAGTAATTCGGCTAATTCCGTTACTTCGTTCTCAGTCATACAGAACAAAACTACGACAATTCATTAAACCGTGTACCTCTTTGAAAGCTCGCCCTTGAAATGCCTTTCAACATCTTCACGACTCAACGGGTTTCCCGCTTTGGCCAATACGACCGAATAGACGACCTCATTCCCCGCAAGCTGCGCGGTGATAAACGCCCCGTCTTCCGGCAGTTTTTGGTAGATGAATTTTACTTATCTGCCGTCTGCAAGTGTTTTGATCCACTCTTCATCTGACATTTTCGTATCTCTTCAGGCGAGATCAGCGAGTTCCTGTCGCGAGTATACGCTGTTCGGTCCGAGAACTCGCGGGTTGGGAATGAGAAGTCCTAGTGTTGTATCGGAAGCGCGATGGGGCAAGGTGTCTGCACGAGCACGGTGTGTTGGCGCGCTTTCGATACAACGACTTGAAGGAAGCCGCCCGCGCGGCGGACGCGGGCCCTATGCAAATTCAATGATGGGAAGGAGCGTCGTCGAGCTGTGCCGAGGCTGTGCCGCAGAGTGCGACACGTGACAGAATGAGCTCGGAAGCTAGCTGAATGCGAAAAAGGATCGTGAAGAGCGTGGTTGACCAACTGGAAATGGAGGTCCGTTGCGAGGCAAGGCACAGGGGTAGGGAGCGGTGGGAAAAACACTTTCGAATTGGAGAGAGTCGCTTCATGCCGCAGCCGTGACCACCGGTGGGGAGCGAAGCTGGATTTCAGCAGCGGTGAGTCTTTCGACGAGCATCTGTGCTGGCTCAGCCTGAAATGGAGAGGTGACGTTTTCCGTTAGTGAAGATTCCGCCCCGTCGGGGCGGGGATTTTCAAGGCATGAGGATCTATCGTCCGATGCCTGTTTCTGGATGCTCAGCGCGAGAGGATCAACTCCCGCGCTGATTCGCATCGGCTCGATGAGTCCTACCAGGTTATCCCTCAGCATGGTTGCATCCCTGCAGAGCCCGCTTCTGTTTCACCTGGCGAGGTCATTGTAGTCGTGTTCGAAGAATGTGCAAGCAGCGATCTGGCCTCACGTCGGAGCTGCCGTTGGTGTCGCGCTTCCTCAAGCTTGCGATCGCGTGCCGCGTGGATCTCCGCCTGTAGCCCGCCGAGCATATCGTGCGGCGTCACGTAGCCGATGGCACTGTGCAAACGTACGGTGTTGTAGTGATCCACGTAGGCTTGAATCAAACGCACCGCGTCTTCTCTCGTCAACGGTGTACCTGGCCTGATGCACTCCGATTTTAGCGATTTGTGCCAGCGTTCAAGTTTCCCGTTCGATTGAGGATAACCGGGCGAAGTGCGTACGTGGGTCATCCCCGTGATGCGAATGAATTCCTTGAAATCCCTGGCCATGAACTGTGGTCCGTTGTCGGAGATGATCCGCGGTTTCGCTTCCGGATATTTCTCCCGCGCTCGTTGCAAAATGACTTCGATCTCCGTTTCCGTCATCGATTCCCGCAAATCCCAATGAACGATTGAACGGCTATAGCCATCCAGAACGCTGCACAGGTAATAGAACGTGCCGCTCACGTTGATGTAGGAAACATCGATGTGCCAATGCTGGTGCGCATGCGGTGGTTGCTCGAAACCGCTCCCCTTGCGCGAAGGCTTACCCTTCCATCGGGAGAGCAATCCGGCTTGTTGGAGCACCCGCCAAACGCTGGAGGGGCTGACGGCCACAACATCGGCGTCCAGCATCATGAACGTCAATCGCCGATAGCCTTCCAGAGGATGTTCCCGGTGGAAGCCGATGATGGCTTGCTTCTCCCACGGTTGTAGCCAGAAATCACGGGGAACCCAACCGTTGTGCTCATTGACGCGCCCATAGCGCTCTCGCCAGTCGTAGAACTTGCTGGCTCGCAAGCCCAGCCAGTGGATGAATCGTCCGGCACCGATCTCGGTCTTTTCCGACCAGTACCGGACGAAATCCACCACCAGGTCCCGCACATCGTGCGGCACCCACACTTTGGTCAGAGCTCCCCAAGACTTTTTTTTAGGGCGATGTGCTCGGCCATCAGTTCGGCCAACACCTCGTCTTTGGTGTGGATCTTCTTTTCCAGGAACTCGATCCGTTGTTGTTCACCTTGGTGGTCCTGCCGGCCCTTGCCCTGGAAGGCGGCCGCGCCATTCTCGAAGAACTCTTTCTGCCAGCGGTAGAACACGGTTGGCTGCAGTCCATGCTCCTCACAGAGATCAGAAACCGGCACTTTATCCAACAAGTGCCGTCTCAGGATGGCAACCTTCTCTTCTCCGGTGTAGTGCTTTCGCTCTTTTCTCATGCGCCCTCTCCGTTATCTTAACGGAAGAACGCCTTCTCCAGTTCCAACTGAGGCAGGACACATCATCGGTCCACCACACTTGGGACAAGACCAAGGATCGCTCGTTCCGGCGGTGGAGGCCTGTTGCTTGGTTTGCGGTGCCCCAGCGAGCAGTTGGAAGCAAAGTGGCAAGGTGGTGGCACGTTTGCGATTGGCCAGGAAGCCGAAGTTGCGGATGCGCACGAAACCTTCCGGGAGCAGGTGCAAGAGGAAGCGGCGCAAGAACTCATCGAGAGATAGGGTCATCAACTTCTGTTCGTTGTTGTGGGCGGAATCGCGCCAACGAAACGTGACCTTGCCATCAGCAAACGAGATCAGTCGATGGTTGGAGATGGCTACACGATGGGTGTAACGGCCAAGATAACGGAGTACCTGCTCCGGGCCTCCGAACGGTGGTTTCGCGTAGACCACCCAATCCTTTCGAAATAGTGGTCTCAACCAGGCAGCAAAGGTTTTCGGCTGAGTCAGGGGTTGCAAGTCTCCGTGAAAACTGAGGCTGCCGTCCTTAAAAGCGTGCCGGAGTGCCGCGACGAACTTGCCGCGAAAGACTCGGCTGAGCACCTTGACGGGAAGAAAGAATGCATAGCGGGGCTTGATCCAACGCGAGCGATCGGCAGAAAGTCCACCGGCCGGCACCACGCAATGCACATGTGGGTGAAAGTCGAGCTTCTGACTCCAGGAGTGCAGCACGCTGAAGAAGCCAATTTCTGCGCCAAGATGTTTGGGATCGCGGGCAACTTCGAGCAGTGTTTCTGCACTGGTTCGGAACAGGAGATCGTAGACGAGCTTCTTATTCTGAAGAGTCAGTGGGGCTAACTGGCGAGGAAGCGTGAAGACCACGTGCACGTACTGCGTCGGAAGAAGTTCGCTGCGACGCTTCTCAAGCCAACGTTCGCGAGCGCCCGCCTGACACTTGGGGCAGTGCCGATTTCTACACGAGTTGTAGGAGATGGCGCGATGTCCGCAGCGCGTGCACTCATCGAGATGTCCGCCGAGCATGGCCGTGCGACACCGCGCAACGGCCAGCAACACTTTGACATGCTTCCAGGTGATCCACTTACGGCTTCGTTCGATGAAGGCGTCTCCCGCAGCGCGGACCAGATCGGCCACCTCGAAGGGTGGCCGGTCCATCTACTCGTTCTGTGGTGGCCGGCCTTTTAGCTCTAGCGAGTCCAGAGGGCTCCCGGTCGCACTGAGGTGACGTTCAGAGAGATGGAGGTAGATGGTGGTTTCTTCCAGATCGCGATGTCCTAGCAACATCTGGATGGTTCGCAGATCCGCGCCTGCTTCCAGTAGATGTGTGGCGAAGCAGTGCCTTAGCGTATGTGGGTGCACGTGTTTCTGAAGGCCCGCTTGCTGAGCGGCTTCCTTGCAAGCGGTCCAGACTACCTTGGTGGTGATCGGTGTATCACCGGTATGCCAGCGGTTGCCTGGAAACAGCCATGTGCTTGGCTTGTGCCGTAATCCGCGCCAGTGCTCACGCAGTACCTCGAGCAGTTTTGGGCTGAGCATTACATCCCGGTCTTTGCGTCCCTTGCCGCCCTGGACGTGAATCACCATGCGTTTGCTGTCGATGTCGCCGACTTTCAGGTGTGTCAATTCAGCGCGTCGTACTCCGGTGGCGTAGAGGGTCATCAACAGAGTGCGCTCAAAAGGAGTTAGAGCTGCGTTGATGAGTTGTGCGACTTCTTCCCGGCTGAGGATCGCAGGAAGGTGAAACCCTTTTTTCGGATAGGGCGTCTCGGCGATGCTCCAGGTTTTCTTGAGAGTTTTGACGTAGAAGAATCGCAGAGCTGCCAATCGTTGCGTAACCGTGCCCGGCGACAACTTGCGCTTCTTGAACAGCTCGGCCTGATATTCACGAATGTGCTCAGGACCCAGACCATCTGGAGAGCACTTGAATCGTTTTGAGAAATCTTCAACTGTGCGGATGTAACAGCGTGTGGTAGCCTCAGAATAATTACGACGCTCGAGTTCTTCGAGCATCATTTTGCGAAGTCGGGTCATAAGGACCTCCTTATGACCCGACAACTTACTTCAGCCGTTCGCCACAAACTGCTCCGTTCGCCTCACGCGTAGCGTCCGCCGCGCGGGCGGCTTCGTTGTATGCCGGGCATGTTCAGCAGCTAGGAGGTGCAAATCCTCTACCCAACCTGATGGAGGTGAAGGGTTAGCGATGACGCAAGGGCTATCGCCGCGAGGCGAGGTCTGAAGGAAGCGTCAAGCAAATGTGCGAGTCGATGAACAAGAACCGAATATAAGGCGTGAGCGTCGGACGAGCGGGCAACGTACTGCGAAGTCCATATTCCATCAAGGATGCGAAGCGTAGATTCGGCGACGATGCACAGAAAGCAGCTGGAATTACCCCGGGAGATCTGTCCTGTGTCGCTTCGGCGACTGAGAGAGCCGAGAGGCAATCTGACCGCAGGGCAGAAGTCAGCAGAGGGTGTAGTAGATCACGACGTCGGCGAGGCTAGTGAGGCACTCCAATACCGAAAGGTGGAGCCAACAGATAGGCCGAGCCGGGAACGGTGAACGAAGACCCGAACGAGAGGAGAGGCGAGTAGGACATGGATCTCAAGCGCGACAAGCGGCAGAACATCCAAAAGAAATTGGACTTCTCAGCCGAATGGAAGGGTGAAGCCCGCCAAGCCGGAAGGGAAGAGACCGAATCGCGTCAGGCGATGCATGAACCCGAAAACCCAGCGAACACCATCCGACTCATGGAGGAAGTATGTGAGCGAGAAAATCTGTTGGAGGCATTACGGCGGGTAAAGGGCAACAAAGGTAGCGCTGGGATCGACGGGATGACCGTCGGCCAACTCAGTGGCTACCTGAAGGAGCACTGGCTCACCATCCGGGAACAACTGCTGAACGGGACCTATAAACCGCAGCCGGTAAGGCGCGTGGAAATCGAGAAGCCGGACGGAGGAGGGATGCGAAAGCTTGGTATCCCAACTACGCTCGATCGATTTCTCCAGCAAGCGGTGATGCAGGTTCTGCAGCGGCGGTGGAACCCAACGTTTTCCGATCACAGCTACGGTTTTCGACCGGGGCGATCCGCGCATCAAGCAGTAACCCAAGCACAGCTGTACCTTGCGGAAGGTTACGACTGGGTGATCGATCTCGACTTGGAGAAATTTTTCGATCGAGTCAATCACGACAAATTGATGGGGCAGGTCGCGAAACGCGTCGAGGACAAGCGGCTGTTAAAACTCATTCGAGCATTCCTGAACGCTGGGGTGATGGAGAACGGGTTAGTCAGTCCAAGCGTGGAAGGAACTCCCCAAGGGGGTCCACTTTCGCCGCTGTTGAGTAACCTCGTACTCGATGAACTCGATCGAGAGTTGGAGCACCGTGGACATCGCTATGTTCGTTACGCAGATGATTGCAATATCTACGTGCGAAGTGAGCGAGCAGGTCAACGAGTGATGAAGAGCATTACGCGATTCATCACGCAGAAGCTCAAACTCAAAGTGAACGAGTCCAAGAGTGCGGTGGCGAGACCGCAGGAGCGGAAGTTCCTCGGATTCACCTTTACAGATGGACCTGAGGTCAAGCGCGCAATCGCGCCAAAGTCCTTGGTCCGTTTTAAGCGGCGAGTCCGGGAGATTACACGACGTGCAAAGGGCGTCAGCCTGGAAACGACGATGGAGGAACTAGCCCCATACATGCGGGGCTGGCGCAGTTATTTCGGCTTCTGCGAAACTCCTCGCATTCTCGGATCACTTACCAGCTGGGTCCGTGCGCGACTTCGTGTGGCACTCTGGCGACAATGGAAAACAATCCGTCGTCGTCGGGCAGCTCTCTTGGCACTGGGGGTCCATCCAAAACTGGCTCGCAACACAGCCTGTAGCAGTCGCGGTCCCTGGTACCTCGCCCACGCCAAGGCCATATCCGTCGCGCTTCCCACAGCCTATTTCAAATCGCTCGGACTTCCGAATTTGGAGGATGTGAAGTAGCGTAACCATCTCGAACCGCCGTGTACGGACCCGTACGCACGGTGGTGTGGCAGGGGTCGGCGGGTGACCGCCGCCCCTATGCCGATCAAGTCGCGTTCCCAGACATGTCCGGGATTGGCGTTTATGCGGCTAAGCCCCGGCAGTGTGCAAAATTGTATAGATTCCCGAACGGGTGTAATCGTATTCTGCCAAGTTGAAGAAAAGCGAACTCACGTCCAAACAAGTAACCTCAGTCCCCTGTCCTACATGCGGCGTCGCTGCCGGGGAGTGTTGTGTGCTGCATTCAGGTGCTCCCCGCTCTGAATCACATGTAGACAGGAAGTTTGCGGCAGCCGAGGCGATTGAGACAAAAAGAATTGCCCGTGCTCCCCGGCGCCGATAAATCCCCTTGCGACCGACAATCCTAGTTATGCGGTGGTAGGCCCTGATATCAACACTGGTCTTCAAGGATGCCGCTTTACGATAAGCGTGAAAGCGGGTGTTTATTCGTGCAGGACAACACTCAGGAGGGATTTGTGGACCCGAAATCCGTGATTGTTATATTGAATGAAGCCCAGTTTTCTGAATTTATTCATGAAAAAATTGACTCTGGACCTCGTTGTGCCGATCATCTCCGCCAGCGTTTCTTGCGATACCTGGGGAAGTACTCCCTGAGGCTGGTCTTCTTTACCGTAACGGGCCAGCAATAGAAGAGTACGGGCCAGCCGCTTCTCGCTCGAATTGAATAACTGATCGACCAGGTCAGCCTCGATTCGGATGTTCCGTGCCAGCATGAACTTTATGAACAGGTCGGAGAGGCCATGTTCTGCATGCAGAACCTTGAACATTTCACTCTTCTCGATGACGAGCACACTGGTAGGAGTAACCGCCGTAGCCGTCCCCATGCGAATGGGCTGTCCTGCCAGACAGCCTTCACCAAAGAAGTCACCCGGTCCTAAAATGGCGACAACCGCCTCTTTGCCAACCTCATTGAGGACGGTGAGCTTCACACCGCCTTTTTGAACGTACATCACTTTCGTAGCGGGATCACCTTGAGAATAGACGACCTCCGCTCCTCTAAACTCTTTGACTTTTCTCGACACCCCGGCCGAATCGAGAAAAGCTTGGGCATCGAAAACGGTCGCTTTTACATTTTGAAGTTTTTTAGCCATCGCAGCCAAGGGAAACCCCAAACCCAATTTTACTATCAACGAGGATTGCTGTCTGTTGGGTATGCAACAGTTCGAACGTGTTGTGGGGACAGCCAAGACGCAGAGTTGTTGCTGTCTAAGACCTGCCACGTAGGTCCCGATTAATCGGTAAACGGACACGTTCATTCTAGCTCCAGGCAGCGATTCGACCGGCCGCATCCTGGCCACAAAATGGAGCTGTCTAGCTGCATTTTCAGGGTAGAGAAGGGATAAGGGCAACAGAATCAGCAGGAGTTGTGAGATTTACTGCAACTCCGATCCCCACCGACCTCACCAACATCCCAGAGTTGGGCGCTGGCCCGGGTTTGCGGGAGGCTTAGCAGGCATGGTCGAGGGCGTGGAGATGTATTGCGGCAGCCGCGGAGTTGGTGCGAGTTTGGACGTGGGGAGCGAGGGGGAATCCAGGGAAATTGGGAGTATTTGACGCAATTTGGCGCCGTATCTTGCATTTGACGTGAGGGCGGAATATACTGCTATTTCGCTCTGAAGCGGGTCGCACGGATGGGTGGGCGCAAGCCCACTTTTTTGTTGGGCCGGTTGGAGTGCACTGGGCACCGGCATTGCTCGGGGAGTCTCCGGTTGGATTTGGAAAAAATTCGGGAAGCCGCCGAGCGCGTGGCGCGGTCGGAAGGGCTGGAAATCTATGATGTGGAGTGGAAGGTCGGGAAGCAACGCTTCCTGAGGGTGATTATCGACAGGCCGCCGAAGGTTGTGGCGGCGATGAGCGATTCGGCGGGGCAGATATCGCCTCCTGGCGGGACGAGCGAAGAAACGGGCGGTGAGCAGGGGATCAGCCACGCAGACTGCCAGCGTGTGAGCCAGCAGTTGAGCGTGATTCTGGATGTGGAAGAGCTGATACCGGGGCCGGGTTACACGCTGGAAGTGAGTTCGCCAGGGCTGGACCGGGCGCTGCGGCAGCCGGCGGAGTACGAGAGGTTTCGCGGGCGGATGGCGAAGATTTCGACGACGGAGCCGGTGGAGGAGATGAAGTATTTCGAAGGCCGGCTGGCGGGAATTACGGAAGGGAAAGTGCAGTTGGAGTTGAAGGGCAAAGTGGCGCGGACGGTGGAGTTGCCGCTGGAGAAGATACGGAAGGCGAATTTGATGGTGGAGTTTTAGGGGTAGTGAGTAGAAGAGAGCGCTCAAAGTGAAGTGAGCGGCGGGAAAAAAGCGAAATAGATTTCGGGAAGACGATCGGGAAATTTACATGGCGAATCTGCTCTATCAGCAAATTGAGATGTTGAGCCGCGAGAAGCACATCGAGACGACGGTGGTGGTGTCTGCGATCGAAGACGCGATGGTGGTGGCGGCGCGTAAACATTACAAGACGGAAGAGGATTTGCGCGCAAAGTTCAATCCGGAGACGGGACAGGTGGACGTGTTTTCGGTGCACACGGTCGTGGAAGAGGTGACCGACCCGAAAAAAGAAGTCAGTCTGGCGGAAGCCAGGAAGAAGAACCCAGAGGCCGAGGTTGGCACGGAGATCGTAGCCGCCAAGCCGACGGAAGCGTTCGGGCGAATTACAGCGCAGACCTTCAAACAGGTAATTTTGCAAAAAGTGCGCGAGGCGGAGCGGGACACGATTTACAACGAGTACCACACGCGCGTGGGCGAACTGGTGACGGTGATCGTGAAACGCGCGGAGGGCCCGGATTTGATCGTGGACATGGGGCGGACGGAAGCGCGGCTGCCGAAGCGCGAACAGTCGAAACTCGAGACGTACAACATCGGAGAGCGGCTGCGCGTGGTAATCAAGATGGTGGACCGAGCGGCAAAGGGGCCGCAGGTAATCGTCTCGCGGGCGGACGCGAGCCTGGTGCAGCGGCTGTTTGAGATGGAAGTGCCGGAAATTTACGATGGCACCGTGCAGATTCGATTTGCGGCGCGCGAGGCGGGAGAGCGAACTAAAGTAGCGGTGGCGAGCCGGGATAAAGATGTGGATCCGGTGGGCGCATGCGTGGGGATGAAGGGCATGCGAGTGCAGTCGATCATCCGCGAACTGCGCGGGGAAAAGATCGACATTATTCCCTACAGCGAAGAGACGGTGGCGTTCGCACAAAAGGCGCTGAGCCCGGCGAAAGTGACGCGCGTGCAAATCACGGACCCGGAGAACAAGAAACTCGAGGTAATCGTCGAGGATTCGCAGCTTTCGCTGGCGATCGGGAAAAAGGGGCAGAACGTCCGGCTGGCCAGCAAGCTGATCGGCTGGGACATCGATATCAAGAGCGAGGAAGAGAAGCGGCAGGAAATCGAGGAGCAAATGACGGCGTTGACCGCGCCGACGACGCCGTTGACGGCGCTGGCGGGCGTGGGTCCGAAGACGATTGAGAAGGTTGAAGCGGCAGGAATTACCAACGTCGAAAAACTCGCGGGGATGACGCCGGAGCAGTTGATGGAGATTCCGGGGATCGGCGAGAAGATGGTGGACAAGATTTATCAGGCGGTGAACCGCTTCTATGAAGGCGGCGCGGAGGTGGCAGCAGCTGCTCCGGCCGGTGAAAACACGGACGACATGGCGGCGGAAGGCGAAACGGCGCCCGCAGAAGAAGCGGCTAGTGAAAACGCGGAAGGGGCCGCGAATTCCGCGGAAGCAACGGCAGCAGACGCGCTTCCGGAGAATGGCGCGACCGAGGGTGAGACGGCGGCCGCGGCAGCACCCGCAGAAACAGCGGAGGCGGCGCCTGAACATCCCGAAGATGGTGCGCAGGCGGAAGAAGAGCCAAAGTCGTAAGTAACAAGCGGCGGTGTGGTAGCCGAGCCGAAAGAGATTATTGACTGGAGAACTGTCCCTAGGACGCATGAGCGACGCAAACCAAGTCCGAATCAACGAGCTGGCCCGGGAACTCGAGGTCAAGGCCAAGGCGATCATTGACCTTTTGCCCGGGTATGGAGTTACGGAAAAGAAGACGCACTCGAGCTCGATCCCCGTGGACGTCGCGGAGAAGGTTCGCAAAAATATTCTGGGCCAGGCGGAAGCTGAGGCTGCGAAAGAGGCCGCTGTCAAGGCGGAAAAAGAAGCCAATGAAGCGGCTGCCAAGGCCGCGCGGATGCGGCCAGCCTCTGCGCCGGTAGCTGCGGCTCCCGTGGTGGCAGCCAAACCGGCGGCTCCGAGCGTAGCTACTGTTGCGCCACCCGCAGCGCCGGTAACAAAGCCGACACCCCCGGCGGCGCCGGTGGCTCCGGTATCGGTCGAGCCAGAAGCGGCACCTGCCGTACCGAAGGTGCCTGCCCCGGTTCCTGCCGCTCCGACTCCAACGCCTGCTGCTCCCGCCGCCGCCAAACCTGCAGTGCCCACGACGAGACCTCCTTCGCCAACACCGATTCGACCCGCATCGCCGTCTGGGCAACCAAGTGCGACAAAGGGTGCGCCAAGGCCAGCTACCGCGCCAGGAAGCAGACCGCCAGTCCGCCCTGCCGCTGCCGCGCCGGGTGCGCCGGGAGCACGACCGACCACTCCCTCAAGACCTTTACCGACGGGCAACCGCGGGCCCGTTCCCGGAACAACGCCGGGAAGCGGGCAGCGCAGCGGCGGGCCCAGACCCGGGCAGCCAATACGCCCGATGCAACATGGTGGTCAGGGACGCCAATACACACCGCGTCCTGGCGGCCCAGGTGGAACGGGGAGCTCGCCCTCGAATCGACCTTTTGAGCAGAGGCGCGGGCCGACGCCAATGGGTACGCGTCCGGGACCGCGGATGCCGGGACGCCCGGGGATGCTGCCGGCGTTGCCGCTGGACAAAGTGCCGCCGAAGGCGGAGCCTGGCAAGCCGCTCTATACGCGGAAACCTCCTCAGCGGCAACGGCCGGTCATGGACAAGCGGGAGCAGGAGGGCGAGCGCAAACTGCACCCGACACGCCAGCGACCTGGAGCGGGCGACCGCCGATCTGCCGCAGCAGTGATTGCACCGCCGGAGCCACGTCCGCCGCGCGATGTGACGATCACCGAAGGCATCACGATCCGGGAACTGGCAGAAAAACTGGATGTGCGCGCAAAAGAACTTTTGAAGACGCTCCTCGACCGGGGAGTCTTTGCCAGCATCAATCAAGCGCTGGATGTGCCAACGGCTACTACGCTCGCGGAAGCATTCAGCGGGGTGGTCAGCGTGGTCTCGCTCGAAGAAGAGATGGTGCTGGAAGTCGCGAAGGAAGAGACGAAGGAAAGTTTGAAGCCGCGGCCGCCGGTGGTTACGGTTATGGGGCACGTGGATCACGGCAAGACGAGCTTGCTGGATGCGATTCGCGAAGCGGACGTCGCGGGCGGCGAAGCGGGCGGGATTACGCAGCACATCGGGGCGTACAAAGTGTTGGTGAACGACCGCAGCGTGGTTTTTGTGGACACGCCGGGCCACGAGGCGTTCACGCGGATGCGCTCGCGCGGCGCAAAGGTGACGGACATCGTGGTGCTCGTGGTGGCCGCGGATGACGGCGTGATGCCGCAGACGAAAGAGGCGATCGATCACGCAAAAGCCGCGAAGGTGCCGATCATCGTGGCCATCAACAAGATTGACAAGCCGGAAGCACAACCGGAACGCGTGAAGCGACAGCTCTCGGACGTGAACCTGGTTCCCGCGGAATGGGGCGGCGACACGGAGTTCGTGGAAGTATCGGCGAAGCAGAAGAAGGGTATTGATAAGCTGCTGGAAACCATTTTGCTGGTGGCCGATCTGCGGGAATTGAAGGCCAATCCGGATGCGCCTGCGAGCGGAACGGTGCTCGAGTCTCGTGTCGATAAAGGACGCGGGCCGGTCGCTACGGTACTGGTGCAAAACGGAACGCTGAATTCGGGAGACTTTTTCATTTGCGGCGCGGTATTCGGCAAAGTGCGCGCGATGTTTGACGATCGCGGGCGCCCCATTAAGGATGCACCGCCATCGACGCCGGTGGAAGTGCTGGGTTTGCAAGGAGTACCCGAGGCGGGCGACCACTTCCAAGTAACGGAAGAAGCCAAAGCGCGGCACATTGTCGAATACCGGCAGGGGAAACAGCGAGACGCGCAAATGGCGCGAACGAGCGGAGCGCGCATCACACTGGACCAACTGCACGAACAGCTCAAGGCCGGCGATGTGAAAGAACTCGGCCTCGTCATCAAGGCGGACGTGCAGGGCTCAGTGGAAGTGCTCAGCGAAATGCTGCCGAAGCTCTCGACAGACCAGGTGAAACTGAAGATTATCGGCTCAGGCGTTGGTGCGGTAACGGAAAACGACGTGCTTCTCGCTTCGGCTTCCGGAGCGATAGTTATCGCCTTCGGCATCCGGCCAGACCGTAAAGCGATGGAACTTGCGCAACAGGAGCACGTGGACATTCGCTCGCACACGATCATTTACGAAGTGTCCGACGAAATTAAGAAGGCCATGGAAGGCTTGCTCGAGCCGGTCATCCAGGAAACGTATCTGGGCCGCGCGGAAGTGCGGAACACGTTCCGGGTGAAAGGCGCAGGCACGGTTGCAGGATGCTATGTTGTGGATGGCGTGCTCAAACGCGACGCGCAAATACGGGTGGTGCGCGATGGCGCGGTGATTTACACCTCGAAACTGAGTTCGCTGAAGCGCTTCAAGGATGATGCGAGCGAGGTGCGCACGGGATTTGAGTGCGGCGCGGGCATCGCCAACTTCAACGATGTGAAGGTCGGCGACATTTTGGAATGCTTCAGCGTTCAAAAAATGAGCGCCGCGGAAGCGGCTGGCCAGAGCGTCGGGACCGCCGGCCGCAAATAAGAAAATAGTTCCCCGGAGCGCTCATGCCGGTTGGTCTGCTTACCCTTGAGCTGCACATCCCAGACGCGCAATCGCTGAAGGACAAGCGGCAAGTGCTGCGCAGCTTGAAGGACAAGCTGCGGAGGCAGTTCAACGTGGCGGTGGCGGAGCTGGACCATCAGGACGCGTGGCAGCGATCGGTGATTGGCGTGGTAACGCTTTCGAACGAGGAGAAGCACGTCAAGGAAGTGCTGCAAAAAGTCCTGGATGAAGCGGACCGCATTTTGGGCTCGATTTTGATCAACCAGGCGATCGATATCATTTAAGAAGTCTCGCAGCAACGGATATGAGTCCAGCCAATCATCGACACGAACGAGTGGGCGAGGAGATCGCTCACGAAATCAACGCCATGCTTGCGGGCGAGCTGAAGGATCCGCGCCTCGAGGGCATGGTGGTGGTAAGCGAAGTGCGCGTGCAACCGGACATGAAGCACGCGCGCGTCTTCATCAACATGCAGGGCTCGGCCAAAGAACAAACCGATGCGATCAAAGCGCTGGAGCATGCTTCCGGATTCATCCGGCGCGAACTGGTCGAACGGCTGCAGCTTCGCCGGCTGCCCGAGCTTCACTTCACACTGGACCACTCGCAGGAGTACAGCGAGCGAATCGACCAGCTCTTGAAAGAAATGAAGAAGGACAAGCCGGCGGCGTCTTAGACGCATCTCGCTTTTCGTTAGAATCTGGCTGCCAACCACCTATTCCATGCCACGCCAACCTCAGCCTGCACCGTACGATGGCGCGCTCGTCATCGATAAACCGCAGGGAAAAACTTCGCACGACGTCGTGGATGCGGTGCGGCATCTTGCCGGATTCCGGCAGATCGGGCATCTCGGGACGCTTGATCCGCTGGCCACGGGTGTGCTGGTGCTCCTGTTGGGGCGAGCGACAAGGCTGGTGCAATTTTACAGCGGGCGCAGAAAGCGCTATTCGGCGGGATTCCGGTTCGGATTTGCGACGGATACTTACGATTCGGACGGGGAGGCTCAAGGGCCGGATGTTCCACCGGTGCTGGAAGCGGAGGTTTTGGAAAAGCTGGCGGCCGAACGGGTGTGCCGGTTCGAACAGATGCCCCCGGCGTTCTCCGCAAAAAAAGTTCATGGCCGTCCGGCTTACGAGCTGGCGCGTAAGAAGCAGCCCGTCGAGTTGAAGCCGGTCGAGGTTGAAATTTTCGAATATAAGCTGACAGGAATCGAAGGCCATCTGGCGCGCTTCGTGATCGAGTGCTCTTCGGGCACCTACATCCGGTCGTTGGCGCATGACATGGGACAGAGAATGGAATGCGGCGCGCATCTGGCGGAGATTACCAGGACGGCGGTGGGTGAATTTTCGATTGAGCAGGCCGTCAAGCTGGAAGAGCTAGCGGAAGCGACGCGGGCAGGGAAATTCGCCGATTGCCTGATCCGGCTGGAAAACCTGCTGCCGAATTTCCCGAGAGCAAACGTGCTGCCGGTCGTTGAAAGGCGTGTCCGGCACGGCACGAAATTCAACGTGCAGATCTCGCAGATTCAACCCGGCCGAAAGGATCTCCCCCCCGGCGCGACCTTACAGCTCGACGGCGGTGAAGCGAAGCCGCCGCGATTGCGCGTTTTCAACCAGCAGGACAAGCTGATAGCCATCGCGGAGGCGGTCGTGCCTCGCACGTATCAGCCCATCGTTGTCTTCGACCCACTGCCCTAAATCTTAATTCGGACGCTTTTGGGATGAGAGATCGTGAGGACTGGTGGCTCGTACCACTGCGCCAGATCCCAGGCGTTTACCGGGTCAGCCGTTCCTTGGACTTCTGCGTGAACACACTACGGTCTGGGACGGATTGGCGGAGGCGGCCGGCGCGAAGGGAGACGCGAAAAGTTGCGGCCGGTGCTCGTGTCGCGCCCTGCGTAGACGGTCCGGGAAACACGGTCCTGGAGCCGCAATTTGTGGGGGGTGATCAGAATCAGCATCTCGGTATCTTTCGCGGACGTCTTTCTTTGGCTGAAGAGATAGCCTAGGCCGCCAGGAAAATCGGCGAAGCCGGGAAGCCCGGTGAGGGTGCGGGTCTCCTGATTGTCGAGCAGTCCGGCGATGATGGTGGGCACGTCCTCCCTGACGCGGACAGTTTGCGAAAGGGTGCGGTTGGTGATGACGGGAATGCCATTGACCGCGGAGCCGGCGAGGGCGCGAATCTCGAAGTCCAGCTTCAGGGTCACTTCGTCGTTCGGATGGAGACTTGGCGTGGCCTTGATCTTGACGCCTAGGTCTTCGTACTGTGCGCCAGGATAAGGTTGCTGGGTGATGCCGGATCCCACATTTGAAAACAAGTTTGCGGGGCTCAGGATTACGGTGACCTGGCCCGTGGCTCCGGCGGGATTATCGGCGATGGCCAGATCCGGCAAGGACGCTCCGCTGAGGCCGGCCGCCAGGAGAGCTGTAGGATTCGAGCCCACGGGAAGTTCGAAGGCCGGCGCAAACAATCCCTGTCCCAGGCCCAGATAGACGGACACGCTATCGGTGAGAGGGTCGGTCACGGCGATATCTGGTTTGCCATCTCCATTGAAATCGGTAATCGTAACGGCGGTCGGCGTCTGGCCCGTGGCAAGCGGAGAATTAAGGGCGGCAGTGAAGGTGCCGTCGCCGTTACCCAGAAACACGCTAACGCTGCCATTCGACTGGTTCAAGACGGCAAGGTCTGGGTGGGAATCGTCGTTCAAGTCGCCGCGCGCGATGGATACCGGCGATGCGCCAACGGCGAACGGAGAATTGGCGGCTTGCGTAAACGTGCCATCGCCATTGCCGAGAAGAATCGAAACATCGCTGGTCGACTGATTCACAATCGCCAGATCCATATTTCCGTCGGAATTCAGATCGCTCGCCGTCGCGGCGATCGGACCGGCGACTGCGTTTGACAGAACGAAGGGCGAGCCTGCTGCTTGTTTGAAAGTTCCATCGCCGTTTCCCAGGAATAGGGAAAACGTGTTATCCGTGAAATTAGTCACCACAAAATCCTGATTCCCATCGTTATTGAAATCGCCCGTGAGGATGTAGCTGGGCTCCTGGCCTACGGAGATGGGTGAACCCTGGGCCGCGGTGAAGGTGTCGTCACCGTTGCTGAGCAGAACTTGGACGGTGTTGGCAACGGGATCGGTGACAAGCAGATCATGAAAGCCCGTAGTGGTAAGCGCCGCGGAGGCGATCGCGGGCGCGATCGCGGGTGCGTTCGCCCTGCTCGCGCCAAGCGAGATGGGCGATCCGGCGGCTTGAAGAAAAGTGCCGGAGCCCTGATTTGCGAGGATGGTGAGTGTATTGTCAATTTCATTGACGACTGCCAGGTCCAGCTCGCCGATATTGCGGAAGTCCGCTGCGGTGAGGGCCACCGGGCCGACTCCCACGTCATAGGAAGTACTGGGGAGAAGGCTGTTGGTGGTTGCTGCGATGGATGTGGCGGCGGTCGAGGTGCCGAGGCTCCCGGAAAGTAGGGAAAGCGTGATGGGATAGCGGTCGCCGACAAAAAAAGTGGCCGGCTTGCCGTCCTGGGCGCGGAGCAAGACCTGGCGGCCGCTATGAACGAGCGTCAGGGCGTCGGAAAACTGCGCGGCAATTGCGGGCAGCGTCAGGAGAAAAGTCGTCTTTCCGCCTCCCACCACGGTGAGCGGGGGAATCAGGGAGCTGAGATTGAGGGAGCTGCCCGTGCCGGAAGGACTTGCTCCGCTTCCGAAAATGCTCGCGAGAAGCGTGACCAGCGTGCTGAGATCCTTGGCCTGCTGCAATTGCGTCAGGATGCCGGGAGCGAGAGAAATCAAACGAGCCGAGGAAGGCGGCAGCAGTCCCAAGGTGCGCGCCTTGTTGCGATCGACCTCGAGAATTTCTATCTCAAGCAGCAACTCACCGCGGGACTTTTCCGCTTGATGGATGAGCTCCCCGGCGAGCGCGAGCCTTTCGGGAGTGTCCCGAACGCTGATGGAACGGTTTTTTGCATCCAATATGACGCGAGTGGCCCCGGTCATCTCCCGAAGCACGCGAACCAACTCCGTCATTTCGGCGGTGTCCACGGAGGAGGGGAGAACAAAGGATTGTTCGGCCTGCACGTCGTATTGGCGCCGCTTTTCCACGTTGTCCTGAACCACAAATAAGAGAGTGGATGTCATCGGACGGAAGAATGTTCCGGTCTCCGTGGTGAGCACTTTCAGCGCGGTATCGAAATCGACGTCGTTCACGTGCAGCCGGACGGTTCGCGCAGGCAGGTCCGGATCGAAGGTGACCTTGATTCCGAACAATTGCCCCAACTGCTCATACACGCTCCGGATATCGCCGCGCAGATCGATGTTTTGTTTTCCGGGGCGGGGCTTTAGTTCCGGCAAGCCCTCGATTGTCGAGTCGGAGTTCTGGACCGGGGCATCGTTCATCGCTTTCATTTGCCGCATGCGCTCCGCGACAATCGTGTTGCCTGGATCGATGAGCAGAGCTTTCGCGAGTTCCTCCGTGGCCACGTCGGCGTGGCCGGCAAGGGCGTCGCGCTCTGCGGCGTCCACGTGGTCGCGAACTAATTTCGAGCGCATGGCCGCGGTGCGCTCGATCAGTGCGGTGTCTTGCGGCGCGTACCGCGCGGCCTGCTGGTAAAAATTGAGCGCTTCATCAAAACGCCCGTCCGCAAGCGCCTTGTCGCCGAGTTCGGAGAATTTCTTGGCCAATTTCGGATTGGGCCGCGGAGCCATTTGGAGTTGCGACTCATGGGGAACGGTTTGTGGTGGAAAGGACTGCGATTGCGGGAAGGGCCGCGCGGAAGCTTGCAGACAGGCAAGAAGGGTAGCTAGGAGAAGGGAGAGGGCCTGTCGGATGTGAGAGGAGATCATGGTTGAATGAGTCTGCGACGAGTATTCTACCGTGTGTAGCGGAGAGAAATAGGACTGGATTGGTCCGGTTGACGGAAATTCATACAAAGAGTAGACTTAAACCTTAGTTGCAAGTGATTTACAACTGGAGAATTCTTGCTATCGGCTTTGCTCATCGCTCTCCGTGAAGGTGTCGAGGCGTCTCTCGTCGTCGGCATTGTTCTCGTCTATCTTGCTCGTACGGGCCGCTCGCAACTGGCTCGTTTTGCATGGTATGGCGTGGCCGCCGCCGCTGCGCTCAGTCTGGCGGTCGCGATTTTGCTGGAGCGCTGGCAGATCAGCGAAGACGGATTCGAGGGGGTCATGTACCTCGTTGCGGCAGTCTTCGTCATTACGATGATCGTATGGATGAATCGCGTTGCGCGCCACCTGAAAAAAGAGATCGAGCAAAAAATCGAGAACTACGTGGGCCGGGCGGGAGCCGCTGCGGGTTGGGGTATCTTCTTTTTTGTGTTTCTGATGGTTTTGCGCGAGGGAGCGGAGTTGGCGATCATCCTGCGGGCGGTCGAGCTGTCCAGCGAAGGATTGGGAATTTGGATTGGGACGACTTTGGGAGTTGCCGCGGCCGTGGCGGTGGGCGTATTTTTTTTCAAGGGCACGCTGCGCGTTCCGCTGCACCGGTTTTTCGCCGTCACGAGCGCCATTTTGATCCTCGTGGGCTTTCAGCTTGCGCTGACCGGCTTGCACGAGTTGAGCGAAGCGCAGTGGATTCCCTCCAGCAAGGTGGAGATGGCCGTCATCGGGCCGATCGTCCGCAACGAGATCTTTTTCTTCGTGCTGATCTTTGGGGCTGCGGCGCTGCTGATTTTGCGTGAATGGCAATCGTTGGCACACCAGAAAGCTGCGAAAGAGGCCGCGAGTGAAGCAGAAAAGCGATTGATGGAAGCGCAGAGCCGGCGGCAGCGCGGTTGGATGATCGCCGCGGCAGTGGGATGCCTCTCCGTGATTCTGCTTTTGACCGGGGACTTCGTCTACACCAGCGTGAATGCTGCAGCGCCAACGGCGCTGGCCGTCACAGCAGTGGGAAATGAGGTGCGGATTCCCGTGAGCGAAGTGCAGGACGGCAGGATGCATCTCTTTACGATCAGCACGGGAGGGCAGTCGGTGCGCTTCATGGTCATTAAGAAGCCGAACGGCTATGGGACGGCGCTGGATGCCTGCCGGATTTGCGGCGCCGAGGGTTATCGCCAGGAAGGGCAGAATGTGGTTTGTAGGCATTGCGGGTCGGCGATTTACATACCGACGATTGGCCAGGCGGGTGGGTGTAATCCGATTGGCGTGCCTTCGCATCTGGAGGGTTCCGTTCTTGTGCTGGACGTTTCCTCCCTATCGAAAGCATTGAAGGAGGTTCCGCAATAGGGGCACGAGCTATCGTGCTCCCACAGGTGCGGCCACTTAGGACATGTTCCTGCGACTCGTTGCCGATTCGTTTACGCGCCGTCCGCGCCGCAAGGTGCTGACGGCGGCGGCGTTGTCCCTGGGCATGGCTGTGGTGACCGCGGCGCTGAGCGTGTCGCTGGACGTGGGCGACCGTTTGGCGCGCGAATTTCGCAGCCTGGGCGCGAATTTGGTGGTTACGCCGCAGGCCGATTCGTTGCCGCTTGAGATTGGCGGGGTGGACTACCGCCCCGTCAATGCTGGCGCGTACTTGCCCGAACCGGACCTTCCGAAGATCAAGACAGTGTTTCTGGCACAACAATATCATCGGTTTTGCCCCTGTGCTCGAACTCCAAGCTGAAGCATTGCCGTTGGCATCCCAGAACTGGATCGAAAACGTATCGGTGATTGGGACTTGGGCTGACCATACAGTTCCGCTTCCCGACGGGGGAGAGTTTCACACGGGAGTTGCGAAAACGAACCCTTGGTGGCAAATCGACGGGCGATGGTTTGCCGGCGGCGCCCAAGAGTGTGTAGTGGGCGTCATCTTCGCGCACGTCAATCATGTCAAGATCGGCGACCTTATTTCCTTGGCGACAGGCGGCCTCACAAAGATTCCATCTCCACTGAAGGTGACGGGGATTTCCGCTACGGGCGGGCCAGAAGACCAGGCTATTTTGGTCCCGCTCTCCATCGCGCAATCGCTTGCGGGGAAGCCCGGCGAATACCGCAAACTTTATGTGAGCGCGCTGACGAAGCCGGAAGACGATTTTGCGCGGCGCGATCCGAAGACGATGACGCCGGATGAATTGGAGCGCTGGTCGTGCACTCCGTATATTTCTTCGATTGCCGCTTCCATTAAAGAGGTCCTGCCGGGGACAGACGTGCGTGTGATCCGGCGCGTGGCCGAAGGTGAGGGCACCATCCTGACGCGCGTGCACGCGTTGCTCTGGCTGGTGACGCTGGCCGCGTTGCTGGCTGCGGCGCTTGCCGTCGGCGCTTCCGCGGCGGCTTCGGTGATCGAGCGGCGGACCGAAATCGGCCTCATGAAAGCTTTGGGTGCCGGCTCGGGCACGGTGGGCTTTCTGCTTGCCGCGGAACAGCTTGTGCTCGCGTTCGTGGGCGGAGGCGTCGGCTATTCGCTGGGAACGATACTTGCGCGATTCGTCGGACAAGCAATCTTCGGCGTAACACCGGAGCCTTCCCTGTTAATTCTTGTAGCGGTTCTCGCGCTCGCCGCGGGCGTTACGCTTCTCGGCAGTGCCATTCCGCTGCGCCAAGCTTCGAGGTACGAGCCGGCGCCCATTTTGCGAGGCGAATGATGGCAGCTCCTCGCTCGAAAAACAGGCAGATGTACTGGCGCATTGTTCGCCGTTTGCTGGGAGCGAATCGCGGACGGCTGTTTGTCATTCTGCTCGCGCTCGGTGCAGGCGCCGCCGTCACCGCCGCGCTTCTGAATCTCCAGGTTGACGCCAAGCGCCGCATTACATCCGAATTCCGCGCCTTCGGCCCCAATGCCGTCATTGCCACTCGCGGGATTCAGGAAGGAGGGGCGCAAGGCAGTACTCTTCCAGAATCCGACTACGAAGTTGCACCAACTTTTCCGATCGACCAGGGTGGGAAGGCCGCCTATCTTTACGTCCTGGCGGATGCGAGAGCGTATGGCTCGAAACAGAGCACTCCAGTGGTTCTTGCCGGCAGCCGTGAAGAAGGAAACGGGTCGGGTTCCAGCCGCTTCTCCTGGCAAATCTCTACTTCCAAATCGCTCACGGAGCCGAACTGCTGGCTCGGCCGGAAGGTGGCTTCTGTTTTGAAAGCGAGTATCAACGATAGAGTCATTCTCCAAGCCGCAGGGAGGGAAGAGACGTGTCACGTCTGGGCGATTGTCACGTCCGGAGAAGCCGAAGAAAATCAAATCTCGGTCGATCTTGAAACGGCACAACGCCTGGCTGCTCTTCCCAATCGCATCAGTGTGATTCAACTCAGAATTCCGGGCACACCGCGGGAGATTGAACGCCGCATCGCATCGGTTCAGGCAGCCCTGCCCGATGCCGATGTTCATGGAATTAGACAGTTCACGGAAGGCGAAGCGAAGATTTACGGCCGCATCAGTGGATTGTTGACGGCCACAGTGGCGATCGTACTGTTGCTCACAAGTCTTTGTGTGATGGCGGCGATGACGAATGTCGCGATGGAGCGTAGGAACGACGTCGGCTTGATGAAGGCCATTGGCGGTGCGACGAGGCGCGTCTTGCGGTTGTTCCTTGCAGAGGCGGCTTTGCTCGGTTTTGCGGGCGGTATAATTGGGGCCGCGGCGGGGATTTTTCTTTCCATTTGGTTGGGCAAAGAAGTGTTTGGCGTAGCGGCAGAGCCGCGGCTGATTGTGTATCCTATAGCCGTGGCACTTACGACTCTCGTTGCGATTCTGAGCGCATTTCCGCTCCGGCGACTCGCCAGCGTTCGGCCCGCGTCAGTTTTTCGAGGTGAAGCGTGAGCGCTCCCGTTCCGGTTCTGCCCGAGCAAAAGATAGCCGCGCCGCAGGTTGCCATCGAGAACCTCGTCAAGAAATATGGGGCACTGCGAGCGCTCGATGGCCTTAGCTTCGACGTCGGTGCTGCCGAATGGGTGGCGCTGATGGGTCCATCCGGCTCGGGGAAGACTACGCTTATCAATATTCTGGGCGGGCTCGATACGATGAACTCCGGCCGCGTCGTCGTGGATGGCTTCGACATCTCCAAGCTTAGCGAAAACGAGATGGTTCGCTACCGCGCCGAAAAGGTCGGTTTCGTCTTTCAGCAATTTCATCTCGTTCCCTATCTCAACGCGCTCGAAAACGTCATGCTCGCGCAATATTTCCATAGCATGACGGATGAAAAGCAGGCGGAAGAGGCATTACGCCGGGTGGGCATGGGCGAGCGCATAACGCATCTTCCGGCGCAACTCTCCGGAGGCGAGCAGCAGCGTGTGGCCATCGCGCGCGCGCTGATCAATCAGCCGAAGATTATTTTGGCCGATGAGCCCACCGGCAACCTCGATGAAGCCAACGAAGAAATCGTCCTGCAAATTTTCCGCGAACTCCACCAGGCCGGCCATACGATTCTGATGGTCACGCACGATCCCGACATTGCCCGCCAAGCCGACCGCCGCATCGAACTCGCCCACGGCCGCCTCCACTTTGACACCGCGCAGCACGGCCCTGGGCACCCGCTTGCTTGCCCCCTCGCCAACACCGACGATTGCTGTAGTTCGGTCTCCGCCGATGACGAGATTCGCTTCGACCATCTCCTCGAACAAATCTGGATCTGCGGCGAGGAGGGGAAACCAGCCGACGTAAGCACGCTGCATGCCAGCGGCCCTGCAGGCAGCCTCCCCATCCTTCCCGAAGAGCCCGCTGCGAAGGTGCTCGGACGCATGTCCGAGCTAAGTTTGGTTGCGCTTCAGAATGGAGAGGCCGAGCTCACTCCTGGGGGAAGCCGGCGCGCGCGAGACGTCGTCCGGCGCCATCGGCTCGCGGAGCGTCTCTTCAAGGATACCTTCTCCATTGCCGACTCGGAAGTCCACACGCAGGCCTGCAAGTTCGAGCACATCATCAGCCCGGAACTGGATCAGCGTATCTGCACGTTCCTCGGCCATCCGAAAACTTGCCCCCACGGCAATCCCATACCACCGGGCGATTGCTGCAACGGGAAACCGAAGATTTGAGAGACTTTCTTTGTCCCCATGCCTATCCCACTTGATCCGCGCAAAAAGCCGTCCGACGTGAAGATTCACGTGAAGAACGGCGCGGGAGTTGACATCACCTGGGCCGACGGTCACGCCAGCCACTACGACTTTGCCTATCTGCGCGAAGAGTGTCCCTGCGCCACGTGCAATGACGAGCGTGGGAAAAAGGATGCTCTTGCAGCCGTCTCCGGTATCACATCGTTTCCTCCGCTTCCGATGTATAAGCCCAAGGTGAAAGCTCAAGCGGCGACCGTGGTAGGCAACTACGCCGTGCAAATCACCTTTTCGGATGGCCATGCGACCGGCATTTATAGCTACGACCACCTGCGCGGCATCTGTCCCTGCGCCGAATGCGCCAAGGCGTTTCGAGCCGCCGGCTCGTAACGCCTTGCAGTCTCAACAAAATCGCTTCAGTCTCAACAAAAAGGCTGTTTGGCTAGACTTCGCGCCGGAAAAATGCGAGCATTTTAGTTCGCTGAGCGAGATCACCCATACATGAGCAGCACTCCAGACAACTCCGCTGCCGCCGGCAGCCGGGGCAACGGGATTCCGCGCGTCATCGTCGCCACTACCGCGCTCCTTACCTTCATCTCATTTTGGCGTGCGGCGGCCATCGTTCTCAACGATATGGGCTCGTCCGCGTTTTACGCCGGCGCCATCGCCGAGGGCTTTATCGGGAAGACCGCCCCATGGTTCATTTTGGCGGTCATGCTCCTTTCTTATGCGGTTCGCGCGGTTTACATCGAAAGTTGCAGCTTGTTTGTCCGCGGCGGCGTCTATCGCGTCGTGAAGGAGGCCATGGGCGGCACCCTGGCCAAGGTTTCCGTTTCCGCCTTGATGTTCGACTACATCTTGACTGGACCTATCAGCGGCGTCTCTGCCGGCCTCTATCTAATCGGTTTGTTGAACGAGCTTTTCCCCTTCGCCCACCTGCACATTGTCATCCCGATGAATGGCGGTGCAGCTGTTTTCGCCGTCGTCATCACGCTGTACTTTTGGTGGGAGAACATCAAGGGCATCCCGGAATCCAGCGGCAAGGCTCTGCGAATCATGTACATCACTTCGGTGATGGTGGTTCTCCTGATTTCGTGGTGTATCTACACGCTATACGTACGCGGCGCTCACCTGCCCCCTTGGCCTCATGTCTCCAATTTGGTCTATTCCACCGGCGCCTACGGAGGCGCGCTCGGCTGGCTGCACAAGAGCTCCCTCCCTTACACCGTAGGCCTCATCGGCATTCTGATCGGCCTCGGCCATTCGGTCCTCGCCATGAGCGGCGAAGAGACCATGGCACAGGTTTATCGCGAACTCGAGCATCCCAAGCTGCGCAATCTGGAGAAAGCCGGATTTATCATTTTTATTTACAGCCTCATCTTTACGGCGGGCGTTGCGTTTTTCTCGGTGATGATCGTCCCCGATGCAGTTCGTGCCAATTTTCTCGATAATCCCATCGGCGGTCTGGCGATGTATCTCGTTGGTCCCTTCTCGGTCCGCCTGATCTTCCGTGCGTTCGTCGCTGTCGTCGGGGTTCTCATGCTTGCGGGAGCCGTGAATACCGCAATCGTCGGTTCCAACGGCGTTCTCAACCGCGTCTCCGAAGACGGCATTCTGCCAGAGTGGTTTCGCCGTCCGCACCGCCGCTTCGGTACCTCCCATCGCACCCTCAATCTCGTCGCAGGTCTGCAAATTTTCACCATCATTCTCAGCCGCGGCGACATCTTCATCCTCGGCGAAGCTTACGCCTTTGGCGTCATGTGGAGCTTTGCCATGAACGGCCTTGCCGTGCTCCTCCTCCGCTACAAACGCCCGGGCCAGCAAGAGTTTAAGGTCCCACTGAATTTTCGCATTGGAGGAACGGAGATACCCCTTGGGCTGGGACTGATCACACTCACCCTTTTCGCTCTTTGCGGCATCAATCTCTTCACAAAGGAAATTGCCACGATTTCCGGCGTCATCTTCACCTTCCTCTTCTTCGTGGCTTTCGTAATCTCCGAAAAAATTACCAGGCGGCGTGCCGCCATGAACCCCCAGCTTGATCAGTTCAATCTTCAGCTGCAGGGGGAACTCACGCCGGAGGCCGTCGACGCCCGCCCGGGTAACATCCTCGTGCCCATAAGCAACCACTTTAATCTCTATCACCTGGGGAATGTTCTCGACCGCATCAAGCCCGGGCGCCGCGACGTCGTCGTGCTGCACGTGCGCTTGCTACGCCGCTCCGCGTCGGGTGAGCACGAACTCGACGCCGATCAGCTTTTTGGCAGTATCGAGCAGCATCTTTTTTCGCAGGCGCTTTCCATGTCCGAAAAACGCGGTAAGTCCATTCGCCTCGCGGTGGTTGCGTCGAATGACCTCTGGGAAGGCATCCTGCGCGCCGGCGCTTCGTTGCAGTCCAGCACCATCGTGATTGGGCGTTCGTCCAAGGACAACACGGAAGAACAGGCCCGCCTAATCGGCGACGCCTGGGAAAAGCTCGGCGACATCAAGCCGCAATTCAACCTTGAAATTCATCTCCCGAATGGCGACAAGATTTACAAAGTGCTTGGGCCGCACGCGCCGAACCTGACCGCCAACGAAGTCAATTTGTTGCACAGGCTGTGGCTGCGCTTTAGCGACGTACTGGCCCCGCAGGAGCTTCACCATCACGACGTGGTCCACTTCGCGCTCGAAGAGGTCAAGAAAGAGATCGAAGAGGGGCAGGAAGATGCGGTCGTCACGCGGCTGCGCGAGCACCTCCGGGCAAACCAATTCAAGAAACCGCCATCGTCCTGACGCGGCCGGCGCTATGCGCGGCTTTTCGATCGAGCACGAAAGTCCGCTTTAAGCGAGCTGAGTTGTACAGTGGCCGCAGCGCTTTGCCTGGATCGGGATGCTCATGGCGCACTGTGGGCAGTCCTTCGTGGCCGGCGCAGCAGGCGGTGCGGGCTTTTTCGTCCAGTGGTTCACCGAACGCACCAGAAGAAATACAGCGAAAGCAACGATCAGGAAGTTGATGACATTGTTCAGGAATATTCCGTAGTTGAGCGTCGCCACCTTGTCTAACTTGGCCGCGGCGATGGTGTCATAGTGTCTTGTGGAGAGGCTGATGAACCGGCTTGAGAAATCGACCGGCCCAATGAGCTTGCCAAGCGGCGGCATCAAAACGTCTTCGACAAACGAACTGACGATTTTTCCGAATGCCACTCCGATGATGATGCCGACGGCCATGTCCAGGACGTTTCCGCGCATGGCAAATTCTTTGAATTCTTTGAACATGGTGCGTCTCCTTTTAGTTTTGTAACGTGAGCCAAACGATCGCCCCTGCGCGATTGCAGAAGCAGAGAGGGGACGTTCGTGGTGCAGATTATATCCGATGCAAAGAGAAAATCAGGAAGGGAAAGGAGCGCCGGAGAATCAGCGCGGACGAGAAACGAGCACCGCCCCAATGATTCCGCGCAAGCCCATCAATATGCCGGCGGCGGCCAGAAGCGGCCCCACCCACTCAAAGGGAACGCGGGAAATGGCCACCATCACTACGCCGAGAAGAGTCAGCGAAAGCCCGCGCGTCCAGTTCTCCCATCGGGCCCACCACTTGTTGGGTCCATAGAGCGCGCGCAGTCCCCAAAGAATAAGCGCCACGCTCAGGATGAGCCAGGACAGCCTGTGGCGCTCCACGAAAATACGCCCGGAAAGCGCCAGCCAGACGACGAGCGCGCCCAGCAGCACAAAGATCAATTCGATGATGAGATGAAGCGCGCGCTGGGGTGTCAGCATCGTTATATGTCGCGTTTAGGGGACGCGTTCGATCCGCACTTTTTGCATCACCACGGGCGTTTTCGGCCGGTCGCTCGAATCGCGCGGGAGATTCGAAATCTTGTTCGCCACATCTTGGCCCTCGACCACTTCGCCGAAGATGGTGTGCTTATTATCGAGCCACGGCGTCGCGGCCACCGTGATAAAAAATTGGCTGCCGTTCGTGCCCGGCCCGGCGTTGGCCATCGAAAGTTTGCCGGGCTTGGAATGATTCAGGGAAGAATGAAATTCGTCCGCAAATCGGTATCCCGGACCGCCGCGGCCGGTCCCTTGCGGGCAGCCGCCTTGAATCATGAATTGCGGGATCACGCGATGAAAGACCAGCCCGTCATAAAAATTCTTCTTTGTTTTTTTGCCGGTGTTTTCATCGGTGAACTCTTTCGTGCCTTCGGCCAATCCGACGAAGTTCTCCACGGTTTTCGGCGCTTCGTTCTCCAGAAGCCGCACTACGATATTGCCCTGCGAAGTCTCAAAAATGGCGTAAGTTCCTGATGCTCGGCTCATGCATTCTCCTCGTGTACCAATTCATCCTACACGAGCCGCAGCACGCCGCGCCAGTTGCCGCGCATCACCAGCCTTTTTGTTTGCGCAATTCCGTGATGTGCGCGGTGTGATGCTGGCCGTGCCATGCGTAGAGGAAGACTAGCCAGTCCACCGTTCGCTCGCCGTGTTCAGGGTGCACCAGAACACGCGCGAAATCCTCCGGCTTCAACGACCGCCACAGGCGGTCCCAACGCGCGTGCACGGAGTCCAACAAGGTCTGAGAAACCTCGATGGGCATCTTTGCATCGGCCAGCTCGGCCCACGCCGCCTCGTTGTACGGCTTGATGGTCGGCTTGTCTTCCGTGAGCGCGAGTTTCAAGCGGACAAACGCGTTCAGATGGCTGTCTGGAACATGGTGAACGACCTGACGAACCGTCCAGCCGCCTTCGCGATACGGCGTATCCAGTTGCACGTCACTCAAGCCTTTCACCGCAGCGCGCAGCTTCGTCGGCGTCGAGGCAATTTCCTCAATCGCCGCCTGACGCCTTTCGGCAGTCACGCTTTCGGGCATTGCGAACTTCCCAATCGGAAAACGTGGATCCATGTGAATCGCTCCTCGGGGTACCGCTATCTAATAGAATTCATAGGTTGCGACTATAGTCGCTCCGCGCCGCACCGGTCAACGCGGCCTGCAATAAATGCTTCTCCAATTTGGACGCTTCGGATTCCGATTCGCGATGGAGGGAATGCTACAATACAAAACTTCGCGGTGTTTTGGGGTTTGTATCGCAAGGGCATGCTGCGGAATCTAACTGACGGAGACAATGGGAATGCATAACGTCGTGATTATCGGCAGTGGCTGCGCCGGGCTCACCGCTGCGATCTACGCCGCACGCGCCAATCTGAAGCCCTTGGTGATTGATGGCCATGAGCAAGGCGGCCAGCTCTCGCTCACCACGCACGTCGAAAACTACCCCGGCTTCCCCGACGGCATCATGGGGCCCGAGCTCATCGAAAATATGCGCAAGCAGGCGCAGAGATTCGGCGCGGAATTCAAAGCAGGCGCCGTGAACGAGGTGGACCTCACGAAGCGTCCATTCAAAATCACGGCTGGCAAGGACATATACGAAACGAGGTCACTAATCGTTGCCGCCGGGGCCTCGGCGCGCATGCTCGGCCTCCCGGGTGAGAGGGAACTGATCGGCCACGGCGTTTCCACCTGCGCGACTTGCGACGGCTATTTCTTCCGCGAGAAGGGCATTGCCATCGTCGGCGGCGGCGATTCCGCCATGGAAGAAGCAAACTTTCTGACGCGTTACGCAAGCAAGGTCTACCTCATTCACCGCCGCAACGAGTTTCGCGCGTCCAAAATCATGATTGACCGCGCCAGGGCCAACTCGAAAGTTGAATTTGTCACGCCCTTTGTGGTCGAAGAGATCTTGGCGCCCAAAGGCCACGTCGATGGCGCGCGGCTGCGCAATGTGCAGACCAAAGATCTTCGCGAAATCGCCGTCGACGGCATCTTCGTCGCCATCGGCCACGATCCGAACTCGACCGTCTTCAAAGGCAAGCTGGAGATGGACAGCAACGGCTACCTCATCGCCAAAAAGGGCAGTCTGACTTCCGTTCCCGGCGTGTTCGTCGCCGGCGACGTGCAGGATCATCGTTACCGCCAGGCCGTCACCGCTGCCGGCTCCGGGTGTATGGCCGCCCTCGATGCGGAAAAGTTCCTGGAAGAGCACAAGGACTAGTCGCTGCGGTTTTACGCGGGCGTAATCACAGGCATAATCGTATTCCATGCTTCGCGCGACGCTTCTCAAGCTCTCGGCGAGTCCCCGGTTCGCCAAATGGGTCACTTCCAACGCCACGACTCGCCGTATGGCTCGCCGTTTCGTCGCTGGCGAGACCCTCGATGAAGCCATAGAGGCAGCCCGCAACTGCAACAACTCCGGAATGCTCGTCAGCCTCGATTATCTCGGCGAGAGTTGTTCCACCACCTCCGACGCGCAGCGAGCTCGTGATTCCTATCTTGAAGTTTACGAGCGCATCGCTCAGGAGAGGCTCCACGCCAATGTTTCTTGCAAACTGACGCAGCTCGGTTTGGACTTGAACGTCGATTTTTGCCAGGGCCTGGTCCGCTCCATCGCCGAACGCGCTGCCGCTTACGACAATTTCCTGCGCGTCGACATGGAAGGCTCGCCCTACACGCAACGCACAATCGATCTCGTCAAACGCATACGCTCCAGCACTCCCGCCGTCGGCACGGTCATCCAGTCCTACCTCTATCGCAGCGAAACCGACATCCAGGATTTGCTCGCTTACGGTTGCCGCATCCGTCTCTGCAAGGGCGCCTATAAGGAATTGCCCGACGTGGCCTATCCCCGCAAAAAGGACACGGATTTCAACTATATCCGCTTGATGAAAATTCTCCTTCCCAGCGGCTTCTACCACGCAATCGCCACCCACGACCCGCGCATGATTGCCGAAACCATTCGATGGGCGGCGGCCAAACAGATTTCCAAGGATGATTTCGAGTTTCAGATGCTCTACGGAGTGCGCACCGACTTGCAGCGCCGGCTCGTGAAGGACGGCTATCGCCTGCGCGTTTACATTCCCTTTGGCAACGACTGGTTCCCCTATTTCATGCGCCGGCTCGCCGAGCGCCCCGCCAACCTCGGCTTCCTCATTCGGAATTTCTTTCGCTCTTAGTCTTTCGCGCCCTATTGTTTGCGGCAAACGGTCACGCCGTCGCGCAGCGGAATCAGCACGGGATAGAGTTCCTTCGAGGTGTACACCAGCCGGTTGAATTCTTGCACGCTGAGCGTCGCGGCGTCATCCGCAGCGGCTGACCGCGCCGCCTTGCCCGACCACAACGTGTTGTCCGTGATGAGCAGCCCGCCGCTCTTCAATTTTGGCAGCGCCACGCGAAGCGCCGCTGGGTATTGCTGTTTGTCCACGTCGTTAAAGATCAGGTCAAATTTTCCAGAAGTTTTCTTCAGCAACTCGAGTGCGTCGCCCACCCCCACGTGGATGCGCTTTGCCACACCCGCCCGCCGGAAATACTCGCGCGCACGCTGTGCATTTGCCGGATCTCCGTCGGTGTAATGCACCCTCGCTTTGGGTCCGGCCGCCCGAGCCAGCCAGATTGTCGAATAGCCGATTGCCGATCCCATTTCAAAAATGCGTCTTGCTCCTGAAACCTGCGCCAGCAGCGCCAGCAATCGCGCAACCGCCGGTCCTATAATCGGCACGCGGTGCTCCGCGGCATAGTCCTCCATCTCGCTGACAACCGCGTCCCGCGCGGGCAGCAACTCATATAGATACTCCTCGACATCATCCTGAATGTACCCGCTGCGCAAATTCTCGCTGCGAATCACAAACTCTCTCCCGGCTTCAGCGCATGAATCTCCAGCCCCGCAATGTCCTTCGTTTCCTTCCGCAATCCTTCCACCGTTCCGGTCAACATCGGAAACGTCGCGTAGTGCATGGGAATGACGTGCTTCACCTCCAGCAGGCGAATCGCATACGCCGCCTCGCGCGGGCCCATCGTAAACCGGTCGCCGATAGGCAGCATCGCTAGCTCGGGCTTGTACATCTCTCTGATGAGCTTCATGTCACCGAACAGCGCCGTATCCCCCGCGTGATAAATCGTGAATCCTCCCGGCATTCGAATCACCAGTCCCGCCGGCTCGCCGCCATACAGCACCGCGCCTTTGTCCTCGATGGAATTCGAATGAAACGCATGCGTCATCGTCACACCAAACTCGCCCACTTCCTGTGATCCCCCCTTCCCCATGGGACAGATTTCGTTTTCAAATCCCTTGCCGGCGATCCACAAACACGTCTCGAAAATCGCCACAATTTTCGGCTTGTGCTGTTTCGCCAGCGCCAGAAGGTCGCCCAAGTGGTCCGAGTGGGCGTGGGACAGAAAAATTACGTCCAGCCGCGGCACACTCTTAAGCGCTTCCGGGCACCTCGGATTCGTCATCACCCACGGATCGATGATCGCCACGTGCCCCGAGGGCGTCGTCAGTGAAAACGTACTATGTCCAAAATATTTGATTTGATTCTTCTTTGTGTCGAGCATCGGTTTCCTCCTCAATGCAAACTTTTCCCGATTCGGCCGCTATTTTCCTTTCGGCGCATCGCTCCCGCCGGCACCTAGCAGCGCGCGAATTGCATCTTCGTATTGCTCCCGGGTCTTCTCGCCCAGAAATTGGCCTACCTGCCGCCCATCCTTGGCGTAAAGGAACGTGGCCGGAAGTGATCCCGTCCATCCCGGCATCACCGACTGCGTAAACGCTTCAAATTCGGCCGCCTTCCCAGGCGTATTCCGATAGTTCGGGAAGATGGGTTTGTAGCGCGCCAGAAATCGCCGCATCAAAATCAAATCGCCATCGTCATCCATGCTTACTCCGACGACCCGCAGCCCCTTGGCCTTGTACTGTTTCGCCAGCTCGTTCAGCATCGGGTATTCATCGCGGCATGGTTCACACCACGTCGCCCAAAATGTGACCAGCAATGCCTTTCCGCGGTGCTGCTGGAGGATTTTCTGAAAACTTTGCGTGTCAATTAACTCCGGGTCATGCGGTGTCCGCGCTTGCGGCGCCGCAAGCGCGGCAAGGCTCGTCCCGGCGGCTAGTATTAGGAGCGCTGCTGTGGCTGTCTGGAATTTCACCTTTGCACCTTCCCAAACCATTCTAGCCGCATACGCGCAAGTTGAGAATCCTTCCCTCGCACAGTACAATCAATTCCGTCGCTTGTTGGTCCCGGCAGCGGCGTGATATAAGAAAATTTCGCCGAATGCTCCTTTTTTTGGAGGCACTCCCGGCGCGCTGTTCGCTCAAAGGAGATTTGAATGGCTTACGTAATCGCTGAGCCCTGCATCGGCACGAAAGACACCGCCTGTGTGGACGTGTGTCCCGTCGATTGCATCCATCCACGCAAGGATGAGCCGGAGTTTGAAAAGTGCACCCAGCTCTATATCAACCCCACTGAATGCATCGATTGCGGCGCCTGTGTACCCGTCTGCCCCGTCACCGCCATTTTCGCTTTGGAAGACTTGCCGGAAAAGTGGAGCAGCTTTACGCCGGTCAACGCGGACTTCTACACCGCGAAATAACTCAGATCTTTAATTTTCCAGTGATCATTTCAGGAACCGCCGCGCGCTTCGGCGTGCCCTTCTGTTATGTTCAGCCTTCGATCCGCACCGTTTCCGTGCTCCGCGCCTCGCCCTTCATGGTCCGCTTGCGCACCTCTTCAAACGTCGTGGCGAACAAAATTTTCTCCACCGCCCCCTGAACGTCCTTCCAAATCTCTTTCAGTCCACAGCTTGCTCCCTCCACGCATACTCCGCCGAGTGCCTCGTTATGCACGCAGCTCGATTCCGCGAAAGCGCCATCCACCACCCGCAATACCGCCCCCACGGAAATTTTCTCGGGCGCCCTCGCTAGCGTATAGCCCCCACGCACTCCTCGCCGGCTCTCCAATATCCCGCCGCGCTTCAATTCCAGCAGGATTTGCTCCAGATACTTCAGCGGGATGTGGTGCCTCTGCGCGATCTCATGAATCGTCACGACTTCGGGGTACTGCAAGCTCAGGTGCAGCACCGCTTGCGTCGCGTATTCGCCTTTTGCCGTCACTCGCATCGTATATCCTAATCCTTGGTTAGCCTTTCACACGTGCGAGAGAGTGTCAATCTCCCTCGTGCGGCGCTGGAAGGATAGCTCAGTGCGTTGAACTTTGACTTATTCTAATTCGGAGGCCAATGCTAGTAAGTTTTATTGTTTTTGCGGCTATAGCGCTTCCATTCCTCATCCTTGCCGCTGCCTGGTGGAAGAAAGAGAGAGGAATATTTGCGTACACTCTGCCGACGATGAGCGCACTTCTGCTAGTCGCGGCATTTCAACACGGTCTAAAGGTGGTCCTGCTGGGCCCCGATTACAGCGATCGCCTCTTCTTTTCCATCGGCCTGAACATGTTCATCTCAAACTTCACTGGAGCATATCTAGTGAGCACCCGCAAGTGGGTGGCAGCTGTCGCTGCGCTGATACTTGCCCTCGACTGGCTCCTCGTGGCCGCCATAAATTCCGCTGTCTAAGTTCATTTGGCGCAAGTCTGAAGGCAATAGCTCTCTGCTCCTTACCTCTCTTGACCTTGCAATCCAAAGTGCGCCTTTAGTGCAGCCCCTTAATCTCCTGAATCCAGAATCTTGCTTCGCACGGTATGATGTTTGAGCGAAAGTTTGTCCCTATGCCAGAGCGCTTCCATCTCGTCCTCCTCATGCACGCCCATCAGCCCTGCGGCAATTTCGGCCATGTGCTGGAAAAGTCCTACCAGGACTCCTATCTGCCCTTCATCGAACTTTTGGAAAAGTATCCCGGCGTCCACACGGGTTTGCATTATTCTGGCCCTTTGCTTACCTGGATCGAAGAAAATCACCCGGAATATTTCCTTCGCCTTAAGGCTCTCGCGAGTTCCGGACAGGTGGAGATCGTCGGCGGCGGCTATTACGAGCCCATCCTCGTGTCCATTCCGCCCGGGGACCAACGCGAACAAATCACTCGCTTTGCCGACCATCTGGAAGAGCGCTTCGGACATCGTCCCACGGGTGCCTGGATCGCCGAGCGCGTTTGGGAGCCTCAGCTTCCCTCTGTGCTTTCCTCGGCCGGGGTCGGCTACACACTCGTCGACGACATCCATTTTCTTTCCGCGGGCTTTGAACCAGAAGAGCTCTTCGGCGCTTATCTCGCCGAAGACCGCGGCCAGACTATCTCACTCTTCCCCGGCCAGAAAGCGCTCCGATATTACATTCCCTTCGGCAAGGTAGAGGACGTCATCGCTTACTTGCGAAACAATGCGGCTCTGCATCCGGGCGGCGTAGCCGCCACGGGCGACGACATGGAAAAATTCGGCGTTTGGCCCGGCACCAACGCTCATTGCTATAAAGCTGGCTGGCTGGAAAAATTTTTCGCCGCACTCGAGGAGAATTCTTCATGGTTGCGCGTTTCGAGTCCCGGCGAATACTTGGCCGATCATTCGCCGCTAGGCCGCGCCGACCTTCCCACGGCATCTTATAGCGAAATGATGGAGTGGGTTCTCCCCACGCGCGTCCGTCTCCGCTACCATGCCGTCCAGAAAGAGTTTGACGCGCGCCCCGAAGTGCTCTCCTTCCTTCGTGGCGGCTCCTGGCGGGGCTTCTTCAGAAAGTATGCCGAATCGAATTTGCTCCATAAGAAGATGCTCCGTGTTTCCGCGCGTATCGCTGCCATCCCTGCTCGCCACAATAGCTCGGCGGTATCCGCCGAACTTGCCACCGCGCGCGACCTCCTCCTTCGCGCGCAATGCAATGATGCGTACTGGCACGGCATATTCGGTGGCCTTTATGCGCCGCATCTGCGCACCGAATTGTGGCGCAGCTTGATTCGTGCGGAGGCCATTGCCGACCGCCATACGCTGGGCGCTCTCGTCCCTCGCGTTGAACTGTTGGACTACGATGCGGACGGTGCGCAGGAGCACCTCTTCACCGCTCCCGAATATCAAGCTCTGCTTAAACCTGCCGATGGCGGAACCATCGCTGCGTTCGATTTTCGTCCCGCGGCCGCCACTCTCGTCAATTCCATGCAACGCAGGCCGGAGGCTTATCACGCCCGCTTGCGCGAAGCTGCGAAGTCTGTCGTGCTTGGCAGTGTCTCTTCCATTCACGAACAGACTCTCGTCAAGGAGCCCGGCCTCGAGCGTTTTCTCCGTTACGATCGTTGGCCTCGCCACGCCTTCCGCGTCTTGCTCTTCGATCCTGCCCGTACGCAATCCGAATATGAATCTCTCGAGCTGCAGGAAGATCCCACTTTTGCCGGCGGCGTCTTCCACGTCAAATCTTCTTCCGCCCATGAGGCCCAACTGATTTGCGAAGACGAACCGAGGTTTGCCGTGAAAGGCCAGCCTCCCGCGCCTTCTCTATCTATGGCAAAGCGTTTCACGTTCAGCGCCGCGCCGCAGGGCTGCGAAGTCGCCTGCGAAATCGGTTTGAAACTCAAGCAGCCGCTCGCAAATCCCATCGCCGTCGGCCTCGAATCCATCCTCAACTTTCTCGCTCCTGCCGCTCCCGACCGTTTTTTTGAAACTCCGAAGGGACGCCAGGATCTTCGCTTCAGCGGCGTAGTGCCCGGCCCTTTGCTTCGTTTGGAAGACGGTTGGCAGCGCGTTCGCATCGCCATCCACGCTCCCGGCGCCAGAGAATTTTGGATCGCTCCCATCGAAACCGTGTCCGAGTCAGAGGAAGGTTTCGAGCGTGTCTATCAGGGCTCCCAAATCCTTGCCGTCTGGCATCCCTCCTTGTCTGTGCAGGAACCGTGGTTCGCGCGCCTGGTTTGGCGCATCGAATCTTTCTAGCGTTCGTCTGGTTGCGCCAGCCTCCTCCAAAGAGGGATTGCTTGCGCCTTTTTTCCTCGCGTCGCGAGGTTCGTCGTCCCTGGTTTCTGACTGTTCCGAAACCTTGTGGTATCTTTGCTTGGTTTACAGAAAATAAGAACCTCACTCCGCTCGCGCAAGTTCACTTGGACAATTCCTCCCGGAATCGCCTTCGCGACCCCCGGCAAAAGCGCCGCCGGCGCCACGGATTGGGTCCTTGTCCTTCTGGCCCCTTCACGGGGAAAAAACCAGTAGCTCGTCCTGGCGACTGCGCTTTGCCCGCAATCGGCGGCGGTCCGCCTTCACTCCGCGATCAGCATGTTCTGCGCGAACGGCCACTCTTCATCTACCCACTGGCCTTCGCTCCGGAATCCCGTCCGCTTCGCCATTTCCGCCGCTTCTCCCCTTCGGTATTTGTGGGAGCTCTCTGTCCAGATTGTTTCGTCTTCCTCCAGTAAGACGCGAAGCCCCGCTGCCGGAATTTTCACGCGCTGCCGGCACGTTGACCGCAGGTGCATCTCCATGCGCCGCTCGATCGTATTCCAGCGCGCTTCGTGGCGAAAACATTTCAGGTCAAAGTCCGCGCCCAGCTCCCTGTTAATCCTTGCCAGGATATTCAAATTGAACGCTGCCGTCACCCCCGCCGGGTCGTCATAAGCCAGCCGTTGATCTTCAATGCTCTTCTCCAGGTCCGTGGCCATCAGCAGTGCATCGCCTTCCCGCACGATGCTCCGGACGTTTCGCAGAAATTCTTCCCCGGCGTCGCGGTCGAAATTTCCGATCGTGCTCCCCAGAAAAAGCACCAACAGATGATCGCCGTCGGCGCGTCGTTCCGCCACTCTTCTCAAACCCTCCAGATAGGGTTGCTCGTAACCGACGATGCTCACGTGATCGATCTGTCCCAGCTCTTTTTCGCAAGCTGCCATTGCCGAGGAGGAAATCTCGATCGGGAAGTAATAAGTCTTCTGTCGCTGCGACAGCGCTTCCAGAATCCAGCGCGTCTTTTTTCCGCTTCCGCTCCCCAGTTCCGCCACTAGTACCGGCGACGGTACCAGCGCAACCATTTCGTGGGCATGCTTCTCCAGTAGCCGCGCACCGGCCCTCGTCAGTCCATATTCCGGCAGCACGCTGATCGCTTCGAAGAGCGCCGAGCCCACTTCGTCATACAAATATTTTGACGGCAATTCTCTTTGTCCGCTTTTCGTCAGGCCCTCGCGCACGTCGGCCGCGAATTCGGACACAGGTCTTTCGGGAAGGGCTTGCGTCGGCATGTCGGCTCCCAAGCGTTCGAATTTTCGTGCCTGTGCTAGTCTTCCACGCAACGGAACGTCGCGTAGACGTACGGGTAGTGCGGTTGGAACCAGTTTCGGAAAGATCGCCGCAACATGCATGCGGCCGTTCGCGGCGACCCTCCCTTCATCACGTAGTGCTTCCCATCAAAGAAATTCGCGGAATAGCCGGGATAAAAAGGCATCGGCGAGAATCCCGCGAATGGCGCAAACGGCGTCCTCGTCCATTCCCAGCCGTTGCCCACCAAATCGTGAACTCCAAATGCGCTCGCACCTTCCGGATGCGCTCCAGTCGGCGATGGATCCCACCGATGAAAATCAAAATTGCCGTGCCGCTCGTTGGGTGATTCCTCTCCCCACGGATAACTCCGCTCGTGTCCGCCCTCTCTCGTTCCGTATGCAGCCCGATGAAATTGTTCTTCGCTCGGCAGCGCCCGCCCGAGCCACTTGGCATAGGCCGTGGCCTCCGCGTGGCTCACATACACAGGCCAATCCATCGGCAGGCGAATTTCTCCGAACATCGCACGGTATATCCACAGATTCCCGTCCCGCCTCCAAAACGCGGGATGTTGTACTCCTTCGCTTTCTTTCCAGGCCCACTCTTCTTCGCCCCACAGTGCGCGGTTTTCGTATCCGCCGGCCTGTATGAATCGCAAATAATCCTGGTTCGTCACGTTGCCGCTTTCGATGGCAAATCTCTCGACGTCCTCCTCATGCGCTTCCAGCTCGTTGTCCCAGCCGAATTCGTCACCCGTCTCGTATTTTAGCCCCAGTGTGACTCGCCCCGGCGGTATCTCCACCAGCCGCGACTTAAATGCCCGCGCCGCAAAGTCCTGTGCAATCGGCCCTTGAATCTTCCTCGCCGTCGGCAATCGGTGCAGCATGTACGCAAGCGTCTCCGCGTGCATCAAGCGGTGTTCAATGGCCACCTCCAGCATCGCAATCAAATGAGGATGCCCTTCCTCGGGCCTCAACAGGGCATGTTCGATTGCCCCGTCCAGCTCGTTCCTCAGCCGCCGGTTGTACCGTTCCACTTCTTCTCGCTCGGGCCAATCATTCGGTCCGTCGTTCGGCAATCCCCCTCCCACCGGGTCGATTCCAAATGCAAAAAGATTGTCGAACGTCCCCTGCACTGACTTTAGCCCAAACGCCCGCTGTGCCAGCAGGTTCCAATCGAATGCTTCCACGTGTCCTAGGTAAAAAATGATCCGGTGCCGCTCCGGAATCGGCCGGTCGTAAATGGCCTCCTCGCGTACGATGCCAAACAACTCATCGGTTCGCGCGCGCGCATTTAGTAGACGGGTGTGAAGGTCGTGTCGTTTGCGGACAGCAGTTGCGGTAGCTCCCATGGCGTCTTCCCCTTAGTTTGGATGCGACTTCCGCGAGAAAGATGCGTCAAAATTCGGCGCAGAGGAGGCTGGTGCATTAAGATACTCCCTCCCTGTTCCGGGACTGTCAATCGAAATGAATACGAAAGCCGCCGCTTCTTCAGACCTCGCCATCGAATTTCGCGATGTCAGCTACCACATCAACGATATTTCTGCCCGCGCCATCGTTTCTAAAGTCTCTCTCGCCATTTCCAGGGGCGAAACCCTCGTCCTCCTCGGCCGCAGCGGCAGCGGCAAAACCACCCTCCTCAGGCTCATCAACCGCATGCTCCTCCCCTCGGAAGGCCAAGTCTTTGTCGAAGGCCGCCCCACTTTCGAATCCGACCTCATCCGCCTCCGCCGCGGCATCGGCTACGTCATTCAGGAGGCCGGTCTCTTTCCCCATTTCACCGTCGCCCAGAATGTCGTCCTTGTACCTCGTCTGCTTAAGTGGCCACAGATCAAATGGGTTGAGCGCTTCGAGGAAATGATGCGGCTCGTCGGTCTCGATCCAGATGAATTTGCCGGGCGCTATCCCCGAGAACTCTCCGGTGGACAGCGCCAGCGCGTCGGCGTCGCACGCGCTCTCGCCGCCGACCCGCCCATCCTTCTCATGGACGAGCCTTTCGGCGCGCTCGATCCCGTCACACGCGCCGAACTTCAGCGCGAATTCAGCGCCCTCGCCCGCCGCCTCCACAAAACCATCGTTTTCGTCACCCACGACATTCGCGAAGCCCTTTTGCTCGCCTCGCGCATCGCTCTTCTCGAAGCCGGACGTCTCGTCGCTCTCGCGGCTCCGCACGATTTTCTCCATCTGGATCATCCAGAAGTCCGCGCCTTCGCTGCATCCCTCGACTTTCCCAACGGAGTCACCCCATGACTCCTTGGACTTTTTTCCTCGCTCATCGCTCCGAAATCTTCAGCGCCACGCTTGATCATGTCACCCTTGTTCTGATCGCCATGGCCTTTGCCATTGCCATTGCGGTCCCGCTCGGCATGCTCATCATCCAGCATCGCCACCTCCGTACCATTGCTCTCGGCGTCGCCAACGTTTTTCAAACCATTCCCAGCCTCGCCCTCTTCGGCTTTCTCATTCCCATCCCTTTCATCGGTGGCATCGGCCGCCGCACTGCCATCGTCGCCCTCGTCCTCTACGCCCTTCTCCCCATTCTTCGCAACACCTACGTCGGCCTCTCCGGCATCGACCCCGCCATTCTCGAGGCCGCCGAAGCCATGGGCATGACCAACACGCAAATCCTTTTCCGCGTCCGCTTCCCGCTCGCGCTCAGCATCATCCTTGCCGGCATTCGCACCGCCACCGTCATCACCATCGGCGTCGCCACTATTGCCGCAGCCATCGGCGCAGGCGGCCTCGGAACCTTCATCTTCCGCGGCGTAGCCATGGTCAGCGACGCCGTCATCCTCGCCGGTGCCATCCCCGCCGCGCTCCTGGCCATCTTCGCCGACCTCCTGCTCGGCCTCCTCGAACGCCGCCTCAAAGTCATCTAATCTCTGTTAAGTTTCTCTCTCCTCTTCCTCTCTGTGTTCTCTGTGTACGATGTGTTAAATTCCTCCTTCCAATGTTCTTCCGGACCTAAAATGCGCCGCGCGATCCTTCGCTTCCTTTCTGTCCTCTACCTCCTCAACCTCATCTTCCTGACCGCTGCCTGCCGCAAACCCGCGCCTCACCTAACCATCGGCTCCAAATTTTTCACAGAACAAGTTATCCTCGCTGAGCTTCTCGCCCAGCACATCGAAGCCCGCACCGGCATCCCCGTCGCCCGCAAAACCAATCTCGGTGGCACCCTGCTCGTCCACAAAGCTCTCCTCTCCGGCGACATCGATCTCTATGTCGAATACACCGGCACCGCTCTCACCGCCGTCCTCAACGAATCTCCCGGCTCCGACACTTCAGCCGCCATCTATACTCGCGTCAAGCAGCAATACGCCCAGCGCTATAACCTCGTCCTCACCGAACCTCTCGGCTTTGAAAATACGTTCGCCATGGTCGTCCGTGGCGAAGATGCGCAAAAACTCCATCTCCGCACCTTGTCCGACCTTGCCCCCATCGCTCCCAAGTGGCGCATCGGTGTCGGCTACGAATTCCTCGAACGCCCCGACGGCTTCCCCGGCTGGAGCAAACGCTACTCGCTCAACTTCGCCGCCGCCCCCAACGTCATGGACCTCGGCCTCCTCTATCGCGCCTTGGTCGATCATCAAGTGGATATCGTCGCCGGCAATTCCACCGACGGCCTCATCGACTCGCTCCACCTCGTCGCACTCGAAGATAATCTCCATTACTTCCCGCCCTACGACGCCGTCCCCATCGTCCGGCGCGACGCGCTCGAAAAATTCCCCCAACTCCGCGCCGCCCTCGCTGATCTCGCCGGCAAGATCACCGCCTCCGAAATGCGCCATCTTAACGCCGAAGTCGACGCCGATCAGCGCGACGTCGCCGCCGTCGTTCGCGCCTTTCGCGCCTCAAAAAATCTTTAGCCGAAAAATTCATGGATCGAAACCGAAATGGTGCCGTTACACGCACACCCGCTCACACTCGCGAGCTATCTTCTCAGGAAGGAAACTGCTCATTCAGGTGGGACGCAGATAGTCCACCCATCCGGTGGGGTTCGGCATCAAGTTGTTACTTCGCGGCTCTACTGTTGCTTGCTTTCCAGCAACTGGCAATTTGCCACACACCTCGCCGCCAGCATTTCCACTTCCGCTTTCTTGTGATGCGGCACGTCCGCCCCCGGCTCCGGCGCAACAATCAGCGACTGCGGCCCGTCGCTGACGTTAAACGTGCACTCGAACTGTTGAGACTGCACTCCGCGCTGCTGGCAGTTGTTCTTTTCCAGCGCGGATTCCAGCGCATCCGGTCTCGCGTGCAATCCATTCGCTACGTCCGAAGGCAGCATCGCTACGACCATCGGCACCGGCGATTTGATCTTGATGCTCACCTGCTCGCCGTCGTGGTCCGGCGCGAACCCGCCATAAACCTTCAAGAACGATGTGAGCTGGTACTTCTCCTTCACCTGCCGCGTCCACGCAATCTCCGGCTGGATGCAATTCTGCACGCAATCCCACCGGTAGTATTGGATGTGCACGTCGTTGGGATCCTTGAACCGTCGCGGCGTCGCGTCCCGGGCCGCCAGAACTGCCGCGATTCCCGTGCCAACGGCGGGATTCAGCTTATCCTCGTTTGCATTCAGCACCACCCCGGCTCCCGCAAAGATCGCGGCGTTCTGGCCGCCTGGGCCCTTTCGCTCGTCCTGGATGACCAGCGTCATCGGCTCCACCGGCATCTCGCAAACGAACGTCGCTTCCACGACGTGCTCTCTCAGGCACATTCGTCGCAGCTGGCTAATCATCACGGGATGCTGCATCGCCTGGTTCCAATCCGCCTCCGGCGTCATGAAGATCGTCACCGGCCTTTCCGCTCTGATATCGACGTGATTGGACTGTCCCGGCGCGTTCGGATGGTATGTCCGCGCCGTATAGTAATTCGCGGGATCCAGCCGCACGCTCTCGTCATTGGCCGGCAGCCAATTGAAAATTCGACCCTGCGCCGAAGCCCGCACGGGAAAAAGCATTCCGGCTAGCAAAAATACGAAAATGACCTGGCCCGTTGCGTTTGCCATTACACGGCGAGTGTTTTTCATAATACTTCCATTGAATCGCCGCTCTTTTTTGCGCGCAACCCTTCCGCGCAATCCCGTCTCCTCAAAGTATCCTGTCCGCAAGTACAGTCCCCTCCGCCTGCTTCCGTAGGCGCCGGACTTCAGCCCGGCACCGCAAACTCATCCGCGCTCGCTCTTCTTTCCCCTGCCCATTTTTGCCAATTTTCCAAATAATCGGCACCCGGCACCACCGAACGATCAGGGTCGTAATCCGGTGATTCGCCCCTCGAGCAGCGGGAGAAACAGGGCCTGCATCACCGTCGCCGGGTATTTTTTCGCGTAGCCCACCAATCGCGACCGGCTCAGCTTCTCGAACTGAATTTCATCCAGCTGCAAGGGCAGCCCGTCCTTCAACGTAAAATAAATCCAGTCCAACAGCGCCTTTTCCGGTTCTGCGATCTTGTACTTCCTGTAACGGCCCTTCTTTTCCGTGTATCCCCAGAACAGTTCCCGGCTGATCTTGCGGTACACGATTTCGATCGAGTCTGCCCTGATCTTTCGCCCTCTGCCTGTCGTGACGCAGGTCGTTGCCACCGGGTTCTGAGTTGAAAGTCCGCATTCCGCCAGCGCCGTCCCCAGCGAAATGTACGAATCCGGATTCAATTCATTCACGATGTCCCGCGCGCTCACCGACGCCGCCAGCTTGTTCAGATACACTCCGTCCGCAACTCGCTCGACAAGGCCTCTCTCTCTCAGCCGGTTCAGCGCCTTTGCAACCGTCCCCTTGGAAATTTTATATTTGGACGCAGTTTCGCCGATCCGAACCAAAGGGTTCGTCCTGGCCTCACCCGCCAGCTTCGCCACCCAATCCAGTTTTTTCTTCATCCTACAACCACCCCTCAAACAGCCGCCGCAATGCTGCCCGCAACGGCTCGAACTCGGCCCGCTCCAGCTCTCTATAGAGTTCGCCCGGCAGTACGTCCGACAGTTGCCCCCGGCACACTCTCTCCGTGACTTGCCCGATCCGGTCCGCTAACTCCTCTCTTCCAATTTCCCTCATCGCCAGCGTGTCGCTGAGATGATTTCTCAGCTCGCCGGACAATTTCGCTCCCGCCCCAAGCAGCAGCTTGATGTCGTACGCGTCCCTCGCCTTCACTCCTCGCCGGAATACGAACGCTTCCGCCTTTTGGAGTAGCAGATGATCCCTCGAGACGGCTCTGACGATTGCACTCCTGTTGTCCGCAATGGCCTCCATCTCGTGTTCTTCAATCCCTGATTTGAACACCGAGCCAAGTCCGCCAAGATCCACGGTGAACAAACTTCTCCCGTCCTTGCTCCCGACTTCGAGCCTGATAAGCACCGGCTCCCCGATGCTCACCTTCACCGTCAGGGGCGCAATCTCCAGCAATCTCCCCATTTCCTGTAATCCCCCGGTCAGCACCCCTGCTAATTCATTGGTGCTGGGCAGCTTGTTTCCCTGCGACAGCAGGTCCAGGTCTCTCGACGTCCGCGAACTCTCGTGGAAAAGAATCAGGTTCGCCCCTCCGTACAGCAGGAAAGTGTCGGGAAAAGCCTGGAACAGCAGAATCGCCGCCTCCCAAATCAATAGGATGATTTGCGCTCTGTCTTCGTCAAAGCCGCGTTCCCTCAACAGTTCGAGTTGCGCCGCAAGATTCATCTAAGGCGAGCATACTATAGTCGTTTTATTATGTCTACATACAGATACATAGGGATAATAGGACATATATGGCGTTTTATAGAAATGAAATGTGGAAACGAAGCTACGATGGGTCTTTATGGTTCTTTTACCGGTTCAAATACATCTTACGACGAGTCTCCAATCGTCATCCCGTAAAGTTTCTACTAACTCATGATCCTCGCGCCAGAGTCTCGCCTCTCTTGCAACCAATAAATCCAGCCACGCATTTCGTTTCCCTCCAAACTCCCGCTACAATTGCTCGATATGTATCTCACCATCTCCACCACCCACACCCCCGCCTCGGACTCCTATGTGGCACAGCCAATCCTGGCTGTGCTCTTTGTCTTGGCACACATGGCCCCGCCTATGGTGAGCAAAGAGGAATACGTCTACGTCTATAAGAAAATTCCGACGAACCGCGAAGAACAAGTAGCCGCGATCAAGTTAGCCGACGGGCAGAGCGTGAAGAAGATCGAGTGAATCCTGCCTCGAACGAACGTTGGGTCGGACAGCAGAACTCGAATCTGCTCGGCTCCCGCCTAAGAACGAGGGTTCCATGTTTTACTACGGGAACCGGCCACCTGGCGTCCTAGACCCATGCAGTTGTGCTGCGAGCCAATTAGTGCAGAACGGCTCGTCCCTGTCAATAAAAACTATTCGCTATTTCTTCGCTTTCGGGCGGGTGGACCAGCCTTTCCTGACAGAATGACCCGTCAGCGGATGACGTGGATGCGCGCGCCGACTTTCAACTTCTTCCATGACTTGTCGGCCGTATATACGGGAGCCTTTAATGCAAGACCGAGCGCCAAACAAGCCCGGTCACCCAAGGACAAGCCAAGCGGACGGGTTTGCGCGACCAGATCGCCCACAACCCTGGCCTGTTCAGCGGTGAAGGGAACGACTTCCCGTATGGGGCTCATCGCAGCTTCCCACGCATCGTCTGGGGTGAGGCCCCGGCCGACAAGTTTGCCGTGCACTTCCGCCAGATTGACGGTACTGATGGCCGCGCCGCTCAAGAGCTCTGGCGTCAACGTTTCGGCTCCAGGCTCCTGATTGAGAATGGCCAGCAGGGCGGAAGCGTCCAGCACAACCCTATTCATTTCGTGCAGCCTCGCGGCGTTCGGCAATCAATTCGTCCACGAGAGAGGTACCAGGCTTCACGTGCTTGCGGACCAGCCGCTGAGCCCGCTCGATGTTGCGCTTCAAAGTCGTGATGCGTAATTCGTCGTCTTGAATCTGCAGGACCACCTCGTCACCGACATGGATCCCCAGCCGCTTGCGAAACGAAGCAGGAATCACCACGCGCCCATTTTCGTTGACCCGCATGCGTGTTTTTAGCTTCATGTCATTTCTCCACTTGTGACACTATCATAGCATCTGTCATATCTAATATAAAGTGTCATGTCTCAAAAGGCTGGCACGGGTGCCGCACTCTTGCCGCCTCTGCAAGGTTGCGGATTTTTCCCTTCCTCCAACCTCTAATCTCAAATTTCCAACCTCCAGAACACTTTTTCACACATTTCCACACCGGTATCAATCCTCTAACCTTCCCTCCAACTCCTTCCATTCCCTCGACTTCCGCTTCTCCCGTTCGAATCAGCCCTCCCCGTTCGAATAACATCTAAGTATACATAAAAATGTATTGACAACTGGTAACCAACCTGCTACCATGTCTTGTGAACGCCACTCGTCATCCCCTTTTGATCTTCCCCTCGTCTCCGCACCATCCCTCTTTCCCGCCTCTTCCCCGGCTCCGCCTACGTGCCGCCCACTACCTCGAGCAGCCCGCGCTGAGTTCGTTCTCCTCCTCCGGTCTTTTCTTCTCCCCCTTCAACCTTGAACTTTCGACTTTGAACCTCTTTTTGCCTCGCCATCCGCATCAATATCATTCCAAACGCTTTACGTTTCCTTTGTTTTCATACTCTTACGCACTCTTTTGCATCGCCAAAATCACTATCTCCAATCTTCTCTGCGCCTTCCGCACTCTTTGCGCAAAACACCCGGGGTTACATACCTCAAGCCAAAGTCGTTTCCATTTGCTCCTGGTTTTCCGGTCCAGCATTACCAGTTCTGTTCGTCAATCCAAATCACAGGAATTAAAATGAAAGCCCAGTCCATTCACCGAACCACCGTCAACGAGTTCACTCGCTGTTCCCATCGCACCGCTTCGGGGCGTCAATGCCGTCAACTTTCGCGCGATTCGCATTCCGGCCTCTGCGCCCATCATCGCGACCTGCAAAAACAAAAGGAAACCGATGATCTCTCCCACGACTTGCTTGCCAGATGCCAGAATTTTCAAACCGCCCAGGGCGTCAACTTTGCCCTCGCCAATATCTATCGCCTCCTGGCCATCAATCGCATCTCCCCTCGCCGTGCCTCCGTCCTCGCCTACATCAACAGCCTCCTTCTCCGCACTCTCCCCGCCATCGACTATGACCACGAAAATGGCCACACCGATCCCACCACCCCCGAACCGAACGAAACCGAAGCCGACGAAATCGAAGGGGACTTTTCCGAGCCGATTGACGTCGAAGTCAGCACAACCTACGCTCCTCCATCGCACCCATCTGCGAGCGGCGCCGTTTGGAGTCCCTCCGACCCCGAACCCGATCCCGCCAAGAAGCCTTCATGACCATCGCCGCTCATCTCGAGACCGTGTTCTCTTTGGTGGCACAGCCATTCCTGGCTGTGCTGTGTCCGCCGCAGGGTTTGAAGAGCACGAGCCACCTACCCCGGGTCATGAATCGCAAATTGGCACTTCTCAATCGCGCGCTTTCTTTGACTCTGCTGCTCCAGCGACATAGAATCGCTCCGCAATACCGCTTGAGTGAAATTAAATTGGCAGGGGGAGCAATCCGATGAAGAAATGTTTCTGGATTTTTGCCGCGGGAATCTTCTTATTGTTTGGCCAGACCGCGCGCGTGGCGGCCCAGGCGCCCGAACACGAGGGGCACGCCCCTGAAGCCAAAGCGCCGGACAAATGCAGTGCCGCCGACACAAAGGAAGAATCTTCTGTAACCGAACACTCCATTCGCCTCGGCGGACAAACCATTCCCTATAAAGCCACTGCCAGCTTGATTCAGCTCAAGAACGACAAGGGCGAAATCACCGGCCTCATGTATTCCGTTGCCTACACCCGCAGCGACGTCAAGGATCTCACCACCCGCCCCATCTCATTCCTTTATAACGGCGGCCCCGGCTCCGCCACGATGTGGCTGCACATGGGCGCTTTCGGTCCTCGCCGCGTCTGGACGGTGGATGGCGAGTTCACTCCGCCCGCTCCTTACAAGCTCGTCGACAATACCGAAAGCCTGCTCGACAAAACCGATCTCGTCTTCATCGACGCTATGGGTACCGGTTACAGCCACGCCGTCTGCAAAGGGAAGGACAAGGACTTTTATGGAATCGACGAGGACGTGGATTCCTTCGGACAATTCATTGACACCTACTTGAGCCGCAATGACCGCTGGAACTCTCCCAAGTTTTTGATTGGTGAAAGCTACGGCACCTTCCGCTCCGCCGCTCTCGGCGACTACTTGCAGAACCATTACTCCATCCACCTTAATGGCATCGTCCTGATTTCTTCCGTTCTCGATCTTTCCACCATTACGTTTCCCACTGGCGATGACCGCTCCTACATCTACTACCTTCCGAGTTATGCCGCCGTCGCCTGGTACCACAAAGTCTTGAAGGATCGCCCCGCCGACTTGCCCGCATTCATCGAGCAGGCGCGTCAATACGCCCAAGGCGAATATGCCGCCGCGCTTTACAAAGGTGCCGCACTTCCCGCTGCTGAGAAGGCCGCCGTTGCGAAAAAGCTATCCGACTTTACCGGCTTGAGCGAAGACTACCTCATGAAGGCCGATCTCCGCGTCAATCTTCCTCAATTCATGGCCGAACTTCAGCGCAGCCGCGGCCTCACCACCGGCCGCATTGATGCGCGCTTCTCCGGCTACACCCAGGACTTGCTCGAAGAGTACGCCCAAGGCGATCCCGAAGGCCCGGCCGTCGGCGGCGCGTTCACGGCCCTCATCAACGAATACAACCACGACGAGCTTAAGTTTGGAAAAGACATGGTCTATCACAACACCAGCGGCGGCGGTGGCGGCTGGAAGTGGACTCGCGAAACCAGAGGGCGGCGCGGATTTTTCCCCAGCGGTCCGAACGTCGAGGGCGACCTCGCGCAAGCGATGATCACCAATCCCAAGCTGCTCGTGCAGGTCGAAAACGGCTACTTCGACATGGCTACGCCATTCTTTGCCACCGAATTCACTATGGAGCACCTCGGCTTGCCCGCGGCTCTCCAGAAAAACATCAAACTCGATTACTACGACGCCGGCCACATGATGTACTTGCACAACCAGGCCCGCGTGAACCTGCACAACAACATCGCCAGCCTCATCGATCGCGGCACAAAGGAGTGAGGGTCACAGACTTCAGTCTGTGGATCTTGCTTTAGGTATAGGAGAAAGTGAAAAAATAATCGGAAGACGTCGAAAGGCTTCGAAGTGCCCCGCTAGGAAACTTTCGCTTCGGCGTAGGCGATGAATTCTTCGTAGGGGCCCTTGAAGTCTTCGATTTTGCCGTGCTCGAAATGCCAGATGCGCGTGGCCACTTCGTCGATCACGTCGTGATCGTGCGTCACGAGCAGCACGGTTCCATCGTAACGCTGCAGCGCGATATTCAGTGCGTTGATCGATTCGAGATCGAGGTGGTTCGTCGGCTCGTCGAGCACCAAAAAGTTCGGCTTCTGCAGCATCAAGCGGCAAAAAATCAGCCGCGCCGATTCGCCGCCGGATAGCGCTCGCGTCGGCTTCAGCGCGTCTTCGCCGCTGAAAAGCATCTGGCCCATCAGCCCGCGCAGTTCCTGCTGGTTGGCGGATGGATCGAACTGCCAGAGCCATTCGATGGCCGTCATTCCCTTGGTGATGGATTCGCCGTGGTCCTGGGCGAAGTAGCCCACGGCAACTTCGTGGCCCCATTTCGTTTCGCCGCCGTTGATTTCAAACTGGCGGTCTTCGTCTTCGATGAAGCCGGGCGCATTGAGGACCAGCGATTTCAGCAGCGTGGTTTTTCCGGTGCCGTTGCGGCCCATCAGCGCGATTTTTTCTCCACGAACCACGCTCGCGGAAAAACGAGGAATCACTTTCAGATCGCCGTAGGATTTCTCGACGCTGCGAATTTCCAGAGGATGCTTTCCGGAATTGCGCTTCATGTCGAATTTGATGTACGGCCGTTGGATATTCGATCGCGCCAGTTCCGTGGTTTGTAGGCGCTCGACTTCTTTTTTGCGAGAGGTGGCTTGCGCGGAACGTGTGCCCGCGGAAAAGCGCGCGATGAAATCGTTGAGTTGCGCGATTTTCTTTTCGCGATTCGCATTTTCCGATTCGATGCGCGCGCGGACCTGCGTTTTCGCCACGACCATGTCGTCGTAGCCGCCGACGTACATGATGATGGTTTCGTAGTCGATGTCCGCGGTGTGGGTGCACACGCTGTTCAGAAAATGGCGGTCGTGCGAAATCACGATGAGCACGCCTTCGTAATCGCACAGATATCGTTGCAGCCAGTGAACGGAATCGAGGTCCAGGTTATTGGTGGGTTCGTCAAGCAGCAGAGCGGTGGGAGTGCCGAAAAGCGCTTGCGCGAGGAGCACGCGCACTTTTTGGCCGCCTTGCAGTTCGCCCATCTTGCGCTCGTGAAAGGAGCTCTCGATGCCGAGCCCGTCGAGCAGAGCGCCGGCGTCGGCTTCGGCGGAATAGCCGCCTTCTTCGCCGACGATTCCTTCCAGTTCGCCAAGGCGCATGCCGTCGGCATCGGTTAATTCTTCATGGGGCTTGGCGTAAAGCGCGTCGCGCTCTTCGAGAGCTTTCCAGAGCGAGGAGTTTCCCATGATGACGGTATCAATGACGCGAAATTCATCGAAGGCAAACTGGTCCTGGCGCAACACGCCCATTTTTTTCGGGCGGGTGATCGAACCTTTCGTCGGCTCGATTTCGTCGGTGAGGATTTTCATGAATGTGGACTTCCCGGCGCCATTCGGACCGGTAACAGCGTAGCGGCGTCCGGCCATGAAGGTGCAGGTCACGTCTTCGAAGAGGACGCGGGGACCGAAGCGCATGGATATATTATTGACCGTGAGCATAACCCTCTTATTGTAGCGTGAAATTGTCACTCCTGCTTGCCGCACTTTGTTTCACCGCGTACATTGCTTACGGCATGAAAAAAATGGTTCGAATGCGATGAAAAGGGCGATTCGAAAGGTGATGACGTCGCTGGCGCTGATCGTGATTGTGGCGATGGGGGCGCGGATTGCGTTTGCGTGGGACCAGGCGCGGAAGGTTCCGCCGGGAGTGCTGGGGATCGTGCCGTTTCAGCAGGAGACGGGGAATATTGCCGCCGCGCTGGCGCAAGGCAAGGGTTTCAGTGACGTGTTTCGAACGGATACTGGGCCGACGGCGTGGCTGGCGCCGGTCTATCCCTTGCTGGTGGCGGCGACCTTCAAGATTTTCGGGACATTTACGGCGCCGGCCTTTTTTGCTTGCGTTGGATTGAACATTTTGTTCTCTTCGGCGGCTTGCGTACCGATTTTTTATTCGGGGAAAAGAATTGGCGGGCTTGGGGTGGCAAGCGGAGCGGCGTGGCTGTGGGCGGTTTTTCCAAATGCGGTGATGATGCCGTTCGAATGGATTTGGGATACCTCGCTCTCCGCGCTGCTGTCGGCAACGATTTTGTGGGCGACGCTGGAGCTGGCGGAATCGGAGCGGCTTCGAGACTGGTGCGTGTACGGATTGCTGTGGGGATTAGCGCTGATGACGAACCCTGCGCTCGGCGCGCTATTGCCGTTTTTGCTGGGATGGGCAGTGTATCGCTCGCGCGGAGAACACCCTGCACGATGGAAACGGGCGGCTCTCGCGGCGGGCGTGGCGATTCTGTGCTGCGTGCCATGGACCGTACGAAACTACGCGGCGTTTCACCGATTGATTCCGCTGCGGTCGAATTTGCCATTTGAATTGTGGCTGGGGAACAACGACATTTTTGACCCGCATGCGCGGAACGGGAGGATTTCGATCACGAGAACGGAAGAAGCGAGAACGTATACGCAGCTTGGCGAGACGGCTTACATGCAGGAGAAATGGCGTCTTGCTACCTCGTTTATCGAGTCGCATCCGGGCCTGGAATTACGGCTGGCGGGAAGGAAGTTCGTGGCGTTCTGGATGGGTACAGAATCGCCGCAAAGGAGTTTCCGCGCAACGCACTCCAACTTAATTAGGGGAATTTTGCTATGCGGGTTTTTGACCGCGGCGGGGGCTTTGTTAGGAATTATTGTCCTGCTGCGGAGACGGGCTGTGTTCACCGTTCCGCTGGCGGTTTTTCCGGTGATTTTTCCGTGTTTGTATTATGTGACGCACGCGGATTTGCGATACCGGCATCCGATTGATCCGGTGATTTGCTTGCTGACGGCGGTGGCGTTTGCGGGCGGCTGGGAAGCTGCGGGGATGAAAGGACAAGACGCAGAGAGGAGCGAGTTGCGTGAGTCACGATGAATGTTGCCTGGAATAGATCAAGCCGGGATCCTTCGCTTCGCTCAGGATGACAGCGTGGGGGTGCTCAGGATGACAGCGTGGGGGTGCCTGGGATGACAGCGTGGCCCACGGGCGCGTTGGTTGCTGGGGCGAGAGGGGCTCTGATAGAGTGACCGTTCGGTTGAAAGTGATGGATTGAAGAGTGAAATGGAGAGACACATGGGGATTCGACAAGATTTGCTGGAAACCCTGGCTTGTCCGATTTGCAAGACGCCGGTGAAGTTGACAGCAGATAATTCGGGTTTGAAGTGCGGGACGTGCCGCCGGGTTTATCCGGTGCGAGATGATATTCCGGTGATGATGGTGGAAGAGGCAAAGATAGAAGAAGAAAAGTGAGTAGTAGGGAATGAATAGGCCGAGAACAATGGAAGACTGCTACGGCCCTGGAAGCTGGAGCGAAAATCTGAAACGGGTAAAACTAGAACCGAAAAAAACAGAGACGCATGGCTACCACTGATATCAGCGAATCCATTCCGAGACTGAAGCGATTGATTCCCAAGTTGCGCGGGAAGCGCATGGGTGTGCTTGGGGATTTGATGCTGGACCGGTACGTCTGGGGGACGGCGACGCGGCTATCGCCGGAGGCGGCCGTACCGGTGGTGGATTTTGTCTCGCAGAGCGAATGTTTGGGCGGGGCGGGGAATGTGGCGGCGAACCTGGCGGCGCTGGGAGCACGAGTCGAGATGTTTGGCGCGATTGGCACGGACGAGGCCGGACGGGCGATGCAGAAATGCCTGCGGGCGAAAGACATTGGGGACGAAGGCGTCGTTGCGAATGCGAAACGAGTGACCACGGTGAAAACGCGCATTATCGCGCGGCATCAACAGGTTGTGCGGGTGGATCAAGAACGGCGCGAGGCGCTGCGACCCGAGACGGAGAAGAAGCTGCTTGGAGCGCTATTTCGCGCGATGAAGAATATGGATGCGCTGGTGCTTTCGGATTACGACAAAGGGCTGATCACGGACGATATTGCGGACCGCGTGCTGAGCGCGGCGCACCGATTGAAAGTGCCGGTTTTCGTGAAGCCAAAGACTTCGCGGCTGTACGCGTATCGCGGCGCGCGGGCGATCGTTTGTAATGCGAAGGAGGCGGGATTTTTTGTGACGCGATCGCTGGGGGATGAAAGATCGATGGAAGACGCAGGGAGGGCCTTGCTGGCACATTTTGGATGCAGCGCAGTGGTGATCACTCGAGGCGAGAATGGGATGAGCGTGTTTGAGGAGACTTCGCCGCGGCACTTGCAGATTCCGGCGACGAGTTTTGAAGTGACTTACGCGAGAGTGGGGAAGAGCGGAGTAGAGCACGGGGCAACAGGAAGGCAGGTTTTTGACGTGACGGGTGCGGGGGATACGGTTTTGAGCGTGTTATCTCTGGCGGTGGCGGCGGGGGCATCGCTAGCAGATGCGGCGGTTTTAGCGAATACGGCGGCTGGAGTGGTGGTGGGGAAGTTGGGGACGGCGAGTGTGGGTCCGCAGGAATTGGAGCATGCGCTGGAAGAAATACAGCGGTGAGAGCTTTTGCCGGACGCGTCGATTTGCGGACGGCACACATTGAGCCAGGATTCTTCGCTCCGCTCAGAATGACATGATGCTTAGTTGGGGGCCGGAAAGGGCGCAGCAAGCTGCGCCCCGACATCAGGCTCAAATTAAAACTGGCGCTATGGCGGGAAGCTGAAGGATTTGTCGCGGGAATCGACCCAGACGGTGACGATTTTGGTTTTCTGGGATTTTTCGGCGTCGTTGGCATTAGGCATCGGAGAGAAAGGGCTGATGGCTACGCGGATTTCGACGCTGGTAGTCGTGCCCGAGGGAGATTTGGCTTTGAGGATTTCGTAGCTTTTGACCGGGCCGTAATAACCGGCGGGCCCCCAGTCGGCGAGGAAGTCCTGCATCCTGTAGCTTGGGCTGGGTTTCCAGAGTTGATAGGCGTGGGTCATGTCGTTGGCTACGACGGCGTTGAAAAATTCCTCGGCGGCTTTTTTCTCCGGATAAAAACGAAGAACGAACCAGACGGCGATGACGGCGATGATGAAGGCCGTCACCAAAGTGAAAATCATGGCCCTTGATTTTTTGTGGACATCGGGCGGCGGTTCGAGAAGTGACATTCAGTAGTCTCCTGCCCTGCGAGGCAGATTGGACGATTTGCGAGCGTATATAAGTTATCGTGTTCTGGGCGGGAAGAGAAGTAAGTAGTGGTGGAGGTTCGTGATCCATGTTCCGTGGAAGCGAGTGGAGCAGTTATTCTCGAAGGGGCGCGCCAGAGGATTCCTGATTAAATATGCAAAGTGATCTTAATTCACTTTTCGTAGTTAATGTGGCGACGGGACGCGGCAGTCGCCGGTCCAAGGTAGGCTACATTGACCGGCAGGGAAATCTGGTGATACCTCCACGCTTCGACGATGGAGTGAAGTTTAGCGACGGGCTCGCGGCAGTGAAGCTTGGAAGGAAATGGGGATTCATCAACAGCGGCGGGCAGCTTGTGATTCGTGCTGTGTTTCCGACGTTGTCGCGGTTTCACAATGGTTTGGCCAGGATGAGAGCGTCCCGACGCTGGAGCCTTTTTAACCGGCCGCCCATACGGACGAATTCAAGACTAGACGAAGGGATAGCAGAAGCTTGGCGAAGCAAGCGACTGGGCTTTATTGATCGGTCCGGCGAAGTCGCTATCGATTACAGTTTTGCAGCGGCGGGAGACTTTTTGGAGGGCGCTGCATACGTTCAGGTGGATGGCAAGTTTGGCTTCATTGACCGTTCGGGGTCATTAACGATCCCCGCAATCTACGACGACGCTCGGGATTTCTCGGAAGGCATGGCAGCAATCAAGGTGAAGGATGCATGGGGATACGTCGATCGTTCGGGGGCCACGGCGATTCCTCCGCAGTTTAGAACAAAAGATTTCAAGGCAGCGCTTTCGTTTGTCGACGGCATAGGGCGCGTACCGGTCGATCACAAGTTTGGATATATCAATCGAAGAGGAGAATTTCTTATTCCTCCTGAATTCGATACCGCCGGTCCTCACAGAGAAGGACTGGCTTGCGTCCGCATCGGCGGGCAGTACGGGTTTATCGATGAGCGAGGACGTTTCAAGATTGCGGCACGGTTTCAGCATGCAGATGACTTCAGTGAGGGTTTGGCTCTTGTGGAGGTTGGGCAGAAGTACGGGTTCATCGATTCCAGCGGAGATTTGGTTGTGGCTGCACAGTTCGTGGGTGCCGAGAACTTCGAGTGCGGGCTCAGTTATGTGGAAACTATGGACAAGGCTGGCTACATCGATCATTCGGGACAGTTCATCTGGCAAGGCCCGTATGTCGAGAGTCGATGGGGCTCCTTGCGTTGATTAAAAATCGAAGGCTAGGTTTGCCCGAAGCGTGGCGACTAGCTTTCAAGGGCGCCGGCGGAGCCGGAGGGGAGTTCGATGGCGTATTTGGTGCGAGCTTTTTCGGCGTGCTGCTCGAGGGCTAGCTCGATGAGTTTGTCGATTAGTTTTGCGAAGGGGATGCCGCTGGCTTCCCAGAGTTTGGGGTACATGCTGATGGAAGTGAAGCCGGGGATGGTGTTCACTTCGTTGAGATAGATTTTTCCACCCGCTTTTTCGAGAAAGAAATCCACGCGAGCCATGCCGTTGAGTTCGAGGGCGCGAAAGGCCTCGACGGCGAAGTGTTGGAATTTTTTGACTTGGGCGGGCTTGAGATCCGCGGGGATGAGAAGTTGCGTGCCTTCTTCGAGATATTTCGCGGCGTAATCGTAGAACTCGCGGTGTGGAACGATTTCACCGGGGACGGAGGCTTGCGGATCGTGATTGCCGAGGACGGAAACTTCGATTTCGCGGGCGGTGACGGCGCGCTCGACGAGAATCTTCATGGCGAATTCGGCGGCGAGATTGAGGGCGGGAGCGAGCTCTTCCCGTGAGTGAACTTTGGTCATGCCGACGCTCGAGCCGAGGGCTGCTGGCTTCACAAAGACGGGATAGGGAAATTCTTTTTCGATTCGGTGGATGATCTCGTTTTCGTTGCGTTCCCATTCGTCGCGGCGGATGGAGACCCAGGGGACTACGGGAATTTTTGCGGCTTGCAGAAGTTTTTTGGCGACGTCTTTATCCATGGCGACGGCGGAGCCGAGAACGCCCGCGCCGACGTAGGGAAGGCCAGCGAGGTCGAGAAGGCCCTGAATGGTGCCGTCCTCGCCAAAAGTGCCGTGCATGACGGGGAAGACGACGTCGATGCGCTGGCCGCCGCCGCTGCCATCGAGGCGGACGAGCGCGGCGTCGGTGGGATCGGCGGTCATGGTGACGCGCTGGCCGGTGCGGAGAACGTCGGGAAGCATTTTTTGGGCGCCGCCGCCGATGAGCCAGTGGCCCTCTTTGGTGATGCCGATGGGGACGGCTTCGTATTTGTCGGGGTCGAGGCCGCGGATGACGGAAGCGGCGGAGGCGAGAGAGACTTCGTGTTCGCCGGAACGGCCGCCAAAGAGGACGCCAATACGCAAACGCTTTTTGTCAGGGCTCATGGAAGTGGTCGGTTTTGGGCTTGGGTGCCAATTCCTAGTTATAGGGGAAAGGGGAGGAGTTGTCGCGCGAGAAGTGGAGAGTGGGTGCTGGAGTGACAACGGAGAATTGGATGCGAATGACGCAGCGGGCTTGGAGCAGACAAGGAAACAACAATTGACTGGTAATATTGCATGCAATATCATAAACAAGTGGCACTCGCCTACGTTCTCGATACGAGCGTGATGGTCGCGGCCTTTCGAAGCGGGCGAGGCGCTTCGCGTCAAGTCCTGCTGGCGGCGTTGGCGGGGCGGTTCGAACTTCTGCTCTCAGTTCCGCTTTTGCTGGAATACGAAGCTGTGCTAACCCGGACGGAGCAATTAAGTGCTTTTGGCATCGGCCGGGGCGATGTGGAGCGCGTTTTGGACGACGTTGCGTCCATTGCGAGGCCGGTGCGGCTATCCTACCGCTGGCGGCCGCAGTTGCCGGATGCGAAGGACGACATGGTGTTGGAAACGGCGGTAAATGGGAATGCCGACGCTGTAGTCACTTTTAATCAGGCGGATTTTGTGGCATTGCGTAAAAGATTCGATTGCCGAGTCGCACTCCCCAGGGAAGCTCTGCGCGAGTTGAGAGGAAAAGCGAAATGAGGAGAAGCAATTTTGCGTTGCGGCTGCAGCCATCGCTGATGGAAGAGGTAAGGAAGGCGGCAGAGATGGAGGGAGTGGCGCTGAATCAGCTCATCAATGTCGCGGTGGCCGAGAAACTTTCGGCGTTGAGAACCGAGGAGTACTTCCGTGCGCGGTCATCGCGTGCCAATCGGACTGAGACCATGCGCATCCTTGCGCGCGCTGGACGAAACAACGAGCCAATAAGCGGCGACGAGGTGCCGGAAAACCGCAAGGCAGGGCGCTCAAATCAAAAAGGAAGCGGTCATCCACCAGCGGCAAAGACCGCCAGAGAACTGGTTCGCCGGGAAAAAGGTTTGCAGCTAGGCAAGCCAAAAAGACATAATCAGAGGATTTTTTTGCCGAGGGCGGAGAGGACCAGTTCTACGCCGAGGAGGGCGGTGCGGTTGTGTTCGTCGATGATGGGATTGATTTCGACGACTTCGAGAGAAAGCATGGCTTCGGAGTCGGCAATCATTTCCATGGCGAGATGGGCTTCGCGGTAGGTGACGCCGCCGCGGACGGGAGTGCCGACGCCGGGGGCGTCGGAGGGATCGACGAAGTCCATATCAAGGCTGACGGCGACGCCGGCAGTGTCGTCCATGGCGTATTTGAGGGCGTCGGACATGACTTCGCGCATGCCGCGTTCGTCAATGTCGCGCATGGTGAAGACGTGGATGCCGGATTTTTTGACGATTTTGCGTTCCTGGGCGTCGAGATCGCGGGCGCCGACGATGACGATGTTGGAGGGCTCGGCTTTGGGCTTGAAACCCAGGAGATCGACGAGTTCGGGCGCGCCGTAGCCCATGATGGCGGCGAGCGGCATGCCGTGGATGTTGCCGGAGGGCGAGGACTCGGGCGTGTTCATGTCGCCGTGGGCATCGAGCCAGAGGTAGCCGATCTGCTTTTTGTCTTTGCGGAAAAAAGAGGAAACACCCGCCGCGACACCTACCGCGATGGAATGATCGCCGCCAAGAACGAGCGGGAGATAGCCTTCCGTAAGGGACTTATCGACGGCGGCAGCGACGTCCTGGCAGGTCTCGGCGATTTCCTGAAGATATTTGGCGCGCTTTTCGCCGAAGTGCATTTCTTCGGGTTGCTTCACTTCGAGGTTGCCGATGTCTTCCACGGTGTGGCCGAGCTGCTTAATGCGCGCCTGGAGGCCTGCGCCGCGAAGGGCGGAAGGGCCCATGTCCACGCCCCGGCGGGATTGGCCGAGGTCCATGGGAACGCCGATGATGCGAACTTTTTGGGCCATAATTATGCTCGATTCGTAAGGTTGTCCGTCGCGTTCGCGGACCGCCACCATTCCGCCACGCGGCAGCTTTCAAAAATGCCAGCTGGAAGCTGGCGCTACAAAATGCGGAAAACGTGGACGACTTAGCAATCGAACTTAAAGCAACTGCCAACTACCCCGGACTAAGGATAAACCCGATAAATCATGCGTGGAAAGGGGATGACTTCGCGAATGTGCTCGGTACCGCAAATCCAGGCGACGGTGCGCTCGAGGCCGAGACCGAAGCCGGAATGCGGGACGCTGCCGTAGCGGCGGAGATCGAGATACCACTGGAAAGATTCTTCGGGCAGGTTGTGTTCGTGGAGGCGCTTGAGGAGCAGGTCGTAATCGTGGATGCGCTGGCTGCCGCCGATGATTTCGCCGTAGCCTTCGGGAGCAATCATGTCGAAAGCAAGAGCAAGCTCGGGACGCTGGGCGTCGGGCTGCATGTAGAAGGCTTTGATCGACGTGGGGTAATGGTGAATGATGACGGGCCGGTCGAAATTTTTGGAGATGATGGTTTCTTCGTCGCCGCCGAAATCGTCGCCGAATTTTGCGGGGTTGCCGGCCTTTTGGAGGACGGCGACAGCGTCTTCATAGCTGATGCGGGGGAAGGGTGCCTTAATGTTTTCAAGAGGCTTGGTGTCGCGTTTGAGAAGCTCGAGTTCACGCGATTTGTTTTTCAGGACGGATTGTACGACGGCGCTGACGAGGCCTTCGGCGAGAGACATGATTTCGTCGAGCTCTACGTAGGCGGCTTCGGGCTCGAGCATCCAGAATTCGGTGAGATGGCGGCGCGTTTTGGATTTTTCGGCGCGGAAAGTTGGGCCGAAGGTGTAGACCTTGCCGAGAGCCATGGCGGTGGCCTCGAGGTAGAGCTGGCCGCTTTGGGTCAGGTAGGCCTTCTGGTCGTCGATGTAATTCACTTCGAAAAGCGTCGAGGTGCCTTCGCAAGCCGCGGGCGTGAACATGGGCGAATCGGTGAGCGTATAGCCTTGGCTGTCCATGAAATTGCGCGCGGCGCGGATGGCTTCGGCGCGAATGCGCAGAATGGCGGCTTGGCGAGGCGTGCGAATCCAGAGATGGCGATGATCGAGAAGAAAATCGACGCCATGCTCCTTGAGTTGGATGGGAAACGGCGTGCTCTCCGGGACTTTCTGGACGATCTGGATTTTCGCGACGCCGATTTCGTAGCCGCCGGGAGCGCGCTGCTCGGCGCGAATTTTTCCCGTGACGATGACGCTGGATTCTTGCGTCAGGCCCTTGAGGGCTTCGAAGGCTTCGGGACTTTCTTTGAGCGCGCAGACGCCCTGGATGATGCCCGTGCCGTCGCGAAAGATGGGGAACATCAATTTGCCCGATTCGCGGAGGTTGTAGAGCCAGCCACGAATCGTGACTTCCTGCCCGTCGAACTTGCCTGCCTGCTCGATAGCGATGATGGTCATAGTCCGCTAATTTAGTGAATTTTCAAAAAAACAGTTTAGCAGAGAAGCGCCCGGAGACAGATAGTCACGACGGTATATGGCAGGCTTGCCGCTCAAAACTTGCAGTGGAGCATCACGCCCATTCGCGCTCAAAGCGGTCGAGGGAGGCGCTGGCGGCGGCGAGCTGGTCAGCGGCAGTTGGCGAATCAGGGCCGGTGCGTGCTTTTAGTTCGAGGGTGAGCGGGAGATCGGGTTCGGGCGCGGACTTCAGGGCCTTGACGGCGGATTCCCAATCGATGGTGCCGTCGTAGGGCGGAAGGTGTTCGTCCTTCTCGCCGTGATTGTCGTGGATGTGGGCGGAAACGGTTAGTTCGCGGAGGGGCGCAAACCCTCTTTCGATGCGCTCGCTTTCGGTGCCATCGGCGAGATGGGCGTGGCCAATATCGAAGTTAAAGCGCAGGCCAGTCAGGCGTGTTTCGTCGACGAAGGCGCGGAGATATGCGGGATCGCCCATTTCGCTGTTGGTGTTTTCGACGGCGATGGTGACGCCGGCATGGCGCGCGTGTAAGACCAGATGCTCGAGCGAACTGAAGGCGGCATCGCGTTTGCGCGGGTCGGCAGTTTCGCGCGGGCCTCCCATGTGGAGAATCAGGCGGGAATAAGGCAAATCCTCGGCCACATCGATCACGCGCTTCAGCTCGTCCATGGCTTCGATGCGGCGGACGCGCTCGACCTCGCAAACGGAGAGCGGGATGCCGCCTTCGCGCGTGGCGCTCAGGTCGCGGCTGGTGGGGGCATGGAGCGAAGCAAGTGCCAGGCCGCGCTGAGAGAGAGCACTGGCCATGGCTTGCACTTCCTGCTTCGTGGTGTAGTCGAAGTGACTTCGCGTGGCGAAAATCTCGAGAGCCTCGAAGCCGGCTTCGGCAATCTGGCCGAGAAGCTCCGGGGTCAATCTATGGGAAACGAACAGGTAGGTGGATAGGATTCTTCGCATGGTCTCGAGCTCTGTGCAGTCAGATGAGAAGCCGAATGCTCCGCTCCGAATCGCGCCGGAACAAATGCCGGGCGGCGATATCAGAAATCGTTCAATAGCCTACGGCCGCGCCATGGTCGCGCGGGTCGGCCGCACCGAGGCGTTCGCCAGTCTTAGGATCGATCGCAATGGCGTTGACCAATCCAATGTGGCCGAGGCGCCGCGTTTGATATCCCTGCGCTTTCAGGGCCGCCTCAACGCTTTCGGGAAAACTGTTTTCCATCAGGATCATGTCCGGCAGCCACTGGTGGTGAAAGCGCGGCGCGTTGATGGCTGCCTGCGCGCCCATGCCAAGCCGCATCCAGTTTAGAACGCTGAGAAGGGTTGCGGAAATAATCGTGGGACCGCCTGGCGAACCAGTTACGAAGCTCAATTGGCCGTCGCGAGAGAGCATGGTCGGCGTCATGGAGCTAAGCGGGCGGTGGCCGGGAGCGACATCGTTGGCCTCGGATTGGATAAGGCCGAAGAGGGCGTTAGCTGCGCCGGGCTGGGTGGTGAAATCGTCCATTTCGTCGTTGAGCAGAAAACCGGCGGTAGAAGTGACCTGGGAGCCGTAGAGGTTGTTGAGCGTGTAGGTGCTGGAAACCGCGTTGCCGGCGGAATCGACGACGGAAAAGTGGGTGGTGTGCTGCCCCTCATCGAGGTCAACAACTCCTCGAGGTGCGACAACGGCAGCGGGAGTTCCGCAGACGTGCGGAGTGCCGGCTTTAACGGTTTTGCTGGAGGAGGCATGCAGGGGATCGATGGTTGCGAGGAGTTCCTTGGCGTAGCACTCGCTGGTGAGGCCGGCGACGGGGACATTGTCAAAGTCGGGGTCGGCGAGATACGCGGCGCGGTCGGCGAAGACGCGCCGCATGGTTTCCACGACCATGTGCACGCTTTCGAGATCGTCCCAGCTTTTTAAGGGGACGCTCTGCAACATATTCATGGCTTCGATGATGGCCACGCCACCGGAGCTCGGAGGAGGCGAGGAAATAACTTCCCACTTGTGGCCGTCGAAATCGTAATCGGCGTGCAGGGGTTGGCGGATCTTGGGCTGATAATTCGCGAGATCATCGAGGGTGATGAGGCCGCCCATGCCCTTCATGTCATTGGCAATTGTGTGGGCCGTTTCGCCGCGATAAAACTCGGCGGGGCCATTCTTTGCGATGCGCTTGAGAGTCGCGGCCAGTTCCGGCTGCTTGAAGATGTCGCCGACATGATACATCTTTCCATCGTTCAAGAAGATGTGCCGGCTCTCCGCGAACTGTTGCAAAAGAGGCCGGTGCTCTTCCAATTGCCGCGCGAGTTTTTCGCTGACGGGAAAACCATCCTCAGCAAGACGAATCGCGGGAGCCATTACATCAGCAAGTTTCAGCCTACCGTAGGTTTTTAGCGCCAAGGCAAGGCCCGCGACCGTGCCGGGCACGGCGACGGACTTGTAGCCGATCACTGAGAGGCCTTTGACGCGCTGACCGTCGGGGCCGAGGTACATGTCGCGCGTGGCTTTGCCGGGAGCGACCTCACGATAATCAAAGAAGGTGCTCCGGCCGTTCGCCAGGCGCACGAGCATGAATCCGCCGCCGCCGATATTTCCCGCGGCGGGCTCGACGACGGCCAAAGCAAAGGCGACAGCCACGCCGGCATCCACGGCGTTCCCACCACGCTTCAGAATGTCGACGCCTGCCTGAGAGCCCAATTCTTCATCGGTGGCGACCATGCCGTGCGCCCCGCGAACGGCATGTTCAGGCCAGGTTTCCTGGGGCTGCGTCTGGGCACGATATTCCGAAGGGGCCTGTCCCTGGGCGAAGGGAGGTAGCAGCGCGAGAGTTCCAGCCGCCAAACACAAAACGCGCAGACACGTTTTCATTCGAGACTCCATGGCAAGCAAAAGACACTAAGTGATTAGGAGGAAACCGTCAAGGCAGGCATGCGTCGGTAGTGTCCTAATTTCGGCCTGCGTTTTTTCGACTCGACGGTCATGGGATAAGGTGCTTCTCAGAAATGTGCTGTGTGCAAGTAAGCGCGAACTTTCTCCACAGCATAATTCTCAAAAGCGGGAGCGGGGCTCCTGCACTCTAAATTAGAAGAGCGCCCGTGGGTCCATGCGTCTCACGCGGGGGCAACGCAAAAGAGACGGCGCAGTATGGATGGGTCAGATACTTGAGTGACCGTGAAGGGGATCAGAGGTAGGAGATAATTCTGCACGGCAAACTGCCGCCCGAGGCCCGGAGCTAGACACTATGCATATCGGCAGAATGCTGGGGAACTCTACTGGGCATGCTAAGTCCTTGTTTTTATTATGATTCGCTTAGAAACTCGACGTCTGGCGGACCGGGTAGCAGGCCTGCCGCTGTCCCCCGCTCGATGAGCGTCCGCACGGCTTGTTTGCCGCGTTCGCCATAGCCGAGCGTCCAGCGGTTGACGTACATGCCCACAAACTTGTCGGCGATGTCGGTTTCCATGTCCCGGGCAAACTGCATCGCGTAGTTCAGGGCCTCTTCGCGATGTTCGAGACCGTATTCGACGCTTTCGCGGATGGTCCTGGCGATTTGCAGCCCCAAAGCGGGGCCCAGGATACGCCGAACTGCGTTACCGCCCAAGGGAAGCGGGAGCCCGGTTTGTTCGTGCCACCAAACACCCAGGTCCACCACTCGGTGCATGCCGAGCTGGGGGAAGAGCAGTTGCCCCTCGTGAATCAGCAGGCCGGCCTCGACGACCCCGTTCTTAACGGCATCTAGGATTTTGTCGAAAGCCATCACGACGGGTTCAAAATTTGGTTCAAAAAGCTTTAGCGTCAGGTAAGCGGTGGTCTTCAGGCCTGGGACGCCGATGCGTTTTCCGGCCAACTCTTCGCGCTTCATGGACTTGAGGGCCACGACGATGGGGCCGTAGTTTTCCCCAAAGCTTGCGCCGCAGTCGAGCAGGACATATTTATCGCGGAGAGAAGGATAGGCGGCAAAGCTTACCGCAGTCACGTCGTAGGTCTCCGCCAGAGCCGCTTCATTGAGCGACTGAATATCGGAGAGAACGTGGGTGTATTTGTAACCAGGGGTTGCGAGTTTGTGAGTCGCCAGCGCATAAAACATAAAAGCATCGTCGGAATCCGGCGAATGCGCGAGCTTGATCTCAAGAGTTTCTTTTTCGGGTTTGGAAGCTGCTTGTATACCGGACATGGGCGTATCCAGTGCTTTCTGACTGCCCGGGGCGTCGGGAGCCGGTGATCGATTCGCCCGAGCCGTTCGTTCGGTTTCTCCAGGGAGAGTATTCCCTTACGGGAAGCTCTGCTAGGAACAGTTAGGAGAGAACGTAAGCGACGCTGGGGCTTGCGTGGCGCGTGGCCGAGCTGATTTCCGCACCGCAAAGCCTAGCACAACCGAGGTCGCTCGACAAACGCGAACACCAGCTGGATACCGGCGCTGCGGAGTCTACCAGAGCCTAGTACGCGAGTCACAGCCGGTTCACCGCTCCTACCGGGAACCGAATGGAGGTTCAGTTCACCAAGGATCCTGACGACCATTTTTCAATAGAAGGAGAAATCCGGGAATAGCGGCAAAACGGAAGGTTCTAGAAACACGCATGAAGTGAAGCCGAGCCCGATCAACACGAGGATGTCCGAGGGTGGCGTCGGGCGCTAGAGCGCGGAAACCATGCGGGCGATAGCGTCATCAAAGCTCGCCTTGCTGTCGAGATAGGGCTGCCAGAAGCGGATCAGCAGTTGGTAGTATCCACTCCATCCACGCGCGTCGAGGCTCTCGCGAACAGAGTGTGCGGGGAAGGCTTCCTTGGGCACGGCTGGAGGGCTGCTTGAGCTGGAATCGCCGGCGGACTGGTTCTCGCGCGGTTCATCGCCGGGCGTCATCAACAAGGGTTGGATCACTCGCCCGGTGGTATAGAAAATGAGGGCGTGCCAGAGGTCACGGGGGATGGCTTTCCCGCGCTGGCGGCATTCGCGAAGAATCGCATCCTGCACGGGGACGGCGATGCCGTAAGAGGCTTCGTGAAAGAGCACTTCGAAAGCTTGGTCACCCTGGTTGCGCGGGTCGGTGCTGGAGATGGTGACGCGCAGCGGATCGAGCGTGGTGTAGGCTCCCGCTGAATTTGCATAAGCAGAAACGTCGACGCGAATTTTTTCCCTGGGCCAACTGGTTTGATAGATATCCGCGAGGCGCAGGGAAACTCCAACCCCTTGTTCGATCACCAGCGGGGCGACACGGGCGATCCATCGGCGGTTGGCGAGATCCTGGGCGTGCCACAGGTGGGCGCGATAGACAGGTGCAGCAGCGTCGAGCACGCGGGTGATTCCGGGTGGCAGGCCGGCATCGCAGGTCTTCTTGTGAGCACCGGAGAGATCGTCGCAATCTTCAAAATCCTCGAGCTGGTTTTTCAGCATCATGAGTTCGGTGTTGAAAAGCAGGTCCTTGTTGGCATAGTTGGCGGCGTAATAGGCGACGGCGGTGCTCCAGGCAATTTTCTCGGCCGGGGTGAGTGCCGAGGCGGCATCCTGCATGGTTTTCAGTTTCAGTTGCGGTCCGGCGTTGGATACCCGCGGGGCAGGAGGCGGAGCAGAGCGCCGCCTGGCCTCGTAATAGAGCGTGTGGTGAAGGTTAATCCAGAATCCGCTGTGAAATTCGAAGACGGGAAGCGGCCCATAGGCCGAACTATACTCTTGAGCCGTCGCCGCCGTGGGACTTAAAAGAGCGAAGGCCAGGAGTAGCAGAAGAATTCGGGCAGATGCCGGGCGCATGGGGAACCGCTCGATAGTAGCGCCAACTCCTTCGCGGCACAAACTCCCGGTGTTTTCTTTCCTCTATTTCGCAATACCGATGTAATATGCCCGGTCCTTTTTGGATTGGAGAATGCGATGAGAAAATTTTATCTGCTATGCATAGTTGCGGCGGCCTTGCTGGAGCCATGGGGATTGTCCGCGCAGCAGCCGCCAGAGCTCCCCGCCTTAAAACAGGAAGCCGCCGCGGAAGTGGATAAGCTGCAGACGCTCACGCAGCAGATGGTGGACGAGATTTTCAGTTATAGCGAACTGGGCTTTCAGGAGTACGAAACGTCGCGGTACGTTACGGGCATCCTCGAAAAGAACGGATTTCACGTCGAGCAGGGCATCGCGGGCATTCCCACTGCCTGGGTGGCCACTTACGGGGGCGGCAAGCCGGTCATCGCGTTCATTACCGACCTCGACTGCATCCCCCGGGCTTCTCAAAAGCCGGGAGTTGCGTATCACGATCCGATTGTGGAAGGCGCGCCGGGCCATGGAGAAGGGCACAACTCCGGGATGGCAGTGAACGTCACGGCGGCACTGGTGTTGAAAAAACTCATGGAAGAGCACCACATCGCTGGGACCATCAAGCTCATACCCGGCGTCGCGGAAGAACTGGTTGCCACGAAAGCGTTCTACGTGCGGGCAGGAGTGTTCAAGGATGTGGATATCGTCCTGGGCGCGCACGTGGAATCCGAGTTTTCGACGTCGTATGGCACGGGGAACGGGGAGTGGAGCGGGATGGTTTCCGTGCAATATTTTTTTCATGGGAAAGCGGCGCACGCCGCAGCGGCGCCGTGGGAGGGCCGCAGCGCGCTGGATGCCGTCGAGTTGATGGACACAGGCTGGGATTTTCGCCGGGAGCATCTGCGTCCCGCACAGCGCTCGCATCGTGTGATCACCAACGGCGGGGATCAGCCCAATGTGGTTCCGCCGGAAGCTGCGGTCTGGTATTACTTCCGCGAGCTGGACTACAAGCACATCGAGGATCTCTACGCGCTCGGAAACACCATCGCGGAAGCGGCGGCGAAGATGACGGGCACCACCGTCGATCACAAACTTGTGGGATCGGCGTGGCCTCCGTTTCTGAATAAAGTGATCGCCGAAACGCAGCAGAAAAACATCGAGGCCGTCGGGATGCCGAAGTGGAGCGAAGCGGATCAGACGCTGGCGAAGGCTTTGCAAAAGGAAATTGGAGCGAAGGTAGAAGGCCTCAAGGAAAAGGTAGATCCGCTGACGGAACCGGTGAAAAACCCGACGGGGGGCGGATCGGACGATATCGGCGACATTTCATGGAACGTGCCCATGGTGTACCTCATGTACCCGGCAAACATTCCGAATTTGCCGGGCCATAGCTGGGCAAACGGCGTGGCCATGGCGACTCCCATCGCTCACAAGGGCTCAACTGCGGGCGCCAAGGTGCAAGCCATGACTGCCCTGGATTTTCTTACGCAGCCGGCACTCGTGCAGCAGGCTTGGGCTTATTTTCGGGAAGTTCAGACGAAAGACGTCCATTATCAAACGTTTCTTGGTCCCGACGACAAACCCGCCATCGAGATGAACAAGGAAAAGATGGAAAAGTTCGCTCCGCTGCTGAAAAAATATTATTACGATCCCACACGTTACAAAACCTATCTTGATCAACTGGGGATTCAGTATCCAACCGTTCGCGCTCAGCCTTGATTTTGGCGGACCGCGTTCACGGATTCCTTGCAGCTTGATCGCTAGGGCAACTTCGCATCAGCCGCGGAGCCCACAGCGCCTTTGCGGTCCGCGCCGTGGAGCGTTCCGGTTTCATCGAGAAAAAAGGAGCGATGTCCCGTGCGGCCGTAGACGAGCGGCGTTGCGGAGAGCTCATACTTGGCGGGAGCGCCCAGCGTGCTGGCGCCCACGATCACGTAGCGGAACGAGTAGCCGTTCTTCATGCCGGTGGAGATATCCGAATCCACCAATCCCGCGGCCTGCTCATTAGCGGGACCATGCAGAGGAGGCCCCAAACTGGAGAGGGAATCCGGAAGGCGGAGGTACTTGTGGCGGTAATTTTCGATCGCTTTCGCAATGTCCTTGAGCGACTGGATTGCCGCTTGCTCGTTTTTGCCCGCTTCGGCGGAATCCCATTCCACTTCCAGGGAAGGCAAGTCGAGAAGTACCAGTCCCAGCGAGAGGATTTTCCACTGGCCGTTCTCGCGCACCAAGCCCATGTTGACCTGAATGGCGTCCGCGCCGGCCGTATCCGTCGCATCGCGCAACTTCACGGGGAGAAACGATACGTTGTCATGGGTATCGGCGCCGCCTATCTGAATCTCCGCGGCGCCGGCGGGGGTTTCGCAGCGCACCGTGGGGCGGCCGGATGGATTCACGGTCACCGAGGGCTCGCCAGGTTCGTCGAGCAGCACGAAGCGTTTCATAAAAGCGACGCGCGCGGCCGGCGTCATGCGAGTAAAAGATGCTCTATTGCGTACGGTCAGAAAACGCTCAAAGGTGCTCTGGCTTTGCGAGCACGCTGCTTTCAAGACATCGCGAAGCGCGGCGGTGGGCCCGTCGGGTGAGGCGGCTTGCGCCGCGGGAGTTGAGCCCGGCTCCTGGGCGGAAACGACTGTGGCGAGCAACAGGAACAAAACGTTTAGAACAAATGCCGGTGCAGCCAGGGAATTCTTTAGAGATTTCACTTCAGTCCTTCGCAACGCTCAAGATGGCAGCCAGGTTTTGGGTGAAGGCCGAGCGTGGCATGACTTCGTTGCAACCCGCCGCTTGCGCTTGCGCCGCCAGGTCACGCTGCACGTGAGAGAGAAACCCGATCACTTTTAGATCTTTCTGCGCCGCGCGCAGGCGTTCGATCGCCGCAAGCGGCTGGCTGCGCGCATTCAAATCCACGATGACCAGGCTTGGCTTAAGTTCCAGCAATTCTAGAAGCGCCTCGCCATTCGCAGCCACCTTTAGCTCAAGGCCGAGATGCTTGGCCGTCTCCGCCACTTTCATTTGAAAGAACAGATCATCCATCAATGCCACGACTCTTCCCATGCCAGCGTCTCCTTCGCTCGTGTTACTCATTATGCGCCACTTCAACTTTTCCTTCTCTTTTCGAGTAAGATTCACTAATTGCTTGGGAGGTGCCGCATGCACCAAGGCGTAGCCCGAACTACCGAGCCGGCCGAATCTCGATCCATCCAGCCTGCCCTGCTTCTTCTTGAAAAGACGCCGATTCTTCTTGAAACGATGCTTCGCGATTTGCCGGAAGACCTCCTGAGGTGGAAGCCTGCCCCCGAACGCTGGTCGATTGCCGAAGTTCTCGGCCATCTCGCGGACATCGAGGGAGTGTACGCCGACCGGACGCGGCGAATCGTGACGGAAGACACGCCCACGCTGGAAAAATACGACGCGACGGGCACGGTTGTGACCGGCGACTACGCGCGCGGGTCAGCCACAGAGATTCTGGCTTATTTCACGAGGACGCGGCGCTCGACGGTTATTTTGTTGAGGAGCATTCCTGCGGACTCCGGTGAGCGCGACGCGATTCACTCCGAACTCGGCAACATCACGCTCCATCAAATGCTCAGCGAGTGGGCTTCGCATGACCTGGGACATCTCCGGCAGATCGCCGAGCTATACCGTGCGCGGGCGTTTCACCCCTATGCCGGGCCGTTCCAAAAGTATTCGAATCCGAAGCCGTGAAGGAACATCCGGAAGACATACGCCTCGCTTCGGCGGGGCCGCGCGAGGTGACTTTGTATACGCGGCCAGGCTGCCACCTTTGCGAAGAGGCGAAAACGGCCATTGCGCCGCTATTGCGCGAATTCGGCGCTCGGCTACGTGAAGTAAACGTCCAAGGGGATGCGGTTCTCGAAGAGCGCTACGGGCTGGACATTCCCGTGATCTTCATCGGCGCCCGGAAAGCCGCCAAGCATCGAGTCAACTTGGAGCAGTTCCGGCGCCGGCTTGAGGAAAACAAATTAGAGGAATGAAATCGTTGGAATAAAACGACAACTTAATGCCCGCCGCTTGGCTCGTGCGCTCCGACTGTTTTGTCTGGCACGTCCCCGACACGGCCTTTGACGCGATCGTAGACGCTGATCTGGCTCACGGAGCCGAGCGCTTCGTTGTAGAAAGTCGGCACGCCTAGAGCGGTGCGCAGTTCTTCGTTAAACTTTCGCAAATTCCCGAGATGCGTCGCCAGTGCGGGCAATTTTAGTCCGTCATCGGTCAGCAGGAATTTCTGGTAGCCGGCGTCCCACAGCCGGGTGAATCGTCCCTTCAGCATGATTGTCGGCACGACCGTCATTTCGTATAAGTCATCGGTGCCTTTGCGGAACTCCGCGCCGCTGCCGTATTTTTCCACGCGCACGACGCCGCGTGTGCTGCCGACGGCAAAGCCGAGCGCCGCCAGGCCTTCGATCTGCTTAGGTGAAAACCGCTCTTCGACATTCCACATAGGGCTCCTAGCCTATTAAAAGCCGACACTTCTGTAAAGGCGGACTGCCGTTGGGGCAAATCGATTTGCCCACGAAGTTGAGAAACGTTCTTAAGCTAAACGGCGTGGGCAGTGATCTTAGACGGTCGCTGCCCGCGCTGTCTTGATGGCGATCCTGGCACGGCCACGAAACGGCCGACGCGGCAGGTTAGATCCGATATCAGGGATTTACTTTGGCGCTCTTCGAGAAGAGTTCGGCCACTGTCATACCGCTGTCGCTCATGTAGCGGCTCTTGAGGTTTTGTGCCAGCAGCGGATCGTCTTTTGCCCCAGCACTGGCTTTGAGGACGTGCTGCTGGTGATCCATCTGGTGGTCCTTGAGGGTGATCAGTGCCGCGGCGAACTCCATTTCAGGATCCTGGCCTCGCAAACCGATAGCCTTCTGGACCCAGGCGTAGCCATCGAGTTTTGCGGCCGGGTTCGGATCCATTGGCAAGTTGTCCGTCAGATCTGGCAGATTCCTTCCCATCCACTGTTTGTAGCACTCGACGAGATATCCGGCGTCGAAGAAGGCAAGTGCTTCCGGGCGCCCCGCCTTTTCAGCGGCCATGGCGCGGGCAACAAGTTTCGTCAGCAGCTCCCTGGCGATTTGCGGGTCGTGTCGCGCGTAGAGCGTGGCTCGGCGTAGCGTCTCCATGCGCACGAGCACAGGGGCATCTGAATCAAGAATGGCGAGAGTATCGGAGACGAGGTTTGTCAGGTTGTAATCTTCGCGGCCCGTCAGGTTCCAACCGTGGTTGATCCAGGGCAAAGACTCTGCGTGTCCAATTTCGATGACGTGGCAAATGAGTGGCGGTCCGGCCTGCGCCGGGGTTCCCAGAAAAAGTAACGAAGCGCAGATTCCCGCAAGCGCCCAAGGTGAACGAATGGTAAGGGCTTTCATAAGTTGCTGTGCTCTCCTTCCAAATGATTTTGGCCTACGGTGAACAAGACGTGGAACTGGAGACGGGTGTTAACACGCACCGGAAGAAAACGGCCGCGAAACTAGCCAAGTAGGATTTTCGTAAAGTCTTCCAGTGTCGAAGGATTTTCAGTGGAAAGTAGACTCGTCACGACCCGCTGATTTTTTCTTGCGACCAGGATCGTTCCCAGGTGCGCCAAAGCGAAATATCTCCGAGATCGAGCCGGTTCCACCACAAGTCCAGCATCTTCTGATCGAGATGCAAAATGCCGGCGCGCGTGACTCCGGAGGGAGGGGGAACAAGTTCGGCCAGGCGGTCGTAAACGCGGCCCCGCTCGGAAACGTCAACGCGAGCGAGAAGATGCCACAGAGATAGCGCGTCTCGCGGGCGAGATTCTTCGAGTATTTTGTTCAATTCAGAGCTGCGTTCTTCCCGCGTGTTAGATGCAAAGTCAAATTTGGACAATGCCTCTCGGAAGGAGGCTGATGCATCTTCAAAGTAGGGAGTGCCGGGGCCAATTTTCGGGCGCGTTGCACACACAGCGCCTGCGGGGATGAATGCTTCATGGCCATCCAGTTTAAAACCAACCCAGCCGAGTGTCGTTTTGAGGATTCCGGCTCCCGAATCATCCACGTGCAGGGTGTAGCGGCAGCCCAGGTCCACGGCGATGGCGGACGGTGTATCCACAGTAAATTCACCCGGAGGTGCCCAGATAAACGCGTGGATGGTCCCGCGATCGAGTGCGAGGCGATTGTGCCCGTTGCCCTCGGCCAGTAAACGCAAACGCGTGTTGGGCTCCACATTCACCGTGCCGATCGCGGCGACAGTGAGCTTAGCCCGGGAATGGCCATCTGTGATCAGCGTTTGTCCAATACCAAGTTGGCCGGCCAGCGCATTTTTCCCAGAGGAAACTGCTTCTACCCGCGGTGTTCCCTCCAGGCGCTCAACGGCCCAAGTTGGTCCGGAAGCTGCGCTCGGTTCTCGGCTACCTCTGAGAATGCCGAAAGCGGCCAGCAAGAGGAGAATCGCCGTCGCAACGGCCAGTCCAAATCCGAGGGCCCGCTTCGAAGGCAATCTCCGTTGCCAAAATCGCCGTTCCGGTGCTGCCAGAATCAAAGGAAATTCCGGCGGCTGACCCTGATGGCGGAACTTGGCAAGGGCGCTCTCGAGTTTTTGAATTTCCGGATCGGCTTCGCCTGAACCGTCCCAGAGATAAGCGTCGTTCATGGCTCTTTCCTTCTGCGAAGCTCATTCTTCGTTTGCCCCGCCGAATTTCTGTCCAGTTGGGCTAACTTCTCGCGCAGTTGGTGCATGCCGCGGTGCAAATTTACGCGAACGGAACCGGGAGTCAGGCCAGTGCGCGATGCGATTTCCGGCCCCGCCAGTCCCTCCACCAAACGGAGTATCAGCGGCTCCCGATACGCATCCGGGAGGCTGCGAACCAAAGCCAAAATCCTCGCAGCCTCCGCATCGGAGGCGGAGTTTGAAGCCGGTACTTCGGCCTCTTCTTCGGAGACTTCCTGCGTAGCCGCAGCAACCGCCCGAGTTTGCCGGTGATAATCATGGGCGCGGTTGCGGGTGATGGCCGCCAGCCATGGACCGAACCGGTTGATGTCACGCAAGTCGCAAAGCCGCGGCAACGCTCGCAGAAAAACATCTTGAAGAAGATCGTCCACATCGCTGGCAGGCACTCGCGCAAGCAAAATGCCATGGACCATTCGTGCATGCCGCGCATAAAGTGCTCCAAAAGCGGCGCGGTCACCCTGCCGTGCGGCCAATACCAGCGCGGCGTCACCACTAGGCTCGGGAGGAGGCGAGACGGTCACCGCTCGACAATCCCTGATTGTGAGGCGAGAGTCAATTTTGCTTCCTGCGTGTGCGTTGGCGGCTGCCGAATTCATCCCGGTATGCAAGACGCGAAGCTGGGCAAAAGTGTTAACCTCCGACCACCGAAATCTGCCGATCCCGCCAATGCACCCCTTCGAGGGCCTTGGAATAATTCTCTATGTAACGTAGGGTGATTCCTTCTAACCTATGCTAAAGTCAGGCTATACCGTCGAACTGGTATGCTGCATCTAATTAGGAGTAAACCGGTCGCATATCGAAGAGCTGGCACGCGAGTTGAGACCATGGTCACTTTGAACCACATGATTGCTCCAGACCACGCAGCCACCGCTGCTGCAGAGGAGCGCCTCAGCCTGATGGGGACGTCGGTGCTCGAATTGATCGGCAACACGCCGCTCTTGAGGCTTGCGCAAATCGGCAGGGAATTTCCGAATGCGGGATTCTATGCAAAAGCAGAGTGGTTTAATCCGGGCGGATCGGTCAAAGACCGCCCGGCATTAAGCATGATCCATGCGGGATTGACCAATGGTGCGCTCCGACCGGGCAAAACCATCGTCGATGCCACCAGCGGCAATACGGGAATAGCGTACGCCGTGATTGGCGCAGCGCTTGGCTATCCCGTGAAGCTTTGCGTGCCGGACAGCGCCTCGCACGAGCGCAAACGTATCCTTGACGCGCTGGGCGCGGAGGTGGTCATCACTCCCGGCGACGAAGGTACGGACGGGGCGATTCGGCGCGTTCGGGAGATCGTAGCAGCCGATCCGGAGAAGTATTTCTACCCGGATCAATACAGCAATCCGGCGAATTGGCAGGCGCACTATCGCACCACGGCAAACGAAATTTGGGAGCAGACCGGCGGAAGCATCACGCATTTTGTGGCCGCTCTGGGCACCGGCGGAACGTTTGTAGGCACGACGCGACGTTTGAAAGAACTGAATCCTGCAATCCACTGCATCAGCCTCCAGCCGGACGCGGCGTTTCACGGTCTGGAGGGCTGGAAGCACATGGAGACGGCGCTGCGGCCGGCGATTTATGACGACACGCTCGCGGACAAGAATCTCGAAATCGGCACCGAGGAAGCGTATCGAATGGTGAAACGCATCGCGCGGGAAGAGGGCTTGCTGGTCAGTCCGAGCGCCGCTGCTGCACTGCTTGGGTGCTTTCAGGTCGCGAAGAGCGTCCCGGCGGACCTGCGCGCCGTGATTGTCACCGTTTTTGCGGATTCGGCGTCCAAGTACCTGGCCGAACGCTTTTGGGAAGAGGCGTGAGTCTGTCATGAGTGAAGTGCTCGAACTCGGAATCAGCGCTGAGCTTTCGCAGAGAATTCGCGAGCATGGCATTGCGACGTATCCTTACGAATGCTGCGGCGCTCTCCTGGGGCGGGACCATGCTTTGAGCGATATTCCTGAATCGGACGAGAAGAGTGGCGGAATTTCGCGCGAAGTGGTCTCTTTGTTTCCGCTCGTCAATCGCCGCGACGATTCACCGCGAAATCGTTTTTCCGTGACGGCGGAGGACGTCCGAGAGGCTGAAAAAATAGCCACCGCGCAGGGATTGGAAGTCATCGGCTGGTATCACTCGCATCCCGATCATCCGGCGCGGCCGAGCGGCTACGACCACGAGCACGCCTGGCCCTGGTATAGCTATGTCATCGTGAGCGTGCACACCGGCGTGCCACAGGACATGACTTCCTGGCGATTGAAAGACGACCGGTCCGCATTTGTGGAAGAGAAGATTGCGAAGAGGAATGCAGTCGCCGCAAGGTAGAACGCGCACAAAGAATTGGAGAACGAGAAATGTCCATAAAAGTGATGATTCCGACGCCGTTGCGAATTTACGCAGGCAAGCGCGATTCCGCTGAGCTTAGCGCCGAGACCGTGGGCGAAGCGCTGAGTGGCCTCACCGGCCAGTTTGCGGAGTTGCGCAAACACCTCTTCACGGAAGAGGGCAAACTGCGCTCGTTCGTGAATGTCTATCTTAACGACGAGGACATTCGCTACCTGGCGAAGGAAAACACCCCCACGAAAGACGGGGACACGATCAGCATTATTCCGTCGATTGCCGGCGGTTCTTCGCGGGACGGTCACTGACACTTAATCGACGAAGGAGTTTTGCGATGGCCACGACAATACAAACACAAACTGGAGCGAAGGCGGCCACCAGCCTTTCCAACGAAGAAATTCTCCGCTATAGCCGCCACCTGATCATGCCCGAAGTCGGCATGGAAGGTCAGCTCAAGCTCAAAAACGCCAAGGTCCTGCTGATTGGCACTGGGGGGCTCGGCGCGCCGCTGGGGCTCTACCTGGCCGCTGCGGGTGTCGGGCGGCTTGGACTTGTCGATTTCGATGTCGTGGATTTCACCAATCTTCAGCGGCAAGTCACTTTTGGCTCAAGCGACGTTGGCAAGCCCAAGACGGAAGCGGCGCGCACGCGGCTTTCCAGTCTTAACCCGGACATTCAGATCGATACGTTCGAGACCAAACTGACCAGCGAGAACGCGCTCGAACTCTTCAAGGATTTTGACATCATCGTCGATGGCACCGACAATTTTCCGACACGCTATCTGGTTAACGATGCCTGCATCTTGCTTGGCAAGCCGAATGTTTACGGCTCGATCTTCCGCTTTGAAGGGCAAGCCACGGTATTCGGCATGCCCGAAGGTCCGTGCTACCGCTGCTTGTATCCAGAACCGCCTCCACCGGGACTTGTGCCGTCCTGCGCCGAGGGCGGCGTGCTCGGCGTTCTGCCAGGAATCGTCGGATCCATTCAGGCCATGGAGACGATCAAATTGATTCTGGGAAGCGGCGAGAATCTCATTGGTCGCCTTCTGCTTTTCGATGCGCTGGGAATGAAATTCCGCGAGCTGAAGCTCCGCAAAAATCCGAACTGCCCAATGTGCGGCCAGCATCGCACCATCCACAAACTGATCGACTATTACGAATTCTGCGGTGTACGCGGCGAAGAGGCTCCAACCCCGGATATGCAGGTCCCCGAAATTACGCCGCTGGAATTGAAATCGCGTCTTGACCGTAGTGACGATCTCTTTATCCTGGATGTCCGCGAACCGCATGAATATCAAATTTGCAATCTGAATGGTCATCTGATTCCGCTCGGCGAATTGCCGCGCCGCGTCCACGAACTGGACTCTTCCCATGAGATTATTGCGCATTGCCGCAGCGGGAAACGCTCCGCGGAAGCCGTGGATTTCTTGCGCAGAGCCGGCTTCCGCAAGATCTTTAACCTCAAGGGCGGCATCCTCGCCTGGTCGGATGAGGTTGACCCGAGCGTACCGAAGTATTGAGCCGCTTCCTTGAGTTCCTGAGATAGTCTGCGTAGGCTAGAGAGCGCGTTCGGCCGCAATTATCTATCCAACGCGCTCTCACTTTAATTGGAGGCCTGAATGGCTGCTGCAAAAATTACCATCAACAATAACGGTTCGATTCGCGTGGAAGGAGATTTTGAAATCGTGGATCCCACGGGGCGGCCCTTCGGCCTTGCAGGGCGTACCGCCATCGGCCTCTGCCGCTGCGGGCCGCGATTGACCCCTGCATGTACCCGTACTCCTGAGAGCCAACCGCTATGAACCGACGCACATTTCTCGCTTCCGCTCTGGCCACCCCGGCCGCTTCGCTGGTGGCCGCGCCGCCTGGCGAGCGCCCGAATTTTCTCTTCATGATTGCCGACGATCTCACGTATCTCGGCATTCACGGCATGGGAAATCCGGAAGTTGAGACACCGAATCTGGATGGCCTGATGAAGCGGGGCTGCACGTTTACGCACGCGTTCCATCAGGGTTCCTGGACGGGCGCGGTGTGCGTTGCGAGCCGCACGATGCTGAACTGCGGCCTCACGGCGTTTCGCGCGCAGAAGCAGATCGAACACGTTCCGTTGTGGGGACAGACGATGGGCGACGCGGGCTATGCGACGTCGATCGTCGGCAAATGGCATCTGAGCAAGACGACGCTCGAACGCAGTTTTCGCGACCGCGAAACGGTTTTCATGGGCGGCATGTTCGAATCGGGACCGGATGCGTACAATCGGCCGAGCCCGGGAAATACATGGTCGCCGTACGATACGTCGCGCGGCGGGCAGTGGCAGCAGACGCGGAACTGGCGGAAGTCCGCGGCGCAGCCGATCGAGCATTCGGCGCAAATCTGGGCCGATACGGCGGCCGACCGGATCGCGGAACTCAGCGGCAAGCCCGATCCGTTCCTGCTCTATGTGGGATTCACTTCGCCGCACGATCCGCGGCAGGCTCCGAAGGAGATTGTGGATCGTTACCCGGCGGGCAAAATCGCAATCCCGCCCAACTATTTGCCGGTTCATCCGTTCGATCAGGGCGATGCGCGTGTTCGCGACGAATTGCTGGCCCCGTTTCCGCGAACGCGCGAGGCCGTGCAGCTGCACCGCTCGGAATACTATGCGCATATCACGTTTCTGGATCGGCAGATCGGGCGAATTCTGGCGGCGCTGAAGCATTCGAAGAAGGCCGCGAACACTTATGTGATTCTCACCGCGGATCATGGTCTCGCTGTGGGGCAGCATGGTTTGATGGGCAAGCAGAGTCTCTACGAGCACAGCACGCGAATGCCGCTGATTGTGGCCGGGCCGGGGATTGCCAAAGGCCGGCGCGTGGATGAGATGGTTTATCAGCACAGCGTATTCCCCACCACCTGCGAACTGGCCGGCGTCGCGATTCCGAAGACCGTTGAATTTCCCAGTCTGGCGAACTGGCTGCACGGCGACGACGGGCCCCGCAACGACGGGCCTCGCAACGACAGCATGTTCTGCTGGTATCGCGATTTTCAGCGCTCGGTACGGACGCGCGATCATAAGCTGATTTTGTATCCGCAGGCGAAGCGCACACAGCTTTTCGATCTGAAGAAAGATCCGTGGGAAACGCACGACGTCAGTGACGATCCGGCCTATGCCGCGGTTCGCCCGGAGCTTATGGCGCGGTTGCGGCAGCATCAAAAAGAGCTGGACGATCCGCTGGCGCAAACGGCCTGAGCAGCGCAAAATGTTTCCCATCCTTTCAGACACGGCAGCGCCGCTGAGCACGGTTTCCGGGCCGGTGCCCCGCATCGGCTCACTGCTGATCAAGCCGGCGTCGGCCGTCTGCAATCTGGACTGCGAATACTGCTTTTACCTGGATCGCGCGGCTGATCCGTATGCCGATCTGGAAGAGCGCGTCATGAGCGACCAAACGCTGGAACGCCTGGTGGACGGTTTTCTTTTCTATTCGTGGCCGAATTCCGCGTTCGCGTTTCAGGGCGGCGAACCTACGCTGGCGGGCCTGAGTTTTTTCGAAAAGCTGGTCCGTTTTCAGCAGCGCCTCGGGCGCAATGGCCAGAGCGTTTCCAACAGCATTCAAACCAACGGAACGTTGCTCGATGAAAGCTGGTGCGAGCTGTTTCGCGACTACAGCTTTCTGGTGGGCCTGTCGCTCGACGGACCCGAGGAGATTCACGACCGCTATCGCTTCAACAAGGCGGGCCATCCCACGGCATCGAAAGTGATCGACGCCGCGCGGCTGATGCAAAAGCAAAAGATCGAATTCAACGTGCTTTGCGTGGTAAGCAAGGCCAATGTCGAGAAGGCGGGCGAGGTCTTCCGGTTCTTTCGCAAACTCGGGATCGAATACGTGCAGTACATTCCCCTGGCCGAATTTTATCCCGACGGATCGCCCATGCCGTTCACGATTTCCGCCGATGAATACGGGCGGTTTCTTTGCGAGACGTTCGATCTGTGGTGGCCGGAACGGCGCAAAATGGGCGTCCGCTTTTTCGAGAACATCGCCGAAGCGCTCGCGGGCCGCAAGCCCGGCACCTGCACGATGCACGAAAGCTGCGACAGCTACGCGGTTGTGGAATATAACGGCGACGTCTATCCGTGCGATTTTTTTGTCGAGAAATCGTGGAAGCTGGGCAACGTGGAAACGGACACGTGGGCTGAGATCGCGCGGCGGCAGCGGCGCGCCGGATTTGCCGCGAAGAAGGCCGTTCCGCACGCGGAATGCGCGGTGTGCGAGTACCGCAATCTGTGCCACGGCGGCTGCCCGAAGCTCAGGCACGGTCAGAATGGGCGGTTCGAAGATCTGGATTGGTTTTGCGGGGCGTACAAGCAGATCTTTGCCCGCGCGGTGCCCGATCTCGAACAGGAAGTCCGCAGGATCATGGCCGCGGAATCGGCCCGCCGGCCTTACGTAGGTTAGCGGCCAACCGGATACTCTCGATGGCAAGCTGGACGAGCGGAGTCTGCGATGCGAACGGCGCTCCAATCCGCTATCTGAGAACGGGTGGGCGCAAGCCGCCCCTGGTGCTGCTTCATGGACTGACCGCGAGCGGGGCCTGCTGGATTCCCCTGGCGCGCGCGCTCGAAGCCGAATACGACGCCGTGATGCCGGACGCACGGGGGCACGGGAATTCCGGCGCGCCGCTCAGCGGGTATCGGTACAAGGATCACGCGGGCGATGTCGCCGGTCTCATCGAGGGGCTCGGCTTGATTGCTCCGGTGCTGCTGGGCCATTCGATGGGAGGCATGACCGCGGCCGTGACAGCGCGTCAGATGGGCGCGG
>CAWGPN010000011.1:0-39520 GCA_963824515.1 uncultured Acidobacteriota bacterium
GTTTCTGCTCAACAGGAATGCAGCGCGCAAATGTACGGCAATAACTCTATCGAATTCGGCGAGAGGATAGTCCTCGACGGGAACTACGGGGCCGTAATGGCCGGCGTTATTGACGAGGATATCGATCTTCCCGAATTTCGCTCGGGCTTCCACAACGATGCGAGTGCAATCCGATTCAAGGGCGAGGTCGGCAAGCGAATAGTGAGCTCGCCCACTCCGATCAGTTATTTCTTTAACAGCGTTGGTTAACTCCGCCTCCGTGCGTGCCGTCAGGAATACTACTGCGCCTTCCGCGGCGAAGAGCTTTGCGATAGCGCGCCCAATTCCGCGTCCAGAGCCGGTGATCAGAGCAACTTGGTCTTTGAGTAGCATAAGGAAAGGAGCATAGAGGCAGAGCACTACGGTGGCAAGCTGGGAATAGAGAAGCAATCACAAGCAGGTGCACGAACCGACCCGCCTGTTTACGCCGCAGGACCAGGGTGGTGCAAAGTCGTGCTTTGACCGAGAATTGTACCTCTGTTCAGGTGTAAATCTCTTCCGTGGCGAGTAATGTGAAGCTAAGAAAGTGTGTATCCAATGCTAAATCGGCCCGGCGAAAACTGGGTTCTTTTTCTCGGAAGGCAGCCCAGCCTCAGCTGGCCGTGTCTATCGACTCGGGGGTAGTGCCTGTGCGTCAATTCTCTCTTCTAATGCAGCTTGGCGGCATGTTGGCTGCGCTCGCGATCGCCAGTTGCGCCTCGCCGCCCGGCGGCTCGGGCGGAGGCACGAACCCAGTTGCCCCAACAATCGCAACGCAGCCGGCGAATCAGAGTGTCACAGCGGGACAAACCGCCACGTTCAGTATAACGGCGGCGGGCACTGCGCCGCTCAGTTACCAGTGGCGGAAAAACGGCACGGATATCACTGGAGCGATTTCCGCAAGTTACACTACGCCCGTCACAACCGTGGCCGACAGCGGCGAACAGTTTCGAGTAAATGTCAGCAACGCCGTGGGCAGCAAGCTCAGTAGCACCGCGACGCTTACCGTGAATCCTGCTACGAGTTCTTCCATCGACGTAATTACCTATCACTACGACAACGGCCGAACCGGTCAAAATTTGAACGAGACGACGCTGGTACCCGCTAATGTGAACTCGACCAAGTTTGGCAAGCTTGGAGCCTTTACCGTCGACGGGAAGGTAGATGCTCAGCCGCTATATATCTCCGGGGTGACGATTTCCGGGCAGAGCAAGAACGTTCTCTACGTCGTCACGGAGCACGGAAGCATCTACGCCTTCGACGCCGGCACTGTGAACGGAAATACGGGCACTTTTGTGTGGAAGAAATCGACATTGCTCACCGGCGAAACAACGAGCGACAACCGCGGCTGTGGGCAGGTTTCTCCGGAGATCGGAATCACTGCGACGCCAGTAATCGACCGCACGCGTGGACCAAACGGAGCGATCTATGTTGTGGCCATGTCTAAGGACGCAAGCGGAAACTATTTTCAGCGGCTTCACGCACTGGATCTGACTACGGGAGCGGAACTCTTTGGCGGACCGAAGACGATTCAGGCGACCTATCCGGGCACTGGCGACAACAGTTCCGGCGGCAACGTGGTTTTCGACGCGAAGCAGTACAAGGAGCGGCCGGGGCTCTTACAAATCGGCGGAACAATTTACGCGACGTGGTCCTCCCACTGCGACATCCGGCCGTACACTTCGTGGGTCATGGCTTATGACGCTGCCACCCTCGCCCAGACCAGCGTGCTCAATCTCGTGCCGAACGGGAGCGAAGGTGGAATCTGGATGGCCGGAACGGCCCCCGCGGCGGATGCATCGGGAAACATTTTCTTCATTATAGGGAATGGTGATTTCGACACGACGTTGAATTTCAGCGGATTTCCAGCGAACGGTAACTGCGGAAACTGCTTCGTGAAGCTCACGACCAGCGGCTCGCTGAAACTGGCGGACTATTTCACGCCGCACAATACCGTGGCGGAATCGAACGCCGACGAAGACTTCGGCTCGGGCGGCGGAATCCTGTTGGTGGACGTAACAGATAGCAACGGGAGGACGCGGCATCTCTCGATCGGTGCCGGGAAAGACTCACTCATCTATGTGGTCGATCGCGACAACATGGGCAAGTTCAATTCGACTACCGACCAGATTTACCAGGAGATTTCGGGGCAGCTTGGCGGCGGTGTGTACTCGATGCCAGCGTATTTCAACGGCACGGTTTACTACGGAGCCGTCGGCGATCACTTGAAAGCATTTCCGATCGCAAGCGCAAAACTTGCGGGTATCCCATCGTCACAGAGCACGGCCACCTTTGCCTATCCGGGAACCACGCCGAGCGTTTCAGCAAACGGCACGACGAACGGAATTGTTTGGGCGGTGGAAAACAACTCGACGGGCGTATTACACGCTTACGACGCCACGAATTTGACCAACGAGTTATACAACTCAAATCAAGCGGCCAATAACCGCGATCAGTTCAGCGACAATAAATTCATCACGCCCATGGTGGCCAACGGCAAGGTGTACGTCGGCACACCGAACAGCGTGGTGGTTTTCGGCTTGCTGCCGTAATCTCGGGCGTCAGCAAATTTTGTTCCCAAAATTCACCGAACGCATTCGCGTTGTGAGCCCGCTACTTGCTGGGCTTCAAATCCTTCAGCAATTTTTGAACGAGTCCATTGATGTCGTTCTGCGAGAGAGAGAACGAATCGCGCCGCACTGGTTTTGCGCCAATAGCGCGGTAGACGAGATGCTTGTTTGCTCTCTGCATCCAATCGAAGACGATCATACCTTCACGGAAATGTATTCTTTCGTAGCCGACAAACGCAGGGCCATAACCCCAGCCCGGCCAGCAACGAAACGGGCCGCAAACTAAGCCAGAGTAGGTGCCCGGATAGGCTACAGGGACGGTGGCGTTGCGGCGTTTCACCGCAAATTTGAAGTCCACCAAAAAGTCAGCCGCCGCCGGATCGGCCACTTGCTTGAATCCTTTTGAAGCAAGTGCATTCTCGATCGCGGACTTCACGCGCTGGCGATCGACTGCGTCGTCGGCTTGCGTCTCAGGCGGAACTGCTTGGTTGCGCGACAGGGCGTCACGGGAAATGACGGGGCGATTACCGCTCGCTTCATTGCGTGTGGTCGCCGCCTCCTGCGCGGCGGGCCGCCACGCCCAGGTCGCGTTTACCGGGATGCGTACGTCGTGGTCGCGAATGACGCGGACATACTCATCGCAGCCCACGGCGAGAATGACGGAAAGCACAGCGGCAACGCCCAAAATCCGCCGATTTGTCCTTCCTGGATGTAGACGCAGCATTGCACCAATCTCCCAAGGCATCTCTGCCTCTGATCTGTTTAACCCGGAAGCGCCGGGATAGTTTCGCGGGGGAAGCACGTTGCGCGAATACGCATCTCTCCGGACGAAGAGACGCCGAATTAAGGCTTCGGAAGCCCCCAGTCGGCGGGCGGAAAAGACAACGGCCAGAATTTGGGGGCCGGCCGGTCGAATTCGAAGGCCACGGCAAAGTAGTCCGGGCTCGGTTGGTCAATGCGCACCACACGGCAGCCCTGCTCCATGCCGTTTTGCGGATTTAGCAGAATAAAAGGCTGGCCGTTGAGAAGTTCCATTTTCAATTTTAGGTAGCCGCCGTGGGCGTTGACGACCAAAGTGTGCGTATCTTCCTGGACCTGCTCGCGCTCGGCCGTCTCGGCGAGAACCGTGACTTGTATCTGCAGCATCACACGTTCGCTGCGGCGGCGGTTGATACCATCGGAAGCGGGCACAAGACTCTCCGTTAAATCGCACTGTTTGATGCACGCCTTGGGAGAAATTCAGGCCAGGTGCGCCTGCGGTCCCTAAGACGCCTGTTCATCGACAGCGTGGCCGGGCCAGCACACTTGGTACGAGCGGAACGAAAGCTCGGTACTTGGTTATAGTCTACCCAAGGCACGCCCGTTTACTCTGTCCGGAACGAGCTTTGACGTGCATTGGTTAACGGCTTGGCAGACGGGCGGTTCGAAGAGGCAGCAGGAGCTTAAGCAAGGGGGATTGGTTCAAGGTCAGGGAAGCAGCATGGTTTGCAAGCGGGACTTTACTTCGGGCCACTCCGAATCCAGGATGCTGAAATAAACCGTGTGGCGGATTCGGCCGCTGGCCGTGATCATGTGGTTTCGGAAGGTGCCTTCTTCGTGCGCGCCAATGCGCAGGATGGCCGCGCGCGAGCGTTCGTTGAGGGAATCGGTTTTTAGCTCGACGCGGATGCAGCCGAGCGTTTCGAAGGCATGTTTAAGCAGGAGATATTTCGCTTCTGAGTTGGCGGCGGTGCGCTGCCACGCCGGCGCGATCCACGTCCAACCAATTTCGACGCGATGATGCGTGCGGTCGATGTTCCCGTAGCGCGTGCTGCCAATGGCCTTGCCGCCTTCTTTTTCGATCAGCGCAAAGGGCAGGGAGACGCCGCGCGCTCGCTCTTCCAGCGCCGTGGCGATGTAGGCGGACATCTCTTCCGGCGTGCGCACAGGACTGGGAATCCAGCGCCAAAGTTCATCGTTGAGGCCCACCGCGGAAAGACCAACATGATGCGCTTTCGAGAGAGGTTCGAGCCGCACGTGGCGGCCTTCGAGTGTTACAGGCGCGATGTTCATTTCCGTGGGCATGGGGTGTGCATGTTACAACCCCGGGTGCTGGTTCAGGGAGCACCAAATTGGTCAGTATTTGGCACTCGGCGTCACTCAGGCTGCGCGAAGTTGGCCTGTCTCCAGCACGGGTGGGCTCCAACCGTGCTGGCAAACCAAATACTTCGCAACAGCGTCCTATGTTCCTGCGCGTGGGAACTTTCTGCTTCGTTTGAGTGAACTAAGGTTTAGAGCGCGCAGCTGGACCGTGGCCAAGTTCAAAAAACATGAAAAACTCATTTGCTCCTTGTAATAAGCGGGGAACACGTCGTTTTGCCGGACGCGTGGGATTGGCTGCAATCCTATTTCTAGCGCTGGCGGGAGGGAATCTTCGCGCTCAACAGGCGCAACCAGCGGCGCAGCAGCACGGGCAAGGCCAGCCAGAACTGAAGCGCCCGCAGGAAGGGCAGCCGAAGATCGCCGTCGAAGTGAAAACCGTCAGCGTGTTGGCCACGGTTCGCGATAAACACGGCAAGATCGTACCCGACCTGACCAAAGACGATTTTCTCCTCGAAGAAGATGGGCGTCCGCAAACGATCAACTATTTCGCGCACCAGAGCGATTTGCCGCTTCGCCTGGGTTTGCTGGTGGATACCAGCCTCAGCCAGCGGAAGGTACTCGATCAGGAGCGTAGGGCGAGCTACACCTTCCTCGATCAGTTGCTCCGCGAAAACAAGGATTTGGCGTTTGTGATTCACTTCGACCGCGAAGTCGAGTTGCTCCAGGATCTCACTCCCTCGCGCCCCAAGCTGCAAGCCGCGTTGCAATCTCTTTCAACGCCACATATGGACGACCGCGATAGCGGCGGCGGAAACGGCGGTCGAGGAGGGCGAGGCGGCCGCGGAATGAGAAGCGGCGGCACTCATCTTTATGATGCGATTTTCCTCGCCTCCGACGAGCTGATGAGCAAGCAGCAAGGCCGCAAGGCGTTGATTGTTCTTTCCGACGGCGTGGATCGCGGCAGCAGGGAAACCCTAGGCGAAGCGATTGCCACCACCCAGCGCGCGGACACAATTGTCTATTCCATCTATTTCGCTGACGAAGAAGGCTTCCGGCCCCCCCGCGGATTCAGCATCGGCGGCCCAATGGGTGGTGGACGGGGCGGCATGGGCGGTGGCCGAGGTGGCGGAGGCAGGTATCCCCGTGAGGAAGAGCGTCCCGACGGCAAAAAAATCCTCGAACAAATCTCCAAGGAAACCGGCGGGCGATTCTTCAAGGCCTCCAAGAAAGAAACAGTGGACAAGATTTACGCCGAGATTCAGGAAGATTTGCGCAATCAGTACAGCCTGGCCTACACGCCGGACAAGGGCAACACGCTCGGCTACCACAAAATTCTACTCACCGTCCCCAAGCAAAAAGACCTCATCATCCAAGCCCGCGACGGCTACTACTTCGGGCAGTAGCATGACCACAGTGCAGCCCGATTCTGGCGCGCGGATATCAGCGAATCAGTTTCCGCTAAATCGCACCTATCGGGAGTTGATCTCCAATGGGTCTACTTTTGCTCCTTCTCCTTTATAATCTTCATCGGGTATCGTGAATTCGATTCTCGTTTCGTTCATGATGTGCATGAGGTCCTCGATTTCTTTTGGATTCATCGGAGCACCAAACGAACCGACCGCCATCATCACCATCACGAGTGCCTTAAGCCATTTGCGTTTCATCGACACAGAGTCCTCCCGCCATTGCCTAGGAATCGCGTGAACCTCCTTGCGGACGCAACTCGCCCCGCAGGCGTTGCAGTGTTGTGTGGAACCCGGGCCGCCGCACGGCGGCCAGATGCTGTGAGGAGTTACCGCGCCGGAGGAGGTCGCGGCAAGAAAGAAGGTAGCGCTAGGGCTTGATGCGGATGGATCTGCTCCTCAACGTGGGGGAGAAGCACAAATATCGCAACCGCGATAAAGAAGCACAGAGTAATAAGGATGGCGAGCGGCAGGCTAGCCGCAACAGGCGACAACGCCGCGAGCAACACGACTGCTAGACAGAAAAAGGCCACCACACGCCGAAAAGTGGACGCCGAGCGCATACGCCTCAGTTATACGCCGAAGAGCCCTCGGCTCAATAAACCTCTCATTCAGCGGGGTTCTTCGGCGGGGGATACCTCAGTCCCAATCACTCTGGACCTTCCTGTTTGATTGAGGCGGCAACCGGAAATTGACTGGCCGCCCGATAAGGAAACCCGGTGCGAGGCGGGCGGTGCGTAGGGTATGATAGAGTCTTCGGAAATTACTCACTTAGGATAACGATGCAGACTGCCACAAATGGGAAGGTATTGCTGAGGGTACGGCCGCGGGGATTTTGCGCCGGAGTAGTGCGCGCGGTGGATATCGTCGAACTGGCTCTCGAAGCCTACGGCGCGCCGGTCTACGTCCATCACGAAATCGTGCATAACAGATACGTAGTAGAGCAATTGCGCCGCCGCGGAGCAATTTTTGTCGAGTCCATCGCCGACGTGCCGCATGGCGCGGTGCTGGTCTTCAGCGCCCATGGCGTGCCTCCGGCAGTCCGGCAGGAAGCCAAGGATCGCTCACTGAAGGTGATCGATGCGACCTGCCCGTTGGTCACCAAGGTGCACATGGAGGCCCTGAAATTTGCGCGCGATAAGCGCACGATTATTCTAATCGGCCACAAGGACCACCAGGAGATTGTCGGGACCTCCGGCGAAGCTCCGGAAAGCACCATCGTGGTGGATTCGGTGGATGCGGTGGACGCGCTGGAAGTGGACGATCCGGAAAGGCTGTCGTTCCTGACGCAGACCACGCTGAGCCTCTACGACACGCAGGAAATTGTGGCGCGGCTACGGCAAAGATTCCCGTCCATCAAAGGCCCGGCGAGCGATGATATATGCTATGCCACGCAGAATCGCCAGGAAGCCGTCGAGCAAGTGGCCAAGGATGTAGATTTGATCCTGGTCGTTGGCTCGCCGAACAGCTCGAACTCGAATCGGCTGGTGGAAGTGGCGCAGCGCAGCGGCGTGAAGGCCCAACTGATCGATTCCGCCTCGGATATTGATGTGAAGTGGCTCGAAGGCATTGCCCGGGTGGGCTTGACTGCGGGCGCTTCCGCTCCCGAAGTGCTTGTTGAGCAGGTGAGCCAGCGTCTGGCGGAGTTTGGATTCACGGATCAACGCGATCTCGATTTGATCCGCGAGGATGTACGCTTCACGCTGCCTGCGGAGCTGGCGACCATCGCGCCGGCGCCGCGTCGCTGAGGTTTTTACAGCACGATTAGGCCAAGGATGCAGGGACGGGCGTTTGGCCCGCGCAGTTTGCAGACGGCCCAAAGCAGCAGTCGGGGACAAACAACACAAGGAGCGAACCTTGGCGGTCAAAATCGTCCGTCAACCGAAGAAGATTGCCTTGATAGGCGCGCCGTCCAGCGCGGCAGCCTTCCTGGCGGGAAGCGAAAAGGCACCGGCGGCGTTGCGTGCCCAAGGGCTAGTTGAACGGCTACAAAGCGCGGGCTACGAAGTGACGGATTACGGCGATTGCGCTCCGAGGCTCTTCGCCGATGACGAGGAACACAAACGGGCCCGCAATATGCAGGAAATTGTCGCGGGACTGAGCGATCTGAAAACGCGCGCTGAAATCGCGGTGAAAAGCGGCGCTCTCGTGCTGGTTCTGGGCGGTGATTGCGCGCAAGTCATCGGACTTTTGGCGGGCGCGCGCCGCTACTACAAGCATGTCAACCTGTTGTGGTTCGATCGCGATGCGGATTTGAACACCCCGGCATCGACGCCTTCCGGGCGCATAGACGGAATGGTGGTGGCCCACGTGATTGGCAAGGGCGCTCCGGAACTGGTGCGCTTCTGGGGCGAGACCCCGCTGGTGCGTGAACCGGACGTGACCCTCTTTGGCATCGATCGGCTTGACCCGCCGGAGCAGGAATTCCTCAGCAAATCGCCGATGCGTCACATCGGCGCAGGGGAAATTCAATCAAAAGGCGGGAACGCCGCGGCGCAACATGCGCTTGCCTGTGTGCACGCCGACGCGCATGAATTCGTTCTGCACCTGGATACTGACGTTATCGCGAACGAAGAATTTCCCGCGGTGAATGTGCCTGCCAGTGGAGGTTTGTCTCTCGCGGATGTGCGCGCGGCTCTTACCGAAATCGGAAAACAGACGAATCTGCTCGGACTGGACGTGGCGCAGTACAACCCTGACAAGGACCCCGACGGCAGCGGCGCAAAAAAGCTCGTGGATTTGCTCGTGGAAGTTCTTTCCGCCCGGCTCGAAGCCATGACAGCCGTCGTGCCTGAGTCTGCCACCGGCACTCCCGAAATCTCCTCCTCGGAAACGACCGCGTAGTCCTTTCTATCCGCGGCATTCCCGGCTAGCCGGGGTGGACGCGATCACCGGAGTTCTATTCCCTGCCGCTGGCGGTAAGCTCCAGAGGGTGATCCGCGTGCCCGTAGATTTCATGCAGAGTCGCACTGGTTTCCGCGGCGGCCGGATCTTTCAGCAGAGTTTGCGCTTTTTGCAGTCCGATGAGTCCCTGGACGCGCCGTTTCGCTCGCGCCAGCCCCGCTTCAAACGCAGCGCGCGCTTCTTGATTGCGGCCCTGCTCCAGAAGAAACTCGCCGAGCAATTCATAGGAAGGTTTGGCAATCAGCGGCGGCCCGAACGCCGAGGGCAAGGACGCTTCTTCGTCCGCGGCCTTTTGAAGAGCGGCCCCGGCCCCATCCAGCGACTTCTCTCTTGCCAGGACTAGCCCCTCAATTTGCTCCGTCAAGATTCCTGGCACTTTTCGCATCCAGTTGCCCGAGGAATATTGCCCCCGGCCCAGGTCGGTTTCCAGTTGCGGCTCCAGCGCTTTCATTTGTGCCAGCAGCGCGCGTGCCGCGCTTGGATCGCCGCGATAGCAAGCTCCGAGCGCGTTGGTGTAATGAAACATCAGTTGCGTCCACGCGGGGGCCTCGGAAGGAAGCTTCCAGCCCGCCGCTTCGCCGCTCCAATCCCGCGTCTCGATCAAGTAGTGCGCCCGCATCTGGACGAAAGAGCCCGCGGCTGTATTGTCCGGATCCACAGCGTGGCCGCCGTGCCGGTGCGCTGCCGCAAATTCCGCTTCCGCCTCATTACGGCATCCGGCGAGGATGCGCTTTGCATTCGCAAATCTGCCTTGCTGGAGATACGCGTATTCCAGCCACAAGTTATAGTGTCCACAGACCTGCGGCGATTTCCCCGCAGCGGCGCGCTTCCTGTTGACGATTCCCGTGGCCGTTTCGTTCGCGCTTACGACGCCGTCCCACATCCCCAGAGCGAGAAAAATGTGCGAAGTCATGTGCTGCGCGTGAGCCGCTTCGGGCGCAATCTTCGAATAAGCTTCCGCCGCGCGCAGCCCCAGGATCGCGTGTGTGGGATCGTCGAAGGAATGAATCAGGTAATGGGCCGCGCCGGGATGCCGCGGGTGCGCGTAGAAAACATCCTCCAACAAAGCGGCTGCGCGCATGTAGGTAGGCACGTCCCGGCCATTGTGCGCCGTCCCAAGAATTGCCAGGGCGTAGAAACACGTGGCGTCGATATCCGTGGGATACTTTTCGTGCAGCCTGCGCATGAAGTCCTCGTACCGCGCGTCTCGGTCGTACTTTTCGCCCTCGCCATACAGGATGTCCACCGCGCGCAGATAATCGTTTTCCCGCTCGGTCTTTGCTTTCGCCAGCCGCTCTTCGGGCGTGGGCGCGAGCTTTTGCAGGGCGGCGCGTGCCGCGCGGCGGTTTTGCTCCTCCCAGATGGGGTGATTGAAAGTCATGGCCTCGCCCCAGTAGGCCATGGCGAAACCCGGATCGATCTCTTCCGCCCGGCGAAACGCCGCCGCGGCGTCTTCGTATTCAAAATTGTGAAGCTGCGCGAGTCCGTACAGAAAATCCTTTTGCGCGGCGGGAGCGCCGGAATTGGCGAAGGAAACATCGCCCACCGAGGACTGCGCGCGAAGCGGCAGGGAAGTGAGCGACAAAAAAGCGGCGAACAAAAATGCAAACCGCGCCAGCAGCCCCGTAGAAGACAATCTCATGCGCCATCCTCGCGTTTCTTTTTTCCAAGTTCGCGCCGGACATATTTGTCCTCGCGCGAGGTTCATCTTAGGTCCGCCAGATTGTGTCGTCAAACGCGCCGCGGAGATGCCGCCGCCCCTTCCGCGCGTTTGCGATGGTAGCGCGCGAGCCCCAGCCAGGAAAGATTCAGCCCGCAATTGAAGATGTAATGCTCAGCTTCCGCGCCAGCGACGTGCTGCTTGATTTCCGCGGTGGCGGCGGAGACAAATTCCTCTAGCGCGGCCCTCTCATCGGGCGTGGAACGAAGGATTTCTGCCGCGAGAGCAGCCCACCGCCGCAGATTCCGCCGGTATTCGGCGATATGTGCCGCCGGATCATTTGAATAGCCGAAGTGCGTGAGGAAAAGACGCGCTGGCCGCCGTGCAGCAACTGCCTCGAGAGAAGATTCCCAGGCTTCGAGGTCGATATCCGGCGGAGGCGCCAGCGGCACCACATACGGTTCGCCTTCGATGTGGAACCCCGCCGTGTCGCCGACGAACGCCGTCCCATCCGACGAATCGAAATAGGAAACGTGGTGCGAGGCGTGCCCGGGAGTGTGAACCACTTCCAGCTTTCGGCTGCCGAGCGCAAGCGTTTCGCTTCCTTGCAGCATGCGCAAGTTTGCGAAGGGCACAGGGAGCGTTTCTCCGAACAAGCGGCCCAGTTCGCCGGGCCACAGGCGCTCGGCGCTGGCGAGCAATTTCGAGGGGTCCGCCAAATGCATCATGCCGGCCTTGTGTACGTATACCTCGAGGTTCGGGTTTTCTTTGATGAGCGCGCCCGTAGCCCCGGCGTGATCCAGATGAATATGCGTCAGCAGGATGGCGTTCAGATCCGAAACGCCAATGCCGCGCGCATACAGTTGATTTCGAAGTGCCGGGAGGGTTGAGGCCGGCCCGGGATCAAGGAGCGCCCGATGCCCAGCCGATTCCAGAAGCACTGCCGCAATCGAGCGCGGCCGTCCCAGCCAGTTGGTGTCGAGAAGCGAGGTCGCGTGCATACCGTCCGTAGTGTAACGCAGAGGGAAGTGAGTAGTGGATAGTGCGTAGTGAGTAGCGAACCGTGAGAGAGAAAGAGTGGCACTCGAAAAGGGAAACTGGAAATCCGGGCCGCTCGCGGGAAATCTTTCTGGATAAACCGAAGCACTCTGGCTGGAAGGACAGGCACCCCACCCCGGGTGTTTTTCGCAAAGAGTGCGTAAGGATATGAAACGATGAGAGATAGCGATTTTGGCAGTGCAAAAGAGTGCGTAAGAGTATGAAAACAAAGGGAGCGTAAGTTTCGCGGAATGATACTGCTGCGGACCTTGCCCGAAAAGAGGAGTGAAGCCGGAAATTCAAACACAGGCGGCGGAGAAAAAGATGACGCAGAGGCGCTGAGAGAACAGAAGCTTCGCAGAGAAGAAGATGCAGGACAGGTTGAGAAGGAGAGGAGCGAGGGGGAGCCATCGACACAGGATTCAAAAAGGGAAGAGCGAAAAGCAGACCCTTCGCTATGCTCGGGATGACATCGCTTGGGATCCATCGGATGGAGGTGACGGGGAAAAGAGGAGCGGGGGAATGCGGGCGGGTTTGGCGCTACAGCCATGAGGAATGGTAGCATGGGAATGGATTACTGTCAAGGTATAGTACTTGCTACGTATCATTCGAACGTGAGACGCGCAAGTGGCGTGGAGGGAAGGAGTTGCGGCGAATTGTGTAGTTTGGTGAGACGAGGAATCGTAGAAGTTATAGGCTGGAGGTTGGTCGGAGAAGATAAACAACGGAAACCGAAAAGCGCCACTCGCCAAGCTGGTGGATCAGCCGCGTTCGGAGTGCCGGCATAAATTTCGGATCAAATCCAAAATTGCTTTGGACGATTTTTTTGACACGCCCCCTGTTCCCTTAGTTCGTCTGTCCGCCTGTCGCCAGGCTGTGCGTCGCCCCGGCCTATTGCACGGTTACGTTCACATTCAGGATATGCGAAAGCGGCCCAGTTGTCCCGGTAACTTGTACAAAGGAGGTGCCTGTCGACACTATGTTCAGAGTTGCCGACTGGGAAGGGTTATTCTGGCTATCGCCGGTGTACTGAGCAACAATTTGATGCGTGCCAACAAGGTATAGCGCAGCCTGCAATTGTGCCGTCCCGTTGACAACCGGAACTGGCGGAGCCAAGCCATAGCCCACGCCTGGGGCCTCCATTTCCATGAAATTCAACGTACCCGTCACGGGTTTTGAGGAGGTCACTTTCGCTGTGAAAGTAAGTTGCGAGCCCGAAGCAATTTTCGTGGAGGACGCCGTGATGCTAGTAGAGGTTGTGACTGGTCCGCCTCCGCCACCCCCCCCGCCTAAGACAGGCTGAGCATTTCCCCCGCCGCAGCCGAGCCCGACGATGACCACCGACGTAAGTGCCAGCCACGTCGCGAGCCGCAGTCGCCTCCTGGGCACCAAGAGGATCAAAACCAGAAGAAAGGCTGCACTATACGGCCACTTCATCCAACCGCCTGGCATTGCGGACGAAAACCGCTTCGGACCGCGGCTCCTAGGTCTTAGCTCAGCCATGTTGGTGTTGGAAGGCCCAGCTACGGAAACAGTCAGCGTCGATGATCCGGCGACCTGATCCGAGAGATTAACGGACGATGGGGCCAGCACGCAGGTGGTTCCAAGAAGGTTGATCGACGTACACTTCAAATTGACCGTGCTGCCGATATTACTGGCAGGTGCTACCGCGATAGTGGTGCTACCCGTTTGGCCTGCTGTGACCGTCACCGAGTTCGGATTCGGAGCCAACGAGAAGTCAGGGGTGATGACTGTGATCGGACTCGACTCGGCCGTGGCGGCTGCATAATTGCTGTCGCCCGCGTACTCCAATACCAAGAACTCGCTGTTCGATGGCGTGATCGTAGCGGTTGTTACAATCTCCCAGTTCCCGCTGGGGTCGGCCATCGTGCTGGTGGTAACGGCACTTACGATCTGCCCGTCCGCAGTGCCTCCTAGGGAGATCGCACCGGTAGGTTTGAGGGCGGTGTTGGAGGCTGGCACCATCGTATCAACCGTTCCAGATATGGTTATTGTGCTTCCATAGTTGACCGTTGTTGGGCTTGCCATAAGGTTGGCAACGACCGGATTCAGAACATTGATCATTGTCGGTCCATAGGAAGATGCAGAGTAGTTCGAGTCGCCGCTGTACTTGACCGACAACGAGTGACTACCCGGAGTTGCGACCGTCAAGTACATTCTCCCGCTCGAAAAACCCGGCGTCGAACCAAATTGCGCCGGAGTTCCGATGATAGCTACTGGGCTTCCCAATGGCGCGGCTCCATCGAGGAATGTGATTGTACCTGTGGGAGCAATTCCCGATTCGGCCTGCGTATTGCCATAAACAATCACAGGAAATTGATTACCTGCGGTGACGTTGCCCACCAATACGGTCATCACGACGGACGTCGCCGCAGGCACGACGGTCAGCGAATATGTGCCGGAACTGGCGGCATAGCTCGCATCGCCGCTGTAGGCTGCGGAGAGCAGATGAGAACCGCCGGAGAGTTGAATCGGCTGGTCTTCTGTGTAACCCGAGCTGTTGAGCACAAAGCTCCCGCCATCAAGACGCAACGGAGCGCCGCCATTGAGCGCGTCCGTCCAAGTGATGGTTCCAGTTGGGCAATTCGGTGAAGTACAGAGTGTGGTGGACGGGAAGCCCACGCTCGCGTTGGCGTTGCCAACGTCGATTCGCGCGATATACGGCGACCCGTAAACCAAGCTAGTGGGCGCGTTTCCCGTTTCGCGGCCCGACGTGGGGTCAAAAACAGGAATACTGATCAACGTTTTGCTAGGTTCGGCAGTAATGTTGACCGAAATTGGGGGTGTGGAATCGCTGGCGCCAAACGTTCCATCGCCTTGGTAATGCGCCGTGAGATTGTATGTGCCGCCTGGCAAAATGACTCCACTTCCGGTTGCCGTGCCGCCCGTGAGGGAGAGAAGGTCAACGCCGAGACTGCCGGATGGGCTTCCTGGTGGCGGGTTGGGGTTGGGAGTAGCGATTAATGCGACCTGTCCGGTTGGAGTCCCGGAGACGCCCTGCCCCGCGGCGACCGTGCTGCTGACACCGATTGCTGTCCCATGCGTGATGCCGGTGATGGAAGTAACGGAACTTCCGTTGACGGTTGCGTTGAGTGTCGTGGCCGACGCCAGGAACTTAACTGAGGACCAGTTGCTGACAAGGCTGGCTGCGTTAACCGAGCCGAGCCCGGTGGCCGGGTCGTAGCCCGGTGTGGCCGTGTACGCAGGCGTAGACGGGTTAGCCGTGGTTACCAGAACTCCGTTCGTTGAGGCTACTTTGCTGCTGCAATTGGCCGTTCCCCCCGTGCAGGGCACCGAGTTGTTGCCCTTCGTGATGTCGTAGAACGTGCACGTTGAGGGCGGAAGGGTGGTCCCATTGGAATTGCAGGAGGCGCCCGGCATTTTCGCCAGCGCGTACAACACATAATTTGCATTGCCCTGACGCCCGTATTTTTGGTCTACCAGCGCCATGATTCCCGCGAACGCCGGAGAAGACGCGGAAGTTCCTCCGACTCCCTGAAACGTAAACCTGAAATTAGTCAAGTTGCAGGAAGTGCCTGGAGCCGGAAGTGCGTCCGATTGGCACATGATATAGAAACTGTCGCTATTCGAGCCGATGCTTGCGAACAGCGATATGTCAGGCAAGTCCCGGTGATTGTCATTGGGGACTCCGGCGCCCGACTGCCAGGAGGGCTTCGGGTAGAGCGTGCTGACGCCACCGCTACCGGCAACAATATCAAGAAAATTCCCCGAGGTGCAGCCGGTAATTCCGTTTGCCGCGCAGGAATCGTTCCATGGCACTTCGTGGATGTAGGACAAAGCGGACGCCGGCACGGGGAGATTTACTATGGAAGTGGGCGCGGTGTTCCAATATTGGCTTTGGATGCCGGCATCGTCAAAATCCGTTCCGCCGACCGACACATTGTAGGGCGTCGAAGCGAACCCACTGACGGCGAGGCCGCGCGTGGCCGTCTGCTGCGTGTTGAAGTTGTCGCAACCCGCGGAGCCGCCATCCCCCGCAGAAACCATGACCGTGATGCCCTGGGCCGCCGCCTGCTCCCAAAGCGTATTGTGAAACTGGTTGAGCGTCCCCATGAGCTGCTCGCATCCGCCGAAACTTTCGCTCATCACGCCGGCGAGATTGTTGTCTACGATATAGGCGGCGGAAAGAAAAATTCCCGCGGTCGTTTCAGTCGATTCGGAAGTGACAAAGTCTATGGTTGCGCCCGGCGCAACCGCCCCGGCCCATTCCACATCGAGGTCGGACTCGCCTTCGCTGCCATTCAAGCCGGGATCCGGCCCGTTCAGGATGATGTTCGCCGTCGAAAAATTTTGCGGGAGGCCAAACATTTTCCGGAAATCAGTCACATCCTGAACATTGATATTCGACTCGCCCACGATGGCGATCGTTTCACCAGTTCCATCGATCTTGGGAGTTCCAGTCAAGAGTGGCGCCGTGTTGTAGATCGTCCTAAAATCTGCCGGACCCACCGCATAGCAGTTGCCGGAACGGCAGCCCGGGAAGGTAAACAACGGCGTAATCTCACCTGTCTTAATGGACTTTTCAAATGGTCCAAGAGTGTGGATAAAGGATTTCACCGGAAAATTGTTGAGCGACACAGGACCTGCAACCACTGGTGCCAGGGCCGCGGGGATTTGCGGATCGGAATTGTTGGCCGTATGCGTCTCGCCATTTACGAGGTAGCTGTGAATTTCGGTGTGAAACGCGCTGCGCACCTGAACGGCGTTTCCCGAAAACTCGATGACTGTGCGTCCGGCGCTTACGTTGTCGATCTGAAAGCCTTGCGATTGGAGCCAACTCGTTACGGTCTGGATGTCCGCATCCGCGGGTCCAAATTGCCGGCCAAACTGTGCGGGCGTGAGCCAGGCATGGTAGTTAGGCGACGATTTGTCCTGCTGTTCGTCCAGCAGCGCTTGCAGGGCAGCCTCTTGCTCGGGACTTCGCTTGAGGAGAAGAAGCATCCGGTGCAATGGCAATCCATCGCTCACCGCGCCCTGATCGAACTCAGACCGCGCCAGCGGATGAACATTTCCCTTTAGCACGAGAAGACTTTTTTCGTTCACCGCTTGGGTGATTCGTACCGGGACGCTTGCCGTCTGCGCTTCGGTTCGTAAACCCGGCCAGACCAGCATAGCCGAGGCAAGTAGAAAACCCGAAAGAGAGCGCAAGAAGAGGTGTCTCATGATTCGCCCCACACAGCAGAAAACATTCGAACTTCCGGGATCCACACCTGGTCGCGGGACAGAGGGCCAGGAGGTGACTGTGACGTGCCGATGCGGGGTCTCCCAAGTGCCGAAAACTCCGCGCGAAGCCGGGCCACCACAGGAAGTGGCGCCAGCCTATCACAATGGGCGATAACTCACTAGATACTTATCACTAGCAAAGAGCCACCAGAAGATCGCTGTGACCGCGTCTGGCTTTTGGTCATCCCGGCGGACACGAGGGCTTTCGCAATCTCTCGCGCCATCCGATATACGGCGAATTCCGGGATCCCTGGGCGCGCGGAAGGAAAGGCTTGCGGTGGGAGGGAAACCTGGAATACGCTAACGGGGCCGCGCCCGATTCCTCTTTGGATATTCTCCCGAGGTCAAAAACGAGTGGGGAGAAGGTATCGGGGGCGGGAGGGCTGCTGGCAAACTTGGAATTGTTTGCCGCGATTTTTCTGAACGAGAATTTCGCAGCGCCACGGGCGGCGCAGCCGTGGGTGCGGGAACGGCTTGGGTTCCGAAACTCAAAACTGAGGGAGAAGAATCATGCGCAATTGGTGTGTGGCAGTAGCAGCGAGCGCTCTTCTGGCTTTGCCTTTGTGCGCCCAGCAGAATGGTGATGGCGCGGTGGCAGTGGCAGCGGCGGCGGAGAAAAGTCCCGCCATCGCGAGTGCAGGGGACATCACCCCTGCGGCGCGAAATCTTTTCGCTCTTCCGGAGGCGCCGCGGCGCAAACCGTTTCCGGAAGGAGCCAAATCAAGCGACGATACCGCTCCCGGCAGAATCGTCCCCACTTATGAAATCGCGGGCATGTTCGATTACGTAAACTTCAATCCCAAGGGAGGATTCCCCTCCTTCAATAATTACGGCGGCTCGGGTTCCTTCACCTGGAACGCCACTCGCTATTTGGGTCTCACCGAGGAACTCAGTGTTCTTCAATATCATCGGCAAATTCCCAGCTTGGGCACCACGAACGGGATTCTCTCCACATTCCTGTTCGGCCCGCGCCTGAACTTGCGGCGATTCGATTACTTCGTGCCCTTCGCGCAACTTCTCGTGGGCCCCGTGCACTCCGGTCCCGCGATGACGGGCGGGGACAGCCAGACCGCCTTTGGCCTCGTGGCTGGCGGCGGAGTGGATATCGCGCTCACCAAGAACTTCGCTTGGCGTTTCGCGGAAATTGACTATCTGATGACCGCATTCCACGGGGATTATTTGGATGCAAGCGCGAGGCAGAACAGCCTGCGCTTGGGAACTGGCATCGTCTTCCGTTTCGGGTTGCCGGCGGAAGCTCCTCCCCCGCCCGCAAATCACGCCCCGGTGGCCGCTTGTTCCGCGAATCCCACCTCCATTTTCGCCGGTTCTGGCGACACCTCCGCGATTCAGGTGGACGCCAGCGATGCGGACAACGACTCGCTTACATATAGTTACTCGGCGACCGGCGGCACGGTGGACGGCACCGGCCCCAACACGCGCTGGAATTCCACCGGTGTCAGCGCAGGCTCGTACACCATCACCGCGACGGTCAATGACGGCAAAGGTGGCACGGCGACCTGCGCCACCGACGTCAAGGTCGAGCCGCGCCCGAACCGTCCTCCTTCGGCTACCTTGTCGGTCGAGCGCAGCCCCATCCAACCCGGTGAGCATACCGGCGTCATTTGCACTGGCAGCGACCCCGACGGAGATCCGTTGACGTACAGCTACTCTGCTTCGGGCGGTCAAGTTACGGGCACCGGCGCGAATGCCACGTTTGACGCCACCGGACTCCAGGCCGGATCGTACACCGTGAAATGTACCGTGAATGACGGGCGCGGCGGCACGGGCGATGCCTCGGGCACCGTCGAAGTCAGCGAACCTCCCCAGGTCCATCAATTGGAGGTCCGGCTGGCTTTGCACAGCATCTATTTCCCCACCGCGCAGCCCACGGTCGCACGGCCCAACGGCGGTCTTCTCGCGAGTCAGGCGGCGACTCTGGACACTCTGGCAACGGACTTCAAACAATATTTGACGTATAAGCCGGATGCCCATTTGATTCTGGGCGGCCATGCCGACGTGCGCGGAGGCAAGAAGTACAACCAGCTTCTTTCCGAACGCCGCGTCGATCGCGCCAAGAACTTCCTGATCGAAAAGGGCGTTCCCGCCGATCACCTCGAGACCAAGGCATACGGTGTCGAGCAAAACATGTCCGACGAACAGGTCAAGAAGCTGCTCGCCGATGATCCGGACTTGACCGCCGCGGAAAAGGAGAAGTTCCTGAAGAATCTGCTGACTATCCGTTTGGCCAACAACCGCCGCGTCGACGTTACCTTGAGCACCACCGGCGAGGAGTCCGTGCGGCGCTTCCCCTTCAACGCGCACGATGCCTTGACCCTGCTCAGCAGGAAAGTGGCAGCCCGCGGCGCGGCCAAGAAGCCGGCGAAGAAGCAATAGCTGGCTCGCGCCGCCGGATTTTTCCTGTGGCGCTAGGATAAACGGGAAAACGGATTCGCCTCTCTGGGCGTGCCCGATGACCAAATTAGAATCCGGGCTCTTCGGGGAATTTCCCGCGGAGCCCGCATTTCTTTGCGCCATCTGAATCACGACAAATTTTCACCTTCGATCGCCAGCGGTGATAAGCACGGCCTTCCGCGGGGATGCCGTCGCCGCTGGGTGAGAAGCACTCTGCGGGCATTGTTCGAGCTCCCCGAATTTCCGTGTCCCATTCCCGAAATGGGCTTGGCGCCGATTCAGATTTGGTAACTGATTGAAACTAATTACAATACCGGTAGGCAGTCGTAGGCTGCCGAAGGAATAACCCTAAAGTAAATTCCCGAATCAGAACTTCTCACAAAGTGCTAATATAGCTAACTTGTTGAATCAAGAATCATTCACGAGTGTTTTCCGCAATTGGCACTTCGTGTGCAATTGAAACCTGCACAAGCTGTCTGCGAGGTGAATGCCGATGACCGAGGAAGGCGGAGTACAGCGCGCCCCCATCCCCATCACCGTTCTTGTCGTGGAAGATGAAGAGAGCACGCGCAAACTATGCGCGGACGTGGCTGAATCCTGCGGCATGAAGGCCGTTGTCGCTGGTACGGTCGAAGAAGCGCTCCGGCGCCTCGAAACGAGCGCGGTAGATATTATCGTTACCGACTTGATCTTGCCTCCCTCGAGCGGCCTCGAGCTTCTGAAACAAGTCCATGAAATGTACCCGCAGGTCGCCGTTGTAGTCCTCACACAATATGGGACCATCGACTCCGCCGTGGCCGCCACGCGCATGGGCGCGGTGGATTACGTCACCAAGCCGTTTCACGTCGAGGATCTCCGCGCGCGCCTCGAACGTGTCGCCCGCGATATGGACCTGGACCGCGAGAATCGCCTCTTGCGCGAGCAACTCCGCTCCAAGCCCGGCTTTGGCGGGATGATCGGCGTTTCCGCCAAGATGCAGCGTGTCTACAAAATGATCGAGAAGGTTAGCCAGCACGAATATCCCGTCCTCATCTTGGGCGAGAGCGGTACGGGTAAAGAGCTGGTGGCCAAGAGCATTCATTACTCCGGCGTGCGCAAGGAGCGTCCCTTCGCGCCCGTGGACTGCTCTTCGCTGGTCCCTACGCTGGTCGAATCGGAGCTCTTTGGCTACGTCAAAGGCGCCTTCACGGGAGCTGTGCAGGCCAAGCAAGGCCTCCTCGAAGCCGCCCAGGGCGGCACTCTCTTCCTCGACGAAATCGGAGACATGCCCGTGGACTTGCAGGCCAAGCTGTTGCGCGCCTTGCAGGAGCGCGAAGTGAAGCCCGTCGGCTCGACCGAACGCCGCCAGATTAATATCCGCATCATCGCCGCCACCAACCGCGACCTGGAATCCGCCATCCGCGCCGGCGCCTTCCGCCAGGATCTCTATTTCCGCCTCAATGTGGTGCAAATCAAGCTTCCTCCTTTGCGCGAACGCAAAAGCGACATCCAACTCTTAGTCACCTCCTTTCTCGAAAAGTTTTCCGATCCGCACGGCCCTCCGCGCAGCATTTCCGAAGATGCCATGCGCCGCCTGATCGCCTACGACTGGCCGGGTAACGTCCGCGAACTCGAAAACGCCATTGAGCGCGCCGTGGCCATGGGATCCGGTCCCATCGTCCATGTCGGAGACCTGCCCTCGAATCTGCACTACCCGAGCAGCGAGCGCGTTCCAGACAAGGACGAACTCCTTCCCATGGAAGAGCTCGAGCGCCGCGCCATTCTCCGCACGCTCCGCGAAACCGGCGGGGACAAGCTGGCGGCCGCCCGCATGCTCGGCATCGGAAAGACCACTCTCTACCGCAAACTCAAGCAGTACCAAATGGCACAAATCGAGCCATAGCTCATCGTTCTCTCCCTGCTTGCTGCTCCGCGCGAAAGACGCTTCTCGCTTCCGCGCGCTCACTTGCGCTACGCGAACGCGAATCGACCTGCTGCGCCGTTCGCACATCGTCCCGGACGCGCAGCAAGCCGCGTGTTGCGGAATGTTTCCTCCGGTCCACTCTGGGAAGGACTAAGCCGTCAGTTTCGTCATGGGACTTCGGGGCCCGGCGGCTGCCTCTCTATCCGCCGCAAATGGCAGATTCCAAAAACGTTAGCAAAGCAATCAGTTGGGCCTTTCGGTGCAAGTGTTTCCCTTGGAATAAGCGCGCCCCGCGCGGCCCGGCTAAGGCAGATTCCGTTCGCGGTGCGCTTCCTGGCGAATACAAAAATGTGGGGCTGGCGAAAAGAAGAAGAAGGAGAACGTTCCTGGCGGGGGCCGGCCGGCGCAGGCCTCGACGGCGCGCCGCGCGAAGAGCTGCTGCGCGAAGCAATTCATTCTCTCGCCGAGAATGGCCGCGCCGACCGCATCGGCGTTTGGCTGGAACAGGATCAACCGCCGACTGCGGACTCGCTGGCTGCGGCCTGTTTCCGCGGAATGGTTTGGGAAGCGCAAAGCGAGGAAACCCCCGCCGATTGGGAGCGCTTGTCCCTCGAACCTCCTTTGCCGCAGGAGTTGCTCGCCTCAGGGAAAAGCGTCTATCAGGAAATCGATCTCTCACAGGGCCGGCCCATGATCGGTCCCTTGGTGGGCTTGCGCAACGCCCTCTGGACGCCCATCCGGGGGAAAGACCATCTGCGCGGCGTGCTCCTCACGGCTACACGAAGGAAACAGTCCGCTATTCCGCGGGATTTGGCGGAGTCCGTCGCCGCGGCACTCGCCCTGTCGCTCGAACTCGAGCAGGAACAGCGCCTTGCCCGCGAACGACTAGCCGACCTTCAGGTTAGCAAAGAGATTCTAGCGGCTCTTGGCGGCAGAGTTTCTTCCGACACAATTCTCTCGGATCTCGTTGCCAGTTGTACCGAGGACTCCGTTATGGGCACCGGCGCCGGAGCATCCTTTGCCGTCATCGGCCACCGAACCCCGCGTGCGTCCCAAGCCTCGGCACCTCCCGACATGGAATTTTCTTGGGAAAGCGGCAGCCCTGCCTGGTGCCGCGCCGTCGAACGGGAACCTTTTGCCAGCCTTTGGCGGGCGGCGCTTGAGGCCGGCCATGTCGTGGGAAAAGAGCCGCCCGCGGCCTGGTCCAAAGAGGGATTGGCCCGCATTGTGGCTGTTCCTCTCCTGTCCGCCGGAGAGGCCCTGGGCGTCCTCGTCGCCGGCATCCCCAAGCAAACGGCTTCCCTGTCGACTCTCGAGCGTCTTGAACGCCGCGCCGCACTGGCCGTGGCCGTGCTGGAGCGCCGGAAGCGCCACGCCGATCAGATTCGGCGCGCTGCACGCCGCAAGGCGCTCCTGGAATCCAGTCCCGAGGCGGCCGTTCTTCTCGACTTCAGCGGAAACATCGTGAGCTTGAACCCCGGCGCGAGAAAACTGCTCGAGAAAGTCCGCGCCGATAGGTCTACGGAATCGGCGCGAGAGGAATCTCCGCAGCCCGCCATCAATGAATCGCTCTGGTACATCGGCTGCCGCCTCGCATATCTTTTCTGCGCGCAGGAGATGCATTGCGTCGAGGAATGGACGAGCCGGACACTGGCGGGCGAGCGGGATCCGTCCCTCGATGCTCAGGAGATTTGCGAGGCAGAACTGGTCAATGGAATTCGCGTGCGTCTCCACGCCCCCGTGGCGGCCGGTGACGACCTCGCCGCAGTGATTCTCAGTCCTACGGCTTCGCACGAGGCTGCCCGGCAACACAGCCGCTCCCAGGCTGAGCTCCAAAATGTGCTCGAATGGGTCGAGGAAGGCATCGTTCTTTTCGGGGCCAACCACGGCATCCGTGCCATGAACACGCGCTTCGCGCAAATCGCTGGCCTTTCGGCCGAGGAAGCCGGGGCTTGCACCTCGCTCGAAGGGCTGATCGCCGTGCTTTCCGGTCGCGTCGCGGAACCGGAGAATTTTGCCCGGCGCTGGCGCGAGCTCGCCCGCGGCGAAGAAGGCGGCACTCGCGAAGAGCTGCAGTTGGCTCGGCCCGTTCCTCGCGTCCTCGAACGCTCCGTTCGGCCCGTCCTGGATAACAACGGCCGACGTCTGGGACGCGTCGAAATCTACCGCGACCTCACGGCGCAGCGCGTGTTTCAAGCCAAATTGCTGCAAACGGAAAAGCTCGCCGCTCTCGGTCAAATGGTCACCGGCATCGCCCATGAACTGAGCAATCCGCTCACCAGCATTCTGGGCTACTCCCAGCGTCTTCTGGTCCGCAAGGATCTCGCCGGACGCACCGAAGAAGCGCGCCAGATCTATCAGGAAGCCGAGCGGGCCAGCACCATCCTACGCCAGCTTTTGTTAGGCGCCCGGGAGAACCGCCCCGAGCGAAAACCTGTTGCCCTCAATCAGGTCGTGCAGCGGGCCATGGAACTGCAGCGCTTCAGCTCGGCTGCGGAAAAAATCCGCATCGAATTGGATTTGGATCCCGTGCTTCCGTTCGTCGGTGGAGATCCCGACCAGTTGCAGCAAGTACTGTTGAACTTGATTGGAAATGCCCGGCAGGCCCTGGTGCACGAGGGCCGGGCGGGGACCATCCGGCTGCGCACCGCCAGGAGCGGAGAACGCCGCGTCCTTCTCCAGGTCATCGACGACGGGCCAGGCATCCCTCAATCGATTCTTGCGCGCATCTTTGACCCCTTCTTCACGACCAAGCCGGCCGGCGTCGGCACAGGCCTCGGGCTCTCCATCGTGCTTAGCGTCGTGCGCGAGCACGGCGGCCAGGTAAATGTAACGAACTCGCCGGGGGGCGGCGCCATCTTCTCCATCGAACTCCCCGCGGCCGTCGCACCCATCTTGGAGCCCGCGGGCGGATCCCCGGCCATCGCCCCGCAGCTTCCGCAGGCCGCCCCATGGCCCGCCGGACGGCGCAACCGTCCTCATACTGTGCCGCATCCGGTGCCACGCTCGAGCCATCGCGGAACCCGTGTTTTGGTCGTCGAAGACGAGCCCACCGTGGCCCGCCTGATTGCCGACGTCCTTGAGGACGAAGGTCTTCGCGTGGACACTCTGCTCGACGGTCGCGAGGCCCTCGATCTCGCCGCGCGCGAGTCTTACGACCTTGTTATCTGCGACATGAAGATGCCCGGCCTGGACGGCCAGCATTTCTACCATTCCCTGGTCCGTTCGCGGAATCCGCTGCAGGAGCGCTTCCTCTTCGTGACCGGAGACGTGGTGGCCCCACAAACCCACGATTTCCTCCAACGCAACCAAGTTCCTCATGTGGCCAAACCATTCCGCGTCGAGGAACTCACGGAGAAAGTTTTTGGCTTGCTGGACGGCCAGCTCGCGCGCGGCGGACGCGTTTCCGCCGCCAAGAAAGGTCACTGACAACCCAACGATAAATGGACACTGACATGATAAATCATCAACCCACGATCCTTCTGGTAAGTGAAGACGCGGCGCTGCGTGCCACGGCCCGCCATGAACTCGAAACTGTCGACCACCGGCGGCATGTCTCTTCGGTGGCCACTGTGGAAGCTGCCCGCCGTATCGTGAAGGATGCCGCGCCCGCCGTGATTTTGCTTACCGAAGCAGCCGTCACGCTGGAAGCGGGCGGCCTGCCGGAGCGCCGGGAGCGCCTGGACTTGGCGGTATCCTCTCTTGCCTCCTTCGCGCCGGTCGTGGTGATTGGAGACGCCGAGCATCAGTCCGAGCTCTCCGCTCTCGTGGCCGCCGGCGCCGCCGACTACGTCGTTCGCAAGGCTGAGTGTCTGAATGTGGCGCTCGGTCTGGTCGAGCGGCGTCTGCGCAAGGCCCAGCTCGAGACCCGGCCCTTGCCTTCCCGCGAGGAATTGCTCGAAGCCCGGCCCACGGAAGCATTCGTCCATTTGGACCGCGCAGATTTTGGTGAAGTCTTGCGTCACGAACTGAACAACCCGCTCACCGGCATCTTGGGCAACGCCGAGTTGCTGCTCTCCGAAATTCGCAGAAAAAGCGACGGCCGCTTGCCGCAGGGCGCTCCTCAACGCCTCGAAACCATTGCCTCGCTTGCAGTTCGCTTACGCGAATCAGTCCGTCGTCTCAGCCAGGAATGGGAATCGGGGCAACCTCCCGTGTCCCTGCCTTAGCCCGCGGCGCGAAGCTGGGAAAATTGCAGGGCTTGCTGCATCCTCGGCTCGCCCTTGCCGCCGCTCGCGCCAGCGGAATTTTGTGCCCGCCCTCTCTTCACGCCGCCCTTTTCAACCCCGCGCACTCCTGCTAGGCTTACCACCATCGCGGCGGCTGCCTTTCCGCCCCGCGGCCTATGAGTGAATCGCCAGCTCGCCAAAAAGTGAACGAACTCTTTCCCCAATTGCTCGACGGGCTACGTCTGCTGGAAGGCCGCTTTCCCGCGAATGAGATCGCCGCGCGCGTCGTACGCGCGGCCATGAGCCAGCCGGGCGTGGCAGGCGCCAGGCTGTGGCGCGCCGACCGCGGGGAAGCGGAAGTCTGGGCGGAAGCGGGAACTCTTCCGGCCTCGACCCCGGCTGGAATCAAGCCGGGATTGCCAAGCGATAGCAGCAAAGATCCGTCGATCTGGGCCGGCGCTTTGGGCAGTGACGATTTCCGCGTGCGCGTTCTCGAGATTCGCGGCACGGGGCCGCTCGAGGACCGCGTGCGCAGCCAAATGGATTTGCTGTCGCGCTTTGCGGCCGTGGTTTTGGCATTGGCCGAGCGCCGCGGCGCGATGAAGGAGCTTTCGAGCATCATTGAAGCCACTAAGAAGCTGAACTCTACCCTTGATCTCGGCGAACTCATCAGCATCATTCTGCAAATTGCCACTCGGCAGACCGGAGCCGAGCGCGGAACAGTTTTTCTCGTGGATCGCGAACGCAAGGAAATCTGGTCGTTGGTCGGTTTGGGACTCGATCAGCAAGTCATCCGGCTTCCCGCGGAACGAGGGATCGCCGGATGGGTGGCGCGCGAGGGCTCCGCCGTCCGGCTGGAAGACGCTTACGACGATCCGCGCTTCGAGCCGGACATTGACCGCAAGCTGGGCTTCAGAACCAAGGAATTGCTCTGCCTGCCGATCCGGAACGAAGCCGGTGCGATCATCGGCGTCCTGCAACTGCTGAACAAGCAGGAAGGATTCAGCGGCGAGGATGAAGCGTTTCTGGATGCGCTCTCGGCGCACGTCGCGTTGGCGCTCGAAAAAGCGCAGTTTCACCGCGAACGCGTCGAGAAAGAAAAAATGGAGCGCGACCTGGCTCTGGCCCGGGAGATTCAAGCCGGTTTTTTGCCGGACGCGCCGCCCGTTTTCCCGGGAATCGAAATCGCCGTATCGCACCGTGCTTCGCAAATGGTCGGCGGCGACTATTATGATTTTCTTCCGGTTCCCGCGGAGGGCCGCGAATCGCTGTTGCTCGTCGTGGCGGACGTCGAGGGCAAGGGCGCGGCCTCGGCGCTGGTGATGGCTAACGTGCAGGCGACCTTGCACGCGCTGGCCGATCACATCGAGCCGCTCGAAAAATTGCCCGCCACCATCAATCAGAAGCTCCTTGCGGGAGCGCGGGCTTCCATGGCCCAGGGGCGGCCAACGAAATACCTGAGCATGTTCCTCGCGCTCGTCGAGGCGGAAGGACGGAGCTTCCGCTATGTGAACGCGGGACACGTGCCCCCGGCGGTTATTCGAGCGAATGGCCGGGTCGAGTGGCTCGATATCGGAGGAGCGATTGTGGGGTTGCTACCGGACGTGCAGTTTGAGTGCGGTACCGTGGCGCTCGGTCCGGGCGACCTCCTGGTGGCCTGCACGGATGGAATCACCGAAGCCATGGACGCCGATGGAACAGAATTCGGCAAGCCGCGCCTGGCGGAACTCGTGACCAGACTGCGCGCCGGCACGGCGGAAGAAATCATGCATGGAGTCCTCGACGAAGTGGAGAATCACTCGCGGGGCGGAATCTACGAGGACGACCGCATTCTGATGGTGATGAAAGCGCTTTGAGTTAAGTACAGACGAAACTTCCTAATTCACGCGATGGCCGGCTCTGACCGGCCATTTTCCTTTTGCGCGCCGAAAGCCATCACGCCGCACAACAATCTGGAAGTCCTTGCTTCACGACCCGGTGGACGAATAGCGGCGCAGGCCGATGCGCCAGGAGGTGGCGGCGAGAACGAATGTTGCCACGGCAACCAAGGGGATGAGTGGAGCGTAGATGCGAAATTCGGGACGGCCGAGGAGGCGCGAAGCGGGGTAAAACGTGGCGAAGCCGAAAGGAATAATCCAGCTCAGCAGGAATTGGATGTAGCCGGAATAAATGGAGAGCGGGTAGCGGCCGAAGGCCAGCAGGTTCCAGAAGGGCGGATGGATGCCGATGCGGTCCTCGAACCAGAAAGAGAACGTGGAAAGAAAGAGAAACACGGAGAGATAGATGACGCCGCCGCAGAGCGCGAAGAAGGCCAGGAGAAAGATATCGAGCGCGTTCCAGTGATAGTGAAGGCGGCGCGAAGCCCAGATCACCACCGCGAGGCCGATCACGACTTCCTGGAGCGACTCGATGCGGAAAGCGTCGAAGACCACCTGGAAAAGAGAAGAGAGCGGGCGCAAAAGAACGCGGTCGAATTTCCCTTCCATGATGTAGGTGGCGCCGAATTCATAGAGGTTGAGCGAAAAAATATTGAAAAGGCCGAAGGGGATAAGCGAGAAACCGTAGAGAAAGACGACTTCCTCCATGCGCCAGTTGGCAAGGGACGGAATGCGTGCGAAAAGAATGAGGACGAAGGCGAGCGAAAAGACCGTGGCGGCCGCGGAAGTCGCGGCGGAGATGAAAAAGTCGCCACGATAGCTGACGCGCACTTTCGCGTATTGCCCGAAATAATAGCCGAGCAGCCCCGCGTGCCGTTTCAAATTGATAAGAGCGTCTTTCATTTAGCCGCCGTCATCCCGCCGTTCTTTTTTAGCCGCCATCATTGATGAGCCATCCTTTGTTCGCCACGATCTAACCGCCGTGGATGGTGATTTTGCGTGTGGCGCGGCCCCACCAGAGGTGCCCGAGAAAAATCAGGGCGACAACCCAGAAATATTCGAGCGCGAGCAGGCGGAGGGATTGCGTAAGAGAAAGGCGGCCGAGATAGATTTGCAGCGGTGTGTATGCGATATGCTCGAAGGGGAGCAGCGAAGAAACGATCTGAAGCGGGCGCGGGAAAAAACTCAGCGGGATGAGCAGTCCGCTCAACAATTCGATGAGCCAGAATTTCGCGCGAATCAGGGCGAGAATCGAAGTGAGCGGAATCGCGCAAGTCCCGATGATGAAATTGAGCGCGCCCATGATGAAGAAGCTGCCCACGGCGGAGGCAAGGAACAAAACGAAATTCAGTTTTGAGGCCGGCGCAAGCACCGGAAATAACAGAGCGACTACGATGGCCGTCGGCGCCGTGAGCAGAATGAGGCGGAACGCGGATTCGCCCATGGCGCGGGCGAGCCACATCCACTGCACGGAGACGGGCTTGATGAAATCCATCGCGATCTTGCCATCGAGCACTTCGTAGGCCATTTCTTGATCGATGGTGTTCCAGTAAAAAGAGCGGAGAATCCAGCCCACGCTGACGTAGGTGAGAATCTGCGGCAGGGAGAAACCCGCAATCGGGCCGGCGGCGTTGGCGAAGACCGCGCGCCAGATGAAGTAGTACACCGTGACGTTGATGAGATACGTGATGATGCCGGTGTAATAGCGCAAACGAAACGCGAGAATGTTGACGAAGCCAATGCGGATGAATTCGCGATAAATCTTCAAGCCAGCGAGCAGCGAAGGCTTGCGAACGGGAAGCGGAAATGTTTGCGCGGCGGACATGGCTCCCGTTTTAGAGCGGCACCGGAGCGCCGGCGCCTTTCGAGGCGGATATTGGCGTCATTTCGGCTTCGCCGGAATAGATGCGCTTGATGATTTCCTCGATGGGCTCATCTTCGATGACGAAGTCGCGGACTTCGACTGCGGCGAGGATCTGGCGGATCAAATCGCTCGAAGAGACGCGGGCGCGGTCGAAGCGCAAACGGCAGGTCATTTCGTCGAGGCGCTCGAGATGGAGCGTCGCGCTGTCGGCGCCGTTGGGCGCGAGGGCTGGAAGCGACTGCTCGAAGGCGGCGAGACGTGCGCCTTGATCGCCGTCGCGAAGAATGAATTTGATTTGTTTGGTGCGGAGGAACTGCTCTTTGAGGCGGGAGAGCGGTCCGTCGTAGAGGACCGTGCCGCGGTCGATGATCATGATGCGGCGGCAGAGCTCTTCGATGTCGTCGAGGTCGTGGGTGGTGAGAAGGACGGTGGTTTTGAAGCGCTCGTTGATGGCGCGGAGAAAATGGCGAATGGAATCCTTGGCGACGACGTCCAGGCCGATGGTGGGCTCGTCGAGAAAAAGAATGGGCGGATTATGCAGTAGAGCGGCGGCGAGATCGCAGCGCATGCGCTGGCCGAGAGAAAGTTTACGAACGGGAACGTCGAGCAATTCGGTGAGGCCAAGGACCTGATTGAAGAGTTCCATGCGCTCATCGAAATCGCGCTGCGAGACGTCATAAATGCGGCGCAGCAGCTTGAAGGATTCGACGGCGGCGATGTCCCACCACAGCTGGGTACGCTGGCCGAAGACCACGCCGATGGTTTTCACGTAGGCGGCGCGCTGGCGCCAGGGTACGAAACCGTTCGAGAGAATTTCGCCAGAGGTTGGCACCAGAATGCCCGTGAGCATTTTGATGGTAGTGGATTTGCCGGCGCCGTTGGGGCCGATGTAACCGACCATTTCGCCCCGGCCGATTTCAAAATGAATGTTTTCGACCGCTTTGACGGTCTGGTATTCGCGGTGAAACAGGTTCGCCAGGCCGCCGAGGAGGCCTTCGCGCCTGCGGAAACTGCGGTAGTGCTTGGAGAGGGCGTGAACCGATATGAGCGGGGCGTCCGGCATGAACTAAGGATTTTAGCACGCACAGCGTCACGGAAGAAAAAGCCGGCGGCGAAGCGAAAGGCCGCATCTTCCCGCAGCGTATTATTGTCGCTGCTTTACCCTCCACGCTGATGCGGGGTGCAATTATTGGACGGGAGGCGTCCCGGCAATGTTAGCGAAGAAATCGAGAACACGGCGCGCGAATTCGGCGGGCTGGAAGCCGATGGCGGCGGTGTGGAAGGCGCCGGGGACTTCCCAAAATTGTTTGAGTCCGATTGCGGCGGCGTAAATGAGCCGGGTGTGGCGGCAGGGAAGTGCCACGTCCATTGCATCGCAGATCAGGAGGACGGGAAACGCACGTGCGGCAACGGCCTTTTCGGGTGATATTTTGTTGAGCGGAATGCCAGTGAGTTTTTTACCGCGATAGAGAAGCATCCAGCTAAAGGGCCGGAAAAGTGTTCTGCCGAGCAGCGGAAAGCGGCGCAAGCCAGCGTAATCGTACGAAGCTTCACGCAAGTTCGCGAAGGAAGCTTCGGCGACAACGCCCTCGATGCGCGGATCGATAGCGGCGGATTGCAGGGCAATGCCCGCGCCCATCGATTCACCAAGTGCGAAGATGTGTAGGGGCGTGCCGGGCCGGGGCTGCGATGTGGGAAGCAGCTTCTTCCAGAGGGCTTCCGGGATGTGCGCGACCCTCCATTTTTCGGACTTCAACTCATTGTCTGTGTAGCGGGCGACTTCGGTCAGGATGAGCTCGTCGATGATGGCCTTGGTGTCGTTGCGTTCGAGCCAGCCGTAGGTGGCGATGGAGCCTTCGCTGGCACCATGAGCACGCGCGTCCATCATGACGACGCCATAGCCGGCGCGGAGAAGAAATTCGGATTGGCTGACGACCCCGATGCGGTTGTCGGCCACGCCATGGAAAAGAAGAACCCAGGAACCGTTGGGATGCTCAGGGCGGACTTTCCAGCCGCGGAGGAGGATGCCGTCGGGGGCGCGGACGTCGAAGTCCACGCGGTGGCCGCCCGAAGAGGCGAACGAGGCGTCGGCTTCGCGAATAAGATCGGGCGTAAGCTCGCGGCGAATAGGATGGAGGAAGCTTGGAGCGACCAGCCAACCAGCGACTCCGGCCAGAATCGGTGGGAGCAGCAGGAGAATCAGCGCGATACGGACGAGGCGGCGGCGCAAGGTCATGGACATGAGCTTGATCCAAGATACGTGGAAATGTAGGGCCAAGTTCGGGGCCAGTATGGGCGTGTGGGGGAATCCGCCGAGTTCAATCTGTCAGGGATGTGCCCGGTCTGTACCCCCTCCCGAAGAACCCGCCCCCCTCTCCCTTTTTTCGCAAGTGTTGATTGTAAAAGACTTAGAGCATAACACAAGTTCTTTAGAATCAACAGTTACGGGCCAATTTTGCAAGTGTTGATTCTGAATAATTTACAGGTAAACATAATTCGTGGTCGGTGTCTTTAATCTATGGTGGCTCTGTTGACATCCTTGCGAACGGCTGGGGTGCCTCAAGCGATAGAGGTTGTAAGTGAGCCCGAGTAGCAAGGCTTGGCGAATTTGCGATGTTAACAAGCGCCCCGGAGCGCGCGAGGAGAGTTTCCGTTTAACTACTGAGAAGATGGTTTCGTTCTTCGCGCGTGGCCCATACTGTTTCCGTGGAAAAGCCCGGTGCATTTGGCTACGGATCGCTCCTCGGGGGAGGCCGCGGCGAAGGTTCGCCGGGATGATGCTGCGCGCGCGCAGGCGTTGGCGAATGTGTTGATGGTTGGCTTCGGAATCGAACTCCGCATCGGCCAGCACCAAGCCGAGGGGCGCACGTGCTCCGGCCACATTCAGCAACCCGGGCAGCGCCGGGGCGTCGCAACGCGGTCCGGGATGGGCCTGCTGCGCCAGCAAAATCTGTTGCTGCAAATCCGCAACGACCAGCCATTTCAACCAGCGACGATGGGGCGCCCTTCCATGGGCCTGTTGTTCGATGCGGCGGAGAAAGAAGGTGCTGACGGCGTTCTGCGACAGCCCCGTGCCGTCCACGCCGGCCGTCACCCGTGCCGAGCGCCGGCCGCGGCGCAACTGGCGCACGGTTTCTTCCAGTCCACGGTCGATGGTGTCGTCGTCCAGCCGTTTCAGGAAACGATACAAAGTGGTGTAATCGGGCACGCTTTCCAACTGCAGCGCTGCGCGCAACTCGCCATGCTCGCGTAATCGCACTTCGGCTTCGCGAAAGGTCCAGTCTTCGTAGCGCATCAGACACAGCACCGCCAGCAACTGCGGCTGGGTGAACTGATGTTTGCTGAAGCGACTGCGGTAGGGCGGCAAGACCCGCGTGGCCACCTGCAAGGCCACGCGAGCAAAGGGCAAGAGTCCCACTTCGGCCATCGTCCCTCCTGCTTGATCAGAAAACACGCACGCCGCCCCCTTGTCGACCCCGCAAAATCGAGACTGTGCCGAGGATGTCAACAGAGCCATCTATGGTTTGAAAGCGGGCGGTATCAGACTCTCGCGATTTCCTTTGGCGCGGCGGTAACACTAAAGCAAAAGCGGCAGCCGGAGGCTGCCGCAATCCATAAATGTTCCCAAGTTAGATAATACTCTAGAGCAGTAATACAGTCAAGAGAAAAATCGTTCTGCGCCGATTCTAGATTCGGGGGGCTTGCTCGAGGTTGTTAACGCCTTCATTAGTTACTGTGCGCAAAGAGTTTATCTTGGGCGGAGAAGAACGAAGACGGCACTGAGGAAAAAGCTTAGGAGCGGAAGAGGACGGATTCGCGCTGGAAGGTTTTGACGGCGAGGAAGATGGCGGCGGCGGCGTAGACGCAGGTGGAAGCGAAGATGATGAAGATGGAATGCCAGTGATAGGTGCCGGTGATGATTTCCTTGCAGATGAGGCTGGTGTTGAGGATGGGGACGAGGGCGAGCTTGGGAGTGAGTTCGACGCCGGGCATGAGCGAGGCGACGGCGGGAATGACGACGATGAACGTCAGCGGAGTGAGGTAGCTCTGGGCTTCCTTGTAGGTTTTCGCGAAGAGAGAGACGGTCATCAGGACGGCTGAGAAGAGGACAGAAAGAGGAAGCGCCATCAGAAAAACGGCGACGATGGAGATCCAGCCAAGATTCATCTGCAAGCCCTGGCCGCCGGACGAGGAAACGGCCTGAGAATGCCCGAGGAAATAGAAAGAAGCGCCCATGGAGATGACGGCAAGGATGGCGGTGGTTAGGGAGGCGGAGAAAACCAATAAGAACTTGCCGAGGACGAGATCGAGACGAGAAATGGGGCTGGAAAGAATGGTCTCCATGGTTCCGCGCTCTTTTTCGCCGGCAGTGAGGTCGATGGCGGGGTACATGGCGCCGGTCATGGAAAGAATGATGACCATATAACCGATGAAGCTACCGATGCCCGCGCCGCTGACTTTTTCAGGCGGAGCGACATTTTGCTGCTTGATGTCGAACGGCGTAACGAGGGAATCGGGGAGGTTTTTGGCCTGGAGGCGCGATTTGACCAGATCGTCGCGATATTTTTTGAGAGATTTTTCGACGCGGTCGGCGCCAAAAGAGGATTTGATTTCGCCTTCGTAATAGTAGATATCAACGGTCAGCGCATTTCCACTTTCCAAAGAAGCTTGAAAGCCTGTGGGGATGTCCACGGCTGCGCGAATCTGCTTGTTATTGATCTCGGCTTTCCAGTCGGTGGCATAGGGCACGATTTCGAGGTCTTTGAGATCGCGCAACGCGGCTAAGACCTTTGGCGAATCGTCGCCGCCGATAATCATGATTTTGGGAATTTCTTTTTGTGCGTTGCCGATCAAGACGCTGGACAACGAAATCATGCCGGAGATGAGGATGGGGAAGATGAGGAGGGGGACGAGGACCGTGGAGATGAGGGTGCGGCGGTCGCGGAGCCATTCCGTGAGTTCCTTGCGATAGACGACGCCGATAGCGTGAAGATTCATGATGTTCATGCCTCCGAGTTGGCGTAATTCGGGCCAACGATCTTGACAATGATTTCCTCGAGGTTATGTTCGGCATATTTTTCGCGAAGCTGGGAGAGAGTACCTTCGGCGAGAAGTTTGCCATCGTGGATGATGCCGATGTGATCGCAGAGGCGTTCGACTTCGGACATGATGTGGGTGGAAAAGATGACGGTCTTGCCGCGGTCGCGACAGTCGGCGATGAAAGTAATGATGGTGCGAGCGGTCATAACGTCGAGGCCGGGAGTGGGCTCGTCGAAGATCATGACGGGGGGATCGTGGACCAGGGTGCGGGCGATGGAGGTTTTCTGCTTCATGCCGGTAGAGAGCTTGTCGCAGCGGCGGTCGCGGAAGGAGTTCATGTCGAGGCGGGTGAAGACGTCGTCGATGCGATGCTTGAGGGTGGACTCGTCGAGGCCATTGAGGCGGCCGAAGTACTCGACCATTTCCTGAGCGGTGAGGCGAGGATAGAGAGCGGTGGCGGTGGAAAGGAAACCGACATTGGCGCGGACTTTTTCAGGATGCTCGACGACGTCGTAGCCGCAAATGATGGCGGTGCCGCCGGTGGGCTCGAGAATCGTGGCTAACATGCGGAGAGTGGTGGTTTTGCCGGCGCCGTTGGCACCGAGTAGGCCATAGACTTTGCCGGGAAGGCATTGAAAGCTCACGTTATCGACGGCGCGAATTTCGCCGCGCTTTTTGTCGTGGAAGCTCTTGGACAGGCCGCGAGCGTCAATCATGAAAGGACCCCTCGCTAACACCAATTAAATTATAAGACAGGGCAAAAAGGCTTCTCAGTCTACTACGCGCCAGAAGAATGGAAAATTACGTTTGAGGGCAGCGTGACTGATGACTCGCGACTCGTGGATTACGCGGGGAGATGGGTGGCCGGAGGGTAAAGGCCGACGAGTTTGCGACGACGCGACGGCGAGTTAGGTCGATGGCCGTAGAAATAGGCGCGCGCGCGCATCCTTGGGGGTGGGGGGTGCATCTTTATAGTGTTGGAGATGGGGCACTTAACAGAAACGAATGTAGGAACCATGGTAGAGAAAGCAGCTTGGCTATTGCTAGAATGAGACACTTCGGGGTAGTTCAGACGTAGGGCAGCAAGCCACGGACAGGTACGAGCAAAGCAATGGGGCGCAGGGTTTTGTGTGCCTTAGAGCGTGCCAGGCCAGGGACTGCGTGGAATAGGAAAACATGGATCACAGACTGCGAAACCGGATCTTGATCTTTCTGGTGCTGGCGGGAGTGTTTGCGTATTTCCTGGTGTGGCTGACCGGGAGAAAACCGGCGGCAAAGATCTCCGCAATGACGCCCACGAGAGAGAACCTGATTTCGTCGATCACCAGCAACGGGAAGGTGGAGCCGATTTCGCCGTACGTGATGAGGGCGCAACTGGACACGTTTGTGACGAAGATTTACGCGATGGAAGGGCAGAAAGTGAAAAAGGGGCAGCGCCTGCTGGAGCTGAACGTCAAGGAGGCGGCGGCGCAACTGGCGGAAACGCAGTCGAAATTGTTGCGGGCGCAAAATGATTTGAAAGCGGCAAGAGCGGGAGGAAAAGCGGATGAAGCCGCCAAAGTGACGAGCGATTTAGTAAAGGCAGAGGCGGAACGAGACCGCTTGCAGCGCAACCATGATGCGCTGGAGAGGCTGGCCGCAGAACAGGCGGCCACGAAGCAGGATTTGGCAACCAACCAGCAGGCGCTGGTGAATGCCAATGCGGAAGTAACGAGATTGCTCGCCGTGAAGGAGGAGTTCGACCGGCAGGCGAGACTCGAGGCGCAGCGCGGGGAATTGCAAGTGCAGCAGATCTTGAGCGAGATGGCGGCGCTGGAAGATAAAGTGAGAGACGGGCGAATCACGGCGCCGGTGGATGGGACGCTGTATTCGCTGCCCGTGAAGGCCGGCGATTACGTGAAGGTGGGAGATTTGCTGGCGGAGATGGCGGATCTGCATAAGGTGCGGGTACGGGCGTTCATCGACGAACCGGACCTGGGAGGGTTGGAGGCAGGCGAGCCGGTGGTCATCACGTGGGACGCATTGCCGAACAGGAGTTGGAAGGGAACGACGGAGGTAATTCCGAAACAGGTGGTCTCGCACGGAACGAGGAGCGTGGGCGAACTGTTGTGCTCGGTGAACAACGACAAACTGGAGTTGCTGCCGAACATCAACGTGAACGTGCGGATCAATTCGAAAGAGCACAAGAACGCGCTGGCCGTGCCGCGGGGAGCGGTGGCGTATGAGAACGGGCACCGTTACGTGTATGTGGTGAAGCCGAGCCAATTGGGAGTGGGCAAGTCCACTCTAGAGAAGCGGGAGATTCAGGTGGGGATCGCGGACGCAACAAGCTACGAGGTATTGAGTGGATTGCAGGAAGGGGAGATGGTGGCGCTGCCCGGAGACACGGACTTGCATGATGGCATGGCGGTTGAGGTCGTGAATACGAATGCGTCGTAGAGCGGGGATAAGCCGGCAAAAAATAGGGTGGCTGGTGCAAGCCGTGCTGCTGGTGGGAACACCCGGCGTCTGGGCGACGGGCAAACAAAACGACCCACTGGAAGCGGGGCGACGAGCTTACGAGAAGAGCGATTACGCGAAGGCGGTGGAGGAGTTGCAAGCGGCGGCAGCCAGGGAGCCGGAGAACGGCGAGATAGAATTGCTACTGACAAAGTCATTTCTGGAATTGGAGAAGCGCGACGCGGCCATCGCGAGCGCGGAAAGAGCGGTGGAGATCGATCCGCAGAGTTCGGTGTATCACGAATGGCTGGGGAAAGCGTACGGAGAGAAAGCGTCGCACGCGTCGATGTTCACGGCATTCAGCCTGGCGAGAAAGACGCACCGGGAGTTTGAGACGGCAGTGCAACTGGACCCGAGGAATTATTCGGCGCGGCAGGCGCTGATCGAATACTACTGCAGCGCACCGGGGATCGTGGGAGGAGGAGAGGACAGGGCCAAGCCGGTAATCGCGCAGCTCGAGTCCATGGACGCTTCCGAGTGGCATTACGCAAAGGGAAACTGCCGGCGGCAGAAAAATGACTTTGCGGAAGCGGACGCGGAGTTTCAGTTGGCGCTGGAAAGCCATCCGAAGTCGGCGAACCTGATTTACGACATCGGCGATTACGCGGTGAAGCGAAGCCAGGCGGACAGATTGCTGAAGGTCGCCGAGGAGGGAGAGCGGGCAGCTCCCGGAGACCCGCGCGGGCTGTTCTACCGGGCGGTGGGATTAATTCTGAAGAATGAAAAGCCGGAAGAGGCGGAGCGACTGCTGGGGGAATATGTGGAGAAAGCGCCAAAGAGGACGGGCTATCCAAGATACGCCGCGGCGCACGACTGGCTGGGCCAATTATATGAGAGCCGCGGAGAAAAGGAACGCGCGGAGAAAGAGTATGAGGCGGCGCTGCAACTGGATCCCAAAGACAAGAGCGCGAGGGATGCGCTCAAAAGGTTGCGAAGCAATTGAAGAGATGCGCGGAGGGCCGCCGGGAGGGAATCGGCGGAAGCGGACGAGTAAACCTTCATGATGGATCTACCGGGATGATGGATCTGCGGGAAACGCTGTCCGTAGCCATCGACGCGTTGCGGGCAAACAAACTGCGCGCGGTGCTGACGTCGCTGGGGGTGATGATCGGAAGCGCGTCGATCGTTCTGGTGGTGACAGTTGCGCTGACGAGCAGGAAATTCGTGATTTCGAAAATTGAAGCGTGGGCTCAAACGTGGTTTGGGCGGAAATGGTCGGAAAGTCAGAAAAGGCCCAGCCGCTGAGTTACGAAATGACGCTGGGCGACATGCAGGCCGTGAAGGACTCGATAACCGGAGTTGCGCACGTGGCGGGAACGAGCGACATGCAAATGTCCGTGGTGGCACAGGGCGTGGTGAGGCCGGTGACGTTGATCGGAGTGACTGAGGGTTACCAGGAAATTCGCAGGCTGATTGTCTTGCGCGGGCGATATTTCGACGAACTGGACATGCAGAGCCGGAGCAAGACCTGTCTGATCACCCCGCAACTCGCGATGCGGCTGTTCGGCCTGGATAATCCGGTAGGGCGCGATTTGCGCATGGGGGAACTGACCTTCACGATCATCGGCGTGTTCAAGGAGCGGGTGGAAACGTTCGGGCTTTCGGATATTCAGACGGAAACGGTGCTCATACCGTTCGGGCTGATCAAGTATTACGCTGGAGTGGACACGTTGAAAGTGCTGGACGTACAGGCCGCGACGCCGGACGACGTGCTGAGGGTACAGCGGGAATGAGCAGCGTTGCTGAAGAGCCGGCATCCGAGCAGCGCGGAATACAACGTACAAACGTTGACTTCGATTTTGACGGCGGCGAAAGACATATTCGCTGGCGCTGACAATTGTGCTGATCGTGATCGCGGCGATCGCGCTGCTCATCAGCGGGATCGGGATCATGAACATCATGCTGGTGACGGTGAAGGAGCGGACGCGAGAGATTGGGATCCGCAAGGCCATCGGAGCGGCGCGCAGGAGATCATGTATCAATTCTTGATCGAAGCGTTTTTGATCAGCGGAGGCGGAGCGGTGATGGGGATTCTGATTGGGTTGGCGATACCGGTGATGGTGCAGATGTTTCTGCCGGGAAATTTCCGCGTGCCAATTTCGCCGATGAGCGTGATCATGGCGTTTGTGGTTTCCTGTTCGACGGGATTGTTTTTCGGCTATTTGCCTGCGAATCAGGCGGCCAGGCTGCAGCCGATAGAATCGTTGCGGTACGAGTAAGGCGCGGTGCCGAGAAACGAGTTTGTGAGCGAGCGGGCAACGGCCGAAGGAGCGAAGGAATGCGAAAAATCATTGGTGCGGCGTGCGGCGTGGGATTAGCGCTGCTGGCGGGGGAATTGCTTTGGGGCAGGACGGTGCAGGCGCAGACGGCGGCGGTGTTGCAAGCGCCTGGTGGACAGGCGGCGCCGCAAACGGGAGGAGTGGTTGCGGGGGACAGGAAGGCGGACCGTCGTGCTGACCCTCAAGAGCGCGATCGAGATGGCCTTAACGAACAGCAAGGATATTCAACTGGCGGAATTGCAGTCCAGCCTCGCGGAGCATGCCTCGCAGGTGAGCAAAGCGAATCATGCCGAACCTGTATGCAGGCTCTGGAGTGGGCTACACCTACGGAATCCCGGAGACGCCGGGAGGACACGCGCCCTCGCTTTTCAACATTACATATACGGAGCAGCTTTTTAACGAGCCGCTGAGGGGACAGGGCAAGGAACTGGAGGAGCAGGCGCGTTCGCAGAAGATCGTGCTGGAATCTGGATGCGT
>CAWGPN010000012.1:0-235501 GCA_963824515.1 uncultured Acidobacteriota bacterium
CGAACCCACGGTAGGGGTTAACCTACACACGCTTTCCAAGCGTGCGCCTTAAACCGCTCGGCCACCTCTCCCGCGACGAACGCAACCTTAACAATTTATCAGAAACAAGCGTTGCGCGCATAATTCACCTTGTTGGATGCGACGGCTTCGCACATTCATTTGCCTCTGCTAAACTGTTGGCTGCGGTTCCGGGATAGTGCAATCGGTAGCACATCAGCCTTTGGAGCTGAGAGTCCTGGTTCGAATCCAGGTCCCGGAACCAAACTTCTTACCTCCCACTTCTTGTTACCTTGTGAGCCTTCGTTTTCCCAATAATTGCGTCTGTACTCAACAACGTGTGTTTTGTGCCGCACAATTCTCAGATTTCGTGCGACTGGTGCGGGCTAAGGAATCACCGCTCCGTCAAACGTCGACGGATTGAGCGGCGCGAGGAGTTTTCCTGAACTGTTTGTCCGAGACGAGGCAATTCCTCGAGGCGCTCAGTTTCCGGCCGCGGAGCTTCGAATTATGTTGCGGATGAAATCGGCTTCCTCCTGACGATACGGTTGGCCGTTGGTGCGGAAAATTTCGTGGAACCAGACGGCCGGTTGGCGATCGATATAGGGGTGCTTCCAAGAGTCCCAGGGCAGGTAGGTCTGCGTCTTGCCCGCTACGAGTCCCCAGTTGATGGCGGCGACATGGTATTTCTTTGCGATGGGAAGCGTGCCCTGAAACGTGCTGCCATTCCCTCGAGCCATATACTCCGTGCAAAAAATGGGCCGGTGAAACTGCTGCAGCGAGAGCACCCGCTTTTGAAAAACTTTCGGAGGGTCATAGCTGTGGAAGGAAATCACGTCGGAAAACGCCAACTGAATTTTCTCCATTGGCCCAAGTCCGTCGATGGACGACCAATCCCCTTTCCAGACGCCGCTCGTAAGCGGCTGGGTTGCGCCTGCCTCGCGGGCCCACTCGAACACTCTCGGAAGGAGTTCGAGTACGAGATCCACCTTGTTGGGGGGCTCTAAACTGGCATAGCTGCCATCGTTGGTGTTGTCAGGTTCGTTCCAAACGTCCCAGGCCAGGATTCTTTTATCTTTAGCGAAGGCGCCAACCACACCTTTCACATAAGCCTCGAGGCGCGGATATTGGCCGGGATCCTTGAGCGCCTCGGCTCCAGGGCTTTGCACCCAGCCGGAGTTATGGATGCCGGGCCGGGGAGCACGCTGCTTTCCGAGCTTGGGATCAGGATCCCAACAGGAATCAAAGAGTACAAAAATCGGCCTGATTTTGTGTTTTTGCGCGATGCTCAGAAATGTGTTGATGCGTTTCTTGAAGCCTGCCGGGTCCTGCTTCCATAGCAGGTCATGCAAAAAAACACGCATGGTGTTCAAACCGAGCGATTGCGCCCAACCGAGTTCTTTGTCAATGCGTTTGGGATCGAAAGAAGCCGCCTGCCACATTTCGAGCTGATTGATAGCGGTGGAGGGAATGTAGTTGCTGCCGACGAGCCAGGGCTGTTGCGCGTACCAATCGTTGGCGGCCTGTTCCGACCAACGGTCCGCCCGCGCATGGGAACAAAGCGCAAAGCTGAGACTCAGAACGATACAGGTAAGGAAACGTTTCATCGCGGTTGGAGGTCTCCGTTTTCTGAAAAGATCCCTGCGGAGTAAACCGCTGGAATCCATGATTTGGATTTAGTACGGAAGTAAGTTGCCGGCTCTGCGTGACTGTAAGCTTGTGGCATTTCAGAACGCACCGGCCTTTTGCAAGTCAGCCTTCATCCCGGCCCAGCTTTCCCTGCTGGACTCTTCGGCCGTGCCGGCGCCGCGCCAGTGAGTTTCGAGGCTGACGGCAAGCCGGTAGCCGTCGCGTTTGAGTGCCGCGAATTGTCCAGTCCAATCGATGATGCCGCGGCCCATGGCGGCCCACTCGTAGCCCTTGCCATCCGGTTTTTTCGCGACGTCTTTGCAGTGGCAGTGGCCGATGCGTTTCTTCGGCAGCAACGCATATCCATCCGGATACGCCTTTTCCCCGCGCGACGCGGCGTTCCCAGGGTCCCAATTCAACATGAGCGACGGGGACTTCACCTCGGCTAGAAGTTTGGCGGCTTCCGCCGCGGTAGCCGTGTTGCACGAGGGTTCATTTTCGAGAAGCAAAATAAGGCCCTTCTTCCCCGCAGCAGCCGCGGCCGAGAGCAGTTTTTCGTTCATTGCGGCGCGATAGGGACTCTGATCCTCGAGCCGCCAAAAATCGAAGCAGCGCACCCGGCCGGTCTCGAAGACTTTCGCCAGCTCGATGCTGCGTTCGAGGACCTCGTCCTGTTGGTCATAGGTGAAATCGGCCCCGAACTGGGCGCCCTTTGGACTGAACTCGGATTTCGGAGCACCGGGCCAATCCACTTTGAAGAGCGGGCTGGCGATATCCGTGACGCGCAATTTATATTTCTCGAGAATGCGGCGGGACTCGGCGACCTCCTTGGCATCGAGATTGAGGATATTCTTGTTCCACATGCCGCGCAGTTCGATCCACTGGAGGCCAAATTCGCGCGAGATCACTTCGCATGCACGGCCAAAATCCTGGCTCACTTCGTCGTTGATAACGGCAACGCGAAAGGGCGAGTTCATAGCGTCAGCCCCAGTTTTTCTTCGACGTATTTCTTGTTGATCAGCGCGGACTCCTTTGGCGTGCGGGACTTTTCCGGTACGGCGTCCAGCTCAACGATGCCCCAGCCACGGAAGTTTACTTTGCGAAGAGCGTCCATCACCGCCGCAAGATTGACGAGGCCTCGGCCAAGTTCGACGAAGCGATAGGATTTCTCGCTGCCGGCGGGCAAATGCTCGACATCCTTCAGGTGAAGAAAAAGCAGCCGGTCTCTGTATTTCGCGATGGCCTTCGCCGGATCGCCTCCGCCCTGGAAATAATGGGCCACATCGAGTTCCAGTTTTGCGTAATGAGGATCGACAGCGTCCATGATTTGCTCGACGCCTTCGGGTGTTTGCCCCATGGCACCCATGTGATTGTGATAGCCGAGCTGGAGGCCAAGATCGGCGACGCGCTTGCCTAATTCCGTCAGTAGACGACCGAGGCGCCGGTAATCAGCAGAGACGACGGGGCGGCCTTTAGGACGCTCATCGATGATTTGAAGATACAAGCCGCCGGCGTCGCGCAAGAATTTCGCGTTGGCCATGTGACTGGCGAATTCCGAGGATTCAACGGCGGGATCAATGCTGAGGTTTCCGCTCGAGAGAGCAACCATCTTGAGACGGTATTTGTCCAGCACCTCGCGCAGGGCAGACCCGCTGCCGAATTCCTTGACCGCGTTGGAACGTATTTGAATGCCCGAGTAACCCACGGAAGAAATATCCTGAATGGCCTGACGATCGTTGCCGCCCCAAGTGATCGACGCATAACCGACGTGAAGTTCGAAAGGCGCGGGAGCAATTGGCGTATCGAAGTACGACAGATCGGCGGGAGGATAGAGCGGCTCCCGGGAGGACAGCAAGACCTTCGGAAAAGCTGCCGCGGCGGCAAAAATGCCCATGCCAGCGAGAAATTGACGGCGGGGTTTGCGCGACTTCATGGAGACTCCTTTGCGTGGCTTGTACGCGGACAAGATACCGCAAGAGGGGGCGTGTGGACAGCACTCTTGGAGCGAAAACAGGTGAGGAGGCAACGGTGGTGGACAGAGGATTTGCCATCGAGGTTTGCAAACCGTATGATTTCGTGGAAGCAGGGCTGAGCGTTGCGAAACGAGCAGCTCGAGGTTTTGATGGCTCAGGAAACGACGAACACTGCCCACCCGCAGATCAACCCCTGGATCATCGCCATTGCGGTCATGCTGAGCACTTTCATGGAGGTGCTGGACACCACCGTAGTAAACGTCTCGCTTCCCCACATTGCAGGCAGCCTATCCGCCACGGTTGAAGAAGCTACCTGGACCCTGACTTCCTACCTTGTCGCTAACGCGATCATTTTGCCGCTGACCGGCTGGCTCGCGAATTTTTTTGGCCGCAAGCGGATGCTGATGATCTCCGTGACCGGGTTCACGGCCGCGTCCTTCTTTTGCGGGCTGGCTCCCAACCTTCCGTTCCTGGTTGTCTGCCGCGTCATCCAGGGCGCCTGTGGCGGCGGCTTGCAACCCATTTCACAAGCCATCCTGCTGGAATCGTTTCCACCGGAAGACCGGGGAAAAGCGATGGGATTTTGGGGATTGGGCATCGTGGTGGCGCCGATGCTGGGCCCGGTTCTGGGAGGATGGCTCACCGACAGTTATTCCTGGCGCTGGGTTTTCTACATCAACATTCCCATCGGCATCGCCGCCATGGCCATGACGCAGCTATTCATCTTCGATCCCTCGTACATTCGCCGCGCGTCACAAAAAATAGACTACTGGGGCATCGGCATGCTGGCCGTCGGAATTGCCGCGCTTCAGATCGTGCTCGACAAAGGGCAGGAAAAAGACTGGTTCGGCACCCACTGGATCACGGTCCTCACGGTGATTTCCGCTGTCGTTCTGCTGGCATTTCTGATCTACGAGCTGCATGTTAAAGATCCGGTCGTCAATCTTCGTGTCTTCACGAACCGCACTTACTCGACTGGCGTGTTCCTCATGGCGCTTTTGGGCGTCGGCCTCTATGGCACCACAGTTCTGATCCCGCTGGTTCTCCAAACACTCCTTGGCTACCCTGCGCTGCAGGCCGGATTTGCGATGGCGCCGCGGGGCCTCGGCTCTTTCATCGGCATGCCCGTCGTCGGCTTCCTCATGGCCAAGCTCGATCCGCGCAAAATGCTGACAGTTGGGATGCTGGTGTGTGGAATAACCTTATGGCAGCTCTCCCGGTTGAATCTCAACGCGGGCTTCTGGGATTTCTGCTGGCCGCAATTTTATATGGGCCTGGCGCTCGGTCTCATCTTCGTACCTCTGACCACGATCAGTATGGCTCCCATTCGCAAGGAGAACATGGGCAATGCCACCAGCCTCTTCAACCTGGTGCGCAACTTAGGCGGCAGCATCGGCATTTCCGCCGTCAGCACCATGCAGACACGGTTTCAGCAGAGGAATATCCTGGACCTTGGCGCACACGTGAATCCGTATAGCCTCGCCGCCCGGAACACGATGAATGCGCTTCAGGAAATGTTCGTATCGCGGGGATCGGATGTAGTCACGGCGAGGCACGAGGCGCGCGCGGCTCTGTTTGCGATGGTCGAAAGGCAAGCCAGCATGCTCGCCTACAACAGCATCTTCCTGATCCTGGCGGGATTGTTTCTCTTGATGCTGCCGTTTATTTTTCTGATGCGCCGCCCACAAGGCAAGGGCGGCCCGCTCGCGATGCACTGAGGCATGGCAATTCTCGCGCGGCAAGCGGAACGGTCTCCGCGAGATGCCGGTGAAGTTTCGATGGGTTCACTTTGGGCCGACGGAGAGGCCGGGGGGATGGCCGAGTGTCGGGGATTTCTGGTTATTGCTCCGGATCAAAAGGAACGGGGCCGGTCAACGGTTCCATAATTTCTTCGACCGCGGTTCCGGATTCTTTTTCTGCGGTTTTATCCAGTTTTCGCTGCACGCGCCGCTCTTCCTTCATTTTCCTTTTTTCCATACGCTTCATTTCTTTTTGCCGCTTCTGAAATGTCGTAGTCATAACCTCTCCTCATAAGCGGTGTGCGGCGCGGCATGCGCCGCGTCCGTCAAGCTAGAGCTTGTTGCCTTACCAGCGAGGTTCGCGCGGCTGACGAGCGGATTCGCGATAGTCCTCGTTCGAAAAACGGTCTCGCCCACCGCCGCCGCCCTTGCCTCGGCCACCGCCGCCGCTTCCACCACCCGGCCTTCCATAACTCTTCGGCCCGCGGGGCGGTCCGCCTTCCCCCTTGGGACGCGCTTCATTGACCTTCAAATTGCGGCCACCCAATTCCTTGCCGTCCAGCCCGGCCATAGCCTTGGCAGCTTCCTCATCGTTGGGCATTTCGACGAATGCGAACCCACGCGCCCGGCCGGTTTCCCGGTCCATGGCCATGTGTACGCGCGTAACCTGGCCAAACGGCGCGAAAAGATCACGCAACTCGCTCTCCGTCGTCTGAAAACTCATGTTGCCAACAAACAAACTCTTCATCTTGATTCTCCCTGTACTCTTCGAAGCACCATGAGTGCAGGATCACGGCAAGCTTCCGCTTCCCGGACGCTACGGTACACTGGCCTTAAATTGGCTGAAGTCACTGGAGGGAGGGCCGCAAAGCGCGCCCTTCAAGGAGTTCAGGCAACCCTACTTCGGGAGTCTACATAAGGACAATAACACATTTGGGGGCTAAACCCTTCACGCTCATTTTGGCGAGGCCGGAGCTTGCGCGGCCGCCAATGATTGACTAACTCTTCAGAATCTCGCCGACGGCTCGCCAAGCTTGATCGATAGCTTCATTCGTGTAGGCATTGGCTCCGGCGTCTGAATTTGCGATGGCGATTTTGCCGAGCGGCTTTCGCCCGATGACCCACGGCTTTTCTTCTTCCTTCCAGTCAGGATCGAAAAGTGAATTCGGCGTGTAGGCATAGCCGTGCGCCCAGCGATTCACGGTGATGCCTTCGATGTCTCGCGCGGGATCGAATCCCGCTCCGCCGAGCATTCTTCCAAGCTGGTCCCGAATGTTGCGCTCGAATTTTGAAAACGGGGTGACCATCAATTCCATGCGGCCGGCGCGGAACTGGTCGCGCATCGGCAGCCCCGGCTTGCAAGGAGTGCGGAGCATGAAAAGCACCATGGGCTCATCTGGTTTGCCCGGAAAGGCATAGTTCCCGATGCTTACTGGAAAATCGAGCGCCGTATACGTGTGATAGCCGCCGGGGGCCACGATGTGGTGCACTCCCAGCTTCGCAAACGACGTCCAATTCCGCAGCGCCACATGCGTATACACCAGCGGCGTTTTCACGAGATAGGCGAGCGCTTCTTTCTGCTTCTGCGGCAGTTCCGGGCAAATGTAGGGAATCATCATGTTGTAACAGGCGAGAATGCAATTTTTTGCCTGCACCGACTGCAGCTTTCCCCCACGGATGTAGGCAATATTCACGACATGTCCGGCGTCGCCCGCTCCGGATTGTTGCACGTGCATCGCGGTCGCGTTGAGCAGGATGCGTACCGGCGCGCCCACGACGTCCAGCTTGCTGTAATCCGCGCGCGCCGTCACCACATCTTCCATCGAATGCCCCGGCATCGCTGCCGGAATCAGGGCGCGCACAAGCAATCGCGCCACCGATGCGTTGCCATCCGGAAAATGAAAAATATACGGCTCTTCCCTTTCGTGTTCGCCGATGCCCAGGCCGTCGAAGCCCGGATAAGTGAAGGAATTGTAGTCGTCTCCGGATTGTAAGCAGCCCAGTGCGGGTACGGCGTCAATTCCGACGCCGTACAAATCATGCGGGAACGTTTGAAAGAACGGCAGCGCCTCGGGATGAACTTTGCAGAACTTCGTTAAATAATCCGCGTAGCTAATTTTCGCGAGCTTCGCGAGCTTCTCTTCTTTCGAGAGACCCGCGAGATAGTCTACTTTCTCGGTATAAACGCGCGCGATATCCTGCTTCGCCACGTCAGTTAACGGCGCCTTCGCCAGAAATTCCGGCCAAGGCGTCGCGTTCATTCCCAAGATGAGGCGGTCTTCGCCAAACGTTTCCTTGTCAAAAAAAGCCGCCGTTCCCATCTTGGCGTAGAGCTTTTCGTCGTAGTCCTTGTAGAACCGCTCCGTAGCAATCCCGATTTCTTTGATCAGGCCGATTGCAACTTTGCTGTACTTCCCGGGGCTCTCGATCGATTGAGTGCCCCCATAACTCAGCACCATGCGGTTGCCCGCGCGAAATTCGTTGCGCTTGGCGTGGCCGCCGAAATCGTCATGATTGTCGAGAATCAGAATCCGCGCGTCATTTCCGGCGCTCTTCCTATAAAAATACGCCGCAGCGAGTCCGCTGATGCCGCCGCCCACCACCACTAAATCGTACGTCTCACCCGTCTTTACCGCCGGCCCATGCGCATTCCATTTCTCGCCGTCACGCAGCGCATGCGCATAGGTATAGGATCCCTCGTGATTCCCGCGCATGCCCAGGAGCGCCGGAGGATAGTAGTTCGGCGATTTTTCCGGAGCGTATTCATCCAGCGCAACCGCTTCAAGCAGCTTCTCCGGGCCGAGCGCGCCGCTTGCAAGTGTTCCGCCCACACCAATCGCAACCCCGTTTAGAAAGTCGCGCCGCGTAATGGGGCAGTGCATCCCCAGTTCGCGATCTTTTTTGTCGTCACGCATGCAGAAGCCTCACTCTCACCGGACGTGCAGGGAGAATTATAACTCGCGGCGGAGTTCCGTATGTGATTTGAAACCAGGTAGCAGTCTTTTCGGAATGAGAAGAGCGTTGTCTTTAGAGTTCCCGCAGCGCCGTCGCCACGGGCCGGCGCGCGGCGCGCAACGCCGGCGGCAATCCGCCTAGAATGCCCATGGCCAACGCGAAGATCAAGCCGCTTAGCAGCAAGATTGGCGTGACTTTGAAAGCAAACTCCAGGTGCGCGAACGTCTGCCAGTTCATCGCGCCGGTGGTGAGCCCATTCAGGGGCAGCACGGCGACGGCGCCAAGCGCGCCGCCAACGAATGAAATCAGCAGCGCCTCGATTACGAACGAAACGACCACCGCCGCCGCACCGAAACCAAGCGCGCGCATCGTGGCAATTTCCCGCCCGCGCTCGGCGACGGCGGAGTACATGGTATTCAGCGCGCCGAAAATTGCCCCAATCGCCATCACGCCGGCAACCAGTCCTCCAAGAATGCTGATGAGCTTGGTCATGCGCGTCGATTGTTTCGCGTAGTAGTCGATCTCGCGGCTGACTTCGACATTAAGCCGCGGATCGGAAGTCACGAAGTCCTTGAACTGCTGAAACGCAGCCGCCGAGGTGAGGTGCACGGTGACGGACTGATACGTGTCCGCAGGGCGCTTGAAAGCCCCATTCAGGAGATGGGCATCACACCAGACCTCGGAATCGAAAGCACTGCCACCAGCGTCGAACACGCCCACGACGTTCCACTTCTGTCCGCCCATGGTCATGGCGTTTCCAACGGTGAGGCCTCGATACGCGGAGTTGGCGTTTTTTCCGACAACAACTTCCGCAAGACCGGAGCGAAACATGCGTCCCTGGACGATTTTGATGTTCTTGCGGATCTCGAAAACGTTGGGAGACACGCCGCGCACCTGGACGTTTGCGTCCGTTCCCGTCGAAACCAGCGGAATCGGCGTAATCAAAACTGCTTCGGTGGTGATAAGTGGACCAGCAGCGCCGCGTGCAATACCGGGTGCATCCCCGAGAATTCTTGCGCTCTCGTTTGAGACGGCGCCCGTCATTTCCGATGTCGAGCCCGCGCGCATGATGAGAGCGTTGTCAGCCGAGCCGGAAGAGACCAGGGTCGCTTTGAATCCACGCGCCAGGGAAAGCATGGCGATAAAAACGCCCACAGTCCCGGCAATCCCCAGGATAGCCACTATCGCGGAGGTCCATCGCGCCTTGACACTTCGAAAGTTGTAAATAACAGGAATAGCCATTTCACACCCTCCGCAACGCGTTCACAACGCGCATGCGCATTGCACCGATGCCGGGGATAATGCCGCTGACGGCGCCCACCAGAATGGCCACGAGCAGTCCCAGCGACAAAATCGCGGGCGACAAAATGAGCGATGGAAGCAAGCCATTTAGAAGGCGGCCGAGCACCGGAACCGCTAGAAGGGCGAGACCAAGCCCCAGCACACCTCCAAGGAGCGCGATGGCGAGAGATTCCGCCAGCACAAAAAACAGAACAGAGCGGTCGCTGAAGCCGATGGCCTTTAGAACGGCGAGTTCGCCAATCCGTTCGCGCACGGAAGTAGCCATGGTGTTGCCAGTGACCAGGAGCAGCGTAAAGAACACCACCATGCCGACGATCTCGATCAGCAATTCAATGTTGCCAAACTGCTTTATGAAACCGGCAGCAAACGCCGATTCTGTTTCCGTCTTGGTTTCATTAGAAGAATTGGCGAACATCGCGTCAATCGCATTGGAAATGCGCGCGGCATCATCGGGATTGTCCACTTTCACGACATACCACCCGGCAGTGCCCTTGGCAAAGTCAGGAACGTTTTCGTCGAAGTATTTATACTGAATCCAAAACTGAGTTTCGTCGCCGCCGGGGCGATCGTTGTGATAAATCCCGTCGAGATTGAATTCCCAGGTTTTGGTGGGGCCGTAAAGGGAGTTAACGATGGGGATGCGGTCGCCGATTTTCCACCCGAAGCGTTGGGCGGTTTTCGCGCCGACGATAGCCCCCTGCCGATCCTTCAAAAAATTGGCCCACTCATCGGGGGGGACTTTGAATTCTGTCATCACTTTAAGCATGTTGTCCGGGTCGATCACGAACTGCACGAAGAAATTCTTTTCGTCCTGGTAGACTCCACCGAACCAGTGATTTTGGGTAACTGCCTTTACGCCGGGGATCGCTTCGATTTTCGCCTGGTAGGAAATCGGCAGCGTCTGAATCAGTCCGATCCGGTTGGTGGTGACGAGACGGTCTGCGCCGGCGACCTCAGTCCCTCGCGTGAATGCGCCCCTCACCACGGCAAGAAACGCGAAAAGAAAGAGCGCGACGGCAAACGAGCCGATGGTCAGAATCAGGCGGATTTTCTTGCGAAAAAGGTTGGCGAAGATCAGCCCGCGGAATTTCATGCCACACCTCCGGCGACCACTTCCTGGCGCTGGCCCCCTTCCACCAGAAGTCCTTTTTCGAGATGCAGCGTAACGTCCGCCTGCTTCGCTACCACGGGATCGTGAGTAACCATCAGCACCGTCTTGCCATACTCCTTCACGAGCCTGTGAATCAGGGCCATGATTTCGTCCGCGCTTTTGCGGTCCAGATCGCCGGTGGGCTCGTCGCACAGCAGAAACGTCGGGTCGGCCACGATCGCTCGCGCGATGGCCACGCGCTGTTCCTGTCCGCCGGAGAGCTGCCTCGGGAAGTGCTTCATGCGGTCCGCCAGGCCAACGACACTTAGAGCCGTTTCCACGTGCTTGCGCCGTTCAGACTTCGAAAGTTTGGTGAGCAACAATGGCAACTCGACGTTCTGAAATGCCGTGAGCACGGGAATCAGGTTGTACATCTGAAAAATGAAGCCTACGTGCCGCGCGCGCCAATGCGTCAGCTTGCTTCCTGACATATGTGTGATTTCGTCGCCCGCCACGGTAATGCTTCCGTGCGTCGGCACGTCTAACCCACCAAGCAAGTTCAACAGCGTGGTTTTCCCAGAGCCGCTCGGCCCCATGAATCCCACAAAATCGCCCTTGTCCACATCCAGATTGAGGCGTTGCAGCACCTGGATTTCTTCGCCGCCGCGGCGGTACGTCTTATCCAAGCCGCGTACGCGAATCAGGCTGTTTCCGTTTCCCTGGCCATCTACTCGAATCATCTTTGGCGCTCCTATTTCTTAATCTGAACCGCTTGCCCATCGTGCAGATTGGCAGGCCCTCCAACGACCACCGAGTCTCCGGCCACCAGCCCGGATAAAATCTCCGTCTGCGTTCCCTGCGTGTTTCCCACGGCCACCGCGCGCCGCTCGAGGTGATCGTTCTTTACAAGAAATACAATCTTCTTCCCGTTGTCGTCGCGTAGCGCCTCCGTCGGAAGCAGCGCCGCAACAACCGGGGCGTTCGCATCGGTCTTTTTCTTCGGCGCGTCATCGAGAAAAGTCACCTTCACGCCCATATCGGGTAAAATTCTCGGGTCCAATTTGTCGAACGAGATGCGCACCTTCACGGTAGCCTTCTGGCGGTCCGCCGTGGGAATTACCGTGCGCACATGGCTCGGAATCTGCCAATTGGGGTAGGCGTCCAGTGTGGCGATGACCGGTTGTCTGTCCTTAACGCGAGCGATGTAGGCCTCGTTGACGTCGACTTCGATTTCATTCGACTTCATGTCCACGATCGTAGCGATGCCCGTGCGGGTAAATCCGCCGCCCGCGGAGATGGGCGACACCATCTCTCCCACTTGGGCATCCTTCGAAACCACAATGCCGTCGTACGGCGCGGTGATCACGCAATTGTCCACCGCCTGCTGCGCTTCGCGAATCCGCGCATCGGAGGCCAGCACCTGTGCTTTTGCCAGTGCGATCTTGGCTTTTAAGCTGTCCGCCGAAGAGCTGGCAGTATCCAATTGCTGCTGCGACTGCACACCAGACTCGCGTAATTCCCGGGCGCGCCGCAACTCGATCTCCGCCAGTTTGAGCTGTACCTGCAAATCCGCGATGGCCGCCTGGGAAGCGTTCCGGTCTGCGATTGCCGCATCGAGGGATCGTTTCGTGTCAGACTCATCCAGAGTGGCCAGCAATTGCCCCTTGTGCACGTGCGTTCCCTCGTCGAAGTACACGCCCGTGACCCGACCGGTGATCTTGGCGGCAATCGTGGCTCTGCGCCGCGGGGTGACGTAACCGCTGGCGTTCAAAATTGCCTCACGGCCACCCGCTTCCGGCTGTTGTGCTGTGACGACGTCCACGACCGGCGTTTGGTTTCGAAATGCGAAAGCCAAGGCGCCAATCAGCACGATTAGGCCGAGCGCGGCCGACGCGTACCCCAGCCGCTTCCCGGTTTGACCACCCGATCGGTGGCTGTCATGGATTCGCAGAGAATCCAAGTCCGCTTTTGCATGAAGTTCTGTCGCCGCCATCAATTCCTTTTTCTCCGTGTAAACAGCCTTACACCAGCGATTACGCTGCCGTGCTTGGAAAGATTACAGGGTGTTCGTAATTTTCTGCTCATCATTCTAACGCCAGCTCTCCAGTATACTTTCTTGTGTCGCAAATTACCTTAGAATGTGAGATATTTAGCTGTCAAGATAAAATGACTAAATCCACCGCGCCGCGCACACGCAAAGCTTTGATCCTGAGAGTCGGTATGGAACTCGGCCGCGAACTCGGCACTGTTTCCGTCTTCTTCCACCAGGCCGTTGCCGACAGGCTTGGCCTAAATGTTACTGACACTAGATGCTTCGAGCTTATGTCCCGTTATTCCCAGCCGCCACTCACTGCGGGATATCTGGCCCGCGCTACTGGTTTAACCACTGGGGCTGTCACAGGCATTCTCGACCGCCTGGAGAGGGCCGGCCTCGTCGAGCGCTTTCGTGACCCCGCGGATCGCCGCAAAGTCTTCGTCCGCCCCCTCCCCGACGCACTTCGACGAGTTGGCCATCTCTACGAGGGCCTTGCCGCCGCGTCCTTAAAGCTGGTATCTGGCTACTCGACCAAGGAACTGGAGTTAATCAGCGATTATCTGGAGGGCATCCTTGGAATTCTTCGGGATCAAACCGACCGGTATACCAAGACTTAGAAGAGTCAAGTGAGGGCGTTGTCCTATTTTCGACCGTGCTCAATCTTCGGTCGGCCTATTTGAATAGCTAGTCACAACCCTCCCTCCTTGAGCTGTGTTTAAGCCATTGGTTCAGTACGCTCCCTTTCTCCATAATCACCTCGGACCGGCTCGTCCCACAAGGCATTGGCTCACAAGTGAGACAAGGAATCCCATTTTCGGACACCGCGGGCAAAGCACGAATGGGGCATTTTGAATTAAGGTCCAATCACTGAATGAGTTAGCGACCGATACTCGGGGAATTGCAAGTGCCCCACTACCCATCGGGTCCGAGGCTAAACTAATGCTGAATTTCTGGAAAGATGTGCGGCACGGCTTTCGAACGCTGGCGAAGAACCCCGGCTTTGCCATCATCGGCATTGTAACGCTGGCCCTCGGCATGGCCGTCAACACCACGCTATTTAGCGTGATCAACGGTTTCCTTCTGCGTCCGCTCCCCGTCCCCTATCCCGAACAGATCACCGTGCTTTCGCTTCAGCAACCGTCACTCCCGGATATTCACCGGTTTTCCTATCCCGACTACGAAGACTTGCGTGATCAGACCAGCACCTTCAGTGATTTGTTCGCGTACCGGGTGACCCTTGCTTCCGTTGCTGTCGATCACGTGGCCGACCATTGCATCATCAGCCGTGTCTCGAGCACCTATTTCTCCGGGCTCGGCATTAAGCCTACCTACGGACGTCTCATTCTACCGAGCGAAGGCCGCACTCCTGGCGCCGATCCCATCATGGTCCTGGGCTACGCGTATTGGCGTAAGAGATTTGCCGGCGATCCGGATGTCATTGGCAAGAAAGTGGAACTAAACGGGTTGCCCTTCACGGTTGTTGGCGTCGCTCCCGAGGAGTTTCATGGCACCTACTTCAGCGTCGATATGGACGCTTACATTCCCTTCAGCGCCGAGCATAAAGAAGACCCCGATAATCCCATCCAAAAAATCTGGACGAGCCGTGGCTCTCGCACCCTCACGGTCATGGGCAGGCTTAAGCCCGGTGTAGCCATCAAGCAGGCTCAAGCCTCCCTCAATGTAGCCGCTCAGCACATCGCTCGGCAGCACCCCGACACCGAAAAAGGCGTCGCTGTGCAGCTCTTTCCAGAGAAACTGGCGCGTCCTAATCCCGACCCTCAGAATCCTCTTCCGATGGTTGCCATCGCCTTCATGACTCTGGCTGCTCTGGTCCTCCTCGTGGCCTGCTTCAATATCGCCAACGTCCTATTGGTGCGCGCGACGGTCCGGCAGCGTGAAATGGCGATTCGCGCGGCTCTCGGTGCCGGCAAGGGCCGCCTCGTGAGCCAATACCTCACGGAGAGTCTTTTACTCGCTTTTCTGGGAGGCGGCGCAGGCCTGCTGCTCGCATCCTGGGCCGACGGAATCCTGAGTTCGCTGAACCTCGGCACGGACTTACCTATCAAATTCGATTTTCACCCTGACGCACGCGTGTATCTGTTCGCTCTCGGGGCCGTTTTATTCACGGGCTTGGTGGTCGGAATCATGCCGGCTTTTCGCGCCGCTCGTACGGATGTAATCTCGATCCTGCATGAAGGAGGCCGCGGGTCATCTTCCGGCCCGCGCCGCCAGAGGGCGAGAAATGCTCTCGTGGTCGCGCAAGTGGCCGGGTCGCTTGTCTTGCTGATCGTCGCTGGTTTGTTCGTGCGCAGCCTGGAGAAGGCCCAAAAAATCGACCTGGGGTTCAATCCCGACCACGTTCTCGACCTCTCCGTGGACCTGGGACAGATCGGCTACAAAGAGCCGCAGGCTCGCCAGGCCTACCAGGAGATTGAGGATCGCATTCGTGCTCTGCCCGGCGTGGAGTGTATGGCACAAGCCTTCACGGTTCCCATGGGCTATGTCGGCGCCGGCGACCGCGTCTGGATTGAAGAGCACCCTTATGGGCCGGGCCAACAACCTCCGAGCGTCTCGTACAACACGGTCACGCCCGGCTATCTGGACACGCTCGAGATTCGTCTGCTGCGAGGCCGGAAATTCTCCGACGCCGACAGCGAGAAAGCCCCACCGGTTGCGATCATCAATCAAACCATGGCCAAAAAATTCTGGCCGAATGAGGATGCCCTCCACAAACAATTTGGGACAAAGGGCGCCAATGGCCCGTTCCTGGAAGTCGTCGGCATCGTCCAGGATGGAAAATATCAAAACGTGACCGAAGATCCCCAGCCTTTCTTCTACATCCCCTTCGGCCAGAGTTATCTATCCATGCGCATCATCCAAGTCCGAACTTCCGTGCCGCCGGAAACCTTGGCGCTGCAAATCGAATCTCAAATTCACGAAGTCGCGCAGGATCTTCCCATAACGCAAGTGCAGACCATGACGCAAGCTTTACAGGGCGCGAACGGCTTTTTCCTGTTTCGTTTCGGCGCTCAGTTAACCGCCATCATGGGATTGCTCGGTCTGATTCTCGCCGTCGTTGGAATCTATAGCGTGGTTTCCTACGCCGCCGTTCAACGCACGCAAGAGATCGGCATCCGCATAGCCATGGGCGCAGCGCCGCGCGACATTCTGAAAATGGTATTGCGGCAAGGACTCGGAGTCGTCGGCATCGGCCTCGCCCTGGGTTTGATTGTGGCCTTGGCAGGCACACGCGTGATGGGCAGCTTGTTCGTAGGCATTAAGCCGGCCGACCCGCTGACTTTCGCAGTCGTACTTCTCTTGCTCACTGCGATTGCCCTATTCGCTTGCTGGATTCCCGCGTACCGCGCCACGCGCATCGATCCCCTCGTGGCCCTGCGCTACGAATAATCGAGGCGGCGAGGGCACCTCTCAAAACCGTTGCCAGCCCTGGAATTATCGGCCGCTCACCTCAGCGCGCGGTCAATCTCCGCGGCAATCGAGTCGCTTGCGGCGGACCCACTGGCCATGCCGAGAGCACGATAACTCTCGAAGTGGCTTTCGTCGAACCATTGATTCGCGGTGGTGTCGTGAGGAAATGACTCGTCTTTCCTGGCGAAAGCCAGCACATCGTCCGGGTCGTCTTCCACGAGCGCCGGCTTCAGGTAAACAATCGTTCCGTCCTCGTCGGGCGAGTCTGGATTGTACTTGATCTTTCCAACAACGAAATGCGTATCGGACCTTGCCGTCCCGGGCTCGCCAGAGGTTGACTTGGGCGTGATTTCTGCCAGGTCCTCAATCACGATTTCAACGCCGAAGTCAGTTCGGCATCGTTCCATCGCGTTGTGCAGGTCGCCGAACGAGTACCCCGGATCGCAAGACGCATCGCTGGCGATGATGAGTTTGCAGCGTCGCCGCACGAGTTCGTACAGAGCCAGATTCTCAAAATGGCCGCCGTCGGATAGATAAACGTATTTGCTTTCGTCGTCCGCGGCCCCCAACAGTTCCTTCATCAGGCATAGGAAGCCGACTTGCGGGCTGCCCTTCTCCCAACCTTTGCCACCGGGGTTTCCGATCCACCATCCAAGACGCACATCGAACAGGGTCATCAGGAATCCCAGCGCGGGATCGGAGTAGGAACCCATGTTCGGACTTGCGGCCGCGCCGGAAATGGCTATCGCGGTTCCCAACGTCACTCCTTTTTTGAAACCCGGCAATTTGGAAGCAAGGTTCTTGGTTTGCGCATAGACAGCTTGCCATTCCCGTTTGCCGGGAAGGCCCCGGGTGTATCCTCCGTACGTCGGAGTGAGCGCAAAGGACCGAGCCTTGCGCGTCTGCAGTGCAAGTTCCTTGCCATGTACGACGTTCAGACTCGTGTTCAAAATCGGCACTGGCCGGCCATCTTGAGGTAGCTTTGAGCCCGGCGGAATGGCCAGCCGGCTTAGGGGTAGATTGTCCTCATCCGAAAATCCAGTGAACGGTTGCGCATTTCGGCCCTGCACCGACGCCCCCAAATAGCACCTCACTAATCGGTCCCGATACAGGTAATGGATCGAAAACTCGTTGATATCCACTCGCCAGGAGATGAGCACAGCCCCCGCGAGAAAAATCAAGCACAGCAGGGGTACCTGGATATCAAAATGGAAGCTGCTCGGAACATCGAAGGCCGAACGGTTATGATGCTTGACACAGTTCGCGAGAAAAGAGGCCAGCAAGGACAAGCCCAGCAGCAGCCCAAGGATGAAAACGTAAGGAGTTACCTTTGCGGCGATGATGGGAAGTTTCTTTGAAAAGGCCGCGTCAGGACTGAAAGTACCTGTTTTCTCGCTCTTTGCGAAAAACACTCCATAAGCCGTCGAAGCGATCCATGTCAGGACGCCGCCCGCTGGCAGGACATGCACTGGAACGCCGCTTATTGATATGAAGAGCGAGGGGTGTCCGCGTTCCCAAAGAAAAAGCTGCCCCAGCGCATATGGGAAATAGATGGCGATCAAAAAGATAGCGAGCCAGGCGAGCGCGGAAAGTATGAGCATTCCGCCCAAGCGGGCCCACCACTCACGGTGAGCTTCCATCATGCTGCTTCCCATTAGACCTATATGAACAACACCTGCGAGCAGCATGATCAAGATCACAGCGGGCGGCCCGAAGGTCATTACGTGCCAGTTGGAATAGGGAATTCCGCCCTTGTCGAAATTGTGGATCAGAATGTGCGCGAGGGGGACGTAGAGGTAGCCGATGATGCCGCCGGAGAGCGCAGCGGTCACCAGAACCAAGAGCGACCCGGGCCCGTTTTCCACTACGTTCCGCCGCCTCCAACGCATCACTTCCCGTACGGCACATGCAACCATCCACATGCCGAAGTAAGTTGCGATTCCCAGCCCGGGCGCGAGAAACAATGGATTTTCGACGATTCCCCATTGCATCAGAAGCTGGCTGCAGCCATAGGCGAAAAAGGCTGCCGAGGCGATCAACGGAAGGACAATGAGCGACTTGACGGCTGCGGGCGTTGCGGACCAGTAATCCCTTTTCCCATTGTGCGGATCCACCGTTTCCAAATTCAGCCCGACAAAAATCACTCCCACAAGACCGAGCCCTAGTCCAACGGCAAGCGCGAGGTACTGCGACTGCAAGAAAGGCTGGAGCGCCGGGAAAACCTTGCCCTGCCAAGCTTCCTCAAGGTCTTCTAGAAGGTGCAGCAAATAAACAATGGACCGGGGGATGAGCAGTAACGACAGGAGCGTCATCACCAGAATGACTTGATTCAAGAGGGTGTTTCGCAGATAGCCTGCTGCAAATGCTAAAGAATCCGCGCTCAAGAATCCCTTCCGCGGCGTCAGGTAGTTGCTGTAGTCACGCAAGAAATGCACTTCGGGCAGGTCGCTCGCCTGCTCGGGCATTTTCGGAGGCGCGGACAGACGCTCCTCGATCTCCCGGATGCCAATGCCCTGATGGTACATCCAGGCCATCAACCAACCGCCAATATAGCCGCCGCCCGAAACTGTGGAAATGAAATCCAATGATCGCAGGAGCTTGTTTCTCGCCAGAGCTTGCAGCACTCCCAAGTTGAACGTCGCGCTGCGAATTCCCCCTCCGGAGAAGGCCAAGCCGATCAGGCTCTTCTCCGCGGCGTGGCGCTGCGTGTCTTGCCCGAGCCGCAGTTCACGCGACGTTTCCAGTTGCTGCAGCTCCTGATCGAGCACTTCCTGGATGGAAGGTAGTGGCATTTCCATTTGCACTCCGGGACCTTCAAGCCGGGGCCGACTAGGCCGACGGTTGGTTGCCGCCCCAAAAGTAGTGTGTGGTCCTCCCATGACGTTTCATCACATTTGGGGCTTCGTTTCGCTTGCTCGTTTGGCGTCCGGCCTGGTTTTCGAGAGGATTCCCTCCTGGCCCTTGCGCCGGTGGAACCATCGGCCCAATTTCTGTGCCGGAGCCAGGCGCTTCCGGTTAACCTTATTTTTAGGTTTGCTTCCCTCGAAGAGTGTAGAACGTGTCCTACGAACACCTGCGCCGCAGCAGCCGTATTCCCAAGGAACTCGCTATCCTTTTGACTGGAAGTGACCTGGACGGCAAGGGCTTCTCGGAAATGACCAAGACTGTGTTGCTGAGCCGTTACGGCGCTGGCATCATTTCGACTTATAAGCTTTCCGCCGAGCAAGAAATCATCATTCGATACCTCGACACCAATAAGGAGGCAGTCGTCCGGGTCGTCGGCCGCATCGGTTCCGAAGGCGAGATTTACACATACGGTGTCGCCTTTGTGGATAGCTCCAATATCGACTTCTGGGGAATCGACTTCGCCCCTGTATCCGAAACGGAAAAACGTGCTCGCCGCGTGCTCCTGGAGTGCGGGAGTTGCCAGCTTCGCGAAATTGTGGACCACATCGACGTCGAGTCAGACGTCCTCATGATTAACGACGGGATTGTCCGTTACTGCAAGGAATGCCACGATTCAACTCTTTGGAAGCGCGCTTCCGAAGTTCCCGTACCGCCAGCGGAAGAGCAGCCGGTTCTGGTGTCCGCCGGCCCAGAGAAGACTGCGTCAACTTCCCTGCAAGCCACCGGCACCGGGAGCAGTTCCAGAACACAAGCTCCGCCGAGCCCCATAACCGCCCCCATATCGCAAGCCACTTCCTCCTATGCATCCCCCGCGGACCACAAACCCGCCGCCCAATTGGATAACCGCCGCAAACATCCTCGCACCAAAGTTAACTACAAAGCCTGCGTTCGCCGTTCGGGCTTTTCCGAAGACGTGGTCACCTGTGAGGACATGTCCAAGGGCGGGCTTTGTTTCAAGAGCCGGAAGCAGTATTTCGCGCGAACGGATATCGAGATTGCCGTTCCCTACTCGCCCGGTGGCAACGCTATTTTTGTCCCCGCGGAGATTGCCTGGGTGGTGGAGATCACCAAGGACAAGCTCTATAAGTGCGGCGTAGCCTATCGCCGAGCGTCTCGGGCGTCGTAGGAATTCCTCCACCGGGCGGGCGACCCGCCCCTCTGCGATTCGCCAAAGTCCTAGCTACCGATGTGGGGGCTGCAAGCCGCAAGGGGGTCCTCGCGGTCTTCCCGATTCGGTCCCGATACAACCTCTGTACAATGGGAGGAGTCACAGTCAACCGGTGCAGCGGAGCACCCTCAATAAATCATGAAAATAATGGTCATCCCCTTGCTGCGGCGAAGCGTACTCCGCTCTTCGGCCCTCGCCGTTCTCTTTGCGCTGGCTCTCCAACCCTCAGTTCGCGCGCAGGACCAGGAGGGAAGCGTCATTCACGTCGGCGTGAACCTTGTCTTGCTCGACGCCACCGTGAAAACCAAGTCCGGTCAAATCATGTCCGACCTGAAGAAAGATGACTTCGAAGTTCGCGAAGATGGCGTCCGCCAAAAGATCGACGTTTTCGGCCGCGACGCGCTGCCAATCAATGTCGCGCTCGTGCTGGATCTGAGCGATTCGATCGGCCCCTTCCTGGGTCCCTTACGCGACGCGGCGAATACCGCCCTCGCCGCCCTCAAACCCGATGACGAGGTGGCCCTCTTCACTTTTTCCACAGAAGCCCAACTGCGCGTCCCCTTCACAAAAGACAAGACCGCAATCGCCAATCTGATCAGTTCCTTTCACGCCGGCGGCGCAACGAATATCAACGACGGCATTTTTCTCGCTTCCCAATATCTCCTCCCGCTTCCTCCGAAGGGACGGCGCGTAATTATCCTCATCAGCGATGACGTGGGCACTGATGCCGGCGGACAAGGCACGCACGACATCGTCACCGAAGCCATCGCCGCCGATGCCGTGCTCTACAACCTGAAAATCCCAGGCTACAATCCGCCGCAAACCCTTTTCGCCGCCAGCATGATTCCCGGCCTCGTCAACATCCGCAAAGTGGCGGAGCAGACCGGCGGCGAAATCTTCGACGTTCGGGACGTCGCCCATCTCGACTCCGTTTTCCGCGCTCTCATCGAACGCATCAAGACGCGCTACACGCTGGGTTACTACACGAACGCCTCGGCCGCCCTCGGCAAACCCCACAAACTCGACGTCCGCCTCGCGCCCTCCTTCGGCAAGAAGGGCCGCGACTACGTCGTCCTCTCCAAATCCGGCTTCTACGTCCACTGAAAAAGACGAGACAAAATCGCGTGTGATCGTTAGTGGGCGACCAGCCCTCTCGCGCCCTGACGGAGCTGCAGCACCCTCGGAAGGACCACTGCGGTCCTTGTGTGCTCTACTGGACAGATTTCGGAAGCGCCCTCTCGCATACTTGCTACAAGCCAGAGCTCCGCCCTGGGAGTCCGCGATTTACGGAGGACGACGTGCATCCAGCAACCAAATATCTGTGTTTTGTTTTCCTGAGTGCCGCACTCACGGCCCCACTAGCCACCAGGGCCGCGGCCGCACAGGAAGTAGTCATCCGACATGACAACAAAGATCATGCCCGCTATTACGACCGCGACCATCATGACTACCATAGGTGGAACGACCGCGAAGACCACTCATTCCGCATTTATCTTGGCGAAAGGCACAGGCACTATCGTGAGTTCCGCCACACCAGCCGCCGGGAGCGGCAAGATTATTGGAAGTGGCGCCATCACCATCCAGATCACGATTAAATCTACCTTCACCCGGGCAACCGTGGCTTCTTACTTCGTGCTCGCTCGCACCAGGAAAAAAGCCGCGGTCTTGCCGCTTCTCTTGCCGGCGCCACTCCAGTTTTATAAGCAGCTCTCCGATACCGCAGCGGAAAGGATTCACCATGTCATTCGGAATTTACGCAATTGGATTTGTGATTTTAATCGCAGGCCTGATGTATGGAGCCCACTTGTTCCACATACCTGGGCAATGGATTGCCGTCGGTGCCATCGTCCTATTGGGCATTGGGATTTTAACGGGTGTCAAGGCCACGCGCCAAAAAGATCCGGCGGTATAACTCGCGCTTGGCGGACTGCCGGCTAGCTTTTGCATACACAGCCGAACCAACCGCGGCGGACTTCAAGGTCGATTTTGAAAGAAGAAGCCGGCTCACTCGGAGCCGGCTTCGTTCATTCAGCGATGCGATTAACGGGGCTGTGTGGAAGCGACTGGTTCTGTTGTTGCAGGAACGATCTTCGTGCCAATCACTTCGCCCGAAACGACCAACTCGACGCGGCGGTTTTGCTGACGCCCGTCCGCTGTATCGTTGGACGCAATCGGCCTCGTCTTGCCAAAACCTTGGGCAGTCGTCGAGGATTCCGGCACGCCCTGTGAGGTGAGATAAGTCCTCACACTTTCGGCTCGGTTTTCCGATAGTGTCTGGTTGAGCTCTTCCGATCCCACGCTATCAGTGTTGCCTTCCACTGCCAGCCTGAGAGACGGATACGCCAGCACGATGCCCGATATTTTGGCCAGCTTCTCGCGGGCCAGTGGCCGCAGTGTGTATTGTCCGCTGTCGAAGAGCACGTCCGACATGTTGACGACCAATCCTCGCGCGGTGTCGCGTGTCTCGAGGATTACGTTGAATTGCTGGAGCAGTTTCGCGCGAAGTTCTTCGCGGTCTTGTACGGCGTGCTGAAGCTGCTGATCGGAAGATGCGGCTGCGGCTCGATTACGATCCGCATCCGCCTCGGCGTCGGCCTGGGCGCTCTGCGCTTGCTGAGCTTGTTGATTGGCAGCGGCTGCTGCCGCCCGGTCGCGGTCGGAATCCGCTTCCGCCGTGGCCTGTGCGCCTTGTGCTTGCTGGGTGGCCGCCTGAGCCTCTAGCTTCTTGCGGTCGGCTTCGTTGCGCTCGCGTACGGCGTCGGCTGTCTGGGCATTGGCGTCCGCCTCACGGCCCGCGGCCGCGTTGCGCTCGTTCTCCGCCCGGTCGGACGCGATGCGCTTCGTCGCGATTTCGCGGGAGTCTTCTGCCGTCTGCACGGTTTCACGCGAAATGGCAATCAGCGATTTCTTGTTTTCGTGCCTGCTGATGGCTAGCGCATCCGCTTCTCTCATCTGGCTAACCGCACTCTTGTAGCTCTCAGTTGCGTACTTTTCGGCGCCTGCTGACTTCGCGATGCGCATCGCATTACGCGCTTCAAAAAATTCCAGTGGCAGCTTGGCATTCAAGACCACCGGGTCAAAGCTATAACCCGTGGGAATGTAGCCGCCGCGGTCGATCAACTCGTACTTCGCTTCCACCGCTTCCGTAGTGCCTTTGGTGTCGTCGCGAACCACGTTTTCCATGATCACCACGTTGCTTGGCCGGCGCACCGCGTAATACGGCTCCGCGGTCACGATGAGCGCGAACGCCTGCAAGTTTGTCGTTACGTCTAGCTTGCTCCGGTGGTTGTCTCCGACTAACACTTCGCCGAGATTCACCGACCTCCCTTCGGGAGATATTGCCCATAAGACGTAGGTCAGATACTCGTTTCCGAATTCCGTGGGCCTGTTTACATCCGCAAATTCAACTTCGATTTCCATGGCCCCGCGCTTGCTCTCTACTTTGGCCTCGCCGCGCGCGCTAGGCATGAGTTCTGTGCCCTGAAAATCAATCTTTGTGGCCCCACTGCGGTGTCTATATTCCACCGCCCGCGCCGTGCGGCTGACTACGTTTCCTCGGTAAGTAGGTACTGGATCGCCCGGATGGGCGGTCTCCTGCTCTTGTGCCTGGACGTACATCGAAGCACCGAGTGCAATTACAAGTGCCAACGAAATCTTTGAAATCTTTTGCATGAATCTCCTCCGCTAAACTGCGAGACCCAAAGTGTGCTCGTTCCTCCGGCCGAATACTGTGCATTAGTGGACAAGTTTCGAACATAAATTGAGGGCTGCCTGCTTTGGCACTCCCTTGATCGCGGCCCAAAGCCCTTTCCAGTACTGTTTCCGCCCGAACCTCCTTGTCCCATGCGTAGAATGCCCCGGCAACGTTCCCAAATGGGGTGCTCAGACCATGTTGTGTCATCCAGCCCACGTTGACATCCATGCAAAAGCCAAATTCATACACAAAAAGAAATGATCGAGAAAGCACTCACCCTTGCCCGCTGAAATCAGCTCACTTCGCTGGTCCGCCCGGCCTCACCAACGCTTGGAAGGGGATAGGCCGGATGAGCCGGAAAGAAGAGGCCCTTCCCTGTTGACATCCCACAGGTCTTTCGGCATACTCCTGTGGGTATGCCACAGGAGTTTACATGGCGGGTGAAAAATCAGAAATTCCTCAGGGCACTCTCGACTTGATGCTCTTGCAGACCTTCGCATCCCGAGGACCATTGCACGGCTACGCAATCGCCCGCCGCATCGAACAGGTCAGTGAAGAACGTCTGCAGATCAATCAGGGCGCGATAAACGCTTTTCCGGTTCGCCACACACAGAAACGATGCATTTCGGGCGCTTGGGGTACGTCGGATAACAACCGAAAAGCCAAATTCAATTGCATCACTAAAACCTGGCGTAAGCAGCTCAATGCCGAAGCCCAAAATTGGGAGTGCGTCTCCGGGGTCATCGGCCGCGTTCTGCGCATCGCGAAGCGAGGATAACCCCATGTTCGCCTGGATTAGAACTTTGGCTTCCCGAACCCGCGCTTGGCTCTCACCCGGCCACGTGGATCAAGACTTCGACCGCGAGCTTGAGGCGCATCTTAATTTGCTCACGGAAGAAAACGTCCGCCGAGGCATGGCACCAGAAGAAGCGAAACGCGCGGCTCGCATTCGCTTGGGAGGACTCACGCAACTCAAAGAAACAAACCGCGAGCTCCGCGGCTTACCCTTACTCGAAACATTGTTGCAGGACGCGCGTTATGCTGTCCGCGTGCTGCGCAAGAGTCCCGGGTTCACCGCCGTCGCCGTGCTCACGCTTGCTCTCGGCATCGGCGCGAACACGGCCATTTTTAGCGTCGTTTACGCGGTCCTCTTGAAGCCGCTCCCCTATGCGCATCCCAATGAATTGTTCACCGCCTTTCAAGCGAACAAGCAACAAGGCATTGCGGAGACTGGCTGCTCGTATCCAAATTATGAGGATTGGCGTAGACAGAACCATGTCTTTAGCGAGCTGGGGGGAGACCTAGCCCACCAGCTCACGCTGACGGGCCGTGGCGAGCCGACTGTTGTCAACGCCTCCGTCGTGACCGCCGAGTTTTTTTCACTGTTGGGCGTGAAGCCGCTGGCGGGGCGCATCTTCTTCTCCGTGGACGGCAAGCGAGGCGCGCTCCCCGTAGCTCTCATTAGCGAAGAGCTGTGGCGCGGACGCTTCGGGGCCGATCCGAACATCGTCGGAAGTTCGATTAACCTGGACAAGCGGGCGTTCACGGTGATTGGCATCATGCCCGCCGGCTTTCCCACTCCTTTTTTCAACATCAGGCAGGAAGTCTGGATCCCCCTCGCTCAGGACCCTGTCTTCAGCACCTTCATGCCTCCACGGGGAACGCATATGCTGCCAGTGATTGTCCGGCTGAAGCCGGGCGTTTCCGTGGCCCAGGCGAAGGCGGAAATGGACGCCATCAGCCAAAGTCTGGCCCGGGAATTTCCGGCCGAAAATAAGGGTTGGACGGTTCGCCTGGTGCCGCTTCAGAAAGAAATCGTGGGAGATGTACGAACCGCACTGCTCGTCCTCTTGGGCGCCGTGGGCTTGGTGCTCCTGATCGCTTGCGCCAATATCGCCAATTTGCTTCTTGCTCGCGCAACCTCCCGCTCCAAAGAGATTGCTGTTCGCACCGCACTGGGCGCCGGTCGCGCCCGAATTATCCGCCAGTTGCTCACTGAGACCGCAGTCCTCGGCCTTCTCGGCGGAGTCGTCGGCATCGCTCTTGCTTACGGCGGCGTTCAAGTCCTCGCCTCACTCCTGCCCTCGAGTTTGCCGCAAATGAATGCCATTCGCGTCGACTATTTTGTCTTGGGATTTGCGCTTCTGCTTTCCGCCTTCGCAGCCGTGGTTTTTGGCTTGGTTCCAGCCATGTTCGCTGCCAATGCCGATGTACATACCACTCTTCGCGAGGGACCCCGCCCCGGCGAAAGCCGCAACCGCCGCCGTGCGCGCAGTTTCCTGGCCGCGGGGGAAATTGCGCTCGCGATGGTGCTCCTGGTCGCCGCTGGTCTGCTCTTGCGCAGTTTTGCCAAACTCACTTCGGTCAACCCAGGGTTTGACGCCCGGCACATCGTCAAAGCAGACATCTCCCTTCCACAATTTCAGTATTCCAAGCCGCAGCAGTGGGCCACCTTCTCCCATGAATTGCTCGCGCAAATCCAGTCAGACCCTGGATTGCAGGATTCGGCAGTGGCTGTCCCACGCCCGATCGTCGACGGCAACGTCAGTTTGCCGTTCGGTATCGCAGGCAACCCACCTTCGTCCTCGGCCGCATCCAGGACGGCGGACTACGTCTCGGTTAGTCCGAGTTATTTTCGCGTGATGGGGATTCCGCTGCTCGCCGGACGCCTCTTCAATCAACATGATAATTCCTCCGCGCCCACTGTCACCATCATTAGCGAAGCCATGGCGCGCGTCTATTTCCCAAATCAAGATCCCCTCGGAAAGCACCTTCTCTTTGGTTTTGGTCCGAGCGGCGGCGGCGCCATGCGCGAAATCGTTGGAGTCGTCGGTGACGTCCACGACGTTTCTTTGGGTAAGAATCCCGGCCCGATGATGTACGTCCCATACGCCCAAGCTCCCTTTTGGGGCGCAAATCTGGTCGTAAGGAGCACTTTGAGTACTGCCAGCGTGGCCGCCGCCATTCGCCAGGAGGTGCAAAAAATCGATAAAGACCTGCCTGTCACGGATGTCGCCAAAATGCCTGATCTTGTGGACGCTTCGGTCGCCCAGCCAAGATTTCGCACGTTCTTGCTTGGCCTCTTCGCGGCGATGGCGCTGGTACTTGCCGCTACCGGAATTTTCGGTGTGATTTCCTATTCGGTCTCGCGCCGCACGAACGAGATCGGCATCCGCGTAGCCCTTGGCGCCTCGCGCAGCACAATTCTGCGCATGGTCCTGCGCGAGACTCTGGTTCTAACGTTCGCGGGCATGGCTCTTGGAATCCCTTTTGCGCTCATGGCCTCTCGCCTCATCTCCCATATGCTTTTCACCGTTTCGGCCCACGATCCCGCAACGCTCGCCGTCGTCAGTTTCGTGCTTGCCGCTGTTGCTGGCCTCGCAGGTTACATCCCGGCCCGCCGCGCTATGCAGGTTGACCCCATGGTCGCTCTACGATACGAATAAAACCGCTCACCGCATCTCGGATTTCAGCCTGCTTGGATTCACGCCATCGCTCACTCATTTAAGTGTCGCTGGCAGCTCATACGTCCCGTTAACCACTTCCACAAAAGTTCTCTCCTCCCGCAGGATAATCCGCTTGCTGTGCGCCATCACGAAATTCATCCGAGCTTCCTTGTCTGTCTTCAAGCGCGCCCGGTACGCTTCATAACATGCCAAGCTATCGAACGAGATCAATCCCCACGCAATGTCGTTCGTCCCTTCGTGAGGAAGAAAGTATCCCAAAAGGTGTCCACCGCAGCGAGGAATGATCCGCCCCCAATTCTCGGCGTACTTCTGGAACTCGTCCCGTTGATGCGGATCTATCTGGTAGCGGATAAAGCAGGTGATCATCATGGCTGCGCTCCTGTCGCTCGATTTCGCTGCTAATTCGTGGCCTTCGAGTGTTAGCGCCGCGCCCGTGGAACTAATCAGAAAAATAGCTTCCCGACGGTTGATCTGTTCGGTGCACGGTGCGGCCGGCTCCATCGCTTCCAGCTTGCCAGTTGCGCAGCATGCACCCTTCGATTACCATCAAACAATGAATGTAAAGCCCCACGCCGACGCTTCTGCCTCAAGAATCGCCGCTGCCATCGGCGAACCCGCTCGCGCTCGCATGCTCTATTGCCTGATGGATGGCCACGCGCGGACAAGCACCGAGCTTGCCGTCGTCGCGGAAGTCAGCCCCTCAACCGCGAGCGTGCACTTGCACCGTCTGAAGTTCGCTCGCCTTGTCAAAGTCATGACCCAGGGCAAGCGTCGCTATTACAGTCTCGAAGGTTTGGAAGTTGCCAATGTTCTGGAAGGTCTCAGCGTCCTCGCCGGAGGCTCTCGAACCAACTTCGTCCCGAATACTCCGCCCCGACTCCGCGCGGCTCGCACTTGTTACGATCATATCGCGGGCACTATGGGAGTCTCGCTCCACGATCGCTTCAAATCGCTCCGCTGGCTATCGCCAAGTCCTAGCGCCACCGACAATACCTATGACCTCACCCAAGCAGGCGCCCAAGCATTTGAAGTCCTCGGCATCGATCTCGCCGCAACCCGCAATCTCCGCCGCCGCTTTGCCTGCCCCTGCCTGGACTGGAGCGAGCGCCGCTTTCACGTTGGCGGCGCGCTCGGCGCCGCCATCTTGAAAATCGCTCTAAAACGGAATTGGCTACTCGAGGATCTCGACAGCAGAGCCCTAAGCCTCACACCCTTTGGTCGCCGCGAATTTCAGACTCGCTTCGGCCTCAATCTTTAAACCATTCGTCGATCGTCTCACCAATTTAGAAACCAGAATCTATTCGTACCGCAAGGCAACCATGGGGTCCACGCGCGTAGCTCTGCGCGCAGGAATGTAGCAGGCTGCCAGCGCAACGAACGCAAGCAGCGCAGCAGCCAAGCCAAGCGTCAAAGGATCGCTCGGCTTTACGCCGAACAACAAACTGGACATCAGACGAGTCAACATAAGTGCGGCCACGAGACCCAGCGCCAAGCCCAGCGCCGCGAGTCGGCCACCTTCAAGAAATACCTGTTTCAAGACGTCCGCGCTCGAGGCCCCGAGCGCCATGCGTATGCCGAACTCCTGCGTCCTCTGTGTCACGGCGTAAGCCATCACGCCGTATACGCCGACCGCTGCCAGCACCAGCGCCAGCACGGCAAACGCAACGAGCAGAGAAAGATTCAGACGCGGTTGCGCCACCGAAGCCGAAACAAGCTGGTCCATGGTCGCGATGTTGTATAGCGGAAGATCCTTGTCGATGGAAGCTACCTGCTCGCGGATGGCATTCGTCACACTCGTCGGATCCAGGGAAGTCCGCACCGCGAGCGTCATGTCGCGATTCACATACGTTCCGAAAAGGGGCTGGTCTTCCGGAAAGTAAATCTGTTCCCTGCCCTCGACGTCCAGCGAGTAATGCTTTACGTGGCCGACTACGCCCACGATCGTGCGCCAGCGCGGTGCCAGCGGCTTGACCTTCGGAATCGTGTCGATCGCCACCCGCTGGCCGATGGCGTCCCCGTGCGGCCAAAACCGATGCGCGAAATCTGTGTCCACCACCGCCACAAGCTGGGCGTCGGCATCATCCGCCTCACTGAACAACCTCCCGCGAACCAACGGAATCTCCATCGCTTGAAAATAGTCGGAGGTCGCCGAACGTTGGTCAATCTCCGTGTAAGGGAGATTCCCAATCGGCTGATATCTCTGTAAATCGGAAATGGAGGTGTCTGCGAAAAATACCGATCCGGAGCTGTAGGAGTCCGAAAGCGGCATTTGCGAAACGGCCCCTGAGGCCTGCACTCCGGGAACCGTCTTCACCTTCGCCATCAATTGCTTGAAAAAGTTCTGCACCGGAGCACCGTCCGGATAGGCCTTCTCCGGCAACGAGATCTCCATCGTCAACAGGTGCTGTGTTTGGAATCCTGGCGAGACCTCAAGCAGCCGGCTGAAGCTGCGGATCAAAAGTCCTGCTCCAACTAGCAGCAGCACCGCCAGCGCAAGTTCCGAAACGACGAGTCCCGAGCGCACCAGGCGGCTGCCCCCGGCTGCTGACGTGCCCCTGCCCGCTTCATTGAGCGTCTCACGCAGATCGGTTCGCGCGATGTGCCACGCCGGAGCAAATCCGAAGAAGAAGCCCGTTAACAGCGAAACTCCAAAAGTAAATGCAAGCACTCCGGGGTTGAGCTGTACTTCATTCATGCGTGGAGTATTGGCAGGCACGAGTGCTCGCAAAGCGTCGATGCCCCAATAAGCCAGCACAAGTCCGAGGGCGCCGCCTGCAAGCGCCAGAATCAGGCTCTCCGTCAGCAATTGCTTCACCAGGCGCGCTCGCCCCGCTCCCATCGCGGCACGAATCGCAAGTTCCTTTTCTCGCGAGGAAGCCCGCGCCAACAACAGATTCGCCACGTTCGCGCACGCAATTAGGAGCACAAACGCCACGGCGCCCAGCAGCACGAGCAGCGCCGGACGGAGCTTACCGACAAGCTGTTCCTTCACCGGCGCCATATACATCGTGAAATTCTCCGCACTTGCGCCGTAATTGGCGGGATACGTCCGCCGTAACTCGTCCGCAAGGTGTGCGAGCGAACTCGAAGCCTGCGCAAAATCCACTCCGGTCTTCATACGTGCCACGACGTGCAAATAATGCGAGCCGCGATTTTGCGGCTTTGCGCGATTCAACCCAAGTGGAGTCCAGAGATCCTGCTTACGGCCTAGAAAAAACTCCTTGGGAAGCACACCCACGACGTCGTACTTGTCGCCGTCGAGCTGGATCGTTTTGCCCACAATGTTCGGATCACCTCCGAATTGGCTCTGCCAAAGTGCGTAGCTGAGCAGAGCGAAGTGAGAATGCCCGGGCTGGTCCTCGTCAGCCCCGAAGTTGCGCCCAAGCACCGGCTTAATCCCCAACAGAGGCAGCAAGCTCGCCGTTGCATTGGCCGTCGAGACTTGCACCGGCCTCGCGTCCGCGCTTGTGAGATTCGCGCTGCCGCCCAGCGCGTAGGCCGCTATCTGCGAGAACGATTCGTTGTGCCCCAGCAGGTCCCAGTATTCTGGTTCAGAGATCCAGTTTTGGGCGATGCCGTCTTTCTCGAATTTTCCCCAAACATTGACGAGTGCGGCCGAGTCCTTGAACGCCAACGGGCGCAATAGCACGCCGTCGACGATGCTGAAAATGGCCGTATTGGCGCCGATCCCCAAGGCCAGCGTAAGCAGGGCAACGATCGTAAATCCCGGCGATTTCGCAAGCATCCGTAGCCCATGACGCAGGTCTTGCCATAACATTTGCATGGGTGCACCCCTGAATTCTGCTTACCAAAACGCAGTTGGCCCTCCGAACCGATTCTTCGCTAAGTCTCTGCTTTCACACAGCTTATGAGTTCCTAAACAGGCGAATTAATGTGCGGAATCGTCCGTTTGCGGGAAGTGACTGTCGCGGAATCGGACACCCATCCGGATTCAGTTTTGAGATTATTGAATAGCCAAGCCGATGCCTGTGCGATCTTGCTGGATCGCATGCTCTCTGGAATTCTCTTCCTTCTTGAGAGGAAGAGACCTACTCATGGAATTACGCCTGAAGTGTGGGGATCGATTCGAGTTCGATCAGGCGACCCGCGCTAATCCGATGCCCGTGGCGCAACGCTGTCCAATGCCCGCCGAAGCTTCTCATTTACCTGGTTTGCCAGTCCCGCCATCTCCGGGCGATCGGTCACCGAAAGCATTTTCGCCGCATCCACGGCCCCCACGAGAACTTGAGAGTCTTGTTCGTAAACAATGGCATTGCATGGCAAGAGCAGCCCCAGGTTCACATCTTGCTCCAGGGCCTGCCGCGCCAGCGGCGGGTTGCAGGCCCCAAGGATCACGTACCGCGGGAAGTCGATACCAAGTTTTTCCTTCAACTTGGCGCGGATGTCGGTCAGGCAAAGCACGCCAAATCCCTCCGTTTTCAGGGCTTCCTCTACTTTGGAAACCGCTTCGTCAAAATTCCAGCTTGTAGCTCGCACATCTCCATAAGCGCAGTCCGCAGGAACTTTCATGTCTTCCCTCGCCTCCCCTGGCCAGTTTGTACACCCGCCAGCACATCAGGATCTTCTTTGGAACTGCTCTTGCGCCGCTCCGCGACGCCGCATGTTTGCGACATTCAAGTCGGCACGCCGAGCCGAGGAAGCACCCACCTCATCAGGGCAATGTAGGCGAGTACGAATAACAGCAATCTCACGATATCAGTCATGCTTCCCCCCGCGCACAGGAAGAACAAGGACCGTCGAATCCGCATGCCGCATTACCTTCTCCGTAGTGGTTCCAATCACAGTAAAGTCAAAGAACCGCCGGTGCCTGGCGGCAAGTACAATTATATTCACGTCGTGTTCTCGAGCCGCAAGGAGGATCTGCTCCGCTGCGCTTCCCTGGCGAATGACTTCGATCAACTCGCAGCGGTCTCTAACCTCGGCTGGAACCCATTCGCAGAGTTGCTTCTTTCTCACGCCGGGAGACGTGGCCTCTTCCTCGGAATGCATAACGATGAGCTGTGCACCAAATGTGACAGCCACTGCTGCGGACAGGGAAATGCATTGGATCGCGTGTTCATCAAAGGTCACCGGACATAGGATCCGTGAAATCTTTGAAGGCACGGCCTTGCCCTCCGGGGCACGCACGAGCAGCGTGGGGCTGCTGGTTTGTTGCAAGACGTGTTCTGCTACAGACCCAAGCCCCATGCGGGCATGTCCGCTTCGTCCATGGCTGCCCATCACGATCAGGTCTGACTTGTGTACCTCGGCATACTTGAGTATCGTCTCGACCGGATGGCCCTCCAGAATCGTGATCTCGTACGGTGTATTTGCGGGGATGTTTTCTTTAATCAAGGCTTCCAAATTATCTCTGATCCCTCGGCTGTTTCTTTCCGCTTCAGCGGCCAATTCCTCAGTTTGCGAAGGAAGGAAATAAGGCGGGTACTCGACCCAATGGGCATGCAAGATTTGAAGTTTAGCGCTCGAAGAACGCGATAGCAGGCTGGCCCAACGGAGCACTTTAGGCGCGGCGGAGCTTATGTCCAATGGACAAAGAATCGATTTCGGTGCGAAGCCTGACATCGGTCTTCACCTCTTCCTATCCCACATGGTACCGCCTAAGAAACGGCTGAAGCTGTCTCCTTCGTTACTCCTGCCACGGCAAAAATCTGACCTGCAAAATCCGCCTCAGGCAGGCTGCCTTGAATCCCGGTTGGACCATTCAATGAAGAAATGCAAAATCGGCTAATTTGTTACAAACTCCGCGAGACTGCTGTTGCCATCGGCGGTCTGGAATCGGATTAGAGGCTGGGCAGGGGAAGGGACGCACCCCACCCATACAACGTTCATTCTCATCTGCAACTTACGTCTTTTCAGTGTCCTAGGTGGGTTCAAAGGTGCGCCCATCCCATGGAAGACAGCGTTTCCCGATTCCTCCAAACCTTTGGTCTTGGAGTAGTCTTGGCAATGGTTGCGGCACGAGAATCAAGGTACCCTCGAAACAAACTTGACCCATGACCGCTCGTCCCTCTCCCGCGGCAACTACCGCCTCAACAAGGGTGGCTCACTGAAAAAATGAGAAACCGAGCTACCGTTGGTGCGTTTACATAATATATTTCGTGCCGATATAGTCTGCCGTAGGACGGTATATGCCACGGGCGGCCGGCTTCCACTTAAGGGGACGGCGCCTCTTAGACTTCTTTGCGGAGGCCTATGATGCACAAGAGCTTTGCTCTCATCGTCGCGACCATTTTTGCAGCCGCAGTCGCGATGCATACAAGCCATGCGCTTCCAGCTCGCGCGGCGGCGGCGCCAGTTCGTGCGCAGTTCACCTCCGATGGCGCGCTTGTCCGCCCGGAAGGTTATCGCCGGTGGGTGTATGTCTCCTCTGGTTTCGGCATGAGCTACAACCCGGCAGCGGGAGGCAACGGCGCACCTGCTTTCACGAACGTTTTCGTCTCCCCTGAGGCTTACGATTTTTTCCAGGCCAACGGAAAGTGGCCGGACAAAACCGTGTTCGTTCTTGAAATCTATGGATCGAGTTCTCATGGCTCCATCAATCAAAAGGGGAGCTACCAGGAATCGCTGGTGGGCTTGGACGTCGAAATCAAGGATGAATCGCGATTCCCGGACAAATGGGCGTATTTCGGTTTCAGCAATTCCGCGAAAACGGCAAGCGCGACTGCCCCGAGCAAGAATGCTTGCTGGAAATGTCATGACCAGAATGCCGCCGTCGAACATTCCTTCGTCCAGTTTTATCCCGAATTGTTCAAGGTAGCGCGCGAAAAAGGAACCATTAAGCCGGGTCTACATCTCGAGGAAAAATAGCAACTCGGGCGGGAAGCGCTGTTCTCGAAAGCTTCGGAGATAGCTGCTTGCTCGAACCCCTGGGCTAAGACAAACTCGGAATCGTTTCCAGCATCCCATTCCGCTGGAACGTCACCGAGGAGGCCTTCATGCATCGCGCGATCCTTTGCATTCTGCTGCTGCTTCCCCTCTCCGCTTCGGCGCAGGAGTTGACTTCAGAATCCTTGGACGGTGCGCAGACGCTGCGTCCTCCGGCTCGCGTCCCTGGCATGGCACAGGATGCTGCCGTGCCAGAGAGTGCCAAGGAGCAGAGTCCAACTCGGACGGTCGACGAAAAGGAGAGTCCAAAAGGGCGGCTGCGCATTGGTGTGGCGCTCGAGGGCGGCGGCGCGCTCGGCCTGGCGCACATCGGCGTGCTCGAATGGTTTCAAGAGCACCACATCCCGGTGGACTACGTCGCCGGAACCAGCATGGGAGGCCTGATCGGGGGATTCTACGCCGCCGGGATGAGTCCTGCGCAGCTCGAGAAATTAATCGATGGTGTGGATTGGAATGAAATCCTCGGAGACGCAACGCCTTACGAAGACCTTTCTTACCGGAGAAAAGAGGATCAGCGCGCCTACCCGAATGCGTTCATCCTCGGCCTGAAGAATGGCTTATCGCTTCCCAGCGGATTGAATGCCGGCCACCAAATCGGCTTGCTCATTGATCGCATTGCGCTGCCCTACAACAGCCTGCCCTCTTTCGAGGACCTGCCGACGCCGTTTCGTTGCGTGGCCACGGATCTCGTTAGCGGCAAACAGGTGGTGTTCGGAAAAGGATCGCTGGCTGTCGCGTTGCGCTCGACGATGTCTATCCCTGGCGCGTTCAAGCCGGTGTTCGAGAAGGATCGCGTCCTAGTAGATGGGGGGCTGGTCAATAACCTTCCAACAGACGTTGTGAAACAGATGGGCGCGGACATCGTGATCGCCGTTCATTTGGAAACGGCCCCGGTGGAGGCCAAAGACATCAAGTCTCTCTTCAATGTCCTCGACCAATCCGTTCGGGTGGTGGTTGCCGAAAATGAGGTGCGCGGGCTCGCGCGCGCCGACGTGGTGGTTAGCGTGCCGCTCGGAGGATACACCTCGACCGATTACAAGCAGTACGAGCCGCTCATTCGGAAAGGCTACGAGGCCGCCGCGGAGAAATCCGGACTGCTCGAAAAATTCGCGCTGAACGACGCGCAGTGGCGGCAGTACACGCAAGATCGCGACTCTCGCATAAGAACCCTGGCGCCCGTGCCGCAATTTATCAAGGTGGAAGGAGCTGACACGGTACAGCAGACGCAAAGCATCGAGCGTTTCCTAGCGCCTTTGACCGGCAAACCTTTCGATACCGCCAAATTGGATCGCGCTTTGACGCGGCTGACCGGCGTAGGCCGATACGATACGGTGGGCTACAGAATCATCGAGCGCGATGGAAAACAAGGGCTGCTCATTTTGGTCAGCGAAAAAAACTATGCGCCTCCCACGATCCAGCCTGGTTTCGAGGTGGATGGGTCGGCGAGCGAAGAAGTCGGCTTCACGATGGGTACTCGGCTGACCGTTCTGGATGCCGCGGGATTCCGCTCCGAATGGCGAACCGACTTTCTCTTTGGAAACACGTACGGCCTGGGGAGCGAGTTGTACAGGCCCTTCACGCCGGTGAGCAAATGGTTCTTCGCGCCCCACGGCGAGGCCAGCACGCGGGTATTCAAGATCTATGAGAAGGGCAATCCGCAGGCAGATTACAAAATGGGCCGGGCGGACATCGGCTTGGACGTGGGCTATGCCTTCAACTCCTTCAGCGAATTGCGCCTGGGCTACGAGGAAGGGTATCTGGACGCAAATCTGCGGTTGGGTACTGCGGTATTCAATTCGGTAAGCGGACGCGTGAGCGACGCAAAATTGCATTACCTGTTCGATCACACGGACAGCCCGGTGATTCCGCGGAGTGGCGTGCGTTCCGAAACTACCTTCCGATGGTTCGCGGCCAGTCCGGGAGCAGCGGGTGCTTTTCCGTCCTGGAAAGCAAATCTCGAATATTTTCAGCCGGTCTCTACTCAGGGTTCCGTGTTCGTGTACGGCGAGGGCGGAACGACCTTCGCGTTCTCCAATACCGGGATTCCACAATTTTTTCTGGGCGGACCGCTGACGCTCAGCGCCTACGGCTTGAACGAGCTGCAAGGGAATCAATACTACCTGTTCCGTGCAGGCTATCTGCATGACCTGTGGAATTTGCCTCCGCTTGCCGGGAAGAGAGTCTTTCTGATTGGCTCCTACGAATTCGCGAAAATGTATGGCGCGCCGAATGAGAGCAAATTCCCGAATGATTTTGCCGCCGGCGTCCTGGCCGAGACGGTGATCGGCCCGCTATTCTTTGGCGGCAGCGTGGGCGATACAGGCCATCACAAATGGTTCTTCCAGCTCGGACGCGTGTTCTGACGCATAGAGCGAGCAGAAACCCAGGCCGGGAAGGAGTGCATCAGTTTTGGGAGAACACTGGCACTTGCCGGGACTTTTCTCGCTGGACTTTGGCTTCCCTCAATGAAAATCGTTCCACATTCCCGCGAACGCCCAGGCGGGTGTAAACTACTTCTCGTATCTAAAGTCAAAAAGGAAACTTCCAGTGAAACGAATTGCTGTTTTCGCGCTTCTCTTGGCTTCGAGTGTCGCCGTGCCCATCGCGGCTAGCGCTCAGGAAGGCATGACTGGCGCGGAATACGGTCGCCGGACGCAGATAGAAGCCAAAAAAGCTGCCAAACAGCAGAACAAACTGCTCAAAAAGGCCGCCAAGAAACAGCGGAAAGCAATGAAGAAATATTTGAAAGCGCAGCGGAAAGCCGCCAAGAAGTCGAATCGACGCGCTGGATAATCTCAGGTTCCGCTGCGGCCGCGCATTTCAAAGTCATTTAAGGGGAAGGCTATGCTGAAATATGTGTCTATCCTAATTACGACAGGTGCCATCGCCATGGGCGCAATCAACACCTCTGCCACCGCTGCAGGAACTAAGTTCGGTCCGTCGAACCCATTTTATGCCCCGAGTTCCCTCCCCTTCCACGCGCCTCCCTTCGACAAGATCAAGGACGAGGACTATCAGCCGGCCATCGAGGCGGGCATGGCCCAAGAGCTCTCCGAGATCCAAGCGATTGCCGATAATCCCACGCCGCCAACCTTCGAGAACACGCTCGTCGCCATGGAGAAAACGGGGCAGCTTTTTCAACGGGCGATGGCCACGTTCGGAGCTGTCACCGGGGCCAATACCGATCCCGTCCTGCAGAAGGTCCAGGCCGAAGAGGCGCCGAAACTCGCTGCGCACTTCGATGCCATCTATCTGAACGCAAAACTTTTTGCGCGCGTATCTGCGGTCTACAAGGAGCGCGAGTCCCTGAAGCTCGACCCGGAATCAGAGCGGCTGCTCGAGGTCACGTACAAAAGCTTCGTCCGCGCCGGCGCAAATCTTTCAGACTCGGACAAAACCAGGCTGAAGAAGCTAAACGAGGAAATCTCCACCCTCTCGAATGACTTTTCCACCAAGCTTCTCGCCGCTACCAAAGCCGGAGCCTACTTCACGGCCGATAAGAATGCGCTTGCGGGATTGAGCGCCGCCCAATTGGCCGCGGCTGCCCAGGCCGCCGAGAGCCGCAACCAGAAGGGCTTCTTGCTCCCGCTCCAGAACACCACTCAGCAGCCGGATCTTGCTTCGCTCAGCGTTCGTGCCACTCGCGAAGCGCTCTTTGAAGATTCCTGGAACCGCGCGGAGCACGGCGACGCCAACGATACGCGGGACATCATCTCGCGCATGGCAAAACTCCGCGCTGAGCGCGCGCAGTTGCTCGGCTTTCCAAATCACGCTGCGTGGAAGCTCGGAGACCAGATGGCAAAAACGCCCGAGGCCGCGCTCAAGTTCATCGATGCGTTGGTGCCCGGAGCGACCGCCAAAGCAGCGCGTGAAGCCAGAGATATCCAGGATCTTATCGACGCGCAGAAGGGCGGCTTCACTCTCCAGCCTTGGGACTGGAACTTCTACTCCGAGCAGGTGCGCAAAGCCAAATACGATCTGAACGATGCCGAGGTCAAGCCCTATTTTGAGCTGAACAACGTGCTCGAAAATGGCGTCTTCTATGCGGCGCACGAGCTTTATGGCATCACCTTCAAGGAACGCAAGGACATCCCCGTCTACCAGCCGGATGTCCGCGTTTTCGAAGTTTTCGATGCCGGCGGCAAGCCGCTGGCGCTTTTCTATTGCGACTATTTCAAGCGCGACAACAAAAACGGCGGCGCATGGATGGATAGCCTGGTAACCCAGTCCAAGCTTCTGGGAATGCTTCCGGTCGTTTACAACATCGCCAATTTGCCCAAGCCTGCGCCAGGCGAACCCGCGCTCATCAGCTTTACCGACGTGACCACCATGTTTCATGAGTTCGGCCACGCCCTCAACGGCATGTTCGCGAATACCGAATATCCTAGCCTCTCAGGCACCGCCACGGCGCGCGACTTCGTCGAGTTTCCCTCCCAATTCAATGAGCACTGGGCGCTCTACCCCGCCGTCTTTGCGCATTACGCCAGGCATTACAAGACCGGCGCTCCGATGCCCGCCGAACTCGTCGCCAAGATCAGAAAAGCCGCGAACTTCAACCAGGGATACAAACTGACGGAGCTGGTAGCCGCAGCTGAACTCGACATGCAGTGGCATACGCTTCCCGCCAGCGCTCCTCTGCAAAAGCCGGATGCCTTCGAGAAACAGGCGCTGGAGCAAAAGCATCTCTGGCTTGCCGCGGTGCCGCCCCGCTATCGCTCCAGCTACTTCAGCCACATTTGGGCCAGCGACTATTCCGCGGGCTACTACGCCTATCTCTGGGCGGAGATGCTCGATGACGACGCCTACCAATGGTTCGAAGAGCACGGCGGCCTGACGCGCGCGAATGGCGACCGCTTCCGGCGGATGGTACTTTCACGCGGCAATACGGAGGACCTGGAAAAAATGTACGAAGCCTGGCGCGGCAAGGCTCCGAGCGTCGAGCCCATGCTAAAAGATCGCGGGTTGGTTGATTCTGGAAACTGATACATGGACCTGGGAGAAAATTTCCAGCCAGCTCATGCTCCGGCGGCCTGAGAAAATCCTCCGGTTTGGAGGGCCTATGGCTTTGGCGCCGGTGCTGCCGTCTCCGAAACCACGATATATTCGTATTTTTTCCCGTTCGCGTGGAACTTCATCTTGTCTTTGTCCAGCGTGAACTCGATGCGGGTGTTCACAGGAATTAATTCCTTCCCTGCTGGCTTCTCCTGGCGGACGTGGTACTCCGTAGTTTCCGTTCGCACTACGTACTCCTGGCAAAGCACCTCACTCATTACTTTCTTGTTCTTCATGCGCGATCCGCAGGCCACCGAACTCTCAGAAACTATCGTTCCCGTCTGAGGCACTTTGGCCGCGGCGGGTATTCCAAGGAACATCGCCGCTGTCAGTAGCATGTATGTCTTTCTCATCGGGCCTCCAGGAAACCTCTTTGAGCCTTTTTCACCGCGCGGACGGTTTGTGCCGCCGCCGGAAACCTGAATTCACTTGTAGCTAAATCGCCCGTTGGGTTCCAGTTCCAACTCTCCCCCTGTTTCGCAAGAGTAGCCATCACTTCGCCCCATCGCGGCCAGGCTTAAAAGCTTATAATCACTCCCGGCGGCAAATTGCTGCGAATGGTTGCGGCTTGCTCGGACGCCTGCCGGCTTCGCGGCGAAAACCGTCAAGCATTGCGGAGGGACTATGAGTGCAATCACGGCCCGTGCCGGGCAAGAGTTGTGGCCCGAGCTTCCTCTGGAAGCCTGGAAGGATACCTATGCCACGCTGCACATGTGGACCCAGATTGTCGGGAAGGTGCGGCTGGCGCTAACGCCGAATACGAATCATTGGTGGGGCGTGCCGCTTTACGTGAACGCGTTTGGCTTAACCACTTCGGCCATCCCCTATGCCGGGGGAAATTTCGAGATTCAGTTTGATTTCATTCATCACCAGCTTGTCATCCGCACCAGCAACGACGCAATCCTCGCTCTGGCCCTCGCGCCGCGAAGCGTAGCTGATTTTTACCGCGAGTTCATGGCGGCTCTGGCTTCCCTCGGCATCGCGGTGAAGATCTGGAAGATGCCCGTCGAAATTCCGGACCCGATCGCATTTGATGAAGACACCAAACATGCGGCATACGATCCCGAGTACGCCAACCGCTTTTGGCGGGTTCTCGTCTGCTGCGATGCCGTGTTCAACGAATTTCGCGCGGGGTTCATCGGAAAGGCGAGCCCCGTGCATTTTTTCTGGGGCAGCTTCGATCTTGCAGTCACGCGCTTTTCCGGACGCCGCGCCCCGGCGCGCGAGGGAGCGGATTCCATCACGCGGGAAGCGTACTCACACGAAGTGATTAGCGCGGGATTTTGGCCGGGTGGCGGCGAAGTCAAGGGAGCCGCGTTTTATACCTACGCAGCGCCGGAACCGCCGGGATTTGCCCGGCAACCAGTCCAACCCGCGGAGGCTTTCTATCATCCGCAACTTAAGGAATTTATCCTAATGTACGACGATGTGCGACGCTCGGCCTCGCCACGGGAAACACTGCTCGCTTTCTTGCAAAGCACTTACGAAGCGGCTGCAGACCTTGGGAAGTGGAACCGCAAGGAACTGGAACGCACCGCCACCTAGGCACGGCGCGTTAACTTCTCATCCGCCGCCATCCGCTACACAAAGGTCTAGGAAATGAAATTGGCTTCCAAGAAAAGATTGTTGAGGGATTCAGAGAGATTGGGGTGCGAGAAAATAGCGTTATGAAGAGCGGTGTAGGGCAGCTTCCCCATCATGGCTACTTGCAGCATGGACATAATTTCGCCGCCTTCTATTCCAATAACAGCGGCACCCAGGATTTGCTTCGTCTCCGCGTCGACAATGGCTTTCAGGAAGCCGCGGCTTTCGTCCACTTCGAGAGCACGCGCAACGTAAGACATCGGCATCTTGGCCACGCGAATCTTGAGATTGCGAACACGAGCTTCCGTTTCAGTCATCCCAACGCGGCCGAGCTGCGGATCGATGAAGACTGTATATGGAACGAGACGGCCGTCCATGCTCGCGCTGCCCAGTTCGATGAGATTTGTGCGGATGATACGGAAGTCATCGTAAGAAATGTGTGTAAATGCAGGGCCGCCCTTGATGTCGCCCAGGGCGTAAATTCCATCCACGTTTGTTTCCAGCTTGGCGTTTACCGGGATGAATCCGCTTGCGTCCGCGGCGATGCCGGCGGCGGAGAGCTTGAGAGTGTCTGAGTTGGGCGTGCGGCCGGTAGCTACCAGAAGATGCGAGCCGCTGATGGTGCGAGTCTCGCCGGCGACGACGACGACGAGCTTGATCTGCGATCCTTCCTCCGCTACTCGCTCGGCCACCGAGTTGAGCAGAATGTCGATGCCATCCTGCCGCAGAATATTCAAGACTTCCGCCACAACGTCGGGGTCTTCGTCGCGGAGCAAGTGCCCGGCTCTTTGAACGATGGTGACGCGACTGCCGAGGCGGCGAAAGAGCTGGCCAAATTCGAGGCCCACATAGCCGCCGCCGATGACGAGGAGATGTTCAGGGACGGCACCTAGCTCCATGACGGAAGTGCTGTCGAGATAAGGGACAGTGTGCAAACCCGGGAGCGACGGCACGGAGGGGCGGCAACCGGCGTTGATGAAAAACATATCGGCGGTGAGAGTGCGCTTGGAGCCGTCTTGCAGGCGCACTTGAATCGAGCGCGGCCCGGTGAAGTTGGCTTCGCCGAAGATGAGATCGAGGTTGGGCGTTTTTCCGATACGCGTCTGATTGCCATCGCGGAAGCGGGCAACGATGTCACGCTTGCGCTCGCGGATGCGCTGCATGTCGACGCGGATCGCGCCGGTATGCACGCCGTAATCCGCGCCACGGCGCGCGAGATAGGCCACGCGGCCACTGGCGACCATCGTTTTGGTGGGGGTGCAGCCTTCGTTGACGCAAGTTCCGCCGACATGGGCGCGCTCGATAAGCGCGGTACGGTGGCCGGCTTTGGCGAGTGCCTGGCAAAGCGGCGTGCCCGCCTGGCCGGAACCGATGACGATGGCTTGATACTGTTCGGATGCGCTCATGGATGGTCCTCCGGTTCCTGACATTACGCCTTGGCGGACGATTGGATGCGCGAAGACTGTCTAGAATCGCCGCTATTCAGAAACGAAAATATCATGCCGCGTGGATTGCCGCGTGGAAGCAGGACAGCATCTCTTATGAAGTCACCTGCGGTTCGGCGACTCCGGGAGCGGCGGGAAGTGGTTCCGGGAAGAACCGCCGGGCGCGAAGCGTGCCGATGAGCAGGGCAAGATTGGTGATCAGGATGATGGCAAACGCCAGCGAGGGCAAAAACTCGAAATCCGGGCCACGCGCTCCCAGGATTTCGATGCCGAGCACGGCGGTGATGAGACCGCGAGGTAGAAACCAAATCATCAGCTCGCGCTCTTGAGACGTGAAACCGCGCCAGGCGAAGCGGCCGGACTGCACGGAGAGCCAGCGCGCGATGAAGATCGCTCCAAAACACCCCAGCGCGAGCATGGCATGCTGGCGCAGCCCTGCGAATTCCACCAGCGCGCCCAATAAAACAAAGAAAAATGTGCGAATCAGGAACGCCAGTTCACCGTGAAAAGTGAGCATCTGGACATGATGGTGCGCAGGCGAGCCGCCGGGTTCATGCTCCACAGGCGCTTCGGAAAACCAATCGGCACGTTCGGGGTCCTCCTCGAAATGGATGCGCTTTTGCGCTGCGGGATAATTGGCAAGCGTGAGGCCAAACACCAGGACCGCGACGAGTTCGTTGCCGTGCAGGACGTGCACACCGGAATAAACAAGTAAGACGGCCGCGAAGGTCAGGACATGCCAGAAGCGCTCCTCGGAGAGAAACGGAAGGAGATAGGACCAGAGGATGCCGACGAGTACGCCACAGGCGACGGCCAGGATGACGCTGGAAGCGAGGCCCCACGCGATGATTTTGGGTGAGGCGCTGCCGCCGGCGGCGATGCCGAGAAGCGTGGTGACAGCGAGGACGGCGAGTGCGTCGCCGAACGAAGCTTCGACAAGCAGTGTGACTTTGACTTCACGACGGAGATTCACTTGTTGAAGAACGGGAAGAATGATGGAACTGCTGATGCAACCGAGGGCGGCGCCGACCAGTAGCGCGGGAACCCACGTGAAATGGAGGGCATGACGGCAAACGAGTGTCACGGCGGCGGAGCTTAAAACGTAGCTGAAAAAAGCAAGAAAAAAGCCGCCCGCGAAATGGCTGAGAATTTCGCGAATCTTCAGTTCGAGGCCGCCTTCGAAAAGGATGAGGATGAGCGCGAGGGAGCCGAAGCCCTGCGTGGCGCCGCGAAAAACCTCGGGATTGACCCAGTGAAGCACTGGGCCGATGAGGACGCCGGTGGCCATGAGGATGATGACGTCGGGAACGCCAGTGAAACGCACGAGGCGGTTTGCGACAAAGGCAAGCACGAGCAAGCCGCCCAGCAGCGCGAAAAAGAGATTCAGGTTCATGAAGTGAGCCAACGGTCGAGGTCAGTGAAATAGTCGCGGAAATGTGGTGCCGAAGCAAATCAAAAATGGCCAAACCTGCCGTTCGACGGAGGAATTCGGCCGTTCAGCCCCGTTATTCGGCCATTCGCTTTTTTTCGTTTTCTTGGCTCGCATTTTATGGCATCTTAAAATGTCCTAAGGAGGATTACGTCCCATGCAACGGTTGAGTTATATAAGCCGTTTTGCGGCGTTGCCGGCGGGTCTGGACCGCGGCAGCGAATGGACGAAGTCTGCTCGCTTCCGCTAGTTCCTTGCTCCCTCGGCAATTTCACTTGAAATGATTTCGGCGTTGAGCGGCTTTTGTGCCGCATTGTCGCGCGATTTTGCGGTCGCGCGAATCACAGCTTATTTGTGTACCGCATGTGCCTTAGAGGCCGTGCTCTGGCACGCAAAGAGCACAAACCGAAGCGCATAGCGCTTCTTAGAAAAGAAAAATATATGGTTACGATCAAGGTGAAGGATGGAACCCCGGAAGGGGGACAATCCTTGTGCGTCACATGTCGCTGGGCCCATATCGTGAAGGGATTTGGTGTGTCACAAGAGATGATTCACTGTCGTTGGATCGCATCTGATCCGCCGGTGCCGTTTCCGGTGAGCCAGTGCAATTCTTATGACGACAAGCGAATTCCAAGCAAGTTCGATATGGAAAAGATCGCCTGGGTTCTGATGACTAAGAAGCCGGGTCGAACGATCGGCTTCGTCACGGCCAAACAGTTCCGGGAGATCGAAGGCGACGATGCGGAAATCATTCCTGCGGCAGCGGACTCTACTAAAACCGCGGAATGAGCAGATGGCGCACCCTTCCGATTCAGAAGGGTGCAGACTCAAAAGCAGAGGAGAAAAGATCAGCAAAGATCTTGACTTTCGCTTTTTATTCGCCTATAGTGCGGGGCGGTAGAGGAAACGGGAAACGGGTGGTGTTCGGCTCCATTGCCTTTTATGGCTCTCACGAACTGGACGCCGCCCGTTGAAAATTCCGAGCCCTAAGCGGGGTGAGGGATCCGCTTGAAAAAGCGATCCCTCGTTCCCGAAGAAATTGTACTCGGTCCGCTTCCCTGCGTTCACCGCTGTGCGGTAACAGTTAAGTTCACCGCTTCGCGGCCACGATTCCTAGGAGCCGTTATGGACGTCTGTATCGAAAACGTATTTCCTGCCGTGGCGATGCCCTTCAATCCTTTTCACGAAGACGCGCGCGAAGAAAAACGCCGCGGAGCCGGCGCGCCGCGCTCCATGGCAATTCCGAATATTGTGCACGTGGATGTGGATGCGTTTTTTGCTTCGGTCGAGCAGGTGCTGAACCCCAAGCTGCGCGGAAAGCCGGTACTGGTCGGGCGCGGCGTGGTGGCGTCGGCGAGCTACGAAGCAAAAATGCTGGGCGTGAAAACGGCGATGACGTTTCGCGAAGCGCTGCGGATTTGCCCCAAGGCGGTGGTGGTGCCGGGGCAGTACGAGCACTACGCGGACTACGCCGAGCGCGTGCGGCGGATTCTCGAAACATACACGCCGGCGGTCGAGACGGCGGCGTTGGACGATTTTTACCTCGATTTTGCGGGGACGGAACGGCTGTATCCAAATTACGAAGCAGCGCTGCGGCGCGTGCAGACGGACGTGCTGGAGCAAACCGGCCTCAGCGTAAGCGTGGGCGCGGCGCGGACAAAAGTCGTGGCGTCGATTGCCTCGCGGCTGGAACGGCCGCGCGGATTCCGCATGATTGCTCCAGGCACGGAAGAGGAATTTTTGACGCCGCTGCCGGTCGAGAAGCTTCACGGGATCGGGCATGTCCACGCCGGAATGCTCGCGGAGCGTGGCATCGCAACAATCGGGGAGCTGCGCCACGTCCCGCGAGCCGCTTTGGAAGCGGCGTTTGGCGAAGTGATTGGCGGACAAATCTGGGAGCGCGCGCGGGGGCTCGATGGCCGCGAAGTGATGCTGCCTTCGACGCCGAAATCGGTCTCGCGCGAAACGACCATCGAAGGCGGCACGATCGACACCGAATTTCTCGGCGGCCTGATCGAATATCTGAGCGAGCGAATCGGCTCCACGCTGCGCGAATACGGCCGCCAAGCCCGCACCATCGGCCTGCGCATCCGCTACGTGGACCATTTTTCGGCGCATCAGACGGTGCGCTTGACGCGGCCATCCAATGACGAGCGCGAGCTGCTGGAGGAAGCGAAGGAGCTTTTTGCAAAATTATTCACGCGGCGCGTAGCCGTGCGGCTAGTGGGCGTAAACGTGACCAACCTCGAAGTCGATCGCCGCCAGCACGAACTGTTCGACACCGACGCAAACCGCCGCTGGTACCTGAACCGTGGCCTCGATTCCGTCCGCGGCCGTTACGGCTGGAACGCCGTCTTCTACGGCAACGGCCTCGAGCTCCGCGAGCATTATGCAACCAAGCCCGGCGGGCTGGTGCTCTCTACGCCGTGCTTGTCACGGTAGTTTGCTGAAGTTTTTCCTCCCAATTCCCTACCCTGAGTTGTTCTGAATCCAAGGGGCACGTCCTCGCACGACGTGACTCGTGACTCGTATTTCGTGACTCGTGGAAAACCCACTTTCGCGACATGGGCGTCACGAGTCACCAGTCACGAGTCACGAATCACGTGTTTATTCATCTTCATTGTCACAGCCATTATTCGTTTTTGCGGGGCGTGGCGTCGCCCGAGCAAATTATTGACGCTGCGGTGGAGCAGCAGATGCCTGCCGTGGCGCTTACGGACACGAACGGTTTGTATGCGGCGGTGCCGTTTTATCAGGCGGCATTGAAGGCAGGAGTAAAGCCGATTGTGGGAGCCGTGACTGACGTCGAGTTTCGTGCTTCGCCTTCCGCAGCTCGAAACTCGACAAACGAAAATCGAAATCCGCAAAGCACGGCGATGGTGCTGCTGGCAGCGGACATGGAAGGGTACAGCAACCTATGTCAGTTGGTGACGCTGCGGCATTTAGGAACGATGGAATTGGCGAAAAGCAAAAGTTCTGGTTCAAGTTCCAACACTGGCGAGGATGACGGGCGGCCAGTGGCGCTCGAAGATCTGGCGGCGCATTCGAGAGGCGTGATTGCGTTGTGTCCACTGCCAATGCACATGCTCGACGCGAGCGACCGTAGGGGCACGAACTATCGTGTCCCTACGGAATCTATCGCAGCGCTGAAGAGTATCTTTGGCGAGCGGTTGTGGATCGAAGTGCAGCATTTGTCGGCAGGTGACGGGCGCATACTGCGCGAAACGGAGCGAATCGGCCGCGAACTGGGCGTGCCGCTCGCGGCGACGAACAATGTCTATTTTCTGCGGCCAGAGGAGCATTTGCATCACCGCGCGGTGAATGCGATTCGCACGGGGAGTTTGTTGACGACGGTAACGGCGCCGGATATCACAACCGGCGAAGCGTGGTTCAAGCCGGCAGCGGAAATGCAAAAACTCTTCCCGGATCATCCGGAACTGCTGCGCGCGACGCTGGACATCGCGGATCGATGCAATCTCGAGCTCACGCTGAACAAAACTATCTTTCCGGAATTTCCCGTGCCAGAAGGCGAGACTGCGTTTTCGTATTTGTGGAAGCTGTGCTTTGCGGGCGCGCAGCGCCGCTACAAGCCGCTGCGGCCCGAAGTGCTCTCCCGGCTAACTCATGAACTCGGAGTGATCGAAAAGCTGCACCTCGCTCCCTATTTCTTGTTGGTGTGGGAAATCGTGGAAGAGGCTAAGAGGCGCGGGATTCCGGCGGTGGCGCGCGGCTCGGCGGCCAGCTCGATGGTGACGTATTGCCTGGGAATTTCCTGCGTCTGCCCGCTGCGCTGGGGATTGTATTTCGAGCGATTTTTGAACGAACAGCGCGGCGATTGCCCGGATATCGACATCGACATTTGCGGCGCGCGGCGCGATGAACTGCTCGACTATGTCTACGAGCGATGGGGCGAAGAGCACGTGGCTATGATTGGAAGTTTTGTGACCATGCACGCGCGGCTGGCCATCCGCGAAATCGCGAAGGTGTTTGGCGCACCGCCGGGTGAAGTGAACCACTTTACGAAACGGTTGCCGCACCGGCCGGTGCGCGAGATTTTGCAGGCCATTCGCAATCTGCCGGAATGCCGCAACTTGCCGGTGAATGACGAGCCGTGGAAAACGATTCTGCAAGTGGCGTTGCGGCTCGATGACGCGCCGCGGCACATGGGGATTCATCCGTGCGGGACGGTGATTTCCGCGCAGCCGTTGACGCGGCTGACGCCGCTGGAGCGCGCGACGAAAGGAATCGTCGTGACGCAACCGGACATGAACGCGATCGAAACGCTCGGGCTGATTAAGATGGATCTGCTGGGGCAGCGCGGGTTCACGACGATGTCGCTGGCATTGGACAACATTGAAAAGGCGGTCGAGGAGGTAAAGGAGATAAAAAAGGTAAAGGAAAAAAAAGATTCCTTGCCGGGTCAACGAATTGGCGCTTCTCAAAATGGCGATGCGGGAAATGTGGCGCCGGATGGCGTGACGCCGTGCCCGAAGCCGCGGGAGATTGATTTTGACGCGATACCGGAAAGCGATCCGGCGACATGCGACGTGATTGCCGCGGGAAGAACGATGGGCGTGTTTCAGATCGAATCGCCGGCCATGCGCGGATTGCTGCGAATGATGAAGGCACGAACGCTCGAGGAAATAGCACAAGCTTTGGCGTTGATCCGGCCAGGAGCATCGGAATACGGATCGAAAGAGTTGTTCATAAAACGGCTGCGCGGAGAAGAAAAAATCGAATACCCGCATCCAGCGCTCGAAGAAATTCTGGGAAGCACGCTGGGCGTGTGCATTTTCCAGGAACAGGTGATGCAGATTGCGCAGGTGGCCGGAGAGATGTCGCTGGCAGAGGCTGACATCATGCGGCGATCGTCCGCGAAATTCTCCGGCCAGCGCGACCTTGATCGATTGCGCGGAAAATTTCTGATGGCCGCGGGGATGATGGGGCTGACCCCACAACAGCGTGAAGAAACCTGGTTGATGGTGGAAAAATTCGCGGGCTTCGGATTTTGCAAGGCGCACGCGGCAACGTACGCGGATATTTCCTACCGCATGGCGTATTTGAAGACGCATCACCCGGCGGAGTTTCTGGCGGCGATGTGCAGCGCGGGCGCGGGGTTCTACCACGTGTCGGCGTACGTGGAGGAAGCGAAGCGCTGGGGAATCGAGGTGCGGCTGCCGTCGGTGAATCATTCGCGCATGGAGTACACGGCGGAGGCGCTAGCAGACGGGAAGCGCGGGATGCGTGTGGGACTGATGCAGGTGAAAGGGCTGCGCGTGGAGACGATAACGGCGATTGTGCGGGCACGGGAAGCAGGAGGAGCGTTTCGGTCGCTTGAGGATTTTCTGCGGCGCGTGCCCGTGGAGCGGGATGAGATCGAGGCGCTGATCAAATGCGGCGCGTTTGATGACGTGGACGATGAAGCGGACGATCAAACGCATGCAAAAGCGCGCGGATTGACGCGGCCGGAGATGCTGTGGCGATGGAATTTGCTGCAGTCCGGAAGCAAAAGCACACAGCTCCTTCGGAGCAAAGGCGCACAGCCAGGATCGGCTGTGCCACCAAGTGTGCCGGAATCTTTGTTTGCCGACGCGAAAGGTGATGATGCAATCACCACGGCGCTTGCGGGGATGCCAGCGACGGACTACACGTTGGAACAGAAATTGCGATATGAGCGGGAGATTCTGGAAGTATGCGTGAGCGGGCACCCGCTGGATTTTTTGCCGCGAAACGGCGAGACATGGAGCGACGAGCTGGACGGATTGCGCGGGAAGCGCGTGACGCTGTGCGGATGGGTGGTAACCTACCGGCACGTGGGGACGAAGAATTACCGGAACATGATGTTCGTGACGCTGGAGGATCAGCGCGGGCTGTACGAGGTGGTGCTCTTCCCCGATGTTTACGACCGCTATGGCGGGCTGGTGTTTGAAACGCGCGCGTTGCGCGTGACAGGGCGCGTGGAGGCGGGCGGGCAGATCAATGGGGAGCGGATGGAGGCGCTGAAGAAATAGGAAAAAGATCGACACAGAGGTCACAGAGAGCACCGAACACACAGAGAACATATGAATACTGGATCGCGCCCGGCTGCAGGCAGAGCAGTCATCCTAAGAAGGATGCCCTACAGATTGCTGCGTCTATTTTCGGGGCAGAACAACGAAAACCCCAATCAGAACAATGCACGAGCGGAGCAATAGAAAATGCTATTTCGGATGCGAAAACCAAATTTGACGGCCAGTACCTCGACGGAGCCGGAAACGGGGCGACCGGCGGGGACGGGCGAGGAGTGGCTGGGCCGGAACCGCAGCGCGAAACGCCGGCTGTGGGAGCGGCTGAACCCGCGGCACAGGAAGGAGCTGCGGATTATCGCGGAGGCGATGGCGATGCAGCAGACGCACGCGAATTTGTCGGAGCCGCTGCGCGCGCGGCTGAGCGAATCCATCGAGCAAGTCGAGCGCCTGGCACGGCGAATCGCTGGGGTGCTGGCCGAGGTAACACGGCGGACACCACCGCGCGCGTGAAGGTTGCGAGGCCATGAGAGCGGCAGCATACTAAAAACATGCTTGCCCTCAGAATGCGCAGCTCTTTGTGCGTTGTCGGCTTGGCTGTGGCCATTTGCGCCGCGGCCATTTCCGCGCGGGCGGACGAGATTCGCCTGAAAAACGGCAAGAAACTTTACGGTGTAATCGTCGCGTACGAGGACAACATGTTCAAAGTCAAAACCGACTTTGGATTTGTACTCGTGGAGAAGGACAAGATCGCAGCGATTGTTCCGTCCACGCCCGCGGGCGCAACGCAAAAGCCCGAGAAAACGCCAGCAGCGAAAACCGGACATGGCGCGGATGCAAAGCTCAAGGCAGAACCGGCGGTGGTGCGACCGGCCGGTGAATCGGCGGCGGTAACGGACGCCAGCGCAAAGTCCGCCGAGCCTGCGGCCGGAGGACGTGAGAAGACGGCTCCAAGAATCACAGACGCCGCAGTGAAACCCGCGGTACCGGCGAATATAAAGACGAATGCAGCGGCTCCAGCTATTGAAGCAGGCACAGCGTCGCCGTCAGCAGCGCTGACGGCATCCTCGGCGCAGCCCGCGGCGCCCAAAGAGGCTGAACCTCCGCCGATGCACGAGGCGATTCGAGGAAACTTCTACACGAACTACACACACGGCTTCGCAATGTACAAAGCGCCGAGCTGGGAAGAGATCGAAGATGCGCGCAAGGCGCTGCCAAATGCGATCGTGGCACTGGGCACGTACGACGAGTCGACGCTAATGGTAATCGGACAAGAGAAAACCAAAGAAACATTGGAACCGGCAGCAGCCACGGTCGAAGGGCGGCTCCGCGATATCTACGACAACTACCGGAGTATCTCGCGAAGTAAAACGGTGGTTGGCGGGCTACCGGCGGTTGAATATCGCTACCGCGGGACGGCGGACGGGCACGATTGGTCCGGCACGCTGGCGGTGATTGCAAGAGGGGGCGAGATTTTCACGGTGCTCGGCATGACCCACGCCGACACGGACCTCATTCAAATCCAGGAGAACGTGATTGCCAGGACGATCGCGAGCCTGGAGTTCAACGTTCATTGAAGAAGGAAGTAGTGGGTAGTGAATTGTGGGTAGTGACCAGCGCTAGCCGATAGGCAGCGCGCGAACGAACGGGGCTTTAGTCGGAAGCGGCGGCGGCAAGGTCCGGGAATTTTTTGTGCTCGCGGATGACGGCGATGAGAGCTTGCGCGGCGCGAGGGAGGCTGCGATCGCGGCGGTACACGAGGCCGAGTTCGCGCCAGAGGTCGACACCTTCGACGTTTAGCAGCTTTACTTCGCCGGCCTTGACTTGATCGCGCGCAAAACCTTCGCTGATGAAAGAAACGCCGGCGTCGGCGCCAACGAAGCGCTTGATCATGCCGATGCTGGGAAGCTCCATGACAACGCGCAGCCGCGCGCGGTAGGGACGGAACAACTTGTCCAGCACCTGGCGGGTGAATCCTGTGCGCGGAAAAATCAGGGGCTGGCCGGCGACTTCCTCGAGGGTGATCTTGGAGCGGTGCGCCAGAGGATTGCGGGTGCTGACCATGAAGCGCAGGCGGTCGCGCGAGATGTGATGAACCTTGAGGGTCGGGGACTTAATGGGCAGAGTGACGATGCCGACGTCGACCGAGCCGTCCTCGACGCGCTGCAGAATCTTGTGGCTGAAATTGCGATAAATGCTGATGTGCACCTGGGGATAGCGGCGCTGAAATTCTGCGAAGATATCCGGAAGCAGATAGAGGCAGGTCGCCTCGTTCGCCCCAAAAACGAGCGGGCCCTGGACAATGTCGCCGCGATCGGCCACGACCTGGATGGATTCATCGCGCAATCGAAGAAGGCGCTCGGCATAATCGAAAAGGACTTCGCCGGCGGGAGTGAGCTCAACGGACTTGGCGGAACGGTCCAGAAGGCGGGCTCGATAAGCTTGTTCGAGCTGGCGAATCTGGGCGCTGACGGCAGATTGAGAACGAAAAACCTTCTGTCCGGCGCGAGAAAAGCTCTTGAGTTTGGCAACGTAAACGAAGGTGGCAAGTTGATCAAAGTCCATAGATAGGCGGCTCGCAAAGATTATAGCGGATTGTCGCCGCTAAGTACGCAGAAGCTTATCCCTTTCAAACCGGCAGAGGCGCCTGCGAAAGCGCGGCGCTTTGCGGCGAACTAAAAATCATTTCGTGATGCTTCAAGCGAGCGAGCACCGGCGCCCAGGTGGCTTCGAGAGTGCCCTGGAAATGGACGGGCTGAACGCGCAGCATGGGAAGCACGCCGCGGCGCGAAAGCAAACGGGCAGCGCGCGGACTGGCGGTGAACTGGAGGTGCTCTTCGAGCACGCTGCGCAGCCAGGATTCTTCCCGCTGGTCGATTTCGGCAAGGGCCACGAATTCGCGATGAAGTACTTCATCGGCTTCGCCTCGGAGGACATAGGAAAGACCGCCGGTCATGCCGGAGCCGAAATTGAGGCCGAGAGGTCCGAGGACAAGCACGACACCGCCGGTCATGTACTCGCAGCCGTGCTGGCCGACGCCTTCGACGACGGCAAGCGCGCCGCTATTGCGAACGGCAAAACGCTCGCCGGCACGGCCAGCAACAAAAAGCCGGCCCGAGGTAGCGCCGTAAAGAACGGTGTTTCCGGCAAGCACGTCGCCGCGGCGGGAGGCGGCGGAGCTTGCGGATATCGCGATAGTTCCACCGGAGAGGCCCTTGCCGACGTAGTCATTGGCTTCGCCCGAGAGCGTTAAGGTGATCCCATCGGCGAGGAACGCGCCGAAACTTTGACCGGCGCAGCCGTGGAATTCCCTGGCAATTTCCGTAGTGTATGGATGGGCTTGGTTTTCAGGACGGCGGCGGCGCATCAATTCCCCACTCATGCCCGAGCCAACGCTGCGGTCCGAATTCTGGATGGGCTGCGATTCCGTTTGGAGTTCGAAGGAAGCGCCGAAGTGCAGGGCGTCCTCACGCGCGGAAGCCTGCAAAGCGGGAGTCTGCTGCGGGGCAACGCGGCCAGACGCAGAAATGGGAACGATCAGCAGAGGATCCATGCCGGAGCGCGCGCTGAGCCGGTCGTACCAACCGGTGAGATCGCTGAGAGACCGAACGCCGAGCTGCGCCAGGCCTTTGCGGACATCCTCGGCGAGAGCGGTGAAATAGGAGGCGACCATCTCCGGCTTGCCGGCAAACCGCGTGCGCAATTTTTCGTCTTGCGTGGCGATGCCGACGGGGCAGGTATTGAGATGGCACTGGCGGGCCATGACGCAACCGATGGCAAGAAGCGCGGCCGTGCCGAAGCCGAATTCATCGGCGCCAAACAGAGCGCCAACGATAATGTCGCGCGAAAATTTCAGGCCGCCGTCCACCCGGAGCGCGACGCGAGAGCGCAGGCCGGCGCGAACCAGCGTGTCGTGCGTTTCGCGCAATCCGATTTCCCAGGGCAATCCCGTGTTTTTGATGGAAGTCAGCGGCGAAGAGCCGGTACCGCCGTTGTGGCCGCTAATGGTGATAACATCCGCACCCGCTTTGGCCACTCCGGCGGCGATGATTCCCACGCCCGCGCCGGAAACGAGCTTCACACCGATGCGCGCGGCGGGATTGACGGCGCGCAAGTCGTGGATGAGCTGGGCGAGATCCTCAATGCTGTAAATATCGTGATGCGGCGGCGGCGAGATGAGAGGCGTTCCTGGAGTCGCGTGGCGAATGCGCGCGATGTATTCCGTGACTTTGCGCGCGGGGAGCTGGCCCCCTTCGCCCGGCTTGGAGCCCTGGGCCATTTTAATTTCAAGTTCTTCGGCGTGGACGAGATAATCCGCAGTGACGCCGAAGCGGGCGGAGGCGACTTGCTTGATTTTGTTCGCGGCGGCAGGCTCGAAACGGTAGGTGTCGGGATCCTCGCCGCCCTCGCCGGTATTGCTGCGCCCGCCGATGAGGTTCATGCCCAGCGCAAGAGTGCGGTGCGCTTCGGGGCCAAGGGAACCGAGAGACATCGCTTGCGTGCTGAAACGGCGAAGAATCGCGCCGGTAGACTCGACTTCATCGAGGGGCACAGGCGTACCGGGAACGGTTTCAAGCAAATCGCGGAGAAACACGGTGCCCTGCTGCCCGGCCAATTCCTCGAAGGCGGCAAAATGGCCGGCTTCCGGCGCGCGGACGTGAGCGTGCATGCGGCGGACCACTTCCGGCGAAGTCGCGTGAAGCTCAGCGCCCTTGCGGAAGCGGTATAGGCCGGCATCGCCTAGTACGGCCGATTCAGTGGAAAAGGCCGACGTGTGCATGCGCAGATAGTCCGCGAAAAGTTCGTCCAAAGTTTTGGAACCCGGATAATCGGCGGCATCTTCAAAAAAGCCGGCGCACAGATCCTCGGATAGGCCGACGATCTCAAAGAGATGGCTGTTGCGATAGCTTGCAAGCGTAGAGACGCCCATGCGCGCGAGCACTTTGCGAAGGCCGGCGGTGACGGCAGTGCGCATATGGTCTGCGCCGCCGGACTCGAGCGATTCCGCGAATTCGTCCGCGAGATAAGGGACGACGGCGCTGGCCCCGGCAGCGATGAGCAGAGCGACGTGATGCGTGTCAAACACCTGCGCGGACTCAACGACGAGCGGCACATCCCACAGCCCTTCGTGAACCATCGATTTCCAAACAGCGGCGGTGGCAAGCAGCGCGGGGAGCGCGCCATTTTCATCATTGATGCCGCGATCGGAAAGGAGGAGGAGGCCCGGGCGTCCGCCGCTACTCAGAGGGGTAGTTGATAGCTGAGCAAAGCTGCGGCGCGCGCCCGGGACTCCCAGGGCAGAAGAAAAAGTCATTTCAATGCGATGAACAGGAGCAAAGAATTCGGAAAGTTCGGCTAGCTGACCGGCGCTGAGCAAGGGGCCCGGCAGTATCACATCGTCCTTGAGATGCACGTCGAGAGACATGACGTGAGTTTCCCGGAGCGGATCAATCGGCGGATTCGTGACTTGCGCGAAGCGCTGCTTGCAATAGTCCCAAAGCGCGCGCGGGAGCGCCGAAAGGAACGCGGGCGGCGCATCGTCGCCCATGCTCCAGTTCGCCTCTTTTCCGCGGGTCAATGCGGAGAAAAGAGTTTTGAACTGATCCTCGGTCCAGCCGGCGGCGGCGGCAATGCGTTTGTGCTCGCCGACGACGGGGGGATTCGTGGCGGCAGAGAACGCAAGATGGCGCACAGGCGGGGAAGCGTGCCTGGCTTGATGCATGGCCAGGCGTTTCAAAATATCGCGCCAGCGCAAGAAGAGGCCGGTCGCGGGGTTGGCAAGAATCATTTCGCCGGGGCCGAGGCGCTGGCGTTCGGCGATGCGCGATTCTTCGAGGTCGATTAGGCCGGATTCGGAGCCGGCGATCAACAGGCCATCGTGCGTCAGGGTATAGCGAAGGGGGCGGAGGCCGTTGCGGTCGAGCTTCGCACCAACGAACTGGCCATCGGAGAAAATCAGCGCGGCGGGGCCGTCCCACGGCTCGCTTTGCTGCGAAAGCGAAGTCGAGCGCGGCGCGAATGTCGCGCGAGAGAAGCGGATCGTTCTCAAATGCGGGCGGAACCAGCGTAAGCATGGCTTCATCGGGCGCAGAACCTTCGAGCAATTTCAGCTCGAAGGCGTTATCAAAGCTTGCGGAATCGCTGACGTTCAGCTCGAGAGGAGTGAACCAGGAGCCGACGGTCAGGCGCGCGCGGAGTTCGCGCTGCTTGGCGCGGAGCCAGCGGCGGTTTGAGACGATGGTGTTGATCTCGCCGTTGTGAGCGGCGTAGCGGAAGGGCTGCGCAAGGTGCCAGGAAGGCTGGGTGTTCGTCGAATAGCGCTGGTGAAAGATGGCGAACGTGGTGGCAAAAGTTGCGTCGCGCAGATCTTCGTAAAATTGAGGAAATTGCCAAGGGGTGAGCAGGCCTTTATAGACCACCGTCCGCGAGGAAAGCGAACAGAGATAGCAGCGCGCCGGCAGAAGCGATTCCGCGCGCTTGCGAAGAAGAGAGAGCCGCCACTCGAAACGAGCCACGCCACGCGGAAGCATGAAAAGGCGCGACAAAGAACTGCCAAATCTCCGGCATGGTTTCGAGAGCGCGGCTGCCGAGGGAATTTGTGTTGGTGGGCACACGGCGCCAGCCGAGGATGCGGAGGCGTTCCGTGTCGGCGGCGGCTTCGACAGCAGCTCGGGCGTCCGCCAATGCCGCGGCTGGAAAAAAAGCAAAACCCAGGCCAAAAACTTTCGGGTAAGGCGATGCCCTGCTCTTCGGCGCGGGCACGGAAAAACTCGTGAGGGAGAGAGGTCAGCAGGCCGGCCCCGTCGCCGCTGGCGCCGTCGGCGTCCACACCGCCGCGATGGGTCAGGCGTTCGAGGGCCGTGAGGGCGATATTGACGATCTCATGGCTGGCAGGGCCGCCGAGGCGTGCCATAAAGCCCGTACCACAGGCATCGTGATCGGGATGGCCCCAGTTGGGGTGTCGATCGCTGTGTGCTGGCGCGCACCGTCGGTACATAACAACTTATTAAGCTGGTGGGCCGAAGATGTACAACGCAGAATTTTGCATTTATCAAATCGATTTTGTAGGAGAGGCGATTCTAAAGCCTTGAATTATTAAAACTTTGTGACTTCGGTAAAGTGAAAATCGCGGACCTTCATAGCGGGAACCACCATTTCGAAGGCCTCTTCGCCGGTGGCGCGGACGGCCGGACCGAGCTGTTCGACATTGCGAAGCATCTCCAGGATGGACTGATTGAAGCGAAAATTACGGACTGCGGAGCTGACTTTGCCTTTTTCGACCAGAAAAAGGCCGTCGCGAGTCATACCGGTCATAACCTTTTCGTACGGGTCGACTTCGCGGATATACCAGAGGCGGGTAACAAGCAAGCCGCGGTCCGTCGAGGCGACCATTCTCTCGAGGGAGGAATCGCCACCCGCGAAAACGAGGTTCATGGGGGCTTCGCCGTATTCGTTGGGGAGAGCGAAGCCATGGCCGGTAGGCTTTTTGCCAGCGGCTTTGGCGACGCTGCGGGAGTAGACAAGATTCTTTGGCAAGCCGCGATCGACGAGAAGAACGCGCTGGCGCGGAATGCCTTCGCCGTCGAAGGGGGCGCCAAGCTGAAGCGGATGATAGGCGTCGTCGGTGATGGAGATGTTGCTTCCGAAGACTGATTTGCCCATGCGGCCGTTGAGGCAGGAACGCTTGTCCGCGAGGGCGGTGGCGGCAAAATCGTAAAACAAAAAGCCGACCAAATCGAGAACGGCGGCCGGTTCGAGAATGACGGTGTAACGGCCGGGGGCGAGTTCGCGGGCGTTAGTCGCGCGATGTGGGCTTTCTCGCCGGCGCGCCGCGCAAGTTTCTGCGGATCGAAGGCGCGGACGCTTGCGGCGTTTGCTTTGGCCCAACTGGCCGCTGGATTTTCCTGCATGGTGATGGAAAACTCGGCGTGGGTCTCGCGATAGGCCGCGAATAGTCCGCGTGAATTGCCAATCGCGGATTGCTGCAAGCCGCTGGCAAAAATGCCAGCGGCAACCTGGCCGTTCTGGATGGCCAGATCGCAAGAGTGGTGCACGGCGCGGGCGCGGTCTTCGGGCGTGAGCGCGGCAGTGTCGTTCACAAAGCGATTCACTTTGCGATAGCGCTGCTTGCCGGGCATTTTTAGGAGTTGCGGATCTTTCGGCTGGCTGTGGGCGAGGGAGAGGGAGGCTTCGATCGCGGCCCGAAGCGAATCTTCGTCGACGCGATTCGTGGTAGCCCGCGCGGTGCGGCTATCGACTACCGTTCGAATGGAAACATTCAGGCCGCGCTCGGCGACGTTTTGGTGAATGGCATTGTTGGCAAAGCGCGTGAGCGATTCGGCGATGTCGTCGACTTGAACCTCTGTTTCGTCGGCGCCGGTGGACTTCGCGAGCCGGAGCACGGTATCGGTGATTCGCCGCAGTTCGCGTTCGGGAAGCAACTGCGCGGAGGAGGCAGCGCTCTTCGCCGAAGAGGATTTGCCCGATTTGCGAATGGTGCTCATTGATTCGAAAACGCCGTGCCAATCCGTACGTTGCGGAAGCGCGCCGGCGCCGCGCCATGCCCGGTGCCCATGGTTTGCATTGGCTGGCCCTTGCCGCAGTTCGGCGTGCCCCAAAGCGTCCAGTGATCGCGCGAGCAAATCGCGTCGCAGGAATTCCAGAATTCGGTGGTGATGCCGCTATAACTGGGATTTTTCAACATGCGAGTTTTCTTGCCGCCCTTGATTTCCCAGCCCATTTCCGTCGAAAACTGAAACTGGTAGCGGCGATCGTCGATGGACCACGAGCGATTCGTTTCCATCAGAATGGCGTCGTCCGTATCAGCGATCAGAGCATCAAAGTCCCACACTCCGGGCTTCAGGCTGATATTCGTCATGCGAATGATCGGCAGACGATTCCAGCTTTCGGTGCGCATGGTGCCGGAAGAGCGATTCAGGCCGATGAGATGGGCGGTTTCGCGATTCGAAAGATAGCCGCGAAATTGGCCGTCCTTGATGATGTCCGTACATTGCGCGGGGACACCTTCATCGTCGTAGGCAAACGTGCCGAGACCGGGGCCGTGTTCGAGGCGCGCGTCGGCGACGACGTTCACAATGTCTGAGCCATAGCGGAGTTTGTTGAGCTGGTCGAGCGTGAGGAAGCTCGTGCCGGCAAAATTTGCTTCCTGGCCGAGCACACGATCCAGTTCGATGGGATGGCCGACGGATTCATGAATCTGCAAGCCGAGTTGGCTGCCGCCAAGAATCAGCGTTCCGGTTTTCTCCGGGCATTGCGCAGCGGAATGCAGCGCAGCGGCTTCTTCGCCCACACGAGGGGCGTGCTTCAAAAGTTCGAGCGACTCGACAAGTTCGTAACCTTCTAAAGCGTGTTGCCCGCCAAAGCTGTTGGGATAGGAACGTTTCTGAATCTCGTCGCTTTGAAAGGACGTGGCGGCAATTCCGCAGCCAGATGGTCATCTTGCTTTGATGAATACGCGAGCCAATGCTGGAAGCGAACCAGGAATCAATCTTTCGAAACTGCATTCCTGTTTCGGTGAGCGTGACGCCCTTGACGCGGCGCATTTCGGCATCGGCGGCAAGCAGCAAAGCGAGCTGAATGTCCAGCGGGAGTTCGAAAGGATCCTTGCGAAACGGGCTTTGCCAACTGTCAACGTAAGAGTCTTCGGGCACCATTAGTACGTCGCCGCGTTTCGAGAGCGCAGAAGCTCTTGCGATCGAGACGGCCTGTGCAGCGCATGCGGAAACGCCTTCACGCGTGAGTCGGTCCGTGGCCGCAAACCCCCAGGCACCATTCGCCAGCGCGCGAATTCCCAAGCCGATCGATTCGGATTGCGCGAGCGTGCCGACCTGCCCGTTCTTCGTGGTCAGGTCGCGCTGACGCAAATGCATCACGCGGACGTCAACGTACGTCGCGCCGCGCAGGCGGGCCGTGTCCAGGGCGTTTGTGCAGAGATCCCACATGAAAGTAGCGCGAAAGAAGCCGAAATAAGTTTACAAGAAAATGGGGCGCAGTGTATCGCGCCCCAAAACGAAAGAAAAGTGCACAGACAAGAGCGTCTACGCTAGGTGCCTTCTTGCCAGGAAGCCAGATAGTGCTCCTGCTCGGGGGTCAGCTTGTCCAGTTTGTGGCCCATGGTATCGAGCTTGAGACGGGCTATTTCCTTGTCGAGGTTCTCAGGCACGACGTAGACCTGCGGTTTCAGCTCTTTGTGATGCTGGCGCAGATACTCGGCCGAGAGCGCCTGGTTGGCGAAGCTCATGTCCATAACCGCGGCCGGATGGCCTTCCGCAGTTGCCAGGTTAACGAGGCGGCCTTCGCCGAGGAGATAAACTTTGCGGCCATCCTTCAGAAGATATTCATCCACCAGCGGGCGCACTTCGCGCTTGCCGGTAGACAGGCGCTCGAGAGTGGGAATGTCGATCTCGACGTTGAAGTGGCCGGAGTTGCAAACCACCGCGCCGCTCTTCATGGCCTCAAAATGCTCGCCGCGAATCACGTTTTTGTTGCCGGTGACGGTGATGAAAATGTCGCCTTGTTTGGCTGCTTCTGCCATGGGCATGACGCGGAAACCATCCATCACGGCTTCGATGCCCTTGGTGGGGTCAATCTCGGTGATGATGACGTCGGCGCCATGGCCCTTGGCGCGCATGGCGATGCCGCGTCCGCACCAGCCGTAGCCGGCGACGACGACTTTGAGGCCGGCAATCAGCAAATTAGTCGCGCGGATTACACCGTCGAGCGTGGATTGGCCGGTGCCATAGCGATTGTCAAAAAAATGCTTGGTTTGTGCGTCATTGACGGCAATGATCGGATATTTGAGCGTGCCATCTTTGGCCATCGCTCGGAGGCGAATCACACCGGTCGTAGTTTCCTCGGTCCCGGCGATGACGTTTCCAACTAGGTCGGTCCGCTTCGAGAGCAGCATGGTGACCAAATCCGCGCCGTCGTCCATCGTGAACTGCGGCTTGTGTTCGAGAGCCGCTCGCAAGTGCGAGTAATAGGTCTCGTTGTCCTCGCCCTTGATGGCGTAGGTCGGGATGTTGTAATCGCGGTTTAGAGAGGCCGCGACTTCATCCTGCGTGGAGAGCGGATTCGAGGCGCAAAGAACCGCATCGGCGCCGCCATCGCGCAGCGCAATCATCAGGTTAGCCGTTTCGCTCGTCACGTGCAGACAAGCGGAGACGCGCAATCCCTTGAGCGGTTGCTCTTTCACAAAGCGCTTGCGGATCGATTCGAGAACCGGCATTTGCTGATGAGCCCACTCGATCTTGCGCTTGCCGGCGTCGGCCAGCGCGATATCCTTGACATCACCCTTTTTCAGTTCTGCTGTAGCCACACTCATTCTCCTTAGTCCGAAGTTTGCGCGGCGAGGGGACTTCGCGCAGGAAACACAAACCGCCTGCACGAGAGCAAGCGGCTTCTAACAAAACTTAGCGGTGCGCACCTGCTTCCACGGTGGCCCCCACGCCGAGGCCCGCCGCCTTGCGCAGTGCGTCGGCGCGATCGGTGCGTTCCCAGGTGAAACCGGCACCGCTGCGGCCGAAATGGCCGTAAGCGGCGGTGTCCTTGTAGATGGGACGGCGAAGATCGAGCGCTTCGATGATGCCTTTGGGCGTCAGGGAGAAGTATTCGCGAATCAGCGAGGTGATTTTTTCTTCGGAAACCGCGGCCGTACCAAAAGTCTCGGCCATGACGGATACGGGCTCGGCCACGCCGATGGCGTAAGCAAGCTGGACTTCGGCCTTGCGCGCCAGTCCTGCCGCAACGATGTTCTTGGCGATGTAACGCGCCATGTAGCAAGCGGAGCGGTCCACTTTCGAAGGGTCCTTGCCGGAGAAAGCGCCGCCGCCGTGCCGGCTGTAGCCGCCGTAGGTGTCAACGATGATCTTGCGGCCGGTCAAGCCGGCATCGCCCATGGGCCCGCCAATGACGAAGCGCCCGGTGGGATTGATATGAAATTTGGTTTTGTTGTCCAGCATCGCCGGGGGAACGATCGGACGGATCACGTGCTCGGTGATGGCATCGCGCAGGTCGGTGTTCGATACCTTTTCACTGTGTTGCGTGGAGACGACCACGCAATCGACGCGAACAGGGCGGCCATCGCGATACTCGACAGTAACCTGGGACTTGCCGTCGGGGCGGAGAAAATCAACTTTATTGGACCTGCGGATTTCGGAGAGGCGCTGGGTGAGGCGATGGGCAAGCTGGATAGGCATGGGCATCAGTTCGGCGGTTTCGTCGCAAGCGAAACCGAACATCAGACCCTGGTCCCCCGCGCCACCGGTGTCGACGCCCATGGCGATGTCCGGCGATTGGCGCTTCACGGTGCACATGACCGCGCAAGTCTCGGCATCATAGCCGTACTTGGCCCGGGTGTAGCCGACGCCCCGGATGGTGTCGCGGACCAGTGTGTCGTAGTCCACGATGGCGCTGGTCGTGATTTCGCCGGCAACAACGGCAAGGCCGGTGGTGACTAGAGTTTCGCACGCCACCCGGCCCTTGGAATCCTGCCTCATCACTTCATCGAGCACGGCATCGGATATTTGGTCGGCAATCTTGTCGGGGTGACCTTCGGTGACAGACTCCGACGTAAACAGAAAGTTGCGTAAGTCTTCGCTCAAGAGACATTCTCCTTCGTGAACCGCGGCGGCCCTGCCGCCGGGAAAGACCATTCACCGGTGTATTGGATTAACCTTACAAACCTAACATCGCAGAGGCTAAGAATCAACGCATTGAGTCTAAATGAGTTATAACGGCAGCGAACGGTCGAAATCAGGGGTTGAACGGCGGCTGGGTGCAGCGGACGGAGACGCGCTTACGCGGCATCCTCATCGTCATCCGGCTGAACATCCAGCTTGCCCTTGGTTTTTTTTGCCATCAGATAGGAGCGAATGAAGGGGTCGATATCGCCATCCAGAACCCGGTCCACATCGCCGGCGCTGAACTTGGTACGGTGGTCCTTGATCATGCGGTAGGGCTGCATGACGTAGGAGCGAATCTGGCTGCCGAAAGAGATGTCCAGCTTGGACTCGTCGAGCTTGTCGGTATGCGCCTGGCGCTTTTGGATCTCCAGGTCGTAGAGGCGCGAGCGCAACATTTTCATGGCCATTTCGCGGTTTTTGCCCTGGCTGCGCTGGGCTTGGCAGCCCACGACAATGTTGGTTGGAATGTGCGTGATGCGAACGGCGGTCTCCACCTTGTTGACGTTCTGGCCGCCCTTACCGCCCGAACGAAACGTGTCCACGCGGAGATCTTCGGGACGAATGTTGATTTCGATGCGGTCATCAATTTCTGGAATCACAAAGACGGAGGCGAAGGAAGTGTGCCGGCGCGCCGCCTGATCGAACGGCGATATCCGAACCAGCCGGTGTACACCGGTCTCACCCGCAAGCAAACCGTAGGCATTTTCTCCAGCAAACTGGATCGTGGCGGACTTGATGCCCGCCTCTTCGCCAGGAGTTTCATCGAGAACGGCGGCATTGATGCCCTTCCGTTCCGCCCAGCGCAGGTACATGCGCAGGAGGATCGAAGCCCAATCCTGGGACTCGGTGCCGCCGGCTCCCGGCTTGATGGTCATGATGGCATTGAGGTGATCGGTTTCGCCGGAGAGGAGGGTCCTGGTTTCGAGTTCGCTGATATAACTTTCCGCAGACGTAAGCTCGCGGTCGAGGTCTTTCAGAAGCTCGTTGCGTTGCTCGGCGTTGGTCTCTTCCCCGGCGAGGCTGACGTAGGTTTCAATGTCGCCGGAGATGGCGGTCAGCTTTTCGTCCGCGGCAATCTGCTCTTCCGCGCGTTTGCGGTCTCGCAGAACGGCTTGTGCAGCGTCCTGGTTGTTCCAAAAATCGGGCTGGGCAACGCGGGCTTCGAGAGATTTCAGACGTTCGCGGTATTGCGGCGCGTCAAAGATAGCTCCGCACGAGCGTGATGCGAGGCTTCAACAATTCAAAGCGGTGCTGCAGATCTTCAAGAATCATTCGTTTCGCCAGTCTCTAGAGATTTTTTATCTTACCTCTACTTACGCTGTCTCTTTACCCGGTTACGCCGTTGCTGCCACTTCCGCTTCCGCTTTCGCCCTCGGCTTCCAGGTCAGGATGATCAGAATAGCGGAAACCAGCACGCAGAGCCAGGCGAACCAATCGCCGAAGCGGGTATAAATCGTTTCATTCGTGCGGAAATCGTAGGGCAAATCGGCTGCGGCGCGCACGTCCCGAGGCAGCGGCCGGAAAATCCGGCCATAAGGATCGATGGAAGCGGTAATGCCGCTGTTGGTGGCCCGCACCAGCCAGCGGCGATTTTCGACCGCGCGAACACGCGCCATGCGCAGGTGCTGTTCGGCGGCGGCGGAATGCCCAAACCATCCGTCGTTCGAGATATTCACGAAAAGCTGCGCGCCATTGGCGGCGAAGCGGCGAATCTCACCGGGATATATAGCTTCGTAGCATATAAAAACGCCGAAAGTGTTCCCGTTCGAAAAGCGACCGACGGAATGCTTGGTACCTTTGCGGAATCCACCCACTTCGCTGGACACATTGTTGACCACACGGTGAATGAGAGGAAACGGTTCATATTCGCCGAATGGAACGAGGTGCACTTTGTCGTACGAAAAGACACGGTGGCCCTGGCCATCAAACATCAGCGCACTATTGTAGGGCGCCAGAATCGTGTGGTTCGTTCCTCCCGCGGAAACGGTTTCCGGCTTCCACTCCACAACTCCTACGATGAAGGGATTCCCGAAACGAATCGCCAAATTCGAAGCCAAATAGGCGAAGTGTCCATCCTGATACGAAAAGGGAGCGGGAGCTTCGGGCCACACCAGCAGGTCGGGCTGATGAGCGGAAGGCGCAAGGCTGAAGCGCACTATCTCATCCATATCCGCCGCATGCACCTTAAACCAATCGGGCGGGTAGGAATCCGCTTCGGGGAAATTGAGTTGGACCGCGCGCGCAGTGTGATTTGCCACCGCCCGGGGCACGAAGCGCGGGCCTGCGGTCATTACCAGAACCACAAGCGCCGTCGAGCCGGCCAGAATCGCAAGCCGGGTTCTGGGAGAACGCTTGGTGTCCGCATCACACCAGGCGATCAGCGCGTTGAACGCAGCAACGACAAACGACAGCCCGTAAATCCCGGTGATGGTGGTCAGTTGCGCCAGCGCGACGTTCGCCGCAGCGGGATAGCCGAGCAGATTCCACGGAAAACTGATTTCCGGCAGGTAGGTGCGAAACATTTCGAGCGAAACCCAGAGAAACGGAGTGCCGATGCAAGCGAGAGGAATGCTTCGCAGGGAAAGGCGATGAATCGCCCAAGTCACTACTCCGTTCGCTGCGCCCCAGACCGACCCGATCAGCAACAAAATTCCCCATCCGCCCGCCAGAGAAAGTCCGCCATGCACGGCGAGCACCTTCGCGATCCACGGGACGGAGGTCAGCACGAAACAAAGGCCATGCAAAAACCCGCATCCAAAAGCTACCAGCGGGCGCGCCCCGAAAAGAGCGATCACCAGGACTCCCACGCAGACCCAGGAATAAATGCTGAGGTAAAAGCCGGAGTAGGAAAAAGAGAGGGCTGCGCCAGAGACCGCGCCAATGAGAAGCCTCATCCATGCAGGTGTTTCGCTTCCGGGGTGGGGACGAAAATAGGCGAGCCACGGACGACCAGGCATCAGCGCTTCACGATGGCCTTGAAGCCGGCCACCTCGAGGCCTTTCCTGGCGTTCTCGACGGCTTTCTGATCGGCGTAGGGTCCCACAAGGACGTGATAATACTTGTCTCCGTGCGGCGTTTGCACGAAGGTTGGGAAATTCTTCTTTCGCAGCGAATTCGCCAGCGCCAGCGCGTCGGATTTTTTCGTGAGCGCGGCCACTTGCAAGTTTACGCCCCCGCTCGCGCTGAGAGACGCCCCGCCGGCAGCCTTGGAAGACGTTTTCGCACGCCTCCCCGCCGTAGCAGGCTTTGCGGCGGCAGGCGAGACCGGGTTTGCAACCGGCCGCAGGCGATCATCCGGCCTGGTGGAGTCGCCCGCGTGGTAAAACTCCAACTCGGGACTTAGCGTCGGCGCTGCGCCGGTGTGCTCACCGGAAGCGGACTTTCTCCTTGAGGTCTTCACCGCGACTTCGGTTTTGGGTAAAACATCGGCGCCCGGCACGTCTGGCAGGTTCGTAGACGCTCGTACCTGGCCATCGTACTGGTTCCGCGCAATCACGTAGCCGAGCGTAAAGAACAGACCCGAAAACAGCATCATCAGCATAAACAAGCCGATAACGTGCCGCCCTTCGAGCACTCGCTCTCTGGCGCCTCCCCGTTTTCCTCCGGAAGCCATCCTTATTTTTTGGATCCCCCTAGTCCTTCTACCCAGCTATTAATGATATCGATGGGCAGGGGGAAAACAATCGTTGTGTTCTTCTCGACACCTATCTCCGTCAAAGTCTGCAAGTAGCGGAGCTGAATGGCCGAGGCTTGCGTCGATAAAACTTTGGCGGCATCGGCGAGTTTTTGGGACGCTTCGAATTCGCCCTGGGCGTGAATCACTTTCGCTCGCCGCTCGCGTTCGGCCTCGGCCTGCCTGGCAATCGCGCGCTGCATCTGCTCCGGGATGTCGACCTGCTTTACTTCCACTTTGGATACCTTGATGCCCCAGGGCTCGGTGTCCTGATCGAGAATGATTTGAAGTTTGGCGTTCACCTTTTCGCGCTGCGAGAGAATTTCATCCAGCTCGAACTGGCCCACGATGCTGCGCAGCGTAGTTTGCGCGAGCTGCGACGTCGCGTATTGATAGTTCTGCACCTGGGACATGGCGAGGTTGGCGTCCACCACACGGAAATAACAGACGGCGTTCACTTTCACGGAAACGTTATCGCGCGTGATGATGTCCTGCGGCGGGACGTCGAGCGTTTCCAGCCGGAGGCTGATCCGATAGAGCGTTTCGATCGGCCAGAAGACCAGATTAATTCCGGCTCCTTTCGGCTGAGGAAGCAATCTTCCGAGCCGCAGCACCACTCCGCGTTCCCATTCCTTGATGATGTACAGTGAATTCCAGAACCAAATCAGAAAGAACCCGACGATTACAGCTATCCCAAGAAGACTGATCTCCATCGCTACCCTCCTCTGTGCGCTCGCATTTTACTTGTTTTCCGTTACCGGCGCCTCTTCCGGCTCGACGTTCAGCCGCAAACCTTCGACGCTGCGCACGCGTACAGGCTTTCCTTCCGCCACTGATTGCTTAGAAACTGCTCGCCAGAGCTCGCCATGCACGCGGATCATACCCTCGGCTCCAGCAGGCAAGCCGGAAATCGCAATGCCCTGTTCGCCGATCAATTCTTCCTTCCCGGTCGACTGTTTCCACGTGCGCGAACGCAGCACCAACCGCATCAGGAAAATCGTGATCAGCGCAAACGGCAAGGTTGCGGCCAGGGCCACGCCCAGGCTCACTCCTCCCGAGGTCAGCGGCGAGCGGATGAGAAACATCGCGCCCAGCATCATGGCCACGACGCCGCCGACGGCAAGAACGCCGTGGCTCGTGAATTTCGCCTCCAAAATGAAGAGAGCGAGCGCGAGCAGAATCAGAAGCACTCCCGCGAAATTCACCGGCAAAAAGTGCATCGCATAAAGCGCCAGCACCGCGCAAATGCCTCCAATCACTCCCGGCGCGATCATTCCCGGATGCGTGAATTCAGCGTACAAACCGAGTACGCCCACCAGTAAGAGCACGAAGAAAACATCCGGCTCGACAATGCGCGCAAGGAACTTCTGCCGGCCGGAAAGTTCAAAGGGCACAATCGTCGCTTCTTTGAGAGCCAAAACCGTCTTCGCGCCGTCGAAACGCGTGATCGTGCGGCCATCCAGCTGATGCAGGAGATCTTCGGGGGAGGAAGCGACCAGGTCGATGAGCTTCCCGTCCAGCGCCTCCTTTTCGGTAAACGCCTTCGCATCCGTCACCGCGGTCTCCGCCAGTTTAGAATTGCGGCCGCGCTTATCCGTGTAGCTGCGCAAGAACGCCAGCGCGTCATTCATAATTTTCTTCTTCATCGTCTCATCGACCTGCAACTCCCACCCCCCAATCGCCATCACCGGAGACGCCGCGCCGGTGTGCGTGCCAGGAGCCATGGCCGCGATGTCCGCCGAAAGCAAGATGAAGAAACCCGCCGAAGCACCGCGCGATCCCGTGGGCCACACGTAAACCGCCACCGGCACTGGCGAAGACAGGATGTGCTGAACGATTTCCGTCATGGAGCTGCTCAGGCCGCCCGGCGTATCCATCGTGATGAGTACGAGTGCTGCATGCCGGCTCGCAGCCTCGGCGATACCTTCATCGATGTACGTGGCCAAGACCGGTTCGACCTCCCGGTCCAGAGCCATCCGCAGGACGACCGGGCCGGCTGCGTGCTCGTCGGCCGTCGCGGAAGGTAGTGCAAGAAACGTGGAAGCCGCGGCTGCCGCGCAAAGAATAGGGAGAACGCGTGCAGCCAGGCGTCTCACCTGGCAAAGCCGGTGTACCAATCGACCAGAGCTCATTGCGCCCCTCCCGACGGCTTCACTTTCTGGAGATTTTCCAGTAATTCTTTTGCACCGGAGTATTTGGGAGCCAGTTTCAGCGCACGCTCCACTTCAGCTCTCGCCAGATCCAGCTTCTTCTGCTCGAGGTAAACCCGCGCAAGAGTTGTGCGCACTACCGCCGAGTCCCGAATGTCCAGCGAAGCCTTAAGCTCACTGGCCGAATCGTCCAGCTTGCCCCGGCGCCGGTATACTTCCGCAAGGCCATTATGCGCGGACGCGCTTCGTGCGTCGCCGGCGAGCGCCGCGCGAAATTCGCTCTCGGCCGCATCCACGCGCCCCGCCGAGAGTTCCTGGCGGCCACGCCGTACGTGCGTAGTGGGAGTATCGGCTGCGGCCGAGGCTTTCGCGGAATTGCCTCCCGGCACGATTTCCAGGCTCAGCGCCGTGGCATCCATCTCTGTGCGCACGCGTTCCAGACGCCAGAGTGTATCTTTCTTCCCGTCCAGATGCACCACCGGCAGCGCGCCCGGACCGAACGTCTCCTCGGCGGTCTCGCGTTCTTCGTCTGCATCGGTTTGATTGCCTGATTTCTCCAGCGAAAGAATCATCAGCGCCCGGTTTTCCGGGTTGTCCGGCTCTCGTCCCGACGCGTCGCGAAAAAAATCAGCAGCCGCGGCGTAATCCTTCGACTCGAGCGCCAGCAATCCAAGGTTGAAGGGGTAATCGTCCTCGTCGGGGTCGAGCTCCGTCGCCCGCTTTAGGTCCGCCATTGCTGCCGATGTCTTCCCCAGGCGCCCGCTGGCAAGTGCCAGATTATTCAGGAGCTCCGGAAGATCCGCGCCGGAAACCATGCTGTTCCGCAAAAAATCCTGCAGGGAGGCGAAGACGTCTTCGGCCTGGTCCGGCTGATTCATCAATAGCCGGCAAACGCCCGTCGCGAAAGCCGCTTCGGCGTAACGGTTGTGCGATTTCGGAACTCTAGCGAACCACGGCAGCGCCGAGTTGCAATCATTATTGGAGTAGTAAGCTTCCCCAATCGCGAAATCCGGGTCGGGCCATTCGGGCTCGAGCCGTGCCGCTTCCCGCAGCTCCCGCAGCCGCACATCATCGTCGCTCGACAGCAACCCACGAATGTAGTGTTCAAACGCATCCAGACGCAGCCGTCTCTGTTGGCTCGAAAATTCCTCGAGACTTTGCCGGTATGCATGATCATTGCCAGCCAGCAGCCGCCAGAGCATCTTCAGATGCAACTCCATGAGCGAATCCAGCGGACCCGTCTCCCGGACCGCGGGAAGCAGTCGCGCTGGGTTTATACGCAGAATGCGCGACTCCACCGTTAGCGTTTGGCCGTCGGACGTAAATCTCCCAAATATCACGTAATCCGCATCCATGTTCAGAGCGATGCGCAGCATCGACGCCCGGCTCAATCTGGCCGCGGGCGGCAGCCCCGAACGATCCAGCTCTTCCGTGCGCGCGTCGTGGGAGTACACCTGTTGCCCGGCGGCGGAAAGGCGCTGAATCGTTAGCTCTTCCAGGCCCTCTCCAAGCCAGTCCAGACTCGGTGATGCACCATCATTATCAAACGGAAAAACCAGATACATCCCACTCGGAGCCGGTGCCTGCGCAGCCGCCTGCGCGGCCGACAAAACCGCCGGTGCGGTGGAAAGCTGCTGCGCATAAAGAGTGGGAGCTAACGCGAAGGAAATACCAATCGTGTAAAACAGGATCAACGAGTGCGCGCTGAAAACAGGCCGCTTCATGCTCGTCACATTGTAGCAGAGGCGCAAGGCAGGGTTGTCCTGGATGCGTATCGGTGTCCGAGAACTATACACTTCGTGACGCAGGGTGGGAACGAGAGGAAAAATTCTCCGAGGCAGATGTCTTGCTGCGACGCAGCCCTCCGCATCACGCCCTTGCGCATCCCCAGGTTTTTACAGGAATTATTTCTCGCAGGCCATTCGCCGCCAGAGTGCCTTCCGCCCTCCAACAGCCTTCGCAGTCCTCGTGCGTCCTCACGCTTGTGTCAGCTAACTACTCGGCCGACCGTGCTCGGTATTCCCTAAAGCTGCTCGGGTTCCACAGGCTTCGTAACGAGCATCTCTTGAACCCCGGGGTCCTTGAGTGCCAATGCGAACACCGGGTCTTTCTTTATATCCGCAAAGTGCTTGTAGCCTTCGTCTTTAGCTTTGCGCAGGTAACGGATGCAGTGTTCGAGGTCCCCGGCCTCGGCAAAGGACTTCGCAAGCATGTAATCAAATCTCGCCCGGTCTTCCACCGATCGGTCTTGCAGCACCGACCCGTCCCGCGAACTATTGTGCTCAAAAAGCAGCGGGTCGAGGAGCAATCCCTGGCGGAACGCGCCAATGGCCTCCGCGTACTTTCGCTCGCCAAAATAGGCGTAACCCAGATTACTGTAAAGCACGGGCATATCATCGCGCATCTTGATGGCTTTTTTGTACGACTTAATGGCCTTGCGGTATTTCTTTCGCTGATACCAAATGGTGCCGACGTTGTTTTCGGCGTCCGCGTAGTGTGGGTCTACCTTGACGGCCTTCTTGTAGTATTTCAGGGCTTGCCCCAGGTCCAGTTGCTGGTGCAAGGCGATGCCCAGCTTGTTCAGATACACGGGATTTTTCGGATTCTGTTTCGACAGTTTTTGGTATAACTCCGCCGCCTCGCGGAACTGTTTCCGGACCATGTACAAATCCGCCATCTGCTCGTCGGATAATGGGGGATGTACTGCGCTCGACGGCTGCGCTGTCTGCTCTGCCGAGGGCACTTGGGCCACACGCGGAGCCATGCCCATGGATCGGGTCGATTCGGGAGTTTGTCCGGTTGCGGATATTGACAGACTTAGAAGGAGAATACTGCCCGAAACTGCCATTCGTATCAGGGTCATGGCGAGTCTCCCTTCTCCGGCTTAGGCTTAGCCTTGTCGGGATTCTTCTTGCCCCCAAAGATACCAAAAATCTTCTGTAAAGGGTTCTTTTTCTTCGTCTCGGGTTGGGCGCTCGTGCCAGTGCCGGCCACAGGCGTAGCCGCTAGCGTACCTTGCCCCGTTGCGTCGGGCGGCCTATTCGAGTCATACGGCGTCAAGGGCTTCCCTTGGGCGTCCGTTTGCGGGGGCTTGGGCGGGCCGCCGCCAAATATGTGCGACAACCAGGAGCCGACCGCGGACACCGCTCCGTTTCCTCCGTGGATCTCGCAGAATTGCGTCGGTGCAGACCCGGCGATAAACACCTCTTGCTGGGTTGTCGGACAATTCGGGGTGGCGAGCTCCGAGGTTTCAGGATCAATCAACACCGATTGCACACCCTCGGGCATCGCGAAGTCCTTGACGTCGCGGTATGGCGGTAGTTTCGTGGCGCGGAGCATGAAGTCTGCCCAAACTGGCGCGGCCGTGGATCCTCCAGGCAGGTCTAAATCCCGATTGTCGTCAAAGCCGATCCACACAACCGTCAGCAAGTTCGATGTATACCCGGCGAACCAACCGTCACGCGATGTCCCCGTCTTTCCGGCGGCAGGAAGATTGAAGCCCCGCGCGCGAACTTCCGCGCCCGTCCCTTTGTTCAAAACATCCTCGAGCACGCTCGTAACCAGGTAAGCGACGCGCGGATCCAGCACCAGGTGCGTCTGCGGAGTGAATTTCTCCACCACATTTCCGCTGGCGCTAACCACGCTGTGCAGGAATTGCGGTTCGGCTCGCACGCCGCCGTCTGCAAATGCCGTGTATCCCGCGGCCACCTCGATCGGCGTCATCTCATACGCTCCGAGTGCCACCGCTGGTGTTGCCTGGATGTTGCTGCCGAGACCCATCTGCCGCGCGACCTGCACCACCCGTCCGTATCCGATCATCTCCGCGACTTTCACAGTGGCCACGTTCAGCGAATTCGTCAGCGCTTGTCGCACCGTCACATGGCCCATGAATTTCGCTCCGTAGTTGTTCGGCGTATACTCCTTACCGTCGAATTCGAACGTGGTAGGCTCATCCTCGATTGTTGTCGCGGGCGTAATGATCGGCTGAACCCCATCCACAGCGTTGTCGAACGCCGCCGCATATACGAACGCCTTGAAGACCGATCCAGGCTGCCGGTGGGCAAGCGCATGATTGAGCTGGCTTTGCCCGTAATCGCGGCCGCCTACCACGGCCTTAATCTCGCCCGTCCGTGGATCGATTGCTACCAGCGCAATCTGTACCTGAGGGATCGGCTCCGTGCTGCCCTTCTTGGCCGCTTCCCGGCGCCACTTTGCATACTTCTTCGCCAGCATCAAATCAACGTTTTTCACGCCGGCCTCCACCGCCGCCGACGCCGCGTGCTGCAACTCGGGATCAAGCGTGGTGTACACCCGGAAGTTCTGGCTCAGGAGCTCGCTCTCGGAAAACTTGTCGAGCAAATGATCCTTGACCATGTCCACGAAATACGGCGCTTCGCCACCTGAACTATCCGCATGCACGATTTTCAATGGCGCTTGCTTGGCTGCCTCCATCTCCTCCTTCGTGATGTACTTGTTCTCCAGCATCTGGGTCAGCACGCGGTCTCGTGCCTGCGCCCCTCGTTCCGGCCGGCGATCCGCCGAGGAATAGTAATTCGGCGCGCGAATGATCCCGGCGAGATACGCGCACTCGCCGGGCGATAGCTGACGCATGTCCTTCCCAAAATACGCCACGCTCGCTTCGGAAAAACCCCGGATCCCGAAACTGCCGCGATTTCCCAGGTAGACCTCGTTCGCGTATAGCTCGAAAATTTGCTTTTTGCTGAACCGCTGTTCCAGCTCGATCGATATCATGGCTTCCGAAAGCTTGCGGCGCCACGTCCGGTCCGTGGAAAGAAAAAAAGTGCGCGCCACTTGCATCGTGATCGTGCTCGCTCCCTGGTAGTGCGTCGATGTGTGCCGGACGTCGGCCCAAGCCGCGCCCGCTATGCGGATGAAGTCGAACCCGCCATGGTCGAAAAACCGCTTGTCTTCCGCGGATAAGATCGCGTGCACCAGCATCGGCGGCAAATCCTCGTACCTCACGGGCCGCCGCTTTTCCCGCGCGCTATCGAACAGATTTGTAATCAGCTCCGGCTCTATCTGCGCCGACCCCATTTCCGCGCCGCCGGCCAGCGGACGGATCGATTGAATCACCTTTCCGCTGAATTTCACGGCCAGCGCATTCGAACCGCCGAAGTACGACTGCTTCGAAGGACGGATGTCGACCGTATCCCCCTCCACGGTGTATTCGCCGGGGGAGTTCTCGTCCACCTCGGGGCGGTATCCGATCCGCGTCAAATATGTCGCCAGATCTTGAGGACTCCAGGCCTGTCCCACGGAAATGTATTCCGGCCCGGAAAAAATCTGCGTCGTGTTCTGGAAGATCTTTCCGGAAAGCCGCGCATCGATCATGCGCGAAAATTTGATGTAGTAATAAGTGAAGATTCCGCCGGCGGTGAGAAAACCGGCGAAGACTATTCCCAGCACCGTCAACCCTGCTGCGGACGTGAAAAATCCTTTTCGAATTCGAATGCGCAAACCTTGGCTCCCGGGGCTGAAGCTTTATTGTCTCCCAACAGCTGCCGCTAAGAAAGACGGAGTTCCCCGGCGTGACGTTGCCCAAGCAACTACGGACACCGGCGCTGCTCCAGAGAGAGCAGGCAGAATCGCAGCGCCAAGCCTGATTTCAGTCATTCGATCGGGACAGGCGGCACCGCTACATGATCGACTTGTCTTCACTAGATGGCGAAAAGTGTATTTGTGTGCTGTAGAAAAACAAATCGACGGGAACCGTGTAATCCACCGAGATTTTGACAATCTGCTGCGTCGCGCTGACCTTGATGTCGTCCCGCTTCGCGGGTATCTCCAGCTCCTGAACGTCGTGGTAAATATTGTCCCGAATCTGATCTTCCGTATAGCGATTCACAACCGCGAACCGCGCCTGCTCTTGCATCTTGTCGGCCAGTTCGTATTCCGCTACGAACGCCGGCACGGTCTTAAACGCCACGTAAATCCCGAGAATCAGCACCACGGTGAACAGCATGGCCTTCAATCGGCTGCCGCCTCGTTGTGCGTTGCGCCGCCTTGTCGAAATCCGCTCAGGTGTTCCAGCGAAATCCACGGCTCTCTTCTCCGGGCGCCGGCCACGCCGCTTTTCATGCACGGCATCGCGCGGCAGGTTTCAGACGCTGCTTCTCAACTAACGCTAGCACTCGGGGTGTGGGCTGTCGAGAAATTGCCTTTTGCCCTGTTGCCGGAAAGCCACGGGGTATTCCTACAGGCCGGAAGGGTTTTGAGTCCTGAAATTCAGTAAGCACGCGCAAAAATTGCCCGCTCAGGAGCCGGCTTTCCACAATAAACGCACGTGCCGGAGCCGCTTCCCTTTGCATTCTCTTCGCCCATGCTTTGGTCTATCGGAATACACCGCATCGTGGCGCGCGTCTCTTCCTTGATTTTCGCTTCGCACTCCGCACTGCCGCACCACCACGAATAGGCGAAGCCCGTCTCCACCGCCTTCTTCAAATCATCATAGGTCTTTGCGTCGTGGGTATTCGCTTTGCGGAAAGCCAACGCCTTGTCGTATAGCGCTTGCTGAATTTCCACGAGCAGCTTCCCGATCGTTTCCGGCATTCCCTCCAGCGGCGCGCTGATCTTCCCTTCTCGGCCGGGCCGGTCGCGCCGCGCCAGCACCGCCGCCGCTTTTGCCACGTCCTTCGGCCCCAGTTCCACGCGCAGCGGCACGCCGCGCATTTCCCAGTCGTTGAATTTCCACCCTGGACTCTGCCCTTCGCGCTCGTCTAGAGTCACGCGCACGTTCGCCGCGACCAATTCCGCCTTCAGCTTTCGAGCCGCGGCCATCACGCCACTCTTCTCTTCGTCGGTCTTGTAAATTGGCACGATCACCACTTGATACGGCGCCAACTTTGGCGGCAACACCAGCCCCTGATCGTCTCCGTGAACCATGATGATCGCGCCGATCACGCGCGTCGAAAGCCCCCACGAAGTCGTCCAACAGTGCTGCAACTGCCCGCCCTGGTCCAGATAGCGCACCTCAAACGCCTGCGCAAAATTCTGCCCCAGAAAATGAGAAGTCGCGGATTGCAGCGCTTTCCCGTCGCCCATCATGCCTTCGATCGAATACGTCACGTCCGCCCCGGCGAATTTCTCCGCATCCGATTTTTTCCCGGGAATCACCGGAATCGCCGCATCGTTCACCGCGAAGTCCGTGTAAATATCCAGCATCTGCCGCGTCTCCATCTCTGCTTCTTCGCGCGTCGCGTGCGCGGTATGCCCCTCCTGCCAGTAAAACTCCAGCGTCCGCAGAAATAGTTTCGTTCGCAATTCCCAGCGCACCACGCTGTTCCACTGGTTCATCAAAACGGGCAGATCGCGATACGACTGGATCCACTTCGACCACATGTGCCCGATGATCGTCTCCGAGGTCGGCCGGATCACCAGCGGCTCCGCCAATTTTTCTCCGCCACCAATCGTCACCACCGCCAGCTCCGGCGAAAATCCTTCGACGTGGTGCTTCTCCTTATCGATGAAGCTGCGTGGAATCAGCAGCGGAAACGCCACGTTTTGGTGCCCCGTCACCTTGAACCGCCGGTCCAGCGCCGCCTGCATGTTCTCCCACAACGCCCAGCCGTACGGGCGCACGATCATGCAGCCGCGCACTGGCGCATAATCGGCAAGCTGCGCCTTTAAGACCAACTGGTTGTACCATTCGGAAAAATCTTGTGCGCGTGTCGGGAGCTTTTCTTCAGCCATCTGGTGGTCTTTCCGTTCTCCTCGGGAGCAATAAGGCAAGCTGGGTAAACTCAAGAGCGTATCGGACGCTTTGCAGCGTGTCAACGAAGGCCGTCGCTCCGGCTCACAATTTCTGTATGGCTCATGCGGGTTCGTTCGCGAGAGAATGCGATTGAGCCCGGGAGTACGTGCTCCACTCGCAAGATTTGCTCTGGGCTGGCGAAAATTTCACTTTCCTATCAGGCAAGGGGGTTGTTCTATGCGTTATACGAATCTGCTTGGTTTCGGCGCGGCCATGTTGGCGGGCGCACTCCTCGGCTCGCTGGTAGGCCCGGAGCCCGCGGAAGCTGTGGCCAAGGAAATCATCGCAATCCAGAACGATATCGATCTGCTCCTGCAGGGACAGCGCAGCATGCAAAAATCCATCGATCAAGATCAGGGCGTTGTGAAAACCTTGCTTCAACAATCCCTCGATGCAAATAACCGGCTGAGTACCTCGATGGGCTCTCTGCAAAAATCCGTCCAGGACGTTCAGGCGAACTCCGGCACACACATGAATACCCTCTCGACCTCCGTTCAAAGTCTTTCGGACGGCGTCGCGGACGTCAACGCTCACATCGGCAAGCTCAATCAGCAGATTGCCGACCTCCAAAGTTCTCTTCAAAGCATTGACGCGAAACTTGCCGTAAACGCCGCGGCGGCGGCCGCGACCGCTTCGCGCCCCTCCGCCGATGTTCTGTATTCCAGCGCGTATCGCGACATCACCGCCGGCCACTACGATCTCGCGAGCCAGGAATTCCAGGACTACCTGAAATACTACCCGGGCACCGAGCTAGCCTCTAACGCGCAATTCTATCTCGGCGAAATTGATTATGCGCAGAAGCACTATCGCCAGGCGATCGCACAATATGACAAAGTGCTCCAGAATTATCCGAGTAGTTTCAAGCTTCCCTCGACGCACGTGAAGAAGGGACTGGCCCTCCTCGAACTCGGCCAAAAAAGCGCGGGAGTGCGCGAGCTTCGCGATGTCATTCGAAACTATCCGGGAACCGACGAGGCCAGGCTGGCCCGCTCCAGACTTCGCCACATCGGAACTTCCAAATCCCCACGTTCTCGGTGACTTGCAGCATGTTTGCCGGCCCCGCGAGGAAAACTCAACTCTTCACTCTTCGCGCAGAGCGACCATAGGATCCACCCGCGCCGCTCGCCGCGCCGGAATGTAGCACGCCAGCAGACTAATCGCCGCCAGCAGCGCCTGCGCCGCCGATAGCACCACAGGGTCAAAGCTGTCGACGCGGTATAGCAGGCTGGAAAGCAGCTTTCCCACCACAAGCGAGAGCACAAGTCCTATAAAGGCTCCAATTCCCATAAGCATCATTCCTTCGCGCAGCATCATGCGAACCGCGTCGGACGTGCGGGCCCCCAGCGCCATGCGGATCCCGATCTCGCGCGTCCTCATCGCCACCGTATAGGCTCGAACTCCATACAGGCCGATGGCCGCCAGCAACAAAGCTACGCCTCCGAAGACAACAAACATGCGCGCCCCGGTGCGAACCACCCACAAGTCAAAGCTGCTATCCACGTGAGTCCGCATGGTCTGCAGAGCAAGGACCGGCAAATGTGGGTCCACCGCCCGGATTTCGCTGCGGACTGTCTGAAGCATCCGAGCATCGGATTTCGGGTCCTGCACGACAGTTTTCACGTGGATGTTCACGTCGGACTGGTAGGTTTGTCCGAACGGCACGTAAACGTGTGGCGGCCAGCGCGTTCCTGTGACGCCCTCTTGCACGTTGGCTACAACGCCGACAACTTCCGCGTCGACCGGAGGTTCGTTGCCGCCTCCAGAGACCAATCGAATGTGCTTTCCAACGGCTTCGCCGCCCGGCCACAGGCGTTCTGCCGCGAGCTTGTCAAGGACGGCCACGGGGCGACTCTTGACGGCCGCGTCCGTGGCAGAAAAAGTCTGACCACTCAGCAGCGGGATTCCCATTGTTTGGAAGTAGTTGCCACTGACGACGTTGTACCGGCACTCCACTTCGTTGGCCGCGCTTCCGGAGCCGGCCGCCGAGGACGGCGCATCTCCGGAGCGTTGAACTCTTTTTCCCAGTGATATCATCCCGAAAGGCACAGTAGCAGCGACGCTTACCGACTCCACACCCGGAATAGTTTGCAGCCGCTCTTCCACCGCGCGATAAACTTCCCGTCCTCGCCCCTCATCGTAGCCCGCTAGGCTGGCATCCACTTCAGCCAGAATTTCGCCTTGAAGCCGGAATCCTGGTTCGACTCGTGCCGCCTGCACCGAACTCCGTATGAATAGCCCGGCCGCACTCAGCAGCATCAGCGAAAGCGAAATCTGCCCCATCACCAGCAAATTTCGCCGCGCGAAGATACCGCGACGCCGTCCAGCGGCAAAACCGGAGTGATCTCCAATCTTGAGGCTGGCAAAAATACTCTTGCCGGAGAGATTCCATGCCGGGCCGAGCCCGAACAGAATCGTACTCAGCACGCAGAACCCGATGGTGGCGAAAAGCACACGAATATCTGGCCCGGCAGCATACACAATGTCCAGAGGGGCCAGCCGCGCCATGGAGTGCACCAGCGCCCCGGTGCTCCAGTAAGCGACCGCAAGCCCAGCCGCCCCGCCGGCGAGCGCGAGTAGGAGTCCCTCCACGAATAGTTGGCGAAGAATATCCGCGCGGCTGCCACCGAGAGCCAGACGGATAGCGATTTCCTTGCCGCGTGTCGTGCCGCGCGCCAGCATCATGTTCGCTACGTTCAGGGATGCGATGAGCAGGACAACACCCGCCACGGCAAATAGCAGCGCTGCGGGGACGAACAGTTGGGAATCGGTTTGGGGATCAGTCGAAATTCCCATTCGCGCGAGCGGGCGTACCAGAAACGTCTGGTCTTTATCGTCTTTCGGGTAGGCGCTCGCTAGTTGAGAGGCGAGCGTAGCCAGCAGCGCGTCGGCTGACTTTTGCGTCACACTGGGCCGAAGGCGTCCGACCAGCATGAGTGCGTGGTTGTCTCGCGACGCAAGGGAGCGGGCACTCCCCTCGAAATCGTTTATGGCCAATTCGTAGACGCCGAGAGGCAAGTACAGCTCGGGGCTGATCATGGCAGTGGTCCCAGTGAAGCCCTCCGCCGCGATGCCGATGACGGTGTAAATCCGGCCGTTAATGCGCAAGGTCTTGCCAAGCTCCTGCGGATCGGCGCCGGTTTTCTTCCAGTACGGATAGCTCACGATGGCGACGGGTATGGCCGAGCCCGGTCGCTCCTCCGCAGGCGTAAACGAACGTCCTTGGAACAGCGGCACCCCGAATGTAGTGAAGTAGTTTGCCGAGACGATGTCAGCAAACACTCGCTTCGTGGTGTCACCTTCCGCGAGCCCGACCATGGCCATGTTGTGGGCCAGCAGGCTTGTGAATACGCTGCCATTTTCCCGGAGTTCAACATAGTCAGGATAGGAGAACGAGCGATAGTCCGCCTTGCGTGTGTCTCGGCTGTAGCAACCCACCAGTTCCGCGGGATTGTGAATCAAAAGAGGCTTGAGCAGGAAGGCATTCACCAGACTGAAAATGGCGGTATTGGCCCCGATTCCCAGAGCTAGCACAGCCACCGCTGCGCACGTGAACCCAGGATTTTTCCTCAGCATGCGCACGCCGAGGCGAACATCGCGGAGCAGATTTCTCATCTTCTTCCTCCCCGTCCGGTAGTGGCCGGCTGCCGGTACTACGGTTGAGTGCGCCAGAAAGTTCCCAGAGCCATTCATTTCGTCCTGCAGCGCGCGATTCCCCGGAAATCCGGATACCTACTCGCAAGACGTTGCCGAGAGCAGTTTCTTACGCTCCTTCGTGGGCTTGCATAACCGCGCGTCCTTCTCGCAAGGTAAGCCTGTCCACCCGTTTTCTCCTCCCCGTGTCCAGAATTCCTAATCCGCGACGAAATGGTTACCTGCTGGACGCCAGACCCCGCGATCAATCCTCGGCCTTAGGGAATTCGTGATACAACTTTTCGGATGGCTCAAGTAACCGAGATACAGCCCGAAATCGCGATGGAAAACGATGCGAATAAGCAGCCAGAAGCCTCGGCGCCCGTGGTTTCCGGCTGGCGGGAATACGTGAATGCGTTTCTCGCTGCGGAGATTTCCGCGCTTACAAGGTATTACGACCGCGTCATCCAATGGCTCCCGCGCGAAGAGGATACGGGCCGGCTGCTCGCCACAATCGACGCGCCACGCAAAGAAACGATCCGCAAAGGTGAGCCCTTCCCCGACCTGACCCACGAGCGGGACAAGCGCACCGCCATTCTCATCAACGGTACTTTCAACCATGATTTCGACATCCAGGCGCTCCTACTGCAACTGAAAGCCAAGCTGGCGCGCACCTCGCGCGTCGTGGCCATTCTTTACAATCCTTATCTCCGCTGGGCGTATTACCTCACCAACCGCTTGGGCCTCCGCAAAGGCGAACTGCCGAGCACTTTCGTAACGCGCGTCGATCTCGAAAACATCGCCAAAGTCGCCGGCTTCGAGATCGTGCGGCAGCGCATGGCCCTCTATTGTCCTTGGCCTATGTTCGGACTCGGCACGGCCATCAATCGTGTGATGCCGCTCGTCCCGTTGGCTCGATGGCTCAGCCTAACCTCGGTGGTCGTCATGCGCCCGCTCGTCCCGTCGTCGCAACAGGGCGTGTCTTGCGTCATCCCTGCGCGCAATGAACGCGGCAACATCGAGAATGCGCTCAAGCGATTTCCCGACCTGGGCCGCGAGGCGGAAATCATTTTTGTCGAGGGCCACTCGACCGATGGCACATGGGAAGAGATTCTCCGCGTTTCCACTGCCTATCGCCACGAGTTCCGCATCCTGGCCGTCCAACAGTCCGGCAGAGGGAAGGCGGATGCCGTGCGCCTGGGTTTTTCGCATGCCAGAGAAGACCTGCTGGTGATTTTGGACGCCGATCTCACCATGCCCCCGGAAATGCTTTCGCGCTTCGCCTATGCCTACGATCAGGGTCACGGCGATTTCATCAACGGGTCGCGCCTCGTCTATCCGATGGAAGGCTCGGCGATGCGCTTCTTGAACCGCATGGGAAATATTTTCTTCGCGAAAATGCTCAGCGCGGTTCTCGATGTGCGGCTGGGCGATTCCCTTTGCGGCACGAAGATGCTCACCCGGCACGATTACGAGCGAATGGTCGCCTGGCGAAATGATTTTGGCGAGTTCGATCCTTTCGGCGACTTCGAATTGCTATTCCCCGCCGCCGAGCTCGGCCTGGAGATCGTGGACGTGCCGGTGCGCTACCTTGCGAGGACCTACGGCGAGACAAACATCCAGCGCTTCCGCCACGGTTTGCAGTTGCTAAAGATGACCTGGGTCGGCCTCGTACGAATCAAAATGGGGATCAGGAAGAAAAAGCCCGCTCGCTCGGAGTCCACGAAGAGTTAGCCACGCTGGTTATTTTCGCTCTCCACGTTGCCGCTGCATGTCGGTTTTACCATTCAATTTTGCACGTTACGCTCCTGAAGAGATTTTTTGGAGCAGAGGAGATCCACGTAGCCTGAACTTTCCGCCGCGCGCTCGATGGCGCGATTATCACTCGCAAGTCCGGTGGCGGCGCGGGTCAAGATGTGAAGCTGATAGCCGCGTGCGCGAAAGAAATCGAGCAGCGCGGACGGCTCGAAGCCAAGCTCGCGCATAGCGTCGGGAGCGTACTCGAAAGTAACACAGAGTTCTGGAAATTTTTCGAGTGTGCGACACATGCCCTGGCAAACGGCAAGCTCATAGCCTTGCACGTCGATCTTGATGAAGGCAACGCGCTGCAAATTGCGGGCCTCGACAAAATTATCGACGCTGGTGACCTCGACTGTCGTCACTTTCTCGCCTGGCGGCCGCGCACTTTTGAATTGATCTGTAGCCACGCGATGATCGGCCGAGTGTTCCTCATTGTGCCAAAATTCAAGAGATCCATCGGCGCTGCCCGCAGCCATGTTGAATATTTCCACGGCGTCGCTGAGTTTCTTTCGGCGGATGATTTCCGCGAGAGTCGCAAAGCTGTCTAGATCGGGCTCGAATGCGTAAATTTTTGCGTCGGGTTTGCGTGCTTCGGCAAAAACGCACGCCGTGTAGCCTATGTTCGCGCCGATATCGAGAATGTCGCCTGCAGTGAAAAGCCCGGGGCTGCGTTTGGCAAGCGCCCAAAATGGATCCTCATACCAGCGCTTATAAAGAAAATAGGAGAAAAGAAAAAGGCGCTTGAACCCTGGCAGTTCCAAAAACTTCGCCGCGCGCGCCAGGTTATAGGCGCGTGTGAAAAGGTTTGCCGACGATTTATTGCTCATGCGCCAAACCGCTTTCCATCGCGGCCTCTTTGAAGTTTGTCATGCGCTCTCGCTCGCTTTTTCAAGAACCAGCAAAACTCGGAGAGCCGCAACGCGGCGCCACAAGGGTGAAGTAGCGCGCTCGAATTTCGAAACCGCCGGATACGCGAATTCCGGCAAGAAATTCATTTTCTTGAAACCGCCGCTGAGCAAATAAGCAAAAAGACAAAATGGTTCGTGCGCCAGCAATTTAAGGCCGGGTAAGGAACTTAGCGTATTCACCCGATGGCCTGGCCCAAAAAGCAGGTACGGAATCGCTTGATTCCCGTCGAACGCCATTTTCTCGGGCATTGCTCCCGCTTGATGGTGCAGCCAGGGAGTCTCGGAAAGATCGCAGCGCTCCTGATGCAAAAAGCGAAAAATGAAGTAAGAAAAAGGCGTGATCCATGGTTCTACAAGGATCAATCGTCCGCCGGGGGCCAGAACGCGCTCGACTTCGCTCAAAAAAGTCATGGGCGACGCGAGGTGGTGCAGCATGTCCAATCCGAATATGTTCGCGAGGCTGGCGCTTCGACACGGAAGCTGCTGCGCGTCGGCGATGGCGTCGAGCCAGGGGCACCACACGAGGTCGGTCGAAATAATGTCCGGCGCCACCTGCTTGAAAAAACCGGGGCCCGCTCCGACTTCGAGCGATGGGCCATCCGGCTTGCGGAAGGACAGCAATCGCGCGAAGAATTCCTCGTTGTACACGCGCCGCAATACGGGCTTCCCCTCCCAAACTCGGCGGTGACGAAGAAGCTGTTCGTGGGCTTGTGTGTCGATGGCCACTGTGCGTTTTCCGATTGTACTGAGTTCCGCGAAGCCGGGCATGCAAAGCTCTAGGGACTGTTTGGTTGCGGTTATCTCAAGAATATCCCCGCGGCTAGGGAACGAATCCCGGCGGGCGCGCTCAGGAGTCTGCAACGACGAGTTGGGCATCGCGGGGACCACTCCTTGGCGGTAACTAATGGTGTTGGCGGGTTCTGCGCAAGCCGTTCAGCACGCCAGAACTTTGGTACGCTGATCTGGAAGTGAACCCAACCTCGACATTGAATGATGTTCCAGATACTGACTCCACGCCCTCCGGTTCGACCGGCGCGGCCACTCTCGCGCAAATGCCGAGCGGGCGGCTGATCGCATTCCTCGCGGTGTTGCTCGCCCTGGGAACCGCGGCGGTGTATGCGCCGGCGATGCGCAACGGATTTGTGAATTTGGACGATCCGGATTATGTAACGAGCAATCCTTATGTTCTACACGGCCTGACTTGGACAGATATTCGCTGGGCGCTCGGCTCGAATTATCCCTCTTCGAACTGGCATCCCTTGACGTGGCTCTCGCACATGGTGGACGTACAGTTGTACGGCCTAAACCCCGCGGGGCATCACTTTACGAACGTTCTGCTCCACACTCTCGATGTGGTGTTCCTGTTTCTTCTGATTCAGTGGGCCACGGGGCGCGTATTCCGTAGCGCGGCGGTGGCGGCGTTGTTTGCGGTACAACCGCTCAACGTGGAAGCGGTCGCGTGGATCTCTGAGCGGAAATCGGTGTTGTGCGTCTTGTTTTTTCTACTGGGCATCATCGCCTACGGCTGGTACGTCAAGAAACGGAGCGTGGGCCGCTATCTTTGGGTGGTGTTGGCTTTTGGGCTGGGCATCACCGCGAAGGTCATGGTCATTCCATTTCCTTTTGCCCTGCTGTTGCTGGATTACTGGCCGCTGGGACGTCTGCCTGGAAAAAATGCGGAAGGAAAATCGCTGCCATTTTTCCAAGCGTTTCGCGGGCTGGTCGTTGAAAAGATCCCGCTCTTCGTGATGGCCGCGGCGGGCGGCGCTATCACCGTTTATGTGCATGCTCGGGAACATGCGCTCACGGAGGCGATGCCGTTTACCTGGCGATTCAAGAACGCGATCTTCTCTTACCTCGCGTATCTCGGGAAGGCCATCTGGCCGGTGAGGCTAGCGCCATTCTATCCGCATCCGGAAAACACGCTGAGCTGGACGACAGTGATCCTCGCCGGATTGGCGCTGGCCGGGATTACCTTGCTGGTCTGGCGATTTCGCAAGCGCAAATATCTGGTGATGGGCTGGCTCTGGTATCTGGGAACGATGTTCCCGATGATTGGCTTTGTGCAGACGGGCCGGCAAGGAATGGCCGACCGGTTCATGCACATTCCCATGATGGGTCTCCTCGTTGCCGTGGTTTGGCTGATTGCTGATTTTGCCGCGGAGAAGCTCTGGCAGAAAGAAATTCCGGTGGCCATTTTCCTGCTGGCGGCTGTCCCGTTCACGGCGGTGACGATCAAGCAAATCGGCTACTGGCATGATAGCTACACGCTCTTTGGTCATACCCTCGAAGTGACGCGGAACAACGGCATGGCGGAAAATGATTTCGGCGTGGCGCTGATGGAGCGAGGAGAGCCGGAGCTCGCGGCGCCGCATTTCATCGCAGCAGTGCGGTTCAGCCCTGATCTGGCATCGCCCCACTACAATCTTGCCACCCTGCTCCAGAAACAGGGCCGGTTGGAAGAAGCAGAACGCCAGTATCGCGCGGCGCTTGCGTTATCCAGCGATCCATTGGAAATCGTGCGGTCCCACAACAATTTGGGAATCCTGTATCTGGGCGAACGCAAATATGCCGAGGCTCTGGCACAGCTAAACGCGGCCATCTCACTTGATCCGAATCAGCAGAACAGTTATATCGGGCGCGGCACCGCGGAGATGCAAACGATGAAAGTGGATGCGGCCATCGCGGATTTTGCGAAGGCAGCGCAGATTGCGCCGTCGCCTCTCGCACTCTACTGGCTGGGCCGGGCTCTGGAAATGAAAGGCGAGCTTCAGAAAGCCGAAGCCGCCTACGAAGCCGCTCTGCGGCTCGCGCCGCAAATGGCGGACGCGCGCGCGCGGCTCGCAGCCCTGCAGTCGGGCCTCAAATAGCGGCGATGGCAGCGGTGAAATACGGCTCGAGAGAATTCGTGCGAGCCATTTATGTCAGGATGCCCCGTCAGGATTCCCTGCCCCCTCTTGCGGAAAACTATCGGTAGTCGAAAAGGGTCATAAAACCAAAATCCATGTGCAGTTGCTGGTGGCAATGGAAAAGTGTCAGGCCGGGATTGTCCGCGACGAAATCCACTTCGGCTTCCTGGTAGCCGCCGAGCATCAGTACATCCTTCAAAATTCCGGCAGTTGGTTTCCCTGCGATCTTGACCAGCTCGAAGCTGTGGCGATGATGATGGATGGGATGAATGTCGTCGCTGGCATTGTGAAAGCGGAGACGATACCGCTTTCCTTCCTTTAGATGGAAAGCGGCGGGAACTAAATCGTCGAGCATGCCGCGAGTCGGAAAAGCCGCGCCGTTTATGGTCCAGTGGTTGAAGCCTTCGTCTGCGGCGTTGTCTTTCGCGAATGTCATGTCGAACGTTTCGTCGGGCGCGCCCACCGTGGCGCCGGATTTCCCGAAGCGCGTATAGTCCCAGCGAAAGGCCGGAGGCGCAATCCATTGTGCTTTCCCTGTGCGGCCCGCGTACTCGACGACGATTCCCATTCCATGCCCGCGATCGTCGTTATCCAAATCTCCCAAAATCCAAACCCCGGGATGATTCATTTCCACGATGGCGGAAATGCGTTCCGCCGTGCCCAGCCAGAGGACGGGAACGTGTGCGGGATTGGGCACGGGATTTCCATCGAGCGCGACGACCTCAAACGAATGACCGGGCAACGCAAGGCTGCGAATCTCGGTCGCGCTTCCGTTCAAAATATGAAATAAAATTCGTTCGCCTTCCTTCACGCGAATGGGCTCGCCGTGGCCCAGCATGCGCCCATTGATCGTGAACGAGCCGTAACCGACTTCGTAACCGTGCGGCATGCCTTTGGCGAGAGAGGCTTTCATGGCCGACTCGCCCCTTTCCTGCAATGCCTTGTTGGGAGCGGCGGGAGAAAGAAAATCCTGTGCCATGTCGCCGCCGCGGCTGAAGGTAGGCTCGAATTCCTTCAGTGTCAGGAACACTTCGCGGTCGAAGCGGCCGGGCTCGTTGCGCGGTTCAATGTAAACGGGGCCGACTTCGCCGCTGTATTGCCCGGCGTAGAGATTGGAGCCGGCGCGAATGTGCGTGTGATAAAAACGAAAACCTGCGGGGTTTGGCTTGAAAGCGATGCGGCGCTTGTTATGCGCAGGGATGTACGGCGTGCCCTCTTCGGCGGCGCCATCGACATCGACAGGAATCTTTTGGCCATGCCAGTGCAATTGCTCGGGAGTGTCGGTCTCATTGTGAATGTCGATCGTTGCTTGCTGGCCTTCCTTGAAGCGCAGGAGCGGGCCGGGAAACTGGCCGTTGTAAGTGGTCACCGATAGGATGCGATTCGGCGCGATCTCGACCGGTGAATTTTTTATGTGCAGCGTGTAGTCGGCACTAGCTGGCTCGCCTGATGTAGCGCCGGACCCGCTGCTGTGTTCGATGAGTTCGCGCTGAGCTGGGCTGGCTTTTCCTGAGAGCACCAGCGCTCCCGCGGCGAGGCCGGCCGTCTTTAAAAATCGGCGGCGTGATTCTGGAAGGTTACTCGTGGGATTCTCCTTGTGCGTTTCGCGGAATCCGGCGCGCATCCAAAGACCAGGATCCCGCGCCCGCGGCAATCAAAAAAACAAGCGAGCAGAACATCGCAAAATCCGTCCGCGCGTCGCTCACCATGAACCAAAAACCCTGAGTTGCCCGAAAAAGCTCGGGGATCTTAGTGGTGGCGATCGCGGTGGTGATCACAATCAGCAGCGTTGCGCCTGCCGCCCGCGTCGCGAGGCCAGCCAGCACGAGAAGACCGCAGAGTATCTCGAAGAATCCCACGAAGTGCGCCATGAAATACGGATGCGGAAATCCGATTCTCGCGAAGCGGAGCACACCCATGTGAGGGTCGGTGAACTTGAGGATTCCCTGCGTGAAAAAAATCAGCCCGACAGGCAGACGAATGAGCAGGATGCTTGGGGGACCAGATGGCGCGCGGAAGAGGAACCGGAGAAGAGATCGCATTGTCGCCGTCCGTGCTTTCCCTAGTGCACATCTCGTGGTGCGCGCATATTTTAGCGCGCGCCCCTGCGTTGGTCACGGAAACTGTGGACGAATTCGCAGGGCACAGTCGGATCAATAGACGGTGAACTCCGGATCAAGCCGCGTGGCCCGAGCAAAGCCTTCCGTGGCGTGGCACGCGGCGCGAGGTCGGAGGCGGGAGCTGAATCCACAAATGGCGGCCACGATAGGTCGGTGGCTGTCATTAATGAATGGTCTTTTCCGCCGTTTTTGTGAAAGCGATGTTTCGGACGCGCCCCGCGAAAACATCAAATCCGGTGATGCGATGGGCGGCATCGCGGCGGAAGACGATGGCCATGCCGTCCGGTCCTTGAAACTCGTCACGGATGGTGGGATCGAGCGCGGAAGGCTCCTGCCAATTGTTGAATAAAGTGAGCTTGCCGTCTTTCACCGCGAAGCGGTAATTGGTTTCGAGTTCGGCGCTGGTATTAACGCCGGCATATTGTGCGAGTTCCGCGACGGGCGGTTTGATCGGTTCAAATTTTTCGAGAATCTGCGGCGCAGAATCGTTCGCGGTGAGTGTGAGGCGCATCGCACCTATGATCTCGGAGGCAAATTTCATTTCCGGCCCTTCTTCGGCTGCAAAATGCCCGGGACCGAGCGGCGCGAAATGCATCGCATTCGCAAACAATCCTCCCTCTTTCGCGGCAACTTTCAGCACGGAATGCGATTCCAGATTTCGATATTGCCCAGCGAAAGGCTGCGGATCCACGTGGGAGTTAATGGCGGCGGAAACTTTGGAGGAGAGTTGGCCAGCCAAGTAAATATCCGCGACCTGTTCGGCTAAGCGCCCGGGATTGCTCGTGCCCAAGTTGCAAAGGCAGATGACGGAAAACTTCTGCTGCGGAAAGCGCATCAGCTCGGTGCGGTATCCGAAAAGAGCTCCACCGTGCTCGACAACTGGTAGTCCGCGATAGGTGCTGATCATTAGGCCGAGAGCGTATTCGATCTTTTTTCCGTTGTTCAGCACGCCTTGCGTTTGGAGTTCCCTCAGCAGCGTCCCTTTGCCGAGTTTGTTGTCGTAGAAATTGCGGTCCCACAAAAGTAGATCGTCTACGCTGCTCATCAAGCCGCCGTCGCCAACCTTTTCAAAATTCGTGGACCAATCGACGCTAAAACCGCCGCCTTTGCGCGGTTCGTAAGCGGGTACGCGGCCCGGAAGGACGACGGTGCGATCGTCGTAAAAGCGCGTGTGCGTCATGCCCAGCGGCTTGAAGATATTTTCTTCGGCGAATTGCGAGAGCGGCTTGCCCGTGGCGCGCTGAATGACCACGCCCATCAGAAAAAAGTTGGTGTTGCTGTATAGAAATTCGTCGCCGGGCGTGAAGTTGAGAGCCTTTTGATGGGCAACGAGATCAAGCAGCTCGCTCGTGGGATGAATGTCCTGCGCGTTGCGGCCCGCAAGAATGAGAAGGCCGAAAATGTCGCGCAGGCCGCTCGTGTGATGCAGCATTTCGCGCAGCGTGATGGTCTTGCCGTAGGAAGGAAGTTCCGGAATGTATTTGCGGACGTCGTCATCGAGCGAAAGATAGCCCTGCTCCGCCGCGAGCACAACGCTGGCCGCGGTAAACTGCTTCGAGACCGAACCCATGTAGAAGACGGACTCCGGAGTGAGCGGAACGCCGAGTTCGAGACTACCTTCGCCGTAGCCGCGCTTGTAAATAAAGCTTCCGTCGCGCACCACCCCAAGCGCGCAACCGGGCGAATCCGGCTTGTCGTACGCCGCAAAAACCTGGTCAACTTTGCGTTCCGTCTCACTCTCGCTCTTGTGGACGGAGCAACCAGCAGTGGCCAGTGTGCAGGTTAGGAACAATAAAACCCTGGCACTGCGGGAAAAAGTCATCGGTGAGGCTCCTATGGTGAACCAAACAGTGAGGGAGCCTATATCCATATAAAATGCAAAGCAAAGCCTTTTGCCATCGGTTAGAATGCGTCCGTGCTAAACGTGACCGTGCCCCGGCGCTAGCTCATGGTGATGTGGGACTCAAAGAGCCTTCTAATTATTGGAATCCTGTGCGCAACCGCCGCGTCAGGCGCATACGCCCAGCGGATACCTTTCGGCGAGGCGGCCGAGCGCGCCGTCGCCGAGTCAAAGCTAACTATGCCAGGCAGCACGCCCTTTCATCTAAAAGCAAAAATCGCGGAGAAAGACAGCCCTGATTCGGATTTGAAGGCAGATGTCGAACTCTTCTGGATCTCTCCCGAGAAGTGGCGGCGTACCATCCAGTCGCCGGATTTTTCCCAGACTCTCATCATCAATGGCGACAAAGTTTCCGAACAGGATACTGGCGGCTATTACCCTTTTTGGCTGCACGAACTTGTAACGGCAATGGTCGACCCGTTGCCGATGCTTGAGTGGTTGAAACAAACGAATGCTCAAATCAATAAACCGAGCGGTTCGGAACAGTCGACTTCCTGCGCACGATTCCAATCCAAAGTCGGCGTTCCGCCCGTGCAAAATTCTGCGTTCTATGTATTTTGCATCGAGGGCGATCACGGTCTTCTTGACTCTGTGGTCACGCCTCAGTATTCGGTCATTTTCAAGGACTATAAGCGTTTCAAGGACAAGCGCGTCGCACGCCTTCTCGTGAGTTACCCGGAGGCAGGGACGACCATTGAGGCCGAGGTTACCGATTTAAACGAACTCACGTATGTCGATGGAAGCCAATTCATGATTTCAGAGCCGACACCGAAAGAAAAGCAATTGCAAAGCGTGATGGTTTCGGAAGCCGAATTGAGGAGAATGTCGCTTGACACTCCCGAGATCGTCTGGCCTTCCGTCCGGAGTGGGAATACCTCCGGCGTCTTAAGCATGTACGTCTCGATAGATAACTTATTGAACTCCGCATAATATAGGGTCAATCGGGCCATAAGGAAGCCTGTTTCCAGAAGGCGGTGATGAGCGTTGGGCGGCGGCGCATGTTGCGGAGAGCGTGCCGGGCGCCGTGCTTCAATTCGGCGAAGTCCTTGGGGCAAGCGTTGGGGAGTTTGTGGTGTTTGCAGTGGCCCCAGACGTATTCCGTGGGATTTAGCTCCGGGGCGTAGGCGGGCAGGTAGGCGGTGTGGATGCGGCCGTTCTGTGCGGCCACGAACTCCTGCACCACCCGGCTGCGATGCGCGGGCAGCCGGTCCCACACCAGCAGCAGATTTCCAGGAATGTGCCGCAGCAGATGTTTGAGAAAGGCCACCACCTGCGGTGCGCGGATCGCTCCGGGATACAAACGGAAGTAGAAATTCCACAGCGTTATCCCCGCGATGACGGAAAGCGTCTTCCAGTTGAAGTGGTACTGCAGCACCGGTGTGTGGCCCCGCCGCGACCAGGTCCGGCAGCGGTGCGGCCGCTGGCTCAGTCCGCTCTCGTCGAGAAAGACCATCGTTCGCCGCTCTTTTTGGGCTTTTTTTTAAGGTCCGGCCAAGTGACCTTCTTCCAGTGACGGATGGCTTCCTCGTTACGCTCCAGCGCCCGGCCCGTAGGACGCTGGCAGCTCCAGCCGAGCGCCACCAAAATCTTCCACACGTGGCCCGGATGATAGCCAACGCCAAATTCCTTCTCGATCAAATGCGCCACGCGCTCGGAAGTCCACAGGTTGGTTTCGTAGCCCAGCCGCTCGGGGCCCGCAAGGAGGCGCTGTTCGAGACGCACTTTCTGTCGCGGTGTTAAGCGCGGCTGGCGTCCCGCGCGCCCGGCTTGCCGTAAAGCGCGTTCGCCACCTTTACGATCTAGCGCCGCCCAGCGCGCCACGCTCTGGCGCCCCACGCGCAACCGTCGCGCTACTTCGGACTGGTTCAGACCTTGGCGCAACAGCCGCAAAGCTTGGAACCTTCGCCGTTCAAGAGCGTCGAAATCACGTCGTACTCCAGCAGGGTTTCCCATACCACGTTAGACGCACGATACCCTGAAAAGTGTCTCTATATTATGCGGGAATCAATAGGTCACGTTCGAGAGACGTTCCCGCTCAATTCGGACAACGCGGGATTGGACGATGTGGCTCGGCAGCAGGTACAAAAGTGGCAATTCAAACCCGCTGTGTCCAAAGGTGTTCCCGTCCAGGTTGAAGGCATTTTGACGTTCGCGTTCAACACCAAGATTGAAAGACCCGTGACGATCCTATCGGACGCGGAGGCACGCAGGCTAGCAACCAACACTGTTGAACCCCTTTTCAAACCCGGAGCGGCTAGCTCAGGAACCCCGGTCACTGTCCGCGTGTCAGTAGATGTCGATGGGAAACTGCTTGGCGTTGAGAATCCCAATAATGTGCCCGATGTTCTTTTTCTCGCCGCATACGATGCGCTGACACAATGGCATTTTCAGCCCTATGTGAAAGACGGAAAACCAGACTTCTACAAAGCTGATATCACGTTCCAAGTTCACTGATCTGTTGCGGTTCCAGGCAAGCCGGATTGCCTGAAACGAGGAGACTTTCGAAGTAAGGCTGGCACCAGGAATCCTCCAGGTCCAACCTGTCAGGCGTCCGCCCGATTCCTATCCCCGGCCCCCACCCCGGTTTTTTGTAAGTGTTGCATCTAAATGGTTTAACTTTTCTGTAAGTCCATTGGAATCAACATTTGCGGGCGCTTTATGCAAGTATTGATTCTAAAGGACTTGGTAGTAATCATAATTCTGGACGAAAGTTCGCGGTTTTTAGGCACGCGAGCGCTGAGATTCAGCCCGCGAGGGGGATGTCCTTTGCGCGGGCAGAAAAGAGCGGCATGGCTCCGGCCCGCTCTAGATTGGCTCGACCCGTTTCTTCCAGGTTTCGCGAAGTGCGAGAGATGAGCACAGCCAGGATTGGCTGTGGTACTGAGCGCAAAAACAAAAAAGGCGGCAGAGACGCTGCCGCTTGGAGAAGCCGCAAAACTTCCTGGAACAATCATACCAAATTGAGATTTTTGGTCAATTATTTTGGATATGGTGAGGAGTGGTTGTCTCGCAGAATTGGTGTAGGCGGGGTAAGATGGTTCGCCACGGAATGGACCTGGACCGAACGGAATCGAATCGGACTTGGTCAAATTGAATGGAATTGAATTGACAGGACAACGCCAATGACTACGGAAGCGAATGAACGAATGCAGCGGCCGCTGGAAGCGGTGGACCCGCAGATTGCTGAACTGCTGCGCCAGGAGGCCCAGCGCGAAGCCACCGGGCTCGAGCTGATTCCGTCGGAGAATCTCGTGTCGGAGGCAGTGCTCGAGGCGATGGGCTCGATTTTCACGAATAAATACGCGGAGGGCTATCCGGGAAAGCGCTATTACGGCGGGTGCGAGTACGCCGACAAAGTGGAGCAACTGGCCATTGACCGGGCCAAGGAACTTTTTGGCGCGGACCACGCCAATGTGCAGGCGCATTCTGGGACTTCGGCCAATATCGCAGTGTACATGTCCACGCTGCAAAAGGATGACGTCGTCCTGGGGATGAACCTGTCGCATGGCGGCCATTTGACGCACGGTCACCCTCTGAATTTTTCCGGCCGCATGTACAAGTTCATCGCCTACGGCGTGCGGAAAGAGGATGAGCGGATCGATTACGAAGAGATCGAGAAGCTCGCGAAGGAGCACAAGCCAAAGATGATCGTGGCCGGGGCGAGCGCCTATTCGCGGATCATCGATTTTGAACGCATTGCGAAAGCGGCCAAGGCCGCCGGCGCTCTATTTTTCGTGGATATGGCGCACATTGCCGGGCTGGTCGCGGCGGGCGTGCATCCGAGCCCGGTTTCGCATGCCGACATCGTCTCGACAACCACGCATAAGACGTTGCGCGGACCGCGCGGAGGATTGGTTCTTTGCAAAGCGGCGTTTGCCAAGGAACTCGACAAGCTGACGTTTCCCGGGACGCAGGGCGGGCCGCTGGTACATACGATTGCGGCGAAGGCGGTGTGCCTGAAGGAAGCGATGGAGCCGACTTTCAAGGATTATCAGAAGCAGGTAGTTGCGAATGCCAAGGCGCTGGCGGCGGCTATTGCCAAGAGCGGCTACCGGATTGTAACGGGTGGAACGGACAATCACGTGTTCCTTGTCGAGGTGCATTCGCGCGGGATCACCGGCAGCGACGCGGAAAAAGCGCTGGATCGCGCGGGAATCACCGTGAATAAGAATTCCATCCCGTTCGATCCCCTCCCCCCGATGAAGGGCGGCGGAATCCGGCTGGGTAGCCCATCGGTCACTACGCGGGGCATGCGCGAAGCGGAGATGGAGCAAATCGGCGCCTGGATTGGTGAGATTCTCCTGCACTTGGGCGACGCGGAAACGGAGCAGAGAGTGCGCAAGCAGGTGGCGGATTTCGCGGCGCGCTTCCCGATCTACGAATCGCGCGTGCGCGAAACGTCTCGAGCCGAGCACGCACGCTTGTGATACGCGGTCGGGCGCCGGCTGCGCTTTTCGATAGGATTAGGATAAAGATCAGCGCAGATGCCTGGGATTTCGCCGCCTGTCCTTCACCCCATGTTGATTACCAGAGTGCGGCTGACCCAAGACTGTCCCATCGGTCAGTAGATTCCAGTAAAAAGTGCGAGTAGCTTCAAGAAGAACTGGGATGGAAACCGGACTCGCAAGACCGCTCCTCGCAGAACGAACCTCCTCTGGGGTGCACGCAACATTTTCCCGAGCCACCTCGAATTGGCCAACCCAGCCAAGCTCGGAACCCGGGCGGTTTGTGTCCTCCTTAGCTGCGGCTCGCGGCGAGTCTCCTGCTTCCCGGGGAGCCCTATTCCTTACCCACGCCAATCTGGCTGGGAGCAACGAGGTGAAGCAATGATGGATACGGAAGCCTTCCGCGAATTCAAGACCGGGTTGACGCTGCTGCGCGACAACTACGCCCTCAAGGCCTTACCGCACATGAAACGTGCCGCGGAACTCGATAAAAACAATCCATACTACATGTCCTATCTGGGTGTCGTGCTGGCGCGCTCCGAACAGAAGTGGGGCGAAGCTGAGCGGCTATGCGACACGGCTGTCCGGATGAAGCGGAATCAGGCGCAGCTCTACCTGAACCTGGCCGAAGTGTATTCGACAGCCGGGCGCCGGGAAGAGGCCGTGGAAGCCTTGCAGTCTGGCCTCAAGTTTGCTCGCCGGGATGTGCGTTTGACGATTGCCATGAACCGGCTGGCCGAGCGACGGCCCCCGGTACTGACCTTTCTAACGCGGAGGCACCCCCTGAACAGGCAACTGGGGATATTGCGGCACAAGACTTTGCAAATGTTCGGACAAGGCTGAGTTCGAGTTCTCTCCAACCCCCAACGACAAGAAAGGGCGGATGGCTAACAGCCATCCGCCCTTTCTTGCTTTTCAGATTGCGTTGAGCCCGGCGCGAGCCGTGTGGCTACTTCCGGGACGTCCAGAAGACCGAAGCCGGCGCCTGCTGCATACCCATTTCCATTAGGATCTTCAGGCCGATGCCGAACATCCCTGTTGGCAGAGGATCTCGGCGAACCACTTCCGCAAGATATTCGCGGTTCAGCGACATCGGATCCTGGGAATAGGGCAACGTCACGAAAAGGCGCATGCCGATTTCGTAAGAGTGCTCGCTGGTCTGGAAGTACACGCCATTGCGGGAAACACTGAGGGTTCCGCGCATATCGTCAAAGTGTTCCTTCTCCGGATCGGAAGGGCGGATTCGCATAAGTTGTGTAATTTTGCAGCGACGGCTGCTGCGGCGTTCTTTTGCTATGGGCTTTGATGTGGCGGCGCCACTTGTGCCGGATGTCTTCGCCATAATGCCTTGCTGGGTCTCCATGACTGCCTGGCCTCTCTCAGATAGTGAGCTTACATAATAGAGAGTACGTCCCGCGCAACCGAAAACCCATAGAGAGAACGTACCTGGCCAAGAGTTAGGACGTACAAAAGGAATGATAGTACGGAAGTACTGCGAAAGAAAGAGAGGAAGAAACCGATTTTTGCAAAAGTTGGGGCATAAAAAGGCTTGAAAGGAAGAGTTCCTAAATGAATTGGCATGCGGGATTGGTACCAAAATGGGACCATTCCCGACGAGTGTACCAAGAGCGCCCGGCTCTAACACATAGGTACGATGGGGGATACATAGTGGCCCGCGAAGGCCTGCGTCGCGGAGTGGCGGCTGCAAAATTGCTGCAGCCGGAGCAGGGCCGTACATGGGGAGGCGCTGAAATCGACAGATCCGCTTCCGCGCCGGCGCAACAGAGAACGTTCGAGGAGAGGGATGATGAATACCGCAGTTCGGCGAAGTTCAGTATCGTCAGCCAATGGACACCGCAAAGACATGCTGCGGCTAGAGCGAGATGAGTATCCCTCACCGGAAGTAGAACCGTCGCGCCCCGGGCCGGACAACGGGACGAACCACAAACCCCACAACGAGGCGGGATCGAGCGCCCGCGTGTACATCGCGGCGGAAAACCGGCTTTTGCGCGAGGCCCTTTCCAGGATGTTGGTGGGGCGCGCGGACATCGATGTGGTGGGATTGAAGTGCACCGGGCCCTTCCTGGTAGAATATCTGGTCGAGGAAAAGCCGGAGATCCTGCTGTTGACGTCTCGCGGGAGTTTGGCGGAAGACATCCATCTGATCCGCCAGGTACGATTGCTGGCACCAGCCGTTCAGATTTTGCTGGTGGGAATGACGGAAGATGAAGCGCAGTTCATTCAGTACGTCAGAGCCGGAATCAAGGGGTACTTGCCGCGGGACGCCTCGTCGGAGGACGTTCTGGAAGCCATGCACGCGGTCCACCAGGGCAAGGCGGTGTGCCCGGGAACCCTGTGCGCTCTTCTTTTCCGTTTCTTCGAGCGCGAGGCCACTTCGTTGCACTCGCCCGCTACCCAGCCCCTCCTGGGCTTGACGCGGCGCGAACAGCAGATCGTCCCCCTGATCGCGCAGGGACTCTCGAACAAGGAAATTGCCAACAAATTCTGCCTCTCCGAGCAGACGGTAAAAAACCATCTCTACCGTATGAAGCATAAAGTCGGTGCAGGCGATCGATTTGGTATTGTGCATCTCTGCCGTACACAAGGCTTCCTGGTTTAGAGGACTTAGCCCCGTCTGAGCTCGCTCCTTCGCGTCCCATTCAGCCTGCGGAATCGTTCGAAACCCTTCCGAACTCATCCCCAGCGTATTCCTCCTGTCCTTTGATGACTTCTTTCCACGATTTGTGCGATTCTCTACCCCGGCAAATCCCTGGGAAACGCCCATGCTCAAGAAATTCAAAGAATTGTCCGAAAAAGAAATCCTGGCTCTGGCCATCGCTTCGGAAGAAGAAGATGGCCGCATCTACGGCGAATTCGCGGACGCCCTGCGCGAGACCTATCCCGCGACGGCGCAGATGTTCGAGGAGATGCGCGAGGAAGAGGTCGTCCACCGGGACCGCCTTCTGGCCACCTTCCGCGAACGCTTTGGCGACCATATCCCGCTCATCCGCCGCGAGAACGTCAAGGGCTTTCTGCAGCGACGGCCGACCTGGCTCATGAGGCCGCTCGGCGTAAATGTGGCCAGAAGACAAGCCAAGATCATGGAGATGGAAGCCGCGCGCTTCTACTCGCGAGCCGTCAGCCGCATCACCGACGCCCCCACGCGTGAGCTCCTGAATAAGCTCGCCGATGAAGAGCGCAAGCATTCCGCAACGGCAGAAGGGCTCGAAGAAAAACATCTAACGGAATCTTCGCGCGCCCAAGAGGACGAATCGCACCGCAAACTGATTCTGCTGCAAATCGTCCAACCTGGCCTCGCGGGATTGATGGACGGTTCCGTGTCCACTCTGGCGCCGCTCTTTGCCGCGGCCTTCGCCACTCACAAAAGCTCGGACGCATTCTTGGTGGGATTGGCGGCATCCATCGGAGCCGGAATTTCCATGGCTTTTTCCGAGGGTCTCTCCGACGACGGCTCGCTCACCGGCCGGGGCTCGCCCTGGCTCCGTGGCGCGGTCACCGGCGCGATGACCACCGCCGGCGGCATCGGCCATACCCTGCCCTTCCTCATTGCCAATTTTCATGTTGCCACACTTGTGGCGGTGATTGTCGTGGGCGTCGAGCTAGGAGTGATCAGCTACATCCGCCACCGGTACATGGATACACCGTTCCTGCAAGCAGCGTTTCAAGTGATTGTAGGCGGCGTCCTGGTTTTCTTTACGGGCTATCTCATCGGCAGTTCGTGAATTTGGAGCGGGCCCGGAGCGCGCCGCCGCCAGCAACGAATCTCAGCGAACCTTCAGGCGGCTTCCGCCTCAGTCCGCTTGCGCCCCGGCAGGAGCGTGGGTGTGTCCATGTTTGCGGATCCCTTGCAGCCATGATTGCAGCCGGTCCATGTAAATGTAAACGATCGGCGTAGTAAACAGAGTGAGCAACTGGCTAACGATCAGCCCGCCGATGATCGTGATTCCGAGCGGGCGCCGGAGCTCGGATCCCACGCCATTTCCCAGCGCCAAAGGCAGCGCACCGAATAGCGCGGCCATCGTTGTCATCAGAATCGGCCGGAAGCGCAGCAGGCACGCCTTATAAATGGCATCCAGCGGCGATATTTTCTCCTCGCGCTCCAACTGAACCGCGAAATCAATCATCAGAATAGCGTTTTTCTTTACGATCCCAATCAGCAGAATGATGCCGATCAGCGCAATCATGTTCAAATCCGTTCCGGCTGCTTTGATCGCAAGAATCGCGCCAATGCCCGCGGAGGGGATGGTCGAGAGGATTGTGATGGGATGGATGAAACTCTCGTACAGAATGCCCAGAACGATGTAAACCGCTATCAGCGCGGTAATGACAAGAAATAACTGCGAGGCGCGGGAATCCTGGAACGCCTTGGCCGTGCCCTGAAACGTCGCATGCACTGTAGCCGGAACTCCGAGCTCCCGTGTCGCCTCCTCGATATGCTCGACAGCTGGTCCCAGCGAGGCGCCCGGCGTCAGATTGAACGAGAGCGTGATCGCCGGAAAAATCCCCAGGTGATTAACGGAAAGCGCCGTGTTCGAAGGCTCATACTGCGCAAAGGCGCTCAGGGGAACAAGCTTGCCATTGCCGGCGGGCACGTAGATCGATTTCAGAGCCTCCGGACCCTGCTGAGCGCTCGGCATCACCTCCAAAACCACGTGATACTGATTCAGTCCCTTGTACATCGTCGAGACTTGCCGCTGCCCGAATGCGTCGCTCAGCGTGTTATCAATGGACACCATGGAAACGCCCAACCGGCTCGCCGTGTCGCGGTCGATCACCAGAGAGCTTTGAAGGCCGTGCATCTGCTGGTCGGAGTTCACGTCACGAAGTTCCGGGATCTTGGCCAAGCGCTTCTGCAGCAGCGGCGCCCAATGCGTAAGGTCCGTCAGGTTGTCCGCTTGCAGCGTGTACTGATATTGAGCGGCTGCGCCGTGACCGCCCATGCTGAGATCCTGCACGGCCTGCATATAGAGAACCGCGCCTGGAACTTTCGCGGTGGCTTTACGGATGCGCGCAATCACCTGGTCGGCGCTGATTTTCCGCACATTCAGCGGCTTCAATTGGCCAAACATGCGCGCTGTGCTACCGCCGCTGCCTCCGCCCGTAAACGAAGTGATGGTATCCACCGCCGGATCTTTCAAAACGATGTCCGTGAAGGTGCGCATCTTTTGCGACATGGCTGCAAACGACAGATCTTGATCGCCCTGGATGATCCCGCTGATGCGGCCCGTATCCTGCTGCGGGAAGAAACCCGAATTCACGTGGAAAAAGAGGTAAGCGCACAAAATCGCGGTCAGGAACGTCGCTCCCAGGATGAGCAACTGGCGTCGCAGCACCCAACGCAGGGATACGTCATACAGATGCAGGACTCCATTAAAAGCGTTTTCAAAGAATCTGTAAATCCAGTTGTGGTTCCCGCTCTCGTGTTTCAGGAACCGCGCGCACATCATCGGCGTCGTCGTCAACGAAACGAAAAGCGAGACGCCGATGGCCACGCTCAGCACCACCGCGAACTCGCGGAACAGCCGGCCCACGATTCCGGGCATCAACAGGATGGGGATGAACACCGCCACCAGCGACGTGCTCATCGAAAGCACCGTAAAACCGATTTCGCTGGCCCCCTTCATGGCCGCCGCATAGGGTTTCATGCCGTTTTCGATATGTCGCGTGATGTTTTCAATCACCACGATCGCGTCATCCACCACGAACCCCGTGCATATCGTGAGCGCCATCAGCGAGAGATTGTCCACGCTGTACCCGCACAGGTACATGATCCCAAATGTCCCGACGAGCGAGAGCGGCACGGCTACGCTGGGAATAATGGTCGCCCACGTATTCCGCAGAAACGCGAACACTACCAGCACCACGAGAATGATGGATATGACCAGTGTGATTTCGACTTCGTGCACCGACGCCCGTATCGTGGTACTGCGATCGATGGCCACGTTCAAATGAAGCGAGGGAGAGATCGACGCCCGCAGCGTCGGCAAAATGGCCATGATCCGGTCAACCGTGTCGATCATGTTCGCGCCTGGTTGCCGGAAGATGGCCAGCAGTACGGAATTCTTCCCGCCAAAAAGTCCCAGGTTCCGCGTGTCTTCGACGGAATCCTCAACCTGCGCTATGTCCCTCAGCCGCACCGGCGCCCCGGGACGTCCAGCAATGATCAGCGGTTGGTACTCGTACGCTTTGAATAATTGGTCCGTATCGGCGATTGCCCAGGATTTGGTGGAATCGGACACCGAGCCCTTGGCTAGATTCGAATTCGCGGATTGCAGCGACGCGCGCACCTTTTCCAGGCTGATCCCGTAGCTATTCAGTTGGTAGGGATTCGCCTCGATGCGTACCGCGGGGCGCGAACTCCCCCAGGTAAACACCTGCCCCACGCCTTCCACTTGCGCCAGTTTTTGCGCAAGGATGGAATCGGCCGCGTCATAAATCTGCGCGCGCGGAATATTCTCCGAGTTCAACGCCAGAATAAGGATCGGCGCGTCCGCGGGATTGACTTTCCGGTAGTGCGGTTGCCCCGGCAGGTCGGCCGGCAATTGGCTGCGTGCCGCGTTGATCGCCGCCTGGACGTCTCGCGCGGCCGCGTTGATGTCCCTGTTAAGTTCGAACTGCAGCGTGATGTTTGTCGAGCCCAGCCCGCTCGACGAGGTCATTTGCGTCACACCAGCGATGCGCCCGAACTGCCGCTCCAGCGGCGTGGCTACCGCCGAAGCCATCGTTTCTGGGCTGGCCCCTGGCAGGTTCGCACCCACCGAAATCGTTGGAAAGTCCACCGAAGGCAGCGGTGCCACCGGCAGAAAACGAAAGGCCACCACTCCAGAGAGAAAAATCGCGATGGTAATAAGCGTCGTCGCCACCGGGCGGCGGATGAATGGCGCCGAGAAATTGGTGGAAGAAATCACGCGCTAGTCACCGTGAGCGGGCTCCTCGATGGGATTGCCGACGTGAAACGCGAATCGGTGTGCCAGCCAGTCGAAAGCGAGATAGACCACCGGCGTCGTGTACAGCGTCAGCAACTGGCTGAGCAGCAGTCCGCCGACGATTGTCACACCCAGTGGGCGCCGCAACTCCGACCCCACACCGGTTCCCAGCGCAAGAGGCAACGCGCCGAGAAGTGCGGCCATGGTCGTCATCATGATGGGCCGGAAGCGCAGCAGACAGGCCTCATAAATTGCATCAAGGGGCGTTTTTCCTTCTTTGCGCTCCGCTTCCAGAGCAAAGTCGATCATCATGATGGCGTTTTTCTGCACAATACCGATCAGCAAAATAATGCCTATGAGCGAGACGACGCTGAACTCCATGTGGAACAACAGCAGCGCAAGTATCGCTCCGACCCCTGCGGAAGGCAGCGTCGAAAGAATCGTGATCGGGTGAATGTAGCTCTCGTACAGCACTCCGAGCACGATGTATACCGTGACGAGCGCCGCGAGAATGAGCAGCGGCTCGTTCGCCAGTGAGTTAAGAAACGCCGCCGCCGTCCCTTGAAACGTGGCCTGGATGCTCGGAGGCATATTCAAGTCCGACTTCGCTTTGTTGATGGCGTTCACTGCGTCGCCCAGCGCCGCGCCTGGAGCGAGGTTGAAGGAGATCGTTACCACTGGAAACTGCCCCTGATGGTTGATGGCCAAGGCAGCAGCGCCGGACTCGACGCGCGTGAAGGCGCTGAGCGGTACCTGCGGACTCGGCGCGGACGTGATGGCTTGCTGCTGGGTGCGTGAAATATTGGCAGTCGCTCCGGAAGAGGCCTGCTGGCCGGAGGCCGATGATTTTACGTAGATATTCTTGAGCGCATCGGGATTCTGTTGAAACTGGGGATCAACTTCCAGCACGACCTTGTACTGATTGAGCTGCGTGAAGATTGTCGAGACCAGGCGCTGGCCGAAGGCATCGTAAAGCGTGTTGTCAATATCCGATGGCAGAATCCCGAGCCGGGAAGCTGTATCGCGGTCGATCACCAGCGTAGCCAGCAGGCCCTGGTTTTGCTCGTCGCTCGCCACATCGCGGACGGCAGGCAGCGCGCGCAGTTTATCCATGAATCGCGGCGTCCAATAGGCCAGCTCTTTGGCGTCCACGTCCTCCATGCTGTACTGAAATTGCGTGCGGCTCACGCGGTCTTCTACCGTGAGATCCTGCACCGGCTGCATGAAGAGCGAGATCCCTTGCACCTGTGCCAACTCCGGCTGGAGCCGGCGTATCACATCCGATGCGCTGATCTTGCGGACCTTGAGCGGCTTCAGATTGATTTGAATGCGGCCCGTATTCAAGGTCGTGTTGGTGCCGTCAATACCAATGAAAGAGGAAAGGCTCTCCACGGCGGGATCCTTGAGAATCACGTCGCCAAGAGCTTGCTGATGCCGCGACATCGCCGCGAAGGAAGTGTTCTGCGCGGCTTGCGAAACGCCCAGGATCAGCCCCGTGTCTTGCACGGGGAAGAAACCTTTGGGAACGTAAATGTACAAGAGGATGGTGGTGACCAGGGTGCCGAAAGTCACCAGCAGCGTGATTTTGCGGTATTGCAGCACGAAATTCAAAGTGCGCCCGTAGAACGCGATGATGGCGTTAAAAGCCAGCTCGGATTTGTGATAGAACCAGCTCTGCTCTTCTTCCTTCTTGTGTCGCAGCAGCTTCGCGCACATCATCGGCGTCAAGGTAAGGGAAACGAAGGCTGAAATCAGAATCGTAATCGCCAGTGTGATCGCGAATTCGCGGAACAGCCGCCCTACGATGTCTCCCATGAAGAGCAGCGGTATCAGCACAGCGATCAAGGAAACGGTCAGCGAGATAATCGTAAAGCCGATTTGGTCGGAGCCCTTTAACGCGGCCTGTAGCGGAGAATCTCCGTCTTCCATGAATCGGCTGATATTTTCGATCATCACGATGGCGTCGTCGACCACGAATCCTGTCGAGATCGTCAGCGCCATCAGGGAAAGGTTGTTCAGCGTGTAGCCGCAGAGGTACATTACGCCAAACGTGCCCACGATCGAGAGCGGCACGGCGAGCGCTGGAATGATCGTGGCGCGAATGTTCCGCAAGAAAAGGAATATCACCATGACCACCAGCGCGATGGTCAGCATCAGCGTGAATTGCACGTCCTGCACCGACGCGCGAATGGTTGTGGTTCGATCCGTGAGAATCTGAATCTTCACCGAAGCCGGCAGCGACGCCGAAAGCTGCGGTAGCAGCGCCTTGACGTGATCCACTACAGAGATGATGTTGGCGCCCGGCTGCCGCTGGATGTTAAGAATCACCGCCGGATTCCTGTTGGCCCACGCGGCTTGCATCACGTTTTCTGTGCCGTCGAATACCTTGGCGACGTCGGACAGACGCACGGGAGCCCCATTGCGGTAAGCGACGATGATGGGCCGGTAACTTTCGCTGGAGATCAGTTGGTCGTTGGCTCCGATGGTGTACGCCTGGTGGGCGCCGTCGAAAGTGCCTTTAGCCTGGTCCACGTTCGCCGCGCTCAGCGCCGTCCGTAAATCCTCCAGGCTCAAGCCATAGGAAGCCAGTGCGGTCGGATTCGCCTGAATACGCACTGCGGGCCGCTGGCCGCCGCTGATGCTCACCAGCCCCACGCCGGGAAGCTGCGAAATTTTTTGAGCGAGCGTGGTATCCGTGAGGTCTTCGACCTTCGAAAGAGGAAGAGATTCTGAACTGAGCGCGAGCGTCAAGATCGGAGCATCGGCGGGATTGATCTTGCTGTAGATGGGCGGATTCGGAAGCCCCTGCGGCAGCAGATTGGATGCTCCATTAATGGAGGCCTGGACTTCCTGTTCGGCTATGTCAATGTTGAGATCCAGGTTGAATTGCAGCGTAATAATCGAGCTTCCGAAAGAGCTCGTCGAGGTCATCTGATTGAGACCGGGAATCTGGCCGAACTCGCGCTCCAGCGGCGCCGTGACCGAGGAAGCCATCACGTCCGGGCTGGCACCCGGGTAAAAGGTCTGAATCTGGATCGTCGGGTAATCCACCTGCGGCAGCGCAGACACCGGCAACTGCCGGTAAGCAACGAAACCGACCAGCAGCACCCCGGCCATCAGCAGCGTGGTCGCGACAGGCCGCAGAATGAACGGCCGGGACGGACTCATCGAGCTTTTCCTCCCGACTGGCTCCTGGGCGCATGGCCGGGCTGCGAAGCTTTCTGTCCCCCGGACTGCGTGCTGGATTCGCCCGCCATGCCGATGGGAGACGTGCTGGTAACAACTTTGCTTCCGTCCTGAAGCTTGTCTGCGCCGTCAATCACAACCACATCGCCCCCGTTGAGTCCGGAGCTGATGCCGACGTTGTTGCCGGTGGTCTGGGCGACGGTGACCATGTGAATTTTCACCACATCGCCGTCCGAGACCACGTAGACGTACGTTCCCTGCGGCCCGCGCTGAATCGCCGCGGCGGGAACGATCACCAAATTTCGTCTGACGTCAACGAGCATGTGAACATTCACGAATTGGTTCGGAAAAAGAACGTTGTCCGCGTTCGAGAAAATGGCCTTGAGTTTGTACGTCCCGGTAGTGGGGTCGATTTGATTGTCAATCGTGGCGAGCTTGCCATCCGCAATTTTCGTGACGTCATCGCGGTCGTAAGCTTCGACGGGCAGTTGTCCGCCGCCGCGAAGTTTGACCAAAACCTGCTGAAGTTGGTCCTGCGGCAGCGTGAAAATCACGGATATCGGCTGCAACTGCGTAATCACCAGCAGACCCGTCGTATCCGATGCGTGAACGATGTTGCCCATGTCGACGAGACGCAATCCCACACGCCCGCTGATCGGCGCTGTGATGTGCGCGTAGACCAACTGCAATTTTGCGTTGTCGATCGTCGCCTGATCTGCTTTGATCGCACCCTCATACTGCCCCACCTGCGCCTGCTGCGTATCCACCTGCTGCTTCGGAACCACCCCTTCATTGAAGAGAAGCTGATAGCGCTCGAGATCCACTTGCATGTCGTGAAGTTGCGCCTGATCTTTGGCCAGTTGTCCTTCCGCTTGCTCCAGCATCACTTGGTACGGGCGAGGGTCAATCTCAATCAGCGCATCCCCTTGATGCACGAATTGGCCTTCTGTGAAATTCACTTTCACAATCTGGCCATCTACGCGGCTCCGGACGGTTACTGTATTGAATGCCGTGACCGTGCCGAGACCAATCAGATATACGGGAAGATTGCCTTTTTGCGCGGTCGCAACCACTACGGGTACAGTGAAGCCCGCTCCGCCTGGCCCCCTTCTGCCCTGCCCTGCGGCGGCTTCGCCGGCCTTGCCGCCGGCCTCGCTCGTCGAGCGACCTCCGAGGAAATACCACGCACCTAGGGCAGCGATACCCAGAACAACAATCCAAAGCCACCACCGGCTCTTGGAGGGCCGTGTCGCGGTCGAATCACGCGTGTCCTGTTCGGGAATGTCTATAGTGTCGAGATGGCCCATTCATTCTCTCCTGTCCTTAATAGCAATACTGCGAGTGAGTCCGCCGGGGCAAGACCAAAACGGGACATGACTCGGGATTCCCGCTAAACCCTTTGAGCCAACCGGAAAAGACAGCCTCCGCATAGATAGGACGGATTTCAAGAGAAAATGGTTACCACCCCCCCGAACGCGCAGGCGGGACGGTTGCAGGGTCAAAGGGGAGCTCTTGGCGCCAACGACTCGGCTGTTCGCCAGCGATATTTTCAGTGGGCAACGTGGCGCGCCACGGCTTACACTAGCGCACCGCGGAATGTTGCGCGCTCGGGCGCTCGCCGCGAGGATTCTGAAGAAGCCAGGAGAAAAGGAACATGGTGAAGGGTCTTATTGCAGGTTTTTTGCTTGCCATATTGCTGATCGCAGGCGGCGTTTATTTCTATTTTGCTACAGGACGCGCCCCTGTCGCGGTAACAGATCCGCCGATGCCATTCGAAAAGAAATTCGCGAAAATGGACCTGCACGCGCGCATCGCTAAACAAGTAGTCCCGGAATCGCACGTGGCCGCAGATGAAATAAATTATCTGGCGGGAGTGGACGTCTACAAACACAACTGCGCGGTCTGTCACGGCCTGCCCGATCTGCCGAAAACCAACATTGCCCAGGGCATGTATCCCCCGCCGCCGCAGCTATTCCATGGAGTCGGCGTGTCGGACGATCCGGCATCAGAAACGTATTGGAAAGTCGAGAACGGCATTCGTCTGACGGGCATGCCGGGCTTCAAAGGACGATTGTCAGAAACGGAAATCTGGCAAGTCAGCGTCCTCCTCGCGAATTCGGACAAAGTTCCGGCGTCGGTGAAGACCGCGCTGGCCGCCCCGCCTGCTCCTCCGCCAGCAGCGCCGGGCGCGTCTGGAGCAGGCACTGCACCGACTGCCGCTGCAAACCCTGCAACACCCCAAAGCGGCACGAGCAAGCCGACAGCGAAGACCAAGCCGTAGTCCGGCGAGTTTGTGCCGCGCCAAAATGGTGACCTGCGCGTTTCTTGCGGAGCAGAAGCTCGCAAGAGTTATGCGGCCCGGGGCGGCAGCGAATGAACCTGCTCGATCTTCCTCAGTTCCGGGAAGCGCCACGCCCAAATCGCGGTCACAACGATTGTTCCAATTCCGCCAAGGATAACGGCAGGCACCGTTCCGAGCCATTGCGCCGTGAGGCCGGACTCGAATTCTCCAAATTCGTTCGAGGCGCCGATGAAAACCATGTCGACGGCGTTGACACGCCCGCGCATTTCATCCGGCGTGGCGACCTGGATCAGCACGCCGCGAACAATCACGCTCACCATGTCCGTTGCACCGACAAAAAACAGGGCAATCAAGGAAAGCGTGAGGCTGTGCGATAGGCCGAATAGAATGGTGAACAAACCAAATCCCGCGACGCACCAAAGCATAATGACACCGACTTTGCGCCGAAAGGGCCGATGCGCGAGGAAAATGGCCATCGTCGCGGCTCCAACCCCGGGAGCGGTGCGCAAGAGGCCGAGTCCCCACGGACCTGTCAGCAGAATTTCGCGCGCGTAAACAGGCAAAAGCGCGACCGCTCCGCCGAGAAAAACGGCAAATAGATCCAAAGAGATCGAGCCGAGAATCAATTTTTCGCGCCAGATGTAGTGAAGTCCGGCCAGTACGGTTTTTGAATTGATGGGTTCCCGCGCACGCGCTTTTTCCCGTATTTTGATTCGTACCACGCTGAATATCGCGGCAACCGCCATGCCAGCCGCCAACGCATAAACAGCTCCGGGGCCGCGAAATGCCGCGTAAACAATTCCCCCGAGCGCCGGACCGAGTATCGCCGCGGTTTGAAAGATCGTCGAAGACCAGGCGACGGCGTTCGGAAAAACTTCTTCCGGCACTAATTGCGGGAGGAGAGCCCGGTGGACCGGGCCATTGAACGAACGCACGATCCCGAGAACGACGAGGACGGTGAAGATATGATAGACCACGCGTACGTCGCGCACGGCTGTAAGCAACAAAAGCGTGGAGCACAACAGAAACCCTGAGTAGCACACCACGATGACTTTGCGCCGGTCGTAGCGATCGGCCACATGGCCTGAGACCAGAAAGAGCAGAATGCCCGGCAGGAATTGCGCCAATCCCACAAGCCCGAGATCGAGCGGCCGCTTGGTGATTTCGTAGACTTGCCAGCCGACGGCGACCGATTGCATCTCCGTGGCGAGGATGATGCAGAAGCGGGCCGTTTGGAAAAGGACGAAGCTCGGATATTGAAAGGCGGCACGGCCGGCGGCTCTGGAATTTTCGGGTTCGGGCATTGGGCATTACTCTGCCATAAAAAGAAAATTGCGACGAGTGCCCCGTGCGCAGCGATTCGCCAGTGGCTTCGAGGCGGTGCGCAGGTAGCTCAATCACTTTTCTCATCGAATCATTGTTTGTCGACGTTGATGTAGTAAAGGTCGGTCGCGACATCGAAGTTGTCTTTCGTGAGCGGGGACTTCATGGTTTGCCAGTCCGTTGTGGCGCGGATGATTTGCCAGTTCCCTTCCGTCCCGACGCGGACGGGCATCGCGAAACCTGTCTCGTCCACTTTCCAGCGGTAGGAGACGGTACCCTCCGCTTCGTTGAATTTCAGCTCGAGCGTGGGAATCGCCGTGTGGCGGAGATACTGGTTGAAGATTGGCGTGAGATTCATTCCGGTTTGCTGGTTGAAGTACTGCGACGACGTCTTCGGTCATGATGTTTTGATATTTGAAGTGCTGATAGAAGTCGTGGATCAGCTTGCACCAGTTGGCATCGTCGTTCACCACGCTGCGCAGTGTGTTGAGAAAATAGCGCGCCCTTGAAATACATGGTCCTGCGGCGGCTCGGCGTTGACGCCGCGCTGCGGCGATGATCGGAACGGCGATTCTTCACTTTCGATTTGTAGGCGTTGAGGTACTTCAGGTCGTCGTCGCGGCCCCACATGTATTCGACGTAGAGGCATTCGAGGTAGGTGGCCCAGCCTTCGTGAATCCACATGTCGGACGGATCGTCGCGGCGGTGATGCTGTTGCCGAACCACTCGTGCGCGCTTTCGTGGATGATGATGAAATCGAACTTCGTGCTGATGCCGACGCCGGTCCAGTCGCGTTCCAGATAGCCGTTGGCGAAATGATTGCCGTAAGTGACGGCGCTCTGGTGCTCCATGCCGGAGTAAGGGACCTCGATCAGTTTGTAGCCGTCTTTCTTGAAAGGATACTCGCCGAAATAGTGCTGGAAGGCTTCGAGCATGCCTTTGGCCTGAGCGAACTGCTTTTTGGCTTTGTCGAGGTCTTCGGGCAGCACGTAGTAGTCGAGCGGAAGATCGCCGAGACGGTCGGAGAAGTGGACGTAGTTGCCGATATTGAGCGAGACGTCGTAATTGTTGATGGGGTAGTGGACGAGCCAGTCCCAGCGCGTGTAGCCGTCGCCGAGATCGGTTTTGCCCAGGAATTTGCCGTTGGAGACATCGACGAGGCCGTTGGGAATCGAGACGCTGATTTCCATGCTCTGGACTTCGTCGCGCCACTGATCCTTGTTGGGCCACCAGACGCTGGCGCCAATTCCTTCGCAGGCGGTGTAGATCCATGGATGGCCTGCGGGATCTTTGTGGAAGGTGAAGCCGCCGAAGCGGCCCGTGCTCGCGCGGGATTGCCGGAGTAGTAGAAATCGATGGAGTAGGTGCGGCCGGCGCGGAGGGTTTCCGGGAAGTCCACGAAGACGGCGCCGGAATTCGCGTTCGTACTTGAGTGCCGTTTTGCCAAGCAGAATTTTGTCGACCTGGAGCGGTTGCGTGCAGATCGAGCTGGATGCGCGTGCCGTCCTTGAGCATCTTGAAGCGGATGGTGTTCTTGCCGCTGATGAATTTCTTTTCGGGATCGACGCGAACGTCGAGATGGTAGAAGAGCAGATCGTTGTTGGCGCGGTAGGGACCGTACGCGCCGCGCAAGATGTCCGCTTGGGTGGGCTCGTGGGTGGAACGCGAAGACTGTGGTGCAGCGGGCTGCTGAGAAGTCTGCTTGGAGGATTGCGGCGCAGCCTGTGCAGGTGCACGATGCGGCGCGACTAGCAAAACGAGAAGGACGGAAAATAATGATGCAAGGAAGGTTTTACGCCGCATTACGGGCCTCGGAAATGGATTTGGCTTGCAAGCGGCACGGTAACACAGGAGCGGCGCGGAACTGAAACGGCGAGAATGGCGAATCAGGAAGAGGAAGCCAACGCCCGAAGAGAGCTCCACAAACTGGCTATAGCAGGTTCCGGCCGCGTGCGCATCGGCTCGGTAGTAGGACACGAGAGTCAAAACCCGCAGCCTTAAAACCGAAGGCTGCAGCACCCGGCGGGGCGTTCATAGGCCGAGGATTTGGCGGAGGGCGGATTGGTCGGCGCCGGAGGAGGCGAAATCGTCGAAGGTGGTTTTTGCGGCTTCGATGATGTGGCGTTTGATGAAGGGGGCGCCTTCGCGGGCACCTTGTTCGGCGGATTTGATACAGCACTCCCATTCGAGAATGGCCCAGCCGGGAAAACCGTAGTGAGTAAGCTTTGAGAAGATGGCAGGGAAATTGACCTGGCCATCGCCGGTGGAGCGAAAGCGTCCGGCGCGCTGGAGCCACGGTTGATAGCCGCTGTAGACGCCCAAGCGGCCGGTGGGATTAAATTCGGCGTCCTTGACATGAAACATTTTGATGCGCGGGTGATAGAGGTCGATGAATTGGAGGTAATCGAGCCGCTGAAGGACGAAGTGACTGGGATCGTAGAGGATGTTGCAGCGGGGATGCTGGCGGACGCGCTCGAGAAACATTTCGAAGGTAGCGCCGTCGTGGAGGTCTTCGCCGGGATGAATTTCGTAGCAGAGATCGACGCCAGCTTTATCGAAAGCGTCGAGAATGGGAAGCCAGCGTTTGGCTAGCTCGTCGAAGGCGGTTTCGATGAGGCCGGCGGGGCGCTGCGGCCAGGGATAAATATAGGGCCACGCCAGCGCGCCCGAGAAAGTGACGTGGGCTTTCAAGCCGAGATTCGCGGAAGCGCGCGCGGATTGGAGGAGTTGCTCGACGGCCCAGGCCTGGCGTTCCTTGGGATGGCCGTGAAATTGTTTGGGCGCGAAGCCGTCAAACATGGCGTCGTAGGCAGGATGGCAGGCGACGAGCTGGCCCTGGAGATGCGTGGAAAGCTCAGAGATGGTGAGTTTGTGGCGGGCGGCGACGGCATGGAGTTCATCGCAATAGGCTTTGCTTTCGGCGGCGCGCTTGAGATCGAAGAGGCGAGCGTCCCATGAGGGGATTTGCACGGCGACGTAGCCGAGCCCGGCGGCCCAGGCGCAGATGGAGTCGAAGGTGTTGAAGGGCGGATTATCGGCGGCGAACTGCGCGAGAAAAATTCCGGGACCCTGGATGGTTTTCATTTTGTGCGCTCCGATGGCGTCGAGTTGCTAAACGGCGATAAATCTCGGCCAACGAGTTTTACTAAGTTTTGCGTGGGAATTCAATCGCCGAAGCGAATGAAGCGAAGAAGCAAGAGATGGCTGGAAAAGAAAAAATAAATGGCGGATGAGCCTGTAAGCCGGATTCTGTGCGGCGCGTCGTCCCCGTGAAGGAACAGCGTGCAGCGGCGATCATTCCTCTAGGCCGTGATTCGCACCACGGCTCCAGCAGCCTACCCGAGGGTTGCTCTCGACGACGGCTTGCGCCATCGGCGAGGAAGGACGCTCACTCTCGTGCGCGTTCTCGGCGAGCCGGGCCGGCTCTCCCCTCCTATTTGGCCTTGCACCACGCGGGGTTTTCCGTGCCTCGTTTGTTGCCAAACGAGCGGTGGGCTCTTACCCCACCTTTTCACCCTTGCCAAACTGAGCGAGCGTTTCGAAGACGTCCCGCAGGTTTTCCTGCGCGATGCCACCGTGCTTCTCTCGGCCGGCGGTATATTTTCTGTGGCACTTTCCGTGAACGGTAGCACAGGCTTCAGCCTGTGCTCTTTTCTTTGTCGCAACGCTTCCGCGCACGACGCAAGCACAAGCAAGCCGCACAGACTCAAGTCTGTGCCACCGCTCCCCTGGCGTTACCAGGCGCGTTGCCCTATTTCGTCACCGGCTCTCGCGAGCCTACGACGACGGTGTCCGGACTTTCCTCCCGCCCAGCCATCTTGCAATGACCAAGCCAGCGATCACCCGGCTCACCCGCCAAGTTTATTATACCGCGAGAAAGTAGTGATTAGACGGCTGATTCGAGATGAGGCGCTTGGGATGCTTCTTCCCGAGAGTCTGTTCGCACGAAAGGCCAATAACGAAAAAGCAAAAGAGCCACAAGCGCCCATTCCAATATGCGGAATTCATCGCTCCACGGAATTGCGTCATTGACGCCAGCGACCACAAGCATGTTTGACACAGTGTGCGCGATACCTGCGGGAAGAATGGACTTCCAACGAAGGGTCATCCACGCGAGTGCGTAATTCATTGCCAGGCAGAAAAGAATTCTATTGGCAAGGTGGAGGAGAACGCCGCCCACGGAAAGACCAGCGTAGGAATCGCCGCGAAAATGGTAAGCGGCCCATATAATTCCTGTTAAAAAGATTCCACGATGAAGGCCGTAGCGGGATACCAATTTGTGCAGAAGCAGGCCACGAAAGACAAATTCCTCGGCGAAAGCGCCGATAGCCATGAGAAGAAGCCAGGGGTCCTTCACGCGAGTTAGGTCGAAATAGGAAGCGAATTGGGGGGCGGAGGTCTGGTGGATCGCGTAGATGACCCAATTCGATCGAGCAACAAGGTAGGCCGGCGTGGAGAGCAATCCAGCAAGCCCGATGGGAAGCAAAAAAGCGAAAAACGCATTGTGCGCCTCTGGTAACTGCAATGAGGTTCGCACCATTTTTCTGCGGGATTGACCGAGAATCCAGAGAGCAAGAGCAATTGGAACCCCAGCGTCCACTAGCGAGGCAAGGACTCTACTTATGCTCAGACCTAGGGATGAAAGCGGATGAGTTAAAAGAATGGGAGTAAGAATCAGTGGGGAACCAACCAGACCGTCAATTAAAAACAGGGGGCAGAGCAGGATAAAGACTAGTAACCGGGTACTGTTCCACGAATCAGGGGGTTGCTCCGATGAAATCGATATAAGAGGCAGAGCAAGAGGCAAAGAAGACTTTCCGGGCTGAAGCCTGACTACGAAAGCGAGAATCAGGAGGAGCGAAAAAAAGCAAAAATACAAACCCACGGGAAAATTCCACAAGTTCGAACGGAGCCATTGAAGGATGAGGGAAAGCGCCGAGGCGGGAACAAGTACGGAGGTCGATGGCCGTGAAATCCGGTACAAAACGGGGAAAATAAAGACCAAGCTGAGAAGAGTGGGTAGGAATACCAACCAGAGAATGCGCCGGACAGGCTTGGGTCCAGGGTAGAAACAAGTGAGGTAGGCCGACAAACCAGCGAAAATTACGGGGTAGAGGAATGTAGCCACTAAGACGAAATTCCTGAGTGCTGCGTCCGGATTAGGGCCGAGAGGAATTGCTTTTGCCGCGAGAATCAATGCGTTTGGATACCACGGCAATCGGGGCGAGATAAATAGAAGTACCGCGCCGGCCAAAAATACAAGTTGCCATGGGTCGGCGGGGATGACCGAGCGCAGGAATTGACTAAGCCTTTTCATGGATTTGCGATTGGCGGGGTGGATTATTGCTTAGCTGAGCACTAAAATCCAGCGTCAACCTGACAAAACAGAATGCTCAGAGTGACTTAGCTCGACCGAAGAAGTTTCTCAAATTCCGTCTCAGTGAGTATCGTCACGCCGATTTCCTTGGCTTTGTCGTATTTCGAGCCGGGATCGGTGCCAACTACAACGTAGTCCGTCTTTTTGCTGACGGAGCTCGAAACTTTGCCGCCGTTTTGCTGGACGAGTTCGCCGGCTTCTTCGCGGCTGCGATTGGCCAGGCCACCGGTGAAGACGAACGATTTGCCTGCGAGCTTCTGGCTTTTGACTTCGCGTTTTTCCGCGGTGGGATTGACGCCGGCTTTGTGCAGCCTTTTGATGAGATTGCGGTTGGCGGGCTCGGAGAAGAATTCGACGATGGCCTCCGCGACGATCGGGCCGACTTCGGGAACAGCCACGAGATCTTCTTCTTTCGCGGCGGCCAGTTCTTCGAGCGAGGAGAAATGTTCCGCCAGCAATTGGCCGGTTCGTTCGCCGACGTTACGAATGCCCAGCGCATGAATGAGCCGCGCCAGGCTGTTTTTCTTGCTGCCTTCGATCTCGGCGAGCAAATTCTGGGCGGATTTCTCCGCCATGCGTTCGAGACCCGCCACCTGCTCCTCTTTCAGCAGATAGAGATCGGCGACGTCTTTCACAAGGTCCTTGTCCACCAATTGATCGACAATTTTTTCGCCTAGGCCATCAATGTTCATGGCGTGGCGGCTAGCGAAGTGAAGCAAAGATTCTTTGCGCTTTGCGGGGCAGGCGGCGTTCACGCAGCGGTAAGCCACTTCCCCTTCGACGTGATGAATCGTGCTGTGACATTCCGGGCAGTGCTTCGGCATGCGAAAGGGTTTGCGGTTCTTCCCTTCCTTCACCACTTTGAGGACGTGCGGAATCACTTCGCCAGCCCGCTCGATCAGCACGGTGTCGCCAATCTGCAGGCCGAGCCGTTCGACTTCGTCCATATTGTGGAGTGTGGAACGGCTGACAGTGACGCCTCCCACTTGCACCGGCTCAAGCACCGCGACGGGCGTGAGCGCGCCCGTGCGGCCCACTTGCACGATGATGTCGTTGACGACGGTGGTCTCCTGCCGCGCGGGATATTTATAGGCAATGGCCCAGCGGGGCGCGCGCGAAGTAAAGCCCAATTCGTTCTGAATAGCGACGGAATTAACTTTGATCACCACGCCGTCGATCTCATACGGCAGCTTCTCGCGCTTCGCGTCCCATACATCGCAATACGCGAAGACCTCGTCGATTCCATCGCAGAGTTTCCAATCATCCGAGGCGCGGAAGTGCAATTGCTTAAGAGCCAGCAGGCTATCGGAATGTTTTGGGAACGGCACTTTTCCGTCGACGAAGAGGTAGTACGCGAAAAAATCAAGGCGGCGCTCCGCGGTGATCGAAGGATCGAGAACGCGCACGGCCCCGGCGGCAGAATTGCGTGCGTTGACAAAAATCTTGCCACCCGTCTCTTCCTGATGCCGGTTCAGCGCCTCGAAGGCCTTGCGCGTCATCATGGTCTCGCCGCGAACTTCGAAATCAGCAGGCAGCTTGACCTTTTTCAGTGTTGCAGAGTCAACCCGAAGCGGGATCGAGCGGATGGTTTTGACGTTGGGCGTGACGTCTTCGCCGGTCGTGCCGTCGCCGCGGGTCACGCCGCGGACGAGGACGCCATCTTCGTATTGAAGAGAAATGCTCAAGCCGTCAAATTTATGCTCGGCAATATATTCGATTTCCTCGCGGCCGCTGCCCTCGCGCACGCGGCGGTCCCAGTCGCGCAACGCATCGTAAGAGAACGCGTTATCGAGGCTGAGCATCGGGCGCGCGTGGCGCACGGTTTGAAATCCCTCGCGGGGCGCGCCTCCCACGCGGACGGTTGGCGAATCCGGCGTGGCCAGCTCCGGATGGGCGGCCTCGAGAACTTTCAGCCGCTCCATCAGTTTGTCGTAAGCAGCATCCGAAATCTCCGGGTCATCGAGGACGTAATAGCGATACTCGTGGTAGCGCAGCTTCTCGCGCAGCCCTTCGATCTCTTTTTTGACGGATGCAGACGCGCCTTTGGCCATGAAACCCTCAGAAGCAGGTATGGGTCAATTTCGCATGACATTATATAGAATGAATAGCATATTGAATGAAGAGCGCTACAAACGAACCGGAACGCTAACTCGGTCAAAGAAGCCATGACCACTGAAATTCATAACGCGCTTGTGATTCACAATCCAAACGCCGGTAACGGCGGGCGGGGCCGGCGCGGCACGCTCGATGAAGCCCGCCGCATCTTCGCGGCAGGCGGCATTCAGACGGAGCTGGCGGAAACCATGAAAGCCGGCGACGCCACGGAAATCGCGCAGCGCGCGAGCGACGAAGGCCGCCAACTTGTCATTGCGTGCGGCGGCGATGGCACTCTGAATGAAATTGTGAACGGGCTCGCGGGCCAGAAGAACGGCCATCGTGTGCCGCTCGCGCTGCTTCCCGGCGGAACGGCCAACGTGCTCGCCAAGGAATTGAATTTGCCGTGGGATATACCAAGCGCGGCGGAAAAGCTCGTTCACGGAGAAGTGCGGGAAATTTCGCTGGGACTTGCGACTCCGCTCGACGAGCCGGCGAAGAAGAAATATTTTCTCAGCGTGGCCGGCGCGGGCCCCGATGGCATGATTGTGTACGCCATCGATCTTGATCTCAAAGCGCGCGTTGGAATTCTGGCCTATTGGTGGCAGGGCGCGCGCGAAGCCCTGCGCTATAAATTCCACCATTTTCGTGTGACTGCCCGAGGCAAGAAAATTGACGCTTCGCTTGTCGTAATCGGCCGCACAAAACATTACGGCGGGCCTTTCAAAATCACCACGGATGCGGATCTTTATGAAGACCAGTTTGAGTTGATGACGCTGACCACGCGCAGCGGACTGCGTTACCTGAGTTATCTGCCGACGCTCTGGATGGGGAAACTTCGCGGCACGGCAGGCGTGCATTTCTGGAAGGCGGATCAGGTTCTGTGCGAGCCGCTGGATGATAGCCCGATTTACGCGCAAGTGGACGGCGAGCCTCTGGCGCGGCTGCCCGTAGAGTTTAAAATTGTGCCGCGCGCGCTGAAGCTGCTCGTGCCGCGCAACGGCCACTCTTCGAAATTCAAAGCAACAGCGAAGTCTTAACCGTGGACATCGTCACTCATGGACTGGCATCGCTAGCGGTCGCGCGGGGCTTTTTCCCTCGCGAGGGCAAAGCGGCGATAGTCGGCGCCATTGTTGCAGGCACCATTGCCGACGTCGACTGGCTGAGCAGTTACTTCGGTCCTTCGGCCTTTCTCACTTGGCACAGCACTTATACGCACTCAATCCTTGCAGCTTTACTCATCTCAATTCTGGTGCTGGCGATTCCCGTCTTAGCCCTTTTTCGAGGACCGGTGGGTATAGCGCTTACCGGGGCGGAGGCGGAGGCCGTTCGGGAAACCCCAAACGCCAGGCGAAATTTGACCCTCCGCATTTTCTTTATGGCTGCGTTCGTTGCGCCGCTGTGTGCCGCGCTTTTGCACATCGCCATGGACGCTTGCCAATCCGATGGCGTGATGCTCCTCTGGCCCTTCAGTTCCCGGCGATTCGCCATGGACTGGCTTCCCGGAATCGATCCCTGGATCCTCACAATCCTTATTGCCGCAATCGCGATTCCGGAATTGCTTCGTCTCGTCGGCTCCGAAATCGGCGCCAAGACGAAAAAGCCGCGCGGCCAAACGGGCGCCATCGTCGGCCTCGCTCTTGTCTTCCTTTATGTCGGCGCACGCGCTACCTTGCACTCGAATGTGCTGGCTTTGCTAGGGTCGCGGACATTTCACGGCGAGATTGCGCGCCGCCGTGGGCTTACCCTGAACCTCTCTCGCTGCTCAGCTGGCATGGAATAGTGGAAACAGAGACCGCGCTGAATAAATTGACATCAATCCGGCGGCGGCCGGCGATTTCGATCCCGGACTAAGCCGGCGAATTTTCAAGCCGGAGACTTCTCCCTCGCTTGCGGCCGCGCGAGAAACCAACGTGGCAAAGCGATTCCTTGCGGCGGCGCAGATTCCCAGAGCAAGCGTGGGAAAGATTGAAACGGGATACGCAGTGGTATTGCGTGATCTGCGTTGCGCGGCATCGGGGGACACGACGCACGAGATTGCCGCTTACATCGAGCTCGATCGGAACAGCCAGGTCACCGATCAGGAATTGGTTTGGGCCCGCGACCTGAAGAATCACTGACTCTTGACAATCTTGCCAAGCAGCGTTTGGAGTGCGGCAGCCCTGCTGCCGCTTTTCTCAGCGCCCACACGACTCTATATTTGACGAGGCCCAACAATTCCTCTCCAACTCTACTCCTGAGCGTCCGAGTGCGGCCTGTGACGAAGGATCCAGCGCGAGAGCGCGTAGCTCACCGCGGCTAGCGAAATCACGAGCACCGTGACTTGCAGTTTGTGGGCGACGAGATAAGGCATGGCATCCGCGCCATAGCGCACCGCAAGATAGCCGAGGCCAAAATAGCGAAACAGCCGAGCCAGGGAAATCGCGGAGACAAATCCGAAGATGGGCGCCTCAAAAACTCCGGCGGCAAACACGAAAACCTTGAACGGCGTCGGAGGCGGGAGAAGCGCGGCGACCAATATCCCACCGAAGCCATTGCGTTCGACCCAATGGCGAATCGCCTGGGCCCGCTTGCCGGCCTTTCTGTGGAAATAGGCTTCGCCGCCCATACGAGCCAGATAGTACAGGAGCACGCAGCCGAGCACGGATCCAGACGCGGCCATCAAGGCGTAGAGCGGCATGCGCCCCGGATGCTGAATGCAGAGTTCGATGAGCAGAAAATCATTGATGATGGGAAACGAGAGGACGGAAGAATCCAGGAAGGAAATGAGAAAAAGGCCGGGGGCTCCGAGGCCGCCGGCGAAGACGACAACCTTTTGCTTCCAGCCGTGCGGGCTCAGGGACAAACGCCACATCCAGAGTGGGTCTTTTTTAGTTTGCGCAACTGCAATCCAATCCCATGAGGTATTTGAGGAAATGAGTTCCCTGCAAATCGGACGATAAGTCTAGCAGACGGCACGTTTGTTCGAGAGGGACGGCAAGGATAGCGCACGAAAGTTATTGGGAAAACGCGGCGCGGTCGAAGTGGTTCATGAAGATTTGCATCAAGGCGGTCCGGTGAAGATTGGGGAGGCGCGGCACTTCGCCAATCACCCGGACGTGTCCAAAACGCTCGATGGTCTCGCGGTTTTCGCGGTTCTGGTCGCCGATCAAGACGACCCCGTGGACCGGCAGTTCCGCCGCATGCAGAGCCGCGAGCGTCAGGAGCGTGTGATTAATCGTCCCGGTGCCGCTTCGTGCCGCCAGAATCACGGGAAGTTTGAACTTGACCATCAGATCGAGCATGAATTGCTTTTGATTGATGGGCACCAGCACGCCGCCCACTCCCTCGACGACCAGCCAGTCATTCAACAAACTGGTGGGCAGATTGATGCGCCCGAGATCAATTTCGACGCCGGCCCAGCGTGCGGCGAGATCCGGCGAGACCGGAGGCACAAATTTGTACACTTCGTCCAGGGTGCGGTCTGTCCCGATGCCCGCGAGGCGCATTACGGTTACGCGGTCCGAGCCCTCGAGGGTGCCGGTCTGGATAGGCTTCCAGTAAACAGCGTCCAACGCCGCGCAGAGCAGCGCAGACAGTGTGGTCTTCCCGACGCCGGCGTCCGTGCCGGTAATGAAGAAATGATTTCTCACGCGTATTCCGCGGCTCGAAGGTGGTCCCGCTGCACGGAAGCTTTCAGCGGAGCTGGAAGCACATCGCGGACTGAATCCGTTCGCTGCCGTATTCCATTGTATCCGATTGAACCCACGGCCGTCATACGCGCGGCCGCCACCTGGGAAAAATCAACGTTCATGGATCCCCGTCCAAACCGGTATGTTTCAAGCTCCAGCAATGCAGGCATGTTATCACCGGTTTGCAAATGTTTCGCTGCTCCGTATTCGGTCCGGTACCGTCCTATTAACCTCCTGAATGGGCAAGCTTGAGGGACAGTCCGGCAGGTCGGCTCCCACCGCCTCTTCTCACTCGAACACTTCAACTTCGCCAGGGGGATACGATGTGAGTAGGCTCTTCCGGCACTCTGGCGAGTTTGACCAGCCGCTCCGCTAAATGTTATAAATCAATGTTTTGTTTAAGACCGTTCTTGGACCCGCCAGGGGTTGCCCCGAGACCCTCCGTAGGCAGATTAGGTAGGGTGCTCGTGACGGTAACCCGGTCTGACCGGGGCTACGCAAGACGCCAAGTTTCTGTCCTGTCTCGAGGTGGGAGCCTTTTGAAATCCGGCAAAGGAATCCCCGCGCTGAGCTAAAAGCGTACGGCTGAAAAAGTGTGCGGTAAACGAGTGTGTAAGGCTGTGGTTGGTCTCGAATCCGATTTTATTATGGAGGATTTTTGATGCGCACCTGGCTTTCAAGTGCCTGGTCCAAGGGTTTTAGATTCACCAGATGGAGTGCCGCAGCCGCTTTTCTGAGCCTTCTTGCGGCCGCCGCCACTTCGGCTAGCGAGGCCGGCGGGGAAGCCAGCCTAAAAGTGCCGGATCTTTCGCAAGTCACTTTTCTCGGAATAGATGGCCACAAGTTACTGCTCTTCGGCATCGCTTTTTGTGTCTTCGGCCTAATTTTCGGGCTGACCATCTACAGCCGCCTCAAAGGAATGCCCGTGCACAAGTCGATGCGCGACATTTCCGAACTGATCTACGAAACCTGCAAAACGTACCTTTTCACCCAGGGCAAATTCCTGATCCTGTTGTGGCTCTTCATCGCCGTGGTCATCATTCTGTATTTTGGCGTTCTCGCTCCCGTGCACCCAACTGCGGTGACCTTGCCGATTATTTTGGTCTTCAGCATCATCGGAATGGCGGGTAGCTACGGCGTGGCCTGGTTTGGCATCCGCGTCAATACCTTCGCCAACTCACGCACCGCTTTCGCCAGCCTGCGCGGCAAGCCTTATCCGATTTATCACACGCCCCTCGAAGCCGGGATGAGTATCGGCATGATGCTCATCAGCGTGGAATTGCTGATGATGCTTTTTATTCTGCTTTTTATTCCCGGTGATTACGCGGGGCCGTGCTTCATCGGGTTTGCCATCGGTGAATCGCTGGGCGCGGCGGTATTGCGAATCGCGGGCGGCATCTTCACGAAAATCGCGGATATCGGCTCCGACCTGATGAAGATTGTCTTCAAAATCAAGGAAGACGACGCGCGCAATCCCGGCGTGATTGCTGATTGCACCGGAGATAACGCGGGGGATTCGGTCGGACCAAGCGCAGACGGCTTCGAGACTTATGGCGTGACTGGCGTTGCCCTGATCACGTTCATTCTTCTCGGCGTGAAAGATCCCAAGGTCCAAGTGCAATTGCTTGTGTGGATCTTCGTGATGCGCGTTGTGATGCTCGTTGCCAGCGCCTTGGCCTATTTCATCAACGGATTCATCGCCAAGGCCAAATACGGAAACGTAGACAAGATGAATTACGAGGCGCCGCTGACTTCTCTTGTGTGGATCACCTCCTTCGTTTCCATCGCGTTCACCTATGTGATCTCTTATCTGATTATTCCCACGCTCGCTGACGACCCCTCACAATGGTGGAAACTGGCGACCATCATCTCCTGCGGCACGCTGGCAGGCGCGATCATTCCGGAGTTGGTGAAAGTATTCACCTCCACGGAGTCGCGGCATGTACGAGAGGTCGTCTCTTCCGCGGAGGAAGGCGGCGCGTCCCTGGGCATCCTATCCGGCTTCGTCGCCGGCAATTTCTCCGCCTACTATATCGGCTTGGCGATGGTCGTTCTTATGTCCATCGGCTATCTGATCAGCACTCTCAACCTCGGCGCCATGATGCTCGCGCCGGCCGTGTTTGCGTTCGGCTTGGTTGCTTTCGGGTTCCTCGGCATGGGCCCGGTCACGATTGCGGTCGATTCGTACGGCCCGGTCACCGACAACGCGCAGTCCGTCTACGAACTCTCGTTGATCGAACACGTTCCGGGTATCCAGCAGGAACTGAAAAAGGACTACAACATCGACGTAAACTTCGAGCGCGCCAAAGAAATGCTGGAAGCCAACGACGGCGCGGGCAACACCTTCAAGGCGACTGCCAAACCGGTGCTCATCGGGACGGCGGTCGTCGGCGCGACCACCATGATTTTCTCCATCATCATGGCGCTCACCAACGGGCTTACCACCGACGTGAACAATCTTTCGCTGCTACACGCTCCTTTCGTCCTAGGCCTCGTAACCGGCGGGGCGATGATTTACTGGTTCACCGGCGCCAGCACACAGGCGGTGACGACCGGGGCTTATCGAGCCGTCGAGTTCATCAAGGCCAATATCAAGCTGGAGGGCGTCGAAAAGGCCAGCGTTGAAGACAGCAAGAAGGTCGTTGAAATCTGCACCAGGTACGCGCAGAAGGGCATGTTGAATATTTTCATCGCCGTGTTTTTCGCGACTTTGGCCTTCGCCTTCATCGAACCCTTCTTTTTTATCGGCTATCTCTTTTCCATCGCCATCTTCGGGCTCTATCAGGCCATCTTTATGGCCAATGCCGGGGGAGCGTGGGACAACGCCAAGAAGATCGTCGAGGTCGAGCTCAAGCAGAAGGGCACGCCGCTCCATGACGCGACCGTTATCGGCGACACGGTGGGTGATCCGTTCAAGGACACTTCTTCCGTGGCACTCAATCCGGTCATCAAGTTCACGACGCTCTTCGGGCTTCTTGCCGTTGAACTGGCCGTGCAGCTCACCGCCAGCCAGGGCAACACCTTGACGCACATTTTGGCGGCAGCGTTCTTCGTCGTCTCCTTCACCTTCGTGTACCGTTCGTTCTACAGCATGCGCATCCGCGGCTCCGCGGCCTAGCTGACAGAGGAGTCTCCTGCTTTGGAGTGCGGCAGCCGTGCTGCCGCTTTTCTCGACGATCAGGCACGTCGCCCAGAAAAGCGGGAGCAAGCTCCCGCACGCCACACTCGCGCCTCAGAATATTTTCAGTGTTTGTGTTTTTGGCGGCAAATCGGCGGTAGAATCCTCGCGCATTGAGTCGAGGACAAAACATGAAAAAAAATCAGCTCTCGCTATTGGCAGTTGCCGTGATGGCTGCGTGTCCGAGCATTTTGCTGGGGCAAGTCGATACGCGATGGAAACAACACGATATGAACCGCCCAGTGCCGCCGGTCATTGATCCCGGAACATCGAGCACACAAGCCGAACCGGGGAGGCCGCCATCAGACGCCGTCGTTCTCTTCGACGGGAAGGATCTATCGAAGTGGCAGCAGGACGACGGAAGCCCGGCGAAGTGGAAAGTAGAGAACGGCTACGTCGAAGTCGTTCCGAAAACGGGCGAAATGCGGACAAAGGAAACGTTCGGCGATTGCCAGTTGCACGTCGAGTTTCGCGAGCCCACACCTCCGCACGGAGAGAGCCAGGAGCGAGGAAACAGCGGCGTTTTTCTGCAGGGGCTTTACGAAGTGCAAGTGCTCGATTCCTATAAGAACAGGACGTACGCGGATGGGCAGGCTGCGGCAATCTACGGCCAGTATCCTCCGCTCGTGAACGCCGCGCGGCCGCCGGGCGAATGGCAATGGTATGACATCGTTTTCCACGGCCCGCGATTCGATGCCAGCGGCGAGCTGATCCGCAAGGCGCGTTTCACCGTGTTTCACAATGGCGTTTTGGTGCAGGATAACGTCGAGCTGACCGGCCCGACCGCGAATGGCCGGCGGCCGCCCTACAAGCCGACTCCGGAGAAGCTTCCGCTCGCTCTCCAGGATCACGGCAATCCCGTGCGTTATCGCAACATCTGGATTCGCGAACTAAGGTCCGGCGAGTGATCTCCGTTGCGGTCGAACGCGTGGCTGCATGGGCCTAATATCACGAAGGTCTCATGTTTTACCCTCGCGGTATGCTCTTTGAGTTTTTTTCGGAAGGGTGGTGTGGCCCGTTTCCGAGAATCGGCCGGGATGCAATGGGCACTGACAGCCTAAAAAGCGAACAAAGCAGCTGCGAGGATTACTTCCGTGTAGCCGACAATCCAACCATGATCGAGTGCGCGCTCCAGGTGAGACGTACGTCTGATAACGCCACTCGCCCGGAATCGACTTCAGCAGCCACCGCTTTCGCCTTCAGGCGAGCACCCCGTGCCCGTCCGTTCCCCTTGCCAAGCTAGGAGAGCTTCCTTTAGACTCCTAGCTTGGCTAGGAGAACAATCCTGTGAACAAAACGGCGGAATTGCTCCCAGGCACGCTGGACATGCTCATCCTTAAAGCGGTGTCGTTGAAGCCCCTGCATGGATACGGCGTATTGCAACGCATCCGGCAAATTTCGAAGCACGCGCTTGAGATTCCGCAAGGATCCTTATATCCAGCCCTCTACCGCCTGGAGCATCACGACCTTATCGCCGCCGAGTGGGGCCAGAGCGAGAACAACCGCCGGGCAAAATACTACACCTTGACTGCCGCCGGGCGCCGCCGTTTACGTGAGGAAACCGCCGGCTGGAACCGGCTAGCGGCAGCGATTGCTGCGGCCATGAATACGACCTCAGAGGAGGTGTGACGTGCTCAAGCGATTGCGTTCTGTGTTTCGCGTGCTCGCTCGGCGGCGTGATTTCGAAGATGGCATGTCCGAAGAGCTTCGTTTTCACATCGAGCAGTACACCGACGAGTTGGTGCGCTCCGGCATGTCGCGGGAAAAAGCCGCCCGCCGGATACGGATGGAGCTCGGAAGCCCCGCCAATATCAAAGCGGATTGCCGCGAAGCGTTTGATCTTCACCTCTTTGATGAGTTTCGCAGGGAGGTGAGTTACGCCGCCCGCTTGCTGCGAAAGACCCCGGCATTTACCGCTACCGCTCTCTTGACGCTCGCCGTTTGCTTGGGGGCGAATCTGATGATCTTTTCCGTGATCGACTCTGTGCTGCTCCGTCCTCTGCCCTTTCCCGAGCCCGACCGGCTAATGACGATATTTAATACGTATCCGAAAGCAGGGGTCGAGCGAGACGGCTCCTCGATAACCAACTATTACGAACGCCGCGGCCGAATTCCTGCCTTCGCCTCCCTCTCGATCTACAGCTATGGAACGGAGATTGTGGGTGGGCCAGGCTCGACGGAACGCATCCAGACTATGCGCGTGTCTCCGGATTTTTTCTCTACTCTTGGGGTCGGCCCCATGTTCGGACGCACTTTCAAAGACGAAGAAACCACTTCCGAAACAGACCGTGTTGCGATTCTTTCCGACGCGTTTTGGCGGGATCGATACGACGCCGACCCCAAGGTGATTGGAAAGCTGATTCGCGTAAACAGCGTTCCCAGGACGGTGATCGGTGTTTTGCCTCCCGGCTTCCGCTTTCTCTCTTCCGACGCCCGGGTTTTCCTGCCTCTTGCATCGCGCCCGGAAGATCGCGTGCCAGCGAGGCGTCATTCCGGAGGAAATGTCATCCAAATGATTGCGCGCCTCCGGCCGGACGCCACGCTTGCAGAAGCCCAGTCTCAGCTCGATGCACAGAACGCCGCACTGGAAGTCGACGATCCGCAGGCCAGGATGATCGCCGATGCCGGCTTTCGAAGTTTGGTGGTGCCGTTGCGCGCGGACTCCGTCGCATCCGTCCGTCCCACTCTACTGCTCTTGGAAGCAGCCGCGCTTGTGCTTCTCCTGATTGGCACAGTCAACCTTGTGAACCTGCTTCTTGTCCGTGCCTGCGGCCGAGTGAAAGAACTAGCCGTCCGCCAGGCGCTTGGCGCAAGTTGGAGATACCTCGTGAGTGAAGTAGTAGTCGAGACCACCTTGCTCACCTTAGCCGGAGGACTACTTGGTCTCGCCGTCGGGGCCGGCGGAATCGATCTCCTGCGCGCTCTGGGCGCTGGGCGCCTGCCCTTGGGAGCCCGCATCGCCTTTGACGGACGATTAGCATTCCTTGGCCTGACCGCAGCCCTCTTCATGGGCATCGTGTTCGCGGTGCCGGTCGCTTGGTTCCATCTTCGGCGGCATCTCGGGAATGCGCTTCAATCGCGTGGCCGGGGCGGCACGAGCGGGCGCGGAGGTCAAATTTTGCGTCACGGTTTCATCGTCGCTCAGATTGCCTTGGCGTACATTCTGCTAGCCGGAGCAGGCCTGTTGGGCCTCAGTCTCCAGCACGTGATGGCCATTCCCCCAGGCTTCCAGGCGGACCACGTGCTGACTGGACAAATCCTGCTTCCGTGGGCAGATTACTCGGAGGCAGGCCGCCTGAGATTTATCGAAAGCCTGCTGGACAAACTCAACCTGCTACCGGGAGTGTCGTCCACGGGTGTGGTCAACAATGTGCCTTTCAGCGGCAACTCCGGCAAAAGCGCCGCCACTGTAGCGGGTCACGTTCGTCGCCCTGGCGAATCCGCGCGCGGGCACTATTCTTACGGAGTTGACGGCGACTATTTTCGCGCGATGGGCTTCTCGCTGCGGGCAGGTCGATTCCTAACCGCCGACGATTCACGCCGCTCCGAGCGAGTCTGCGTTGTGGATGAAGACTTCGCACGATACTACTGGCCGCGCGCTAGCGCTATTGGCCAACGTTTGTGGGACGGCTCCGAAGGGGGAAAAGATGCCGAAGCATTCACTGTCGTCGGCGTTGTGGGCGGGGTGAAACAAGCGGGGCTCACGGAAAACGAAGCTCAGGGCGCGATTTATTATCCCTATAGCTTCCGTATCGGTTCTAGCTTCTTCGTCGCCGTCCGCACGAGCCTTCCTCCGGAATCGCTCGCGTTGACACTGCAGAAGGCGGTTCGGCAAATCGACCCCGAGGTACCCGTCAGTGATATCCGCTCGATGGACACGCGCATCGCCGATAGCCTTATCGCACGCCGTTCGCCGGCGCTGCTGTCTGGTCTCTTCTCGGCAATAGCTCTGCTGCTCACCGCCATCGGCACCTACGGCGTGTTGAGCTTCGCAGTAGCTCAGCGTCGCCGCGAGATCGGCGTGCGTATGGCCTTGGGCGCGCAACCGCGGCAAATCCGCAGCCAGTTTCTTTCTCTTTCCTTGCGCCTGCTCGCTGCAGGAACGCTTTTGGGCCTGATCGGCGCTTGGCAATCGGGCCGAGCAATGCGAGCCGTACTCTTCCAGGTGCCCCCGCTTGACCTGCCAATCCTCGCCGTTGCTGCGTGCGTGATGGGAGCGGTGTGTCTGGCCGCTTGCCTGCTGCCATCTCAACGCGCCGCGCGGATCTCCGCCATCGAGACTCTCGCCGAGGAATAGAGAGCCTGCTCCACCCGTTTCGACTAATGATCAGGATCATTGGCCATATTGGGGATTCAGCCCGGGTGACGGGCCACTCGGATTGCGACCTGAAAGCTGTTGGAATGATTGTCTGGCAAGGAGGAAATCGATCAGACTGTGCGTCCCATCGCACATAGCCTACGAGGTTGGAGCGGCGAGGCAACGGACCGTTCGAAGCCCTCGGACAATGGACCCACATTCGTAAGAGTGGCACCGAAACCTTGAGGCCACGGTGTATCTGCCAGCATAAGGTGGAGAGGGGCTAGGCTTGGTAGCAGGGTCAGAATACACAAATGTTCGTAAGCGTCGTTAGCCCGAGAGAGCCTAACATGCTGAGCGGCTCTTTTTGCAGTGAGCACCGAGGCTTCCGGGTTCTCGGTCATGGGTAAACAACACTGTCGGCGCATAGAACAGACCTAACCTATCGCGTCATTCCCACGGAACAGGGTAAATCCATATCGCTCCCCGCAAGGGGAAAGTTCATCGCAAGATGGACCGATGGCGGTGCGGATAACAGATGAGGGAGAAAGCAAATGCCACTCTGTAATGGAGTGGATATCGGTTGCGTCAGCATCATCGACAACATCACCGGACGCGAAAGCGGGCTGACTTCCCTTTATGGTGCTTCACACGAGAGAACTTGACTAATCGGCTCATGAGACGAAGCAGATGACGACAGCACAAGCTGTTGGTGCAGTCTCACGCGAAGCGGCGGAATGGTACGCCAGCAACTGGCAGGCCATCCACCGCAACGTTCGCCGACTCCAAGTGCGTATCGTGCAGGCAACGAAGGCAAGCAGATGGGGCAGGGTACGAGCCCTGCAACGTTTGCTGACCCACTCCTACAGCGGCAAAGTTCTCGCCGTTCGACGAGTGACGGAAAACAATGGCAAGAAAACCCCAGGTGTAGACCAAGAAATTTGGGATACACCAGAGAAGAAGACACAGGCAGTACATGCACTGAAGCGCAGGGGTTATCAGTCTCAGCCCCTGCGACGTGTTTACATCCCGAAGTCGGACGGAAAAACGATGCGCCCACTCGGAATTCCCACGATAAAGGATCGAGCGCAGCAAGCACTGTATCTGCTTGCACTCGCCCCCGTTGTGGAAACCTCTGCTGATAAAAACTCCTATGGGTTTCGCCAGCAGCGGTCCTGCGCCGATGCGATGGAACAGTGCTTCAAAGCACTGAGAAGCGCCAACACGCAGTGGATTCTGGAGGGCGACATCAAGTCCTGTTTCGACAAGATTTCACACGATTGGCTTTTGGCTCATGTCCCGATAGACCGAGTCATTCTCCAAAAGTGGTTGAAATCCGGGTATATGGAAAAACACGTTCTTCACGAAACGACGGACGGGACTCCCCAGGGTGGAATTATCTCCCCGGCGCTCGCTAACTGCGCGCTGGACGGACTTGAACGACTCTTGCAGGGAAAATTCCCAGCAGGGAAACGTCTCAAATCCCTTGGAGGTGAGAAACCGTGTGTCAATCTCGTCCGTTACGCGGATGACTTCGTCATCACCAGTAAATCGAAAGAATTACTGGAAGGAGAAATCAAGCCCCTGGTCGAGCGTTTTCTGCAAGAACGAGGTCTTGAACTCTCTCCTACAAAGACTGTCATTACGCACGTGGAGCACGGCTTTGATTTCCTCGGACAAAACGTGCGCAGATATCCCAACGGGAAACTGCTCATCAAGCCTTCCAAGAAGAATGTTGGAACCTTCCTGAATGGCATCCGACGAATCATCAAAGACGCCCATGGCGTGTCTGCCGCCGATCTGATCGATCAACTCAACCCGAAGATTCGTGGTTGGGCGAACTATCATCGGCACGTGGTGAGCAAACACACGTTCGGACACGTGGATCACAACATCTTCTCTAGTCTGTGGCAATGGGCACGACGAAGGCACCCCAACAAAAGCCCGCGCTGGTTCAAACCGAAATACTTTGACCGGCGCGGGAATCGTGACTGGTCCTTCTTCGGTGAAACCTGCGATGACGAAGCACGGCCGGCCAAAGTCTGGCTGTACTACGCCACGAGCACTCCCATCAAACGACACGTCAAGGTAAAAGGCGAAGCTAACCCGTACGATCCAACCTATGAAACCTACTTCGAAGAACGCGAAGGGGCTCACATGCTGGAAACGTTTCGGGGTACCCGCACTCTTCGCTATCTCTGGTATGAACAACGCGGACTCTGCACCCAGTGCAATACAAAAATCACCCGGATCACAGGCTGGCGCCTTCATTACTGCGTCCCCCGTGTGAAGGGTGGTTCCACTGGTGCCACGAACTGCGTTTTACTTCATCCCGAGTGCCATGACCGGGTTCATCGTCAGCGTCTTCCCCTTTCGAAACCGCGTCTCTTCTCAAGAGGCGTTCGAAGGGCTTGAGCTGGGTGAAGGGAAACTTTCACGCCCAGTTCTGAGAGGGCCGGGCGGCCGCAAGGCCGCCTGGCTACTCGGTAGTATGACACCCATTCCTGTGCCGGTCCGGCAACGCATTGTGCAGCTGTACGATCGAGGCAAGAGCACTCGCGAGATCGCGCAATTTTGCGGTTTTTGCGTGGCGGCGGTGCGCCGCGTGCGCCAGCAGTTTCGCCAGCGCGGCACGCTGCAGCCGCGAACCCGCCGCAGCGGACGCCGTACATTACTCACGAGAGCGCCGGCAGCGGCTCGAAGAGTTGCTGTCGGAGCAGCCCGACGCCACGCTGGCCGAGTTGGGGGCGGGTCTGGACCGGCGGTTCCGGACTTCCACGATCGATCTGTGGCTGCGGAAACTGGGCTGGAGGTATAAAAAAAACTCTAGCCGCCGCCGAACAAGAACGGCCCGACGTGGCCGAAAAAAGAGCGCAGTGGCATGAACAGTTGGTCGCACACCCCGTGCAGCGCTTGGTTTTTGTCGATGAAAGCGGGGCCAACACGAAGATGACGCGGTTGCGCGGCCGGGCCCTGGGAGGACGAAGATTGGTGGGCCGCATTCCCTGCGGAAACTATCAGACCAGCACGTTGATCTCCGGCATCCGCTGGGACGGCCCTTGCGCTCCTTGGCTGTTCGAGGGACCTATGAACGGCGAAATGTTTTTGGCCTGGGTGGAGCAAGGCCTGGCACCCGTCTTGCGGGCGGGTGAGCTGGTGATCCTGGACAATCTCGCCACCCACAAAATCCGGGGCGTGCGCGAAGCGATTGAAGCGCGGGGTGCCGGGCTGCTGTACTTGCCGCCCTACTCTCCGGATTTCAATCCCATCGAACCGATGTGGAGCAAGATCAAACAGGTGCTTCGCAGCCACGCCCCGCGCAGTGACGAGCAACTGCTCCTGGCCGCCAAAGCTGCCTTTCAATCCATTTCGTCCGCCGATTGCCGAGGCTTCTTTTTTAGCGCCAAATACGCTACATCATTTATGGAATTGCTCTAGCAGCGGACGAGTCTCAACTTCCGTGTAGCCGACAATACGTCCGGAATGTGAACTCGGCTTGGGGTGCATGTACTCCAGCCCCTCCGCCCGCTTCTCGGCGCTCCACACATTTCAAGCCTTTGAGAATTCTGAAAAGCCCCCACGCAACAATGGCTTGCGGGGCGTCCTCGCGGTCGAGTGACCTCAACGGTCAGGGCCGGCCGCCCTTGCAAGGGGGAGAAGGATTAAGCGTCGTATAATCTCGTGCGCGCAACGGGGGAGCAGAACATATGAACGTCCAAGAACAAATCAAGAGGTATATTACCAGCCAACCGGAGCCAAAACGCAGTGACTTGCGAGAGTTGCATCGGCTCACACTTCAAGCGTCACCAGAATGCAAATTATGGTTCTTCGATGGTAAAGACAGCAAAAATCATACTGTTTCCAACCCTACGATCGGATATGGATTTCACACAATCAAATATGCCAATGGAAAAAGTAGAGAGTTTTTTCAAATTGGTGTGAGCGGAAACAAAACCGGAATCTCTGTCTATATTCTTGGTCTCAAAGATAAGAAGTACTTAGCCAAAACGTATGGGAAAAAACTAGGCAAGGCGAGCGTGACCGGATATTGCATTCGGTTTAAAGCTCTAATGGATATAAAGATCGATACGCTTGAAGCAGCAATACGACATGGGCTTGCAGCTCAGAATGAAAAAGGCAAGCTGACGAAATAATTCCACTGTTAAAGGCCAGCGGTTATCGATGCAAAGGCGCTCCAGTATACGACCCCTACAACCCTGACCCGCGCCACAAAGTCATTCTCTATAAAACGGGTCTCCCGCAATTGTCGTGCGGCTCTCTGTCAGCGCTCCTTGCCTTTCTCTGTTTGCCGTTGCCCACTGCGGAAGTATCACAAGCTAACCGGAGGCGAGTTGCTACGCGTGAAATCTTGCTTGACTGAATCCCTAATCTTCACGTACACTTACTTCTGTAGAAAACTACGTTTCGGCAGCGGGAGATCCTTCTCCCGCTTTTTTATTTTGGGGCGAGCAGCGCCCTTACCTCGTTCGGTATGTCGTGGCCGCAAGTTGTCGTCGCGCAGTCGTTTAAGAGTTGGTGGGGTGGTTGCCGGTCTGCCGCGGGGCGGCCGCGCTTGCGATAGCAATAGGGTCGGAGGGGGTCTTTTGGCTCAGGGATCCCAGAGCTTCTCCTCGAAAATGTGCGCGTTTTTTCGTCCATCGAGCTTCCAGCAGGAAGAAAAGCGGCAGCAGGGCTGCCGCACTCCCAAAGAACGGGTCTAAAGACCCGTCACTACACCTAGAGTTCGCCCCGGCAGTACACTCATGCCCGACAAACGGCAAATCGTCAAAGCCATCGCCGCGGCGGCGAGAAAACTTGGCCGGGCGCCTTCGCGGGCGGAGTTTCAGGCACACTCGGGAATCTCGGCGTACTTTGTTTTGCAATACTTCCGAACGTGGAGCGAGGCGGTGCGAGCCGCGGGACTCCGGCCGTACACGCGGAATGCGAAGATAAAGAGCCGGACGCTGCTGGAAGACTGGGGCGAGGCAGCGCGAAAGAACCGAGCGATTCCTCCGCGGCACATCCATCTTCGACTGGGAAACTACAATCCCGGCACGCTCGCAAAACGGTTTGGGGGCTGGCAGGCGGTGCCCGAGGCATTTCGCAATTTTGCCAAGGGCAAGCGGGAGTGGGCAGACGTGATGGCACTGCTTCCCGAGCGCGCGGCGAGGCATGAAGCGGGGCATGCTGGGCGCAAGGTAGAGCGTCAAGTTCCGCGGAGCGAGGCTGCTCCCCCAGCCGCGGCTCGCAAGACGTGGCACGCGCGACTGAGGGACCGGCCCATCTACGGCAATCCGAGTGCGTTCGAGCGGCTGCGGCATGAACCCATGAACGAACAAGGCGTGGTGTTTCTGTTTGGGATGCTGGCGAAAGAGCTGGGCTACTGGGTGCAAAACGTTCAGAAGGGATTTCCGGATTGCGAGGCCTTGCGGCAAATCGCTCCGGGACGCTGGCGACGGGTGAACATCGAATTTGAATTTGAGAGCAAGAATTTCCGGGAGCACCGCCATCCTGCAAGCGGTTGCGATGTAATTGTGTGTTGGCGGCACAATTGGGGCGACTGTCCGCGCCACATTGAAGTCATCGAACTGGCCCGCGTGATCGAATCTATGCAGAAGGCAGAAAACTGACTGGGGGCACGTATTGAGATGGAGTGCGGCAGCCTTGCTTAGGCTATTGATTAACTTTGGACTGTCGCCATGTAATCCAAGACTGCAAGCGAAAGAAAAAGCGGGAGCACGGCTCCCGCACTTCAAAACTACGCGCGAATCAGGCCGGGGAAATTGCGGGGATTGTTGTCGAAGCCGGGGAAGACCGGCTTGAGATCGGCGACGCCGATGTGTTTGGTCAGGAGTTCGCCGAGGACGCTGCGGAAGTCCGTTGTGAGCTTGAGGTCGCGCCCTTCGTTGAGCTGATGATCTTCGAGACCGGGCCACTTGCCGTAGACGTGTCCGCCCTTCACGTCGCCGCCCATTACGAACATGCAGTTGGCGTGGCCGTGGTCGGTGCCGCGATTGCCGTTTTCATGCGCGGTGCGTCCGAATTCGCTCATGGTCACAACCACGATGTCCTGCATGCGGTCGCCCATGTCCTGATGGAACGCCGCGAGGCCTTGTCCCAAATCCCGCAGCAAGTTAGAGAGTTGGCCCTGCACGCCGCCTTCATTCACGTGATTGTCCCAGCCGCCGCAATCGACAAACAGAACCTCGACACCGATATTTGCTTTGAGCAATTGCCCAATCTGTTGCACATTTTTGCCCAGGCGGCTCGCGGGATACACCGCGCCGTTTTCCGGCTGATATTTTTCCGGGTCGGCGTTTCGCAAGAGGTCGATGGCTTCAAAGGTTTCCGTGCCCGTGCCGTGCAGAACGTGGTCGACGGTTTGCGCGTACATGGCTTCGAAACCGCCCTCCACCACTCGCCCCGCTCCAGGCGATTGCGCCATGACCTTGAACTGTCTCAATTCCGGCAGCGCGATCGCTGGGGCGCTGCCACGCAACGTCAGGGGCAGGTTCGGCCCCATGGCGACCGCACGGAAGGGCGAAGCGTTTTCTTCGGGTACGGTCTCAATCGCCCTGTTCAACCAACCGTCATCCGTCGCTCTTAAGCCGGGAGTTCCAGACTCCATGAAATCCTGCGCGTCGAAATGCGAGCGTGTGGGGTCCGGCGAGCCGGCCGCGTGCACGATGACAAGTTGATTCTGTTGGAACAGGGGCCCGAGCGGCGCGAGGCTCGGGTGCAGACCAAAAAATCCGTCCAAGTCGATTGCCGCATCCGTTCCGCCGCGCTGAGGCTGGGGAATCGCGATGCTTGGCCTCATTCGGTAGTAGTTCGGCTCGCCAAAAGGAACCACGATATTTAAGCCGTCGGCAGCGCCGCGCTGAAACAGCACGACGAGTTTCTTCTTATTTGGCATGGGTGTGGCGGCCACTGCGCGCTGCAAGAACGCGGGCATTGCGCTCAGGCCAACCAATGCCACGCCGCCCTGCTTCAAAAAATATCTCCGCGAAAATTTCAGTCCGCGAATGCCTTCGCAACATTTGTAGCTCATGGCTTCCTCTTTATGTTGAGTGCAGGAGCTTGCTCCCTCCTTTCTGCGCCGGGGCGTAATGCTATGGCAGAAAGACGGCGCCAAGCCGCCGCACTCCAAATGTCAACGCCGCTGAAATTCCGGCGCGCCCAGCACCAGCCCCGCCACGACGCCCAAATCCACGTGCTTAACAGGGTCGTCCAGCCGCGCCTGCAAGATCTGCGGATTATCAAGCTGCTTCTCGAGCGTCTCGATCGTAGTTGGCGCAGCTTGTCCGTCCAGGAAAACCTGCACGGCTCGCTCGAGCGCGGCCTTGGCGTCCGGGGAAGTTTCCACACCAAGCAGCGCGCCAACATCCGTGCGCGAGCCGCGCATTCTGTTTCCCGCGAGCGCTAGAGAAAAATTCAGCCGGTTGAGGAGAGCGCCTGTGTTTACCCAGGCATCCGCCTTGTCCGAATAACCAGTGGGAGGCTGGCACTGATAGAGCGGTTCGCCGATGCGCCCCACCCAAGCAACCAGCGGCAACGGCGTATCCACATCGGTGCCCAAAGCGCGCGCCGTGGAAACTACCAGCTCGAATGGCGTTTTGATTTTTGCGCGATAGGCCTCGCGCGACCAGAATTCCGGAGAATAGATCATCGTGTGCAGCACGGCTTTGATGTCGCCGTTGCTTTCCTCGAAGGTTTTCGCCATGCGCGCCACAAGTTCCGGAGGAGGATTGTCCGAGACAAATCGCCGAGCCAGCTTGGTGGAGATAAACCTGGCGGTGCTGGGACTGTGCGCCAAAAGATCCAGCACTTCTTCGCCGTCTTTCATTCCGCCGGCATGAATCTTTTTGCCCAGCACAAGCTTTGCGCCGGGATCGTGGAGACGCTCGTTAAACTTAAATTCGGGATCCAGGCGGGGCCTGTCGATGGTCCATCCCGTAAAGCATCGCGCGACTTCGGTGACATCTTTCTGGCTGTAACCGCCGTCGACGCCCAGCGTTTGCAGCTCCATCAACTCGCGGCCGTAGTTTTCGTTCAGCCCGCGCTCGTTTCTCTTTTTCTGCTGAACCTGCGGTCTGCGCGGCGGAAATGGTTGCCCAAAACGGCCAAATCGCATCTGCTGACGCATGGCGCGCTCTTGCGCAAGCCTCTGCGCCGCGTGCGGGTCGACGCTCAAGAAATTATCCAAGTAGAAAAGCATCGCGGGACTTTTTGCCGAAGCCGTCAACAAATCCTTGAATTTCCCCAAGGCGTGCGGTTGGATAACGTCGCGCTCATAAGAAGTCAGATACCAGATGTCTTCGCCCTTCCGCGCGTAGACATTGAAGTGATTGAACCAGAAATCATCCATCACTTGCTGAAGCTGCCGCTCGCTGTAAATCGCGCGCGTCACCTTGGCCATGGCCAATTCGGCAATGATGCGCTGCGGCCTTCTGCTGTTTGGGCCGAAGATCCGCGCGAGGTCTCTGAGATCCCGAGCGCCAGCGAATCCCCGGCTCGCGCCGGGTTTCGCGTCCGGAGCTGCTTGCTCGGAATTCTCCTTCATGGGCGAGGAAACGCTTGCATCGCTGCCCTCAGCCTGGCGGGGCAAAGAAGCCGATGAATTCTCTTTCGCATCCGCCGGCGCCGTTTCACTTGGAGCCGCAGGCTGCTGCATGTCCTGTGCGGCAACGGCAGCCACGCCCGAGCGCCTCTTTTCGTCCTGCTCGAGTTGCGCCTGTGCGCGCTTCGCCGCCTGCTTTTCTGCCTGCTTCGGCCGAGGATAGTCTTCGATCAGTTTTGCGGATGACATTTTCAATGTCGGAAAATTCTCCAGGCGGGCGTCCAGCGCGGAATCGTCGATCGAATCCGGGTACAGTTGTTGGTCGATCCATTTCGCAAGCCCCATTTGCCGGACGCGCGCCACATCGCCGGGGCGCGGGCCGTAGGCAAGGCGGTTCAGCGCGTGGAGAATCGCCTCATCTTCGCTTAATTCGGTAATGGGAAGATTTTTTAAGACGGGATCGTGCTTCGGTTTCTTGACTTTCGCTGCCGCGGGCATCGCCGAGGCCTCAGGCACATCGATGCCAATCGAAAACACGCAGGCCACCGACAGGATCGCCGCGAGGAGGGATTTGGGCGTCATCAAGATGGAGGCCATTGGCTGGCCGGGGCCACGCTTCGCGCTCATAACAATCTCCTGCCGATAGTATGGTCCGCAAACACTCCGAGCTTCTTAGAATAACCCTCCGTCCATCCGAAAGTTGCGCCTAGCGAAGACCAGTGTCAAAACCCACCACTTGCCCTATCGGACGGGCATACTCGTGACCTGCCCATCCATCGGGAGCCCTGGCGGTAGTACGTACCTGCCGGCGTATTGACGACCGGCAGCTCTGCCCGTATCCTCGGTCTGCTTCACTCGGCAAACTGCGAGGACCTAGTGCTGGTTCGGAACTTCATCTTCTGGCTGTCCACCAAGCGCAGCGTGACAGACCGCATCGCGCGGCGCGGCATGCAAAAGGGATTCGCCCGGCGTTTCGTGGCAGGTGAGTCGCTTGAGGAAGCGCTCACTGCGAGCGAGGAACTCTGCGCCCAGGGCCGCAACGTTAGCCTGAACCACCTCGGCGAGAACGTCACGACGGAAGCCGCGGCGCGGGAAGTTTGCGATGGCTACATCCACATGATCGAAGAGTTGCACGCCAAGAACCTCTCCGGCAACATCTCGATCAAGCTGACGCAACTCGGGTTGGATATTAACAAAGAGCTCTGCCGCTCGATGGCCCGCGAAATCGCCGCGCGCGCCGCCGCGCTTGGCCGAACAATTGAGATGGACATGGAAGGCAGCGCCTATACAGACGCCACATTGGATATTTTTGAAAGCGTGCAACGGGAGCTGGGAAATTGCGGGTTGGCGGTGCAAGCGTACCTTCACCGCACGGAGCAAGATCTGCAAAGGCTCGCAGCGATCAAGCCGAAGATTCGCCTCGTCAAAGGCGCTTATCGCGAACCAAAAAAGATCGCCATCCAGAAAAAGAAAGATGTGGACGCCAACTACAAGAAATTAACAACGTTGCTGCTCGAGGGCGCCGCTCAAGGCGATTTTCTGCCGGCCATCGCCTCTCATGACTGGAACATGGTTGCTCACGCGCAAGCCGAAGCCGCCCGGCTCAAGCTGGAAAAAAGCCGCTACGAATTTCAGATGATTTATGGGATTCGCCGCGATCTCCAGGAGCAAGTGCGCTCGGCCGGAGACACTCTGCAGGTGTACGTGCCTTTCGGCACCGACTGGTGCCCCTATTTTATGCGGCGTCTCTCGGAGCGCCCCGCGAATTGCTGGTTCGTCTTGCGGAATCTCATCGCGGAATCGGGAAGTGGAGCGCGGCAGCCGGCAGCTTGAGCAACCTCGCAGCACTCCTGCCAGGCTTTCACCATTGCTTCGACGCGTGGTGCGTCAAGGCGTGGAGCTTTACTCCGTGATTTCGAAATCGACGACGCGATTCTTGGCGTGGTGCCCGGCTCCATCGACAGCCATCATCACCAACTCATAGCTTCCAGGTGCCAGGTCCTTAACCTTGATATCCATTCCAACCGGCACCATCGGACTCCCCTTCCGAATGTAGCCATCCAGAGGAACGGCGGGCGTCTTCAGCACGATTTTCCCGCTGGCCTTCTCCAAAATTGCATAGCCAGCCGCAATTTCCGGGGGATTCGCGGAGGCGAGCAAAGGCTCGTAGACTTCGGTATACAAGTCCACCTTGTCTGACCTCTTGAATTGATTGCTGGCCGACGGATTAATTTGCATTCCCTTGACCACCAGCGGCGTACGATCCTCGAGCAGCGCCGCGTCGAGGTCCGTTGGCATGTCGGCGAGAGGTTGGACGGAGTTCGTGAGCACCACGCCGCCCAGGCTGAACTCTTTTCCATCGTATGGATCGATTTCGAGCGGCGCTTCGTACTTTCCAAAATCGTCGCCGCCCGAGCTGACGACCACCGTTAATTTATAGTTGCCGGCGCCCGCATCGAACTGGTTCTCATAGGAATAGGGCTTCTTCTCAAACTCCTTCCATTCGCCTTTTTCCAGGTCCAAATTGACGGTATCGCTGAACTTGGCCCCAATCGAGCCATCCGGCTTGTAGGCAATACCCAGGATATTCAAATCGGCGTGATACTTTCCTTTCTCTTTGTTGAACTTCACCGTGTTCGAAGGAATTTCCATCGAAAGATTCACCCGCGCCACATTGGGCCCGGTGTAGAAGTAAGGCGTTTCGAAGGGGCCATGCATTGTCCCTGTCTGCGACCCCGTGGCGCGCGCCTCGAGCTGCTTCTCAACCGGCGTGCCTTCCAGAACATTTTTCGACTTTGTGTTGCAATAGCCGCTGCGCGACCTGACGTGCAGTCCGCCGCGGTTCATCTTCACTTTCAGGGTATGGCAGCTTCCCTCTTCCGACCTGGGCGGCACGTAGCCCAGGATGTAGAACTCGTTTTGCTCGCGTCCGATTTTTTCGAGGCCGCCAAGCAGGTCATTGGTGTTGAAGATCGTGAATCCGCCGGTTCCCTCGGCGAGAGCCGCAAGTATCTGCTGATTCGTCGAGGTCGAGGGCGGAAATTGAGGAACGATGGTTCGCGGTTGGGTAAAGACGGCGTTCGGATTGTACCGATTGGGATTCGCATAGCCGCCGCCGTTGCGACCGGTAGTTCCACCGCCGGTGCCGCCGGCGCCTCCTCTACCTCCCGTCCCTCCGGTGCCCCCTGTGCCAACAGGACCGCCTCTGGTGCCTCCACCAGTTCCTCCAGTTCCTCCGGTTCCGCCGCCGCCACCCGGGCGTCCACCGGCGCCTCCACCTGGCCGCCCGCCAGCGCCTCCACCGCCGGCGATGGGATGTTGCGGCTCGAACAGTCCGGCGGAGTACGAAGCCAAAACCAACTTACCCCCGCCATAGGCGCCATCCGCTGCGGTCCTATCTGCAATCTGATGTTTTCCCGGGTCGGGAATTTGCAGCCGCGAACTGCCTGCCGGAGGCGCAGCGACAAGACCACGAACGTCAAGGGCGTAGATGGCTACGTTTGCTTTGTTGCAGGCGTCAATCGTGGCCGTCAGCTCGGATTCGCCCTCCGTGGTTAGCGGAAAACCGGTAGAAAACAGAACGACCATCTTGCGCCCCGGCACGCCGCGCAGATTCTTGGCCAGACTTCGCAAAGAGAGCAGCATGCTGCGCCCCCCAAATTCCGCTTCCGAGTTGTTCGTCAAGGAAAATGGGGACGAGAAACCTACCGCCCCGGAAGTTGGTGAGAGTCCAGCGGAAGCCACTTCAACGGGTGATTGCGCGTTTGGATCCACGGAGGAACTTTTCGCTCCGCTGATCGCGGCCTGAAGAAGAGCGGCGTTTGCGGTGAAGTTCTGCGCAATCCGCAGAGTTCCGCCAAAATCCACCACGGCCATCAGCTTGTCCGGCCCGGCATTGCCCTCGATGAATTTTTTTGCCGCAGCGCGAGCCTGAATCCGATCCGGAGCAGCCATCGTCGAATTGTCGAAGAAGAGGACCAGGTACGTCCTGCGCCCCTGGGCCTGAATCGCGGTCTCCGCACCAGATGAGAAGCTCTGGACGCTTTGTTCCTTGTTGTCTTCGTAGACCTTGAAATCGTTCTCCGTCAGGTCGTGGATATAGTTCCCCTTCTTGTCGGTCACAACGGCATCCACGAGAACGAGGCGGGACTCTCTTTTGATGACAACTCCCGGAGCTTTGGACGCTTCCGCGGCGGGCGCCTGCTCCGGCGGCGTCTGCGCCGCAAGCTGCGCCAGGAATAAGCACGAGGCGGCAGCAGCGAGCGCGGTAATCCGGCCCCACATCCCCGGCAGACAATTCTTTTGTGTTTTCATTTGCTCCCCCCTCAATTCGGTATCACTACCGCGCCGTTGCGCGCCGCAAGCTGCGCTCCCTCCGAGTCACGTACAACCTGTCTCACCAGATAGCTGCCGGGCTTCACATTGAAACTCGTCTTCAGATTGAGGCCTGACCGTATGAGCCGGTCGTACGTACCGTCCAGTAGCTTCATCTCAACGATCTTTTCTCCGCCCGTTACGTAATTTCCGTTCTCATCGAAAATAGCGGTTGCCACCGTCAGGTCGTCCCTGGTCCGTCCCTCGGCCTTGCGAAAGTGCACGCCCGCAATATCGACATGCGTGAGCACGGCCAGCCGCGCCTGATAGTCGCCCGTTTTGAAAAACTGCGTGTGCAAATCCACCGGGAGATCGCGAATTTCGTCCTGCGAGAAAAGCGCCTCTTGAATCTCCTGCTTGGCCTCCTCGACCGGGTCGGTAACGTGCCGCGGCGCGTAATAGCCATGCCGCGCCTGGATTCTGTAGCTCGTCTTGCGGACGAACGAAACCTTCAACGTGTGCAGGCTGCCGTTGAGTTTCAAATTCTGCGGCGAAAATCCCAAGAGATAGCTTATGGCCGGCGCGGCACCCGCTTCGCGCAAGCCCTCGTCCAAGTCGTTCCGGTTATGAAAAAAAGTTCCGCCGGTTCCAGCGGCAAGCTGGGCGAGCACATCCTCCTGTGCCAATTGTGCGGCCATTCGATAAGAGGACTTGTATCCCGTGATTTGTGGTGGCTCTCTGTAGGGGTCGGCAATATCTCCCATGTCCGGCGTGTATAACCCGCGGGCATCGATGGTGTTAATCACAACGTTGGATTTGGTCGCGCGATCCACCAGGTCGCTGGCCTCCAATTCGAGCGTCGAAAGAAGAAATCCCGGCGAGACGAAGACCATGATCCGTTGTCCCGGCATGGTCGCTAGTCGCCGTATGACCTCTTCCATGTGCCGGTAGACGTATTCTGTCGAAGAGTCCTCCCGGCCGAGCACGGCGCCGGCCATTCCAATTGCCATCGTCTGCGCCGCCGCCCTTTGGGTTTCGTCACCCTGGAAAGCGCATTGCACCGCGTCTTCCGTCGCCACATCGAGAGCCTGCGGGTCGCGCTTGTTTTGGATCAGGTCTGCCTGGTAGTAGCTGATGTCTGGGCAGTCGTGGGTCCCGGCAGTGGGCGAACGCGGAAGTATGTCCATTAGCGCCTTGCGCAGCGAGTCGTGGTCGTTCGTGAATTCCTGGGTGAACTGCCCGGAAGTCGTGTAGATCCCCACGCGATCGGAAGCCGCCAGCGAATCGTAAAAACGGCTAGCGGCGTTGCGGACGAACATCGTATCCGCCATGGTCATGTGCTGGTCGTCGAATATCACGGAGACAAAGCGCTGCGGGAGGGAGGCTATCGCAGCGGCCGCAGCGGGGCCGGAAGGTGCGCCTGGACCGGAAAGCGTCGTCGCGGGGACGACGTGCGATTCCGGCGTCTCGACGCTGAAGGTTGAAATCGTTTGCTGCTTGCGGTTGTCATAAAGCTGGAAATCTTCTTTGTGCAGGTTGGGCACCACGCGTCCTTGTTGATCGCGCACTACCACGCGCACAAGCACCAGGTTTACTCGGACTCTAAAGGTCGGCAAAGTATCGCGGCTGGAGACTTCCGCAGTATCACTCGAAGCGGATGCTTGCGGCTTCGCTGGCTGTGCAGGGAGCTGCGCGGCTGGATTGGCGGTAGGAGCGGCAGGTGACGTCTGCGCCTGAGCCCGGATAGGCTCGCTCGCCGCAGTCAGCAGCAACAGCAGGAAGAAGGCACACGTCGAGACTCGCGCCAATAGGAGCTCCGGTAGGTAGGACATGCCTTTCCTTCTCTGATCCGTGCCCGCAGGCACCGCCGGCTCTCTGGGAAGCCGGCACCACGGGGAACCTTGGAAATGCACTCGCGAGTTGACTATACGCTCCCGTTAATTTTTGTGTCAACGCATTTGCCCGCCGCCCGGAATGCCGTCAGGCTCCAAACATCCTGCGCGTCGTCACGCCGCAGGACATAGCGGTCCCCACTCTCAGCAAGTACGCGAAAATAAGTCGCCCCGGGTGAATACCAGCGGTCTTCCACCGAGGCAATCTCCAATGTTTGGCCTTCGAAGACGATACGCACGGGGCGCTCGTCCGCCTTATGCCCTGAATAACATTCCACGCGAACCAGTTGCTCGGTCATATTATTAAGCCATGCACTTCGTCCATACTACCGCGCCAGGGGAGAGCCCTTGCGATTCTCTGCCAACTCCGCGTTCCACGCTGCTCCCAAAAAAATAATCACGGCTGATACCTGCATCCAGAGCATCAATCCGATCACCGCCGCAAGCCCGCCATAAACCAGGCTATACGGAACCAGCCGCATGTAAAAACCGAATAGCACGTTCACCAGCCACCAGAGTGCCGTCGCCACCATCGCCCCCGGCAAAACGTTTCGTAGACTTTCACCCCCCGGTCGCGCGACACGGTAGATCACCGTAAGAGCCAGCATGGCCAGAACAATCGCCGCTGCGGGTGAAGTAATGGCCCACCATCCCTGCAAAGGATGATGCGTCCCCAGTTCCTCGACCAGCCAGCGCCGAAGCGGCCGCCCAAGAACGCTCAATATCGCCGCCGCAAGCAGCGGGGCAATCGTCACAAGCAGCAAAACCAGTCCTCGTAGCTGACGGTTAAAGAACCCAGGCTGCGCCTTGTCGCCGTAAATTCTATGGATGCCTTCCAATAGCAACCGCATCACTTGCGAACCAGCCAGCAGCGTGCCTGCCCACCCCACTAGCGCGATTTTCCACGCGTCCGGCCCGCGCTTTACCAGAAATTCAGAAACGATGCTTTGGCTTCCCGGCGGTAAAAGTGCCGTTAGATCCGTGATCAGATCGAGCAGGCTCGTTCGTCCTCCGATGCGGCTGGTTGCGAAACCCACCATGATCAGAAGCGTCGGGAAAAAGGCCAGGAACAGATTGAACGCGATGGCCTGCGAAAGCGTGCCGCAGAGCGGAAGGACGCGCTGAAGCGCCCGGAAGGTTCGCACGGCGTAGGAGGTTTTCGACCTCATGCCGCGACATTATACGCATGCCCTGCCGCGCGCGGCATCAAAGCTTCGTTCGTGGAAGTCCCGTCCCGCTTCCGCTCCGCCATCTACAACTGACGGTACATGACCAGCGCATCGACCGCACCGAGCCTCGGATGCAGAAACGCCGCCGGAAGCCGACCGACAATTTCAAAACCCAGGCTTTGCCAAAGCCGCACCGCTCGCTCATTGCTGCTCACCACGAAATTGAATTGCATGGCGCGGAATCCTCGCGATTTGGCTCGCACCAGCGAATGCTGGCACATGGCGCGCGCAATACCACGTCCGTTCGCCCACGGTGCCGTCACGTACCCGCAATTCGCAACGTGCGCTCCCCCGCCCTTCTGATTTGCGCGCAAATAATACGTCCCGAGGATTTTTCCGCTCTCTTCCGCGACAAACACCTCGTGGCCGGGCGAATTCCAATACGAAAGCGCGTCCTCGCGAGTCATATCCGCGGGCAACGTGTACGTATCCCCGCCGCGGATTACCGGTTCCAGGATTTTCCAAATTGCATCGCTGTCGTTTAAATTTGCGGCCCGAATCATCACGGCGGAACCATCACCTTCCCGTCTCCTTGCAAAGCCTGTTGCATTTCATAGGAAAACGGGAGGCAGCGCAACTGCGTCCGCGGTTGGGTCTTACATGGTCAAGACAACCCGGAACTCCGCCTTCCCGCTGAGCATTCGCGCATACGCCTCATCAACCTTTTCCAAGGGATACTTCTCGATCATCGGCCGCACTCCTGCATATTTCGAAAACTCCAGGGTCTCCTGCGAGTCCATCGCCGTTCCCGAGGGCCATCCCTGTATCCCGCGCCGAGGCAGCAACAACTGCACGACGGACACCTCCATCGGCTCAAACGGTGCTCCCACCAACAGCAACTTGCCGCCGACGCCCAGCCCGTCGAGCACGTCGCTCATGGCTTTGGCGTTCGGCGCGGTCGCCAGAATCACTTTCGCCCCGCCCAGCTTCTTCAACTCCTCAGCCGCATTCGTCGCCTTCGTATCAATGTAGGCGAACGCTCCCAACTTCTTCGCCAGCGGCTCGTTCTCCGGACCGCGCCCGATACCCACCACGCGATAGCCGGATTTCGCCGCATACTGAATTCCCAAATGTCCCAACCCGCCGATTCCCAAGACGCCGACCAGGTCTCCCGGCATTGCACCAACGTGCCGCAAGGAATTAAACGTCGTAACACCTGCGCACATGAGCGGCGCCGCTTCCGCCCAATCCAATCCGTCTGGAAGTAGCGCCACGGCTTCGTGCCTCGCGAGCATGTACTGCTGATAGCCGCCGTCGCGCGTAAGACCGGTGATTGCTTCCCGCTGGCAGGTTATGAAATCTCCGCGCCGGCACGATGCGCACACAAAACAATGTCCGCCGTGCCAGCCTACCCCCACTTTGTCTCCCTTCTTCCACTCCGTCACTCCGTTGCCCACTTCGTCCACCAACCCAGCCACCTCGTGTCCTGGCACCCGAGGATAGTTAATCCCCGGAAATCCTCCGTGCTTTGTCAAGACGTCGCTATGACAAATTCCGCACGCCTGCACCTTTATCCGAATCTCGCCCGTTCCCGGCTGAGGAATTTCCCGCTCCTGGATTTCAAAATCACCGCCCGCTTTCGTAACTACCACTGCTTTCATCTTTGCCATTAGTCTTCTCCTCAGATTTCCGCGCTCGTTCCCGTGAAACTTCCCGCTTTGGATGCACCAACCCTCCCCTAAGTTAGGCGAAACTCGATGGGGAGCGCCTTTCGTCTGGCTAGAAATAAGTCCGACCGTGCGGAAAGCCAACGCGCGGAACGAATCAAATCGACGGAGTACACGTTGGGGAGCGTAATCTTTTGGATGAAATGATTGCTCCAGAGACACCGCTTACGACGACAGTCGCGGTTAGTTTACGGGAACTTCCAAAGGTTGCACGTCGCGCGCCACCTTGACGGCAATTTCATCCTCGGCAACTTCCAGATCATAGCGAGTCTGGAGATTCATCCAGAAAACTGGGGCATTTTTGAAGTAGCGCGCGAAGCGGAGTGCCGTGTCCGCGGTGATGCCGCGGCGCTCGTGGATGATGTCGGCGATCCGCGTCACTGGAACGCGCAGATCCATCGCCATCCTATTCATGCTCAGCCCCAGTGGGGTCATGAACTCTTCGCGGAGAATCTCTCCCGGATGCACGGGCTTCAGTTTCTTCGCCATCCAGCCCTCCTAGTGGTAATCCACGATCTCGACTTCGTAGGCGTCGCCCTCACGCCAGACAAAACAAATGCGCCATTGCTCGTTAATGCGAATGCTGTGCTGCCCCTGCCGATCGCCCTTCAGCGCTTCAAGTCTGTTACCGGGTAATGTCGCAAGGGTCCGCATATCCGGCGCGGCATCCAGCAGATCCAGTTTCCGAAGAGCTTGGCGCTCAATGGCCTTAAACCGGCGCACCATCTCCCGGTGAAAGAGGCGCTCCGAAACCGCGCAGCGAAAGGAGCGAATCACGACCTCAGAGTATACTGATGTCCAGTAAACGTCAACCAGTACACGTGGAAAGCACACGCGCGCCGCAGAGAGGAGTGGAGAAAGCAGGAAAGCGCAATGAGCGATCAGTGGCCGCCTCTCGCAAGGATAGAGATCCTGGTCCTCTTGCTGCGTGGTTCAACGCATCGTAAACTCGAAGAGCAGCCAACCCTTGCCTGAGGAAGCGTCCATGACCACGCCCGCAAAGCCCGTACCAGCAAAGATGTCACGCAGCGAAGAAGTCGTCGCCAAGCATAAGAAATACATCTGGCCTTCGGTCACAAATTACTACCAGAACCCGCTGGTCGCCGATCATGCTGAAATGCAACACGTCTGGGACGTCGAAGGCCGCAAGTACCTCGACTTTTTCGGCGGCATCCTCACCGTCTCCGTAGGCCACTGCAATCCCAAAATCACCAGCAAAGTGAACGCGCAGGTCAACCGCTTGCAGCACCTCTCCACGCTTTATCCCAACGAACAAATTGTCGCGCTAGCGGAAAAGGTTGCGCAAATTACTCCTGGCAATCTGCAGTCGAGCTTCTTCACCAGCTCTGGCAGCGAAGCTGACGAAGCCGCGATTCTCATCGCCCGCATGGCTACCGGCAGCTATGACGTGGTCGCGCTGCGGCATGCCTATTCCGGCGGATCCTCGCTCATGAAATCCGTTACCGCGCACGCGGCTTATCGCAAGGCCGCCATCATCAGTGTGGGCATCTCGCACGCCATCAATCCCTACTGCTATCGCTGCCCGCTGCACCTGAAATATCCAGAATGCGAAGTCGCTTGCGCCGGTGACGTAGAAAATCTCATTCAGACTGGCACCAGCGGCAACATCGCCGCCTTCATCGCCGAGCCTATCCAGGGCGTCGGCGGCTTCATCACGCCACCCAAGGAATATTTCAAAATCGTTTTCAGCATCGTCAAAAAATACGGCGGGCTTTTTATCTCCGACGAAGTGCAGACCGGCTGGGGCCGCACCGGCAAGAAATGGTTCGGCATCGAGCAGTGGGAGGTGACTCCCGACATCATCACCAGTGCAAAAGGCATGGCCAATGGCGTTCCGGTGGGCCTCACGGTCACCACTCCGGAAATCGCAGCCGGCTTTCAAGGACTAAACATCGCAACCTTCGGTGGCAACCCGGTGACGTGCGCCGCCGCCCGCGCGACTATCGAACTGATCGAAGAAGAAGACCTCCGCGAAAACGCCCACGCTGTCGGCAATTACTTCCGCGGCAAGCTCGAAGAGCTTCAGCAGAAATATCCGCTCATCGGTGACGTCCGCGGCATGGGCCTCATGCAAGGTCTCGAGTTGGTGAAAGACCGCAAGACCAAAGAGCCTGCTCCCGCTGCCACCACGCGAGTCATGGAGCGCGCCCGCGATAACGGTCTGCTCATCGGCAAAGGCGGCCTCTATGGCAACGTCCTTCGCCTCGCTCCTATGCTTAACACCACCAAACCCGATGTCGACGAAGCCATCCGCCTCTTGGACAAATCGTTTAGCGAAGTCCCTAATTGATTCCGGGTATCCAAGCCGCCCTCGTCTCGGTGCTAATTCTCTTCTCGGCGCTGCCGCAGGCGCCGCCCGAGAAAAAGCTTGTATGGAAGCCCGTGCAATTCGCCATCCTGCGCTTCAACGACGCCGCGCCTCAGGCATGGAACATCTATCACGCGGAAAAACATAGCGTGCTGCTCGTCAAGCTTTGGAAGCGTTACCTGCTGCTGGACAGCAAAGAGCAGGAAGTCTACGAAGTAGATCCGCAAACTGTGAAGCCGCAGGGTGACAACGTCGAGTGGTCCTTTTCCGACTTGCCCAGCGATCCAATCGAAACTTCCGAGTGGAAGGAGCGCGACGTGGGCCTCGTCGAGCGCATTCGTTTTCGCTTCGGCAAAACCGGCCACTTTGTGGATATCGAGCTGCCGCTAAAGCCGAACGGCAAAATCGCGTATTGAACCTAATGTACCGAAGTTCTGTAGCGCGGGCGGAGACCGCGGAGCCCTGCCGTCTTACCGCCGGTATACTCCGTAATACCAGGGAATTCCAAGCACGCCGGGCTCGACGGCAACGGTAACCGTGTCGCCAACCTGAAACCGGTCGAAATCGTCCGCGTCCACCGCCAGCCGCTCCACTTTCTGCCCCGGCCTCCACGATTGCACCAGCAATCTCCGGCTCCCGCGCACAATGCCCTTCATATTGAATTTGCTGACGACGACGGTCGGGTAATACTTCATGTTCTTCTGCAAATCCAGCCGGCCATTCATAAAAAGCGCGGCGGCCAGAATCCACGGCAATGGGATGAAACCGGAGTAGATGCGTTTAAGAATCTCCAGCTCTTTGTGCTGCCGCGCGCGCTTTTCGAGAATGACCGCGATGGCCAACGCCAGGAAAAACAGCACGCCAAAAAAAACCAGCATCAGGTCCAAATCGAGCGGAGGATAGAGCTGGCTCACATAGGGGAATGCCAGCGAACCAACCAGAAAAAAAGCGGTGCGGGCCACGAGCCGGCGGCGGAACAAGAGTTCCGCGGCGGCCGTCGTCAGGCCGCAAGAGGGACATTGATCCGCCGTGCGCGGAGAGCCGCAATCAAGGCATCTGGTCATACCGCCTCAAACGCCTTTCCCAACGAAGAGGTAGTTCCCAAGTTCTTGCCGTGCTGAGCGGGCAAACATAGCTGCGCCGCCGCACGCCTAGTATAAGACGAGCTTATGAACCTGTCTTGGAGAGAGAGGCAAGCAAATCCTGATAGCTCTGCTCGTGCTGCCCGTCGGAGTGTGTCACGGAAACGCCCATGCCTCGGCCGGGCTCGATGCGCTTCACGGAACAATCGACCTTGACCCGCCTGTCCAGCACCAGATTCGCCGTGAATCCCGCGCCGATCCACAAGGGATCGACGGATTCGATGAACATGCCATTCGAGCTGATGTCGCGGGTGCTGGCGCACAGCAGTGCGGAGCCCCACTCGATCTCGAGGTTGGCGCGAAACGAATAGCGCGGCGCCCAGCGTCGTTCCGAACGCCGGGACAATTGATCCCCACTGCCCATGGACCTGGTGAACCCCCCTGCCAAGGATCCCAAGGTGCGGCGCCAGGGCGATCTCGCCGCTCGATCGTCTTAAGCATACGCCTACCGAGAGCACTCCCATACGACGCCGCAAACGGATGTTTTGTTCCCGGCAATCCGTTTCCTCGTGCGGCAACCTCGCTCTTGAAACTCGGCGTCGGCAGACGGCTTCGACGAAGCTTCCTAGTCCAGTTTCGGCACCACCGGAGAATCCGGGGGATCGTCTTTTCGCTCGGACCGGTCCGCCGTCCGGATCCGTCGCTGCACTTCCGCCTGAAGATACTTGCGCAGGCTCTCCGCAACGATTCCCGGCGCGGCGAGTTCGCGCAAATCGGAAACGGTAAGTTCCGGCAAATAGGCAAGGACGGTTGCCAGAGGAGACAAAGGATGCCGCACCAGCGCCAGTCGCACGTTGTAAGTCATCGACCACTTGCGGTGATGCGCGATGGTGTTCACGATCACGGGCGGCAGTTTTTCACGCGAGAGGACCTTCAGAACTTGCGCTTCCGTGAGATAGGCGTTGTCCAGCACGATGGTGACGATTTGCGTGTGCCCTTCCGCCAAAAGCGCGCCCGCGAGACGCGCGGTCCCACGCCGCGCGAGCGTAATTTTCTGCCCGAGCGGCAATTGCGGCAGCCGCGCAATCACCTGGTCCTCCGCGTTCAGCTTCAGCTCCGTGGGAATACCGGGCAGGAGTGTCAGCTGCACGAGGTCCATCAAATAGAGATCGCGGAGCAGCCGAAGAGTGACGAGCCGCGGCGTCCGCGGATGAAACGCCAGCGCTCGCTTGACGCGGTAATTTTTCAACAGCGGCTTGCGCCGCGCCACCTCTTCGAGAATTTCCGCAGGAAGATTCATTCGTTCCAACAGAATGCAGAGTTGCGTTTCCTCGATCGATGGATTATCCAGGAGCGCGAGCACGACTTCCGGGTCGGCATGGTGAAGCAAAGCCGTCAACTCGTCGCCGGATGCGGCGAGAACGCGATCGAGATTTTTGTCCCCGCCGCCCATCTTAGCGTCCCGCCGGTTCCCCAACGATCGTGCTTCCGCCTGTCCAGTCGCCAGAAGTAAGCAGTCGTAACGCTAGCCGCGCCGCAGCCTCGGCCGGTGAAACGCGGAGGCCGCCAATCTCGGTTTGCGGGAACGAGGCGCGGAGCCGCTCGTCAAGCTGGGCTTCGAAAAATATGCAGCGACCCATCATCCCTCCTGTTTTTGCCAAAAAGAATGGCGTTCCGCGCAATTGCAAGCGCAGAGCGAGATTTTCCGCCAGCATCGCAAGATCGAAAGCAGCCGCGCGCAAGATGCCCTGCGCCGAGGACTTGGCCGCAGGTCCGACCGACGATTCATATGAGTCGGCCAAAGCCGCAACCACGGAAAACAGCCTCGGAAAGACTTCATCGGATGCGGCCTGCGCTCTCGCTTTCACCTGCGACCAATCCGCGCAGCTTAGCTCACGCAAAATTCGCTGCCCGAGCACCGCGTCGATCCCCGTGCGATCGTTTTCGTGCATGGCCATGAGCACAGCACGGCGGCCTATGTCGTAAGCGCTGCCTTCGTCTCCGATTTGCGAACCGTAACCACCGGAGCGCGCCGTTTCACCCGCCGCATTCCGCCCCACAGCAAACGAACCCGTCCCCGCCAATAGCACGATCGCAGGTCCGTCGCCCGTCGCTGCCAGTGCGAGATCGAGATCGGTGCAAACCTGAAGCTTCGACTCCGGAAATTCTGCCGCAAACAGGGCACGGATTTTTTCGGCGGATTCGGGGGGGCCGGCTCCCGCGAGTCCCGCGCAAATAACCGCGGCGGACGCATCGCTGGGCAGCGCAGCTTGCGCAAAAGCCTGCCGCGCCGCCTCTCGAATCGAAGAAATCGCCGCGCCAAATCCCACGCGCAACGGATTCGAGGGCCCGGCCTGCGATCGCGCCAGGATTTTGCCGGACTCATCCATCAAGACGCAATCCGTCTTTGTCCCACCGCCATCGAACCCCAAAACAAAGCGCATCCAAAAAGCATAAGCGAGAAACGCGGCCAATGCATTCGCGCAAAAATAAAAGTGCGCAAACGTGCGCCCCGCCCATTCAAGCGGACCGCCCTTGCGAACCGCCGCTCACATCGCCACGATCCGCAGGGAGTTCTTGACCTCCGTGTTCTCTGCCACTATTCTCGGTTCACTTTTTTGCGCGAAAAAGTTCGCGCATCTGGAGACTGACGCCGCCACGTACCGCTAATGCGCATCCACCCGCTCGATCTCGCCATCGTCATCGCATACCTTCTAGGCGTCACCGCGCTGGGCATGCGCTTCCGCCGCAGCAAGAAGTATGTTGCAGACTCAAATCGCGAAGCCGTCGGCCTCGACTATTTTCTCGGCGGCAAAACTGCTCCCTGGTGGGCGCTCGCTCTTTCCATCGTCGCCACGGAAACTTCCACGCTCACCATCATCGGCACGCCCGCCATTGCGTACGCCGGAAACATGACCTTCATTCAACTCGTCGTCGGCTATCTGATCGGACGCGTCCTGATCGTCTTTCTTTTCCTCCCCGGCTATTTTCGCGGACAGTTCCTCACCGCCTACGCGCTCATCGAAAAGCGCTTCGGCGAAAAATGCGCGCGGTCGCCGCAAGCACGTTTCTCATCACCCGCGCCGTCGCCGAAGGTGTGCGTGTCTCCGCCATCGCCCTCGTCGTTAGCGTGGTCCTCGGCACTTCCGAGCACCTGGCAGTCGTGATCGTCATCGCTCTCACCATTCTCTATACCTTCGAGGGAGGCATGACCGCCGTTATCTGGACCGACGTCGCCCAGTTACTCCTATACCTGACAGGCAGCGCCGTTACGTTTTGGATTTTGTTTCACCGCATTCCCGGCGGCTGGGCCGAAGTCGCGCAAGTCTCGGCGGCTGCCGGCCACAAATTCGCAATTCCTCGATTTCACTTTTGACCTGACCACGAAGTACACATTCTGGTCCGGCCTCATCGGCGGCGCTTTTCTCACCATGGCCAGCCACGGCACCGACCAAACCATCGTGCAACGGCTTCTTGCCGCCAAAAATGAAAGTGACAGCCGCCGCGCTCTCCTCACCAGCGGCGTCATCGTCCTCATCCAATTCGCCATTTTTCTGCTGATCGGCGTTTTGCTCTACGTCTTTGCCCAGCACACGCCGCTCCTCGCGCCAGGCGCTCGCACCGATAGCATCCTTCCCCTCTTTCTCGTTCGCGAAATGCCCACCGGTCTTGCCGGCCTGCTTCTCGCCTCCATCGTCGCCGTCGCCATGTCCAACGCCAGCGGCTCCCTCAACTCCCTTGCCGCTTCCAGCGTCCTCGATTTTTCCAAGCTGCGCGGGCGCTCCACCGACTCCGTGAAGTTCCTGCGCCTCTCGCGCCGCATGACGCTCGTCTGGGGCTTAATCCTGATGGGCTTTGGCTTCATCAAGTGGGGACCGCTCCTCGAAGCAGGACTAACCGTTGCTTCTCTCCCCTTCGGCAGCTTGCTCGGCCTCTTTCTTCTTGGCACGCTGGATCGCAAAGCCACGGCGACAGGCGCGCTTTCGGGTATGTTCCTTGGTTTGGCGGCGATCCTTTGTGTTTGGCGCTATACCCAGGTCGCATTTACCTGGTACGTCTTGATTGGCGCGGTCGTGACTTTCGCTGTCGGCAGCCTCGTGAGCCGCTTGCGACAAAAAGAAATCGTGCCCGCGTGACAATTTCGTGCACGAATAAGTGGGGGCACGATATATCGTGCCCCTACGGTTGGTGCAACGCTACTGGCGCCATATTTCGAGCGGAGAACTATGCCTGAAAAACGACTAGACCTGGTTCGCGGCCTCGGCGCCTGGGCTTCCGGCGCCATCGTCGTGGGCACCATGATCGGCACCGGCATCTTCCTCAAGCCTGCCGAAATGGCCCGCGTAGGCGGCACAGTCTCCGTCGTTTTCGCCGCGTGGATTGTCGGCGCCATTCTTTCGCTGTTCGGCGCTCTCTCTTTTGCGGAGTTGGGCGCGGCCATCCCCGAAGCCGGCGGCGAATACGCCTACCTCCGCCGTGCCTTCGGCCCTGCGTGGGGCTTCCTCTTCGGCTGGATGCACGCCATCGTCGGCCGCCCAAGTTCTCTCTCCTCTATCGCCGCGGGCCTGATGCGCTTCATGAGTTTCCTCATCCCGGTCGTGGCCGTCCCTATTTTTACTCTGCACATCTCGATTCCTGGCCTGACCGGATGGATCAAGCCCTACAATTTCGTCTTCACTTGGGCGCAACCGCTCGCCGTTCTGTGGATTGTGGCCATGACCGGCATCAATTATCTCGGCGTACGCCTTGGCGGTGCGGTGCAGGTCTTCTTGACCGCAATTAAAATTACTTCGGTTGTGATTGTGATTGGCGTTGCGTTCTTCGCGCCATCGGGTCCGCCACACGCGCCCAATCCTATTTGGCCCCATGCGCTGAACGGCGGCGTCTTCGGCGCGTTTCTAGCCGCCCTGGCTGCCGCCCTCTGGGCCTACGATGGCTGGGAAGATTTGAACCTGGTCGGCTCGGAAGTGAAAGATCCGCAGCACGTTTTTCCGCGCGCCATGTTCGGCGGCGTCACACTTGTTGCGCTCATCTATTTTCTTTTCAGTGCCGCTTGCCTCAAGGTCCTTCCCTTCAGTGCTGTGGCCGCTTCGCCCCACATCGCGTCCGACGTCGTGCAACACGTTGCTGGCACGTCGGCCGCCGCGTGGATCACCATTGCAATGATTATCAGTGCCCTCGGCACGATGAATTCCTCGGTCCTCAGCGGCGCGCGTCCCGCTTACGCCATGGCTCGCGACGGCATCTTCTTCAAGATTGCCGACGGCGTTCATCCAAAATACCGCACGCCGGGCCGCGCGCTGATTTTTCAATGCGTGCTCGCTAGCCTGATGGCCCTCACCGGCACTTTCGAAGAACTCACCAATCTCTTCATCTTTGCCGGATGGATTTTCTACGGCCTTGCGGTCATCGCCCTTTTCCGACTCCGCCGCACCGAACCAGACATGCCGCGCCCCTATCGTTGCTGGGGCTACCCCTGGGTCCCCGCCATTTTCATAGCCGGCGCCATCGCCCTCACCGTCAACATCTGGATCGACCGCCCCGGCCGTTCCTCCATCGGGCTACTCCTCATCCTCGCCGGTCTGCCCTTTTATCGCTATTGGACCAGATCTAATTTGCAGACTAGTGGCCCTGGGAATGAATAGAGTCAGGCCGGCGAATCAGCTTGAACCCCCCCTCGCCCCGTTACCGCGCTTCCGCTTCCACCACAACCAGGAACCCGTAATCGATTGGATCACGAGCAACATCGACATGAAAGCTGCCAGCGCCTTGCCGGGGTATCCCCAAATTTCCCCGCCGTGGAGATTGCGATTTGCTTGCTCAATTTTGCGCGCGAGAGATGCCGTTCGGGAGTTCCACGCAGCAAGAACCTTTCCCGAAAATTGATCGATCCACACGATGCTGGAGCCACTCGACGAGTGGTCTTCGGGAAATCGCATTTTGACGAGATAGGAAGTCGTCTTTTCTCCAGGGATCACAACCCAAAGAGGAGTTGCTGCCGGTAGGACATTTCTAGCTATCCTGAGCGCGCTATCTGCAGAAATCGGCTCAGCGCCAGCTACGGGCGTGGAAGGAGGGTCTGCTGGCAATGGTTTGCTGCTTGTGAGCATATAGGTGACCGGAATGGTTAAGCCTTGGAAAGCCATGCACGCTCCTGTCACCGCGAAAAGTAGCAGGTAGGGGGATGAAAAGAAACCGACCGCATTGTGAAGATCGAAAGACAATCTTCGTGCCGAACTCCGGAAACTTACCTTGATGCGCTTCTGCGGCCACCACAGGTAGAGTCCACTAACGAGGGAACAGATCAGCATAATAGCTGCGCCACCCATTACGGCGCCGCTGGCCTCGTGGAGTGCATTCGCAACTAACACGAATCTCACAACGCTGAGGCTCCCCAGCACCCGGCCGCTGTACTCGTCGACGAACACTTGCCGTGGTAGACGACTCGGCGCAAGGATAGTAAAAGCACAGGATTTGTCAGGTCCCGCTGGGAGAATATAAATTCCGATCCGTTCATCGGGCCGCATGACGCCCTCAACATTTGCGCTCAGAACAGCAATAGGCAATGGCCGGCGAGACGGAATGACGTGGAGGAGAAAAGGATAAAGCAAGCCATCAATTTCTGGTTCAAAAGCCATGATGGATCCGGTTATTCCCAGAATTACAAGGAAGACTCCTGCCGCCAGCCCTCCGAAGAGGTGCAGCTTGAAGAATAATGAACGCTGGCGGGCGGGACTACTGCTCATGGCCGGATGTTCGCGGCGTAGCCGACGCGCTAAGCCTGCCGCCGTGATACTAACCACTGCGTTGGGAGCCCACCCGCAAGCAAGGCGACGGCGGGCAGCAACACCCACTCGATGCCAATAGTTAAAAAGGCTTTTGGCATCAGACCGTGGCCCATCGCCAAGCCAGCAGGAATGGCGACCAAGAACACGGCCACGAGTGGAAGCATCGGAAATAGACTCGATGCGAGCACCACGAGAAACGAACCTCGCGCCCGAAGGGAGAGATAGGCCCCCATGGCACCGGCCAGAGGCAACATGACCAACCACCCGACGTAAAACATGAGGATGGGAGTTCCCTTGTCCAAACTAAGAATGATCGGCTTTGGACCAATTTTCTGAACTAGCTCCAGAAGAACCATCGAAACCACAAAAGTAAGCATACCGGGAAGCCAAAATTGTGTCACGCGGGCTGTCATCGTTTCCTCCTTCGTCCGAGCCAAAACTAGGTTTCGTTTGAAATTCTGCCAATGCCCGACTTGCGACAAAGCTCGCCGTACGGCCGCGTCTTCCGTCATTCCTTGTCGGAGCAGCTCTTCGCAAATGTCTTCCAGGTGCGCCGCTACTTCTGCGACCACCTCGGCTGTTTCTTCCGGCTCCAGCGCCAGGCCTGCGAGCCGTTCTTCGACGAGCGCCTTCCAATCACGCATGCGACACCTTGGCGAGCCGCTTCAACGCGCGAAACAGTTCGGCCCATTCCTTGCGGATGGGTGAAAGTTCTTTCCTCCCTTGCGGAGTGAGGCGGTAGCAGCGCCGCCGGCGTCCGGTATGGCTCGTTTCCCACGCGCCGCGCACCCATCCGCGTTTTTCCAGCCGGTAAAGCAGCGGATACAACGACGCCAGCGTGAACCGCAGCGAGCCGTGCGTCTGCTCTTCGATGCGGCGCGCCATTTCATAGCCGTGCAGCGGGCCGTCTTCCAGAACACTAAGGACCGCCAATTCCGCGGTGCCGCGTTTGATTCCCGGGGCAATCATGAGGTCTCTCCCTATATGTAGGATTCTTATATATAAAGGCAAGGTGTGTCAACTGCTCTGAAGAACAGGTGTGCACAGGGTGAATGCTCGGGGGCGGAACTTGCCCCGACCGGCAAGGAGTCTCTTACGCGGTGGCGGCGCGCAATGTCGCGGGAAAAGCAGTGACTGGCGAGGTGATGGGGATCGCAACGCCGCCCGCCTCGGGGCTGACGGCAATTCCCGGATGCAGGATTTTCGCGAGCGCTTCGATCCCGCTAACCAGGCGCGGCCCCGGCCGCGAAAAATATCCGCTGGCATCGAGCGCATACACTTGCCCGTTTCGCACGGCGGGAATCGCGCTCCACTCCTCCGGAAACGTTATCGCGCTGTATTCTTCGCGCGCCTGTTTCGCGCTGTAGCCGCACTGCGCGATCAGAAGAATTTCCGGAGCAGCTTCCATCACTTCTTTGGCAGAAACGCGGAACGAAGGCGTGCGTTTTCTGCCCAGAACGTCTTCTCCGCCGGCGATTTCGATCATTTCCGGCACCCAATGCCCCGCCACGTAAAACGGCTGCAGCCATTCGAGAATTGCGACACGCGGCCGGCGCTCGACGCTCGTGAGCTGTCGTTCGAGTTCGCCGAGCCTCATTCCGATCTTCTTCAGGAGATCTTCCGCTTCATGCCCGCGGCAGGTGGCTTCGCCCACCCACAAAATGTCGCGCCACACGTCGCCAAGGTCCTGCGGATTCAAACAAAGCACTTCAGGCGGATTGCGGAAACGGGCGAGCGTGGCGGCCAAGTCATCCGGCGAGGCGGCGCAAACCCGGCACAAATCCTGTGTAATGATTAAATCCGGCGCCAATTCCTCGAGCGCCTCAGCATCTACCATGTAAAGGCTCTCGCCGCGCGAAACATACTCGCGAACCAGCCGGTCGATTTCGGAAGGAGCCGCATCGTGCGGCAAACGCGAATGAATCACCACGCGCTTCGCGCGTGCCTGGGCCGGAAAGTCGCATTCATGGCTCACGCCAACGACTTCTTGATCGAATCCCAGCGCAAACAGAATCTCCGTGGCCGACGGCAGCAAAGATACGACTCGCATACGGCGACTCTACCATAAGAAGTCGCATGGGGCTGCCATTTAACGTTCTGCCTGCACTGACACCTTGGCACTACTTGTAGAGAAAATATTTGCGGCGCGTTTCGTCATACTTCGCGAGATCAGCGGACCAGCTTGCCACGATTTCTTCCGGGGCCACACCAGCTTCGAGCTGCCGAATCGTCTCGGCATTGCCCACGAGCGTGATCAACTTGGCGGGATCGAATTTCTCCGGATAGAGCTTGTGCAAAATCGTGGCGATCTCCAATCCCGCACGCATCGACCGGACGGCAGCGCGATCGGTTACTCGAATACTCACTCCGCCGCAGCGCTGGCCCGCGTGAAGACCGGAAACGGGGATAAAAGGCTGATCGGCGAAACGCAGACCGGGAAGATGAAGCGCATTCAGCCTGTCGGCCACCTCAGCCCCGTCGATCCACGGCGCACCGAACTCCTCAAACGGTGTCGGCGTCCCGCGGCCGACGGAAACGCCGGAGTCTTGCAGAATTTCGATTCCGGGATAAAGAATCGAGCCTTTGAGGGTGCGGAGATTCGGTGAGGGAGGAATCCAGCGAATGCCGGTATTCTCGAAAAAATAATTGCGGTGCCAATTTTTCATGGCGATCACGTGAAGGTCGCATCCAATGTGATTTTCGCCGTTGAAATACTCCGCCAGCTCGCCGATGGTGAGCGCATATCGGACGGGCAGCGGATAATAGCCGACGAAATTCGTTTTGTCGGCGTCGAGCATGGGGCCTTCGATAATGTCGCCGCCCAGAAGATTGGGCCGGTCCAGCACGTAAAATGCGATGTGGCGCTTGGCGGCTTCCTCCATCGCGTAGGCCATGGTGACTGTGTAGGTGTAAAAGCGCACGCCGGCATCCTGAATATCGAAAACGAGCGTGTCGATGCCGGAAAGCATCTGGTCGGTGGGGCGGAGCGATTCGCCGTAGAGACTGTAGGTTGGCAGGCCGGTGGTCGGATCTTTGGAGGAGGATACTTTATCGTCAGCGAGGCCGGAGATGCCATGCTCCGGACTGAAAAGCGCTACGAGATGGACGCCGGGCGCATGAAATAACTCTTCGATTGTTGTGCGGCCCCGGGCGTCGATCCCCGTGTGATTGGTGATAAGTCCGACGTGCTTGCCGCGCAGCGGCGCAAACCTTTCCGCTTCGAGAACGTCTAGGCCCGTTTGAACGCGCAGCCCGCGCCGGGCATGCCTCCTGTGCTGCACGGCAGCGTGCGCGGAAAAACAAAGAGTTAGAGCAAAGCAAACGGAAATCACGAATCTGACGGCGAGGTCTCGACGAATTCTGGGCAAAGCATTTCCTCCGGTTGTGCGTCACCAATGATATTCTGGAACGCTTCGTTCGGGGCTGCGTTGTGAGCTTGAAGTGCGTGTGTTATATACAGGCGCAGGATCCGGGCGGCAACCGGGAGACCCACACTTGATGAAAGGACGCGGCACCAGCGTTCTGTTGCTTATTCCCTTTGGTTTGTCCCTTCTTCTTATGGCCCACACGACGCGCAGTCAGAGCAAAGCTTCCTCGAAATCCACTGCCAAAGAAACGGCTGGCGCGAAGAAAATCGCCGCTTGGGAAAAGCCCGCAAAAAAGTTATCGCCCGTGGCGGCGCGATGGGTCGAGGCGACGTTTCGCAAAATGACGCTCGACGAAAAAGTCGGGCAAATACTTTTTACGACCTATCACGGAAGCTTCACACCCACCGATGCACCCGCTTATGCAGAGATGATGCGCGACGTGGAAAAGTTGCACGTCGGCGGATTCATCAACATCACGGAACGGTCGCCGCTCGGCGTCGTGAAAAGCCAGGCTTATCCGACCGCCGTGCTCGCCAACCAGTTGCAAGCGAAATCAAAATTGCCGCTGCTGATCGGCGCCGATTTCGAGCGGGGGACGGCCATGCGTCTCGATGAAGGGACTTCGTTCCCTACGGCGATGGCATTGGCCGCTGCCGGCGATCCGCACGACGCATACACGATGGGGCAAATCACCGCGCTCGAAGGGCGCGCCGTTGGAGTTCCCTGGATTTACGCGCCGGTTTCGGATGTGAACAACAATCCGGATAATCCCATCATCAATACACGTTCTTTTGGCGAAGACCCGCAAAAGGTCGGGGAATACGTGACGGAGTTCGTGCGCGGGGTGCAAGAAAACGGCGGGATGGCCACGGCCAAGCATTTTCCCGGGCACGGCGACACCTCCACGGATTCACACATGGATCTCCCGGTGATTCACGCGGATCGTGAGCGGCTCGAACATCTGGAGCTCGTGCCTTTTCGCGCGGCGATCGCCGCCGGCGCGGAGAGCATCATGACCGGGCATCTTTCGATTCCCGCGCTCGAGCCGGATGCGAACACGCCGGCAACTCTTTCCTCGAATATTTTGACGGGACTTCTGCGCGGCGAACTCAAGTACAAGGGGCTCGTCGTCACGGATGCCATGGATATGGGAGGGATCACGGTGCGGTACGCCCCGGGAGATGCGGCGGTGCGCGCGTTCGCGGCGGGGGCGGATGCGCTGCTTATGCCGCCGGTGCCGGATGCGGCGTTCGAGGCGTTGAAGGAAGCGGTAAAGTCCGGGCGCATTTCGCGCGAGCGGCTGGACGGCTCCGTACGGCGGATTCTGGAGGCGAAGGCTCGGCTGGGTCTATACAAACAGCGGTTCGTGGATGTGAACGCGCTAAACAAGAAATTCGGACGAGTGGATTGGCAAAAGGAAGCGCAGGATATTTCCGACCGCGGTGTGACGCTGCTGCGGGATAAGCCGCACCGCCTTCCGCTCGATGGAACGAAGCCGAGACGGGCGCTGCTCGTTTCGCTCTACTCCGACCCGGAGCCCTATCCCGGCGAAGATCTCGAACGGGAGCTGCGCTCGCGCGTGGATACGCTCACGGCGCTGCGCGCGGATACGAAATTCGCGAAGGCGGATAATCTGGTTCTGCCGCCGCCGGACACCTACGATGTGTGCATTCTGGCGCTCTTCGTAAAAGTAAGCGACCGCAAGGGAAATATGGACTTGCCCACGGAACAAGCCGCACTGGCAGACAAAATATACAAGAGTGGAAAGCCAGTCATTACTCTGGGATTTGGCAGTCCTTATGTGGTCGAACATTTCCCCCAGGCGGAGACCTGGATTGCGACCTTCGGCATCAGCGACGTAGCGCAGATCTCCATGGTGCGCGCGCTTTTTGGAGAGATCCCCGTGCAGGGGCACCTTCCCGTGACGGTTCCCGGCGCGGACATGCATGCCGGCTTTGGAATCGGCGTGTCCTCCGATCCGATGACCGTGGAGCCGATGGACGTGCGCGCGGATGCCAAGCTGCAGCCTGCTTATGACGTGCTCGAAAAGGCGATCGCGGACAAGGCTTTCCCCGGCGCGACGCTGGCCGTCGGATACAAAGACAAGGTGGCGCTGCACGCATTCGGAAAGTTGAGCTACGACGCGAAATCGCCGCAGGTGAAATTGAATACGATGTATGACGTCGCGTCGCTGACGAAAGTGATCGTGACGACAACGCTGGTGGAAAAACTGGTCGAGGGAGACTTCCCTTCCCCGCTGCTGCTGGATGCGCCAATCGAGCGCTATTTGCCGGAATGGGCTACCGGGCCCCAGCCGGAATGGCGGCATCGCGTGACGGTGCGGAACTTAATGACGCATACGTCGGGATTGCCGCCGTTCAAGGAATATTGGCGGACGTCGAAGAGCAAGAACGACACATTGAAAATGATTTTTGCGGAACCGCTGGAATGGGAGCCGGGAACGAAGGTGGTGTACTCCGACCTCGGGATCATTTTGATGGGAGAGATTATGGAGCGGCTCACGGGCCGAACGCTCGACGATCTTGCGAATGAATATATTTTTGGGCCGCTTGAAATGCACGATTCCATGTACAAGCCGCCGAAAAAACTTTGGCCGTTTATTGCACCGACGGAATTTGACGAGAGATTTCGCCACCGGCTGGTTCAGGGCCAGGTCCACGATGAGAACGCATACGCCATGGGCGGCGTTTCCGGGCACGCAGGAGTTTTCAGCACGGCGCCGGATTTGGCGGCGTTTTGCCAGATGCTGCTGAACGGCGGCGTTTACTCGCACCGGCGCATTTTGAAGCGCGCCACGATTGCGCAGTTCACAGCACCGCAGGCGCTAGCCCAGGGTACAAGGACGCTTGGCTGGGTGGTGCCAACGGAAGGCAGCTCGAGCGGGCATTACTTTTCGTCGCACAGCTTTGGGCATACCGGATTCACCGGAACTTCGATTTGGATCGATCCGGACAGGCAGTTGTTTGTGGTGCTGCTGACGAATCGCGTCAATCCCACGAGGGAAAACCATAAGATCGCCGAAGTGCGGCCGGCTCTGCACGATGCGGTCATGCAGGCGCTGGGATTGGCTACGGTGACGGCCCCGGCAAAGTAGACCGGGCTGAGCCGAGGCTGGAAAACTCCCCCTCCTAGTTAACGATAGCCGGGTACCCTCCGGTTTCTTGAAAATGTTGATTCCAATCGGAATAAAGCTATTTGTTTTAATGCGATTATCCAAGTGTTCATTCTAAGGGTATTTACGGCCCTTGAACACCTGTATGACCTGGCAAAACTCCATGTTCCATTTGGAAGTATTCATTCTACGAGACTTGGAGCACGTGGCACTGCCGCTGCCCCAAAAAGCAAAAACGGCAGAAGGTCTGCCGTACAGTATGATCCACATGATAATCTTAAATATAATTAACTAACGCTTTTACTTTTTGTCAATCGACATTTTGCAGGGGGCAATTCGGAGGCTGTCCAAGTTTCAACGGCGATTGCCGTGTCGTAAGTGCCGCCGCCATCGATAGTTTTAGACGATTCTTCGCATCAAGACTTTGGTGCTGAAGATGGTTTTGGCTAAGGGGCGACGATCTCGAAGCCGGCTTTCCCGATTACTGAAGCGGTGCCATGGGTGGACGCTTCTGGGGAGTTTTCAGCGGGATCCCTGTTGCAAATCAAGGGCGGCTTGGGCCAGGTCAGCTGGTTTGCCGAGGTCGCGCCAATAGGAGTGGTCGTGGCGGAAGGCCAGGATTTTTTCGCCCTGGGAGGCGAGGCGGAGGTAGGAGTCGATGATGGAGAAGGAGCCGGTTTCGGTGAGTTGGGGGAGGAGGCGGGTGGAGATTACGTGGATGCCGGAGAAGGCCAGGGGGTGCAAAGGACCCGAAAGCAGATTCCTCGCTTCGCTCGGAATGACGAAATCTTCTTTTTCCCTGCGGCGGCCACGGAGTTGGAGTTTGTCGTCGAAGAGGAGTTGGCGGGAGGAGGGTCGGGATTGGACGGCGAGCGTGGCCAGGGATTGGTTTTGTTTGTGAAATTGGATCATGGCAGTGAGGTCGATGTTGCTGATTACGTCGACATTGTGGAGGAAGAAGGGATCGTCATTCGTGGCGGAGTTTTCGAGGAAAAACCAGGCGGCTTTTTTCAGGCCGCCGCCGGTGTCGAGAAGTTGATCGTCTTCGCGGGAAATTTCGATGCGCAAGCCGAAGTTGTTTTTGGATTTGAGATAGTCGACGACCATTTCGGCGCGGTGGTGGACGTTCACGATAAGTTCGGTGACGCCGAAAGAGGCGAGGCGAGTGATGGTGATTTCGAGCAGCGTGCGGCCATTGAGTTCAACGAGGGCTTTGGGGCGGGTGTCGGTCAGTGGACGGAGGCGGGTGCCGAGGCCGGCGGCTAAAATCATTGCCTTCATTTTCGGAGGTTCTCGAGGCCGAGGTGGCGGACGTCTACTTCTACGCCGGGCCTGTTGCGGAGGCGTTTGGCTAGTTGTTCGGCTAGGTAGACGGAGCGGTGCTGACCGCCAGTGCAGCCGAAGGAGACCATCAGGTTTTTGAAGCCGCGGCTTTGGTAGCTGGAGATGCTGGCGTCGACGAGGGAAAGAACGCTGGCGAGAAATTGATGGACGGTTTCCTGCTGGTTGAGATAGTCGATTACCGGTGCGTCTTTTCCGGTCAGGGATTTGAAGCGCTCTTCGCGGCCGGGGTTTGGCAGGCTGCGGCCATCGAAGACGAAGCCGCCGCCATTGCCGGATTCGTCCTGCGGCAAACCCTGGTGAAAGGAAAAACTGATAACGCGGACGACCAGGTTGTCGGCGTCGTGGGCGAGGGCCTGCAATTTATCGGAGGCGAGCATGCCCTGGAAAGCGGCCATCAACGCGGGGAGGGCAATGGGCAGCTCGGTTTGATGGAGCAGCCAGCGCAGATTTTTCAGGGCGTAGGGGACGCTTTGGAGAAAGTGGACTTTGCGCTCATAGAAGCCGCGGAAACCATACGCGCCGAGGGCCTGCATGATGCGAACGTAAACGTAGGCGTAGAAATAGCGAAGGAAAGTTTCGCGATCGACGGGGATGTGCGTTTCCAGAGCGCGAAGATAATCATAGAGAAGCTGCTGGCGAAGTTCCGGAGGAAGATCGGCTTTGGCGTCATAGAGGAGTGAAGCGAGGTCGTACTGCAGAGCGCCTTTGCGGCCGCCCTGATAGTCGACGAAATAGGGCCGGCCGTCGCGGAGCATGATGTTGCGCGATTGAAAATCACGATAGAGAAAATAATCACGCGGAGCGGAGAGCAGGAAATCTGTGAGCCGGCTGAAGTCGTTTTCAAGGGATTGCTCGTTGAAGGAAATGCCGGCGAGGCGAAGGAAGTAATATTTGAAATAGTTGAGGTCCCAGGCTATGGACTGGCGGTCGAAACTGGAGATGGGATAGCAAACGGAGTAGTCGAGATCACGAGCCGGCTTCGACTTGAAAGCGCGGAAGGACGGCGACGACTTTGCGGTAGGCTTCGACGACTTGTGGAGCGATAGTGGCGCCTTGCCGATTTTTGGAGAGGAATTCAAAGAGCGTGGTGTCGCCGAGATCTTCCTCGAGATAGGCGCCCTGATCGAGATTTTCAGCGTAAATTTCGGGGACGGGGAGGCCGTGGAGACGAAAGTGTCTGGAGAAGGAGAGGAAGGCGACGTTTTCTTCGCGGACGTTGTAAAGAATGCCGATGGCGCTTTGCGCCCCGGCGTTAAGGCGGATGATCTTGCGGCCGGAACCGCCGAGTTCACCCTGGAGTGGCTGGACGTGCTCGACGGGCGCGTGAAAGTGCTGCTCGAAGAGCTGCTTCAGAGTGTCGATAGATGCTGATTCAGGCGTTGGCATTTGGCGCGGCCCAAAGATGTTGGCCGAAACCTAGAATAGCCGATTCATTGTGGAGACGAGGGAAAAGAGACGAGTGTTGCTGCAGATTCACCACTGGTGGACGGCGAAGTTATGGCGAGCGGCGGCTACTTACTTCGTGAGTTTCTTCTCAAATCGGGGTAGCTCTTCCCTTGTTATTTCCAGAAGTCTGGACAAGTTTACCCTCTCGCCTTTTTCGATGCGCTTTGAAATCATCGTAAGGGCGTTGACTTGAATCGTCGTATTCTTGAAACGAAGCGTCGGGTCGGTACCGTATTCGTCTGTGACCATGACCCATCGCAGGGGCAGTTCGCTCATCAGCACGTCGCCGAATGTAACGCCCAGAGACTGCAACTCGTACGTCTGCGTCTTGGAGAATGCTCGGTCGTCAATCAATCGCTGTAGCACTGCCAAATCGGCTTTGGTCCGTTCAAGCCGCGAAACTCCATATCGTTTCCTTGCAGCCGCCTCGACGAGCGCCCGCTGCCTGTCGAGACTTGAAATGTCTTCGCGTGAGAGCTCCGTGAACTTCGGTCCCTCCTTCGGCTTAGCTGCAGATTGGAAGGCATCAACACTGAGGCCTAGTATGGCAAAACTCAGAAGCGTGGTTGCGCAAACATAGTATGTCATGTTAGCGACCTTCACCCGATCGCACAAGAAGGTTGTGACCGTTCAATTCTAGCGCAGAAGGATGACAGACAACAGTTTTCCAAAAATTACGCGGATATAATGATCGGATGCGTTCTCGAATGAGCGATGAGAGAGAGACGGAACAGCGGCTAGCCGCGTCGAGGCATCTCGATCGAATGACGGCGCTGGAGATTGTGCGGCTGATGAACCGTGAAGACCATAAAGTGGCGGCGGCGGTGGGGCGGGAGTTGCCGGCGATTGCGCGAGCGGTGGACGCTATTGTAGCGGCGATGCGCACCGGCGGGCGTTTGATTTATGTGGGAGCAGGATCGAGCGGCAGGATGGCGGTGCTGGACGTGGCGGAGTGTCCACCCACGTTTGGAATTTCGCCGAGGCGGATGGTGGCGTTGATTGCAGGGGGAAGGCGCGCAGTGACAGGGGCGGTGGAAGGTGCGGAAGATTCGACAAGCAGTGGCGAGCGGGACTTGCGGAAGTTGAAGCTGAGACGGAACGACGTGGTGGTGGGAATTGCGGCCAGCGGGACTACGCCGTACGTTTTGGGAGCGATGAAATATGCGCGGAAAAGGAGTGCGACGACCGTGGCAGTGACGTCGAATGGGGATATGCCGCTTGCCGGGTTGGCGAAGGTGGCGATCGCGCTGGAAGTGGGAGCGGAAGTGTTGACAGGGTCGACGCGGCTGAAGGCGGGGACGGCGCAGAAGTTGGTACTGAATATGCTTAGTACAGCGGTTATGGCCCGGCTGGGACATGTTTATGAGAACTTGATGATTGATGCGGTGCTGACAAATAAGAAGCTGCATGGGCGAGCGGTGAGGATTTTGATGGAGGCGAGCGGGGCTGGTGTGTCTGCGGCGGAACACGCTTTGCGGGCGGCGGGACACGATATGCGGGTGGGGCTGGTGATGTTGAAGCTGGGCGTGAGTGCGAGAGAGGCGAGAAGAAAAATGGCGGCGGCTGGGGGAGACTTGCGGTCGGCGTTGGGGGAATAAGAACAAGAATTTACAGAGAGGACGCAGAGAAAAACGAGAGAGGATGGATAAGTTCTTAATTCGGGGAGGGAAGGCGCTGCGGGGGACAGTGGCGATCAGCGGGGCGAAGAACTCCGCGCTGCCGGTGATGGCGGCGGCTTTGCTGACGGCGGATCGCGTGGCGGTGCACAACATTCCGAAAGTGCGCGACCTAACAACCATGAGCAAATTGCTCACGTTTATGGATGCAAAAGTTTCGGTGACCGAATTTCCAGCAAGCGACTACGTGATCGAAGCTCCGACACTAAAGCATGCCGAGGCACCGTATGAACTGGTGAAAACGATGCGGGCGTCTATTCTGACGCTGGGGCCACTGATGGCACGGATGGGAATGGCGCGGGTTTCGTTGCCGGGAGGTTGCGCGATTGGAGCGCGGCCGGTGGATTTGCACTTGAAAGCGCTGGAGCGGATGGGAGCGGAGATCACGACTTCGCACGGATACATCGAAGCGAAGGTGCCGGGGAACGGATCGAAAGGCAGGCGGTTGAAGGGCGCGCATATCGGCTTCGAGAAGATTACCGTGACGGGGACGGAGAATATTTTGATGGCGGCGACGCTGGCGGAGGGAGAGACAGTCCTTGAAAATTGTGCGCGCGAGCCGGAAGTGACGGACCTGGTAGTGATGCTCCGGAAAATGGGCGCGCAAATCGACGGCGACGGCACGGCTACGTTGCGAATTCGAGGCGTGCGGGAATTGCACGGGACGGAGCACAGCGTGATTCCGGACCGGATCGAGACGGGGACTTTTCTGGTGGCAGGAGCGATTACGGGTGGAGAACTTACCATCACGGGTTGCGAGCCGGAGCATCAATGCGCGGTGATCGCGAAATTACGAGAGGCGGGCGTGTGCATCGAGACAGTGAACAAGACGACTTTGCGGGTGCGCGGAGGGAAAAAGCTGGTAGCCGCGGACATGACCACGGAGGAATATCCGGGGTTCGCGACGGACATGCAGGCGCAGTACATGGCGCTGGCGACGCAGGCGGAGGGGACGTCGGTGATTACGGAAACGATTTTCGAGAACCGCTATTTACATGCCAGCGAAATGATGCGAATGGGCGCGAATATTTCGATCGACGGACGGCAGGCCGTGGTGCGCGGGCCTTCGCCGCTTTCTGGAACGACGGTACAGGCTTCGGATTTGCGGGCTAGCGCGGGTCTGGTGCTCGCGGGACTGGTGGCAAATGGAGAGACAGTAATCGAACGCGTGTACCACATCGATCGTGGATACGAACAAATCGTCGAGAAGTTGCGCGGGGTGGGCGCCGAGATTGAACGTGTTCACGCGCCGGCTGCCTAAAACGTATGCGACGGATTTTCTGCCGCTTTCACTTGAATAAACAAATTCAACCAAAAGTGAGTTGACACTATGGACGAGCGTGGCTAATAGTCAGCAAGTTGGAGGTCCGCATGGACGAAGCTAAAGAGGGTTTTCTTTCCCGGCGTGGTCTGCTGAAGGCATTAGGGGTGGCGAGCGGTGGACTGGCTGTTAGCCGATGGATGGGGGCCGGCTCGGCCATGGCGCAGGAGCTGGCGGCGGAAAGAGCGGTAGAAAGGTTCACGGGACCGGGAGCGAATCCGCAATGGAACTCCGTCGGGCCTTACATCACAGAACCACAGAAAGCGCCGCTCTTGCTCCTGACGGACCGGCCCGTACAGATCGAAACGCCGCGGCATTATTTCTCGACGGAGTTTACGCCGAACGAAGCGTTTTATGTGCGCTGGCACCTCGATGGCATCCCCAACAACGTCGACTTGAAGGAATGGAAGCTGCAGATTGAGGGAAACGTCGCCCACCCACAGGCATTCAACCTTTCGGAACTGATGCAGAAATTCAAAGCAGTTTCCATTGCGGCCGTGAATCAGTGTTCCGGCAACAGCCGCAGCAAGTTCCAGCCGCGCGTGGCCGGCGGCCAGTGGGGCAACGGCGCGATGGGAAACGCGATGTGGACGGGAGTGCGCCTGCGCGAACTACTGGATGCGGCGGGCGCGAAGGCAGGCTCGATGCAGTTGCAACTTCAGGGACTTGAGACAGGATCCGGACCGAAGAACATGGGGTCTGGCCGTTTCATGAAATCGCTGGACCTCAGCAATCCTGTGTTGGACGAATGCGTTGTGGCGTATTTGATGAATGGCGAGCCTTTGCCGATGTTGAATGGATTTCCGGTGAGACTGGTTGTCCCCGGATACTTTGCAACGTACTGGGTGAAGTGCTTGTCCTGGATTCGCGTCCTCGAGGCGACGGATGAAAATTTCTGGATGAAACCGGCCTACCGAATTCCGGACACACCACGAGGAAACACGACGCCTGAAGACGTGAAAGCCGGGAAAGTGAATATGATTCCGATCGGCAAGATGCCGGTGCGGTCATTCCTTATATCACCGGATGGCTCCTCGAAGATTCCTGCGGGAATGACAGTCAAGCTCCGCGGCGTGGCGTTCAGCGGATACGGACGCGTGACTCGAGTGGAAGTTTCAGAGGACGGCGGAAAGAATTGGTCGACGGCAAGACTGGGCGACGACTACGGGGAATATTCTTTCCGCGCTTGGGAGGCGCCCTGGACACCTAAGTCTGCTGGCCGGTATTCCGTGGCGGTTCGCGCGACGGATGAAAAAGGCAACATACAACCCGATGAAGGTGTGTGGAATCCGGGCGGCTATTTATGGAATCGCATTGAAAAGCAGGAACTCGTCGTAGGAATCGCGGGATGAGGTGGGAAATGCGGATGAAAACAAGAGTACTCGTGCCGGTCCTAGTGTTTTGCGCTTTACTGATGGTGGCAGGAGTTGGCGTCTACGCGGAACTGCAAAAGGGCCATTACCAGTCCGCGACCTTGGGACAATCTCAGCAAGCCGTGCCGAGCACGAGCTTGGCTGACTCACAATACGGAGGAAGCGCATACCCGCTGTACCCGCCGGAGTTGGCGGCCGGAGAAGGCAAGGCGGAGGTCGAGGGATACTGCAGCGTGTGCCATAGCACGCGGTACATCACGATGCAACCGCCATTGCCCGCGGCGGCCTGGGAAGCAGAAGTGACGAAGATGAAAAAGGCTCTCGGCGCCACGATCCCGGATGAGGCGACGTCAAAGATTATTGGCTATCTCCAAACGCATTACACTCCGGAGACGCGTAAGCAGTAGAGTTCGCCGCTCAGGTTTCAGCCCTAGAAATCGACGCAAAAAGAAAAGGCCCCGGTTTGGGGCCTTTTCCATTTCTTGTGGAGCGAATGTGTTAATCCTGGCGAAACTATTCCTGGCCGCTAGAGTCGCCGCCAGAATTGCCTTCACCGCCGGAAGAACCCTGGCCACCGCCGCCGCTGGCGGCTGCTTTTTGCTGCTTTTCGCGGGCTTCCTTGATTAGGGCTTTGCGCGAGAGGCGGACCTTGTTGCCCTCGATGGAAAGAACCTTCACGAGGACCTGGTCGCCGAGTTTCAGTTCGTCGCGAACGTCGCGAATGCGATGCTCGGAGATTTCGCTGATGTGCAGGAGGCCGTCAGTGCCGGGGAAAAGTTCGACGAATGCGCCGAACTCCGCGAGGCGAACGACTTTGCCGAGATAGGTCTTGCCGATTTCGGCGGAAGCGGTGACGTCGCGAACCATTTGCAGCGCCGCGTCGCCGCCGGCGCCGCTGGTCGAGAAGATGTGCACGGTGCCGTCTTCGAGGACGTCGATCTTGACGCCGGTGGCTTCGATGATGGACTTGATTTTCTTGCCGCCCGGACCGATGAGGTCGCGGATCTTGTCCTGAGGAATCTTCAGCTTGAAGAGGCGCGGAGCGTAAGCAGAAATTTCCGTGCGCGCTTCGCTGAGCGACTTCTCCATGGTGTCCAGAATTTGCAGGCGGGCTTTCTTTGCCTGGGCCAGGGCTTCGCGCATCATAGCGATGCTGATGCCGAGGACCTTGATGTCCATCTGGAGTGCGGTGATACCCGCACGAGTTCCCGCGACTTTGAAGTCCATGTCGCCGTAATGGTCTTCGGCGCCGGCGATGTCCGTGAGGATGGAATATTTTTTGTCATCGCCAACGACGAGGCCCATGGCGATGCCTGCGCAGGGCGCCTTCATAGGAACGCCGGCATCCATGAGAGCGAGCGAGCCGCCGCAAACGGTGGCCATCGAAGAAGAACCGTTGGATTCGAGAATGTCGGAAACGAGGCGCATGGCGTAGGGGAAGTCCGCCTCGGGAGGAAGCAGATTGACTAAAGCGCGTTGCGCAAGAGCGCCGTGGCCGATTTCACGGCGTCCTGGGCCGCGTAGGAATTTCACTTCGCCGACGCTGAATGGCGGAAAGTTGTAGTGCAGCATGAAACGATTGAATTGATCCTGCTCGAAGAGCAGGTCAAGGCGCTGCATGTCTTCCTTGGTGCCGAGAGTCAGTGTGGCGAGAGCTTGCGTTTCGCCGCGGGTAAAGAGCGCGGAGCCGTGCACGCGGGGGAGCAAGCCGACTTCGCAGGAGATGTGGCGAATCTGGTCGAAGGCGCGGCCATCAGGACGATGACGGGCGTTCAGAACGTCATCGCGGAAGATGCTCTCGCGAAGGCGCTCGAGGGCGCGCTTGGTGAGCGTGCGCTTCTCGTCCATTTCCTTCTTTGGCTCTTCGGGAATGGCCTTGATGATCTCCTCTTTCAGCGCATCGACAAGGTGATAGCTTTCCAGCTTGGGATGCTTCTCGGTATTGAGAGCGTCCTTGAGGCGCGCGCCGTACTTTTTCTCGAGGTCTTTGTAAATCGATTCGTCGAAAGGAAGAGGCTTGACGACGACCTTCACCGGCTTGAGTTGGGCGTGCAATTCCTTGATGGCGGCGACGATTTTCTTGACTTGCGCGTGGCCGAATTCGAGAGCGTCGACGACGGCCTCTTCGGAAACTTCGAGCGCGCCGGACTCGACCATTACGATGGCTTCCTCGGTTCCGGCGACGACGATATTGAGCAAGCTCTTCTTTTGTTCCGCCACAGTTGGGTTGGCAACGAGCTGGCCATCCAGAAGACCGACGCGAACACAGGCGATGGGCTTCTCGAACGGGAGATCGGAGCAGTAGGAAGCGGCGGACGCGGCGGTGACGGCAATGACGTCCGGATCGTTATCGCTGTCCGCGGAAAGCACCATGGCGACAATCTGTGTTTCATTGCGCCAAGACTCAGGGAAGAGCGGGCGCATGGGGCGGTCGATCAAGCGGGAGGTGAGAATTTCCTTTTCCGAAGGACGGCCTTCGCGCTTGAAAAAACCGCCAGGAATTTTTCCTGCGGAGTATGTGTTTTCGCGGTAGTCGACGGTCAACGGAAGAAAATCACGGTCGTTGGCCGTGGGCGACATGCAAGCCGTGGTGAGCACAACAGTGTCCCCGTAGCGCGCAGTGATCGAGCCGTTGGCCTGCTTGGCAATTTTTCCAGTTTCGAGAATGAGGGCGCGTCCCCCGACTTCGACAGAAACCTGGTGTGGTGCTGGTGTGTTCGTATTTTCAGACATAAATCATCATTTCCTTTGGTCCCGGCCAAACCGGAACATTATTCAGAGCGCCCACAGGAGAGCCGACCGTGCAGGGGTAAAGAACCGCATTGCGGCCTTGAAACTACTATCCTGCTTCGAGTAGGCCGGCGTGTACCTGGCCTGGATAACCCCAGGAAGAAAAGAGGGGAGAACTACGATGGGGAATGCGTAAAGCGATCCGGATTACACCACGAGAAACGCCGGCCGAAACGCAGCCGTAGGCCTAGAAATTTCACTGGCGGCCAACGGGACACAGAGGCCGACAGACAGACTTCGCAAGGAAGTTGTCAATTGGTGAAACCGCAGAGGCTTCCGCCCGTTAGATACTTTAGATGTAGGGCAGTTACTTGCGCAGGCTAAGACGTTCAACAATCTCGCGGTACCGATCCGGGTCACGACGGTTCAAATAGTCCAGCAGGCGGCGGCGCTTGTTGACCATCATGATCAAGCCGCGCCGGGATGCATGGTCTTTAACGTGGGACTTGAGGTGCGTTGTGAGGTAGCTGATCCGTTCGCTCAAAAGTGCTATCTGGACTTCCGGTGAGCCAGTATCTTTCACTTCCCGCCGGAATTGCTCGATCAACACCGCTTTGGCTGTGCTCAAGTGCCCCTCTCCGTCGTCCCCTGAATTTTTCCTCTTCTCTTCGACTCAATTAGGCTAACACAAATCTGTTTTGAGTGTAAAGAAATGTAAACATACTTTGGAGGGGACGAAGCTGCCTTGCAGGAGTTCCCCGGTTAGAGCCGAAAGGGCCTGCCCGCGCTGCCCTATGCTCCCAGGCATAATCAAGTTGCGTTGTGGCGGCAAAATCGGGTTGAATGATTGGTGCGAGTGTACAGTTGAAGTCTGAGGAGGAAGGAAAATGAAAAAACAAATCGCGTTGTTAGGCGTGCTTTGTCTTGGCCTGAGTTTGGTGGCGACGCAAGCATACGGCCAGGCAGACAAAAGCAAACGTCCAAGCCCGCCGGCGAAGGCAGAATGCACACTGTCTGCCGGCAAGACGATCACAGTGGATTATTCGAGCCCGCGAGCGAAAGGTCGCAAAATCTTCGGAGGCCTGGTGCCTTTTGGTCAGGTATGGCGGGCCGGAGCAAATGAAGCGACCACGTTTGTGACGACGGAAGATTTGGAAGTCGGGGGGAAAGACGTTTCCGCGGGCAACTACACTATGTTCACGATTCCCGAAGAGCACCAGTGGACGCTGATTATCAGCAAGAAAACCGGAGAATGGGGCATTCCCTATCCAGGCGAGAAATTTGACTTTGTGCGCACGAATATGAGCGTTTCGAGCGTGCCGGAACACGTTGAGGATTTCACAATCGCATTCGAGAAGGAAGGCGACGGTTGTAAGATGACGATGACGTGGGAGAAAACGCAAGCAAGCGTGAACATCAAAAAGAAATAGCTAAAATACAAAAAGAACCTAGGAAAGGGCAGGACGCGGGATGCGTTCTGCCTTTTCTAGTTTTTTGGAGTGCGGACGAGCGCCAGGAACTCGTCGCGCGTTTGCTTGTTGTGGCGGAAGCCGCCAAGCATGGCGCTGGTCACGGCCTGGCCGTGCTGCTTTTCGACGCCGCGCATCTGCATGCAGAGATGGCGCGCCTCGATAATCACGCCAACGCCTTCGGGGCTGATCCTATCCTGGATGGCTTCCGCGATCTGGCTGGTGAGACGCTCCTGAATCTGCAGGCGACGCGCGAACATGTTGACGAGCCGAGCGACTTTGCTTAGGCCGATCACACGCTTGTTTGGCAAATAGGCCACGTGGCACTTGCCGAAGAACGGCAAGAGGTGGTGCTCGCAGAGGCTGAAGAATTCGATGTCCTTGACGACCACTATTTCGTCGTACGCCACGCTGAACGTCGCGCCATTTAGAATGTTTTCGGCGTTCTGGTGGTAGCCGCTGGTCAAGAATTTCAGCGCCTTTTCGTAACGCTCGGGGGTCTTGCGCAAACCCTCGCGATTCGGATCCTCTCCGATCAGCCTGATAATTTCACGCACATGGCAAGCAATCCTGCGCGCATCGAGTGGTTTCTCATCGTTCAACAGGATCTCTTCCGTCGGTTTGGCCATTGGTCTTACCTCTCGAACCCTTTCGGGCTATCTCCAGCGTACTCGAAACTGTTGTTCGCCGTCTCCTGAATGCGAACGCGCTCGAGGTTCGCCTTGGGAAACGGCTTCAGGCGGCGGAAAATCTCGATGCACAGATTTTCCGTGGTGGGGACCGTGCCGCGAAATGCAGCAACGTCTTCATTGAGCGACTTGTGGTCAAAGGGCTCGAGGATTTCGCGCTCGACAAAACCGTCCAGATCGGCGAGGTTCGCGATCATGCCCGTGGCGGGATCGACTTCACCCGAAACCAAAATTTCCACTACATAGTTGTGGCCGTGCCCGTAGGGATTGTTGCACTTCCCATAAAGGCGGTAGTTTTCTTCCTCGCTGAGATTCGCGTTGTGCAAACGGTGCGAGGCCGCAAAGCGATAGCGGCGACCCAGTTCAATTTTGACGCCGCCACCGGCGCGGACCTGTGCGGCGGGTTTCATCGCGCGCCGGTCCCTTCCGCTCCGTTACGATAACAATCGACAAAGAGATCCGGCGTTTCGTACAAGCGGACGCGATGCAGCTTTCCCTGCTTGATCTTGGGATCGAGCAAATTCCAGATCACCCGAGCGATGTTCTCGCAGGTGGGAATCTGGCCGGCAAGTTCGGGCACCTCGTAGTTCAAGTGACGATGGTCCATACGCTGCATCACTTCGCGATCGAGAAGGTCTTTCAGGTCCTTCAAGTCCAAAACCATTCCAGTAGCCGGATCGGGTTCTCCGGCGACGGTCACTTCCAGCGTGTAGTTGTGCCCGTGCCCATGCGGGTTATTGCATTTGCCGAAGACGCGGCGATTCTCCTCCGGCGAGAAATCCGGATTGTGATAGAGGTGCGAAGCGGCGAACTCGATTTTGCGCGTAAGCAGGACCATGGTTGGCGTTTCGCTCATCAATTCTTTTTGCCCTCTTCGTACCGGGGCGATTTTATCTGGGCGCGCCGGGAAGAGAGACAGGGACTTCCCGCCCTTTCCACTCGACCTTGCCCTTCGCGTGGCTCCGATAGGAAGCCCATAGCACGCTCACGTAGAGAACTACGGCGGGCACGTAGTAAATGATGAGTTTTGGCGGAAATTGGTTACGCTTCAGCTCCGTTCCATAAATGAATTCGCGCATCAGCAAGAAAATGACGCCCAGGAAAGTGAGGAATGGGACTTTTATCCCCACAAGAATGATGACCAGCGGAATCCACGGAATGGTGGCCTCGAGTTCGCGATAAACCGCGGGCGGGGTGCCGCCGATCAACAAGTAAAGATTTTTCTTCCAGCCTTGCCACATGGCGGCGAACGAGCGGTACATGCGCACGCGCACGATCCCCTGCCCCGAACCAAACCACAGGCGAAATCCGGCGGCCTTCGCGCGTTTGGCGAGCGCGACGTCTTCCAGAATATCCGCAGCGACGGCCGCATGTCCTCCGATGGAATCGTAAGCAGCGCGCTGAATCATTAAGAACTGGCCGTTGGCAGCAGCGGCGGGCGAAGCGGGATTATTCACGGCTTCGTAGGAAAAATGCTTGGCGAGACGATTGTAAACAAACGGAATGAGCGATTTCTCGTACCAGGAACGCGTTATTTGCTCGGGCGAAAAGGAGATGAGTGCGGCGCCGTTGTCCTGGGCGAGTTGCAAAGCTCGAGCCGTGGCGCCGGGCTGCAACTCGGCGTCGGCATCGGTGAAGAGCAGCCACGGGCTTTTGGCTTCCTTCGCGCCCAGAAAAACCGCATGGTTCTTGCCGACCCAGCCGGGCGGCACTTCGTGCGTTTCGAGCAGCCGCAGATGAGGTATTTTGACCATCAAGCTGCGCACCAGCTCCGAAGTCTTGTCGGTGGACTGGTCATTTACGACGAGAATTTCGGCAATTTCGGGCTGCAAAGCCAGCGATTCGACGCATGAGGCGATGACAGCTTCTTCGTCGCGCGCCGGGATAATCGCGGAAATACATGGCGGCTGCGAGGCCGGCCGAGGGTCCGAATTTGGCAATTCCTTGTTCACGATGAAATCTGGGGAAGAGGACCAGTTTCCGATCCCCCGCGGATACGTTAGTATAGCATTCGATGAAAATCGGACCGAGAATTCTGGCGTGGGGCGGGTTGGCAGCTTTCCTTGGAATCTTCGTGGTTTTTGCGCTGCCCAGTTATCGTCATGGCGAAGCATCCGTCGCGGGAGAGCGAGCGGCGAATTTCGCCCTGGAGTTGGGGGGCAAACCGGCGCATCTTTCCGATCTGCGAGGAAAGATTGTGGTGCTGAACTTTTGGGCTACATGGTGCCCTCCCTGCATTGAAGAAACTCCCGGACTGAACCAACTGCAAAAATACATCGCTTCGCGGAACGGCGTAGTCCTCGGGGTGGCAGCGGACGGGGATCAAAGCGTTTACGAACAATTTCTTCGGGACCACGCGGTGGATTTCCCAACGTATCGCGACCCGGGCACCACCAACAATCATTCGCCCATCGCCGCAAGGTACGGCACCTCGATGTATCCGGAGACGTACATCATCGGCCGTGATGGAAAGATCGCGCGCAAAATCATAGGATTCCAGGAATGGGATTCGCCGCAGATGCGGGCATACTTCGATTCGATCCTCGGCAAGAGCTGAAGCGCAGCGAACGGAATAATTCAGAGCGAGGATTTGCGCAGGCGAAGCGCGTTGCCGATGACCGAGACTGAGCTGAAGCTCATCGCCGCGCTCGCGAGCATGGGACTGAGCAGCCAGCCGAAGATTGGGTAGAAAACGCCGGCGGCAATGGGGATGCCCAGCGCGTTATAAAGAAAAGCAAAAGCCAGATTTTGTTTGATGTTGCGGATCGCCGCGCGACTGAGCTTGCGGGCGCGCAAAATGCCATTCAGGTCGCCTTTTACAAGAGTGATTCCGGCATTCTCGATGGCCACGTCCGTGCCGGTGCCCATGGCGATTCCAACATGCGCCGCGGCCAGCGCGGGAGCGTCGTTGACGCCATCGCCGGCCATTGCCACGATACGGCCCTGCTCGCGCAAGCGTTTCACGATCTCACTCTTTTGCTGCGGTTGCACCTCGGCTTCGAATTCTTCGATGCCGAGTTCGCCCGCGACGTTGGCAGCCGTGGCGCGGCGATCGCCCGTCAGCATAACGATTCGAATGCCTTCGCCGCGCAGGGCGCGAAGCGCTTGCGGAGTCGAACTCTTAATTTTGTCGCTCAGCAGAAATCTGCCAGCAACTTTTCCGTTCACCGCCAGATAGACGGTGGTGATGGCCGCCGATGCAGGTTTACTGGAAGCAGAGTCATCCTTCGCGTCAACTTCAATGCCCCGGCTCTTCAGAAATACAGCCGTTCCGGCGAGAACCTGTTTGTTCAGGACGCGCGCTTCGACGCCACCTCCCACGGTGGCGAGAAAATCACTGACGGGGGCAAACGGCAATTTTTTTTCTTCGGCGATGCGGACAATGGCTCGAGCCAATGGGTGTTCGCTGGAACGCTCGAGGCTTGCCGCGAGCGAAAGGAGCGTGTCTTGCGTGAATCCGGCTCCCTCAAATACCTCAACGTCGGTGAGTTGTGGTTTGCCCTCTGTAAGAGTGCCCGTCTTGTCGAGGACGAGGGTGTCGACTTTGGCGAGCGTTTCTAGGGCTTCGGCGTTTCGCACGAGCACGCCGGCGTGGGCGCCACGGCCAACCGCAACCATTATGGACATCGGCGTCGCCAGACCGAGGGCGCACGGGCAGGCGATGATCAATACGGCCACGCCGGCGATGATTGCATGAGCGAAGCGCGGCTGGGGACCAAAGAACGCCCAAGCCGCAAAAGCGAGCACGGCTGCGAAGATCACGGCAGGCACAAAATAGCCCGCCACTTTGTCCGCGAGCCGCTGCATCGGAGCGCGGCTGCGCTGCGCTTCGGCAACAAGCTTCACGATTTGCGCGAGAAATGTCTCATTGCCGACGCGTTGCGCCTCCATCACAAAACTTCCACTGGTGTTGAGCGTGCCGCCGGTGACTTTGTCTCCGGCGGATTTTTCCACGGGCATGGCCTCGCCGGTGACCATGGATTCATCGACGGCGCTCGCACCTTCGCGCAGCAGACCGTCGACGGGAACGCTCTCGCCCGGGCGCACGCGCAAGCGGTCACCGTGTTTGACCAGATCCAGCGCGACGTCTGTCTCCGTCCCAGCCGGAGCGATGCGATGCGCTTGCTTCGGCACCAGATTGAGCAGAGAGCGTATCGCGCTGCTCGTTTGCTGGCGGGCGCGCAATTCGAGCACCTGGCCTAGCAGGACGAGCGTGGTGATAACGGCGGCGGCTTCGAAGTAGGTTGAAACGGCGCCATGCACATCGCGAAACGATGCGGGGAAAATTTGTGGAAATAGGGTAGCCACAACGCTATCGAGAAAGGACGCGCCCGTGCCCAGCGCGATGAGGGTAAACATATTGGGGCTGAGATTTAAGATGGACGTCCAGAAGCGCTGAAAAAATGGCCAGCCGCCCCACAGAACAACAGGCGTCGCGAGAACTAGCTCGATCCAGTTGCGCGCAGTGGAGGATAGAGGGAGCTTGAGCGCATCGCCGAACATCGCAATCACGAGAACGGGTAAGGAGAGTGCGGCGCTCACCCAAAATCGGCGCGACATCGAATCGTATTCGGGGTCGGCTTCGACTTCGACAAACGCGTCCATCGGCTCAAGGGCCATCCCGCATTTCGGGCAGTTCCCCGGGCCAATTTGAACAATCTCCGGGTGCATTGGACAGGTGTAGCGGATGTTTTTGGCTGCGGCGGCGGAAGAGGAGGTACTGGGCGCGGAGTGTACAGAGTGCTGGCCGTGACCTTCCTGTGAAACGGAGTCCATCCCGGCCGTTCCGGGAGCCGCGAGAAACTTTTCGGGATCCCCTTCAAATTTCGCCGCGCAGCCCTTCGAGCAGAAATAGTACGTTTGATCGCCGTGCTCAATTTTAGCGGCGGGCTTCTGCGGATCGACCATCATGCCGCACACGGGATCCTTCACGCGGGGCGCGGAAGCCAATATTGGGAGGCCAGTTTTCTGAGGACCGGGCGAAGGCGTCTGTTCAGACATGGCAGCATTTTAGATGATTCCCGGCACCGTGCGGCTACGAACTAAAATCTTGCAGAGGCTGGTATAATCCCGCCATGACACTCATGGAAATCACCTACGAACTGCAATCCCCGCTCACATTGGAACAACTGCGTCTTCTCGGTGAATTTTCAAACACCTATGGACTGCGGCGCTTCCGCTTCGATGAGAGCAAAAAACATCTCTCCTTCGAATACGACGCTTCGCGGCTGCAGGACACGGAGATTGCGCACGTCCTCGGGCGAGCGACCATTGCGGTAGCGCGTAGAGTCGACCAGTCCGCTGAAGTGGAGCAGTTCCCTGCCTAACGGTTAAGAGCAAAGCGCTGGATCCTAGTAGCTGCGAGAGCGAGGATTCCGGTAGTTGGACTATGAACATCTCACATTGCCGGCAGTGAGATAAGGACGAGAATCCAGAAAAGAAATGGGGCCCCCGCTTGGGATCGGGGGCCCCGGAGAGTGCGTTTCGTTGTCAGTGTCGTTTTCACACCGACGCGTGGGGTCATCCATCCTAGCTTCCCTCTCAGAGGCAGGTGGGAACGAATTGCGAAAAGCTGCGAGCAAGCCCCTTCCCCCTCGCTCGCGTCCCTTCACAACTCATCATGTGAAACGCACTCATGCGCGTCTCTAGTGCACGGGCAGCGCCAATGTTCCGGCGGAGACAGATTCTACCTAAGCCTTTTATTAACAATCACTTAAATTAATCCTCCGGAGTTGCCTTTAGCCCCAAATCCGGCCTCGGATTTCAAATTGGAACCCCTTAAAACTGAATCGGGAAGACAGCGGTTCTACCGCCCCCCCCCCCTTTCCTTCCCCCTCCCCCTTCCCCTCCCCCCCCCCCCTTCACCCCCCCTCCCTCCCCTTCCCCCTGGACAACCTCGCCACCCACAAAATCGGCGTCGCGAAGCGATGAAGCGCGGTGCGCGCTCCCCACCAAACGAGAAAAAGCACAGGAACAGCGGGCTAGTGCCTCTCGGTACCCACAAGTTCCAGGACTTCGGTAATACGAATTTGGTCTCCCCGCGCTATCGGTTTTTGTAGCTGTAATCTGCAGAATTCCCTGATGCATTCCCAGCCGGGCCACCAGCTGTTTAAGAGAAACCTCGTTATCGGGACCGCAGCCCTGTTTGCCTGTTTGCTAGGTGGAACACTTGTTCTGACGGCAGATACACCGCAACGGCTGCAGACACCTGCCGTGGGTACCTGCTATTGCCATTGCGCCGAGTCTCGCGCGCATCGCGGCTGCGTGAAGATTTGCCAATTGCCCAAGTATGCGTCGCAACCGTGGGCGACCACCTGCGCCAAGCCTCGCTTGAAACTGCCAGTTGAGAACCACGATTCCGGACCGCGGTTTGAGCACCCAGGACGCAGCCAAAGAGCGCAGCTCGCGAGGCCACCGGCAGGCGGTTAAATCGCAGTCTGCGCTCGGATCGACGCGGCCGCTGCGGATTGCCCGTCGCTTGCCTCCGGCGGCCCCAACAAGTTTGCCAGAATCTCCGGAATTTCGAAGATGGCGCGGTTGTCGAGGGCGGCGACATTTTTTTGAAATTCCGCCAGCTTTGCCGGTTCCAGAATTTGCCGCACCCCGTCAGCAACTTCGCGGAAGCTATGCAAGACAATGCCGACGCGCTTTTCCTTTACCCATTCCGCGTTGAAACGCTCCTGCGGCAAGGTCCAGGCGTTGCATTCGATCAGCACGGGGAGTTTGCTCACCATCGCTTCGGCGATACTTCCAGGGCCGGGCTTGCCGATCAAGAAATCGGCGGCGCGCATAAGCTTGTGGACTTCTTTCGTGAAGCCGACGACGTGCACGGGCATTTTCCGTTTCCGAGCACGCAATTTTGCCGCCAGCTCTTCGTTGCGCCCGCAGATTAAGATCAGCTGCAGCGGCAATCCAGCGGCATCCAGCCGCTCGGTAATCTCGTACATTACTTTCGAGCCATGCCCGCCGAAGAGAACAATGGCCGTCGACAAATCGTTTCGCAGCCCAATTTGGAGTCGAAGCGCGGCCGGATCGACGTCGTCTTCCACATAGAAATCAGGGCGTAGAATCATTCCAGATGCACGAAAAATGTGGGCGTCGTCGTGGCCGAGCGCACGAGCCTGTTCAACAGCGCGTTCCGTGCCGGCAATAACGTACTGCTCTTTCATCGGCTCAATCCAGAATCGCGGCGGAAGATCAGCCAGGTCGGTAATGAGAGTCACAAAGGGCCGCCCTGGATAAACTGCGCTCCAACTCTCACAAATCTCACGATTGAAATGAGGAATAACGGAGACGAGAAGGTCCGCGGGATTTTTGCGCCAAAACTCTTCGAGGTGGCGCACCATAGGACGGTGAAAGATCCGAATCGTAAGTTGCAGAATCCGCAAAACGTATTTGCTACCGAGGGTCCAGCCATTCTGCAGCATGAGGTTATATAGGTGCTGGATCCGGATGCCGGTCAGTTTGCGAAGCACATCCAGCTGGTCCGTCAAATCCTGAAATTGCACTAAATTTACGTCCCACAGCCGCCCCTGCTGAGCCGCAATCGTCTGGAGGGCAAAGGCGGCGTTACGGTGTCCGCCGCCAGCGTCGTGGAAGACAACGTGAATTTTTTTCATAGCGCAGATTGTGCCATACGCTTCCTGTTCGCCGCAAAAAGCATGCACAATGCCATGTGGATAATCAAGAAAGTCCAATGTGTTCAATGGGTTCCATCAACACATTCACCCACAATTCGCGACCTCTTCATGCCCTGTTCATATCCCGGGTTAACAATGGATTCATGCGCTGCGATCTCCATGTTCACTCCATAGCATCAGGCATGTACAACACTCCCATCCTGAGCCGGATTTGCCGCGAATCATACAACCAGCCTGCGGAAGTCTACGCCCGGCTTAAGCGGCAGGGGATGTCCATCGTCACGCTGACCGATCACGACTCCATTGACGCCGGTGAGTCTCTCCGGAAGCACCCCGATTTCTTCCTCAGCGAGGAAGTGACTGAGCAGATGCCAGGCAGAACAAAGATGGACTTGGGCGTATACCAAATCAGCGAACGCGACCATGTTGAGATCCAGCAGCGGTGCAAGGAATTCATTTCATTGATGATGTACCTGACGGAGAGAAAGCTGTTTTTCAGCGTGAATCATGTTTTCTCTGGACTGACGGGAAGGCGCAGCGAGGAAGACTTCCGCTGGTTTGCCTCCTACGTTCCAGCGTTTGAATCGCGGAACGGCCAGATGTGGCCAATGGCCAACGATAGCGCCGCCAAGCTGGCATCGCGGCTGGGCAAGGTCGCGGTTGGTGGCAGCGATTCGCACACGATCGCCGGCGTGGGACGCACCTACACCGAAGTTCCAGGAGCGCGCACAGCAGATGAATTCTTCGCCGGGCTTCGAGCGGGCCAGGGGCAAGTGCATGGAGTTCATGGAAATTACGCGAAGCTGACCGCTGACATCTTCCGCATCGTGTGGTCTCTGTGGATGGAAAAGCCTTGGACTCTCGCACTTATGCCACTTTCGCCGCTGGTCTCCGCATTCACGGCGGGCCATTGGCTCAACGAGATCAGCTTTTGCCAGGAGTGCGCGAGCAAGTTCGAAAGCGGTGAAAAACGCCAGCGGATGTTCTGGGATATGGATTCTAGCTTTGAGGCGAACTGGAGCTAGATGGGCTGAAACCATGAGTGTAGCGCGCATTCTCTGGGGCTTTATTGAGCGGCGCGATCACCGCGTGATGCGCCGGATGAACCGATGGCGGGCACCGCGTTGGTTCCGGATGTGGATGATCCTGACCACGCGAATGGGAGACGGCTGGATCTGGTATGGACTGGGGACCATCCTACTCCTCGATGGAGGCGCGCAACGGTTCTCCGCCATTGGGGCGTCGGGAAGCGCGGCCGTCCTGGGTATTTTCGTTTTCAAAATTTTGAAGAGACTCAGCCAGCGGCCTCGGCCATGCCAACTGGAGCAGCATTGTTGGTCTAAAGTACTTCCTCCAGACCGATTTTCATTTCCATCGGGCCACACGATGACGGCCTTCTCGATCGCGCTGGTGGTGAGCTACTTTTATCCGTCGCTACAGGCCCCGCTTTTCTTCCTCGCAATTAGCATCGCGGTTTCCCGCGTCGTGCTAGGAATGCACTTCTTGAGCGACGTACTCGCGGGCATGGTGCTAGGTGTGGCGTTGGGGTGCGCCTCGATTACGGCTTTTGCATCGGTGGGGCTGGTATAGCGAGCAGCCGCGCCGCCGATTGTCGGCACGACTTCATGCACACAAGTGAATTCTAAAGAGGCTTCGGGTGGGCCGCCAAGGCCTCGCGGAACGCCGCCAGGTTGTTTTTGTCGACGACGGCCGTCCCGGTATCCACCCACGAGGGCAGGGGGTCCGCAGGGGCAGTGCGCCAATCCTTGAACTCGTGGACGGAGTTGTGATGCAAATCGTCGGCAAACTTCAGGCCGTAGTAGGCCATGACATACGGCTTTTGCACCACGGTGGCGTTGATGACGTCCCTGCCGATCCAATCGAGGGTCTCCGGATCCTTGTCGAAGGCAACTATTGCGATTTTACCTCCGAGGTCCAGGCGGTGCAGGGCTTCCGCGGTTCCCGATCCTCCGGAAGCTTCCAGACAAATCACGCCGTCAATCTTTTCCTTCTTTGCTAGAAGCGCCGAGACGCCATCATTGGCAACGCGGGGATCGCCTTTGTCGTCGATTGTGTTAACGACTTTGATGCCTGGGTATTTCTTGAGAGCTTCGGAGACGCCGCGGAGGCGTTCGTCCAGATTGGGCTGGCCGGGAACCGTAACGATGACGATCTGGCCCTGGCCTTTGAGAATATCGGCCATGCGCTTTCCGCTTTCCTCGCCGGCGCGAAAGTTATCAGTTCCCACGAAAACTATACGGCGTGAATTGGGCGCATCGGAATCGATGCAGATCACGGGAATGCCTTGCGCAACGGCGGAATCAATCGCGGACCTGAAGAGCTCCGGGCTGGTCACAGAAACAAGAATCCCCGAAGGATGAAGAGCAACTGCCTTTTGAAATGAATCCAGCTCTTCTTTTGGCGAGAGCGTGGTGGGGCCATCCATCTCCGCTTTAACACCCATGTTCTGAGCCGCGTCTCGCAAGCCGGCAGCGGCTTCTTGCCAATAAGGCAAGTTGATATTCGCTGCGATGAGATAATATTGCTCATCTTTCTGATGATACGGTTCCTGACAGGCGGCCAGGGCCGCAGAAAGAATGACAGCCGAGAATGCTATCGCTCTGAAATGGAGTTTCATGCGAGGTCTCCTTTGCACGAACTGCTGGCTCGGGATCGACGAAAAACAAGAGACCCGAATTTCCTGCGGCAAGAGGTTACCACAAGCGCGGCTAAGAGCAACTGGCGGCTGACAAATTGCCGGGACTGACCGCGGACACGAGGAGTACGCAGCGGCGTAATTGAGTCTGCATTGCGGTTCAAGGCGCGTGTTTCGCGACCCTGGCGCTCCTTCTCGCGTCACTCCGTCTGCTAAGCTACTGCACGGTGAAGAACCCGCGAATTCTCGAAATCAGCGTGGAAAGCGTCGAGGCAGCAATGGCCGCCGAGCGCGGAGGGGCTGACCGCATCGAACTTTGCAGCCACGCAAGCGAAGGCGGCACGACACCGGCTCCTGAGTTGCTGAGGGCCGCGCGCGAACGCGTGGCATTGCCGATCTTCTCGATGATCCGTCCGCGAGCAGGCGGTTTTGTCTATTGCGATGCGGAGTTCGAGACCATGGCGCGAGAAATTGTGACGGCCAAAGAATTCGGCATGGACGGGGTAGTCGTGGGTTTATTGAGTGACAAGGGACAAATCGATATCGCGCGCACGAGGCAACTTGTCGAACGGGCGAAACCGCTCCCGGTTACGTTTCATCGGGCGTTCGATGAATGCACCAATTTGAGAACGTCATTGGAAAATGTAATCAAAACGGGCGCTACCAGGCTGCTTACTTCGGGCGGAAAACAGACCGCTCCCGAAGCGCTTGGATTGCTCGCCGAATTGGTGAACACCGCGGGCGACCGATTGGTCGTGATGCCGGGAAGCGGGCTGCACGCGGGGAACATTCGAGAAGCCGTGAAAAAGACCCGCGCCGGGGAGTACCACGCTGGTTTGAGTTCCGTGGTGGCGCATCCCGCGGATAATCTGGCCGCTTTTGAAGAAGCAGTCAGAAAACTCGCAGCCGGACTAGCCGATCGCGCCTAAGGCTGCGAGTCCCCTCATCCACTGGCGAAAATTCAGCGTATGCCGAATTACGCCTTTTGCGCCTGACGGCGCAGGAACGTCGGAACATCCAAGTCGTCCGCCGGAACCTCGTGGCTGACGTCGCGAACGTTTTGCTGTACTTGATGGACGACGTTAGGCAGTGTTTGTTGTCGGGGCAGGGGGTCCTCGATTTCGCGGCCGGCTTTCCAGGTCTTGGGGAGGAACGAAGGCTTCTGTTGGACGTTCTTTTTGTTGGCTTCCTTGAAACCCGCCGCGATGACCGTGATTTTCACCGCATCCTTCATCGAATCGTCCATCACCGCGCCAAATATGATGTTGGCGTTTTCATGCGCGGCCTTCTGAATGACCGACGAAGCCTCATGAACCTCATGCAAGGTGAGGCTGGAGCTGCCGGAAATGTTGATGAGAATACCCTGCGCGCCCTGGATAGAGTTGTCTTCGAGCAGCGGGCTGGAAATGGCGCGGTTGGCGGCATCAATGGCGCGATTCGTTCCCGTGGCGATGGCCGTGCCCATCACCGCGTAACCCTGTCCGTGCATGATGGCTTTGACGTCGGCGAAGTCGCGATTGATGATGCCGGGAACGGTGATGATGTCAGAAATACCCTGGACCGCCTGACGAAGGATGTCGTCCGCGATGCGGAAGGCGTCGAAGAAACTGGTGCCACGCTCGACGGTGTCCATCAAACGTTCGTTGGGGATCACGATCACGGTGTCGACGGCACCGATTAATTCTTGCAAAGCTTGTTCGGCCTGGAGCATGCGGCGCTTGCCTTCGAAAGCAAAAGGCTTGGTTACCACCGCAACGCTCAACGCGCCAAGCTCGCTGGCGAGCGAAGCCACCACCGGCGCGGCCCCGCTACCGGTGCCTCCGCCAAGGCCGGAGGTGATGAAAATCATGTCCGAGCCTTCCAGCGCCTCGATGATTTTGTCGGTATCTTCGAGAGCCGCCTTGCGGCCGATCTCGGGATTGGCCCCCGCGCCAAGTCCCTTGGTGAGTTTCGCTCCAAGCTGCAATTTGGTCGGGGCCTGTGAAAGCTTGAGCGCCTGCAAGTCCGTGTTCGCCGTGATGAACTCGACGCCCTCGACCTTGGCACGGATCATGCGATTGATGGCATTGCATCCGCCCCCGCCCACGCCGATGACTTTGATTTTCGCCGGCTGCAGCTCTTCGCTGAAGCTCATGCGGATTACTGCGTCTTTTGCCGTCATACGTCCCTCAGCCTTCTCCAGATTCGCGGCGCAGCGCTCGGGCAGGATTACGAGGCGCCGGCGAACATGGACTTCAATTTGGATACCAAATTTCCGGCACGTTGCGTGGCATTACGCCGCGTCTTCGCGCCGTACATCACCAAACCTACGACCGTTGCATATTCTGGCTGGGCTACCTGTTCCGGGAGATCAGCCAATCCTTTTGGTTCCGCGATGCGCACAGGCAGATGGAAAGAGTCTTCGGCCACGTCGACCAAGCCGTTCAGTCTCGCGCCGCCGCCCGCGAGCACGAATCCTGCTGGAATCTGTCCGTCCAGCCCGGCGCGTTGGAGGTCATCGCGAATGAGCGCGAGCAATTCCATGGAGCGCGGCTCGATAATATCCGTCAACATGTGGGCAAAAATGACGCGGGGAGGACGATCGCCAACGCTGGCGATTTCGATGGAAGTGTCTTCGTGGAGCAGCGAAGAAGCAGCGTAGCCGTGGCGGCGCTTGATGCGTTCCGCTTCGGGGATCGGCGTGCGCAGGCCGACAGCCAGGTCGTTGGTGAAGTGGTCGCCGCCAACGGGGACCGCGCTCGTGTGGCGTACTACGCCGCCGCCATAGACGATCAATTCGGTTGTGCCGCCGCCGATATCGAGCAGGCAGCAGCCGAGTTCGCGTTCGTCCTGCGTCAGGCATGATTCCGCGGATGCCAGCGGCTCCAGCACGGTATCGTGAACCAGAATTCCGGCACGATTCGCGGCGGTCACAAGATTTTGCGTGGCGGCGATGGAAGAAGTGACGAGATGGACGTTAGCTTCGAGGCGCTGCCCGACCATGCCAACAGCGTCGCGAATGCCATCCTGAGCATCCACCATGAATTCGTGGGGAAGAACGTGCAGCACTTCGCGGTCTTCCGGAAGTGTGATGTTGCGGGCGGCGTCGATGGCGCGTCGCACATCTTCGCGCTCGACATCGCGGGCGCGGTTGCCCAGAGTCACACCGCCGCGGCTGTTCACGCCCCGTACGTGGCCGCCGGCCACGCCGATCACCGCGGACTCAACCGGCACGTTGGCGACGCCTTCGGCCTCTTCAACAGCTCGCCGAATCGAGCTTACCGTGGAATCGAGATTGACGATCAGGCCTTTGCGCAACCCCTTGGATTCCGCCGCGCCCAGCGCCAGGAACCTCACTTGCTCTTCGTCCACTTCCGCGATCAGCGCGCACGTCTTCGTGCTGCCGACGTCCAACCCTATGATGTACCGATCTTTTTTTGACAAGCCGCCGCCCCCGCCTTGGTTCTATTCAGCTTTCCACTGCTAATTCTTCAGCCTGGCCGAACTCGAGCTGCTGTCCGCGTTCACGACGACCTGCCGGGAATATTGCAAATCGATGGACTGCACGCGTCCTGCGTTGGCCTGCCACTGCGCAAAATTATCGACGAGCATGCGGTACTTGCCCGTGAAATCGTCGTTTCCGAAATGGACGGTAACGGCTTGCGAATCGTTCGGGGAAGCCAGGCCGCTCATGACGACGCGCAAATCCTTGGAGTTAGAGAGATCGACTTCGCTGACGTGATCGGAGGAACCGGAGCGCACCAGGTCGACATCCTTCAAGAACTCCTGATAGGTTTGCATGCGCTTCTCGCGCTCATTCTGGGGCACGCTGTCGAGGAGGCCGGTTACGATGGGAAAGTGCAAGTCCTCGCCGTCCGGGCGGTCCAAAATCACGCCGTGGGCATCGATCAGGGCCAACTGGTTGCCGATGCGCAAAAATGCGATAGGCGTGCGTTCCGTCAGCTCGACGCGAATGCGGTTAGGCAGGATGCGCTGAACGCTTGCGGTTTCTACCCACGGCAATTCTTCGAGTTGGCCGCGACGCACATCCAGCGGGATGCCAAGGACGCTGCGGTTGCGGTCGCGCGCGAACGGCTGAAGCACTGCTTCGCGGCTCACGATGTGGTTCCCCGTCAACTCAATCTGCTCGGACCTGAACAAAAGCACTTGCGGCGAGTAAAGCAAGAAGCGACCTGCGACGACCGCAAAGGTCACGGAAGCCGCGCCTGCCATGGTCCACACTAAGACGCGACGATAAAATGACCAGCTTCGTCCGCCAAACTTTTTGCGGCGAATCTCGAGCGGCTTCTGGCGGCGGAGGTAGCGCGGCTCTTCGTCGGCGAGCAATTCCGGCCGGTAAGGTTCGGCGGCAGCCGCGGCAGCGCCACGTTGCATGGCTTTCACCCGTTCCAAACAACCACCTCATGTTCGAGAATCACTCCAAAGCTCTTTTGCACGCGCTCGCGCACACTGGCGATCAAGGCCAGCATGTCCTTCGCTGATGCTTTGCCGGCATTTACGAAGAAATTGGCGTGGCGGTCGCTGACGCGAGCGTCACCGACGCTCAATCCTTTGAGTCCCAGCTCATCAATCATGCGTCCGGCGGAAGCGCCTGGCGGGTTTTTGAAGATACAACCGGCGCTTTTCTGCCCAAGCGGCTGGCTTGCGCGCCGTTTTTCGTTGCAGATACGAATCCCTTTTAGAATTTCGCGATACGATTTGGAGGGTAATTCCAGCTTCACTGCGAGCATCATATCATCAGGCGCAAAAGAAGTGTGCCGGTATTCGAAAGAAATCTGATCGCCCTGGAGTGTTTCCAGCCTGCGCTGGGCAGCCCTGTAGAGCTTCACTTCCCGGACGTAACTGCCGATTTGCATGCCGTAGGCGCCGGCGTTCATCCGCAGAGCGCCTCCCACCGTTCCGGGGACTCCGATAAGCCCTTCCATCCCTCCCAAGTCGTTTTTCGCGCAGAAAGTGACGGTGCGGCCAAGGTCGGCGGCAGCATCGACTCGGGCAAAATTGCCTTCGAGAACGATATCCGGCTCCAGAGAGACGAGTTGCAGCAGCACCCAAGAGAGCTCGCCATCGCTCACGAGAAGGTTCGAGCCACCACCTAGAAACCTGTGCGGGACGCCGTGCGTATCGAGAAGGCTCAGAAGGCAAGGAATCGATTCATGGTTCTTGATTCGCAGCAAATCGGTCGTGCCGCCGATGCCGAGGGAGGTAAGTTCGGCCAGGGAGGCGCCAGGCTGAAGTTGGACGCCCAGCTCCGGCAGCGCGGCGGCGATTTTGGGGTCTTCAATGCGCATGATGCGTGGAATGCTCGGTCCCAAGGAGGACCATCAACTCGTTGCTCGCGCGGCTGACGTTCCCGGCGCCGATGGTCATAATGGCGTCGCCAGGCCTTGCCTCTCGTAGCAGAAACTCGATCCCCGCCTGCATCGAGCGAAAATAGTGGACGTTCTTGTGCCCGGCCTCCCGGATGGCATTGGCAAGCGCTTCGCTGGTAATGCCGGGGATGGCAGGTTCGCTCGCGGCGTAGATATCAAGCAGCACCAGCACGTCGGCCTGATTGAAGGCGCGGCAGAATTCGTCCCAAAGGTGCTGAGTTCGAGTGAATCTGTGCGGCTGGAAGAGCACCAGGAGGCGGTTGAATTTGCAGCCGCGAGCGGCTTCGAGCGTGGCGCGAATTTCGGCGGGATGATGGCCGTAATCGTCGATTACCGTGACGTCGTTTACGACCCCTTTAATGTCGAAGCGGCGGCCCACGCCTGCAAATTTTGCAATGCCTTCACGGATCAGATCGCTTGGAACATTCAGATAAAGCGCCACGGCTGCAGCCGCCGCCGCATTTCGAACGTTGTGAATGCCTGGCGGGTGCATCAGCCGGAAGAGGCCGAGGTCCTCGCCTCTGAACGTGAGGCGAAACTCGCTGCCCAGGCCTTCGAGCTTCACGTCGCTGATGATCAGGTCGGCTTGGCTTGAAGTGCCGTAGGTAATGATTGGGCGCTTGACGTTGGGAAGAATGGCTTGGACGTTGGGCTCGTCGAGACAAAGAATCGCGGCTCCATAAAATGGCACGCGGTTCACAAATTGCAGGAACGCTTCCTGAATATCTTCGAGTGAGCTGTACTGATCGAGGTGCTCGCGATCGATGGTGGTTACAACCGCAACCACGGGAGCGAGCATCAGGAAGCTGCGATCGCTTTCGTCGGCTTCCACGACGAAGTATTCGCCTTTGCCGAGCCGAGCGGTCGTCCCGGCCTGATTCACCCTGCCCCCGACAACGAATGTCGGATCGAGATGGGCGGCGGCGAGAACCGAGGCGACCATCGAAGTCGTGGTCGTTTTGCCATGCGCTCCGGCAACTGCGATGCCGTATTTCAAGCGCATCAGCTCCGCAAGCATTTCCGCCCGCGGAATCACGGGGATTTTTCGCTTGTGGGCCTCGGCGACTTCCGGATTGTCCGACCTGATAGCCGAAGAGGTCACTACTACGTGCGCACCCTCGACATTGATCGCTTTATGGCCCTCGTAGAGCGTGGCGCCAAGATTCTGCAAGCGCTCGGTGATGTTAGAAGGCTTGGTGTCCGAGCCGGAAACGGAGTAGCCCAGCGTCAGCAGCACTTCAGCGATGCCGCTCATGCCGATGCCGCCGATGCCCACCAGATGAATGCGCTGAAAATTGCGGAACGAGACCATCATGGTTTTGCCCTCTGGCTGATTCCCTGCACGTTTGCGGCCTCTTCGATCAAGTTAACAATGTCCCGCGTAGCATGCGGCCGGGCAAGCGACCGCGCGGCATTTGATTGCTTTTCAATCAGCTCGGGCTGGTCAATAAGAGAGAAGATTTCGTTTGTCAGGCGTTCCGCGCTGAGCTCTTTTTCGTTGATAAGCCGGCCGGCGCCTGCACGCTGCATCTCTTGCGCGTTGCGCAACTGGTGGCTATCGGTGGCGGCTCCGAAAGGAATGAAGATGGCGGCGCGGCCCGCGGCGGCAATTTCCGCCGCAGTGATGGCTCCTGCCCGGCAAACAATCACGTCGGCCCAGGCAAAGCGCTCTGCCATGTTCGTGAGGAAGGGCACAACCTCCGCGTTGATCTCGCGCCTCGCGTACGCGGTGCGCACCGCATTATAATCGCGTTCGCCGGTCTGATGCACGATGGACAGCTCGTTTTTTCGCGCCGCAAGTCGGTCCATGGCATCGACAAACGCGCGGTTGATGGGCAATGCTCCCTGGCTTCCGCCAGTCACCAGCAAGCGGAATGGCTTTTCGGGCTTGCGCGGCGCAATCGAGAAAAACTCCGAGCGCACCGGGCAGCCCGTGACGACAGCTTTTTTTCCCCAGGCCTGAGCAGAAATTTCATAGCCGGTGGCGATTCGCTTCGACAGTTTCGCGAGCAGCTTATTGGTCAAGCCCGGCTCCGCATTCGGCTCGAAAATCACATTCGGCACGCCTCCCAGCCACGTCGCCAGTAGCATGGGCCCCGCCGCATAACCGCCCACTCCAAACGCCGCGACGGGCTTGTGCTTCCGCAAAACGCGCCGCGCATCCAGCATAGCGGGCGCGAGCATGGCGAGATTTCTCAGCAATGTCGCGCCGCCCTTCCCTTTCAAGCCGGCCACGCGCAACGTATCCAGCGGCAGCCCGGCTTGAGGCACCAGCTTCATTTCAATCCCGCGTTGTGTTCCCACCAGCACGACTTCTCTCTCCTTCCCGCGCGACAGCCACTCCTGCGCAATGGCCAGCGCCGGGAAAACGTGCCCGCCCGTGCCGCCCCCCGCGATGAGAAGCTTCATGACCGCAGCTCATCAATTTGCACGGCCGCACGGGCACGATATATTGTGCCCTTACAAACGATAACGACGTCCGACTCGAAGCTTCGGCTCATGATTCCGTAGCCTGCTGCGAAATGTTCAGCAGCACTCCCGTCGCGAGCAGCATGACCAGCAGGCTCGACCCGCCGTAACTCACGAAGGGCAGCGGAATGCCTTTAGTCGGGACCATGCCCAACACCACCGCGAGATTCATAAAAGCCTGGCAAAGGACCATGGCGGTGATTCCCATCGCGAGCAAGCGCCCGAATCGATCGGGAGCGGCGAAGGCGGCCCGCAATCCGCGCCAGCCATAAACCACGAACAGCGCGATCACCAGCATCGCCCCGATGTAGCCCAGCTCTTCGCAGATCACTGCATAAATGAAATCCGTGTGCGCTTCCGGCAAATAAAATAGCTTCTGTTTGCTTTCCATGAGGCCCACGCCGCTGAACCCGCCTGAGCCCACAGCGATCAGCGACTGCATCAACTGGAAGCCCGCACCCTGGGGATCAGAGTTGGGGTCAAGGAAAGCGGTTAAACGCGCCTGGCGGTAGGAAACGTGAGTGATCAGGAGATAAAGCGTGGGGAGAGCGGCAGCCGCGCCGGCCGCGAGCCACTTCCAGGACAATCCGGCGGCAAAGAGTATCGCCGTCGCCACCAAAACAATGTCCACGGCCGTGCCCAAATCCGGCTGCATCAGGATCAGACACACGTAAATCAATACGGGTGCCGCGGCGGGAAGAATCGTCTCTAGAAAATCCTGCTTGCGAAAATCCATGCCCGCCTTCTTGTGCCGTTTCTGGTCCAGGAACCAGGCGAGATACAGGATTACCGCGAGCTTTGCCAATTCGGACGGCTGAATCCCTACCGGCCCGAAGCGGATCCAGCGATGTGTCGCGTGCGACTTGTCCAGAAAAAGAGTCCCAACGAGCATGAGCAGGACCACGCATACCGTCGTATAGATCACCACGGGCTCGCGCAAACGCCGGTAGTCCGTCCGCATGAGCGCGAACATTCCAAGAAGCCCGAGCGCCAGCCAAGCGATTTGCCGAACCAAAAAATAGTAGGAGTGCGCGTAGTTTGTCTCCGCGGTGACCGCAGACGCGCTGAAAATCATCACTGCGCCGAATAGGCACAGCGCCACCGTCACTCCGAACAACCAGCGGTCCGTTTCAAGGCGTCGAGGCACTTTCGCTCACCCTTTTCCTGAACTCGCGCGCGTGGTTTGCTTTTCAAGTTGTTTCACCAAATCCTTGAAAACGCGTCCGCGGTGCTCGTAATTCTGAAACTGGTCGAAACTGGCGCAAGCCGGGGCGAGGATCACCACGTCACCTCGTTGCGCCGCATGCGAAGCGATTTCGACGGCGCGTTCGAGCGTTTCGGCGTGTTCCAAAGCGACGCTTCCGGCAATCTGTTTTCCGATTTTTTCCGCCGCCGCGCCGATCAGCAGCGCGAGAATTGCCTTTTCCCTAAGCGGTTTTTGCAGGGCGGTGTAGTCGCTTCCTTTATCTTTTCCGCCGAGAATCACCAGAATGCGGCCTGGAAAGGCGTCTAGCGCCTTCAGCGTGGCGTCGACGTTGGTCGCCTTGGAGTCATTGTAGTAACGCACGCCTCCGATTTCGGCGACGAATTCGAGCCGATGCTCGACTCCCGCGAAAGATCTCACGCCTTTCGCAATCGCTGCCGCGGATGCGCCGGCGAGCCGTGCCGCCGCCGCCGAAGCAAGGACATTTTCGACGTTGTGCGCGCCGGCGAGGGGAATATCCTCGAGCTTGAGCAGGATTTCCTCCGCGCCATTTTGCCGGAAGACGATTTGCTCATCTCGAACGTACGCTCCCTGCGCGACCCGCTGTTTTCTGCTGAACCAATACACTCGTGGAAGCGATGGAGCATAAGCCGCAACCGCCGCGTCATCCGCGTTCAGCACCGCGGCATCTTCGCCAGTCTGATTCTCAAACAGGCGCGCTTTCGCGTCGCCATACGCTTCCCTGGTGTGGTGCCGATCGAGATGGTCCGGCGTCAGATTCAGAAAGACGCCGATATTGGGCCGAAAAGTATCGATCAGCTCGAGTTGAAAGCTGCTCAACTCGACCACAGACCAGGTGCCGTCTTTCATCGCGTCCACGCATCCGATCAGCGGCGTCCCGATATTTCCCGCGAGAATGGTCTGCATCCCAGCCGGTCTTCAATATGTGTTCCACGAGCGAGGTCGTCGTCGTCTTGCCGTTCGAACCGGTAATTCCAATCAATCGGCCCTTCTGAAAACGATAGGCCAGTTCAATCTCGCTCCAAATCGTGACGCCTTTGGCCCGCGCCGCCTGAAGGTGTGCTTCGTCGGCGGGCACGCCTGGACTGGGAACAATCAAATCCTGCTCAAGAAAAACTTTCTCTCGATGACTGCCGAGTTCGAGCGCCACTCCGGCTTCTTTTAATTTGGCGATCGGCTCACCGAGTTCGCCCTCGCTGCGGGAATCCGCTGCCGTCACCTGAGCACCTCGAGCTGCGCAAAAAAGGGCCGTAGCCACGCCTGTGCGCGCCAGCCCCACGGCCAGCACGCGCTTCCCCCGCAACTCCATTCCACCCGGCATCGTTCCTTCCCGAACTTGACCAACCGCAATGGCTCGCTACCTCAATTTCAGCGTGGTCAGGGCAAACAACGCAAAGACCAGCGCAACAATCCAAAACCGCACAATAACCTTCGATTCGCTCCAGCCTTGCAGCTCAAAATGATGGTGGATCGGCGCCATGCGAAATATCCTCTTGCCTCGCAACTTGTAGGATCCGACCTGCAAAATGACCGAGAGCGCTTCGATGACGAAAATTCCGCCCACAAAGAACAGAAGGATTTCCTGTTTGATGATGACCGCGACGGTGCCGAGCGTTCCGCCAAGCGAAAGCGACCCCACATCTCCCATAAATATTTCCGCGGGATGCGCGTTGTACCAAAGGAAGCCGAGCGAAGCGCCGACTAATGCGCCGCAAAAAATCGTGAGTTCGCCTACGCGCGGGATGTACTGAATCTCGAGATAAGTCGCCCAGCGTGAGTTGCTGCTCACATAAGTAAGCACCGTTAGCGCCCCGGCGGCGATCACCGTGCAGCCAATGGCCAGGCCATCGAGCCCATCCGTCAGATTCACGGCGTTCGAGGAGCCTACGATTACGAGACAAACGAAAACGAGAAACGGCAGAAACGCCAGGGGCCACAGGTGCCGCGAATTCATCAGCGAATGGATGACCAGATCAGGATGCAATCGTTTGAAGAATGGAATCATCAGTTGCGTCGAGTAAGCGTAATGCGTAACGAGAACAAGCAGAGAAATTCCCACGACCAGGCTTACCAGCACCTGAAAATAAATCTTCTTTTTCGCGGTCAGGCCAAGATTTCTCTGTTTCGAAACCTTCGCGTAATCGTCGATGAAGCCGATGACTGCGAAACCGAACAGCGCAAAGAGCGAAAGTAAAATAAAAGGGTTGGTCAGATCGGCCCAGAGCAGCGTGGGCACCGCCGTCGACAAAACGATGAGTACGCCACCCATGGTCGGAGTGCCGGCTTTTTTCTGATGTTCTTGAGGGCCTTCCTCGCGGATGTACTGCCCGATCTGCAGTTCACGTAAATGGCGGATCAGCCACGGGCCGAACACCAGCCCAAGAAACATGGCCGTCAAGCTCGCGTACACGGTCCGAACCGTTATGTAACGAAAAACGTTTAACGGGCTGAAATACGGCTGCAGGACGTGGTAGAGGAGGTAATAGAGCATATCAGTGCCGTGGCTCCTGATGTACAACCTCGCCGGGAGACGAGTAACGCGCCAGCAGCGCTTCGACGATGCGCTCCATCTTCACTCCGCGCGAGCCTTTCACCAGCAAGACATCTCCAGCTTTGAGGAACTCTTCCAGAAATTTTGCAGCCTCTTCCGACGAAACGAAAAACTTCGTCTGAGCTCGAGGTATCCCCGCTGACACGGCCCCTTCCACGATTTGTTCCGCGTCGCCTTCGACTCCGATCACCCAATCGACCTTACCCGTTTTCGCCGTGAAAATTCCCGCTTCGCGATGTAGCACTGGCGAAGCCGCACCCAGCTCTCTCATTTCGCCGGCAGCCACAATCCGCCGCTGAAAATTCGGCGTCGCCGCCAGCACGGCTACCATGGCGTGCAACGCGGCCGGACTCGAGTTGTAGCTGTCATTGATAAGCGCCGCTCCATTCGAAAACCTCAGCAATTCGCCGCGCATGGCCGGCACGCGCAGCGTTCGAAAAACGCTTTGCGCCTCCGCCGCTCCGATGTTCCAGACGCTGGCGGCCGCGAGCGCGGCAAGCGCGTTGTAAATCAGGTGCCGCCCGGGTACAGGCAGTTCCAAACGCACCCGGCCCTCGGGACTGATATAGTCAAACGCGGAACCCAGCGCTCCGCGATCCTCAATCGCCGTTGCGGAGAAAAACGCAGGCGCGTCGATTCCGTAAGTCACCACGCGGCCTGGCGCGAATGCTCCGAACGCCGCCACGCGGGCATCGTCGGCGTTCAACACCGCCGTAGACTCCCGTCCATTCAGCCCCTCTATCAGCTCGCGTTTCGCAAGTGCTATTTCGTCCACGGACGAAAAAAATTCCAGATGTGCCGGCGCCACGCGAGTCACGACGCCAACATCAGGGCGAGCAATCGCGGCGAGGCGCGCCAGCTCCCCGCGCCGCGACATGCCCATCTCCAGCACCGCCGCCTGGTGTGTTTCCTCCAGACGAAACAACGTCAGCGGCAGCCCATACTCGTTATTGAAATTTCCCTCCGATTTCAGGACCCGTAGCTTCGCGCCCAGCAGTGCCGCCAGGATCTCTTTCGTAGTGGTTTTGCCCACGGAGCCCGTGACGCCTGCAATTTTCCCGCCCCATGCTTCGCGCACCGCTCGCGCCAGCTGTTTGAGTGCGTCGAATGTGTCCCCCACAACGATGCAGCGGTCCCGGACACTTTCCCCGTAGCGGCCGGCTTGCGATCCCGCCACCACCGCGGCGAAAGCTCCGCGCGCCAGCGCGCTCTCCACATAATCGTGTCCATCGTGACGCGGTCCGTGGACGGCAAAGAACAGTTCTCCCGCACGTACCGTGCGAGAATCAATCGAGACGCCGGCCACCCGGGCCACGGGGTCGAGTCCCGCCCCCGCCGTAGCACCCAGAGCGCCAGCCACCTGTGCAATCGTCCACCGCATAAATGCCTCAAAGGGTTTGCTTTACGTACATACCCTGCGCATCGGTCTCTTTTCACCGTATTTTGAGGGCTCCTCCTTTCGCGAGTTGACCACTGGCTCGCGCGCCCTCGCCATGCTTCTAGACAAGCGCGCTACGTGCCAAACCCTGAGCCGTTTTTCGGCTTCCCCGCGCCGATTTCGGCTTTCGTTTCGCCAAAGCCTCTCTCGCGCAATGCCTTTCGCACCTCGTCGCGGTCGTCAAATACCAGCGTTCTCTCCGCGAGAATCTGATAATCCTCATGGCCTTTCCCCGCGAGTAGAACGATGTCCCCCGCGCGCGCTTCGTCCATGGCCACGCCAATCGCTTTTTCGCGGTCCGGCTCGATCAAATATTTCCCCGCTGTCTTCTGGAGTCCCACGATGATGTCGCTGATAATTTTCAGGGGATCTTCGTTCCGCGGATTGTCGCTCGAAAGGATCGTCAGATCGCTCAAGCGGCCCGTCACTTCGCCCATCACCGGCCGTTTGGTCCGGTCCTTTCCGCCGCCGCATCCGAAGAGTGTAATGATTCGTCCTTTGGGATTGAGCTCTCGCGCGGTGCGAATCAGATTCTCGAGTGCATCGTCGGTATGGGCGTAGTCGACCACGACAAAGAACGGCTGGCCAAGATCGATGCGCTGAAAGCGCCCCGAAACGCTCCCGAGTTTTCGGATGCCAGTTTCAACCGTCTCCGTCGAAAGTCCCAGCGCCTGCGCCGCGCCAATCGCCGCCAGGATGTTGTAAACATTGATGCGGCCCACGAGCGGTGACGCCACCTGCACCTTGCCGTTGGGTGTTTGCGCCGTGAACGACAGTCCATTGAATGTCAGTTGGAATTTCTTCGTAGTGATGTCCGCATCGGATTCGAGGCCGTAGGTGACGGTCTGCTTGGCCAGCCTGCTTAATTGCTTTCCATACTCGTCATCCGTGTTAATCACGGCAACATCCGGCGCGCCCGCGCCGGTGCCTTCGAACAACTTCTTCTTCGCCGCAAAATAATCGTCGAATGTCTTGTGATAATCCATGTGCTCGCGGGTCAAATTCGTAAAAACTGCCGCCGCAAAATGGCAGCCCCATAAGCGGTCCATGGCCAACGAGTGCGAGCTCGCCTCGAGCACCGCGAATTTCCCGCCCGCATCGCGAATCTCCGCCAAAAATCCTTGGAGGTCTACCGATTCCGGCGTGGTGTTCGGCGCGGGATACTCGCCAAGCGGCGTGTGATACGCAATCGTTCCGAAAAGGCCGGTCTTTGCGCCTGAGGCCTTGACGATGGCATCAATCAAGGAAGTTGTCGTGGTTTTCCCGTTCGTGCCGGTCACCCCGACAAGCTGCAAAGCTTGTGCCGGATGCTCGAAAAAGTTGGCCGCCGCAATCGCAAGCGCCTTGCGTCCTTCGCGCGCTTGAATCCACGCCACGCTCGCCGGAATCCCCGGCGGCGGCGCGTCTTCGCTCACGATGGCCACGGCACCGCGCGACACGGCATCGCGAACGAATGCATTCCCATCGGTCTTCGCACCGTGCAATGCAAAAAAGAGAGAGCGCGGCTGGACCTTCCGCGAATCGCAGGTGACCTGGCGGATTTCCATCTCCGCAACGGATGGCGCGGCGTTCGTCTCCGTTCCCAGGAGCAAATCGCGCAGTTTCGTGCTTCGAGGTGAGACGCGGGGCGACGATGAATCTTCGCGGCCTTCATCGGCGTGTTTGGTCTTCGAGTTTTGCGTTTCTTCTATATGGTTCAATCCAGTTCTCATCCTAATTCCTGTTTCCCGGGCTTGGCCTCGATTTCTTCTCGTTCGGTGTCCCGAAGCGCACCGTGATCTTCGCGCCGCGGCGGACCTTCGCCCCCGGCGCCGGCGATTGGTCGACTGCAAGATTGCTGCCAACCAGCACTGGATCGAGCCCGAGCTTCAGCGAAATGTCCGCTACCTCGCGCATCGTCTTGCCGCCGAAGTCCGGCATCTCGATTTCCCCGCCTTGATCCACTGCCACAGTTATTGCTGGCACCTTGCTGTCCATCTGCTTATGTCCTCGGGCATTTCCAGCCTGCGATGTTGCAGGCGCCGGATCGGCTTCTCCGGAAAAATCCACCGAGGATAAATCCTCCAGGGCGCTCCGGTCTTCATTCGATGGCTTCCTGTAATTCGTCTGAAGAAACTTTGGATTGAGCGGAACGTCGCGCGGCACATCCAAATACGTCAGGACATCTTCGGCAACGCGTTTGAAAACTGGCGCGGCCACTTCCCCGCCTTCGTGTTGCCCCACCGGGGAATCCAGCGATATAAGAATCGCCACTGCCGGGTCGTTGATCGGCGCAAATCCCGCGAACGAAGCTATAAATTGGGTGCGCGAGTATCGCCCCGTCGCGGGATCGATCTTTTGCGCGGTTCCCGTTTTCCCGGCAGAAGTCCACCCGTCGAGCCGCGCCTTCGGACCCGTTCCATCAAGCACCACACCTTCCATCAGGCGGCGCAACGTCGCCGCCGTTTGAGGACGAATCACGCGTCTCGGTTCCATTGGCGCCAGTACGCCCTCAGCTGGCAGCACCCGGCCACCCCGTTCCAGTTCCTTCACAACATGCGGTCTGTATAGCAGGCCGCCATTGGCGATGGCCGAGACTGCCGTGATCAGTTGGATGGGCGTAATCCCAATCTCCTGTCCCATCGAAATCGAGCCAATCGAGAACGATCCCCAATCATTCACTGGCCGCAGCAAGCCTCGGCTCTCCCCGGGCAAATCCACTCCGGTCAACTCCCCGAAGCCAAAAGCGCGGATGTAGTCGTAGAATCTCGGCGCTTGCAGCCGCAATGCAATTTTGATGGCTCCCACGTCGCTCGATTGCGCCAGGATTTGCGACACGTTCAGCAACCCGAACGGCTTATGGTCGTGAATCCGGTGGCCCGCCACGAGCACGCTGCCGTTCTCGCAATCGAAAACCTCGTCGGGCCGCGTAATGCCCTCGTTGAACGCCGCCGCAAGCGTCACCAGCTTAAAAGTCGAACCCGGCTCGTAGAGCGCGCTCACCGCGCGATCCATTCGCGCTCCCGCCGGCGCTTCGCTGGCTCTGTTGGGGTTGAACGTCGGCCAATTCGCCAGCGCCAGAATTTCTCCGTTATTCGGATTCATGACGATGGCCGTCCCCGCAATTGCGTGTGTCCGGGCGATCGCGGCGTTCAGCTCGCGTTCGGTGATGTACTGAATTTTCTCGTCCAGCGTCAGCACCACATCCGCGCCGTTGTTCAGCTTGGCTTGGCTGCTGTCGAACCACCGCCGCTTCGCGTCCTCCATCACCACGATCTTTTCACTCTTCCCGCGAATCTCGTTGTCCAGCTCGTACTCAATGCCTCCAAGCCCTTTTTCATCCATGCCCACGAATCCCAGGACGTGCGCCGCGAGGTCGCGCTTGGGATAGAACCGCTTGTTTTCCTTCTGGAGGTAGACGCCTTTCAGATTCAACGCCGTTATCGCTTCGGCTATTTCCGGCGGCAACTTGCGAGATATCCACACAAATGACCTGGAGGATTTAAAGCGCTCTTCGAGCACTTCCTGGGGAACCTTCACCACGCCCGAAAGCAGCCGCGCTGCCAGTTGTTCGTCTCCGATTTCCGAAGGCACGGCGAAGGCGGAATCCACCGGAATGCTCATGGCCAGCGTCCTTTTGTTCCGGTCGTAAATTGCGCCGCGCTCCGGCGTGATCTCGATGGTGCGCTGTTGCTGGCGCAGCGCGCGTGCCAGATACTCGCCGTGGCAGAATAGTTGCAAATAGGTGAGACGCCCGAAGATGGCGCCTATCCACAAGAACGCCACGCCGGCAAGGACGAGCAAACGGACGTGGACGCGGTCTTGTTGCATGGCGAATTCAGGTCGGCAATTTCTCCGGTTGGAAGTTCAAGGTAACGGAAAATTTCTTGTATGGGAACGCAATACCGGACGCGTGGTTCACGGCGCGCGGTTCGGGCGCACATAGCGCGCAGCAGCCACTTCCGCCCCGTCCGGCACGTCATATTCCTGCACTTGCGACGGCAATGGTTCCGTCAAGCCGAGCCGGCGGCGTGCGATGGTGTCAATGCGCATCGGGTCCCGCAGCCCGGCAATCTCCAGCTTCAGTTCCGAATTTATGGCCGCTGCTTTCGTTTGCTGGGCTTTCAAATCCTGGAGCTGATAGCTCAGATCGATGCAGTGAAAGTGCTGGAATATGTACAGCATAAAAAACGCCGCCACCACGCTGCCCAGCGCTACCGTCCGCCAGAGACTTCGCACCCTGGCCGGCTCCACGTTGCGCACCAGCCGTGAATTATCGATTCGCTTGACGGTGTGAAACTCCGCCACCATGCCTTTTCTTCTTTTGCCCTTCATCACTACACTCTTTCTGCACACCGCAATTTCGCGCTTCGCGAACGCGGGTTGGCCGCCTTCTCTGCTTCGGTCGGCTGGATTACGTGCCGGGTGAGTACGCGGAGCGTTCCCTCTCGCTCTCCTTCTTGAAACGCGTGCTTCACGATACGGTCTTCGCGCGAGTGGTAGCTCAGTACCACCAGGCGACCGCCGGAATTCAATGTAGCGGGGGTCCGCGTTAGAAACTGCCCGAGTTCCTCCATCTCTCGATTCACCGCTATCCGCAGCGCCAGAAACGTTTTTGTTGCGGGATGCAGTCTCTGCCTTCCCCAGTGCTTGCGGGCCCCTGCCACAACCGTTGCCAAGTGCACCGTATCTCGTAAGGGCCGCGCCCTCACGATGGCCTTGGCGATTCTTCTGGAATCGTGCTCATCCGCCTCGCGGTAGAGCAGGTCGGCTATCTCCGTCTCCGACCACCGATTCACAATCTCGTCTGCCGTCAATTCATCGGCTGTGTTCATCCTCATATCCAGCGCCGCAGCTTCGCGAAACGAAAATCCCCGCGATCCTTGATCAAGCTGCATGCTCGAAACTCCCAAGTCGGCCAAGACCCCGTCCACCTTCGGAATCCCCAACTCTTGTACGACCTCCGCAATCCTCGAGAACGCCGACTGCACGATGGTCACTGTCGCCCCGAAGCTCTTCAGCCGCTCCCGCGCCAGCTCCAGCGCCTGTGCGTCCCGGTCCAGGCTGATCAATCGGCCGGAGGTCAGCCTTCCAGCGATCGCTCCCGAATGCCCGCCGGCTCCCAGCGTGGCGTCGACGTAAATTCCGTCCGGCTTGATGCCCAGCCATTCCAGCACCTCTTCCAACATCACCGGCGTATGCGCCGCACTCACTTCTATCGCGCCCCAGCTCTTCCGCCCCACCCAATTTCGAGTTTCTTTGCTTCGTTATTTCTTTGCTTCGTTATTTCTTTAAATCCCCAGCGCCGTATCATCCTCGTCCGTGTACGGCTCATTCTTCATCTTGTCCAGCACCCGCGTGTGGTTCATCACTTCCAGATAATTCAAAGTCCCGAAGACGTCCACATCCCTGACTGTCTGCGCCGCTTCGCGCAGTACCGCGGGCAATAGCAGCCTTCCCTGCCCGTCCAACTCCGCCACTTGCCCGAAATAGCTCGTCCTCATCAAAAACTTTCGCTTCGCCACATTCGCGCTCGGTAATTGCGCCAGCTTGTCTTCGATCTCGGACCATACCTTCATCGGATAAATTCTTGCCGATTCGCCTGTCGTACTTGTGATATAAAACTGGTTGCCGTACTCCTTGAGTTCGTCCAGATACACCGAGGGTATTTTGAGACGCCCCTTCTCGTCGACTTTCGCCGGACAGTTTCCCCTCAGCTTCATAACCCCTGCTAAAAAGCTTGCTTTGGATGCCCAGAATGCCAACGTTCACGATTGCCCTCGAGAACGCATCAACCGCCCCGGGAAGAATCTACTTTGCTCTACTATCAACCACTCCACTCCACTTCTCGCCACATCATAGGTGGCTTTCCGCCTTTGTCAAGAGGAATCATTCGATTTTGTTAAAAAAATTGTGGAACATGAGAGCGCGCTAATGTTCTGCCAGTCTTCATCTTACTAATATGGCTAGGAAGCCCAACCACTGCGATATATGGTAGTGCGGTTTATGGGGAGCAAGCTTACGACGTCACGCAAGCCTGAAGCTACCTGGCAGGGTCTTGCTTGCACCCTCCTCGGAAGAGGCGATAGCCCGACGGCACGCGTGCCGCTCTTCCATTTTTGCATCTCCACCCAAAGCCCGGCAGGCAAGGCATCGCACCGGAAGACTAACGCGATGCAGGATGCTCTTTTCCTTTGGCGCTCCGTTGCCTTGGTTCTTCCACGACGGCTGTCGATTCGCGGCTACCAACAAATGAAAAGGAAGGTTCTCCTGGCGTTCTAGCATTTTCCGGTCCGGACCCCTTACATTCAGAGAATGAGTTCCAGGCCATTTCCTCTTGACTTCTTTTTCGTGTCCCCCCACCCTAAAGGGCCTTGTTTCTTCCAGGGCAAGGCAAGATTGAAATCGAAAGGTGCCACCGCTACCACATGACCCGCGTCCGGCTGTGTTTCCACGACCGTTGCTTTGATGGGACCGCCTCCGCCGCGCTTTTCTACCGCTTTTTCAAGGAAAAATTCGATCCTGCCGCCGAATTCGGCTTTACCGGCATGACGCACCGCGCTTCCCAGCCGTGGACGCCCGGCCTTTTTGACGGCGACGAAAACGCCATCGTCGATTTCAAGTATTCCAACTCCCCAAAAGTCACCTGGTGGTTCGACCATCACCAGAGCGCATTTCTCACCCCTGCCGATGCCGAGCATTTCCGCAGTCATCCCGGCCCACACATGTTTTACCGGCCGGACTATAAATCCTGCACAAAGCTCATCGCCACGGTTGCAAGGGACCAGTTTGCTTTCGATACTAAACCTCTCGAGGAATTGATCCACTGGGGCGACATCATTGACGGCGCGCAGTATCCCACGCCCGAATCCGCCGTTGCGCATGCCGAACCCGCCACGCAGCTCGCCCTGGTCATCGAAGCTGCTCCAGAAGACAACTTGCCAGCGCGCATCATTCCAGAGCTGGCCTATCGGCCGCTCGCTGAGATGGTCAAGCTGCCCATCGTCGTCAAACACCTCGGCCCCCTGCTCGAACGCCATCGCAAGTCCATCGAAATACTCCGGGAGCGCTCCGAGGCCGTCGATGGCGTGATTTTCTTCGACGTCAGCGATCTCGACCTCGAAGGCTACAACAAGTTCATCCCGTATCTTCTGCATCCCGAATGCGTTTATTCCGTCAGCGTCAGCTCCTCCCCGGTCCGCGCTAAAATTTCCTTGGGCACCAACCCCTGGAATCAAGCCACGGCGGACAAAAATCTCGCCTCGCTCGCCGAAAAGTTCGGCGGCGGTGGCCATCCTCGCGTCTCTGCCATCTCGTTCGATCCTCCGGAACTCCCGCGCGCTCGCCAGGTTGCGCGCGACCTCGCCGCCCAACTCCGCACCAAGTAAGCCCGCGGCTTCGCCCGCGGAAGCTTTCCGGCGATTGGGCTCTTTGCCAGCGGATTGTGGAAGATTTCGGTCTGTTCGACAAAAATACGCGTCCCATGTAAAATTCTAAAGTTACGGTGGGCCGGTAGCTCAATGGTAGAGCAGTTGACTCTTAATCAACGGGTTGCAGGTTCGAGTCCTGCCCGGCTCACCAAATTACCTTTCTACGCGGTGACTTTCGGGACGACGCACGTAAGCACGACGCCGATTTTACAAATCTTCCTCGAAGGCTTGGATTCTGAAGCAAGTGCCACTATTCCTTGCATCGTGGATATGGCGCACGCTAGTCGATTCCCGGTATCATTAGTTTCTACCACTGCGGGAGTGGCGGAACTGGCAGACGCGCAAGACTTAGGATCTTGTGGCCGAAAGGCCGTGGGGGTTCAAATCCCTCCTTCCGCACCAACTTTTTGTTGTGATTATCACTAGTTTTCCGAAACAAGAACCTCATTCCACGAGTTCGTCGCGGTGCGGAGGTAGGAATAGTGAATTTGCACAGATTCCTGGCGTATACGGTGCTGGCCTGCTGGCTCGGTCTGACCGCCGTGACCGTTGGCACTGCTCTCCAATGGTCCGCGGCAAGCGCACTGACCGAAGTGAAAGTTCAGCGAGCGCTCAATGCCCAGAAAGACGCCAGCGCCAGCTCGACTACCAGCGCTCAACAGGATTTGACAGACGTCCCGGACGATCAGAGTCGGGCGGAGCAAAGCAGCAACTATCGTGCGGTCGCCAGGGCGCAGGCGGCCAGCGAGGCTATGGCGGATGAGCTTAACTTCGCGCTGGCCGAACGACAGCAATTCTGGTGGGAGCTCGGAGTTTGGGGATGCCTCACACTCCTCGCGAGCGCTTTGCTGGCCGAACGAAGGGACGGCGAAGAGAGATCCTCTGCTCACAAATAGGGCGTTGGCGATTTTCGGCCACTGGGAGCCAGGAGCAGGCCGCGCAACTATCCTGCTCTGCGGGCCTGCGCTGCGGGCTAACACTGATTCGCTCTCTCCGCGCCAGTTGACGCTATAATTCTTCACGATTTCGCGATAGGAAATGCTTCAGCGCCACCTGCGGTCTTTTCTGGCGCTTATCGCCTCTCCAAGGAGAACGCATGGAGCGCAGTGTCCGCGACGTGTTGAACCTCTACAATCCCAGTGATTCTCTTGAAGAAGCCTGGACCATTCCCGCGCCGTGGTATTTCGATACCCGCATCGCGGAGTTGGAACGTGCCAGCGTGTTCAGTTCCTCGTGGCAAGTTGTGGGCCGCGCGGATCAAGTGCGAGACCATGGCTATTTTTTCACGGCGGAATTGGCCGGCGAACCGCTGGTCGTCGTTCGCGGCAGCGATGGCAAGTTGCGAGCCTTTTATAATGTGTGCCGCCATCACGCTGCCGCCGTCGTTACCGAAGCGCAGGGTTGCGCAATACAATTTCGGTGTCCGTACCATGGCTGGACTTACGGAATCGACGGCGCCCTCAAGGGCATGGTCGAATTCGATGGCGTCTGCAATTTCGACCGCGCGAAAAACGGCTTGGTTCCCATTCGTGTGGATACTTGGGAAAATTTTGTTTTCGTGAATCTGGATGGGCGCGCCGCGCCTCTCCGCGATTTTTTGGGGGTCGTTCCGGAGTTGGTGGCGCCGCTCGAGCTGTCAAAAAAGCTTTACTTCTTTGACCGGCGCGTCTACACCCTCAACTGCAACTGGAAGGTATACGTCGATAACTACCTCGATGGCGGCTATCACGTGCCACACGCCCACAAAGGCCTGAGCAGCGTTATCGAATACACCAAATACACCATCGAAAATTTCGACCGCGCTTGCCTGCAATCCAGCCCGCTTTCATCGGACTCGGCATCGGAGGCCGGCGTCGCGAACACCCGGCAAGGTCGTGCGTTTTATCTCTGGCTCTATCCCAACTTCATGATCAACGCCTACGAAGGCGTCATGGACACCAATCTTGTGCTGCCCCTCGGAGTAGACCGCTGCGCCGTGGTCTTTGACTATTATTTCGCGGACACCAGCGCGGCCGCCGAAGCACGGCACAAAGAAAGCATCGCCGTAAGCGAAAGAGTGCAAGACGAAGACATGGCCATCTGTGATGCCGTGCAGCGCGGCCTCGGTTCCCGCTCCTACTTCGCCGGACGCCTCTCCGTCCGCCGCGAAGCCGGCGAGCACCTCTTCCACCGACTGCTTCACGCCGATTTCACCGCGTCATTGAACCACGCTGCATAGTTGAAAAGCCGGCCGCATCGAAGAAATCGAGAGAGTTCCGCATCCATTCTGAAAAACCTCGGCTAGATTTTAGATTTCAGGTTCCATGTCAGGAGCAACGTAGTTGCGATAGCCCAGTCCGGGGGCACTCGCCAGAGACAAGCGTCGGCCACAAGTGTGGCCCAATGAAACTTGCGTTGACTTGAAACTACGTGCGGCATAAGATGCCTTTTAAGCGGTCTTAGCGACCGAATCTTTAAGTCTTCCCTCGAAGCGTCTCTTGCCATGCCAGCCGAGTTAGTCTCTCACTACCGCATTCTCGGACCCCTTGGCAGCGGCGGCATGGGTGCAGTTTATCGAGCGGAAGACACCACACTTCATCGCACCGTAGCCCTCAAGTTTCTTCCCGAGTCGGTGGCACAGGCAGAGAAGGAAAGCGAACGCCTCAAGCGTGAGGCGCGCACCGCTTCAGCTCTGAATCATCCGAACATCTGTACCATCTACGAAGTGGGCGACGACGCCGGCGAGATGTTCATCGCCATGGAATATATCGAGGGCCGCACTCTTTCGGAGTTGATCCGGCAAGGTCCGCTGCCGCTAGAAAAGGTTCTTCGTTACAGCTCCCAAATCGGCTCGGCCCTCGCCCATGCTCATGAAAGGGGAATAATACACGGCGATTTAAAGCCGCCTAACATTATCGTGACGCCCAATGGCGAGGCCAAGATTCTGGATTTTGGTTTGGCGCGCCGCAGCAATCCCGCGGAATACGATCGCAAGACTTTGGAGGTGACCTCCGCCGATGGCGACGTCTCGCTGGGTGGCACGTTCCCTTACATGGCCCCGGAACAAATTGAAGGCGGCGATGCTTCTCCGCGCACGGATATCTGGTCCTTCGGAATAGTTCTCTACGAAATGATTAGCGGGACGCGTCCGTTCCAAGGCGCTAATCATTTCCTGCTCTGTAACTCTATCCTTCGCGATCCGCTCAGGCCGCTCCCTCCCACCGTACCTGCCGGTTTGAAAACTGTCGTTTCCCGGTGCTTGGAGAAAGAGCCGGAACGCCGGTACCGTCGAGCGGGAGAAGTTCGCGCGGCCCTGGAAGCAACAGGTCTCTCGACGGACCAAGTCGTGGTGCCCTCGCGAGAGGCCCATCGTTTCCCGTTGCGGTCGGCACTGATTGTCCTCGTTCTCAGCGTGCTCGCTGCTGTTGGCATCCTGGCGATTCGCAACAACAAGTCTCGCCCCGCCGCAAAATCTCCGGATCCCATGCCCTCGCGAGTTCTGCTGGGAGTGCTGCCTCCCATCGACCGTGGTGATCCGGCACAATCAGCTTTCGACACGGGGCTCGTGGACACTCTCAATTCGCGTCTCGGAGAGCTCGGTACGCAGCATTCTTTGTCCGTCATCCCCATGAACTCCACCATCGAAAAACGCGTGACCACCATCGATGCTGCTCGCCAACAATTTGGCGTCAATTTGGTGCTGGTCTTGAACATTCAACGCGCTTCAGGGAACGTGCGGGTGAACTACGCTCTGATGGATGCCCGTTCTCGCCTGCAAGTCCGCAGCGGCACCATAACGGCCTCCCTTGCCGACCCCTTCGCATTGCAGGATCAGGTTTTTGAAAAAGTTGCTGATTCCCTTGAGTTGCAGCTCGGACCCGAGGAGGAGCGGTCTTTCGCTTCCCATGGAACCACTGAGCCGGCGGCTTTTGATTTTTATACCCAGGGCCGCGGCTACCTCCAGGATTACGTCGTGCCAGAGAAAGTGGAAAATGCCATCACCCTTTTCCGGCGAGCGCTGGAAAAGGATCCAAATTACGCAGCCGCCACGGCTGGGCTCGGTGAAGCATATTGGCGAAAATTCCAACTGACCCACGATCGGCAATGGGCCGATGCTGCGGTGTCTACCTGCCAGAAAGCCTCACAACTGGGTCCAAATCTTGCTCTGGCCCGTTCTTGTCTCGGCCGCGCTTTCACCTCACAGGGCAGCTACGAAAAAGCTGTTGAGCAATATCGTCGCGCTCTCGAGCTTGATCCCGCCAGCGACGATGCTTATGGCGGGCTGGCTGCGGTTTACGAAAAGCTAGGCCGTCTTGACGAAGCTGAGAAGCTTTACAAACAAGCGATTACCGTGCGGCCGGCTTATTGGGCCACTTATAATTGGCTCGGCCTCTTTTACATGGCGCACGCGCGTTACGACGAAGCCGCCACGATGTACAGTCAAGTGACTTCGCTCGTGCCAGACAGCTTCATTGGCTTTTACAACCTTGGCGGTGTCCGAGTCCTTCAAGGCAAGTATAACGAAGCCATCCCGCTTCTCGAGCGGTCCCTGAGCATTCGCCCGACGGCCATCGCCCTCTCCAATCTGGGCACAGCCCACTTTCAGATGCGGCGGTACGCTGAGTCCGCTTCGGACTTCGAACGAGCCGTGAAGCTTGATGGCAAGAACTATGAGCTGTGGGGCAATCTTGGCGATGCCTACTACTGGACGCCCGGTCGGCGCAAAGAGGCCGCCGGCGCATACAGCACAGCGATCAGTCTGGGAGAAGAAAACCTGCGCCACAATCCGCGTGACGCGTCACTCCGGGCCTATCTCGGTCAATACCATGCCATGCACCGCGAGCGAAAACAGGCTCTGGACGAAATTGGCGCCGCGCTCCGTCTCCAACCCAACAGCCCGGACGTCCAGTTTGTCTCAGCGATCGTATATCAGCAATTCGGCGACAGTAGCCGCGCGCTCAACGCCCTCGAAAAAGCGGTTTCTTTGGGGATCGCGCCCGAAACCGTTCGCGACACGCCGAACTTTGGCGCTCTAAGCGGCAATCCGCGTTTTCTCGCTCTTATCCATGGTAGCCACCCAAGTCGGCCACACTAAAAAAAGGAGGAAGCATGTCTCTTGCTAGAATTATTTCAGGTATTGCGGGCCTATCCGTTGTGTTCTCGTTGCTGGCGTCGCCCATGGGTTGCAGTCAGGAAAAGACCATGTACGCTCAGATCAGATTAGCTTGCACGACCACGATAAAGGTCAACTCACAAACGGGAGTAGATGTGACAGATGCCTATGTCTGTAAAAACAGCAAAGTTTCCTGGAAGGCTGACGATCACATCTTCTTTGTGTTTTTCAAACACGACTGCCCGTTCGGCCCAAGCGGCTGCAAAGAGATTGACAACCAGCATCCTACGGCAGGACCAATCACCTCAGACACCTTAACCGTTTATGACTACGGAATCGTGGTAGACGGCAAGGTATTTGATCCCCACATTATCGGCGGTGGTAGTCAGTAGCAAAGGACTCTTATCGTCGGCTGGTTTTCAATCTGCACCGCTTCACTTCTGTTTGCGGCAAAAGAAAAGCACCTCGGCAGAAGTGAGCGGAGAAGTTTGTCCGGATAACGACCGTCGTAATAGCCGAATTGACGCTCTGGATTGCCTCGCCTATACTCTTATTTTGCGTTGCGGCACAAGTTCTTACCTGTCTGGCCTCATCTGAATTCCTGTGCGACTGCAAAACGGTCGGCAAGCCAGGGCATTCCGCGAAACACGGGGCGTGTGTCATCGAGGCCGGCGATTAGTTTCAGGAAGCGCTGGTTGTTGCCGGATCGTTCATCGAGGAGAGGATTGTTACATGGCTGAAGCCACTTGCCGCCGCGAGCTGGATCTCGAAATTCCCGCGGAAGAAGTAACCAAGAAGATCGAGAGCGTCGCCAAGGAATTTGCGCGCGTTGCCCGCGTGCCGGGTTTCCGGCCGGGCAAGGCGCCCGTCTCTCTCATCCGCCGCCGCTTCGCCGAAGACATCAAGGGCGAAGTGCTGCAATCTCTCGTTCCGGAGCGCGTTGAAAAAGCCGTCTCCGAACAAAAGCTGACACCCGTTTCGCAGCCGCAGGTCGAAAAGCTGGATTTTGTCGAAGGCCAGCCGTTGAAGTTCCGCGCCGTCTTTGAAGTTCTTCCAGACTTCGAGCTTGGAAATTACAAAGGACTCGAGATCGAAATGCCCGTGATGGATATCACGGAAAGCGACGTCGCGAAAGCGATCGAGGAGATGCGTGAACGCGCGGCGGCTTTTGCCCCCGTCGATGGGCGCGCCGTCGAGGACGGCGATTATGTGCAGCTAAAATTGATGGGCACTCCGGCTGGCGGCGGCGAGCCGCTGCAGGCGGATAGCGTTCTCTGCCACATCGGCGCGGAAGAAACCATGGAGCCTTTCAACGAAAACCTCCGCGGCGCGAATATCGGCGACCACAAGACTTTTGAGGTGGCCTATCCCGCCGATTATCCCGATACCAAACTTGTCGGAAAGACGTACAACTATGCCGTCGAAGTGCTCGGCATCAAGAACAAGAAGCTCCCGGAGTTGAATGACGAGTTTGCGAAGGATGTGAGCGACGCCGCCACGCTCGAGGAGCTGAAAAAGAAAGTCTCAGAAGGCCTGGAGCACCAACGCGATCACCGGCAAAAAGAACTGCAAAGAGAGAAGGTCATCGCCGAGCTCGTGAAGCTCCATGACATCCCCGTACCCGAATCGCTCGTCGAGCATCAAATGGATGCGCGCCTGGAACGTGTGGTTCGCTCGCTGGCCGCTCAGGGCGTCGACCCCCGCGCCGTAAATGTCGACTGGGTTTCCTTGCGGAAGCGCCAGCAGGAACGCGCCACCGATGACGTGAAGGCGGAACTTATTATCGACCGCATCGCCACCGCGGAAAACATTGACGTAACGGAAGAAGAAGTCCAGCAAGAGCTGGAACACATGGCCAGTCATAGTGGCGAATCCGCCGAGGCTGCTCGCGCTCGTTTGACAAAGCAGGGTGCGCTCGATAGGATGAAAGCTAAGCTGCGCAGTGATAAAACTCTCGATTGGCTTGCGCAGAACGCTCAGGTCAAAACCGTTGCGGCAGCAAGCGCCGCTGCGGATGCAAAGTGAAACTTTCCGGCAGCTCAACGATCTCAATGAAAAATTTCGAAGAACCTGAATATCGCGGCACAACGCTCGTTCCGATGGTGGTCGAACAAACCAGCCGCGGCGAGCGCGCTTATGACATTTACTCCCGGCTGCTCAAAGAGCACATCATCTTTATCGGCACGCCGATTGACGACCACGTCGCCAATCTGGCCACTGCGCAGATGCTCTTCCTGCAAGCCGAAGATCCGGAAAAAGACATCCAGCTTTACATCAATTCGCCGGGCGGCTCGATTACCGCGGGCTTCGCAATTTATGACACTATGCAATTTGTGAAGCCGGATGTCGTCACCACCTGCGTCGGGCAGGCGGCTTCGATCGCCGCGGTTCTTCTCGCCGGGGGCACGCCGAAAAAGCGCTTCGCGTTGCCGCATGCGCGCATTCTGATTCACCAGCCGTGGATGTCCGGCCTCGGCGGCCAGGCCACGGACATCGACCTGCACGCCAAGGAAATTTTGCGCATGCGCACGGTTATCAACCAACTGTTGGCGCAGCACAGCGGCCAGACTATCGATAAAATCGAGAAAGACGTCGAGCGGGATTTCATCATGAATCCCGAACAAGCCAAAGAGTACGGCATGATCGACGAGATTATTTTCAAGCATCGCTAACGAGCGGGCGCTGCAAGGGGCGGCGGGCGCGCGGCCGGTGCTTATAAGTTGGTAGCGATTCGAGTTTCTCTTTTGCTCCAGGGAAAAATCGGCCTAGAATAAGGACTAGAGACTCCGTCGAAGCCCAGCGGAGACGAGGCCTTCACACCAGTGAAAAAATTCAACCCAGACGAGCCGCTGCGCTGTTCCTTTTGCCATAAAACGCAGGAACAGGTCGAAAAGCTGATCAGCTCTCCTTCGGACTATCCGCGCGCCTACATCTGCAACGAATGCGTCGGCGTTTGCCAGACCATTCTCGAAGATGAAAAGCGCGAGCAAGCCGCCGCGCCCGCGCGCAAGCTTCCACGTCCTCCGGAGATCAAGCAATTTCTCGATGGCTACGTCATTGGGCAGGAACGCACGAAAAAGAAGCTTGCTGTCGCTGTCTACAATCACTACAAGCGCATCTTTTTGAACAAGCAGCCGGGCGACGTCGAGCTCAGCAAGTCCAATATTCTCTTGATCGGCCCCACGGGCACGGGCAAAACGCTTCTCGCGCAAACGCTTTCGCGCATGCTGGACGTTCCCTTCGCCATCGTGGACGCCACGACCCTCACCGAAGCGGGCTACGTCGGCGAAGACGTCGAAAACATCATCCTCAAGCTGTTGCAAGCCGCCGATGGCGATGTGCAAAAAGCGCAGCAAGGCATCATCTATATCGACGAAATTGACAAGATTGCCAAGAAGGATGAAAACCCTTCGATCACGCGAGACGTTTCCGGCGAAGGCGTCCAGCAGGCGCTGCTGAAAATTCTCGAGGGCACCATCGCCAACGTGCCGCCCCAGGGTGGCCGCAAGCATCCGCACCAGGAATTTACTCCAGTCGACACCACGAACATTTTGTTCGTGTGCGGCGGCGCCTTCGTTGGCCTCGAAAAAATTATCGAAAAGCGCGCCGGGCGCCATTCGCTCGGTTTCCATACTGACGCCGCGCCTTCGACGCCCAGCCGGCGCAACACGGAGTTGCTCGAACAGGTACAGCCCGGCGATCTGATTCGCTACGGGCTGATCCCGGAATTTGTCGGCCGCTTGCCTGTCGCCGGCGTGATGAACGACTTGGACAAGAACGTTCTCGTGCGCATCCTGACGGAACCGAAAAACGCGCTGCTGAAGCAATACCAGCGTCTCTTTGAATTTGAAAATGTTCGGCTGCGTTTCACCGATGATGCGCTCGAGACCGTCGCCGAACTCGCCATGCAGCGCAAAGTCGGCGCGCGCGGCCTGCGCATGATTCTGGAAGACCTGATGCTCGAACTTATGTATCACCTCCCGATGCAACGCAAGGTGCGCGATTTTGTCGTCACCGCGGATATGGTCCGCGGACGGGAAATCAATTGGAGTTTGCTCGAAAAGGCCGGATAGGCCGCTTCGGGCATGAAAGCGATTTTCAGGGGCCCTTATGTTCACACGCGAAAAACAGGAATTGAAGCGCGTACCCATGATGCCGGTGCGCGACATGGTCATCTTTCCCGCAGCAGATGACTCCTTTCATCGTCGGCCGCGAAGCTAGCGTCCGTGCGCTCGAAGAAGCCCTCGCTGGCGACAAGAAGATTTTCCTGTCCACGCAGCATGACGCTTCCGTCGACGACCCCAAGCCCGAAGAGATCTACGCGGTCGGCACCCTTGCGAACATCGTGCAAAGCGTCAAGCTACCCGATGGCAATATCAAAGTTTTGGTCGAAGGCGTCGAGCGCGCCCGCGCTCTTTCCATCGCTTCGGAAGAGGGCTTTTTCCGCGCTACCGTTCGCTTGCTCAACGCGCGCGTCGAGCCCTCCCCGCAAGTCGACCAGACCGTTCAGAAAATCACCGGACTTTACGAACAGTTCATCAAGCTCTCGCAGAGCCTCAATTACGACACCATGATCGCCGCGGCGCGCGGCGATGATCCGGCGCGGCTTTCGGACACCATCGCCGCCAACCTGCAACTTCCCGTCGACGAAAAACAGGATCTCCTCGAAACCGTTGATCCCATCGAGCGCCTCAATCGCATCGGCGACATCCTCGAAATCGAGCTCGAAAAGCTCAACGTCGACCGCAACATCAACACGCGTGTCAAGCGCCAGATGGAGCGCGCCCAGAAAGAGTACTACCTCAACGAAAAGCTCAAGGCCATTCAGAAGGAATTGGGCCGCGGCGAAAAGAGTGAGATCGACGAGCTCAAGAAGAAAATCGATGCCGCTGGGATGAGCAAGGAAGTCCACGAGAAAGCCGTCCAGGAACTGAAACGCCTGGAATTGATGCCCCCCATGTCGGCGGAATCGACTGTCAGCCGGAATTACCTCGATTGGCTGCTCGCGGTGCCGTGGAAAAAGAAGTCCAAGGAAATTCGCGATATCCAGGCCGCGGAAAAAATCCTCAACGAAGAGCATTACGGCCTCGAAAAAAGCAAAGAGCGCATCCTCGAATTTCTAGCCGTTCGCCAGCTCGTGAAAAATCCCAAGGGATCCATCCTTTGCTTTGTTGGCCCTCCGGGCGTCGGCAAGACCTCTCTGGCCATGTCTATCGGCCATGCCACCGGCCGCAAGTTTGTCCGCGTCTCGCTCGGCGGCGTGCGCGATGAAGCCGAAATTCGCGGCCATCGCCGCACGTATATCGGCGCGCTGCCCGGCCAGATCATTCAAATGATGAAGAAGGCCGGCACGGTCAATCCGATCTTTGTGCTCGATGAAGTCGACAAAATGTCGACCGACTTCCGTGGCGACCCTTCTGCTGCCCTTATGGAAGTGCTCGACCCCGAACTGAACCACTCCTTCACGGACCACTATCTCGACGTCGAGTACGATCTTTCTAAAGTGATGTTCGTCTGCACCGCCAACGTGCTGCACACGATTCCTCAGCCGTTGCAGGACCGCATGGAGATCCTCCGGCTTCCCGGCTACACCGAACAGGAAAAGCTGGAAATCGCCAAGCGTTTCTTGGTCAAGCGTGCGCGCGAAGCCACCGGCCTCAATGAGCAAAACCTGAAATTCACCGACGAAGGCCTGCTGCACATCATTCGGCACTACACGCATGAAGCCGGAGTGCGCAACCTCGAACGCGAAATCCAGAACATCGCGCGAAAAATGGCGCGCAAGGTCGTTACGGAGGGCAAGACCGTCGGCGTCGAGATCGCCCCCGCCAACGCGAACGAATTCCTGGGCATTCTGAAGTACCGCGAATACTGGCTCGAAAAGTACAACGAAATCGGCTTGACCACCGGCCTCGCCTGGACCGAAGTCGGCGGCTCCGTCCTCGCCACCGAAGCCACTCTTATGGAAGGCAAGGGCCGCCTCACGCTCACCGGCAAACTCGGCGACGTCATGCAGGAGTCTGCGCAAGCCGCTATGAGCTATGTGCGCTCGCGCTCCGGCCAACTGGGCCTGGCGAAGGACTTCTATCGCAATATCGACATCCACGTGCACGTGCCCGAAGGCGCCATCCCCAAGGACGGCCCCTCCGCCGGCATCACCATCTGCACCTCGATCGTCAGCGCGCTCACCAAAATTCCCGTGCTCCGCGACGTCACTATGACCGGCGAAATCACCCTCCGTGGCAAAGTTCTCCCCATCGGCGGCGTCAAGGAAAAGCTCCTGGCTGCCCATCGAATGGGCTTGCGTACAGTGCTCCTTCCGAAGGACAATGAGAAGGACCTGGCGGATATCCCGCAGGAGATCCTCTCCTGTCTCAAAGTTCACTTTGTAGAAACTATGGATGAAGTACTGCAGCTTGCGCTCGAACGCGTGATTGTGCCCCTCGAACATCCCGAGGTTGCGCCCGTCGCGGAATCTTTCGTTGCCAGCGGCGAGAAAGACAAGAGTTTGACCAACTAAGCAGCGAAGTTTGTGGGCACGCCCTGCTAATTTTCCAGGCATGACGGGGCTCCGCGCTGCCGCCGGTTGCGGAAAGTCTGGTTTGCCCCTTCTGGCATGCTTCCGTTTGACCGCCAGTGCGGTGCGCCACCTCACTTACAATCCGGAGTTTTTGTTGACCGCTCTGCGGCCACGCAAAATAGAAGGTCAATTTACACAATAAAAGTTAAGGATATATGAAAGAAACAAGCGCTGAAGGAACCCACCAGATGAGCATTAGCCTCGCCGAGCTGAAAGAAAAAAACATCACCGACCTCGCCAAGATCGCCAAGGAATTGAACATTCCCGGCGCCAGCGGCATGCGCAAGCAGGAGCTGATCTTCCAGATCCTGCGCGCCCAGACCGAAAAGAGTGGTCTGATCTTCTCCGAAGGCGTCCTCGAATGCCTTCCCGACGGCTTCGGATTCCTCCGCGCCCCGGAGTACAACTACCTCCCTGGCCCGGATGATATTTACGTGTCGCCGTCGCAAATCCGCAAGTTCGATCTACGCACCGGGGACACTGTCTCCGGCCAGGTCCGCCCTCCTAAAGACGGCGAGCGCTATTTCGCTTTGATCAAAGTCGAAGCCGTCAACTTCGAAGATCCCGAAGTCGCCCGCAACAAGATCTTCTTCGATAACCTGACGCCGCTCTATCCCCAGGGCCGCCTCAAAATGGAAACCACCAAGGAAAACATGACCGGCCGCGTGCTCGACCTGCTCTGCCCTGTCGGCAAGGGCCAGCGCGGTCTCGTCAATGCGCCGCCGCGCACCGGCAAAACCATGATCCTGCAGTCCATGGCCAATTCGATCACCACCAATCATCCGGAAGTCGCGCTCATCGTTCTGCTCATCGACGAGCGCCCCGAAGAAGTCACCGACATGCAGCGTACCGTCAAAGGCGAAGTCATCAGCTCGACCTTTGACGAACCGCCCCAGCGCCACATCCAGGTCGCGGAGATGGTCCTCGAAAAGGCCAAGCGTCTCGTCGAGCACAAACGCGATGTCGTCGTGCTGCTCGATTCCGTCACCCGTCTAGCCCGCGCCTACAACGCCGTCACCCCGCCCTCCGGCAAAGTCCTCTCCGGCGGTATTGACGCCAACGCTTTGCAGCGCCCGCGCCGCTTTTTCGCCGCCGCTCGCAACGTCGAAGAAGGCGGCTCGCTCACTATCATCGCCACCGCTTTGATCGACACCGGCAGCCGTATGGACGACGTTATCTTCGAAGAGTTCAAGGGCACCGGCAACATGGAAATTTATCTGGACCGCCGCCTCGCCGATAAGCGCGTGTTCCCCGCAATCGATATTCAGCGCTCCGGCACGCGCAAAGACGAATTACTCCTCCCGCCGGATGAGCTCAGCCGCGTCTGGGTCCTGCGCAAAGTTCTGAGCCCTCTCTCAACTGTCGAAGCGATGGAGCTTTTGCTCAGCCGCCTCACAAAAACAAAATCCAACTCGGAATTTCTAGGTTCGATGTCCGCACCGGCCTGAGCGAAACAAGCTCGGGCATTCCCTCGACACGTTCTGTTCAAAAATTTCGGCGCAGCAGGTCTTCCCGCTGCGCCGTTTCTTCCCTAGCTCAAGCCGTGCGGCCTGAGGTTTTTGTTGTCGTGGCCAACGTCAGGCCGCGGCTTCCGCCTCGGTCGCTGCGATGTAGTCCACGATGCGCTCCGACCATCCGTCCACGTGCGTCCATCCGTTGCCGTAGCTCACCCCGTGCTTGTACGGGGCCACGTTCACCACGTACGCGCGGGGCGTCCACCCCGGCAGGATTCCGTCGTGCGCCTGTTCGTCGGTAATCACGATCAGCCGCTCAAGCTGCCGCCACTCCGGCTTCTCTCGAAGCTCGGTCAGCGCGCGCTTAAGGTACGTCCCCGAGTGCGCCTGCGAGCCCACGATCGCATCCCGCAGCGCGAACCCGCGCCGCGGAGGCAGCCCCACGCACTTCTCCGAGAAGGTCGCGATCGAAAACTCCTCGGCCTTCTCGCGAAGCAGAATGGCAAGTCCCGCCGCCGCGTCCATGCGCGTGGTCTCGCTCTTCCCGGAAAGCTTGCCGTCCATCGACCCGGACACGTCCACGACGAGTCCCGTCGACCCCGACAGCTTTTCGAGTCCAGCGATGCCCTTGAGCATGGCGCTTTCGATGGCGTCCTCGAGCTTCAGAGCGTAGCGAGCCGCCGTCACAAAGCGGAACGGCAGCGCCCGCGCGACACCTCTCTCGAGCCGCTCGCGAATCAGTTTCGGATCCACGCCCGATGCAAGCATCAGGCGCAGGTTTCGCAGGACGGCCATTCCGCCCAGCGCATCCTCGCGCAGGAGCCGTTCGAAGTTCTCGCGCTTGTCCTTCCCTGCGGACAAGGCAACCTCCCAAGTGTCGGGAGGCTCGAGCGTGTTCTCAACGAGCTTCTTCCAAACAGCTTCCTGCTCGGCATCCTTCGGCTTCGCGTGGCAGAGAAACAGCACGTCGCGCAGCGTCACCACCGACTCGCGGTTGTACTTCGCAAGCTGGTAAGCGTCGAACTTCGTGAACGCCTGCGCCAGCCCGCGCTTTACTCCCGCGGAAAGCGGCTGCTTCATCTCCTTCCAGTAAAGCGCCACGAACTCGCCGAGTTCGTCCGCCCGCTGGATCACGTGCTCGAGCGTTTCCGCCACGAGCGGCCCCGCGCCTTTGCGCCGCGCCAGTTCGCGCGTCACAAAGAGCGGCGCATGGCGAAGCTGCATTTTGTCACGGGCTTCGCGGGCCAGAGCCGCCACGTCCTCCGGCTTGCTCCGCGCCACGAGTTCCGCGATCCGCTTCGCAATGTCGTTCCCTTTCTCGTAGAACGTGTCTTCCCAAAGCAGGCACGTCAGCACGGTTCGCCGCAGCTCCGTCTTCACATCGACGCGCTGCGCCACCGCTCCTTCGTGCGTCCGCACCGCAAACATCCGCTTCCACACATTCATCTTCACCATCTCGACCTCCCTCCTTTCCGCGGACTCTCACTTGCCAATCCGCAATCCTTTCATCCACTCATTCCACCCGATTGTCATTCCGAGCGAAGCGAGGAATCTGCTTTTTCTTCGCGCGCCTCCAGTCTCAATTCACCTGTCGCGGATGCAACGCCCGAATTTCCAGTTTCCCGTCACTCTGAACGCTCACCAAGTCGCCTTCCTCGATCCGCAGCATTCCGGCCAGCCATTCAGGAATCACGATCTTCAAAAACTCTCCCTGAACCTCGGAGATGCCCCGAGCAGCACTCGACCCACTCCGACCCGCCATCCACCAAGGGAATCAACAGCATCAATTCTCCGTTGACCTTCAACACCGGCCCTTCCAACGAAATTGCGTTTTCCACGTCTCACCTCCTTTCCTTGGCTCAAAAAAACTGCTGGACGGGAACATCCGGCCAGGGACATTAGGCGCTCTATCCATTGAGCTACCGGATCTTTCGACCCAGGTGGGAATCGAACCCACAACCTCCCGCTTAACAGGCGAAGTAACCCTGTCCTACACCACGTCCAACTTTTTCCAGGTGGCACAGACTTTAGTCTGTGCCCGCCTGCCCCGGCGCGAACCGCCGGCTGGTTCGCGATTCGCGCCGGACAAACTGTAGGGTCATCCTTCTGAGGATGACCGTTCTGCTCGTGACTTCCGCCGCGAGCAAATCTTCGCCGGGAGGAACAACCGATCAGAGTTGCGGGGCATCAGCCCCGCGTCGTTCCACAGACGAAGTAACTCTTATCTCCACCATCCCGGCATCTCTCAAGCACAGCCACTCCTGGCTGCGCTCTTCCATCTTCCGGTGGGAACCCTCGGTCCGCGTCTGTTTGTGTCTGAGCTATTGCTTCGAGGTTGTAGTGGCGGGTCTTCAGACCCGCTCTTTCATCGAAGCAAGCGAGAATCGAACTCGCGGCCTCCCCGATTCATCACCGGGACGCTCTACCGATGTAACGCGTACCTTCACCACACCGGAAACTCTTTGCAGAGGGAACCCTCGGAGCGAGCGCCACTTAGCTCTGCCATTTGAGCTACAGCAGCTTGCGCCGCTGGCGGGATTCGAACCCGCAACCGCTGGTCGAAGTAGCTCGCGCCTGCACCACTCTGCAAATCCTTGCGGCGGGAATCGCCGGCCCGGGACGTATTGCTTGTCCGATGCTCTACCACTGAGCTACAGCGACTTTCGTCGCCGGCAGGGATCGAACCTGCGACCGTCGGATTATCGATGTAACCCAAGCCTTCACCACGCCGCAAATTTTTCGATCTTTTTCGTTCCCTCCTTACTTCGTTACGTCTTTACTTCTCTTCCGCGCACACCAGTAGCATCCTGCTCGCACGGCTGAATCAATTCGCCGAATCAGCGCCCTTGCAATCCGGAAACGTCACTCTTGCTTCGAAAATCATTGCGTCAAAATGATTTACGCCGGCCCTGCAGCTCGGAATCTTGAGTTCCCTGCTACAGTTTCACCGCCAAGCAAAAAGACTTGAGCGACGAATGGTATTGGATCGAAACTACTTAAGCGGCCAATTTAGGAATTGGTTTAGAGTCGCGCGAACAAGCAGTCCACGAGACCCGATCGCCTTGGTGCCGTTTCGACTTGGCTTTTATCTTCGTGTCTCATATCTGCTCTTCACGCTCAGTGAGGACCTGCCCAAATTTGCAGCAGGGTACGACTGAGGTATCTCGAAAGTAAACGAACTCCGTTTTTCTGTCAAGCCCTATTTTTAGAAAACATGCATTTTGGCCCATTTTTCGCGCATTTTGTTAATTTCACAGTACTTAGTGTCTTCCAGTCCTCGTTCCACCTCACTGTCCTGCTCGCGAGTCCTCCTGGGAAGATTTTCCCTAGCGCGCTTCGGCATTCAAGCTATCATCAGTCACACATTGATTCTTGCCGGGGGCCCCCATGACGGATAAGAAATTGAAGCCAATCGCGCAATGGGTTCTTCGTGTTCTTCTCATTACTCTCCCTGTTTGCGCGGTGTTCGTTCCCGCTGCCGACAGCGCAACACAAGCACGCCCCCACTACTTCCATCGCTCTAGGCACCGTAGACTTCCCCACATCCTGCGCCCCCGCGATTCAATCCGATTTCAATCGCGCTGTCGCCCTGTTGCACTCCTTCTGGTACAAAAAATCCGAAGAATCTTTCGCCGCCATCGCCAAAGCCGATCCCTCCTGCGGCATGGCCGAATGGGGCGTGGCCATGTCTCACTACCATCAGATTTGGGATCCACCGTCGCCCGCTGACTTACAAGCAGGCTGGTCGGCCGTGGTAAGAGCGAACGCCGCTGGTGCAAAGACGCAACGCGAGCGCGACTACATCGCCGCAATGGAAATTTTCTACAAGGATTCCGACAAGCGCACGCACGCCGCGCGCTCTCTCGATTATGAAAAAACGATGCGCCAGATTTACGAGCGCTATCCGCAAGATATCGAAGCTGCGATTTTCTATGCTCTCGCCGTCCGCGCCAATGCGCCATCTTCTGACAAGACTTATGCAAATCAGAAAAAAGCCAGCGCCATCCTCGAAAAGCTTTTTGCCCAGTACCCCGATCATCCCGGTCTGGCCCACTACATCATCCACTGCGATGACTACCCGGCCCTCGCTCCGCTCGCCCTCGACGCCGCGCGCCGCTACGCCAAAATTGCTCCGGACGCCCCTCACGCGTTGCACATGCCTTCGCACATCTTCACGCGTCTCGGCCTTTGGCAGGAATCCATCGACTCGAACCTCGCTTCAGCCGCCGCAGCAAAGAAAAACGGCCTCGTGGGAGACGAACTTCACGCCCTGGATTACCTCGTCTATGCCTACCTTCAGCAAGGCCGCGACCGCGAAGCGCTTGAAATTCTCGCCACGCTCCCCAAAGCCCAGCTGGACGACGCTTCTTACTTCACTGCTCTCTACGCGACCGCCGCCATTCCCGCGCGCCTGGCCATTGAGCGGCATCATTGGTCCGAGGCCGCCGCGCTCGTTCTGCCCGCCAAGACGTTCCCTGGCGGCCGCTATGCCTGGACGGAAGCCGATCTCTACTTCGCTCGGGCACTCGGTGCCGCGCGCGGCCGCAATGCCGATGCCGCTCGGGATGGCTTGGAACAAATGGCTGGTCTTCGCGAGAGACTTTTGGAGGTGCACAACCAATATTCCGCCGAACAGGTTGCCATCCAACGCGAAATCGTCACGGCATGGATCGTCTTCGCAGAAGGAAAAACCGAGGACGCACTTCGCCAAATGCGTGTGGCCGCCGACCGCGAAGACGCAACTGACAAGCTCCCGGTAACTCCTGGAGCTATCGCCCCCGCACGCGAACTTCTCGGCGAAATGCTTCTCGAAGCCAAGCAGCCCGCGATTGCTCTCGAAGCATTCGAGACCTCACTGAAATCTGCGCCGGGACGCTTTAATTCCCTTGCGGGAGCCGCTCGCGCCGCTCAGTCTGCGGGTGATCGGCAGAAGTCATCCAAGTACTATGCCGAGCTGCTAGCGAACTGCCCACGGCCCACAACGGACCGACCCGCACTTCGCGACGCCAAGCTCTACCTCAACCAGGAATAATCGGCGTTCTGGCATCTTTCTGCACTCCTGCTTGCCTTGCCCGGAGATACGACAACAACTCCAGGGCACAATTTTGCATTTCGACGCCAAACGCGTCCATCTGATTTGTCAGCAGGTTGTAACACCACACCGCCGGCACTGCCACGGACAATCCAATCGCTGTCGTCAGCAGCGCTTCCGAAATCGAACCGGCAATCACCTTGATGGTCGAAGGATTCATTAAATTCTCCTGCCCGCGGCATTTGCTATTTTTTTTCGCGCTCGCGCGCTAGCATCACCACGAGCCGCGCGGTCTCTTCGGCGTCCATCGCGGTGTTATCCACTAGCACGGCGTCCGACGCGCGCACCAACGGCGAAACTTTTCGCTCGCGGTCCCGCCGGTCGCGCTCGCGCACCTCCTCCAGCACCAGCTCGAGCGTCATCTCCTCGCCCTTTTCCTGATGCTCTTTCCAACGCCGCTCGGCGCGCACGTCCGGCGATGCCTCCAGAAAAATCTTCAGTTCCGCGCCGGGGAAAACGATGGTGCCGATGTCGCGCCCTTCCATCACCACTCCTCCTCCCGCGCCGGCGCGCTGCTGTTCGGAAACAAGTATCTCGCGCACTCCACCGATCGTCGCCAGCCGCGACGCGGCTTGCGCAACTTCCGCGGTACGAATCGCCTGTGTCACTTCCTCCGCATCAAGAAATACGCGATTCTTCGCTCCTGCGGCCTCCTGCTCCCTGCTGGGTGGCTTCAATTCGATGTGCGTCGCGCGAGCAAGCTCTTCGAGAGCGCGCATGTCTTCCAGCGCGACTTTTTTGCGCAGTGCTTTCAGTGCAAGCGCGCGATACATCGCGCCGCTATCGAGATACAAATATCCAAGAGTCTGCGCGACGCGTTTCGCCAGGCTGCTTTTTCCCGAGCCTGCCGGGCCGTCGATGGCAATCGTGAGTTTTGGCATTTGGAATGGCCGAGCACAGGAAGCAATCGTAGGGGCACGATATATCGTGCCCCTATGAAGTCGCTCTGTTCACACCTCAAAATCCCATGATGTTGTAGCCGCAATCGACGTAAATTGTCTCGCCCGTAATTCCCGAGCCCGCGTCCGACAGCAAAAACGCCGCCGTCGATCCAACCTCTCCGGCATCAACGTTCCGTTTTAGCGGCGCGCGCTCCGCTTGTACCTTCAGCATGTCTCCAAAATTCGCGATGCCTCTTGCCGCAAGCGTCTTGATAGGCCCCGCCGAAATCGCATTCACGCGAATGGCTTTCGGACCAAGATCGTACGCCAGGTATCGTACCGTCGCTTCCAGCGCCGCCTTGGCCACACCCATGACGTTGTAATTCGGCACGACTTTTTCAGAGCCGTAATACGTCAGAGTAACGATTCCTCCGCCGGAGGCCATGAGCGGCGCCGCGCCGCGCGCGACGGCGATCAGCGAGTACACGCTGATTTCATGGGCGATGCGAAATCCCTCGCGGGAAGTATTGAGGAACGGATTTTTCAACTCGTCCGGCGGAGCAAATCCCACACTGTGCACCAGCCCGTGCAACACTTCGTATTTCGCTTTCAGCTCTTCAAAAAGGCGCGCAAGCTGATCATCCTGAGTCACATCGCACATGAATCCGGAGGCGTTCGGAAGCTCGCCGATGAGATCTTTAGCTTCCAGTGCAAGCCGTTCGTTTTGGTAACAGATTGCCAACCGCCAGCCGTCTTGCGCAAGTTTCTGCGCAATGGCCCACGCGATGCTGCGCTTGTTCGCCAACCCAAAAATCACTGCTGTCTTCTGCCCCTCGCTCATTCGCTCTCTCTCCTGAAGTCTTCGCACGAACCGTGGCGCTACGTCGCAAAAGCTCTTTCTGCTCTTCTCCGTGCCCTCGGTGAACTCTGCGACCTCCGTGTAAATGCCTTTTCTTCCAGCGTCAAATCCGGTGAAACGCCTTCTCGATCTCTTTCACGGAATACCGCAAAACAACCGGCCTTCCGTGCGGGCAGCTCATCGGACAATCCGTTTTCGCCAGTGCGCCGAGCAGCCACTCCATTTTCGTCTGATCCAGCGGCATGTTCACTTTGATCGCCGCGTGACAAGCGGTGGAAGCCGCGATTTTCGCTTGTAACGTATCAATCGAAATCGCCGCGTTCTCCCGCTCGATGCCGTCGAGAATTTCCGTAAGCAGCTTTTCCGCGTCGCCGGAGGCCACTCCAGCGGGAACAGCTTGAATGGCCACGCTGCGCGGTCCCATCGGCTCGACTTCGAAGCCGTTGGCGGCCAGCTCTTCAGCGATCTTTTCGTAGATCACGATCTGGCGCGGCGAAAGCTCGATCACCAACGGCATGAGCATGCGCTGCGCCTCCACTTTTCCGGCGCGCCGCGCTTCGAGATGCTGCTCGAAAAGCACGCGCTCGTGCGCAACGTGCTGATCCACGAGCCACAAGCCTTCGCCGTTCACCGCAACAATAAAACTCGAGCTGACTTGGCCGAGCGGCTTGAGATCGGCGATCTGATCGGGGTGCGGAAGCGTGGCCGGCGCGCTCGCATTTGGCGCGGCGAGATTCCCTGCCCAGTTCGAAGCGGCGAGCGCTGGAGCAGCCGCTGCAGCGAAAGCTGCGCCGTGTTCGCTGGAGGATTCCATGCCGGGCGGAAAGGCGAAGCGCTGCTCGACGGGTTGCATTGGTGCGGCAGTCAGATCGAAGCCGCCGTCGGAACCAATGCCGACGCTGATTTCTTCTATCGAAGGAATTATGGCGCGCGGAACACCGGCAGCCGCGGCAGCGCCGAAGGCGGCTGGGGAAAAAGAGGACGCAGCAGGAGGCGAACCACCGGGAATCCCAGCGGCGGCGGCGGCAAAGCTGGGAACAGGACGCACGCTCATCAGCGCCTGGCGGATGGTGTCGCGCGCGAAATCGTGAACGAATTGCGAGCGGCGGAAACGTACTTCGATTTTTGCGGGATGCACGTTGACGTCGACTTCGTCATAGGGCATTTCGAGGAAAAGCAGCGTGGCGGGAAAAACAGTGGGCGGGAGAATGTTGCGATAGGCTTCGTGAATGGCGTGCAGAATCAGGCGGTCGCGCACCAGACGGCGATTGACGAAAACGTAGATGCCGTTGCGGTTGGGCCGCTGCACTTCAGGACGCGACGTGAAGCCGCGAACGGTCAGGCTCGCGCTTTCTTCGCCGGATTCGAGTTCCGGTTCGGTGATGGCCGCGCGAAACGCCGCCGACGCCGGCGGAATTTCCACCAACTCGTCCATCGCTTGGCGGCCGAAGAGTTGATAGATGCGGTCGGCGAGTTTTTCCGCGGGCGGACGCGTTGATGATTTCCTGCGTCGGCGTGGTCAGGACGAAATGCTTGTCGGGATTCGCCAGCGCGTAGTGCGTGACGAGCGACGCGATGTGGCCGAGTTCGGTGGTGTCCGATTTGAGGAATTTTTTACGCGCGGGAACGCAGTAGAAAAGATCGGCGACACTAATCGTCGTGCCAACAGGCAAACCCGCGGGCTTTACGTTAACCAGTTTTCCGCCGGCAAATTCGATGCGCGTGCCTTCGGCTTCCGATTCGTCGCGCGTTTCGAGCAGCAGCCGCGAGACGGCGGCAATTGTTGGCAGCGCTTCGCCGCGAAAACCAAGCGTCGAGATGGAAAGCAGATCGTCGGCGGATTTCAGTTTGCTGGTGGCGTGACGCTCGAAAGCCAACAGCGCGTCGTCGTGAATCATGCCATGGCCGTCGTCAATGACGCGGATCATGCGCTTGCCGCCGACTTCCGTTTCGACGCGAATCGTCTTCGCTCCGGCATCGAGCGCGTTTTCGGCAATTCTTTCACTACCGAAGCGGGACGTTCGACAACTTCGCCCGCGGCGATCTTATTTGCGACAGCTTCCGGCAATATGCGAATGCGGCTCACGAGCCTTTTATCTTTTGATGCAAGAAGGCAAATGATCAGCATTCACTGCAATAGCCCAAAGAAACAGAGAGCACAAGCTAGCCCAGCAAATCCGAGATATTCCGCAGTACGATGTGGAAGCCGGTCAAATGCTAACCCTGTCCCGAAGAACAAAAGCAGCGAGATAACCCCAAATAGAATTAGCCTGTTTTTCCTTTCTTGCCAAGCCAGAGCGAGAAGCAGCAATGCGGCGATTGCAATCTTTATGCGCATTATCGTTCCGGCTTGATTGTAATCCCCAATTGGTCGAGTTGGTCCTTGTCTACTGCCGATGGCGATTCGGCCATGAGATCGACGGCGGCGGTGGTCTTCGCGAAGGCGATGACTTCGCGCAGGGATTTTTCGCCGGCTAGGAGCATGGCGATGCGGTCGATGCCGAGTGCGATGCCGCCGTGGGGCGGCGTGCCGTAGGTGAGCGCGTCGAGGAAGAAGCCGAAGCGGCGGCGAAGCTGCTCTTCGCTGAGGCCGAGCGCGCGGAAGAGACGCTCCTGAATATCCTGGCGGTGGATCCGGATGCTGCCGGAGCCGAGCTCGTTGCCGTTGAGCACGAGATCGTAGCCTTTCGAGCGCACTTCCCACGGCGCGGATTCGAGCTTTTCCAGATCTTCATCGACGATGCCGGTGAAGGGATGCTGCGCGCTGACCCAGGTTTTGTCGTTCTCGCTCCATTCAAAGAGCGGGAAGCCGGTGATCCAGAGAAATTTCCATTGCGTGCGGTCGATCAAGTTGAGCGCTTCGCCGAGATGCAGGCGCAATTGCCCGGCGACGAGCGCGGCGGCTTCCGTGCCTTTGATTTGCTGCTTGGCGCTGACGGCGACGACAAGGTCGCCGGTTTTTGCGCCGCACGCGTCGGCGAGTTTCTTGACGTTTTCCGCGCCGATTAGTTTTTCGACGGTCGAAGTCGTGCCTTCGGCGGCCACTTTGACGAAATACGCGCCGCGCGCGCCGTGGGATTTGGCTTTTTCGGTGAGTTCGTCGAGTTGCTTGCGCGAATAGCCGCGCCGCGCCCGGAGCGGCAAGCGCAAACACGCTGCCTTCGATCCCCAGCTTGGTTTTCGCTTCTTCCGGAAAGCAGTCGGTGACTTCGTGCAGCTCCATGCCAAAGCGCAGGTCGGGCTTGTCGCTGCCGTATTTGCGAATGGCGTCCTTGTAGAGCATGTGCGCGAAACGGGCCTTGCGTCTTGATGCCGGCGACGGCGCACGCGCGCACCATCACTGTTTCGATGACGCGGAAAATGTCTTCCTGGCGCGGGAAAGACATTTCGAGGTCGAGCTGCGTGAATTCGGGCTGGCGGTCGGCGCGCAAATCCTCGTCGCGAAAACATTTGACGATCTGGAAGTAGCGGTCGAGGCCGCCAATCATCAGGATTTGCTTGAAGATTTGCGGCGATTGCGGCAGCGCGTAAAACTGGCCGTGATGCACGCGGCTGGGAACGAGATAGTCGCGCGCGCCTTCGGGTGTCGAGCGCGTGAGCATGGGCGTTTCGACTTCGATAAAGCCCATCTCGTCCATGGTCTTGCGAATTTCGAGGACGATTTTGTGGCGCAGCGCGAGGTTGCGATGAGGCTTCGAGCGGCGCAGATCAAGATAGCGGTAGCGCAGGCGCGTTTCTTCCGCGGCGTTGATTTCGTCTTCGATGGGAAACGGCGGCGTTTTGGCGTTGTTCAAAATGTGGAGCTTGGTGGCAATCAGCTCGACTTCGCCGGTGGCGAGATGCGGATTCGCTTTTTGGCGTTTAAACACTTTGCCTTCGACGGCGACCACAAATTCGCTGCGCGCCTGCTCGGCTTTGGCGTGCGCCGCGGGCTGCGACTCTTTATTGAAAACCACCTGAACGATGCCGGTGCGGTCGCGAATGTCGAGGAAGAGCAAGTTGCCAAGATCGCGCCGGCCGGAGACCCAGCCCATGACGATGGCGTCCTTGCCTTCGTCGGAGGCGCGCAGTGCGCCGCAGTAGTGTGTGCGTTGCAGGTTGCCGAGAAAATCGAGCAAGGTCTTCTCCGGTGGCACAGACTTCAGTCTGTGCGGATGGCACAAAATCTAATCCGTGCCCACGTTGTTTAAGCCTGCCAAGATCATGTGGCTTGCACAGGCTGAAGCCTGTGCCACAAAGGCCGGGCTAAAGCCCGGCACCTACAACTTCCGCAGATATTCTAGCAGAGCTGGCTCGGTGAGTTTCTGTTGCGAGCCGTCTGCCAGGGTTTTCAGAGTCCATTGGCCGCTGGTGATTTCGTCTTCGCCGAGAATGAGGGCGTGGCGGGCGCCTAGTTTGCTCGCGCGCTCGAGGGCTTTGCCGAATTTTTGCTCGACGGGGGGCAGCTCGACGCTGAGGCCGGCGTTGCGCAGGGTTTTCGCGGCGCGGATGGCGGTGGCGTAGGTCTTCTCTCCCATCCAGGCGATATAGACGTCGCGGCCTAGCGCGGACTGTCGCTTTGCCGCTTTCCTGCAGCGAAAGGATCAGGCGGTCTTCGCCGATGGCGAAGCCGATGCCCTTTGTGGGCGGGCCGCCGAGGAGTTCGACGAGGCCATCGTAGCGGCCGCCGCCGCAGACGGCGTTTTGCGAGCCAAGGCCCGTTGCGGTGATTTCAAACGTGGTGCGCATGTAGTAGTCGAGGCCGCGGACGAGGCGCCAGTTTTCGCGGTAGGCGACGCCGCGCGAGATCGAGCTCGCGTTTTACGGTCGGCGTAATGCGTTTTGCACTCGTCGCAGAGATGATCGGCGATGCGCGGAAGCTTGGCGATGATGGGTTGCTCGTGTTCGAGTTTCGAGTCGAGGACGCGCAGCGGATTCGTTTCGATGCGACGCTGGGAGTCGGCGCCGAGCTGGTCTCTTCACTTTTTCGAGTTCGGCTTTGAGTTTTGCGACGTAGCCGCGCCGGCAGTTGTCCGCAGCGTGGCCAATGGAATTGATGTCGAGTTCAGACGCCTTGCAGGCCGCATCTTGTCGAAGAAGGTCATCAACATTTCGATGAGTTCCGCATCGATCGGCCAGGAGCATCCGGCGCCGCCAAGAACTTCCGCGCCAATCTGATAGAACTGGCGGTAGCGCCCCTTCTGCGGCCGTTCGCGGCGGAACATCGGCCCCATGTAGTACAGCTTCACCGGCTGCGGCAACTGCTGCATGTCGTGCTCGATGTACGCGCGGCACACGCTCGCGGTGGCTTCCGGCCGAAGCGAGATTTGCGCGTCCCAAGCTGTAGCGCACTCATAGAACAAGACCATCATGCTGTAGATGTTCCGTCATTGCGCTCTCGCATCTTTGACCGCCTTCGGCGATACGATCATCGACATTTTTTCACTCGGCTCTGCATTCCTGAGGGCGCTTTCGTCCTGCCTCATCAGTTTGAGGAATTTCGACCAGATTTGTAAAGTTCTTTTGACTTTCTGAAAAACGAAATTGCCGAAACTAGCGAGATCGTAGGGTTCTTGAAGTTCTCGACGCGATCGACGAACGTGTACATCTCTTTGGACACGATATCTGTGTCGCCACCAACGGCACGGGCGAAGAGTTCTGTGGGCTCAAAGATGGGCGGGCGGATTTCGCCAAAGCCGTAGGTGGCGAAGACTTCGTGGGCGGTTTGCTCGACACGGGTCCAGAGAGCGGTGTCTGGAGGGAGCAAGTCGCGTGTGCCGCGGATGGCTTGGAATTTGCGCGGCTTCTCTTCTTTCTTTTTTGCGCCTTCGCTCACTCGATGGTGCTCCTTCACAAGATGCCGGGCTAAAGCCCGGCGCTACGCATAGGGACAAAATCAAAAGCAGATTCTCCTCGCGCAAAACGCTCGGAGGTGAAGAGGTCCTCGCTACGCTCGGAATGACAATTTATAGGTTTTCGTCAAGACTCGCCACTCATCACTCGCCACTCGCCACTTCTTTCTTGTAGATATTCTTGTACTCGACGTAGCGGGCGGCGTAGGCGTCGATGGCGGCCTGATCGATGGCGGTGAGCGCGCGCTTCACTTTGCCGGGCGAGCCCATGACCAGGCTGCCGGGCGGAATGACGGTGCGCTCAACGATGAGCGTGCCGGCGGCGACGATGCTGCCTGCGCCGACGGTGACGCCGTTCAAGATCACCGCGCCCATGCCGATGAGGCAGCGCGACTCGATTTTGCAGCCGTGCAGCGTGCAGGAATGGCCGACGGTAACATTGTCGCCAAGAATCAGCGGATACTCGTCTTTCATGACGTGGAGCACGGAGCCGTCTTGAATATTGGTGCGCGCGCCGATGCGAATGTAATGCACATCGCCGCGAATCACGCTGCACGGCCAAACGCCGGAGTCCTCGCCGATGACCACGTCGCCGATGATGACGGCGGCGGGGTCAACATAGGCGGTGGCGGCGATCTGGGGATGCTTGCCGCGATAGGGGCGAATGTCGGGCTGGCGGCCTAGCTCGACGGAGCCGCGCGCGGGGTTCGAGAAGGAATTTTGACTAGACATTGTACTTTGGCCCCCCCCCGGGTTTTTGTAAGTGTTGCATCTAAAAGAGTTAGAGTTTACGTAAGTCCTTTAGATGCAACATTTACGGGATTTCTTATAAGTGTTGCATCTAAAAGACTTAAGTTCGCAGTGAGCGCCCAGCTTACCACGAATGAAATGGCACGGAACCGCTCACCCAAAGAGCGGGTCTAAAGATCCGCCACTACAACCGCCGCGATCTGCCAGGCCCGAAACAAAAAATGCGGCAACCGGGTTGCCGCACTACCGCGCTTACCAAGATTATCCCGAAGTGGATTATAGCAAAGATGCGGCGTGGCTCAAGAAAGAAATAGGGACCGACAGAGGCAGGGGCGCCTGTGGAGCTGGGGCTAATCGATGGTGACGGAGGGGCCCGCTGAGGAGCCGCTGACTTCGGCTAGGCGGGCGGTGACGGCGCGTGCAAGGGCGTAGAGGCTCTCTGTGCCGGGGGCGGATTCGCCGAGGCCGGCTACTGGTTTGCCGGTGTCGCCGCCAATGCGGATGCGGGGATCGATTTCGATTTCGCCGAGGACGGGGACGCCGTAGGCTACGGCGGTTTTGGCGCCTTCGCCGTGACCGAAAATGTCGATGGGTTTGTCGCAATGCGGGCAGCGGAAAGTGCTCATATTTTCGACGACGCCGAGAACTTCGACATTGACCTGGCGAAACATTTCGATGGCTTTGCGGACGTCGGCGAGGGCGACGGTGGAAGGCGTGGTGACGATGACCGCACCGCTGACCGCGACGGTTTGGATGAGCGTGAGCTGCACGTCGCCGGTGCCGGGCGGAAGATCGATGATGAGGTAATCGAGCTCGCCCCACTCGACGCTACGCAGGAATTGGATGATGACGCTGTGCAACATCGGGCCGCGCCAAACCATGGGCTTATCGCCGGGATTCAGCAGGCCCATGGAAATCATTTTCAGGCCGGCGACGTGACGGGGATGATGCGCTTATCAGAGGTGGCTTTGGGTTCCTGAAGCGTGCCGAGCATGATGGGAACATTGGGGCCGTAGACGTCGGCATCCATGAGGCCGACTTTGTGGCCGAGCTTTACCAGGGCCAGGGCGAGATTGACGGCGACCGTGGTTTTGCCGACGCCGCCTTTACCGCTGGCGACGGCGACGAGATTTTTTACGCCGGGGATGGGATGGCGTTCGGGTTGCGGCATGGGTGCTGGGGGCATGGGTTAGATTTTCTCCGCGCTAAGAGCTGAAGAGAGATTTCTCGCTGCGTGGGCCGACGCTCCGCAGGAGCGGAGCGAAAGAAAATGCATCGGCCCACTCCGCTCGAAATGACAGTAATTGGGAATTGAGGTGATCATGCGCTGGCACCGTGGCATTTTTTGTATTTTTTGCCGGAGCCGCAGGGACACGGGTCGTTGCGGCCGACTTTTGCGCCGGCGCGAACGGGTTTGGGCGCTTCGGCTTGCGCGGGACCGGCCTGATACTTTAGCTCTTTTTGCTGGCGCTGCTGTTTTCGCTCCATTTCGCGGGCAAAGGCGGGCAAACGTTCGGGAGCGGGTTCTTCCGCGCGGGCCGCGGCGCTGGCGACGGCGGCGCGTGCGCCTCCAGAGCGCGGCTGCGAAGGTTGCGGCGGCCTAGGCTGTCTTGAGCCTTCCTGCGGGGGCTGCTCACCCTGCTGCATCTGAATGTGGAAGAGATAGCGAATGGTTTCGTTGTCGATGCGGGCCATCATGTCTTCAAAGAGAATGAAGGCTTCTTTCTTGAACTCGACAAGCGGATCTTTCTGGCCGTAGCCGCGGAGGCCGATGCCCTCTTTCAAGTGGTCGAGCGAGAGCAGGTGGTCTTTCCACTGCGAATCGACGACATCAAGAATGATGCGGCGTTCGAGCCAGCGCATCAGGTCGGCGGTGAACTGCTTTTCTTTTTCCTCGTAGCGCTTGGTGATGGCCGCGACGGTGGCGTCGGCGAGCTCGTCGTGACCCAGTGTAGTGGCGTCCGCGCCGGCGGCCTTGGCGTCAATGCCAAACTGGCTGTGCACTTCCGCGAAAAATTGCGTGGTGTTCCACTGGTCGGGATGCTTCTCGCGCGGACAGTAGGTGTCGACCAGTTCGCGCGCCACGTCCTCGGCAATGCCCAGGACGTAATCGCGCTGGTCCTTCCCTTCGAGCGCGGAGCGGCGAATGCCATAGATGGTTTCGCGCTGCTTATTCATCACGTCGTCGTATTCGAGGAGGTGTTTGCGGGCATCGAAGTTCTGGGCTTCGACGGATTCCTGGGCTCTCTCAATGCGGCGCGAGATCAGCCGGGATTCGATGGGGACGCCTTCGGTCATGCCCAGGCGAAACATCAGGGCTTTGACGCGCTCGCCGCCGAAGATGCGCATGAGGTCGTCTTCGAGAGAAAGAAAAAAGCGGGAGGAGCCGGGATCGCCCTGGCGTCCGGCGCGGCCGCGCAACTGGTTATCGATGCGGCGGGCTTCATGGCGTTCGGTGCCGAGAATATGCAAGCCGCCAAGGGCGACGACTTCGTCGTGTTCAGCTTTGCACTGTTCGGCGAACTGGGAGAAGACGGGCTTCCACTGGTCCGCGGGCACCTGGAAAATTTTGCCTTCATGCTGAAAGAGAACCATCTGCACGACAGGCTGGGCGTTGGCGTTGCCATCGGCGGGGATGACCGCGGGAGCGGCGGCGTAGGGCATGGCCAATTTGTTTTTCAGGCAATAATCGCGCGTCATCTGTTCCGGATTGCCGCCGAGAAGGATGTCCGTGCCGCGGCCGGCCATGTTGGTGGCCACGGTGACGGCGCCTTTGCGGCCGGCCTGAGCGACGATGCCCGATTCGCGCTCATGCTGCTTGGCGTTGAGAACTTGATGGGGGACGCCGGACCTGCGCAAAATCTCGGCGATGGCTTCGGATTTTTCGATGGAAATAGTGCCGACGAGGACGGGCTGGCCGCGTTCGTGATAGTGACGGATGCCGTTGGAATAAGTGTTGTCTTCCTGAAGAATTCCGTTGACGACGGCTTCGAATTTTTCCTTTTCGGTGCGATAGACGACGTCGCGGTGCTCCTCGCGGATGAGCGCGCGGTTGGTGGGAATCACGACGACATCGAGACCGTAGATTTTGCCGGAACTCCTCGGACTCGGTTTCCGCGGTGCCGGTCATGCCGGAGAGCTTCTTGTACATGCGGAAATAATTCTGGAAGGTGATGGTGGCGAGAGTCTGATTCTCGCGCTCGATCTTGACGCCTTCCTTGGCTTCCACGGCTTGATGCAAGCCGTCCGACCAGCGGCGGCCCGGCATCTGGCGGCCGGTGAACTCGTCGACGATGATGACTTCGCCGTCTTTCACGACGTAATCGACGTCGCGCTTGTAGAGCGAGTGCGCGCGCAGCGCCTGATAGACGTGGTGCATCAGTTCGATGTTGACGGGATCGGAAAGATTTTGCAGGCCGAGGAGACGTTCGCACTTGCTGAAGCCCTCTTCGGTGAGTGTGGCGGTGCGAAGTTTTTCGTCGATGGAATAGTCGATGTCCTGAATGAGCTTGGGAATAATCTTGTCGATTCTGGCGTACTTGTCGGTGGACTCTTCGGAAGGGCCGGAAATGATCAGCGGAGTGCGGGCTTCGTCAATCAGGATGGAATCGACTTCATCGACGACGCAGAACTGGTGGCCGCGCTGAACGCATTGCGCGAGATCGTACTTCATGTTGTCGCGGAGGTAGTCGAAGCCAAACTCGTTGTTGGTGCCGTAAGTTAGGTCGGCGCCGTAGGCGGCTTTGCGCTGATCGTCATCCAGATCGTGGACGATCACGCCGATGGAGAGGCCGAGGCCGCGATAGAGCGGGCTCATCCATTCGGCGTCGCGGCGAGCCAGGTAATCGTTGACGGTGACGAGGTGGACGCCGCGGCCCGCGAGGGCGTTCAGCGCCGCGGGCAAAGTGGCGACGAGAGTCTTGCCCTCGCCGGTTTTCATTTCCGCGATTTTGCCTTCGTGAAGGACGATCCCGCCGATCAACTGCACGTCGAAGTGGCGCATGTTCAGAAAGCGCCGGCCGGCTTCGCGGACGAGAGCAAACGCCGGGACAATCATGGGGTCGAGCGTCTTCTTGAGGAGGTCTTTGTAGGTATCATCGCCGGGATCGGCGTCTTTGAGCTTCTCAAGGACCTGCGCCTTCAGTTCTCCGAAGCGGGACTTAAGGTCTTCGTCGCTGAGGGTTTTCAGCTCGGGCTCGCGCTCATTGATGGCGACGATGAGCGGCTGCAGTTTTTTGATGTCGCGCTCGTGCTTGGTGCCGACAAAGAACGCTATGACATCGTCGAGGAACTTAGTTACATCCATGAAAGGTTTCGCCGTCTCCCGGCGGCGCCGAGCGCACGAAAACGCACAGGCCCGCCTGCCGCAACCGGTACAAACATCCTATTGTATCTGTTTGGATGCGCCAGCGCCAAGAAGCGCGACACTGTGGTACTAATACCTAAGTTACCTGTGTTCCGACTAACCTGGAATTGAGTACGTCCCAAAGACAGCGATAATGTACACTCCTCTGCAACGAGGAGTTGTTTCAGTTCTAAGCTTCCAGTGCCAGGGGAATATGAAACCTCCAATTCTTTTCAGTGTTCTCTTCCTTTCCATCTCGATGCTTGGCCAGGAAACCGGAGCTGACGAAGCGCGGGTCTCAATTCCTGGAGTTAAAGGAGTTTTGGAACTTAACGTCGGCAAAACTACTTGGGACGCCCGCGTTCGGGCTGATGGCAAGGAGACTCAGTTGCAAGCAATGCACCGCACGGACAATGTTCGGATCACCGCTTTCTTACAAAAGGTCAATTTCCCCGCGAGTGCCGAAAATTGTCGGGGAAAGTGGTGGCCTATGACAGCAAGAAGCGCCCCTCTCAAGCGCGAGGAGTTTCGTCAGTACGACAGAGATGGGGCCGCTGTCGTCGAGTACATGATCCCTGAATTTCGCGGGAACACCATCCATCAAAAAAGCCTGCATGCGTACCTTGGGGCCAATGACCTTTGCGCTGAGGTTCACCTGTCAAAAGACCAATTCGTACGCGAGGACCAGAGAGCATTCGATGACATTCTATCGACAGTCCGCCTTCTGCCAGACGAATCTATCCACCTCGAAGGCCATGCGGACGAGGAGAAGAAGCGGTACCTCGCTGAGGGTAGCCGGTTTTACCTTGAGGACAACTACAAGTCTGCGGCCGAGCATTACCAGAAGGCGCTAGATCTTGAGAAACGAGACCGTACGCTTAGCAGGAATGTCTTCCGCGTGTTAGTGGACAATCTGGGCATGTCTTATGGATTGACTAAGAAATACTCGATGGCCAAGGAAACCCTTTTGTATGGAATTTCGCAAGACCCGGAATATCCCCTCTTCTATTACCTCATGGCCTGTACGTATGGCGAGCAGGGGCTGATGGACGGGAGCATCGAACAATTAGACTTGGCCTTTAAGTACAAGGCCAACGTGATTCCCGGAGAATCATTGCCTGATCCCCTGAAAGACGATTCGTTTCGTAAGTTTTCGCACGACAAAAGATTTATTGATGCGGTACGTGCTATGCAAAGTCACTAGAATTTGAAGACCGCGACGACCGCAAAGAACCTGCCACCATCCAAGTTCCTGGCAG
>CAWGPN010000013.1:0-65855 GCA_963824515.1 uncultured Acidobacteriota bacterium
TAACAACGTACCTGTCCGGTGGACACATGGGTACGAGGCGACGGCCGCGATGGCAGGTCAGGACTGCGTGGGTGATTGTGCGGCCTGCCAGCGATCGGGAAGCAGCTCATCGAGTCGGTGGTGAGGATGGGAGCTGATGCGCGCGAATAGATCCCGAAGATAACCAAAGGGCTCGACGCGCAAACGTTTGCAACTTGCGATCAGACTACTCAATACGGCTCCGGTTCGTCCGCCTTTGTCGCTCCCATAAAAAAGCCAGTTATTGCGACCAACCACGATGGGTCGGAGACTTCTCTCGGCACCGTTGTTATCGATCTCCAGTTCGCCGTCTTCCGTGTAGCGCAGCAGTGCCTCCCAGTTGGACAGGGTGTAATCGATAGCATCGCCGATCGGGCTTTTCGGTAGTACCTTCGGCTTTTCCGTCTGCAGGTAATTCTTGATGTCCTCCAGAATGGGACGCGATTTCGTTTGGCGTAACTCCCGACGCTGCTCGGGATTCAGGTTGCCCTGGCGAGCTTCGCGCTCAATTTCGTACAACAGCTGAATGTAGGCCAGCATCACCGTAGCTCGACACAAGTCGGAAGTCAGCGCCTCAAAAAAATATCGCCGCGAATGCGCCCAACAGCCAACCTCCGTCAAGTTCTGCTTGCGATTCTTGAACATCGCGTCATAGCCGCGATAGGCGTCCGCCTGCAAGTAACCGTTATAGCCTTTCAAGAACTCTTCCGGTCCCTCCCGACTATGATTGCCCGTGTAGTCGTAAACGATGTAAGGACGGTGGCGATCCCCCACGTACGTCCAGATCCGGCCGGTGCGCGTGCGGGTTCGCTCTCGATCCAGCACTGGCACTGGCGTATCGTCGGTCTGGACGGCCCTCGAAGTCAGCACCACCTCCTTCATGCGTTCCCACACCGGACTGACTAACTCCGCACAAGCGGCCATCCAGTCGCACATGGTCTTCCGCGACAACTCCACTCCGTGGCGCTGGAAAATCGACTCCATGCGGTTCAGCGGAAGATGATCTCCATATTTGCTGACCGCCACGTGCGCCAGCAGGCCAGGCCCTGGCAGCCCTTTCTCAATGGGCGCCGCCGGTTTCTGTGCTGCCGCCACACCACACCCTTTCGCACAGGCGTACTTGGGGCGAACTTCTTCAATGACCTGCAAGGAAGCGGGAATAAACTCCAGTCGCTCGCTGACATCTTCCCCGATCTTGTGCATGGGCGTTTGGCACTGCCCGCATTGGCGTTGCGATTCTTCCAAGTCAAACACCACCCGGCGACGCTCCAGTGATTCGGGCAACGCTTTGCGGCCGTGCCCGCGGCGCTCTGGTTTTTCTTTCTTTTCTTCACCGTCAGTACGGGAAGAGGAATCTGCCGCCGGCTCTTCGCTTGAAGGTGCAGCGCTCATCCGCTGACTGGCAGCAATGATCTGCGCGGCAAACAGGAATAACTGGTTTTCGTCGATACGCTCCCGTTTCTGCCCGTAGCGATAGCGCAGCAGTTGTGCCAGTTGGTGTTGTACGCGCGCCAGGAGCTGGTCCTTGTCCTCCACTGCCTGCAGCAACTGCAAGACGATCTGCTGCAGAAGATTCACTTCCGACGGCAGATGGTGAGGATCGATTTCCATCTATCGGTTGCGCTCCCTCTCCTGCTGCTCCAGTTCCACCACCAGGTCCACGCATTCGTCGGTCAGTTCCCGAAAACGTTTGTAATTGGCAAGCTTCTCTCGCATCTCCGCCAGGCGCTCGGCGCGCACGAAGAGTGTTCGGCTCTTGCCCCGCCAGGTGAAACTGAGGTGGTAATAAGGCCCGTGCTTCTGGGGATTCTTGGGATCTTTACAACGACAGTCCGGCTTGCCGCATACGTTGTACTGCTCGCTCAGGCTGCCCGGATGCATGGGCCCGAGCCCGGCGAGCTGCTGCTTCAGGCGCTCGATCTTGCGTTCGATGGGGGCGTTCTTCATATCCGATATCATTATAGTGATATCGGATATTGTCAAGCACTTTCTTTCAAAATCCCGAACTTTCTTGATTTTTTTCCTCAGCTCCGGCGATTGCCACCTTGCCGCCGCTGCCACTGGCGATATAATTCCGCCATGCCCATGACTCCGTTTATGAAAAGGTTTCCAGAACTGGGAGCTCGTGAGACCCGCTCGGTGACCGTCCCAGACAAAGAGGATCTACCAAGCGGGGAGTACGGTTTTATCGAACTCTATTGCAATGAGCCGCAGTGTGACTGTCGGCGTGTGGTGGTTGTCGTGCTCCGGCCCGAGACCGGCTGGAAGTTTTGGGCGGTCATCAACTACGGCTGGGAAAGTGTGAAGTTCTACAAGAAATGGGCCGGAGCTCCCGCCTCGGATCGCTCCGAATGGCAGGGGCCGGAGCTTGATCCCCTGAGTGAGCAGACTCCCTACGCACCGGCGCTTCTGAATCTGTTCAAGTGGGTCCTGCAGTCTCCTGGTTACGTGGAGCGCCTCAAAAAGCACTACCAGCTCTTTCGGACCGCGGTAGATGAGGAGTATGCAAAGACGAATCCCACGCTGCGCTTTCCGGGGTTTCAACAGCGGGCTAGGTAAAGGGCGAGAAAATTTCAAGAACGCTTCTGCGCGACATCCATCGGTTGATTTTCCTGAGGCGTCGTTGTCTCTGGCAGGCTGTAGCGTTTCCTTCGTTGGCCTTTGCTCAAATCGATCCCTTCCAGGAGCAGACCCAATTCCCAGGCAGCGATTTCCTTCCGTCCCGTCTCTGAAAAAGGAAATTGAAAAGTGCCGGCCTCGAGTCGTTTGTACCAAATCGCCCAGCCATCGCGATCCCAGTACAAAATCTTCAAGCGATCGGTGCGGCGATTACAGAAAACCAGCAGGTGTCCCGAGAAGGGGTTGCAACGAATTACATGTTCGGCCATCATCGACAACCCATCGAAGGAACGGCGCATGTCACACGGCACCGTGCACAGGTAGACCTTAATCGCCGCCGGAAAACTCAGCATCCTTATTTATTCCCCGACTCCATGGCCGCAAGAACCGCTCGCAAGGTCTCTTCCTGAACGCCCTGGCTGATGCGCAGCCGACGACCGTCCTGGAGCACCAGCTCCAATCCGGCCGGCATGTCCATGCCGTCTTCACTGACGAGGGCGAAACTGGCTGCTCTGTCCTGAACACTCGGCTTGTTCCGCTCCTGACGGCCGGCTTTCAGTTTGCGTTGCCACCAATAAAACTGGCTTTCCTTCACGCGGCGCTGCCGGCAAAATTCCCGAATCGACATCCCGCTCCGCGCTGCATCCCCAATCGTCCTCTGCCAATACCGCTGCTTCTCGACATCGTGATTCTTCCGGTTCATCCCACACCTCCGTCTTTCCGCGACACATTGAGCCGCGCCGGACATTATTGCTGTTTACGATTTAAGGGCGGAAGATGGGTTGGCCGGACGGGTACGTCGTGGCGTAGAGCTGTCATTGTAGTAGAGCAGGAAGAGCGGTTCACTTCAGAGGCGACGCCTGCCGTATGCGCCAGAACCGCTGAGCTCCCACAGACGTTTCTTGTGTTCTGCGTCGTTCAGGTCCGGGATGGAGGCACTGGAGGGTTCCCCTTGGTACACCCAGATGCCGAGTTCTTTTTGAGAAGAGCTTTTTGGCGGGCGGGCCGCAGGGTGATGCAATCGTACTCCGACTCGGCGAGCAGGGTGTCACCGGGCTTGACGTCCAGCTTTTCCAACAGAGATTTGGGCAGAACGATGCGGTCCTTTTTGCCGACGGTGATTTTCGTGGCCATTAATGCCGTTTTATGCCGGACAGGGCCAATTGTGGAACTATGTCGCAGTGGTGGAGTGATCTGAAGGAGCCAAGACAGTCCGCCTCGGAAGGCGGACCCTACAACTGGGGCATGGAAGGGTTTGGCGAGAGCGCCGAGAAAAAATGGAGTGGCCCCGCGATCGCTACGGGCCGCCGGTAGTCTGCCTGGGATTGGCTGTAGGCGCGACGGCCTTTGCGAATCCTAACATCGCCAGGACTTAAAAGCTCGCGCCTTAAGCCTCAGCCACCTCACGTATGTCACTACAATCAGAATTTTTCATTTTGTCTGGATCACGCTCCTTTCCCGTGTGCGGCTATCAAAAATTCAAGGGACGGCAGGTTCAACCTGGAAATGGCTGGGGAGGGAGCGCGGCGTTAGCGGCAGAGGGAGTCGAAATTGAGGGGCGGGGGAGGAGGAGCGGGGACGGGGAGATGGCGGGCTTTGAGGAGGTCTTCGAGAGAGTCGGGCGTAGAAGGAAGGCCGGGATCGGTGTCTACGCGGTAGAAAGGGTCGCGTTCGGCTTGGGGGAGAGCGATGAACTGGAAGCCGCGGGAGCGGTAGAGAGCGAGGAGTTTGGGGAGCATTTCGGCGTCGAGGGCGCCGATGTGCATGAGAAGGACGTAGGGGATGTCGCGGTGGTAGAGCGTGTGCGAAAGCTGGCGGTAATAAGGGATGTTGGCGTCGGCGGCGGAAAGATAGCTGGTTTTTAGTTGGGCGACGGCGGCGGTGTCGGATTTGGCCATGCAGCGCGCGTAGGGCTCATTCCAAAGATAATCGCTGAAACTCATGGTGACGGCGGCGATTTTGTAGCCGTGCTGGGCGAGAAATGCGCGGACGCCGTCGTGTTTGGCGGGAGTGTCGCCTTCGGCGAGATAGGGGAAGCGGAACCAGTGCCAGTCCTTGCGGCGCATCAACTTGGCGAGGAGAGGTTCGTTGCGGGTGATGTTGGTCTTCGAAGTCTTCGAGAGAATTCTGGTTGAGATTCATGTGGGACCAGGTGTGGTTACCGAGCGGGTTGCCGGCGTCGCGCCATGCCTGGAGGACGGCGAGTTCCTGGGGATTGGTTTCAAGAGTGGCGGCGTTGACGAAGCCGTAGGTGGGAGGGACATGCGCGTCATGGAGGGCGGAGATGATTTTGCCGGCGATCTGGAGGCGAGTTTCGCCGGGAGGGAGCGGGCCGTGGGCGGGGAGATCGTCGAAGGTGAAGGCGATCTGCGGAGGATGGGATTTGGCGATTCCGGCTAGAGCAAAGAGGAGAGACAAAAAAGCCAGGAGTGAGGCGGCGATGGTTGCTGCCAGAGCGGAGCGTGTTGTTCGAATCGAAGGCATGTCAGCTCACTGACCGGAAAAGTCTGCTGCGAAAAGGAAAACGAAACAGTAGCAGCGGTTGGAGCGGATTGTCTATCGAAGAGATGCGTTGAGGATTACGAGGTTTGTTCGGAGAGGAACCTGGACGAAAGATGGATGGTCGATGCGCAGGAGAGTAGAATGCGCGCGGTGTCGAGTAAGAGACAGACTGAAGTCTGTCCCACTGCTGGGCTAAAGTCCGGCGCCTACACACGCGGCATTACGTTTGCGGGATGCGGAGGGAATCGTGAGGAAGACAATTGCTTTGATGGCGTTGATCACGAGTGGAGCGTGCGCAGGAGTTGCGCGGGCGCAGAAGCCGCCGCTTTTGCCGGAGAAGGATGTGGCGGCTTTGGCGAATGAGTTGAGCGGGGAGACGGCGAAGCGGAATTTGGAGGTGATTGCTACGTTTCACCGGCAGCGCGGGTCGCGGGGATTTCACTCGGCGGCGGAGTTGGTGGCGGAGCGAGCGCGGGAGTATGGGTTGAGCGACGTGCAGATCTTGGAGTTTCCGGCGGATGGGAAGATTTTTTATGGGACGCAGCGGTCGCGGCCGGCTTGGGATGCGGAGGTGGGACGACTGTATACACTCCTGCCCGAGATAGCGGGTAAGCGCGGGGAACGAGCGCGGAAGGGAAAACATCGTGGGCAGCCGATACGGTTGTCTGGAACGAAAAACTGCTCGCTGATTTTGAGGCCGAACCGGTGGTGTTGGCGGAGGACAGCGAGTCGGCGGATGTGACGGCGGAGTTGGTGGATGTGGGGGCGGGGACCAGAGAGGCGGATTACGCGGGGAAGAACGTGAAGGGGAAGATTGTTTTGGTGAGCGGGTCGCCGGGGGCGGCGCAGGAATTGGCGGTGGGGAAATTTGGCGCGGCGGGGCTGGTGAGTTATCAGCAGAACCAGAAGAACGCTTGGTGGGGCGGGGACGAGAATTTAATTCGGTGGGGGCATCTCGAGACGTTTTCGGAGCACAAGACGTTTGCGTTCATGGTGTCGCTGAAGACGGCGCGGGTATTGCGAGAGCGGCTGGCGCAGGGAGAGAAGATTACGCTGCACGCGGTGGTGAAGGCGGGGCAGCATGCAGGGAATTATGAAGTGGTGACGGCGGTGATTCCGGGTGCGGATCCGAAACTCAAGGACGAGGAGATTGCGTTTTCGTGCCACCTGGATCATCAGCGGCCGGGGGCGAACGACAATGCCAGCGGGTGCGTGACGATTTTGGAGGTGGCGCGGACTTTGCAGAAGTTGATTGCAGAAGGGAAATTGGCGCGGCCAGCGCGGACGATACGGTTTATTTGGCCGCCGGAGATTGAGGGGACACTGACGCTGCTGAACGGGAAGCCGGAGTTCGCGAAGCGGATTAAGGCGGCGATTCACATGGACATGGTGGGAGGCGGGCCGGCGACGAAGGCGGTGTTCCACGTGACGCGCGGGCCGATGAGTTTGCCGTCGTTTGTGCATGACGTGGCGTGGGCGTTTGCGGATTGGCTGAACGATCAGTCGTATCGGTATGCGGCAGGACTGCGGTCCGAGTATCCGATGGTGGCGCCGGAGGGCGGCAAGGAGCCGCTGCGGGCGGAGTATTCGGCGTACACGATGGGGAGCGACCACGATGTGTATCAGGATTCGTCGTTCGGGATACCCGCGATTTATTTGAATGACTGGCCGGACCGGTACATTCATACGAATTTTGATACGGCTGCGAATATTGATACGACGAAGTTGAAGAGGGCGGCGTTTATTGGGGCGGCGACCGGATATTTTCTCGCAGAGATGAACGAGAAGTCGTTACCCGAACTGCGCTCGATAGTCCAGCAGGGAAGAGACTTGGAACTTGCGTCAGTCGAACCGAGGATAAGCAATCTGCCGCCGGCGGATGCTGCGTGCGTAGCAGATATTCGAGCTCAAGCAGACTGGAGAATGGAATTGGGAATGGCGTCCTTTCTGCATTCAGATTTGCCGAACGGACGCACAGAGGCGCATCCCAGGGTATGCGCGGAGGAATTGGCACGATCAAAGGAGGGCGACGATCGTTTTCGGAGGAAACAAGAGCCGAAGGGGCCGCTGGCGGTGTTTGGGTATGACTATTTTGCGGTTCATGCCGGGGCGGTGGGAGTGGCGACGCCGAGGCTGCTAAGTTACGAGGGATTGTGGGGAGGTGGAGAAGAGTATGCATATGAGATTTTGAATTTTACGGACGGAGTGCTCAACGCTCAGCAGATACGCGACCGAGTTTCCGTGGAGTATGGTCCGGTGCCGCTGGAGATGGTGGTGGAGTATTTGAGGGCGCTGGAGAAGATTGGGGTGGTGAGCGAGGTGAAGTGAATTTGGGTAGTCCCTGAAAGAGAAGAGAGATTTCTCGCTACGCTCGACATGACAGATTTCACCGTTGGCTCTCTAAATGACCGATAAATCTACCGGGATGACTCCAATAAATTCATGACGATTGCGGAGAGGATTGAGCGGCTGCCGCTGGGGAGGTTTCACCGGCGGTTTGTTGGATTGGTTTCGCTGGGGAATTTTTTCGATTTGTACGACATTTTTATTGTGGCGTATATCGGGGCGGCCTTGCAGCAGTCCGGTTTTCTTTCCTTGCGACAATTTGCGTTTTTTGTGGCGGCGGGATTTTTGGGGATGTTTGTGGGGACGGTCGTGTTTGGGATGGGGAGCGACCGGATGGGGCGGCGGAGCGCGTTTATTTTGCTGCTGCTGATTTATTCGGTGTTTACGTTTGCGGACGCATTTGCGGTTTCGGCGGGCTTGGCTGATCGGGCTGCGGTTTTTTGCGGGGATTGGGATAGGCGCGGAGATTGTGGTGGTGGATACGTACGTCACGGAGGTGGCGCCGAGCTACGCGCGCGGGCGGTATGTGGCGATTACGCAGGTGGTGGGGTTTTGCGCGGTGCCGGTGGCGGCGGTGCTTTCGCGCGTGCTGGTGCCGACGCATTTTTTGATGAGCGGGTGGCGATGGGTGATGGTGATTGGGGCGTCGGGGGCGCTGCTGACTTGGTGGTTTCGGAGGAGATTGCCGGAGTCGCCACGGTGGTTGGAGAGCCGGGGACGAGCGGCGGAAGCGGACGCGGTTATGGCGGGGTTGGAGAATGAGTCGTTTTCTGGCGCGGGAAGAAGTGGCGAGTGGCGAGTGACGAGTGGCGAGATTGAGGAGAAAAGCAGATTCTTCGCTTCGCTCGGAATGACAAAACAAGAAGGGATGAAGGATCACGCAGGAAGGACGAACACGCAGACGGAGGGAGAACGGGCGTCGTTTTGGGAGCTTTGGAGGCGGCCTTATCTTTCGCGGACGGTGATGCTGGTGATTTTTCAGGCTTTGCAGACGATCGGATTTTATGGATTTGCAAATTGGGCGCCGACGTTCTTGTTGAGGCGGGGAGTTTCGCTGCTGCATTCGCTGGAGTACACCATGCTGATTGCGGTGGTGTCGCCGGTGGGGCCGATATTGGCGGCGTGGACTGCGGACCGGTTGGAACGGAAGTGGACCATTGTGGTGCTGGCACTGATGGTGGCGGGACTTGGGATCGGTTTCGGGAATTCGATTGCACCGGTGGCGGTGGTGGCGTTCGGGGCGATGTTGACCTTGGCGAATTATTGGTTTTCGGCGGCGTTTCATGCGTATCAATCGGAATTGTTTCCCACGCGGCTGCGCGGGACGGGCGTGGGATTTACCTATAGCTGGAGCCGATTGAGCGCGGCGTTCACATCGATATTGATTGGGGCGGTTTTGGTGCATGGAGTGCCGGCGGTGTTTGCGATGCTGGCGGTAGCGATGGGATTGGTGGCGGTCGTGGTGGCGGTGATGGGGCCGCGAACGAATCGGATGGTACTGGAGGAGATTTCGGGATGAGCGGCGAGATTGGAAAGGGCGAGGAAAAAAGGGGCACGATGTATCGTGCCCCGACGAGTGCTCTGGATGGCGGTGTGCTAGCATCGGGGATTGGATGTTGAAAGGAAGTTACGCTAGATGGCAGCGACTATGAAGGCATTGCGGAAGATGCAGGCGGGGCGCGGATTGTCGATGGAAACTGTGCCGGTGCCGGCGATTGGCGCGGCGGATGTTTTGGTGCGGGTGAAAACGGCGTCAATCTGCGGAACGGATTTGCACATTTATGGATGGGACCGATGGTCGCAGGGAAGGATAAAGCCGCCGTTGACACTGGGACATGAGTTTTGCGGCGTGGTGGAGCGCGTGGGCGAAGAAGTTACGGCAGTGAAGGCCGGGGATTTCGTCAGCGCGGAAATGCACGTGAATTGCGGGCATTGCCACCAGTGCCGGGTGGGCGAAGCACATATTTGCCAGAATTTGCGGATCATCGGGATCGATCAGGATGGAGCGTTTGCGGAGTTCGTGAACATCCCGGGGCGGAACATCTGGAAGCTGGACGCGGCGATTCCGGAACATTACGGAGCGATTCTCGATCCGCTGGGGAATGCGGTGCACACGGTGCTGGCCGGGCCGATTGCGGGGCATACGGTTCTCGTGACGGGATGCGGGCCGATTGGATTGATGGCGATCGCCGTGGCGAAGTCTTGCGGGAGCTCGACAGTCTTTGCGACGGAGACGAACGAGAACCGGCGCGCGATGGCGAAAAAAATGGGCGCGGACGTGGTGCTGAACCCGGCAGCCGAAGATGCTGTGGGGCGCATCCTGTCAGAAACGAGCGGAACCGGAGTGGATGCGTTGCTGGAAATGAGTGGGAATCCTACGGCGATCCAGCAAGGTTTTAAGGCGCTGAGGGCGGGGGGAAGAGCGTCGCTGCTGGGTATACCGACCGAGAATGTGCCGCTGGATTTGGTGAATGACGTGATTTTCAAGGGCGCGACGGTGCAGGGAATTTATGGGCGGCGGATGTACCAGACGTGGGTGCAGATGACGGCGCTCTTGAAGGCGGGGAGGCTGAATCTGGAGCCGCTGTTTGGAGACCGGGAACCGCTCGAAAAGTTTGAGAATGCGTTTGCAAAATTGCAAGGCGGCCTGGCGGGCAAGATTTTGCTGTATCCAAACGGGCTTTCCCGGTAGCGCATTTCCTCCCCTGATCCTGCGTTGGCCATAGGTTGCTCCCGGCAGTGCGCATGGAGCAAAATAGATTCCCCCGGCAAATCTGCCCCACAGGAGCCAAACCATGTCAGAGACAGCCACACAAACCACGAAGCGGAATCCGACGCAATATATTTCCGACCAGCTGAACGAGTTGCGGGCGAAGGGTGTGGCGCCGAAGTTGCGGGTGCTCGAGGGCGAAAACAGGCCCGTCTGCATTATTGACGGGAAGGAAGTGATCAACCTCGCTTCGAACAACTATCTGGGATTGACGACGCACAAGGCATTGCGAAAGGCGGCGATTGACGCGGTGAAGCGATATGGCGTCGGAGCCGGGGCAGTGCGTACGATTGCGGGGACGATGAAGATTCACATGGAGCTGGAGGAGCAGATCGCACGTTTCAAAAATGTGGAAGCGTGCGTCGTGTTTCAGTCGGGCTTTACCGCGAACGCGGGAACGGTATCTGCGGTGCTCGGGAAGGAAGACCTGATCGTCTCGGATGAGCTAAATCATGCGTCGATTATTGATGGGGCGCGGCTTTCGAAAGCGACGATCAAAGTCTTCAAGCACAAGGATGTCGCAGACTGCGAGCGAATTTTGCAGGAGAACGCGAATTTCCCAGGGCACAAGCTGATTATTACGGACGGTGTTTTTTCGATGGACGGCGACATTGCACCGCTGCCGGCGCTTTGCGACCTTGCGGAAAAGTACAACTGCATCATGATGGTGGACGATGCCCATGCGAGCGGCGTCCTGGGGCGCGGGGGACGGGGCACAATCGATCATTTTGGCTGCCATGGACGGGTACACATTCAAGTGGGAACGTTGAGCAAGGCCATCGGAGCAATGGGAGGATATGTTTGCGGCTCACGCGACCTGATCGATTTTCTGTATTTGCGGGCGCGGCCATTTCTCTTTTCGACTTCGCATCCCCCAGCTACCGCGGCGGCTTGCCAGGCGGCGTTCACGCTGCTCGATTCACCGGAAGGCGAGAAATTGGTGAAGAAGTTGTGGGCGAACACCAAGATGTTCAAGCGGGAACTGAAGAAGCGCGGCTTCCAGTTCAAGGCGAGCGAAACGCCGATTATTCCAATTCATGTCGGGGATGCGGCGAAGGCGATTGAATTTTCGAAAAAAGTGTTTGAAGCCGGAGTGTATGCGCCTGCGGTCGGATATCCAACAGTGGCGGAAGGCAAAGCACGGTTGCGGGCGATGGTGAGCGCGACGCACAAGAGAGAACAATTGCTGCGCGCGGCGGATATTCTTGCCGAGGTCGCCAAGCCGCTTGGAATCATCCAGTAGAGTTTGTCCGGCGAAAGTGGACTGAACGAGTGAGGCGGGTTTAGTAAAGAGCTGAACCTGGCACGAAACTTCCTCCGTCCACATCCTGGCCCCGCATCAGCAGCGGCAGAGCCGAAGCTTCAAGACAACTTTTCCCTGACGGTGAGCGTCCCCGTATATAAGGAAGAATACCCAGTCGAGCATACCTGGCTACTGGAGGAAGAAATGACACGAACAGGACTTGCAGTTTTGGCAGGTAGCTTTTTGGCGATGGGAGCCGCAGCGTGCCCGCCGGCGAGCGCTCAGACGCAGGCAAAGCAGCGCGCTCCTGCGCAAGGCGAGACCAGCGGAGCCTTGCTGCCGAGCGGAAGCGCGGTGAACGCGGAACTGAATTCGAACGTGGATTCAAAGAAGGCCAAGGTGGGCGCAAAAGTCGAAGCCCACATGACCGAGGCGCTGACGATCGACGGGAAAACTATTATTCCGAAGGGGACAAAGTTAGAGGGGCACGTTACGGAAGCAACAGCGCGGTCGAAAGGCGATAAGGACTCGACGCTGGCGATTCAATTTGACGAAGCAATTCCGAAGAAGGGTGAGGAAATACCGTTGAAAGCGGTGATCATGGCGGTTGCGGCGCCGTGGGATCCCCTCTACACGGAGTCGGCCGGACCGGGGAGCGATCCGATGGCCGGCCAAGGCGCGTCGGCACAGGGCAGGTCACCGATGGGAGCCAGCGCGCCGATGAATCCACCCAGCGGGATGCCCGGCAATCCCTCCGTTGGAGCAGGGGGTGCGCCGGACGCTTCCACAATGCGAAGGGGCCGCGGTCCGAAATTGCCGACAAGCAGCCGCGGAGTGTACGGACTCAAGGATTTGAAACTGATGGAGACTTCTACGAGCGCGGGGCCAACGACGTTTCTGACTTCTACTGGGAAGAATGTGCGCTTGGACAGTGGAACGAGATTGCTCCTGATTGCGCAACCGGAAACGGCACCAGCGCCTAACAAGTAGTCGGAGAGAAGCGGGTGAACGCGGGGGCGCGAGTTGCGCCCCCCTTCTTTTTCTGAATGGAATTTGAGCCCGGACGAACGCAAGGTTGGTTTCGCGCGTCTTTGCTATACTCGGCGGCATGCCTGAGGCGCCGAAAAAGCTGTTTCTGGTGGATGCGATGGCGCACATCTACCGGGCCTTTTTTGCGCCGATGAACCGCATGAATGCGCCTTCGGGCATTCCCACCAAGGTTCCGTTTCTCTTTGCAAACATTCTTCGCAGGCTGATCAAGGATTATCAGCCGGACTACATCGGAATTGTGTTTGATCCGCCGGGGCCGACATTCCGCGACAAACTGTTCGACAAATACAAGGCGCAGCGGGCGCCCATGCCGGATGACATGAAGGTGCAGCTGCCGTATGTGCGGAAGCTGTGCGAAGCGATGCGGCTGCCGATCCTGGAGCTGCGGGGATACGAAGCGGATGATGTGATTGGCGGGATGGCGCTGCAAGCAGCGAAAAAGAAGGTCGACGTTCTGATCGTCACGAACGACAAGGACATGATGCAGCTTGTGGGGAAAAATGTTCGCACGCTGCGAACGGGTTCGGGAGGGGCGAAGGCGGACGTGATCGTCGACGAAAAGAAGGTCGAGGAGATTCTCGGCGTGCCGCCGGAGAAAGTGATCGACGTGATGGCGCTGATGGGGGACACGGTCGACAACATTCCCGGAGCGAAAGGAATTGGAGAAAAAGGGGCGACGGAGCTGATCCGAAAATATGGCAGCGTGGAAAAAGCGCTGGACCACGCCGATGAAGTGACGAACAAACGTTACCGCGAAGCGCTGCAGCAACAGCGCGAGCAAGTGATGATGTCTAAACAGCTCGCGACGATCGCCACGGATGTTCCGATGGCACTCGATTTGCAACAACTGGAACGGCGCGAGCCGGATGTTACGGCGCTCGCATCACTCTATCGCGAACTCGGATTCAACTCGCTGTTGCGGGAGCTGGGCTCCGAAGCGGTTTCTTCCTCCGCTCCGGCCGGCGATAGCAGCCACGCCAAGACGGATTACGCGCAGCTCGCAAACGCCGGGGAATTTCTGGAGTATCTGGCAAAAAGCCCCGCGAAGCTGGCCGTTGCTTTCTGGCTGAACCTGGAAACGGGCGAGAGAGAAACGGAAGGGTTCGGAACGTGCATCGCCTCGATCGAGGTTTCGTCGAAAGCGCGTGAGGGCCGATCCATCTGGTTGGATGAAAAAGGCGAGGCGCTGAAAGCCCTCGCTTCGTTCCTGGCGGATGGCAAGCGGACGAAAATCGTTCACGATCCCAAATTGTTTCAGTTGCTCGCCGGGCGCGCCGCGAATCTGAAGCACGCGACACAACTGTATTCGTATCTCCTGCGTCCGACGACGGCGAATCACAATTTCGCCGATGTGGTGATGCGGCAATTCAACGTGATGCTCGGAGGCGGGCCGGGAGAACGCGCCGACTACTTGCAACGGCTCGCTCCCGTGCTGCGTGAGCAGATCGACGAGCACGAACTCGCTAGCGTCTACGAAAAAATCGACTTGCCGCTTGCGCCGGTACTTGCGGACATGGAACGCATCGGGATCCGAGTGGACCCGAAAGAACTCGCGAAGATGTCCAAGTCCATGGAGAAGGAAGTCCGGCGGCTGGAAAAAGAGATTTGGAAACTTGCCGGAAATGAATTCAACATCAACTCCCCGGCGCAGCTTGCGGAGATTCTATTCGACAAGCTGAACCTGCAGCCACCGGCGCGGCGCGGGAAAGGGAAAGTGCGATCGACGGCCGCGGACATTTTAGAGGAGATGGCCGCGCAGCACCCGCTGCCCGCGAAAATCATCGAATTCCGCGAGATTTCAAAGCTCAAATCGACATACGTGGATGCGCTGCCGAAATTGATACACCCGGAAACGGGGCGTCTGCACACGAGCTTTTCGCAGACCACGGCGGCGACGGGGCGGCTCAGCTCGAGCGATCCGAACCTGCAAAACATTCCGATTCGCACGGAGTTGGGGCGGGAGATTCGCGCGGCATTTGTAGCGGAGAAAGGCAAAATTCTGCTTTCGGCGGACTATTCGCAGATCGAGCTGCGCGTGATGGCGCATTTCTCCGGCGATCCAGTTCTGACCGATGCGTTCCGCAATGGAGAGGATATCCACGCGCGCACCGCGCAGGAAGTTTTCGGCGTCGGACCGATGGCGCAAAACGCGGAGCACCGGCGCGCGGCAAAAGCCATCAATTTCGGCATAATTTACGGACTCTCGGCGTTCGGATTGGCGCAGCAACTTGGCATCAGCCAGAAGGAAGCAGCGCAGTTCATCAACGCGTATTTCACGCGGTACCGCGGCGTGAAAGAGTTCCTGGATAAGATTCTCGTGGAGACGCGCAAGACCGGCGTGGCAAAAACGCTTTTCGGTAGGATTCGCCCCATTCCGGAGATTAATTCGCCGCAAGCGCAGCTTCGCAGCTTTGCGGAGCGCACGGCTTTGAATTCACCCTTGCAAGGAACGGCGGCGGACCTGATCAAACTGGCGATGATCCACATCGACCGACGGCTGGCCGAGGAAAAATTCGAAGCCAAGATGATTTTGCAGGTGCATGACGAACTGCTGTTCGAAGCACCCCCGAAAGAGAAAGACAAGCTCGAACAACTCGTGCGCGAAGAAATGGAAGGCGTGCACAAACTGGCGGTGCCGCTGGTGGTGGAGGTTTGTGCCGGCCCCAATTGGCGGGATCTCGACTGAGCACGTTCCGAACGAGTCTTAAGCTGTATTTTCCCGCTCCCCGGGCGTAGAATCCGCTCAAAGAATTTCGCCGATTCCCTTCGATCGGCCGGCCCGTGGTGTCAGGAGGAAAATATGCGCAAAGTGATCTTGGTTGCAGGCGCGGTTTTTATCGCGAGCCTTGGAATGGCGCGAGCGAAGCAAGATAGCACACAGGAAAAGCCGAAAGATGCGCAAGGCGCGGCGGAGGAGTCCAAGATCCCCAAGGAAGATATTGACAGAAAAAATCCTGTGAAGCCCACGCCGGAGGGGCTGGCTGCGGCGCGCAAAGTTTACGGCTATGACTGCGAGATGTGCCACGGACCGAAGGGAGACGGCAAAGGTGATGTCGTCGACTCGATGAAGCTGACCATGCCCGATTTGCGCGATCCGGCATCGATCGCAGGCAGGACGGACGGGGAGCTTTTCTACATCATCACCAAGGGCAAGGGGAAGATGATGGGAGAGGGTGATCGTGTGCCCCAGACCATGCGCTGGAATCTCGTGAATCTGGTCCGCTCCTTCTCTAAAAAAGATGGGGAAGAAAAGCCCGCTCCCTGAAGTGTTGAAACTCCCCTCGGGGAGTCCTGCGCCGGTCTAACTTCAGTATCCGCGCGAAGTATTTTCAGAAAATAGGCGCTTGGCGAAGTGTTCGCACGATGTGCTACGCTTTTTTTGATTCGAGCGTATTCCGGAGGATTTCATGATTCACTCGCAACAATTCTTGAATCTCGTTCAGGAGGCCAGGCCCCGCGTCAAGGAAACGAATGTTCCCGAGGTCAAGAGACGGATCGATGCGGGTGAGAAAGTTCTTTTGGTGGACGTGCGCGAGGACCACGAATGGGCCAACGGGCATTTGCCTGGCGCGGTGCATATGGGGAGAGGAATTATTGAACGCGACATCGAGCATAAATTTCCCGATACGGCCGCCAAGCTGGTTCTTTACTGTGGCGGCGGTTACCGGTCTGTGCTTGTGGCGGACAATCTGCAAAAAATGGGCTACACGAATGTGGAATCGATGGACGGCGGGTGGCGAGGCTGGATCGAAGCTGGGTTGCCGACCGACCGTGATTAAAAAGCAGCGCGTCTGGCTGTGGAAAATTGGCTGGGGCGGGAGGATTCGAACCTCCACCGTCCTCATTAACAGTGAGGTGTCCTACCGATTGGACCACGCCCCAGCGGCTTACGGGGTAGGCTCCGCCGCATGCGTCGTCTACGGCGAAAGGAGCTTCTAAGATAACACGAGTGCACCAGAGGCGAGGCCTCTTCCCGAAAAAAGCAGCAGCCGCCGATCAACCGGGGAATCAGAAGGAAGAGGCCATCGCGGAGGCAGCGGGCGGACGGTGGAGGCCGCCGCGATGGTTTCAAAACGTCTGAAAAGTACTGTTTAGCCGCGGGGCGCGAAACTTATGGAAATATTATTCAAAAAACTGCGTGTGGAGGTTGCATTCCAGAAAGTTTTATCGGAAACTATCCCGTCATTTACGAGCCGGGTGCGCACTTCCCGGCCATGACAACGGGGTGCCTCCAGATTCCCTCTGCTTTCCGCGGAGGCCTCGTCAAAGTGCAACTTTGATATGGCCCAGATTTTTCATCGCAGCACGAATTTTATTTCTAGGTTTAGTCTGATCTCGGCTGCGTTTTTGGGTACGCTGGGACTCCTCGGTGTTTTGGGGATAGCCCGCTCGCCGTATCGGACTAACCAATACGTTACGCGCGAGCAGCCCGTGCAATTCAGCCACAAGCATCATGTGGGTGACGACGGGATCGATTGCCGTTACTGCCACACCTCGGTGGAGACATCGTCGTTCGCGGGCATCCCTCCGACGAAAACGTGCATGAATTGCCATTCCGTGCTGTACGCCGATTCAGCGTACCTGGAGCCGATTCGCGAGAGTTACCGCACGAACCAGTCGATCCGTTGGATAAAGGTCCACCGCCTTCCCGATTTTGTTTATTTCAATCACAGCATTCACATCAACAAAGGCGTGGGCTGTTCCACGTGCCACGGTGCCGTGAATCAAATGCCGCTGGTGTTTCAAGCGGCACCGTTGCTGATGGAGTGGTGCCTGGGCTGCCACCGTGATCCCCAGAAGGCCCTGCGGCCCCTTGACCAAGTTTTCAATATGGATTGGAAGCCGCCATTCGATCAGGAAAAAATCGGCAAAGAATTTGCCAAGGAGCGGAAGCTGCGCACCACGGCAGAGCTGACGAGCTGTTCGACTTGCCATCGCTAATGGACGATATGCACGAAAACGACTTTATCGCAGGCCAGAAGCACGATCCAGAAGCACACGAGGCTTCCTTGCACGAAGACGATCAATCCGAGGAGCACGCGGTGGATTCGACCGTGAAAGAGTACGGTCTGGACCTCGCGGCAGTGCGTGCAAAGCTGCGGCAGAAGAGCGGCAAACAGTACTGGCGGACACTCGAGGAGCTTGCGGAGGATCCGCACTTTGAAGAACTGCTGCATCGCGAGTTTCCGAGGCAGGCGTCGGAATGGGACGAGTCGGTCGACCGGCGCGATTTCCTGAAGCTGGCTGCGGCGTCGCTCGCTCTTGCCGGAATAACCGGCTGCGAGCGGGGGCCGGCACAGCTTCTTGTACCGTACGTGACGCAGCCCGACGGAATGACCCTCGGCAGACCGCTGTATTACGCCACGGTGATGCCGTCCGGCGCTGACGCCGTTGGGCTTCTGGTGACAAGTCACGAAGGCCGCCCAACGCACGTGGCCGGAAATCCGGATCACCCCTCGAGCCTGGGAGGCACGGATGTGATCGCGCAGGCCTCCGTGCTCAATCTGTACGACCCGGATCGTGCGGAGACAATCACGAATCTTGGCGAGATTCGCACCTGGGGAGAATTCCAGGCGGCCGCGCAAGTCTTGGCTCTTACCGCCGGGTCCATGAATGGCTCGAGTCTTCGTATTCTTACGGGCACCGTCACTTCGCCGACGCTGGCGGCGATGATTGAGACGGTTCTCAAACAAATTCCCGGCGCCAAATGGCACCAGTGGGAACCCGCGGGAAGCGACAACGTGCGGGAAGGCAGCAAACTCGCCTTCGGCCGCTACGTCAATACCGTGTATCGCCCGGAAAAGGCGGACGTGATCGTTTCGTTAGACGCCGATTTTCTGGTAAGCGGACCGGGGCATATCAGTTACATGAATGGGTTTTACCGGCGGCGGAAACTGAGCGGACCCAACGACACGATGAACCGGCTTTATGTAGTTGAGCCGACCCCTTCCGTCACCGGGTCGAGCGCCGATCATCGGTTGCCGCTGAAGGCGTCCGAAGTTGAGCAGTTCGCGCGTGGCTTGGCGGGTCTGACGGGATTAGGCGGGAGCGGGACACTTTCGCCGGCCGCGCAGAAGTTCCTGGATGCCGTAGGCAGCGACCTGCAAAAGCATCACGGAAGCTCACTCGTAATTGCAGGAGAGTTTCAGCCTCCAGCGGTTCATGCGCTGGCGCATGCCATCAACGCCGCTTTGGGGAACGTTGGCACAACGCTGTATTACACGGAGCCCGTTGAAGCGAATCCCGTCAACCAGTTGGAATCGTTCACCGAGCTCTGCGCCGATATGGACGCAGGCAAAGTCCAGACGCTGGTGATGTTCGGCTCAAATCCCATCTACGACGCTCCGCACGACTACGACTTCACATCCAAGCTCAAGAAGGTCGGTACCGCAGTGCTGGTCAGCTCGCATTTTGACGAGACCGCCGAGTATTGCCAGTGGCATATCCCGGAATCGCACTTTCTGGAAGCCTGGGGAGACGCGCGAGCCTTCGACGGCACCTACAGCGTGATCCAGCCGCTCATCGCGCCACTCTATCATTCGCACTCGGCATTCGAAGTGCTTGCCTCTTTTACCGATAAGCCCGACCTGACCGCGTATGACGCCGTTCGCGACCGGCTCAACACGCTGGCCGGTACGGCGAATCCGGAGGACTTCTGGCGCAAGACGCTGAACGACGGCGTCATCGCAAATACTGCGTATGCGCCGATTTCGGTAGCGCCGAAATTCAGCGTGTCGAGCCTGCCACCGGCAAAAACGACTTCCTCCGGCGAGATCGAATTTATTTTCCGGCCCGATGCAAACACCTACGACGGGCGTTACGCAAATAACGGCTGGCTGCAAGAGTTGCCGCGACCGGTCACCAAGCTGACCTGGGATAACGCCGCATTAGTCGGTGCCAAGACAGCCGAGAAACTCAATCTGACGCATAAGGTTGCGGCGCGCGGCGGCGAGCACGGCCAGATCATCAGCAACGTGATAGACATTTCGATTTCGAAGAGCAAGGTAACCGCAGCCGCCTGGATTTTGCCGGGTCAGGCCGAGGACGTTGTCGTGCTTCCGCTGGGCTACGGCCGCAAGCGCGCCGGATACACGGGCACGAACAAAGGGTTCAGCGCCTATGAAGTGCGTGTTTCAGATGCACTCTGGAGCACCACGGCGAGCAGTGAAGCAATCAAGAAAACGGGCGGCGAGTATCCCCTGGCATGCACGCAGTATCACTTCAACATTGAGGGCCGGAAGATTTTAAGCACCGGGACGCTCGAGGAGTACCGCAAAAATCCTGCTTTCGCCCTCGAAGGCGAAGACCAACCGCCCAAGTCCATGTCGCTGTATCAGGAATTTGCTTATCCGGGTTATGCCTGGGGTATGGCCATTGATTTGAATAGCTGCAATGGCTGCAACGCCTGCGTGATCGCTTGCCAATCGGAAAACAACATTCCTGTCGTGGGCAAGGACCAAGTAATGCGTGGCCGGGAGATGCACTGGATCCGTATCGACCGGTATTACGCGGCCAAAACGCCCACAAATGATCCTTCCACCGATCAGGATGACGTGCTCGAAAATCCACAAACGTTTTTCCAGCCCGTCCCGTGCCAGCAGTGCGAAAATGCGCCTTGCGAGCAGGTGTGCCCCGTGGGGGCCACGGTGCATAGCGCCGAGGGCCTGAATGACATGGTCTACAACCGTTGCGTCGGCACGCGCTATTGTTCGAATAACTGTCCCTACAAAGTGCGGCGTTTTAATTTTCTGCGCTTCCAGGATTGGGAGACGCCCTCGCTCAAACTTCTGCGCAATCCGGAGGTTACGGTGCGCAGCCGCGGCGTTATGGAAAAGTGCACTTACTGCGTACAGCGCATCAACAACAAGCGCATCTACGCGGAAGAGCAGAACCGTGACATTCGGGATGGCGAGATTGTTACGGCTTGCGAATCAGCCTGCCCTGCCAACGCTATCGTTTTTGGCAACGCCAACGACCCCAAGAGCCGCGTGGCCATCCTGAAGAAGCAGGCACGCAGCTACGCGCTTCTGGGCGAGCTGAATTCCCGCCCGCGCACCACGTATCTTGCAGCGGTTCGAAACCCGAATCCCGAATTGCCGGCCATGCAGCAACTGAAGGACGAGGAGCAAACATGAGCGCCGGCGAACCCCCCATCCATTCGCCGGAGATTCGCCGGCTGACTCCGGTACTCGGTCCCGGACACACCTACGGGTCGATCACGGACAAGATCAGCTCAATCGTTCTCACTCGGCCCGTTTCGCTCGGCTGGCTCGTCGGATTCGGCATTTGTTTCTGCTTCATCATGCTCCTCAACATTGCCGTCGTTTACTTGATCGGCAAAGGCGTTGGCATTTGGGGTATCAACATACCGATCGGCTGGGGCTTCGCCATCGTCAATTTCGTTTGGTGGATCGGTATCGGGCATGCCGGAACACTTATTTCCGCGATTCTCTTTCTCCTCAACCAGAAGTGGCGCACCTCGATCAACCGTTTTGCGGAAGCGATGACTCTCTTCGCCGTGATGTGCGCCGGCATGTTTCCGCTCCTGCACATGGGCCGGCCGTGGTTCTTCTACTGGATGTTTCCCTATCCCAGCACGATGAAGATATGGCCGCAATTCCGTAGCCCCTTGATTTGGGACGTATTTGCGGTTTCCACGTATTTCACGGTTTCTCTTCTATTTTGGTTTGTGGGACTTATCCCTGACCTGGCCACGCTCCGCGATCGCGCCGTTTCAAAGCCGAAAGCCATGATTTACGGCATGCTTGCTCTGGGCTGGCGGGGTTCCGCGCGTCATTGGCAGCGCTACCAGTCGGCTTACCTTCTCCTGGCGGGCCTGGCCACTCCTCTGGTGCTTTCCGTGCACACGGTGGTTAGCTTCGACTTCGCCATCGCCATCGTTCCCGGTTGGCACACCACCATTTTCCCGCCCTACTTCGTTGCCGGCGCGATTTACTCGGGCTTTGCCATGGTTCTCACTATCGCCATCCCCCTGCGAAAGGCATACGGTCTCGAGGACTACATCACCATGCGGCACCTGGAAAACATGGCCAAGGTGATGCTGGCCACCGGCTTGATCGTGGCTTATGGCTACTTTTTTGAATTTTTCATGTCCATGTACAGCGGCAACAAGTGGGACGTATTCCTCGTCGAGCAGCGCTTGCACGGCCCCTACGCGCATTACTACTACATGCTGATCCTGTGCAATATTCTTACTCCGCAGCTCCTGTGGATCCAGAAGATCCGAACCAACGTGATCATCCTGTTCATCATGTCGTTGGTCATCAACGTCGGCATGTGGCTCGAGCGCTTTGTGATCGTGGTCATCAGCCTGTCCCGCGATTTCGTTCCTTCCGCCTGGGGCCGCTACTCCGCCACGTTCTGGGATTATGCCGTTCTGGCCGGCACGCTCGGTTTGTTCGCGGGCCTGCTCTTCCTGTTCGTTCGTGTCTTGCCGGCGATTTCAATTGCGGAAATGCGCGAATTGGTGGCGCATGACTCCGAGGAACATGAATGATGGAACAACACCGAACGCACACGTACGGCGTTGTGGGCGAGTTTGAGACGCCGCGGAAGCTTATCCGAGCGGCGGAGAAGGCCCGCGACGCCGGGTACAAGTGTATGGACGCGTACACGCCGTTCCCGGTCGAAGGGCTCTCCGAAGCCTTGGGGCTTAAGCGTTCCCTGGTGCCCTTGGTGACGCTTATTGGCGGCCTGCTCGGAGGTTTGGGCGCTTTCGGATTTCAATACTGGGTTTCGGTTATCTCTTATCCGGAGAATATTGGCGGACGATCGTTGAATAGCTGGCCGGCTTTCATTCCCGTCACCTTTGAATTGACGGTCCTCGGAGCGTCTCTCTTCGCGGTCTTCGGGATGCTGGCCATGAACAAATTGCCACAGCCCCATCACCCGCTCTTTAATCTCGACCGCTTCCAAAAGCATGCTTCGGTCGACCGGTTTTTCCTATGCTTGCAGGCGGACGACCCGAAATTCAGCGTGACGGAAGCCTCGAAATTCCTGAAAGACGTCGAAGCGCAGAACATCAGCGAGGTTGAGGATGATTAGTTCCTCGCAGGCCGGACGCATGCCGAAGGCGCTCGCGTTCTTGTGCGCCTTGGCGTGTCTGCCGTTCCTTACCGGTTGCCGTCAGGATATGGCCGACCAGCCCAAGAACACACCGCTTTCGCCCAGTTCGTTTTTTGAAGATGGCCGCTCGGAGCGGCCTTTGATTGACAATACCGTGCCGCGCGGATCCCTAGCGGACGATGCGCTGTTCATTCCCAAGAATTCGAATGCCTTTCCTCTGCCCTTGACAAAGCAACTGATGGACCGCGGCGAGCAGCGCTTCAAGATCTTTTGCACGCCCTGCCATGGTTTGCAGGGCGACGGCAATGGCATGGTCGTCATGCGCGGAATGAAGCGCCCGCCCACCTATCACCAGCCGCGCCTCCGCGAAGTGCCCAACGGCTATATCTTTGACGTGATCACAAACGGTTTTGGCGTCATGCAAGGATACTCGGCGCAGATCCCGCCGCGCGACCGCTGGGCGATTGTTGCGTACGTCCGCGCGCTGCAATTGAGCCGTAACGCTCCGGTTTCAGAACTGCCCGAGGATTTGCGGCAAAAGCTTTCCGAAGGAGGCTCCTCGAAATGACCGCGCAGGACTACATGGCGCCCGAGAGCATCGGCCGCCTGCAGCAACGCGCACTAGCCGTTGGCGTGGTCGGTTCGATTCTATGCCTCATCGGCTGGCTTCGATGGCCCTCGCAGTTTTTTCATTCCTATCTCAATGCGTTTCTTCTAGTACTGGGTCTTTCGCTTGGCTCCATGGGACTGCTCATGCTGCAGCACCTTACGAGCGGGCATTGGGGCATTATCATCCGACGGCCCCTGGAAGCGGCCATGCGCACACTGTGGCTCGTGGCGCTCCTGTTTGTGCCCGTCATTTTCGGCATGAAATATCTCTATGGTGCGTGGCTGAATGCTCCGGCAACCGGGGAAGGCTCGCTTTCGAATTTTCAGAGGACTTACCTCACGACGCCACAATTTCATCCTCCGTGCGGTTATTTATTTCGCAGTCTGGCTTTTGTTGGTGGTGCTGCTGGAACGCTGGTCTCGCCAGCAGGATGTGGATACGGCCAACCGCGTCTTACGCCGCAAGTTCAAGATGCTCAGCGGGCCCGGCATCATTCTTTATGTCTTTGGTGTGGGCTTTGCCTCGATTGATTGGGCCATGTCGCTCTCTCCGCACTGGTTTTCCACGATCTATGGTTTTATTTTTGTCGTGGGGCAGGTTATTTCCTCGTTGTGCCTGGTCATTGTCGTGGCGGTTTTGCTCGCCCGCACCGCTCCCATGGCCGGCTTGATCCAGGCGCGCCACCTGAGCGATCTTGGCAAATTGCTGCTTGCCTTTGTCATGTTGTGGGCCTACTTTTCTTTTTCACAGCTCTTGATCATCTGGTCGGGAAACTTGCCGGATGAAATCAGCTTCTATCGCAGCCGGCTTTACGGCAGTTGGGGACTGGTGGCCATCCTCATCCTGGTTCTCCATTTCTTCGCGCCATTTTTCATGCTGCTTTCCCGCGACCTCAAGCGCAGCGCGAGCCTTCTCCCCAAGGTGGCCCTCCTGCTTATCGTCATGCGCCTGGTCGATCTTTACTGGACGACGGGCCCGCAGTTTTCCACCAGCGCGCTCCCCAGTGGGTTTGATATCGTTGTTCCGGTCACCGTCGGCGGGTTGTGGCTGGCTTTCTTCGCTAGAAATCTGAAGAGCCTGCCGCTTCTGCCCTTGGGCGATCCAAAGCTTGAAGAGGCGATTGAGGTTCGATGAGTACTGAGCATCACGAAACGGGACAGACCGGCGGGCAGCCGCCCAGGCATTCGGACGTTGCGTTCGAGGCCGCGGATATCAATACCCGCACGGTTTTGACGTATTTGTTCTACCTGGCGCTTACCGTCGTGGTCACTTTTATCCTTACCATTTTTATTTTCCGGTTCATGACGAAAATGACGGCGCGATCTGACACGCCGCTCCTTCCTGTGCGCCAGGGAGTCCAGCCGACTATGCCCCCTGAGCCGCGTCTGCAAGGCGTGCCAGGCCACACAAACGACCCGCAAGAAGATCTGCGGGAAAAGATAAAGGCGGACGAAGCGGCCAATGAAAAGCTCGGCTGGATTGACAAGCAAGCTGGAATTGCGCAAATTCCAGTGGAAGATGCGATGAAAATCGTCGTTGCAAAAGGATTGGCGACAGTTCCCACGCCGCCGCCTGGAAAGAACAGGTGAAATCATGAAGTGGTTGCGTCCCATCTCCGTTGCGTTTGCGGTTTTGCTTATCGCCGGCGCGGCCTGGGCCCAGACTGTTCCGAGTAACGTAGGTGCGGCATCGAAAGGCTTGCCGCCCATTCTGCAGAATGTCGGCTTCGAACCGACCCTCAACGCACAATTGCCTCTGGATCTCACTTTTCGCGATGAGACCGGCCGCAGCGTGCAACTGCGCGACTATTTTTCGCAGAAGCCGGTGCTCCTCGCGTTCGTCTATTATGCCTGCCCCATGCTTTGCGATGAGCTCGAACAGGGCGTTGTCGGCAGTTTGCGCATGCTGTCTTTCACTCCCGGCCAGGACTACCAGGTAGTTTTCGTCAGCTTTGATCCCCGGGAAACCCCGGCCATGGCAACTCAGAAAAAAGAGCTGGCGATGAAACAGTTTCACCGCCCTGGAACGGCCAACGGCTGGCACTTTCTTACCGGCTCGCAAGAATCCATTGATGCGCTCACCAAAGCGGCAAATTTCCGGTATACCTTCGACAAGAAATCCGGCCTCTTCGCGCATGCCAGCGGCATCATGCTGCTGACCCCCGATGGCCGCATTTCGCGCTATTTTTATGGTATCGAATATCCTTCCCGCGAAATTCGCCTCGGCTTGGTGGATGCCTCGTCCGGCAAGATTGGCACGCCCATCGACCACATTTTGCTCTATTGCTTTCAGTACGACCCGTCGTCCGCGCGCTATAGCGCTTCCATTCTCAAGATTCTCCGTTTGGGCGGGGTTTTCACGGTTTTTTGTTTGGTCGCGGGGATGCTGATTTACCGCCGGCGCGATGTCGTCGCCGCGTTAAAGAAGTCCTAAGGAGCCTACTGAGCCGTGCAGTCGCAATTACCAATTTATCCGCAAGAGGCTTCCAACTTCGCTCCTCGAGTGGACTCGTTGATGACGTTCATGATTCTCGTGAGCGCCTTCTTTATCGTTGTCATCAGCGCCGCGATTATCTTTTTCGTCTTCAAATATCGCCGCAAGTCGGAGAAGGCCATCGGCGTGCCGATTCACGGCGACATGCGCCTGGAACTCACCTGGATCGTCATCCCCTTTATTTTGTCCATGGTGATGTTCGGCTGGGGGGCCGTCGTCTATGTCAATTTTCGCCAGCCGCCGCATGATGCCCTGAACATTTACGTTGTCGGTAAACAGTGGATGTGGAAAATACAGCAGCCCAACGGGCGAAAAGAAATCAACGAGTTGCACGTTCCCGTGGGCCGCGATATCAAACTCATCCTGGCCAGCGAGGACGTCATTCACGATTTCTACGTGCCCGCGTTCCGCGTCAAGATGGACGTTGTCCCCGGACATTACAACACCTTGTGGTTTCGTCCCACCAAGCCCGGGCGTTATCATTTCTTTTGCTCGCAGTATTGCGGCACCAATCACGCGCTCATGGGTGGCTGGGTCACTGTCATGGAGCCTGACGACTACGCGGCTTGGCTTGCCAGTACCGCGGAAGTTCAGGTCAATCCTATCCTCGCAGGCGAAAAACTGTTTTCGGAAAAATCCTGTAGCATGTGCCACGTGGCAAATGGTACGGGCCGCGCCCCTTCGCTCGATGGTTTTTATGGCGGCAAAGTTCGCTTGGCTGACGGCTCAACCGTGACGGCCGGCGATGCCTACATTCGGGAATCTCTTCTGCTTCCGAACGCTAAGATTGTGGCCGGTTTTGTGCCGGTTATGCCTTCCTATCAAGGTGAGTTGACGGAGGACCAGATTTTAAGTTTGATCGCCTACATCAAGTCTTTGCAATCACAGCCACCGCCTGCGAAGGGTGCGGGTGTGATTTCAGTAGGGAAAAAATAAGCCATGGCTACGACAACCACAGCGCCGGCATACACCATGCCTCGCGACCATTATCTAAACTCCTCCTACGGCATCCGCTCCTGGCTGCTTACCACGGACCACAAGCGCATTGCCTGGCTCTATCTTGCGGGCGTCACCTTCTTCTTCACACTCGGTGGCATCTTCGCCGCCATGATCCGTATTCACCTCCTTACCCCCAGCGGTCTGCTGGTTTCGCCCGAGACCTACAACAAGCTCTTCACCATGCACGGCGTGGCCATGATTTTCTTTTTCCTCATCCCCTCCATTCCCGCCGTACTGGGCAATTTTCTTATCCCCTTGATGATCGGCGCCAAGGACGTCGCTTTCCCCAAACTCAATCTCCTCAGTTGGTACGTCTACATTATTGGTGGATGTTTCGTCCTCTATGCGTTCGCCACTGGCGGACTGGACACCGGCTGGACCTTTTACACGCCCCTCAGCAGCGTTTATTCGAATTCTGCCGTGGCCCCCGCGGTCATCGGCATTTTCATCAATGGGTTTTCCTCCATCCTCACCGGAATCAACTTCACCGTCACCATCCACACCATGCGCGCTCCGGGGATGACCTGGTTCCGCTTGCCTCTTTTTATTTGGGCTCACTACGCCACCAGCATCATCTTCATCCTGGGCACCCCGGTTATCGCCATCACTCTCCTTCTCGTGGCCCTCGAACGCGTCTTCCACCTCGGATTTTTCAATCCCGCTCTTGGCGGCGACCCCATTCTTTTCCAGCACCTTTTCTGGTTCTATTCGCATCCGGCCGTCTACATCATGATTCTTCCGGCCATGGGCGTGATCAGCGAAATCATACCCACCTTTGCGCGCAAGCCCATCTTCGGCTACACGTTTATTGCCGCCTCCAGCATCGCCATCGCCGTCATTGGTTTCTTTGTCTGGGCGCATCACATGTTCGTAACAGGCGAAGCCACTTACGCGGCGCTGGCCTTTTCTCTCCTCAGCTTTCTCGTGGCTATCCCGTCGGCCGTCAAGGTTTTTAACTGGACCGCCACTCTTTACAAAGGCTCCATCTCTTATGACACTCCGATGCTCTACGCTTTGGGTTTCATCGGTTTATTCCTCATCGGCGGACTTACCGGTTTGTTCCTCGCCTGTCTCGGGCTGGACATCAATATCCACGACACGTATTTCGTGATCGCCCACTTCCACTACATTATGGTCGGCGGCGCCATCATGGGTTACCTGGGCGGATTGCATTTCTGGTGGCCTAAAATCACGGGCAAACTGTATCCGGAATTCCTGGCCCGCATTGCCGCGGTTACCCTTTTCGTGGGGTTCAACCTGACCTTCGGCCCGCAATTCCTTCTCGGCCTCATGGGCATGCCGCGCCGTTATCACAACTATCCGCCGGAGTTTCAGGTGCTCAACGTTTTGTCCACCGCGGGAGCATCCATCCTGGCCATTGGCTATCTGCTTCCCATGGTTTATTTCACTTGGTCTGTGCGCTATGGGAAAGTCGCGGGGCCCAATCCCTGGCCGTCCACCGGCCTGGAGTGGACGACTGCCTCCCCGCCCCCGACCGAAAATTTCGACGTCTCACCGGTCGTGGACTGGGAGCCGTACGACTTCAAAAATCGGCCGGATCTCGGACTTGCTGCGGTTCCTGAGGCGTCGCTCGCGCCGGCTCACGGAGACGACTGAACGCAGGGGCGAATAGGTTGAATCACTGGCGCCCCCCCGGGCGCCGGAATTCGAAACGGAAGAGGAGTACCGAGTGCATCGCACCGGAGAGCTTTACGGGCATTTCCAAACCTTGGAGCAGCAGAAAGCTTCTGCCACTCTCGGCATGTGGATCTTTCTGGCCACCGAAATCCTGTTCTTCGGCGGCCTCTTCCTTACCTACACGATTAACCGGCAGGCTTATCCGGGCGTCTTTGCCGAGGCCAGCACAACCCTCAGTCTACCTCTTGGCACGATCAACACATTGGTCTTGATCGCCAGCAGCTTGACCATGGCCATGGCCGTCTGGAGCGCCGAAATCGGCAAGAAAAAGCTGATCCCCTTATTTCTTGTTCTTACGATTGTTCTTGGCTGCGCCTTCCTCTTTATTAAGGGCATCGAATACCACGACAAATATGTCGAGCATCACATCCCCGGTCTGCCCTTCCAGTTTGAGCCGGGCTCCACCGCGGCCACCAATGCTCATGCGCAACTTTTCTTCTCGCTCTATTTCGGGATGACCGGTCTCCATGCGATGCACATGGTTGTCGGCGTTGGCTTGCTGTTCTGGCTTTTGCGTCAGTCGTTGAAGGGGCGATTTACAGCGGAGTATAACACTCCCATAGAAAACGTCGGCCTTTACTGGCATTTCGTCGATATTGTCTGGATCTATCTTTACCCGCTGTTATATCTGATTGATCGGCACAAGTAGCGGCTATCAGGAGAAATTCGCGTGTCTGAGCATATTGTTTCGCCGAAAATCTATCTCCTCATCTTTGCCTCTTTGATGGTCCTTACGGTCACCACTGCGTATGCAGCCACGGTAGATCTCAATGCGTACTTCATGGGACTCAACATCATCGTCGCCCTGGTAATCGCTACCTGCAAAGCCAGCCTCGTCGTTCTCTTCTTCATGCACGCTTATTACAGCGCAAAGCGCACCAAACTCATCATTATTGCGGGCGTTTTCTGGCTGGCGGTCATGCTCTTTTTAACCATGAGCGATTACGCCACTCGCTCGTGGCCGGTACACTAGAGTTTCGAGAAGCGCGCCGATTCTGCCTGGGATTCGCTCTCTTCGAAAGAGCCAATCCTCATCAGGCGTTTGTTATCCAAACGCGCCTTCGCCGTGTGCGGGTCTCTTGGGATGTCTTTGGTAAGTGGTGACGCTCGGAAGGGATTTTCCGGGTCACCGGTCAGAGAAGGTAGAAAGGGGGGAGAAACGAACCGGCCCAGCCCTCAATCCCCTAAAGGGATCCTCGGCTCGCCTCCCCCACTGCCTCTTGTTATGCACACGGTCAGCCAAGTCTAACTCCTTTCTTTTCAGGCGCTTGTCGCCGGATAGCCGCGTAAAAATGTTCCATCCCCGCGAAAATTTACCCAACAGGGGTTCCAGATGGGGTGGCACTCCGAATTCGGACGCCATCCAGGCATGTAGCCCCGCCTGTATCCCGATGGGCTGAATGGCGGCTCTCCTGACCATTCTTGACCTTGCTGAATTCTCCCTGCTATTGTGAAGAGTTATTCTGGCCCCAGTCTACCCACTGGGTGCCGGAGCTCCTGTGGAGGGAGCATTCTCGTCTCATGGGCCTGACCAAAATCGTCATCCGGGGCGCGCGCCAGCACAACCTGAAGAACATCAGCCTCGAAATTCCGCGGAACACGCTGACCGTCATCACCGGGCTTTCCGGTTCCGGCAAATCCTCGCTGGCTTTCGACACCATTTACGCCGAGGGCCAGCGCCGCTACGTCGAATCGCTCTCCGCCTACGCGCGGCAGTTCCTCGATCAGATGGAGCGCCCGGAAGTGGACTCGATCGAGGGCCTTTCCCCCTCGATCGCCATCGAGCAGAAGACCACCACGCGCTCGCCGCGCTCGACCGTCGGCACCATCACCGAAATTTACGATTACCTGCGCGTGGTCTACAGCTCCATCGGCACGCCGCACTGCCCGAATTGCGGCAAGCCCATCTCCCGCCAGTCCACCGAGCAGATCGTGCACGCCATCCTGCATGGCGAGCTCGCCAGCACCGACGACCGCATCATGATCCTCGCGCCCATCGTGCGCGGGCGCAAAGGCGAATACCGCCAGGAACTGGAAAAGTTCGCGCAGCGACGGCTTCGTCCGCGCCCGCATCGACGGCGAGCTCTATCCGCTCGACGATCCGCCGCGCCTCGACAAGCGCAAGAATCACACCATCGAAGTCGTCGTGGACCGCCTGCTGGTCAAGCCGGGCATCGCCGCGCGCCTCGAGCAATCCATCGCCACGGCGCTGAAGCTCGCCGAAGGCCTCGTCACCGTCGCCGTCGTCGGCGGCACCGAGCAGGTCTTCTCCGAGAAGATGGCTTGCAGCGATTGCGGCATTTCCGTTCCGCAGCTTGAGCCGCGCTCGTTCAGTTTCAATTCGCCGTACGGCGCCTGCCCTGCCTGCAACGGCCTGGGCTCGAAATACGATTTCGATCCCGCCAAAATCATCGTCGGATTGGGCGCGTCCGCTGTTCGAAGGCGGCCTCGGTCCCGGCTCGGGCTCTGCGATTCTGAAGCGCACGCTCGAATTGGCCGCTGGCGCCACACATTCGATCTTCAGACGCCTTTCGAGAAATTCCCTTCGCGCAGTCCAGAACCTGATCCTTTACGGCTATCCGCCTTCGCATGCGGCGCGTCGGTCCCGCGGGAAAAGCTTCCTGCCGGCAAAAAATCGCAAGGCGAAAAGGCCTTCCGTTTTCCGGGCGTGCTCGGGTTTCTGGAGCGCAATTTCGCCGAATCCAATTCCGATACCTATCGCGAGTGGATCACGCAATACATGTCCGCCGCGCTTTGCGCCGTTTGCCACGGCAAGCGCCTCCGCCCGGAAACCCTCGCCGTCAAGTTGGCGGCCATTCCATCGCCGAATTCACCGCGCTCTCTCTCTCCGCCGCGCGCCCCGCCGTCGAGAAAATCCTCACGCGACTCACGCCGCGCCAGATCGAGATCGCCGGCCGCGCGCTCGCAGAAATCGCCGAGCGCCTCGATTTTCTGCTCGCCGTCGGTCTCGGCTATCTCAGCCTGGACCGCTCCGCCGCCACGCTTTCCGGCGGCGAAGCGCAGCGCATTCGCCTGGCGACGCAGATCGGCTCGCGCCTTCGCGGCGTGCTTTACGTGCTCGACGAGCCTTCCATCGGCCTGCACGCGCGCGACAACGACCGCCTGCTCGCTTCGCTCGAACAGCTGCGCGATCTCGGCAACACCGTCCTGGTCGTCGAGCACGACGAGGAAACCATCCGCCGCGCCGATTTTGTCGTGGACCTCGGCCCCGGCGCGGGCAACGCCGGCGGCTACCTCGTCGCCAAGGCACGCCCGGAAGAAATCGCTGCGCAACGCCGATTCGCTCACCGGCCGCTACCTGAGCGGCGACCGCGAAAATCGCCGTGCCACGAGAAACGCCGCACGCCCAACGGGAAATGCATCCAGATCCTGTGGCTGCGAGCGCGAATAACTTGAAAAATGTCGACGTTTCACTTCCGCTCGGCCTGCTTACCGTCGTCACCGGCGTTTCCGGCTCCGGCAAATCCACGCTGGTGAACGACATTCTCTATCGCGCGCTGGCGCAGAAGCTTTATCGCTCGATGGAGCCACCCGGCGCGTTCCGCGAAATTCTCGGCGCCGGCCAGATCGACAAAGTCATCGAAATCGATCAGGCGCCCATCGGCCGCACGCCGCGCTCGAATCCGGCCACCTACACCGGCGTTTTCGCGCCCATCCGCGAACTGTTTGCCATGCTTCCGGAATCGCGCGAGCGCGGCTATCGTCCCGGCCGCTTCAGCTTCAACGTCAAAGGCGGCCGCTGCGAAGCCTGCCAAGGCGACGGCCTGCGCCGCATCGAAATGAATTTCTTGCCCGATGTTTACGTCACGTGCGAAGTCTGCCGCGGCACGCCGCTACAATTCCGAAACGCTCGCCGTCCGCTACAAAGGCCACTCCATTTCGCGATCTTCTCGATCTTCCCTCGCCGACGCGCTGAAGATTCTCGAAAACATTCCGCAGATTCAGCAGAAACTTGCAACGCTCGTTGAAGTCGGCCTCGGCTACGTCCAGCTGGGCCAATCCGCCACCACCCTTTCCGGCGGCGAAGCCCAGCGCATCAAGCTGGCTCGCGAGCTTTCCAACCGCCAGACCGGCCGTACGCTCTACATTCTCGACGAACCCACCACCGGCCTGCATTTCGACGATGTTCGAAAACTCTTGGATGTCCTCAATCGCCTCGTCGCTCTCGGCAACACCGTCCTCATCATCGAGCACCACCTCGACGTCATTAAACAAGCCGACTGGATCATCGACCTCGGCCCCGAAGGCGGCGAAGGCGGCGGCCGCATCGTCGCCCAGGGCCCGCCCGAACAAGTCGCCCGCACAAAAAAGTCCTACACCGGCCAGGCCCTCGCCCGCGTCCTGGGTAACTCCAATAATGGCCACTCCAATGGCAATGCCCCAGCTGCCAAATGACTAGCCCCGCGTCGAGATCAATCGGGCGTGCGCTAACATCCGTTGCTGTGCACCCACTGGTCGGGGCGCAGCGTGCTGCGTCCCATCTCGGCCGGCTTCCGGAAGGCTTGGCATGGTTTCCGTCGCGCGATACAGTAAGTGAACCTCAATGAGCATCTATTCCACTCTGCCTCTCACTTTCGGTGCCGTCAAAACCTATCCGCTCTCTTCTCGCAGGAGCAAGGTAAGCACGCGCAATTTCGCGAAGCCTGCCCCAGCGAACATATCGCTCACAAAGTTTCTCGATTCCCTTCCAAGCCTCCTCGCCGCGGAAGATTTACGCCATCTTCTCGCCGCCATCCATCGTGCCCGCAAACAGCGCGCCCCTATCCTCTGGGGCATCGGCGGCCACGTCATCAAAGTCGGTCTCGGCCCAGTCCTCATCGATCTCATGCGGCGCGGTTTCGTCTCCGGCGTCGCCATGAACGGCGCGGCGCTCATTCACGATTTTGAAGTCGCTCTCGCTGGCAACACTTCCGAAGACGTCGAAGCCGGCCTCGGCTCAGGTCAATTCGGAATGGCCGCCGAAACCGGCGAATACATCAATGAATTCTCGAAGCTCGCCTCTCGCCTCCGCATCGGCTACGGCGAAGCCGCCGGCCAGTTCCTCAGCAGCGGGATCCTCAATGTCAAACACGCCGCCTCCAGCGTCCTCGTCGCTGCCTACAAACACCGCATCCCGGTCACCATTCATCTCGCCATCGGCACGGATATCCCCCACATGCATCCCGCTGCCGACGGCCCCTGTCTCGGGGCCGCCGCCTTTCTCGATTTCCGCCTCTTCTGCGCTCTCGTGAAGCAAATGCATCCTGGCGGCGTCTACATGAACTGGGGTTCCGCCGTGCTCCTCCCCGAAGTTTTCCTCAAAGCTGTAAGCGTCGTCCGCAATCTCGGCGTCCCCCTGCGGCCAATCACCACCGCCAACTTCGACTTTATCCAGCACTACCGTCCGTTGCAGAATGTAGTCAAGCGCCCCACCGTATCCGAACGCGGCGGCCGCAAATCGGAATCGCGCGGCTACGCCATCACCGGCCATCACGAGCTTCTTATGCCTCTGGTCGCCGCCGCATTGGCTGCTGGCTGGCCAATGAATTCGCGCCAGGGCAAACGATGAGCCTCTTTGAGGAATATTCGCCGCTTCCGCCAGATCAGGAACCGCCCGCGCCATCTCCCGCGGACCGCAACCCAGGTTCAGATCAGCCTACTCCGCCTCCAGCCGAGCTTCCGCTCGCCGGCGATCCCATCAGCTTCGCGGCCTCCGCTCAGCCCGAGTCTCCTGCCTACTCTCGCCAGCCTCCGCTGCCCGAGGATCTGCGCATCTCCTGGTCCTGGCCGCATCTCGTCCTGTTTCTTTTTTTCGGGTTCACCAGCTTGTTGCTGATCCAGGCAGGCTTCGCGATTTATTACGCGCCGCTCCGCCATTTCGTCAACGAAAAGGATTTCGAGCGCTTCGTTTTGTCGAAGCCCCAATTCGCCATTGGCAGCATGCTGCTTTGGTACGCGATCATTTTCTTGTTTCTTTACGTCACCCTCGCGGTTCTTCCTGGGGATCCGTTCTGGCGCACTCTGGGTTGGAGAAAAATCATGCGGCGGAAGAGCGGTTCGCGCCGCAGCCCCTGGCTTTTTCTGCTGGCTGGCTCCGGTCTCTCTATCTTGGTTTCCCTCTCCACCCTCAGAATGCAGCCGCCGGAAAACGTGCCTATCGAAGAGCTCTTCCGCTACAAAAATACTGCCTTGCTGTTTATGGCCATGGCCGTTTTGGTCGCCCCGCTTGTCGAAGAAACCGTATTTCGCGGCTATCTCTACCCGTTGTTAGCAAAATCCTTCGGCGTCGCTAGCGGCGTCATCATCACCGGCATTCTTTTCGGCCTGATGCATGGCGCCCAACTGGGCTGGACCTGGGGACTTGTCCTCGTGCTCATCGTCGTTGGCGTCGTCTTCACGTTTGTTCGCGCCCGCACTGGCTCTGTCTTCGCCAGCTTTTTGCTGCACTTGGGTTACAACTCCACGATTGCTTTGATCACCATTCTTAGTACCCGCGGTTTCACCAGAATCCCTTCGCTCCACTGACCCATTCGTTTTCTTCGCTGCTGTCCGCTACAATACTCTCTCCCGAGGTTCCGACAAAAATGTACGTAGCTCAGCCCATTGAATGGACCGACCGCGGAGTGGTCATGCTTGACCAGCGCCGTCTTCCCGCCGAAGAAATCAGCTACACCTACACCGACTATCGCGACGTCGCGAAAGCCATCGCCGACATGATCATTCGGGGCGCGCCCGCTATCGGTGTTGCCGCCGCGATGGGAGCAGCTCTCGGCGTTCTTCATTCCTCCGCAAAATCAGTCGATGCCTTACGCACGGAGTTCGCGGAAATCTGTGACACGCTCGCAAAAACTCGTCCCACCGCCGTCGATCTTTTCTGGGCCATCGAGCGCATGAAGCGCCGCTTCGCTGAACTCACCGCCCAGACCGCGGACCTCTCGAAGATCCGTCACGGAATGGTCGAAGAAGCGCAACAGGTTCATCTGGAAAAGAAAGCCACCGATGAAGCCATCGGCCGCTTCGGTGCAGAATTCATGCCGGCGGAGGGCCAGGTCATGACGCAATGCAACGCCGGCGCTCTCGCCACCGGCGGCATTGGCACCGCGCTTGGTGTCATCCGCGTTGCCTTCGAACAAGGCAAAAAGCTCCACGTCTTCGTGCCCGAAACGCGCCCCTATCTTCAGGGCGCCCGCCTCACCGCCTGGGAACTTCACAAAGGCGGCATTCCGCTCACGCTGATCACCGACAACATGGTCGGCCACTTTCTGAAGACCGGCAAAGTCGGCGCCATCGTCACCGGCGCCGACCGCATCGCTGCCAACGGCGACACCGCCAACAAAATCGGCACGTACCAGATCGCCGTCCTCGCCAAGGAAAATAACGTACCCTTTTATATCGCTGCGCCCGTTTCCACTTTCGATCTCTCCATTCCCAGTGGCGATCACATCCCCATCGAAGAGCGCTCCGCCGCCGAAGTCACGCACATTCAGGGCGTCCGCATCGCGCCGGATGTTCACGCTGCGCATCCCGCCTTCGACGTCACGCCCGCCCGCTATATCGCTGCCATCTTCACCGAACGCGGCGTCGCCCGCGCTCCCTACGTCGATTCGTTGCGCGCCCTCGCTCAATCCGCCCAACTGGCCGCCGCGCCCTCATCTCGCTAGGCGCTGGCTCTCATTCGAATGACCCGCACCTTCCACAGAACGATTCGCGCCACCGCTCTCATCCTCATTGTTCTTGCGGCAGCTCAGGCAAAGTCGCAAACAGCCAAGCCTCAGCCCATTCGGCTCCACTCCGCCAATCCACACTACTTTCTCTTTCGTGGAAAAGCCGTCGTTCTCATCACCAGCGGCGAGCATTACGGCGCCGTGCTGAATGCGGACTTCGATTATCACAAATATCTGGCGGCTCTGGAAGCCGGCGGCCTGAACTACACGCGCCTTTTCGCCGGCTCCTACGTGGAAGTACCGGCAAAATCCTTCGGAATTTTGCACAATGATCTGGCTCCCGAGCCTGGCCGTTTCCTCGCGCCATGGGCTCGCAGCGACACTCCGGGATACGCAGGTGGCGGAAACAAATTCGACCTTGATCGTTGGGACTCCACGTTCTTTGCCCGGTTTCGAGATTTTCTGTCGGAGGCGGCCAAGCGCGGAATCGTCGTCGAGGTAACCCTCTTCTCCTCTTCCTACGGCGAGGCGCAGTGGCAGAGGAGCGCTCTCAATCCCGCCAACAACGTCAATGGCACCGCTTCCATCGCCTGGAAAAAGCTGCACACACTGGAAAATGGGAATATCCTGGGCTATCAGGAAAAATACGCACGCAAGCTGGTTCGCGAAGCGAACGCCTTTGATAACGTCATCTTCGAAATACAAAACGAGCCCTGGTCGGACCGGCCCGTCCTCGCCGGCGTCATTAATCCCTACCTCCGCCCGCCGGCGCGCGATAATTTTCCGAATTCCGTCGATTTGCCGGATGAACTTTCGCTTGCTTGGCAGGCTCGCGTGGCCGATTGGACTATGCAAACAGAATCCGCGCTACCGAATCGCCACCTCATCGCCCAGAACTACTCCAATTTTCGTTCGACGGTGCGAAAGCTCCCGCCGGGTGTCGGCGTCGTGAACTTCCATTATGCCTACCCGGAAGCAGTGAGCCTGAATTACGGCCTCGGCAAAGCCATCTCCTACGACGAAACAGGTTTTCTCGGCCGTGACGACGATGCCTATCGCCGCCAGGCCTGGAATTTCATGCTTTCCGGCGGAAGCATTTTCGACGGTCTCGACTATTCCTTTACAACCGGCCACGAAGACGGCTCCTACTCGGAGCCAAATGGTCCCGGCGGCGGAAGCCCCGCTCTCCGCGCACAACTCCGCGTCCTGAGCAACTTCCTGAAATCGTTTTCTCTGGTCAATCTCCGTCCGGACTCCCGCGCCGTGAAATTCGCCCCCGGCGTGGCCGCTCGAGTGCTTTCCAATCCTGGCAAGCAGTACGCCATCTATCTCGACGGCAACGGCCCCACTGAGTTGACCATGACTCTTCCGCCTGGAAACTACTCGGCCGAGTGGGTAAGCGTGAGTTCTGGAAGCATCGAGCAGCGGGAAGCCTTTCGCCACAAAGGTGGCGAAAAAATCCTGTCCTCCCCCGCCTTTCAGAGTGGAATCGCCCTGCGCCTCAAGAAGGTACCCTAGCGTTTCCGGAGCCGGCCTTTCATTTACCAGCGGTCATGAACCAGCCCGCGAATTTTTCGCTCATAAATCCGCTCTACGCTCGACATCGCTTCCTGTGCAATCGCCCGCAGCCCTGACGCGCGGCAATTGTCCTCCACTTGTTCGGGCCGTTTCCCGCCCGGTATCGCGCACGTCACCGCGTCGAACATCAGTATCCATCGCAGCGCAAATTGGCTCATCGATGTGCCCGGAGGTACAAGCGGCCGCAATTCCTCGACAGCTTCCAGCGCCACGTCGTAGTCCACGCCGGAGAACGTCTCGCCCACATCAAATGATTCGCCATGCCGGTTAAAGTTTCGATGATCGTCCTTTGCAAAAGTAGAATCCTTCTTGAATTTTCCAGTTAGCAGCCCGCTTGCCAGCGGCACACGCGCCAAAATGCCGACTTTCTTCGCCTTCGCTTGTGGAAAGAACTCCTTCGCTGGCCGCTGCCGGAAGCAATTGAAGATAATCTGCACCGTCTGCACGTTCGGATACTCGATCGCTTTCAAAGCCTCTTCGATCTTTTCCACGCTCACTCCGTAGTAGCGGATTTTGCCCGCCTTCACCAAGTCGTCGAGAATTCCAAACACCTCTGCGTGTTCGTAGAGCGCCGTAGGCGGACAATGCAACTGCAGGAGATCCAGCGTATCTGCCGCCAGATTGCGCAAACTGTCGTTAACCCACGCTGTCAAATTCTGCCGGTTGTATCCTTCCACCGATTGCTTCGGCAGCCTCCTTCCCACCTTCGTTGCCACGATGATTTCATCCTTCCGGCTCTTCTTTAGCTGCGCGATGAATCGCTCGCTGCGCCCATCGCCATAAACATCCGCCGTGTCGATGAAATTGACTCCGCAATCGACCGCCTTGTGCAAAGCAGTAAGCGCCTCATCATCGGAAACGTGCCCCCACGCTCCTCCGATCGCCCACGCCCCAAAACTAACCTCCGAAACTTTCCATCCCGTCCGTCCCAGCGCCCGGTATTCCATATTTCGTGTGTTCCCCCAACGACCTTTCAGTTTCAACCCGTCAATCCTGCGGCCTGTCCACCACCGGCCGCATCCCCTATTGCGAAATCGAGTCTCAAATCTCCAATTCCCAATTCATCACACCTAGCCGCCCAAGCCTCCGCCGAAATTTGTCCGCTAACTAACTCCGTCATCAAGGACGACACATTAATTCTTTCCTCGCCCCGATGCAGGTAGAAACTCCCAGGCCACGCTTCTAATTCCCAACCGTTTTCCAGCAGCGTCAGCCCCAGCGCCATACCAATCACTTGGCCGGCCTTTTCCACACGCTCTTGCACCGTCAGCAAAAGTCCGCTCGGGTCATACAAAGTCAACACGATCTGAGGAAGCTTTTTAACGATGTTGGGGATCGCCCTAGCGGTTACGCCCTCCACTAGCGGACTAAATTCCCGGACCAAAGCTTTCCACGCCGGAATTGTTACCGTTCGTCCGATTTCGTCCCAACCTACATGCCTCAACGCGTTCTTCACAAGCTTCGGATTTGCCAATCCGAGAAGCTGCAATTCTGTCATTTCCAGCTGATCCAGCAGAGAGATCGCCAGCTCCTTGTTGTTCTCGATCGGCTCTGCGTTGAGCTTCTTAATTGCTGCAATCCGGTCTCGCAAGGGAGGGTGCGTATCGTACGGCTCGGTCCTGCCCTCCGCGATCTCTTTTTCAATTCCTTCGTTTACCTGAACCTCGATCTGCGGGGCCGCGAGAAATCGCGAAAAACCATCGGCGATCCCCGGTTTACAGCCCTGATTCAGCACGGGCACAACCTCCGAATTCCAATAAGGAGCCCACGCCAGCGCCGCGCTATGAATCTTCCGCAAGCCTTGGATAAGCGGCTCAGCACCCGCCACCAAACAGGCGAGTTCATCCGCGCGATATTCTTGCCGCCGCGATACGAAGTTCACTACCCGCATGAAGAAAATGAAGTACCACTTCAAAATAAATGTCGCCACCAGGTTCATCAATTGAAGCACGGCAAATCTTGCAGCTCTCCCTACCGAACCGACATTCTGAAAAATACGGATCAGCGCGCATTGTGTTTTGCAGACCCATGGGCCCAGCTTCGTATCCCCGCTGTAATAATGTGCAAACTCGTGTGCCAGAACTGCACGAATCTCCGAAATAGTCAAACTGGAAAGCAAAGGCAGCCCAATGCCCATCACCCTCCGGCTGCCAAATCCCATGATTCCGCCCCGGTCCGCCACAAATGCATTTACTTGTCCGACCAAGTACACCTGGCGTGGAAAAGGCTCATCCAGCGCTGTCGCGATAGCCTTCAACTCCGCAAAGAGCCGCGGATGCGAGGTCGCTTCCAGTAACAGTCCCGGAGCTTTAAATCTGTCGGGTTGCGGAAGGAGTGAAAATAACAACGTGGCAGCTACTACCATCCCAAAGACCAACAAGCCAAGAAGTTGGATGGGCGGAGATTCCATTCTCGCGAAAGCCAAATAAGGCAGGTAAACGAATGCAATCGCCACGAAGACGATAACGACATACGAAAAGACCACCATCGACATCGCAAGTAAGGCAAACAGCGCCGCCGACCGCCGCGGCGCAATCTTCTGCCTGTCGCTGGCATAATAATTCGGCATGCTCAATCCGAATTGCTTTTGAAATTCTTATCCGCGGACGTTGCGGGAAAGACATGGTGCTGTGGCGGCGGCATGGGAATATCGCCCATGCGATCTTTCCAAAGGGCCTTGTTGAGCAGCGCCGTATCCACGGCGTCCGCGTGGCTGAAGTCCAGGTTCTTCCCGGCTTTCCAATCCTTCGTGTTCATCTGGTAGATTAGTCCGTTGTCGCGGTTGCGATAGTCGGCGCTAAAAGCAGGCTGATCTCCCGGCCCGCTGAAAAGCGGCGCCATCACCGCCGCGCGCGAATCGTTCGCATTCATGGGCGGGACGCCCAGCAGCGCTTCGATCGTGCGAACCACGTTGATCGTGGTATAGAACGTATGGTCCACGAACGGTTTCGCGCTTCCACCCTCCCCGACCAGCCGCGGTGCATATTTGCTGATCACCAGTGCGGTGCTCCGGTGCGAGTCCACGTGATCCGGCCCGTCCTGCGCATCATCTTCCAGAATGAGAAACGCCGTATCGTCCCAGTAGGGGCTGTGCGATACGGCCTCAACTACTCGCCCGATAGCCAGATCATTGTCCGCGACCGATGCCGCCGGCCGAGGCATTCCTTTGGTGAGACCTGCCGTGTGATCGTTGGGGAGCCGCAACAAAATGAACTGCGGCATCTTATCTTTCCCTTCCTTGCGTGCCTCCGCGAAACCATTGAATTCGTTCAGAAATTCATCGGCTCGGAGCTGATCGGGATACGCAACCTCAAAATCCGGAAACCGCGGATCGAAGTGCCCCTGCAATTCCACTTCGCTTGCCACGTTTTTTGCCAGTACTGGAATCGCCCACGGATAAGGGCTGGGCCCGCCTCGCGGATCGCCCACATTTTTTTCAAGTGGCTCGCCCTTGTTGATTACGCTGCGCGTGCATGCCCTGGTTTCTGGCTGAGGCGGTCCCGATTTGGACTGCCCTTTGCCGGCCGTTTCGCTGCACCACCGGCTTACGATGAACTCACCATAGTGACGGTAGGAAACACCATGGTTTGCAAAATCCTTCCACAGATACCCGCCAGTGGGTTCCCCTGCATCTGGAACCTCGTCCTCCGCGGACACCCCGCCCAGGAAAGTGCCCTCCGAATCGTACGTGTGCTCCTTGCTTCTATAGCCGATCGGCCACGTCTTCTCGTTGTAGTCCGAGTTGGATGCCGAAGTCGACCAAACGTGCCCGTCTCCCGAAACCTCTCCACTGTCATAAAAATTGTCGAGAACGCCAAATTGCCTCGCCAGCGCGTGCTCGTTCGGCGTGATGTCCTCGCCATACATCGCCAGCGCCGGATCGCCGTTGGCTCCCGCGAGGTCGCCAAACACCTGATCATAGGTGCGGTTTTCCTTGATGATGTAAATCACATGGTGAATTTTGTTTTCGCCGTCCGCGAAAGGTACATGGTCGCCATTGCCCCGCAGCGCATTCGTGGCGACCACCTGTTTCGTGTACTCCGCCAGATGTGCGGTCACATCCGCGAGCGGGATTCGCGCCAGCGAACCGTGGATCATCGCCGGCCCGTAGGGGAATTGCGGACGTCCGTCGCGCCTCTTGCCGATCTGCTTGGGATTTGGCCCCGAACTTCGTCCTTTCGCGCTTGCAATCAGCAAATCCTTCTCTGTCGCGGCGACAACCGTGGGGTACCACTCCGTGGGAATGAATCCCTCCGCGGCGATGTCCCCATTTGTGCCCGTATTCGAGAGGTCAAAAACCCCCACGGAATCCGAAATGGAATCCGCAGAGAACAACGTTTTTTCGTCCGCCGAAAAAGCCAGATATTCCGGATCGCTGCCGCCGTATTTTTGTCCCGGAAGCTTCGTCGAAAGATAGGACACGATTTTTCCCGAGCCCGTATCAATCACCGCGATTTCGTCGCGATCCGTCAGCGCTACATAGAGCCGCGAATTCTCCCTGTTGAGCAAAAGTGCCGTCGGGTGCGATCCCCCAGCGAGTCGTGACCTCGGCTTCCGCAGCGGAATAATCCGCAGCACTTTCCCGCGCAGCAAATCGAGCTCCGCAACCGAGGAAGCATTCCACAGCGAAACAAATCCGCGCTTCCCATCCTTGGTCATCACCGTCGTGTAAGGCAACGACGCAGGAATCCGCTGCATCGTCGAGAGATCAAAGCGATGAATGATTTTCCCGTCGCTCGTATTCAGAAGCACTGCTTCGTCCGAATTGTTATTGGCGACGAGCAGCCGCTCTTCTCCCCCGCTCATACCAACGCTCAGTCCCGCCGGGTAAGTCACATCTGTGAACTCCGCGCGGCGCAATTTTCCCGCCGGGATTTTCGTGCGCGGCTTCATCGGCAAGAATCGTTCCGGAGAAATTCGTCCATTTTCGAAACTGTAAACGGCAATTCCGTTTCCGGTGCTTCCCTTTCTCTTGCCGAGTGGATCTGTCAGCGAAGCCATGCTCGCATAAATGTGCTTGCCGTCCGTGCTAAACGCCAGCCCGAGAAAATAAGTTTGCCGCGCTTCGCTTCCGAGCCGGTCGTCCGGAAAATCGGCAAGCTGATTTGTTTCAAGGTTGAGCACGGTGAGCGATTGTTTCCGCCCCGAAGTGTATGCCCCATACCCGCTGTGCAGGAGGACCGCAAACTTTCCGTCCGGAGAAATCGCGATCGCCGTCGGCAAATTGTTAATCTGCCGCGGTGTGCCTGGAACTTCGCCAAGCAATTTGCCGTTCGGCAACCGCACCGTTTGCGGCGTATCTTGCGCAAGAAGCGCCGGCGCGGCCATGCAAAGAATCAGGAGACAAAGACTGCGTACTCCGGAAAATGGATTTCTCATCGTGCGAGTATATCGATCCCGCATCACAAGTTTGTTAACGCCGTTGTTAAAAACTTTCCTCATCGAATCACCCGTGGCCGTTATTTTTCGCAGTTGTGGCTCCCGAATCCTACGCCGCCGTCCCCCACCGGGCAAGCTGCATTCGTTCCGGTTCTTGGCTAGCTATCAAACACTAAATGCATGACTCCGGCCGCAGGCTCCCGGCTTGACGTGGCCGGACAGCTGGCCTATGGTTTTGCGCGAAGCTAAAATTGAATTCGCAAATCTTGTCACAGCGCCGCGTTCTCACAAACGCTTTTGCGCAGCGATGTCCGCGAAAAGAAAGGCCGTACATGCCCGCCATCGAGGCCAAGGTTTTTCCCATCGATGCTCTCCGCGAATTTAGCACTCGCATCTTTCTCCATTTCGGCGTTCCCAAAGAAGATGCCGCGCAGGCCGCCGACGTTCTCGCGTCCGCGGACTTGCGCGGCATCGATTCGCACGGCGTCGCCCGCCTCTATAGTTACTTCGGCTTGCTCAACGAAGGACGGATCAATCCCAAACCTAAAATCACAACCGTCCGCTCCACGCTCAGCACTGCCACCATCGATGGTGACAACGGTCTCGGCCTCGTCGTTGGTTCGCAAGCAAATCGTATCGCCATGGACATGGCGGAAAAAGCGGGCTCCGGCTGGGTTAGCGTCTGCAACACCAATCATTTCGGCATCGCCGGCTACTACGTCCTGCAGGCACTCGAGCGCGACATGATCGGCTGGGCCATGACCAATTCCAGCAGCCTGGTCACGCCTCTCTGGGGCATGGAGCGCATGCTCGGCACCAATCCCATCGCCATCGCCTTCCCCGGAAAAGAAGAGCCGCCCATCGTAATTGACATGGCCACGTGCACCGCGGCCTACGGGAAAATTGAAATGGCCCGCCGCAAGGGGGAATCCATCCCCCTCGGGTGGGCTATCGACAATCAAGGCCGCAACACGACGAATCCCGACGATCCCGTGAACGGCGGCTGTCTTCTGCCGCTGGGCTCCGATCGTGAACGGGGCGGGCACAAAGGCTATGCCTTAGCCGTGATGGTAGATGTGCTCTGCGCTGCGCTCAGCGGCGCGAATTGGGGGCCTTTTGCTCCACCTTTCGCTTTGCGTCAGGTGATTCCCACGGAGAGCGTCGGCAAAGGCATCGGGCATTTTTTTGGCGCGATGCGCATCGACGGTTTTATCGATCCCGACGAATTCAAGCGCCAGATCGACCACTACGTCCGCGTTTTCCGCGCTACAAAACCCGCGCCGGGCACCAACGGCCCGCTCATCCCCGGCGATCCCGAGCGCATCGCCGAAGCCGACCGCCGCAAGAATGGAGTGCCGTTGCTCATGCCGGTCGTCGAAGACCTCCGCGACATTTCCAGGCAAACGGGGATCCCGTTCGATTGACGAGCCGGGAGTGCAGTGCGCTTTGCAATTGAGGTGTCTCGATTTTTATGCCGGCCGGATGGCCATGACGATTCTTTCGCGCCGGCTGAAAAGCGCGAAGAAGCCCAGCAGCTGTTTCCAGGGAAAATATTTCTTGTTGAGAAGCTGCATCCCGCGGCTGGCCTCTTCGCCGGTGACGATCTCCACGGTGGCATTGGCCCAATCGCCGAGCGGCCGGCCCTTCATCGTGCAGGGCGCGATTTTCACGCTCGGATTGTTGCGGATGCGTTTCACTTTTCCCGTGTTTCCGATGGTGTAAATGAAGAGCCTCGCTTCGGTTCCGGCGAGGTCGGCGGATGGATCCGCCGCGAACCATACCGGCGTCTTCACGCCTTGGCCGCTTTTCTTGAACGTTTCGAGGTTGAGATACTTGTGATCGCGAAATGCCGGAAATCCCATCGCTTCGCTCCTCCCGGTTCGATGCCAGGGGGAGTACATCCGGCACGAGAAGAAAGGGCAAGCGCGCGCTTTGGCGGCGCTCATGCCAGGCGGGATAGAAATTCTCCCCGGCGAGGCAGGAGCCTTCCGTCTTGGAATTTCTAGTTATCAATAACGACCCCTCCCCCCGTGGTTTTTCATAAGTGTTGATTCCAGGAGACTTTAAGTTGATTGGAATGAACACTTGCAGAAGTGTTGATTGCAAAGGAGTTGCGGGAGATATTATCGGACGCGGGAAATTACGGTGGGAAGTGGTTGGGTTGGGGGCCGGTGGGTAGAAGAGTGGCCGCGAAAACATAGAAAAAGATAACATGGATCTCTGTTACTGTCAAGATATAGTACTGTATGCGTATCATTCGAATTGAGACGCGGGAAGTGGAATGGATGGAAGCAGTTGGGGGGGGGATTTGGGAGTTTGGTGAGACGGGGTGGGGTTCGATAATTCGGGGAAGGTCCCGTCTGGAACGTGTGAAGAAATTAAGATTTCAGGAAAGCGCCGATCTCGGTTTCGAAAAAATCTCGATTAGAAAAGCGATATGAGCAAGTTTCCCCGACCACCTGGACATTTTTCTACTCCCGCAAAAGGCGCTCTTCAATTTTTTCACACGTTCCTGTCCCTAAGTTTCCTAAGTTTCCCTAAGTTTCCTAAGTTTCTAAGTTTAAGTTTACTCGGAGCTAGGAGCCGACACCTTCATCTAATCAGCCCGAGTAAGACTGCGGAGTGACCCACGCTTTGCAAAGAACGCAAAGCATGGGCCACCCCGGAAAAACCAAAGTGAAAATCAGGTTGACGCGTTAGGGTTGGTTTTTGAAACGAAACCAGCCGTGGGTGGCCAGTGCGAGTGTGCGATCTTCGCCGATTCTTTCCTCTGCATTCCTATCCGTTTAGTCGCTGCCGCACCTCCGCTCGCTCAGCCAATGGCTGCGGGCCGCGCTTGCAGCGCGCGGCGCAGGCCGAACCAGCGCATTAGGTTGTAAGTCAGGCAGGCCCAGGTAGCTTCCATGGTGGCCTTCAACCGGCCGCGGCAGCGGAATTGCCGCAGGCCGCAGCGTTCCTTTATCCAGGCATGCGCGAACTCCGCCACCCGCGACCGTTGCGCGTAAATTTGCCGCGCTGCTTCCGTTTTCATTTTTGCTTTGAAGGCTGTCGTCTCCGATGGCTCTTCGATCCGCGTAATGGATCGTCTCCACGCAGACCGCGCGCTTGGGGGCGCGCATTGTCCGCGCAAGGAGCAAGCACGGCAAGCTCCTTTCGGCGCGCGATACACGTGCGTGCGCACACCGTTTCCGCGATTCAAAACCGTCGCGTGGCGCAGCGTTTCTCCCGCCGGGCAGGTGAAATAATCCTGCTCGGCATGGTAGGGAAAAGCGTTGCTCAGGAAAGCGGCGCTGCGGCCCTGCGCGTCACGTTCCGTCGCCTTCCAACTGTCTTGCCACGAACCGTAAAAATCCACGCCGTGCGTTGCGGCGGCCTGCACCGACGCATGGTTGGTGTAGTCGCCATCGGCAACGATCTGCTGAGGCACACGGCCTAAATTCTGTTCGCAACGCTCCAGAGCGGCATCCAGTTGGCGATAGTCGATGGCATCGGTGGTGGCTTCCACGTTCACCACCAAACCGTGCTGCGTATCCGTAACCAGTTGCACGTTGTAGCTAGGCACCGTGCCGCCTTCGCCGTTCCGCATCACGTGGGCTTCCGGATCGGTGCTGGAGGCGCGCGCCACAAAGGTTTTGCGGTCGTGCACTTTTTCGCGCTGCAGCCGTTCGACTTCGCGCAAAGCCGCTTCCAGCCGGCTGGCTCGCTGCCGTGCACCACGCCGTCGAGCGGAAGCTTGTCGTTTCGCCAACTGTTCCTCGTTCTCGGCTTGCTCGTTCAGAACACGCACCTGCTCGCGCGCTGCCGCCAGATACACCGCGATTTTCTCGCGACCACGGAAAGTGTTGCCGCCCGCGTTAGCTTTTATCTTGGTGCCGTCCAGCGTAACCCGTTCGAGAGTGATCAGGCCCTCGGCACTCAGCATGCCCAGCACCTGCGTGAATAGATCGTCGAGTGCGGTTTTGTTGTCGGAGCGGAACCCCGACAGCGTGCGATGGCTCACAGGCTGCAACCCGCACAGCCACTGACAACCTGGTTCGTATTCGCACTGCCGCGCCAGCTCGCGCGCCGAACTGATCCCCCGGCTATACGCGTACAGCCACAAGCTGATTAACAGCTGCGGATCGGTGTGCTCTCTCCCGGCACTGCCTTCCACCGCCGCAATCTGCGCGTAATACAACCGCAAATCCAGCCGCCCGACCAACTCCCAAATCGAACGCACGCAGTGCTCTTGCTCGACCAACTTCTCTACATCCACAGTGCGCAGGAAAAGTTGCCGGCGATCAATCGCTACCAGTCGGGGAACGGCGGTTTCGTCGTTACTCATGCCCGCAGTCTACACAAAGCAACTCCATCCGACGTCAATTTCTTCACACGTTCCTGTCCCCCGGTCCCCCCGGTCCCCGCACCCCTTGATAAACCAAACCCCAAAGGGATGCGCCACCCAAGAGTGTATCTCCCCGTTAAGGGTGCTCCACCCGCCGGACTGAATCGTTTGGGGCTACATGGAATTGCGTCGAATCGTCCCAGCGCGTTTGGGGTCGTCCACCACCCCACTGGGCGAAGTATCAGGAAACGTCCGCGTCTGTCCCCGGTTCGCCCGTCCCCGCTTCCACCCGCTTCAAGCGGTGTCTCTTTTCCAGGTGTGAAACGTGCCGTAAATGATTGCATTCGGGTTGTTTTCTGCTCGGGCGATCATGTCCTCGATTTCCTCTTCGATATCCACGCTTCTTCTCCTGGTCGACACGGGCTCAGGGTTTTCGATATCAACCACGAATAAGCCCAGCTTGCCCAGAACTACCTCGGCATTGCTCTTGAACTGGACGGCGTCCGTAGCCCACGTTACCAGGTTTACGAACGCTCCTTTTGCGTCTCCAAGGACCTTAGATCGTGTAAGGGCCCGAACTTCGACGAGGCCAATCCAGAGCTGTTTCGCTATTCTTTGAGTGGACATAAAATGGTCAGTCGGGATACTCGTGGTGCGTACTTGATGGTTTTTTCTTTCCTTTTTTGTCAGTCGGGTGGAAATGAGGGTTTCCTTGCCTAGGATTGCGATGTTCGGTTGTTCCGGGACCTTCATTACGAGCTCTGTTTTTTGCCCCTTCGCGGGTATTGCTGCTCGTCCTGTTTATCATCTCATCGCCGCTTGGGCCGAGTTTGTTGCCGTGTTTGTCCGTCGCTTGTCCGCCGGCAGAGACGCCTGGCGCATCGGCTGCTTTTACGGGACCAGTCCCCTTGCTCTCGACGGGGGCGTGGATTGCGTCGCTTATAGCGTCGGCTGCAGCTGCGCCGAGATGGCCGGCACCTTGGGTCGCAACAACTGCTCCGTCGGCCACCACTGGCAACGTAACGGCAACGAGGGGCACGCCGACCAGCGCGCCTTCGCCCGTAGCGCTCAGCGACACCCCAGTGGCGACGCCGGTCCCGCCGACTGTGAATTCTGTGGCACCCTGGGCAGTAGCAATTAGATCGCCGGTCGCCGCCCCTAACTTTCCTTCCGTCGTATCCTGCTGCTGCCGACCTGCTCCCGCGAGATTGTCACTGCCATAGGCGTTTGCCGCGCCAGCAAGGAAGTTGACGACTTGCCAAAAGTCGCAGCAGTCTGCGTGGCCGTCGAGGTCGGCGAAGGATTCGGGGTCGTCGGAGACCATGGAATAGAGGTTGAGGGTTTGCGGGTTGGTGAGGTTGGCGTAGGGGACGGGAACGGGGACGCTGGACCAGTCGGCGGAGAGCCAGCGGCCGAAGCGGCTGGTGTAGTAGCGGGCGCCGAAGTAGTCGTTGCCGGTTTCGGTGTCGCGCTCTTTGCGTTCGAACTTGTAGGCGTTGGTGGAGGGGCAGTTGTTGGTGTAGGCGTGCTCGCCGCCCCTTCGACTGCGCTCAGGGCAGGCTCCGGGATCGAAGTCGGCGTCGTAGCAGAGGGTGCCGTCGTTTTGCGTCATCACGCGAGGGGAGCCGAGAAAGTCTTCGGCGTAGAATTCGGGATTGCCGCCAGCGGGAAGCATGGCGACGCGCTTGCCGCCGAAGAAAATGTATTCGTTGAGCGTTGCTCCGGCGGCGCTAGTTTCGGCAAGGATTTCGCGGCCGGAGGACAAAGTCAAAACCCGCACCCTTGAAAATCACAAGGGATGCGGCACTCCGTCACCATTCTTTGCTCAACCCGCCTCATTGGGTGCCGCCCGCGGGCGGGAATTGAGCCCGACCATGCGAATACCGCCGCTTTTCAAGAAATCCCACGAATCTCAGCCTCAAGCATGGCGTCAAGTCTCCATCGATAATGTTCGTGCCGACAAATGAAAAGCTCTCCAATTCAGTCAACTTGTTCAAAAAAGCGAGGGATGGTATTTCTCCACAGTTGTTAAATGCCAGCCGCTTGAGTGATCGTATAACCTTTACCGCATCATGATTTGTGATCTTGCGGCAGTTTCCGAATTCGAGACATTCCATGTCCCCGGTGTCGAAGGCAGATAATGGGGAAATATCGGCCATCGCCGTCAGATAGTAGACGCCAAGTTTCTTGAGTCGAGTAAAACGACCCACTCCGGAGAGATGCAATTTGCGCGATTGGGTGAGAGTTAAGTCTTCAAGTTGCGGAATCTCGGGTAAGGCGTTTAGGTCTCCGCTTGGAGAAGCATAGTTGCTCAGGCGAAGGGTTTGAAGAGATGTCAACGATTTCCCGAAGCGCAGGTTTGGCCACCAACGGACCTGTAGCTCCCGCAGAAGAGGGAAATTTGCCAAATCAATCGACTGTTTTGGGACCCCATCTATCTTGAGGTAGCTAAGTCGTTTGAGCGTCGCGATTGCGGAGATATCGAGCATTTCGGCATGGAGGACTGTCAGATGTTCCACGGACGGGAAGCGCAGAAGGAATGACAGATCCGGCAACTTGAAGCCGCCCAGTGCAGAGATTGCGATTCCCCCCAATCCAGTGCGTGCCGCGTACTCCATACAAGCATCAATGCGATGCGACTCGATAAAGATGGACTGCGGCAAGGTGGAGGGCCCCATCAGGTGAAATTTCTCTTCACTAATTGTTATTGGCTCGTACATCTCGTATTCTTCCTCTCGCATACTATGCCAGTTTGCTTAATTACTTCCGTCCTGTTTCCTATATTTTGCGCCGGGAGACTGGATCTTGTTATAGTTTGTGCTGGAATTTGGTCCGCCATGCGTGTCGAGGCGACGTGACTCGTCCTTGAATGCTTCCCTGTTATTCGATGCGCCTTTCCATTCGGTCGCCACATGTTTATCGCCGGTTTCCTGTTCAACTTCCTTCCCTGAGTCCCGGGATCGCGTTCTGGAGCCCTTGCCATCGTAGGTCTTCCCACTTTCATGCGTGTTAGTGTACGACCCAGTTTCCTTTGACGAGGACTGCATTGCTGAGTGAATGGCGTCGGCTGCATCTGCGCCCAGGTGGGCTGCGCCTTCGGTCGCCGTTACTGCTCCGTGAGCGGCGACGGGTGCGGAAACGACCGCAAGGGGAACTCCGACCAGCGCGCCCTCTCCAGTGGCGCTGAGGCTCACTCCCGCTACAACGCCGGTCCCTCCAGCTGTAGCCTCTTCGCCACCCTGGATTGTCGCCGCGAGGTCTCCGGTTGCTGCTCCCAGCTTTCCGGCAGTTGACTCCTGTTCCTGTCGGCCTGCTCCAAGTAAGTTATCACTGGCGTAGGCATTCAACCCTCCGGATACAAAATTGATTACGTCCCATACAGTACAGCAATCGTGGCCGTCGAGGTCGGCGAAGGATTCGGGGTCGTCGGAGACCATGGAGTAGAGGTTGAGGGTTTGCGGGTTGGTGAGGTTGGCGTAGGGGACGGGAACGGGGACGCTGGACCAGTCGGCGGAGAGCCAGCGGCCGAAGCGGGAGGTGTAATAGCGGGCGCCGAAGTCGTCGTTGCCGGTTTCGGAATCGCGCTCTTTGCCTTCGAATTTGTAAGCGTTGCTCGACGGGCAAGTGTTGGTGTAGGGGTGCTCGCCGCCCCTTCGACTGCGCTCAGGGCAGGCTCCGGGATCGAAGTCGGCGTTCCTTCGCTACGCTCAGGATAAACCGCGCAGACGGTGCCGTCGTTCTACGTGATGACGCGTGAAGAGCCGAGCATGTCTTCGGCGTAAGACTGGGCGTTGCCGCCTGCGGGAAGCATGGCGATGCGTTTGGCGCCGAAGAAAACGCTTCGCAAGGAGAAGCCCGGGGCTTCTTCCAAAAAGACTCTCGGGCCGGATTAACTCCGGAAATGAAGCGGAGAATGCTTGTGTTGTATTGTTGGTGCCCGAGAGAGGACTCGAACCTCCACGACCTTGCGATCACTAGCTCCTGAAGCTAGCGCGTCTGCCAGTTCCGCCACTCGGGCACAAGCGCGGTGAGCGAAACCTCAGCGAATGCGAGGTTTCGGGTTCAACGAAGCATTTTCATTGTGCCCGCCGCTTCCGGCTTTGTCAACGAAGCGACGGAAGCACGGCAGGAGCGGGCGGGAAACTGGATTGCCGCGCTCGCTCTTTGGCCTCCCGCACCCTGGCAATCAACAAAACGGCAGAGACGACGGAGCGGTCCCGGACAATTCGTGAGCCTGTCGAGATCGTTGCTGGGCGAAGCAGGAGGCATCGCCAGCATCATTTTGGCTTATGGCCAGCAGTTGAAATTCGAATGGTTGGTGCTATACTGCGCCCGGAAAGCGGTCTTATACCTTCCTCGTCCTCGCAAAAATATAGAGACCGCGCACCAGTTTCAGTGGGAGGTCACCATGGAAACCCTGCTAACGGGACCGATCTTTTATGTGCTGATTGCCTGGGGGATCGTGACCGTCATCTTCATGCTGCTGCTCATTCGACGGAGCCTTCTGGCCAGCCACGAGGATGATCAAATCTTCCTCGATGGAGCCCAGGAGCACATGGCACGGGAACAGCGGGAGCTGATCGCGAAAATCAACACGCTTTCGCGGCCGCTGCTTACCAGCGGCATTGTCTCGGGAGTGCTCCTGCTGGTGCTTGCCGGGATGTGGCTGTACAACGGATTGAAGAGTTTCTAGGCTCCGGAACCGGTGAAGAGAACGGGCGCTCCCGTGCCCCAGCGCATTGGCTAACCGTTTGGCTGGGGCTTCACGATCTGCGGCGTGTTCTCGGGGGCACTGGGCTGGGCAGTCGGGGCCACGGAAGTATGGTTATGCACGATCACCCAGCGGTTATCCCTTTTTTCCATGATAAGGGTAGTCTGCCCGCGGGCGGCGGACGGCTGGCCATCCACAACGGCTGAAAATTCCCACTGATAGCAGGCCCAGGCGAAGTTGCCGCTAAACCGGATATAAGTGTTTGTCCTGTCCATGCGAATCTGCTGCATGCGGGCGTGCTGCTGCTCATAAGCGGCGAGATAGTTCTTCCAGCCAATAACCGGAGGCGCCCATATACCGTTGACGACGATGACGTCGTCGGCATAATCCTTATGCAGCTTCGCGATGTCGCCAATCTGCCAGGCGCCGAGCATCTCCGAAATCATGTAGTCAATCGCCGGCTCCGTGCCCAGCGGGATGATGGGAGTCTCTTCGGCGGCGGCATTCTTCTTCTTTTTATTCTTCTGACTGGCCGCAGCCGGTGAAGCGAAAACCAGCAAGAGAGATGCGCCCAGAAGGAGCGCGACGGCCGCCTGAATGGTGCGGCCTGCAAAATAATTGAAAAAATAATTCTTCATACGTCTTCAACCCCCGGTCAAAGAGGATAGCACGCTGATTTGCGAGCGGGAGCCGTGTGTCCAGTTGATTTACTCGAGCGGATGCGGCGTCCAAGCGATTGGGAAGGCGCCAAAGACGCGCCGAACTCAATCCGGATGGGTCGCGCTGAGCAGGTTGACGAAAAGGCGGTAGGCTCCCGGAACGCCCTCGGGAATTTGGCGGAAGAATGCGATGCCGGTGTAGATGTACATTCCTTTGCCGTAGCGCGTGTAGACCAGCGAGCCGTCGAGATCGGGCTCGCCGGGATCGTGCATGGCCAGGAGGGCTGTGTATCTTGGATCAAACTGCGTCCAATCATAGAGGCTGCGTTCCTGGATCCAGCCTTTGAAGTCGTCTTGGGTGATTTTGTTGGGGCGGTTCAGCAGCGGATCGTCCGGCTTGAGAAATTTGACAGGCGCATTCTCATCCGTGATGCGCGGCAGGTGACCTTGTTCCGTCAGGATTTTCGCCGGGTACGGAGCGAATTGCGCCTTGTTCCAGGCGAAGTCCCGGTTGTACTGCACGACGAGGGTGCCGCCTTTCGAGACGTAGTCGAAAAGGCGCTGGTTGGCGCCGGGCAGCTCGGGACGCAGTTCGTAGGCGCGGACGCCGACGACAATGGCATCGAATTTCGAGAGGTCACCAAAGGCCAGCGTCTGGGGATCCAGATCTTCGACCTGGATGCCGAGCATGCGGAGAGCCTGCGGGATAGGTTCGCCTTCCGCGGCGATGTAGCCAACACGAAGATTTTCTGGGACATTGATGGCCAGGGCGTGAACGAGGCATTGCGATGGCTCGCTCCAGAGCTGCGTCGGCAGGCTCGGCAGGGGAGAGAGCGAGGTAGAAAATTTCTCGTCGCCGCGTTTCGCATAGGCGACGATCGGATAGTTTCCTGGAGCCAGACCTTTTGGCGCGGTGACGGTCAGTTTCGCGTAGCGGTCTCCGGAACCATCGATGGAAATTTCCTCGGGAGGACTGGCGGAGAATCCTTGTGGTAGCTCGAGGCCGACGCTGAGCTTGGCGGGCTCGGTGGCGTAGGAATGCACGCGCAGCAGGACTTCAAACGGCTTTTCCGGCTTTCCGAGGATGGCGATGGCTTGTTTGGGGTCCACGGCGAGCGTATACGCCGGGACGATTCGCAGTGAGACACGATCCAGGCGTGTGGAGGTCGCGGCGATGTGCGTGACCGGAACTTCGGCTTTGAATTTGTAGCCGTCGACCGTGACTTCTTGCTCAGCGTCGATGAGCGGCGGAGGTTCCGGCTGAAGTTTGTCCCACGCGGACAGGGGAGGAGCAGGCCGAGTCACCGCGATAGTAATTTCATATCCCTTCTCGGCATCTCCTTCCCTCTTAGTTTCTTTGAACTCTCCCGGAAGGTGCAGTTGCAGGCTGCCGAGTTCGCAACCATCTTCCTTGCGGCAATGCGCTTCGGCGTGGACACCGAAGGATTCGCCGACAACAAGAGTGCTGCGGTCCGCCTCGGCCTTCACTTCAAGCCCGGCGGTGAGCACGAGCGCGCGATTGAGCCGCTCTCTCACTTCCTTGAGATCGAATGCCTGGTCGGGAGTGTAGCCCGTCGATGCAGAAGCCGAGTCGGGCGGAGAAATACCGGCGAGGAGCGTACCGGCCTCGGCCAACTGCCTCAACGCGCTTTTCCAGTTCAGCGAGAGAGCGGCCGTTCGCGCGGACGTGATTTTCTTGTCCGCCTCGACGGCAGCGAGGATTTTGCAGGCGTCTTTCTTGCCAGGCGCGCATTGCGTGCGAGCAACGGAGTTCGCCCACTGCTCGAGACTTTCCGTCAGGCTCGAAGGATCAAACTTGCCGCCCTTCTCGAGGATCAGCACCACCGGCCGGCGGAGAAAAGGGGAACCGATAAAATTTGTAACACCCTGCGACCGGTGATTGGCAAACGCATCGAGTCCGATCTCACGCCAGGGCATGCCCCACAGCGGAGAAATGTCGTCCACGGGAAGCGTGACGCCGTCGGCGCTGGTTGCGCCGCCGCGTTCGGTGTCAAGAAGTTGCACGGAATTCGCGGAGCCACCCCAAGGACGAAGCCCTTCGCTGATTTGCTCGGGAAACGCGTGGGGATCGGCGGCCATCTCGACGGCTCGCGGGGTCCATAAGCCTGAGGTCTGGTGATGTCCATGGCCCCGATGCACGCCACCCCAGCCATTGATAACGATGTTTGGACGGAACGTGCGAATCACGCGCACCATCTCGCCGAGGACGGGCTTCCCCCAGATTCTTTCCGTTTCTTCCGGAGTCTTTGAAAAACCAAAGTCCGGCGCGTTGGCGAAGAAAAGCTGGATGCCGTAGCCCCGCGTTGCGGCAAGCAATTCCTGGGTGCGGATTAGCCCGAGTTGCGGGGATTGCTCCGGTCCGAGATCATTCTGCCCGCCTTCGCCGCGCGTCAAAGTCAGAAGAGCTACGTCGGCATGGAGCGCACGGGAGAGATAGGTGAGTAAGCTCGAGGATTCGTCGTCGGGATGGGCGGTGATATACAGAATGCGTGTGGTGATGCGAGCACTGTCGATGGCCTCGATGGTATCGGGAAGGCCGGGGCCGGTTCCCGGAGCTGGGGAGAATTGAGCGGAAGCCGGCTGCGCCGAAAACAACAGGAGCAGAATGCCAAAGCTGATGGTTCCGAGGGACTTCTGGACTAGACGATTCAAGCGGCCTCCGGTTCTTTACTTTTTGTAAACGGCCATTGTCGCATTTCGCGCGCCCGAATGAAAAATGCAAGTGCGCCCAACGCGATTTCCGCCAATCCCCATTTTCTGGCCGGGCCGGTCTGCCAGAAAAGCCAAGCCCACCCGACCATCGTCAGCACCGCGGGCCAGGGATAAAACCACATCCGAAACGGCAATCGCGCCGCGCCCCAGCGCCGCCGTAACAATATCACTCCCACGGCCTGGCCAATAAATTGGACTAGCAGGCGCATCGCCAAGATGCCCGCGATGGCCGTCTCGAGATTCAAGGTCACACTGAAAAGGAAAGCCAGCCCGCCAAGAACGAGCAAAGAGACATGAGGAAAGTGTTTTTTCGGGTGCAGGCGTCCGAATACGGCGAAGAAATTTCCGTCAAGAGCCGCGGAATAGGGCACGCGCGAATATCCCAGCAGGACTGAGAACACCGACGCAAGCGCGATCCACAGCACCATCCAGGTGGCTGCTTGCGCCGCGTGATGGCCGTACAATCGCTCGACGAATGTGCTGACGATGAATTTCGAGTTCTGCGCTTCGCGCCACGGCACGACGCCCAGGATGCTCGTCTGCATCGCCAGATACAGCGCCGCAATTCCTAGAATGGAAAGGAAAATTCCTCGCGGGATGTTGCGTTCCGGGTTGCGGATTTCTCCGCCCAGATTACAAATATTGTAGTAGCCCCAGTAGCTGTAAACCGTGTTCACCATCGCGGACCCCAGGCCCGCGAACCACACCCAGGAAAACGAAAATGCGTGGGGAGGAAAATCGAATGCCATTTTCGCGTTGAAATGGGTCGCTCCGCCCCAAATCAACCAGAGGAGCGTGCCAACGACGCCGACCCACAGCATGACGGAGATTTTGCCAATGGTGGTGATGCGCCGGTAGAGCAGAATCACGAGCACGAGAACCAAACCGCCCGAGACGGCTTTGGCCTCCAGCCTCGAGAGGGGATGAAGATATGCCGCATAACGCGCAAATCCGATGGAGGCCGATGCGATCGAGAGCGGCGCCTGAACGAACGTCTGCCAAACAAACAGGAAAGACATCAGGCGGCCCCAGCGCCACGGCCCGTACGCTTCTCGGAGAAAAACGTACGTCCCGCCCGCTCGCGGCATGGCCGCGCCAAGCTCCGACCATACGAACGCATCGAGCGTGGCCAGCGCCGCCCCCGCCACCCAGGCGATCAGCGCTTGCGGCCCGCCCATCGCTTTGATGACCAGCGAAGTGACGACGAACGGGCCGATGCCCACGATCTCGATCATGTTGAGCGCGACGGCCTCTTTCAGGCCCAGGCCGCGTTCAAGGCCCGAGGGCTGTTCTATAGGAAGGCCATCCGCAGGGGCAGGCGAACCTTTGTCGCGCATTTTTGGCACGCCGCCGAGAATAACAAATGCGGCCCGCGGCTGCTAACGCGCAATTTTTGGCGAGGTTCCAGATTCCTGGCCTGTCCTCAAGACCATTTCGGTTTGCAACCTGAGCGGAACGGCTTAAACTCATCGCGCTCCGGGTCCGCCAGCTCGGTAGCGCATGGTGGAAGCTTTCTCGGAGATTCCTACGGTGCCTGCATGAAACTACGCCGTGCCTTTGCAAGCGGCGCAATCATTCTCTGCTGCATAGCGATGGCCGAGATATTCTTGGCCTCCCCGGCGCACGCGCAGAACCTGAAGCTGCCGCCGGGAGCATCCCACGCGCTCGGAAAAATCTACGCGTTCGATCTGGATGGCGCTATTGCCGATGCGCAGCGCATGCAGAAAGAAGAGCCCGCTCACCCCTTGGGCTACTTGCTGGAAGCGGAAGCCTTATGGTGGAGAATCTGGTGCTCTTCGGCGGAATTCAAATATGGGATGACCGACGCCCGGCGCCGGCCCAAAGTTCGCTCGGACCAGCACTACTTTGACCTCGTCACAGCCGCATCCTCGATCGCACAGGCCCACCTCCGGGAACAAGAGACCGCTGAAATGGAATTTTATGCAGGACTGGCGGATGCCTTTGCGGCGCAGCTTTACGGGCTGCGAGGCGAAAATCGCGCCACGGCTCGAGCCGGGATCCACGCCCGGAAGCATTTTCAGCGCGCTCTGGAGATGGACCCTGAACTCGTGGACGCCGAATTCGGACTCGGCCTCTACAACTATTATGTCGACACGCTCAGTGCCATCGCCAAGTTCCTCGGCTTTTTCATGGGCCTTCCGGGCGGCGACAAGCGGGAAGGAATCCGCCAACTGGAGCGCGACATCGCCGATGGGGTTCTCACCCCGGACGCAGCCCGGTTTTACCTCGCATTGAATCTACATAAGTACGACCAGCGGTATGAACAAGCGCTCTCCATCATCAGCCCTTTGGTCGAAAAATATCCATCGAACCCTCTCTTTCAGTTGGCGCGAGGCGACCTGTTTGCAAAGCTGGGACGGAAGAAGCAGGCCCTGGCTTGCTACCGCGCTGCCGCGGGTCTGCCAGTGCAAGATCCCGAGTGCCGCGCGCATATCCAGAAACTTGTGCAAGCATCGCTGGCCGCGCAAGGCGCCGGGGATGCTTCCGCGTCGCACTGAGATTGGGCAGTTTTCGAGCTCCGGGCTTCAGAGGAGGCCAGGAGAATTGCTCATTGACCTTTCTTCGAGGAGAATGATAAGCATGTAGGGTTGACCGGACCCCTTTACAGCGGGCAGGCGGCCAGGGTGGAGCGCCACGCGGGGCCGGACAAGGTTTGCGGTGCTCCGGCTAAGGCCGGGGTCAACGCGCTGCGCGAATTGCGCATCTCACCCCAAAAGCATACTGGCGCCGGGGGTTCCCCACCGTTTGACCAGATCGGTTGATCCCGGCCTAGCCGGGGAAACCAGTGACGATGAAGGAGTCTCGATGAACCGGTCTTTGACAGCATTGGCTGTCGCGTGTGTGGCGATTCTTGCGGCAACGGGTTGCAATGATTACGGCAATACGTTTCAAGGGAACACCGGAGCATACCTGGCTTTTGTTTCGCCCTCCAACGTGAATGCCGGCGGGCCCGATTTGACGCTTACGCTGAGGGGTGGCGGCTTTGTGGTGCAAACCATCGCCACATGGGACCAGCAGAATCTCAAAACTTGCGTTATCACCACTACCGCGAGTAACGTGTGCGCTCCGGCGAATGACACGGGAACCGTTGTTTCAGTGACCGCGGTGGTCCCTGCCGCGCTGATCGCCAAGCCTGGCACGCACTTCGTTCAAACCTCTCAACCTCACTCCGGCACAGGGACGAACGGGCTCTCCAACCCCTTGGCCTTCGAGGTTTATAATCCTCCCAATCCCGTGCCCACAATTACGAGCATCAGTCCTAGTACCGCTCCGGCCGGGAGCGCGGGAATGACGCTAACGATCACGGGGACAAATTTTCTGCTTACGACGGACCCTTCAGGTGGCTCTCTAGTGCGTTGGAACACGACGTCTCAAACGAATCTTTCGGTAACGAACATCACCGCGACACAAATCCAAGCGACGGTAACAACTTCCCTGCTCGCTACAGCGGGGTCAACGACCGTGACTGTCTACAATCCTCCAGCGTCGTTACCTCTTCCACCGCCGTGCGTGGTCAACTGCATCGGACCTGGAGGCGGCGGCACGAGCAACGGTACGACGTTCACGATAACCGCTGCGGGAACGAATCCCGCCAGTGTCGGAACTGCCATGGTGCAAGAAGAAACGCCCGCAGTTAGCGCGGATGGCCGCTATGTGGCCTACACAGCTACGCAAAACGGCCACGCGCAGATTTTCGCACGCGATACCTGCCAGGGTGCGGACGCTTCCTGCCAGCCCACCACCGTTCTCATTTCTTCCACGCTGGATGGCTCTGCCGCCAGTGACGACAGCCACGCTCCTTCGATGAGCTCCGATGGACGGTATGTGGCATTCAGTTCCGCGGCCGCCAATCTCGTTTCCCAAACCACTACGGGCCGCCAGGTCTATCTTCGCGATACCTGCTTCGGAGCAAACACTTCTTGCACTCCTTCGACGCAACTTATTTCCACGGATCCTAACGGAACTTTGGTTGGCACGGAAAGCATCTTGCCGTCCATCAGCGCTTCGGGAAGGTTTGTCGCTTTTCTCGCGGTGACTCCCAGCCAGGCGGCTCCCGACTCCGCCGCGGCCATTAAGAACACGGCAAGTACGCCCAACAGCGGCTATCGCCAGGTCTTCGTTCGCGATACCTGCCTCGGCGCGGCGAACTGCACACCACAAACGACGCGCATTTCGCTGCAACCCGGCGACGGCTCGGGAACGGGAACGACCGTCAATCCCGCGGGGCCGGCCATCAGCGGCAGCGCCGATCACGTGGCTCTATCGGGTGGAAATATGGCGACTTTGTTCACGCGCTCAGTGGCCGTGGATGACGGCGTTTTTCTGGCTCTCACGAAAATTCCGCAATAAGTTCGAGTATTACGCTGCAGGAGATCGCGGCAGGGCTGTTTCCTGCTGCTAGCTGATCGGACGGGCTCGTCTATTGCGGTGCGTCCGGAGGAGGAGAAGACGGCTGTTCGGGTGCCGGCGACGCTTCCGACGCAGGCGAAGAATTGTTAAAACGTATGAGAGAAATTTTGGTGCCGCCGGAATCGAGCGAAAGAGCGACGACTCGCACCATATGCTCGCGTTCGGCCAGGAAAACTATATCGTCATCGGAAATGCGCGCATCGCTTAAATTCGCCGGAACCGCCTTGTCGCCCGGGTTGTGGCGTGTAAATTCCGGACTCAAATGCTCCTTGTACCAGTTATCGACATAATCCCGCATATCCGTCGTCTGATAGGTGGACAATTCGATGCCGGCTTGCGCTTGTTTGACGGCCGCTACCGCGGCATCGTCGTCCGGCACGACCAGCGCCGAGCGTGGATAGACCGGCAAAGCGGGACCGATTTCCCGTTCCTTTTCCACCCGGAAACTTCCCGCATGAGTACGAATCGTATCCTTGGAGCTGGCCGCCGTAAGTCCCATGGAACGGACCACGCGGCTGGCTACGAACAGCCCTCCGGACAGCAGCAATGCAAGGCCTAAAAACAAGGCGATCATCATCCACATAAGGGACTTCGAGGAAGATGAATCGCCCGATGAGGTTGTTTTTGCCATGGCCGGCCTCTCCCCAACGGGCACAATTCGTCCGCCTTCAAGTCTGGCAGAAGAGCCGCAAAGATCTGTAGGAAAGCGGTGCTGGTGTGTTCTAACCGTTCCTGTTCTTAAGTTCAGGCCCGTTCAGTTCGAGTTCAGGTAGAGCCTTTGGCCGGTTGCGTCCCGGGAATATGCCGGAGTCCTTCCGAGACAGCCCGAGCTTGCGAACGCTGGAGCGGAGTTGGTCCCGCGTTCTCGCGGCCTAATTGAATCGCACCTTGACGTCGGGCCGCTTATCCAGATGCACTGAATCCACAAAACGCACTTGTCGGTCGTCGAGCGTCAAGATCATTGAGGAAGTTCTGACGCCTTCGCCAAAGAACCTCACTCCTTTAAGAATATTGCCGTCCGTAACACCCGTGCACGCAAAAATCATTTTCTTGCCCGGCGCCAAATCCTCCGTGTCGTAAATCCTCTTCAAATCTTTCACGCCCATTTTTTCCAGCCGTACCTGGTCTTCCGGTTTGCTAATCACCAGCCGCGCCAGAATCTGTCCATTCAAGCAGCGCAGCGCCGCCGCGGTCAGCACGCCTTCCGGCGCTCCGCCCGTGCCCATCACCGCGTGCACTCCCGTGCCGACAACCGCCGCGGAAATTCCAGCCGATAAATCGCCGTCTCCAATCAAGCGAATCCGCGCCCCCGCTCTGCGAATCTCCTCGATCAGCTTTTCGTGACGCGGCCGGTCCAGCACGATGATCACCAGATCCTCCACGTCCCGGTCCAGCCGCTTGGCGATCGATTTCAAATTATCCGCGACGGGAGCATCCAGCTCGACCGCGCCTTTGCACGACGGCCCCACAATAATCTTTTCCATGTACAAATCGGGCGCATGCAGCAGTCCGCCGCGCTCACTTGCCGCCAGCACCGCGATCGAATTGGGCGCGCCCATGGCGCAGAGGTTCGTGCCCTCTAGCGGATCGACGGCAATGTCCACTTCCGGAAAGAGCGCTTTCGGCGCGTGCGTCGCCAGGCCCACTTTTTCGCCGATATAAAGCATGGGCGCTTCGTCGCGTTCCCCTTCACCAATCACGATCGTCCCGTCCATTGGCACGGCATCCATCGTCTTGCGCATCGCTTCGACGGCCACTTCGTCGGCCTTGTGCCGGTCGCCGAATCCCATCGTCCGTGCAGCGGCCACGGCGCCGTTTTCCACCACGCGAAGAAATTCCAGGCTTAGTTGTTCTTCCATAGAGATGCGCTCTCCCGCGAGCGCCCATGATAGGTCAATTTGCAGCTTATAGTCGTCGAGGACGCGGAAAGAGTCAACAGCCGGCGGTTTTCAATCCGCTCTCGCCGACTCGTACAAGAGCGGAAAGAACCGCCCGCCCATCTTGTTCCCGCGCGGAATCACGGGCACTCCCGCGAGCAACGGCTCATCCGTATTGGACATCACGCCATCGCGGAACACGTTGATGACCGTCGCCCGCCTCGGCTTCGGCGTATCGTTCGCGCCGGAGCCGTGCATCGTCCGCGCATGGTGAAACGCGCACTCCCCCTTCTTCAGTTCGATTGCCACCGGCTTGAACTTCTCCCTCAATTCTTCAGGCAAACTGCCGCGGATCGCATCCATCTCCCCCGTCAGCACCGGTTTCGGCAAGTCCGGCCATTTGTGGCTTCCCTTCACATAGTTCAGGCAGCCGTTCTCCCGCGTGGAATCGTCAAGCCCGATCCAGCACGTCAGATGCGCCAGCGGCGTAGTTCTCGTCCAATAAGAATAATCCTGGTGCCACGCCACCACTCCCCCATGCCGCGCCGGCTTGCAAAAAAGCTGGTCGTGCCAGAAGCGCACAGGCCCATCGAGCAACTGCGACGCCGGCGCCAAAAAAGCTGGATTCCACAAAAGATCGTGAAAGCCGGGCATCACGCGCCAGGCTCCCAGCGCATGAAACACCACGCGGTTCGGATCCGTCGATTCATTCGAATGATATTCATGAAATAATTCCCGGCCCGCATGCGCCGGGTCCATCAAATGCTTCAGCTCCGTGCGAAGCGCTTCCACCTGCTCATCCGTCAAAATTCGCACGCCTTTCAAATAGCCGTTCTCGCGGAAAAACTCGACCTGTTTTTCGCTCAGCCGGTACTTTTCCCAATCCCCCTCTGCGTGCGGCCGAGCGAACAGCCCGCTTACCGGTTCATGAAATCTTGACAGGTCTTCCAACGCAGCCCCCTTCTACAGCATTTCCCGCCACCCCAGCACTTTTCCACCGGCGCGCAATCGCCGATGCGAAGCGGGTGAACCGCCTCCGTTTTCTCAGGCCGGCTCCTGACATCTCTTCCGAGTGATCGGCCGGACAAACCCTGGCCAAGGCTCAAGCCATGGCGTGCAGATAGTCGTAATCGATCTTGATCGCTTCCATCGCCGGCGTCGTCGTGAAGGGCGGCTCCTGCTCGACGTAATAGAATTCCACCTCGGTCTTTCTCGCCGCCGCGAAGATCGGCTTGTAATCTATGTGCCCGCGCCCCAGTTCCGCCGGCTTGGGCCGCTCGCTTTCGTCCAAACCGACAGACGGTCTGGCAGTCGGATGAAAATCCTTGATGTGCAACAAGCGGTAGCGCTTCGGATATTTCGAAAGGTACTTAGCAGGGTCGTGTCCCGCCGCGGCCATCCACCCACAATCCAGTTCGAATTTCACAAGCGACGGATCGGTCTCTTTCAACACTACGTCATATCCAATCGCTCCGCCTGCCTGCGGCTTGAACTCGAAATTGTGATTGTGGTATCCGAACTGCAGCCCCGCCTTTTTCGCCTGCTCCCCCATCTCGTTGCACCGCTCGGCAATTTTTTTGAAGTCGTCGAGATTCAGCGCCGCGAGCCGCGCCATAAAGCCTTTCATGTCAAATTTGCCCGGCTCCGGCGCTGTAGGCAGTGTCACCGAGGAAATTACGTATCTGGCGCCAATTTCCTTCGCATAAGGAATCGCTTCCTCCATTCCGCCGAAGCCCATGTGCAGCGAGCGGCACCCCAATCCAGCTTCTTGCAGCGACTTTTTCACGTCGGCGGCCTTCAACTTCGGTGAGACGCCTGTCTCGACCTCTTTGTAACCGATCGCCGCGATTTGCCGCAGCGTTCCGTCGTAATCCTTCTGCAACTCCGCGCCCACCGTGTACAACTGCAGACCAATCGGTTTCCCCAGAGGATTCGCCATCATCTTCGACGGCCAACCGGTAACAAACGCTGTCGCTGCTAATGCGCCTCCGCTGCCAATCAGAAATTCCCGCCTCGAAGTTTTCACGATGTCCTCCTGCGCAGTATGCCAAGCCGCTCGCGCAGATTGTATCCGACTTTTGAGCCTCCGGCGCCAGTTCAGCGCACCGGGGAGATCATCGCTTCCCCCTGCGAGCCATTTTGCGGCGGGCGGTTGGCAGGTGCTCGCCATTCTGGTCTCCTTGTAATCCCTGATCGCCCCGGCGAGGCCGGACGGGTGTATCATCCTCGCAATCGTTGCAGCCCTCGGAACTGATGTCATCATGTCACCGGAAGCCCTAGTGTGGATTCTTGAGGCCGCGGCTTCGTTTTCCCTTGGTTGCACGCGACACGTTCAAAGTGAGAGCGCATGCCGTTTTAGCGGCGCACTTGCTTAACCGACAGCATATCTATGGGGGGGACTGTGGAATCCCAATCGCCTGCCTGGTCTATCCGCCTTGCCTTTGAGCTGGTCGCGAATGACCAGACCGCGCAGGCGGTGATTGCTGGACTCACCGAGGAACAGCTCAATTGGCCGCCCGCGCCGGACTCCTGGAGCGTGGGGCAGTGTCTCGAGCATCTCTCCCTCACCAACGAAGCCTATCTACCGGCGATTTCCGCCGCGCTTCAAGGAAAACCTGATGCTCCGGCGGAACAGATCACTCCCGGATGGTTCGGACGCTGGTTTATCCGCAGTATTGTTGAGCCCTCTCCCAAGGGCAGGCGTGTGTCCGCTCCCTCTAGAATCAAACCCACGGCGCGTCAGGAACTGTCTGTTCTTGATCGATTCCTGTCCATCAATAAGGCCTGCCGCGAACTGATCATCCAAGCGCGCGGCAAGAACGTGAACAGCATCCGGTTCCGGAATCCGTTTGTACCGGGTATTCGATTCACAGTCGGAACTGGATTCGAAATAATTGCCGGCCACGAACGCCGTCATCTGCTCCAGGCCGAACGGGTCCGCGACTCGGCGAACTTCCCGCACTCGCCCTTCTCGTGATCACCTGCTGCCTCGGTTAGACGTATTTGGGGACGAGTTCTCCGGCCGATCCTGCTTGTCCAGCTGCGGCGGCGAAATTGCGTCAACGCCCACCCAAAAATTAAACGGCCCCGCAGTTGCTCTGCGGGGCCGCCGGTAGTCTGTCTGGGATTGGCTGAAGGCGCGAAGGCCTTTTGCGAATCCAAACTTCGCTAGGACTTAATAGCTCACGCCTTAAGCCTCAGCCACCTCACGTTTGTCGCAACAATCAGAATTTTTCATTGTTCTGGATCACCCTCCTTTCCCGTGTACGCCCATAATAATTTCAAGTAGCCGCAAATTCAATATGGAAGTTGCAGGGTAAACTCCAGCCAGCCGCACTTTACGGATTGATGCCCAAATCAAGCGTCGGAGGCCTTGCGATTGTTGCGTTAAAAAAGTCAGCAAACAGAATATCTTTGTACCGCAACCGGGGCACTTCTTCGGTTAATTAGGGAGTGAGTGGACCCGGAAAAATGGGTTTAGCATGAACGTTACGGGAGGAGAGAAGTCGATGATTCGCCAGTGTCGCGACGCTGAGTTTGACGTCATCCACGCGATCATCAACGACGCGGCGATGGCCTATGAAGGCGTCATACCGCCAGACTGCTGGAAAGAGTCGTATATGTCCAAGGACGAGTTGCGGCACGAGATCGGTCAGGGCATCGTCTTCTGGGGCTTCGAGCAATTGGGCGAATTGGCGGGCGTCATGGGGATCCAGGATGTTCAGGATGTGACGCTCATCCGTCATGCCTACGTTCGCACGGCGAAGCGCAATCAGGGCATCGGAGGAGAACTGTTAACCTTCCTGCGCAGCCACACTGGGCGTCCGATCCTCATCGGCACCTGGGCCGACGCCGTCTGGGCGGTGCGATTCTATGAAGAACGTGGATTCCGATTGGTCTCGACCACGGAGAAGGACCGCTTGCTGAAGAAATACTGGAGCGTGCCGCAGCGCCAGATTGAAACCTCGGTCGTGTTGGCAGACCGGCGCTGGTTCGAGAGGCCTGATAACAGGGAACCGGAAATCTTGTTTTAGCGCTCCCCTTTTTGGTTACGGCGTTCACCAG
>CAWGPN010000014.1:0-294641 GCA_963824515.1 uncultured Acidobacteriota bacterium
CCTGCTTTGGAGCTACGCCCCCCGGCAAGCTTTGGAAGAGCAAGAGCTGAGCAAGGTGCTCGTGGAGACGTCCAAGCAGGTGAAGGATCAAAGCGAAAGCGCCAACGACTACTCGCCGCTGGAGGAAAAACGCGCTTGGGAGCGCCAGGCCGAGGACAATATCTCCGCCAAGTTAGAGCAGCTCGGATTGATGGCGCCTCCGGGGGAAGTCGATAAGGTTCTGGACACGGTCGTCAACAACCTCGAAGTCACGAATGATCTGGACATCGAGCCGCCTGTTCGCTGCCGCGTTTTGATGACTTCGACGCTGGAGTCTTTCACCATAGGCCACACTATCGTGCTGAGTCGCGGCTTGGTGGACGTCCTTCCTGACGAGGCCAGCCTCGCCGCGATCCTGGCCCACGATCTCGGTCATGTGGTGCTCGGACACCGCAACCTGGGCACGCAGTATGCGTTTTTCAACCGCTTGCGTTTCGACGAAAAAGAGACCTTTCATCATTTCGGTTTTGCTCATACGCCGGAAGAGGAAGCGGCGGCAACTCAGGAGGGGATCAAACTGCTGAAGAATTCGCCTTACCAGGATCGCCTTGCAAATGCGCGGCTATTTCTTGAGGCCCTGAATGACCGTTCGAAGGAAATCCCGAACCTGGTCAGCCCGCACCTCGGCAACTGGCTCGCGGCAGATTTGACCCCCACATCCGCCGCTGCCGCCCCCGGCCCCGCTGCCCAAACGCCCGGAGCAAAGCCCTCCGGCAATGTCTTGGTGGCCCTGCCGCTCGGCGGTCGCATCAAACTCGAACCGTGGGACAATCAACTCCGATTGCTGAAATCCAAACCCATTGGAACTGTGGCGGAAAATGAAGTGGCGCCCTTCGAGGTCACTCCCTTTATGCTCTATTTAACCCGGCAAGTAGATAGTGCTTCGACGGCGCAGCCGGCATCGGTAGCTGCGAAGTCAGCGGCGGATACAAATGTCCCGGACATCAAACCGTAGCTGATTCTGAAAAGATGATTCCGGAAAAGTCGAAGGTTATTCGCGTTCAAACGTAATCAGAGCGGCGCTCGCCGGCGGCAGTTCTATCGCGGCGGTGCCGTTCTCGAAAGGCAAAGTTTCTTCCTGCGCGCGCGACCATGCGCCGCTTGCCCCTACAGGTGCTCCGCCGAAGGTAGCGTCCGTCGTATCGTCCACTCGCGGCGCAAACAGACGAAGCGCGGTCGCACGTGGCGCGCGTTGTCCCGCGTCAATGGCAAGGCGAACGCCGCGGTCCGTGTTTTTGTTGAATGCCGCTACGTTGATCGCTCCGGTGATGCCGCGCAGTCCATACGCCGTGAGCAGCGGAGCTTGATCCAACGGCTCGAGATTGCCCTCCACAAGCTGCCCCGCCCCCGCCTGCGCAAACAGCAACATTCCGTAGTAGATCGGCCGCGCCAGAAAACCATTTTCGCGCGTTCCCGCAATCGGTGTGTACCAGCCATAGCCTCCACCGTGAAAATTAATCCCCGTCCCCCCTGCGGATGCGAGTTGGTACATGAGGTCCGCGCCCCAAAGCGCGGAAGCGAACGTATCGCTGACGCCAGGCTTGCCTCCCTGATAGCAGGAATTCGTTTCCGCCATTCGGAAGGGCAGGCTGAATTCGTTCATGACCTTCTTCATGCCTTCGAGCTCAGCACGCAAACTGGGATTCGGCCGGAGCAGCCGCTCGATCGTCATGGCAGGATTCGTAGGCGGCCCCTCCGCATAGTAGTGCTGGGAGAGAAACACCGCCTCCTGCTTGAATTGCCTTGCAAACGGCACGAGCCACTCGTTGTTATACGCCGTGTCTGGCCCGGCAAACGAAGCGTTCGAAACGCGCGCCCGAATTACTTCATAAAAGTGCTGCCACTCGCCGGCGAATCTCGCGAAATCATAATCCGCTTTGCGAATTCCATTCCGATAGAAAAGGTCGGGCTCGTTGCAGAGCTGGAAGGCAATCAGCTTCGAACCAATCACGTCCATCACGTAGGCCGCCTCTGCCGCCGCGTCTTCCGCCGTCCCGGTGCCCATGTTCAAGCCATAAATCAACTTCCAACCGCACGCATCCAGGAACTCGCGCAAATTGCGGATGGCCGCCGGCGTAATCTTCACCGGCGCTGGTGCCTTCCGTCCCGTATCTGGACCGGCAGTCAATCCAAAAGCGATGGGATTCGCCTTGTCTCCCGTGCGCATGCTTTCGGGATTCGGCAGGTTCGGTTGCTTCGCGGGATTAGGAGTCCAATAGCAGTACTCGCTGGTGTTGCCTCCAATCCGCAAAACGCCGGACGTTCCCAGCCGCCGCATAAAACCGGCCAACTCCGGATTTCCACCCGAAAAGAAATTCGGATTTCCAAGCTGAGCCGACTCGTAGCTCAGCCCGGTAAAGTCCTCACCGATCTTGTTGCCGAGGCGGTCTGGACGCAAGGTCAGCCGAAGCGAAGCGGCAGCATTGGTCCCGGCAAAAACGGAGTGTTTTGGAAGTGCGGCCGCACTTGCCGCGGCCGCCGCAGAGAAGCGAATGAAATCCCGGCGATTCATCGAGCTAAATTCCATCACAGGTTGCTCTGGGAGGCAACCGTTAGCTGCGCATTTTTGGCCGGCCGACCGCTCGCGCAATGAGAATCAGCAACCTGAGCGTTTGAGAAATTCCGCGCGCACCAAGGTGATGCGGAGCAACTCACCTCTACGTGCGGGCGATTAGACTTTCTCGCACATTCTTATTTGTGGCCAGGTCAATGCACGTCCATGCCATAGCCAGGGCGCCGTCCTCGACCGCTTTGTCCGCGTCGGCGGTGACGCAGTGCGCAGCAAATTCAGGCTGGTGATTTACGGCGGGCAGGGAATTGATCCCGATCATCGGATGGATCGACGGCATCGCCAGCGAAACGTTGCCCATGTCCGTCGAACCCGTTGGGCGTGTCTCCCATTCCCCCATGTTGGGATACGTGCGCCCCAGCGCCTCGGAATTCTTGCGGTACATCGAGGCCATGGCCGCATGGTGCCGCATCTCGGCGTAAGGTTTGTCGCCGCCCGTGATCTCAATTTTCGCGCCGGTGGCAAGGCCTCCGGCTTCAAAACATCGGTAAACCTTCGGCCGCAATTCGCCGAGCTGCTCGAGCGTCTCGGAGCGAATGATGTACTTGGCTGAAGTGTGCGCGGGAACAACGTTAGGCGCGGCGCCGCCGTTGGTGACAATACCGTGGATTCGGTCCGTTGAACGGATATGCTGGCGCAGCAGCCCCAGCGCGGTTTGCGCGATGGTCAGCGCATCCGCCGCGTTCACGCCCAACTCCGGAAAAGCCGAAGCGTGAGACTCCTTCCCGGTGCAATGAACTTCAAACATCGAAGCGGCGATGATCTTTGCCTGGACCATATCAAACGGCGCCGGGTGCACCATCATCGAGGCATGCATGCCAGCAAAACCGCCGCGCTCGAGCAGCAGAATTTTTCCGCTGGCGTTGCCTACTTCTTCGGCCGGCGTGCCGATGACGGTGATCGTCAGGCCCACCTGGTCAGCCACTTTTGCCGCGGCCAGCGCCGCTCCTACCGCCGAGGCCGCGATGATGTTGTGCCCGCAGGCATGGCCGATGCCGGGCAGGGAATCGTATTCGGCGCAGATTGCGATGTGCAAAGGGCCGGAGCCGGCGCGCGCGCGGAACGCGGTGGGAAGTTCGCAAATGCCTTTCTCCACGGCAAAGCCCGCGTCGGCCAGCGAATCGCACAGCCAGGAAGAGCTCTTCTCCTCCTCGAAACCCAGCTCGGGATGCGCGTGAATGCGATGGCTGAGCTCGAGCAGTCCCTTGCGGGCCGATACAAAACGTTCTTGCGCAGCGGATTTTGCGTCCATGGCCAGCGTCCCCTTTTCTCCAAGCTTCGCGGCAAAAGGATAACACGGCGCTTCCCGAGCGCCGCAGCGGATACGAATCGCTATCCTGATTTGGTGAAGCGCTGGAGAGCCGCGGGCGTCGCCGCCTACTGGGTGAATCTCACCCGCAAAGAGTCATCTGCATCGACCGAAAAGGCGAGCACCACATCGAGGAATTTTCGAGGAATTTCCCCGGCCAAAATCGAAAAGCGTAAGTGCTTTGGGATTCTGGCGCAGCCGTTGGTTCGCCTTGCGTTTGGCGAAAGTTTCATCCTGTTTTCGGTTGCTTGCGCAGCGCGGCCAGAATCCATCTCTGCAAGACGATCTTGCAATGCGGTTTCAGATCGCGGAACTCCACGCCCATGCCCTCGGACGGCTTGACGTAGATCACCGTGCCCTTGGCCTCGAAGTACTCGCTTTCGTAGAAAATCTTCACGAAGACTGGCGTTAATTCCGCGAAGGGGGAAGGCGTCTCGATGTGACACCCGTGAAGGCTGATTTCCGTGGCGCGCACGGGGATAGTTGCGCTGGGCGAGGCTTCGGGAGCGATCTCGGCGCTAGCGTCGACTGCAAATCTGAAACCGCGGCGATCGGGGTTCATGGCCATAGCCTAATGGACAATCACAGGAATTGTCGCGCCCTGGATGACCGTCCGACGCGAATCGCATAACAGTATCACGGAGGTTCTAAACCCCCTTCGCGTTCTGCCGCGCGGGCCGATTCTCGGATCGATGATTTAGAAAAGGGTTGCGTCAAACCTGGAGATGACGAAGGAAAGGCACGCTGGCTTTCATCATGTCGAAATTCATTTCGACGAAGTAGTTTTTCACGCCGCCCGTTTTCGCAGCGGTGAAAATTTTCTTCCAGTTGAGAGTGCCTTGTCCGACCGGCACGATCTTCCTGGTTTTGGCGTTCCAGCCCTGGACGTGCATGGAGATGAAACGGCCGGGATACTTCATGAAGTATTCGGCGGCGTCGAAGCCGTCGCTGATGGTCGAAACCTGGAACTGGAATTTGACGAGTTTCGGATCTAGCAAGCCGAAGAGCAAGTCGTAAGTCCGCTGGCCATCGACCGAGGAAGTCTCGAAGCCCTCATTGTGCAGGCCCTGCTGAATTCCGGCTTTGGCCGCGTTTTCTCCCATTTTGTTGTATTCATCGGCGGCGCGCTTGACGTCGTCCATCGTGGGGTGCTGGGGTCCGCCGAGGCTCGCGACCAGCATTTGGGTGAGTCCGAGCTCGTGCGCCCAGGCAATTCTCTCTTCCTGATTTTTTCTAAGCTCGCCCATGCTGAAGTGCGAGCTGATGCAGGTGACGCCCCAATCGTTCAGCATTTTGCGAAGCTCGGAGCCTTTGTATTTTGCGAGGCCGCCAAAGCCGGAATCATTGTAACCAACTGGCGAGCACAATTCGATATGGTGGAAGCCGATGGCGGCGAGTTGCTTGATCGTGCCGGGAAAGTCTTTGGCGATGCCCTCGCGGACCGGCCAGGTTTGGCAACCGAGAGGCAAGCCCAGGGGGTTGGCATCCAGCTCGAATGCGCCAGTGGAGAGGAATCCGCCCGCGGCAGCGGCCGTTGCGGCGGTTTTCAGGAAAGCTCTTCGTGTAATCTCTGGCATGAACATCTCCTTTCGATTAATTCTCTTCGCCGAACAGTTTGATGTCTTCGGGGCCTTCTTGCAGCGGGCTGGCGACGCGGCCCTGCACGAGCTCGCGAATTTGCGCGACGATATCCGGATTGGCGAGCGTGGTGATGTCGCCAGTATCCATGTGATTGGAGATGGCGGCAAGAACGCGGCGCATGATTTTTCCGGAGCGCGTTTTGGGCATGTCTGGAACGATATGGATACGTTTGGGACGCGCGATTTTGCCGATAATCAGCTCGATCGTCGCAATGACTTTGTCCTTCACGGCTTTCGCAGGGAGAACTCCGGGCTTCAGCGAGATATACACTTCGGGGACGCGGCCTTTGATTTCATCCACAACCGGAACGACGGCGGCCTCGGCGATTTCCGGAATGGTGAGGCAAGCGGATTCGACTTCCTTGGTGCCGAGGCGATGTCCGGCGACGTTAATCACGTCATCGACGCGGCCGAGGATGCGGTAATAGCCGTCAGAAGAGAGCACCGCGCCATCGGCGGCGTAATACGGCCAGTCGCGCCAATCTTTGCTTTCGGGATTTTTACAATATTTTTTGTAGTACTGATTGACGAAGCGCTCCCCGCTTCCCCAGATCGTTTGCATAATCCCCGGCCACGGATTGCGAATGCAAATATTCCCGGCTTTGCCGGAGCCGGGTTTTACTTCCTCTCCATTTTCGTCCCAGATCACGGGATAGATCCCGAGCACCGCGGGGCCCGCGCTGCCGGGCTTCATCGGATCGAGAGCGGGCTTCGTGCTGCACAAGAAACCGCCCGTTTCCGTTTGCCACCAGGTGTCCACGATCACTGCCTCCCCTTTGCCCACCGTTTCGTAATACCAGCGCCAGACTTCCGGCTCGATGGGCTCACCCACCGTCGTCATATGCTTGAAGTGGTAGTTGTATTTTCTCGGTTCGTCGCCGCCCGCTTTGCGTAGCATGCGGATCGCGGTGGGGGAAGTGTGGAAGATGTTCACGTCGAGCCGCTCGGCGATGCGCCACGGACGGGCGGCATCGGGATATTGCGGCACGCCTTCATACAGAACGCTGGTGGCGCCAAGAGCCAACGGGCCGTAAACAATGTAGGAGTGGCCCGTGATCCAGCCAATGTCGGCCATGCACCAATAAACGTCCTCGGGGTGAATGTCCTGGTAATACTTGGAGGTCCCCGCCGCATAAGCGAGATAGCCGCCGGTGCGATGTTGGCAGCCCTTGGGCTTTCCGGTGGTGCCGCTGGTGTACATGAGGAAGAGCGGCGCTTCGGAATCCTGCGAAACGGGCTCGACGATTTGGCCGCGATAGTCTTTGAGGACGTCCTCGACGAAAAAGTCGCGGTCGATGATCATCGGCGATTCGGAGCGATAGTGACCGTGATAGCGGCGCCAGAAGAGGACCTTGTCGATGCTCTGGCCTTCTTTTTTGGCGGTTTCGACGGCGATATCGGCGCTGGGTTTGTGATCCACCCATTTTCCATTTCGGTGATAGCCATCGGCGTAGATGAGAACGCGGCTGCCGGAGTCGGCGGCGCGAAGTCCGCAGGCTTCTCCGCTGAATCCGCCAAAGACGACGGAGTGGATGACGCCAAGCCGTGCGCACGCCAGCATGGTGATTGGCAGTTCGGGAATCATGGGCATGTGAATCGTGACGCGGTCACCTGCATTGAGGCCCGCGAAATCGCGGAGCATCGCGGCCACTTCGTTCACGCGCTTGTAGAGTTCCTGATAGGTGATGACGGTGGCGGATTCGTGCTCGGGTTCTGGGACGAAGATCAGGGCGGCTTTGTTTTTGTATTTATCGAGATGGCGGTCGACGCAGTTGTAGCAGGCGTTGAGCTTGCCGCCAACGAACCATTTCCAGAAAGGCGGATTGGAAGTGTCGAGAGTTTTGCGCCAGGGCTTGTCCCAATCAAGGAGTTTCCCGTAGATGTCGAAACATTTCGGAAAGTTTTTCTCGCTGAACCTCTTGACGAAAGCGGGATGGGCAAGGTTGGCCTGGACTCGGAATTGTTTGGAAGGATAGAAATATTCCTCCTCCTTCCAGTGAACGGCGATTTGCGCCTCGTTGACCTTCTTGGCCGAGCGTGCGTCGGCAGCCTTGCGATTGCTCATTTTCCTTGCCTGGACTTTGGCCACGGGGGTGACTCCCATACATGCATAGTTTAGGCAAGCCAAGATACAACGAAATGAGGATAGGGCGAAACAGGGCGTGTGCAAGAGGCCGGATAGAAACAATCAGGGATTACCAGGAGCGAGAGGAGGAAACTGGAACAACCGGCCCGGAACGTGATACAAAACCGCCTTGACCATTGCACACGCCATCTTTCTTTTCGCCGCCGCCGCTCTGGGCGGAGCGATTAATGCTGTTGCCGGTGGCGGAAGCTTTATCTCCTTTCCAGCGCTGTTGTTTACCGGCGTCGCTCCCGTTCCCGCCAACGCCACGAACACTCTAGCGCTATGGGTTGGCGTGACGGCCAGTGGCGGAGCGTACCGGAATCGCTTGACCATTTCGCGCCGCGTGATGATTCCTCTGATCATAGCCAGCATGATAGGCGGACTCGCGGGCGCTTTCCTCTTGATTCGAACACCGGCGCAGACTTTCCTGAAAGTTTTGCCCTGGCTCTTGCTAGGCGCAACGCTCTTGTTTGCATTCGGAAAACATTTCACAAAACGGATTTCGGCGAGCATTTCGCATGACGCGAGCAACGCGGCCGTGGCGGGAGCAGCAGCGTTCGAACTGGCGGTGGCGGTCTACGGCGGATATTTCGGGGGAGGCATCGGCATCATGAACCTGGCGCTACTGGCGGCGCTGGGCATGACGGACATTCACGCGATGAACGCGCTGAAAGTCGTGCTGGGCGGCGTAATTAACGGAGTGGCGACAATTACGTTTGTGCTTAGCGGGGCGATCGTGTGGCCGCAGGCATCGGTGATGATTGTGGGAGCGATTTTGGGCGGATATTTGTCGGCGCACTACGCACAGAAATTGCCGCAAGCGTGGATCAGGCGCTTTGTGATTTTGGCAGGAACGGGAATGACGATTTACTTCTATTTGCGCGCGTATCGCTGAAGAAGTTCGCCGCGGGACAGAAATCCTTGACAGCCAGGGACGCAAGCTGGAGACTCTTCGCTACTTGGCCCGCTTCTAAGAGCGGGAACTCGCAAGCAGATTCCGGCGGCCCAATTCCACAAGGAGAGGTGAGCGATGAAGACAAATTACGCAGCGGTGTTTGTCTCGGCCTTGGCGTACTGGCTACTCGGAGCGTTGTGGTACGGACTTCTGTTCAGCAAGCCGTGGATGGCGCTCGAACATGTAACCGCGGCACAAGCGGCCACGATGAATCCCGTGCTTCCCTACATCATTACTTTTGCCCTCAACCTGTTGATCGCATTTGTTTTGGCGCAGATTTGCAGTTGGAGGAACGCGAACACGGCGGCACGAGGGGGTTCACTCGGAATCCTGTTGTGGATCGGCTTCCTTGGGCCGGTCAGTTTCACAACTTACATGTACGAGATGCGGCCGATGCACTTGTTTGCCATCAATGAGTTGTATCCGCTTTTCGGGCTGTTCCTGATGGGGCTGATTATTGGCGGATGGACCAAAAAGGCGGCCTGAAGCGTTTCAGGGGAATTTGCTCCCGCGGATGGAGGCGTCGAGAAGCTGGATGGTGTGGACCACCGGGACGGGGCGGCCGAGGCGGGCCAGCGAGGATTGGAGCTGGAGAATACAGCCGGCATTGCCGGTGGCTACTACTTCGGCATTGAGCGGGGCGATGAGTCCGGCTTTGCGATCGCCGAGAGCGTTGGCGGCGTTTGGCTGGATCAGATTGTAGATGCCCGCGGAGCCACAGCAGATGGCGCTCTCGGGAATTTCGCTTAGCTCGAGTCCGGGAATATCCGATAGCAACTGGCGTGGTTGAGAGCGAACACCCTGCGCGTGTTGCAGGTGGCAGGAATCGTGGAACGCGACGCGGACGCGCAAAGGATTGCGCGCGGCACGCGGCGGCAGTTCGGCGAGAACTTCAGTGATGTCCTTGCATTTCGCTGCAAAAGCTTTGGCGCGATCGGCGTAGTTCGGATCGTCGCGCAGCAGATGGTCGTATTCCTTCACATTGGAGCCGCAGCCGGCGGCGTTGATCACGATGGTGTCGACGTGGGCGAGCTCGAAAACCTCGATGGTTTTTCGGGCGAGCGCCAGCGCGCCATCTTCTTCTCCTGCGTGAACCATAAGCGCGCCGCAGCAGGGCTGCGCGGCAGGCGCGACAACTTCGCAACCTTCGGCGGCGAGGACGCGAACCGTGGCGGCGTTGACCTGCGGCAGAAATTCGCGCTGGACGCAGCCGAGGAGCAGCCCGACGCGGCGGCGCTGCGTGCGTTGCGCGGGAGTAAGTTCAGGAATTGTCTCGGCGGGGCCGAGCTTGGGAAGAAGAGTCTCCATCGCGCTGAGTTTTTTGGGTAGCAGCTTAAGGACGCCGGATTTGCGAACGAGATATTGCGCCCCGGATTTTTGGTAGGCGAGGAGCGGCCAGCGGAGAAGCCGAAGGCGTTCTGGCCGCGGGAAAAGCGCGAAGATCAACCGGCGATGAAGTTTTTCGAGAAGCGAGCGCGGATGATGGCGCTCGATTTGCGCGCGAGTGGCTTCGATGAGTTTGCCGTAGTCGACGCCGGAAGGGCAGGCGGGCATGCAGGCCATGCACCCGAGGCAGGAATCGAAGTGGCTGACCCACTGCGGGTTCATCGTGCTGGCGCCCTCGGTGGCGATTTTCATCAGGTAGATGCGTCCACGCGGCGAGTCCATTTCTTCGTGCCAGAGAACGTAAGTGGGGCAGACGGCGAGGCAGAAGCCGCAGTGGACGCATGTGTCGATGATCTGGGTTGAGGGCGGATGATGCGCGTCGAACGCGCTCGAAAGAGGCACGATCGCGGAAGAATCCGGCATCAGATGCCTCCCACGAAGCGGCCGGGATTAAGAGTGTTGTGCGAATCGAACTGGTGCTTTACGGCGCGCATTAGCGGGAGAGCGTCGCCGGGCTGGCCCCAAGTGTCGAGTGGCTGCATGGAAGCAGGCCGATGCAGCAGAGTGAGGGATGCGCCGTCGCGCTCGAGTTCGACGCGGAGAGCGGAAAGAGCGGCGTGGAGATGCGCAGGAGCGCCCTCGAGAGACAGCCAGCCGATGCCTGTAGCTTGTATCGCCAGCTTCCAGCGCGTTTCTTGGGAGCCGTTGATGCGTTGCAGTCTCTCGACGGTGTGCGCGATTGCGGCCGGGAGCGCTGTGATCTTCGCCAATGCCGCGGAATCGGCGGAGTTCCACAATTCCTGCGAGGCGTTCCAGACATCGCGCGGCGCTTCGGAAACCTCAGCAGGCCGGGCGAGATTACGGAACTGCGATTCCTGTGCGGCGATGCCTTCTTCGGTGCCCTCGAAAAGGATGTCGACAACGGGTTCGCTGTCTTGGGTGATTCGTGCTTGGAGAGAAGTGTGCGCCAGTTGGGAATCCTGGACGGCGAGTAGAAGGCGCTGCATGCTTTCGAGATTTACGCTAGCAGCGGAGAGCGTCTTCGTATTGTGCGGAAGCGGATGAAGGCGGAAGGTGGCGCGGGTGATGACGCCCAGAGTGCCTAAGGCGCCGGTGACGAGCTTGGGGAGATCGTAGCCGGCGACATTCTTGACGACTTTGCCGCCGCTGGAAGCGAGCGTGCCGTCGGGGAGGGCGATGGTGACGCCGATGATGAGATCGCGCAGTGCGCCGAAGCGCAGCCGAAGCGAGCCGCTGTCGTTTGTCGAGAGAGCGCCGCCGATAGTAGCGGTTTCGAGCCAGAGCGGATCAAACGCGAGGCGCTGGCCGTGCTGGGCGAGAGCGGACTGCAATTTTTGAATGGTACAGCCGGCTTCGACGGTAACCGTGAGGTCGGCCCAGGCATGCTCGATGATTTTGTCGAGTCGCGCGGTGGAGAGGATGATGTCCGCGCGTTGTGGAGGATTACCCCAGTCATGTTTCGTCCCGCCACCGCGCGGGATTACCGCGAGGTTTGCGTCATTTGCGAGACGAAGCGCCGCGGCGAGCTCCTGCTCGTTCGCGGGTTCGAGAATCAGACGAGTCTCGACGCCGCAGACCGCGTCGGCCACAGTGGCGGCGCGAATGGATTCAGGGGCCAGAATGGCGCGGAAGTCATGCTCGATCGCGAGCGGGGTTGTCTCCATTTGAGAGACTCAGTACATTACAACGGTAGCGCCGCGTCAAGGTGCGCCGGGGAATCGTGGGTGGCTCCGCAAGGAAGAAAGCCGGCGGAGTTTGCCAGGGATGAAAGCAGTTTCCGATTCTCGACGCGGCCAGGAGCGATCCGCATTTAGCATGTCTGCGTGGAGGAGATGACGATGAACTGCGAACCGGAAATGCTGAGGAGTGTTCCTCTATTTTCTCTGCTGGACGACGATGAGACCGCAGTCCTGGCCGCTCAGGTGGAGCTCAAGACATTCGCTCCTCGCGAGCGCGTTTATAAGAAGGGGCAGTCCGGAGCCCAGGCTTACGTGGTGGTCTCCGGCAAAGTTCGCGTCAGCACGGTCGATGAGGACCAGCAGGAGGTCATTCTCGACGAGCCCACGCGCGGCGAATTTTTCGGCTTCGCTTCCATGCTCGAGCAGACACCGCACCGCACCAGCGCCATCGCCCTCGAAGAAACGACGTGCCTGGAAGTTTCGCGGGACGACATTGCGGTGCTGCTGCAAAGAAAGCCGCACGCCGGGATGGATTTGCTGACCACGCTCGGCCGGCAGTTCCATGCCGCTCAAGAGCTGGTTCGGCTTCGGGCGACGCGAAACCCGAACGAATTGATCGAAAAGGAGGCGACGCTCGGCGAGCGCATCGCGGATCAGGTGGCCCGCTTCGGTGGTTCCTGGACCTTCATCGTGATGTTTGGCATTTTGATGGTCATTTACGCGACGGTGAACATCGTCCTGCGCGCAAAGGCCTGGGATCCCTATCCATTTATCCTGCTCAACCTGTTTCTCTCCATGCTTGCGGCGATCCAGGCTCCGGTCATCATGATGAGCCAAAATCGCCTGGACACTAAAGACCGTTTGCGCGGCGAACTCGATTTCGAGGTGAACCGCCGCGCCGCCTCGGAGATTCAGGGCTTGTCGCGCAAGCTGAACATGCTTGACGAAAAAATCGACGACGTCGCCAATCTAATGCGGCCAGGCGCTCGCTGAGATTGCGACCTGCCCCAATTTCCCGCACGAAATCATACGACACCCGAGAATGGGTGCGACACACCGCCAAGCGCTGTCTCCCCCTCAGGTTCTTGCTCGAATGATTGAGTGCGTTGGTCCTTCCGAAAGACGAAGAGAATTCTATGTCCCATCCGCCCCAGTCTGCGGGGCAGGTCCTCCGCTGTTAATCTCCTGTTTAGGTGCCCACAGCTAGATTCGAGTCCCCATTCGCTACCGTGAGACGCCACGGCAGTCTGGGGATCACTCAAAAGCTAAGAGCAAAATACAAGGGGGAGAGATGATGAGAGTTTCACACTGGAAGCGGCTGGGTATTCTCGTAAGAATCTCGGTTCTGCTGGGGTGCTGCGCTCTCATGCTTGGCGGACTGGTTGAACCTGCAAGTGCGCAATCGGGCTTGGGCAGCGGGCGAGTGGAAGGCACGGTGTTGGATCCGAGCGGTGCTAGCGTCGTGAGCGCCACAGTGACGGCACGGAGCGACACTACGGGACTGAACACCACGCAGACTAGCGACAGCAACGGCCATTTCCTTTTTCCGTATCTTTTGCCGGGGGCCTATCACGTGACGGTCGAGAAGGCCGGCTTCAAGACTACAGTACTGGACAACGTCTTGGTGGCAGTGGGGACGACGGTGAGCCTGCGGCCGCAACTGCAGATAGGCAGTGTGGACTCGAAGGTAATGGTGAGCGCGGAGACGCCGCTCGTGGATACGACGCGGTCGTCGATCAGCTCCGTGATCGGGCAAAGCTCGATCGAGAATTTGCCCCTGAACGGGCGCGATTTTACGGATTTCGTGCTGCTGACGCCAGGCGCGACGACGGATGGCGAATTCGGGATGGTGAGCTTCAATGGGATCGCCGGAAACTTCAACAATTACACTGTGGACGGCGGAAACAACAACAATGCGTTCTTTTCGCAGCAAATCGGGCGCGGGACGATTCCTTTCCAATTCAGCGAAGACATCGTTCAGGAATTCCAGGTAAACACGGCCGGCTACGAGGCTGAATTTGGCCAATCGGGGGGAGGTCTGGTCAACACCGTGACCAAGAGTGGGGGAAACCAGTTCCACGGCGATGCCTACTACTACGCATTAGATTCGGCGTTGAACGCCAACGACTCGATTAACAATGAGCAAGGCATCCCCAAACCCCCGAATCGGCGGCAACAGTTCGGCGCGACGGTCGGCGGGCCGCTGCGGAAAGACAAGCTGTTTTACCTCGCGAATTATGAAGGGCAGGTGCGAAACGAGCCGGTCACGATTAATAATGCGCGCTTCCTTGCAAGCGTTCCGCCCGATTTCTTGACGCAAAATCCCGCCATTGCGGCTCAAGTTGCATCCGCTTCCGGATCGCTCCCGCGAAGCTTCAACCAGAACACGGGGTTCGTGAAACTGAGCGGCGTGCTCACGCCCAAGAATGCCTTTAACGCGACGTACAATTATCAACGCTTTCGCAGCCCCCATGGCTATTTCAATACGCCAACTTCGACCGGCGATGGCCTGTCGTTGACCGACGGAGCGACCAGCCACTTTTTTCAGGTTTCCGTGCAGACTACGATTAGCCCGTTCACCTTTAACGAGGCGCGTTTCCATTTTGCCAATGATCTCCATTTCGATTTGCCGAACGCGGCGCCGACGACGCCGTCCACGGTGATCGAGAACCCGGACACGGGATATGTTTTCGGAGGAAATCGTTTCCAACTGTCAACGACAGACCGCCGGTTCGAATTCTCCGATAGCCTTACGCACGTGGCGGGACGTCACACCCTGCGCGCCGGAGTGGACATTAACGTCAACCATGATCGCGACTATTTTGTGTATGGTCCCGCCGGAGACTTTCATTTTGCGAGCCTGGCGGATGTGGCCACAGGGACGTTTCAGTTTGATTTGCAATCGTTCGGGCAAACGACGGCGTTGTTCACTGTCCCGACCTATTCGCTGTTCGCACAGGATCAGTTCCGGGCCACCTCGAGGTTGTACCTCAACTATGGAGTACGTTGGGATTTTCAGAAGCTTGCACAACCGAATGTATGCAATCCGGCGTTTGCGCTCACCTGCCATATCCCACAGGATAAGAACAATGTGGCCCCTCGGGTTGGATTTGCATATTCGCTCGACAGCAAGAGCGACACTGTGGTTCGGGGATCATTTGGCTTGTTCTACATGCAGGAAGATCTGCTGGATGTTTCCGACGCTCTGGTCTCAAACGGGATCTCACGGCAATTCTTCTTTCTGACAGGGCCGGGCTTCGGAAACAACAATCCATTGGTCACTTATCCGAATGCGTTGACGGCGCCGCTGCCGGGAGGAGCCGGCGGTCAATCCATTCACGTATTCGTCCCAAATTTCCGGAGCCCGTACGTCGAACAGGGCAATTTAACAGTGGAGCACCAGTTCGGCGCAAACACGGCCTTGAGTGTCGGGTATGTGTACGCGCATGGATTAGCGCTCTTGGGGAATTCGAATGGAGTGACCCGGCAGGCGAATGGGAACTTCGGCTACGACTTGAACCTCGTGCCCCCGGCGCAGCAGTTGGCCTTCGGAGGAGATTTCACGACGGCCACGGTAAATCTGCCGAATGGCAAGTCGTTTGTAGTACCGGAATTCGAAGCCATCGATGGATTGATCGACCCGAATTTCAGCTCCATCAACGCCGTGGACAACTCCGGTCATTCCGTCTATAACGGCATGCTGATTTCATTACGACACCAATCCAATCAATTCCAGGGCGCACTCGCTTACACCTATTCCAAGAGCATCGATCAGGGCACGGGCTACATGAACCAGTTTGACCAAAAATCGCAGCGCGGGCCATCGCAACTGGACCAGACGCACAGGTTGGTGCTTAGCGGTGCGTGGTCGCCTACAATGCGGGCATTGAAGGGATTTACCTTTTCATCGGTGGCCACGGTTGCGAGCGGGAGGCCGTATACGGGAGTATTCGACACTGCGAACGTGAATTTTTCGATCGTTCCTGGCCAGGGATTCAATTCGTTCCGTGGGCCGGGAGTGCGCGATGTCGATCTGAGCGTAGCGCGAGCTTTCAAGTTGACTGAACGGTTTGGGTTGAAATTCAGGATCGAAGCTTTCAACGTATTCAATCACGCAAACTTCCAGCAGGGTGCGGTGGACAACGTGCAGTACACGACCAACCAGGAGTGCACCCCACAGTCCGACGGCAGTTGCACACCGTTGCCGATTTGGGATGCCACGGCGAATAGCACTTTTGGCAAGCCACTGTTCGCAGCGCCGAAATACGGATCGCGGAATCTTCAGCTGTCCGTCCGATTCACTTTCTAGGACATTAGCTGATTGGCGGGTGGGTCACCCTCAATTCGCTGAGAGGAATTTGACTCTGTCTTTCTCTGGGGTGGCCGTCGATAAGAACGAAGGCCGCCCCAGAATCTTTACTGCATCGGAAGTCGTAGCTATTCTTTCCCCCATCTCGCCACGTCATACGAGACAAAAATAGTCCCAAGTCCAAAGCATGCCCCACCCGTCCGTTCAGCGTGGGCGGGTACCGTTTCGGCTTAAAACTACTTCCTGGCCTAATAGTAGTTGTCCTGGCAGCTTTCTCGGGTATGTGGCTTGCAAACCGTTGAAAACGGGGTCAGTCAAAAGCCTGTGAAAGGATTTATACGGGAAGAGAAGGAGAAATGTGACGGGCGTCACATGAACGAATGCTACACCTCACTTGAACTTGCGAACCGTGGTGCCACCATTGCTTCCGGATGGAAGCGTAAGCACGCGGAACATAACCCATGCAAGTACTGTGTGTACCGTACTGGGCACTCTCTCGTAGAGGTGGTTCGGTACCGAAATCCAGAAATACAACTCCATGAGTATCTTCGCAGAATCCACGGACGCGGTTTTCCACATGCACGAAATCACCAAGGTTTATCGCATGGGGAACGTGGAAGTTCATGCGCTGCGGGGGATTACGTTGGACCTGCTGCCGGGTGAATTCATCGTGATGCTGGGGCCTTCGGGGAGCGGGAAATCAACTTTGCTGAATATTTTGGGCGGGCTCGACATCCCCACGAGCGGCGAGGTTTTTTACCTGGATCACAACCTGACAGCAGCCAGCCGGGAGGAACTCTCTCGATTTCGCCGCGAGCATGTGGGATTCGTATTTCAGTTTTACAACCTGATTCCGAGCCTGACGGCGCTTGAGAACACCGCCCTGGTGGCGGAGATCGCCGAACAACCGCTGGATGCGCAGGAGTGCCTGCGCATGGTCGGATTGGGAGACAGGTTACACCATTTTCCCGCGCAGATGTCCGGCGGTGAGCAGCAGCGGGTGGCGATTGCCCGTGCCGTGGTGAAAAAGCCGGAGATCTTGCTTTGCGATGAGCCGACCGGAGCGCTCGACTATGCGACGGGAAAACTGGTCCTGGCAATCCTGGATCGGGTCAATCGTGAACTCAAAACAATCACCGTGATAATCACGCACAATGCCGCCATTGCGGCCATGGCGGACCGCGTGTTGCGGTTGAGCAGCGGAAAGATTGTGGAGATTCAAAAGAACGCGAGGCGTGCGACTCCTTCGGAGCTGACCTGGTGAAATGAAGATTGGCACGCTAGATCGAAAACTCTTGCGCGACCTCTGGCATTTGCGGGGCCAGCTGGTCACCGTTGCACTCATTGTCGGGTGCGGGATCGCCACGTATGTCACCATGCGGGGATCCTATGAGTCCATCGAACGGGCGCAACGCGAGTACTATTCCGCGTACAGATTTGCCGACGTTTTTGCGCAGTTGAAACGCGCGCCGAATACACTGGCCGCCCAGATCGCGTCACTGCCCGGAGTCAGTCGAGTGGAGACACGCGTGGTGGTGGAGGTCAATCTGGACGTGCCAGGACTGGCGGAACCGGCGATTGCCCGCATACTTTCCATCCCCGACCACGGGGAATCCAGCCTGAATCGCTTGTGCTTGCGACGCGGACGTTATATCGAAGCCGGAAGGCCGGACGAGGTGCTGGCCAGCGAAGCGTTCGCCGACGCGAATCACCTGCAAGTGGGAGACACGATCGGCGCGGTGATCAATGGCCGTTGGGAACGATTGAAGATCGTAGGGACTGCCCTCTCGCCCGAGTACGTGTATGAAATCCGGGGAACGGAGGTTTTTCCCGACAACCGCAGATTTGGAATTTTGTGGATGAGCCGTAACGTTCTGGGCCCTCTTTTCAACATGGAAGGCGGCTTCAATGACGTTTCATTGACACTGGCGCCCGGAGCCAACGAAGCGGACGTGATCGAACGCTTGGACAGATTGCTGGATCCGTTCGGAGGACTTGGCGCCTACGGCAGAGAAGACCAAATCTCCAACCGCTTTCTGAGTGATGAGATTGCCCAGGATCGCATTACGGGAATTTTTGTACCTTCGATTTTTCTGGGGATCGCGGCATTTCTGGTGCACATTGTGTTGTCGCGATTGGTGAGCACACAGAGAAATTCGATTGGCTTGCTCAAGGCGTTTGGGTTTACCGACGTTGCCGTGGGTTTTCATTTCCTGAAATTTGCCCTAGTGGCGGTGCTACTTGGAACCGCTCTCGGGACTCCGTTGGGAATCTGGCTGGGACGAGGCCTTTCCCGCATGTACCAGAACTTCTTTCGATTTCCAGAACTGAGTTTTGTTGTGACTGCATCGTTGCTCTTTTGGAGTGTGGCCATCAGCGCTGGCGCTGCTTGCCTGGGAGCGATCGCTTCGCTGCGAACCGCAGTGGCTCTGCCGCCCGCCGAGGCCATGCGTCCGGAGTCTCCGCCGAGGTTCAAGCCAGGATTTGCGGAGAAATTGGGAATGCAAGAGTGGTTCTCCGTATCCACGCGCATGATTCTGCGGAACCTGGAGCGCCGTCCGTGGAAGGCTTGCCTTACGATTCTTGGAATGTCGCTGGCGGTGGCGATCCTGATCGTTGGGTTCTATTTCAAGGACGCGATCGACTACCTGGTGCTAGTGCAATTTCAAGTGGCACAGAGGGAAGACGTGATGATCATGTTGAATGAGCCGCACGGCATTCAGGCCCGATATGACATCAATCACCTGACGGGAGTGACGCATTCCGAGACCTTTCGGATCGTGCCGGCTCGACTTCGCTTCCAGCACCGGTCCAAACGGATTCCACTGTTAGGCCTGGAGCCTCAAAGCGATTTGCGGCGGATTATCGGTCAGGGTTTGCAAGTGGCGTCAGTGTCTCCGGATGGCTTGCTGCTTACTAGAAAACTTGCCGACATCCTCGGTGTGGGTGTTGGTGACATCGTGGAGATCGAAGTGCTGGAAGGAGAGAGAACAAAGCGAACTTTGCCGGTGACGGGAATTGTGGATGAGATGATCGGCCTTTCGGCGTATACGGATATTGCGACACTGAATCGTATCATGCACGAAGGTTCCTCCATCTCCGGCGCGTATCTGGCGGCCGATGCGAGGGCGCTGCCGCGGCTGTATACGAAGCTGAAGAGCACGCCGGCGGTTGCTGGCGTGGCAGTTCGTGAAGCAATGCTGGAAAGCTTTTATCAGACAATCGCTGAGAGCATGAGCATTTCGACGACTGCGCTAAACCTCTTTGCTTGCCTGATCGCCATAGGAATCGTTTATAACGGCGCGCGAGTTGCGCTGTCTGAGCGCGGACATGAGCTTGCTTCGCTTGGAGTACTCGGTTTTTCGCAGGGAGAAATCGGATTCATGTTGTTGGGGGAGCAAGCCTTTCTGACGGCGCTGGCCATACCCACGGGATTCCTGATCGGTTACGGCATTTGTGCAGGACTCACCATCGCAATGCAAACCGAACTCTACCGGATGCCGCTGGTGGTCAATCCGCGCACCTACGCATTGGCGGTGCTGATTGTCGGGATCGCGGCAGCGGCAACGGGTGGCCTGATTTATAGACGACTTCAACATCTGGACTTGGTGGAAGTTTTGAAAACGAGGGAATGAAGTGGCAAATCCTTCCAAACGTCGCGCATGGATCGTAGGCCTGCTGCTGGTTGGCAGTGTGGTTCTGTACTTTCTGTTTCGCACGCCGCCTTTGCAGGTGGAGACGGCGCGAGTGGAGCAGGGTCCCTTGCAGGTGACCGTGGACGAGGACGGTGAAACGCGTGCCCACGACCGATTTATCGTCGCCGCCCCAATTCCCGGCCGGCTTCTCCGCATGCCATGGGAGGAGGGAGATGAAGTGCGCGAAAACGCTATCGTCGCGGAAATCGAGCCGCTACCACTGAATCAGCAGCAACGCGAAGAGGTGCTGGCGCGTATCGAAGCCGCAGAGGCCACGAAGCGTCAGACGGATGCCAGATTGGCTCACGCGCGAGAGGACCACGCCCAGGCTCAAAGGGATCTCGCGCGCGCAGAAACCCTTGCCAAAGAAAAAGTCTTATCCATACAGGCGCTGGAGCAGGCGAGAAACCTGGAAACAACGAGTGCGCAGGAATTGGATGCAGCGAAGTTCAGCGCCCTTGCAGCGGCTTCGGAAGTAAAAATGGCGCGGGCAGGGTTGCAGGGTATGGATCTTCAAGGTGCAGCACAGAAGGTAATTTCATTACGCTCGCCGATTTCAGGGAAAGTTCTCAGGCTCGTCGAAAAAAGCGAAAGAGTTGTTCAAGCCGGGACGCCACTTTTGGTCCTAGGGGACCCCGCCAAAATTGAAATAGTCACCGATGTATTGACTACGGATGCAGTCAATATCCAAAGAGGGGCCCCCGTTTACGTGGAAGGGTGGGGTGGAGACCATCCGCTCCGTGCAAGAGTCAGGCTGGTTGAACCGTCGGGCTTTACGAAAATCTCCGCGCTAGGTGTCGAAGAAAAACGGGTCAACGTGATTTCGGATTTTGTCGATTCGCCAGACGGATTGCGCGATGGCTTTCGAGTGGAGACGCGGATGGTCACCTGGGCAGGACAAAACGTAAAGAAAATCCTCGGAAGTGCTGCGTTCCGCACAGGAAATGCATGGAGCGTATTCACCGTTCAAGGGAGCCGCGCGCAGCTAAGGCAGATTGAAATCGGCCATCGAAACCAGAATGAAGTGGAAATTGTCAAAGGGCTCGATGTGGGAGAGGAAGTGATTCTGCACCCCTCCAATCAACTCAGGAATGGTATGCGAGTCACGGGCAGATGACATGCCACAAAATAGAGCAACGTATATCTTTCTGCTGTGCTTAACCCTAGTCGCCCTGTATGGCTGTTATCTGCTTGTGGCTCCATTCGGGAAGCCGATTGTATTCGCTGCTGTGGCTGCAATCCTCTTTCAACCAGTCCACTTAGGCATTCGGCGCAGAGTGAAAAATCGGACCCTCGCAGCGCTCTGCACTACTGTGATCGTCGTTCTGCTGATCATTCTTTGTTCTGTCCTTTTGGGCCGCGCCATAGCCATCGGAGTTCACGAGATCTACGATTCGCTAAACGTCAGAGCCGACGGGCGAGAGCGGCTGGGAGCCTACCTTGTATCTCTTTCGGAGCGCATTGCGGCATTTGCGTCACACTACTTTCCGTTGTCCGCCCCGGATTTGCGTGGGGCAGTGGGAGGTCAAGCGCAAAAAGTTGTTGCCATGTTCGTGAACTCTGCGACCGTGCTGGCGGGCAAAATTACCGTCTTGTTTGTAAATGCACTGATTTCTTTCTTTATTCTCTTCTTTCTCTTCCGGGACGGCAGGCAGTTGTTGCGCCGTGCCTACATTCTTTTACCACTCACAGTGAACCAGTGGCGGCGGCTGTGTGCCCGAATCGAAGAGACACTACAGGCGATTGTCTACGGAAGCATTGCCATGGCTGCTGTGCAAGGCGCATTAACAGGAGTAGGTTTTTGGATTTTAGGAGTCAGTTCGCCTATCCTTTGGGCAATCGTCACCACTCTTTGCGCGCTCGTTCCGGTGATTGGAACCGGATTTGTCCTGGTCCCCGCGATCTCAATGTTGTTGTTCAGCGGACACTGGGTGAAGGCACTAATTCTCTTGGCCTGGGGACTTGTTGTGGTTCATCCCATTGACAATGTCTTGCGGCCCTACCTGATCGGAGAGCGAACCCAGCTCTCCACGCTATTCGTATTCTTTGCCATCCTTGGCGGTCTTCGAACTTTCGGCGCGATGGGCGTTTTCATTGGTCCAATCATTCTCGCCACCACCTTCGCTCTGGTCAGTTTTCTTCGAGAAGAGAATCAGCATGGGCATCCGAGTTTTGAAGCGCCCTCGTCTGAATCTCCGTTAGAATCTGGAATGTAGGGCAATAATCTGAGTGGGAATATTTGAGGAAACAGCAAGAACGGGCAGATATGGGATGACGTCGAACGGGAAACTTACTGTAGAAGTAGAGACAACTTGCAACGCTGGTGGGATGCTGAAATAGTGTGAGGCGCGGAGTCTTTTCGGTAAACGAACCGGCGCGCTCAAACCTCACGGCGCATAATTTACTCTCCGCGCCCCAGCACTTCGGAACTACCTTCCTTGCCTTTCACACTTTGCACTTCCAACCTCCTTTCCAGCTTCGCCCCCGAGCGATTCTCGAGAGGCCTTCCGTATCTCGGGGTACCTCACCTCTCATTAAATAAGATGCCTGAAGTGACACTTGTGTTGCCACTTAGCCGACGCCTTCATCTAATCAGCGCTTGAAAGTCAAAACTTTGGATAGCAATCTGTATGATGCTGGGATCTGCTGGAAAGGGAGACAGAGGATGTGTTGAAAAACCTGAGGCGCGGAGGCCATTCCGCTTGCTTGACCACCCCGCGCCTCAGCACTTCTGGTGCGCTTGACTTAACATCTGCTTCTTTTCCCTTCCGCCCCGAGCGTCTTTGAGAGGCTTTCTGCCTTCACCCGGGGAACCTCTGCCTCTCAACTAGTAAGATGCCTATAACGACCACGAAGTTGCCTCCCAAAGGAACGCAAGGCGTGAAGTGGAGATCCGTCCTACTTAACAAAAAGGAATCTCCGCCTTGATTAAATGCATGAATCCCTCCCCTGCATCCGTGTCGCTGGTGCTATGAGCTATCTGGGCGTGAGAGTGATTGCCTCCGATGGCGCGTTAGGGATTGAGCTGGATGCGCACTACATGGCTGTCTTTTAACGGTCCAGGGCGAGCCGGGGGGTGTGGCGTTTGTCCTGCCTCAGTTGGAACTGGAGAAGGCGTTCTTCCGTTAAGATAACGGAGAGGGCGCATGAGAAAAGAGCGAAAGCACTACACCGGAGAAGAGAAGGTTGCCATCCTGAGACGGCACTTGTTGGATAAAGTGCCGGTTTCTGATCTCTGTGAGGAGCATGGACTGCAGCCAACCGTGTTCTACCGCTGGCAGAAAGAGTTCTTCGAGAATGGCGCGGCCGCCTTCCAGGGCAAGGGCCGGCAGGACCACCAAGGTGAACAACAACGGATCGAGTTCCTGGAAAAGAAGATCCACACCAAAGACGAGGTGTTGGCCGAACTGATGGCCGAGCACATCGCCCTAAAAAAAAGTCTTGGGGAGCTCTGACCAAAGTGTGGGTGCCGCACGATGTGCGGGACCTGGTGGTGGATTTCGTCCGGTACTGGTCGGAAAAGACCGAGATCGGTGCCGGACGATTCATCCACTGGCTGGGCTTGCGAGCCAGCAAGTTCTACGACTGGCGAGAGCGCTATGGGCGCGTCAATGAGCACAACGGTTGGGTTCCCCGTGATTTCTGGCTACAACCGTGGGAGAAGCAAGCCATCATCGGCTTCCACCGGGAACATCCTCTGGAAGGCTATCGGCGATTGACGTTCATGATGTTGGACGCCGATGTTGTGGCCGTCAGCCCCTCCAGCGTTTGGCGGGTGCTCCAACAAGCCGGATTGCTCTCCCGATGGAAGGGTAAGCCTTCGCGCAAGGGGAGCGGTTTCGAGCAACCACCGCATGCGCACCAGCATTGGCACATCGATGTTTCCTACATCAACGTGAGCGGCACGTTCTATTACCTGTGCAGCGTTCTGGATGGCTATAGCCGTTCAATCGTTCATTGGGATTTGCGGGAATCGATGACGGAAACGGAGATCGAAGTCATTTTGCAACGAGCGCGGGAGAAATATCCGGAAGCGAAACCGCGGATCATCTCCGACAACGGACCACAGTTCATGGCCAGGGATTTCAAGGAATTCATTCGCATCACGGGGATGACCCACGTACGCACTTCGCCCGGTTATCCTCAATCGAACGGGAAACTTGAACGCTGGCACAAATCGCTAAAATCGGAGTGCATCAGGCCAGGTACACCGTTGACGAGAGAAGACGCGGTGCGTTTGATTCAAGCCTACGTGGATCACTACAACACCGTACGTTTGCACAGTGCCATCGGCTACGTGACGCCGCACGATATGCTCGGCGGGCTACAGGCGGAGATCCACGCGGCACGCGATCGCAAGCTTGAGGAAGCGCGACACCAACGGCAGCTCCGACGTGAGGCCAGATCGCTGCTTGCACATTCTTCGAACACGACTACAATGACCTCGCCAGGTGAAACAGAAGCGGGCTCTGCAGGGATGCAACCATGCTGAGGGATAACCTGGTAGGACTCATCGAGCCGATGCGAATCAGCGCGGGAGTTGATCCTCTCGCGCTGAGCATCCAGAAACAGGCATCGGACGATAGATCCTCATGCCTTGAAAATCCCCGCCCCGACGGGGCGGAATCTTCACTAACGGAAAACGTCACCTCTCCATTTCAGGCTGAGCCAGCACACGTTCGCAGAGGTGTCGCGATGGAATTAAGCGACCCGACGGCGCGTGCCAAGGTGCGGTGTCTCGGTTAAGCAAGCACTACGACGATGGTGGCTCCTGTGGCGGTTCCATGGAGTGTCCGGAGCCGTTCCGTTTTGGGAGAGCCCCAGTTGCAACTCTCGGTCCTTCTGTAAGAACTGACAGCGGTTTTCCAACTTTGATTTGTGACGGTGTGCAATAGGGAACAGACACAGCATGGCTGAGTCGCCCTATGCTTGTTCGTTTTCCCGGAACGGAGAATGACTATGGGATCTAGCTACGGACTCAAAATCGTCCAGAGCTCCTCGCGCCCCCTTACACGCAAAGGGAAGGTGTTTTGTGACTCTTTGGCCAGCAGTCTTAAAGTGTTGGACACCATCATCCCTCCGGTTGCCTATCCCAAGGGTGCCGTGCTGTTCATGGAAGGCCAGACCGCGTGCGGCATCTTCGCGGTCTGCAGCGGGCGGGTGAAACTTTCCACGTCCTCTCTCGAAGGGAAGGCGATCATCTTGAGAATTGCTGAAGCGGGCGAACTGCTGGGGCTACCCGCGACCCTATCAGGCAAACCGTACGAAGTGACTGCCGAAGTCTCGGAGCAAGCCAGGGTCAATTTCATCCCTCGCGCCGCGTTTCTGCGCTTCCTGCATGCGAACCCGGGAGCTGTTATCCAGGTGGCTCAACTCTTGACCGACAGTCATTTCGCGGGTCATGGGGTGATTCAGTCACTGGGGCTTTCGCGTTCTGCTTCCGAAAAACTGGCGCGATTTTTCCTTGGCTGGTCGGCCAATCACGCTCACGGCCAGGACCGTCTTCGGATCGCGCTCACTCACGAGGAGATTGGAGAGATGATCGGCGTGAGCCGTGAGACCGTAACGCGCCAGCTGACTGCTTTTAAGAAGAGGAATTTGCTAACGGTCAAGGGTGCCACAGTCAACATCTGCAATCGGTCCGCGCTTCAGAATCTGGCGGGCGCGTAGCCCGGCCAAGGCCCGATCCCCTGCGGAAGAAAATCATGATCCAGGCGCTTTGCAGAGCGCAATTTCAGTCTTAGGGAGTTGCTACAAGTCCAGTCCCTTGAAGCGGCATCAGGGAAACTTCCCGCCTGCTGCTATCGACGATCCCGGAATAGAAATCCGGCCCTGACCTGTCCTTCGCCACAATTCAAAACGACTCAAGAAAGCGCACGATTGGCGTCGAATGGACGGCGGGTGGATCATCCTCAATTCACTGAGAGGAATTTGACTCTGTCTTTCTCTGCGGTGGCCTTCGATAAGAACGAAGGCCGCCCCAGAATCTTTACTGCATCGGAAGTCGTAGCTATTCTTTCCCGCATCTCGGCTGATTTGATGAAGGCGTCGGCTTCCAGTTCCGAATAGATTTGGTTGCGCTAACGACCAGGGCTCGGGAGAAAGGAGCTGGCAACGTCATCCAATCAGCCAGAGAAAAGATGAAAAGAAAGACCCACCCTTTCAAAAACCAAAAATGAAAGGGTGGGGCACCCCCTCAAGAAAAGACAAAGTCAAAATCGTTTCGGCGAGTTAAGGGCCAGCCACCCGCCCTTCCTCCGTTCGCTGAGCATCGTCTCTTAACTCGCCGTCTCAAAATTGGGGACAAGTCCAGTCACATCCTCAAACATCCTCTCTTTCCGAACCGCGCTTGTTACGGAAAAAGTACGCAGACCCGCCAATGGCAATCGCAAAAAAAAGCGCCACGCCTGCCAGTATCGCGAAGGCTCCAAGGTCCACCCTTGCGCCCGGTATCGCGGCAAACTGGTGCGACCAGATGGCTGCATAGCCTAGCGAGTTGTGCGGTGCGGTACTCCCCGCCGGAGTCGTTGTCCAGGGCGCAAAAAAGCAGAGCAGGGCCAATCCAATCAAGAAAGCAACAAACGTAACTCGGAAGAGGGTGTTCATGGGAACACAGTTTACACCCGCTGATGCCGCAACGGATGGCTCGTGACCGCTGCGGAGATAAGACACCAGCGAGGCACATGGGCCGCGGGATTCTCCAACCTTCTTGAACTGGTGGCCGTGTGGCCCGGATGACTTTTTCCTGGTCGGTTGGACTCACACCGACCGAGCGGGGACGCCCCTCAACTTACCCTCCGTCTCCCAGTACTTTCCAGAGAAATAGCGCAGTGATACTCTCTCACTGGCCCCATGCCCACAAACATCAATTTGTCGAAATCCGGGCCACCCGTCAAGAACTGTAAGACCTGTTCGACCCCGAAAAAGTGAGGGTGGAAATGGGTTCGGAAGGTACCTTTAAGGAGCGAATGGCGAGTTTGGGCGGCGCAGTTGCAAAGGGTGGGCTGGTCGCCACAGTTGTGCTTGCTGCGATCATTATTCCGCTAATGATGTGGTACGCGTGGTCACGGAGTACGAGCGTGTTGCAAGCTTTATCAGAGACGGCGTTTTGTGTTTCTATGGTTTGGTTCTTGATCTCAACAATGAAGTGGGAACGCAGCTTTGGGAAAGTCAGTGGGAGCGCCTCGTCTGGGAAGCTATTATTCGGCCCCCAACCTAACGATCTCGATGAAAGAATCGCCTGGCGTTGGGGACGACACTGCCGCTATTCCTTCGTCGCAATGATACTGTCCATGGGTGCGTTCGCCCTGGCCCTTTGGCGTAGCGGCCAGTGACCAGATTGACCTTCAAGTACGATCCGTTCGGCAGGAGAATCTATAAGTCCTCATCGAGCGGAACATCTATCTACGCCTACGCCGGGGACAATCTCGTTGTGATCTGCCCGCTAGCTCCGAGCACGGGATCATAGGACACCAAGCTCTCCGGAACAGATGACTTTTGCCTTGCTCTGTTCCTCGGATGGCCGCGCGCAGGCAGCCGTAGGCGACCGGAGGGCGGACCAACTCCCGTTCTGACGATTCAGCTTTTTGGGGCGTAGTAGCCTTTGCGCGCGAGAACTTTGTCGCCGTGCTCGGTGACATCCACTTTGATTTTGCGGAATTTGCCGTCGCGGGCAGTGTTGGTCGGATAGTAGCCGAGAGTGTACTGGCTGCGAAGCTCTTCGGATATCTGGTCGAAGGCTTGCAGGAGGTGTTTTTCGGAGTTGACGACGATCATGCGGCCGCCGGTTTCGTCGGTGATTTTCTTGGCGATGCTGCTATCGGCGCCCATGCGCGGATCGTAAACAAGAAGAATGTGGACGACGGTATCGGTGCGCTGGGCGGCTTCGATGGCTTCCTCGACGCGGACTTTGCTACCGTAATCTTGGGCGTCAGTGAGAACGACGACGGCTTTGCGTCCAGCCTCGGAGGCCAACTCATCGTGGCACGCTAAATAAAGAGCATCGTAGAAATCGGTGCCGACGGGGCCGGTGGGGAGAGTTCCCGGAGTCATGACGGGGCCGGCGGCATTGATTTGCGCCCGATGAATGGCGCGGTTCAGTTGGGAACGGTCCTCGGTGAAATCGGAGAGCAGATTCACGTCCAGGTCGAAAGAGATGACCATGGCTTCATCGCCCTTGCGCATGACGCGGTTCAAAAAGTTGCTGGCGCCGTCTTGGATAGCGCCCAGCATATATTGCTCGCTGCCGGAGGTATCCAGAAGCAACCCGAGGGTGATGGGGAGCGTCACTTCCTTAGAGAAGAAGGCGATTTTCTGTTCCTTGCCGTCTTCGAAGACCTTGAAGTCGTCCTTGGTGAGATTGGTGGCGATGTGCTTGCTCTTGTCGCGGACGGTAACGAATAGGTTGACGAGATTGACCTGAGACTTGATGGTGGGGCCTTGGGCGACGGGCTCTTGCGAGGAGGCCGGGAAGGCGAGCAGAGCAGAGGCGAGCACGGCGCAGAGCAAAGGCGTTGCGCACAGAGCCACCGATTTTTTCAGAGAAGGCATGTATACTTTCCTTGACAAGAGATGCCCGGCCGGAAACTGTCCGCTGGGGTTCTTCTGCTACGTTAGGATGCTACCAAACGGTGCGATGGATGTGTCGCCCGCCGACCGGCAGAGCAGAGAGCGGCGACGCGATCGCCGGATCCGAAAGGAAGTTTGGCCTTAGGGATATGAAAAGTCTACGAAAAATAGCGGGCGCAGCCTGTTTGCTTCTATTCGCGGCGCCGGCAGCGTGGATGGGAACCGCGGTGTACGCGCAGCAGGCAGCGGATTCTGCCGCGCAGGAACCGGCGCCGCCGGACGTGCCGCGGCTGAGCGATGCGCGCGCAAAGATCACAGTAAACGCGAACTTGGTGGTGCTTCCGGTGACGGTAAAGGACGGCTCGGGGCGGCTGGTGGCGGATCTGGGGAAAGATGAATTTCGGGTGTTCGACGACAATGTGGAGCAGCGCATCGACGTGTTTACGACTGAGGCGTTCCCGCTGTCCATGGTCGTTCTGATCGATAACGACCTGAAAACGAATGAAGCGAAGGCGGTGAACGATAGCCTTGACGCCATCGTGGGTGGGATGAGCACTTTGGATGAAGCGTTTGTGTGCCGGTTCGACGAATTCTTTCATCCCGGCAAGGGGTTTACCAGCAACCAGGACAAACTGCTGCTGGAGCTGAAGCGCACGAAGCTGGACAGCCGCAGCCCGCTAATGCCCGCGGGAGGGCCGTTCAACGGGCCAAGCATCAACGGCCACGCGGTGGATGGCTCGCCATCGGTGCCGGAATCCACGAGAACGATTTTTGCAGCGCCCACCAAGGCGCTGGACGATGCGGTGTTCAGCGCCGCGGAACTTTTGAAGGGGCGTCCGCGCAACCGGCGCAAGATCATTTTCATTATCAGCGACGGCCTGAACGGAGGGAAGAAATACAACAAGAACACGTACGACAATACCGTGAAGGAGCTGCAGGCACACGGGATTGCCGTGTTCGGAGTAGGAATTGGAAGCGCGTTTTTCGACCGGAGATTCGAGCGGCTCTCGGAATACGCCCACGCCACGGGTGGCGACGTATACTACGCGGCGAAGCGGGATTCGATGGAAGATTTGTATGCGCGCGTGACGGAAGAGGCGCGGAACGAGTACACCCTGGCATATATACCCCGTGGCATCAAGGGCGCGGAAAACGCGAAGGATTACCACGACGTGGAAGTGCGCGTGAGGCGCGAAGGTTTGACCATCCTTACGCGGAGCCGGTACTACACCGGCGGAATCGCCCCATAAAAAAACAACTGAATCGCAAGCACCGCCTTGGCTCAGCTCGTGAGCGACTCTTCATGTGCGGGGCAGATCGGTTTGTAGGCGCAACTACGGCAGATGAAACCCGGGTTAGGCGGGAATTCGCCGGCACGAATATCGGCGGCAGCTTCGAGGACGATTTTTTGCGCTTCGTCGAGTTGCTTGGCGTCGCGCGTGGTCACTTGGATCTGGTTGTTCTGGAGATAGTAGAAAACGAGGCGGACGGGGTTCCATTCGAAGATTTCTTTTGCGGCTAAGGCGTAGAGGCTGAGCTGCAAATCTTTTTTTGCGTCGGCGTCCTTTTTGGGCTTGCCGGTTTTGTAGTCGACGATCTCTACGTCGTTCCGGCCGAGCGAGTTGACTTGGTCCATGCGGCCGATAATCGTGACGTTGTTTTCGAGTGGAAGCTCGAAGCTCTTTTCTTGTTCGAGGACTTTCGGCGGAGCTTCGAGCATCACGGCGTGGAAGGCACGCAATTGCTCAAGGCCGTCTTTCTTGTATCCGGTTTCCTGATATTCGTCTTCAAAACCTGCGGAACTCCATTCGGTTTCGAAAATACGCGCGACTTCCTCGAAGGGAAGCCTGGTGCCTTTGCGAAGCTGGTCGATAAAACGCTTGATGGTGGTGTGCATGACGCTGCCAAAGCTGAGAACCGCCTTTGGACCTTCCTTGAGTGACCACGACCGGCTGAAGAGATACTGCTGTGGGCAACTGCGGTAGCCGCTGACCGCGGAAGGGCTGAGCGTGAGAGGCTCTGGCGTCGGCGGGTGGAATTCGAGAGCCCAATCGGCGATGCGCGAGAAAATTTTTGGCGGTTCGGCGGAAGCCGGGAAAAGTTGTGCGTCTGCGGCGCCGGACGTTTCCTTTTTTGCGGGCAGGGAAATTTCCGGCAATTTGGGACTCATCTGATGGACATCTCGGCGCTTGATCCCTGGGTCCATCAGGATGTCTTCGATGAAGACGGGAATCTTTCCTTTCTTTTCGGTCAGCGTCGTGAGCGTAAGGTGATTTTCGGCGCGCGTTAGTGCTACGTAGAAGAGGCGGCGCTCCTCCTGGATGTGAAACTGTTCGGCGGGTTCACCTTCTTTCATCAGCGCGGCGGGAAATTCGAAGACGCGGGAACGCTCGATGGGAGGGAACTTTTTGTTGTTGATGCGCAGCAGGAAGACCCGGGGAAACTCGAGGCCCTTGGCGCCGTGGACGGTCGTTAGCTGGACGGCGTCACCGGGAAAATCGTCTTCGAGACTGATGGTGCCGCCGGCCTGCGAATAGAAACCGAGATACTCGACAAATTCGGGGAGACCACGAGTTTCGCTTTTAGGCTCCCACTCTTTTGCGAATTCCGAGAGGCGGGTGACGTATTTGCGGTCCTGCGGGCTGGCCCTTTGCGCGACTTCCAGCCATTCGAGCAGCTCGCCGAGAATTTCGCGGGCCGTGCGCCGGCGGAGAGTTTTGCGCTGCTCGGAAAGGAATTCGATCAGGCGGGCAAGAGCGGCGTGCGAGGAATCGAAGGGCAATTGCCCTTGCGGGAGTTGCAGGATGTCGTAAAGGGCTTTTTTTTCTTTGCGGGCACGCTCGGCGAGGCGGACTAGATCGGGTGCTTCGAGCCCCCAGGCGGGGGCGGCAAGTACGCGGGCACAGGCAATGTCGTCGAAAGGAGTGGCGATCAGCCGCAGGTAGGAGAGGACGTCTTTGACGAGCGGGTGATCGAGGATGGAAAGCTTGCTGATGACAAACGGAATTTTGAGACGGGAGAGTTCCTCGACGAGTTCGTCGCGATGGGCGTGCTGGCGGTAGAGGACGGCGAAATCGCGCCACTTACGCCCAGCCGCGTGGAGGCGCTGGAGTTCGCCGCCGATCCAGCGTGCTTCGTCCTCTTCGCTTGCGAGCTCGACGATGCGGACTTTTTCGCTTTCCTCCTTGTTGGGGCTGAGAACTTTTTTGGGGAAGTCGGCGCTGACGGTGTTTTGAGCGATGACTTGCGTGGCGACGCGAAGGATATTGGGCGTCGAGCGGTAATTCTCGACGAGCGCGACGCGGAATTTCGTCGAGTCCTGGCCTTCGCGCCAGCCGGCGAAGCGTTCCAGGAAGAGTTTGAAGCTGCCGAACGAGGCGCCGCGAAAGCGGTAGATGGCTTGATCGTTGTCGCCCACAGCGACGATATTCTTTTTATCGCCGGCGAGGAGTTCAAGGAGGCGAAGCTGCGCGATGTTGGTGTCTTGAAATTCGTCGACGAGAATGTAGCGGTATTTTTCCTGTAACGTGCTACGCAGCTCGGCGTTGGTTTCGAGCAGCTCGACCGCACCGGTAATGAGCGAGCCGAAAGAGACGCGTTTTTTTTCGCGGAGCAAATCTTCGCTTGCGCGGTAGGCACGGGCGATTTCCTGCTGGAGCGCGGCTTCTTCTGCGCGCTCCTTGCAGGTATCTTCGTCGAGCGCTGCGCGTTCGGCTTCGAGTTGCGAGGCGAGCGCGTCGGCGTAGCGCTGGTAATCTTCCGAGGAGACCAGTTCGTCCTGGCAGCGCGAAAAAAATTCCACAAAGTCGTTCAAGAACTGGCCGGGGTCGGCGAGGCGGCGGTACTTATCTAATTTGAGGCGCTCGAGATTGCGGCGGAGCAGAATCCAGTGATCGACTTTGTCGATCATCAGCCGTTCGGGCGCGGCTTCCTTCAGAAGGCTTTCGCAGAAGGCGTGGAAAGTGGCGAGCGTGACATTTTTGCCGCGCTCGCCAGTGGCGCGGACGACGCGAGCTTTCATTTCGCCCGCAGCCTTGTTCGTGAATGTCAATCCAAGAATATTTTCGCCCGCGAGGGAATCATCAGATTGAAGGAGATGGCGGATGCGCTCGGTGATGACGCGCGTCTTTCCAGTCCCAGCGCCCGCGATGACCAGCAGCGGCCCTTCGCCATGCGTGATCGCGCGCCGCTGCGCCTCATTCAATCGCAGTCCACTTTCTGCGGGTGGCTCAAGATCAAACAGTGTACCCATGACTTAAGAAGCGTAGCGGAAATCAGGTCTGAGGGGAAACGGAGTTCTGAACTCAGTCGATTGATTCTAGAATATCGTCCCGGGTCACACCCTTATGGTTTGCAACAGTCCTAAGAATGCTGGACAGTGTTCCGATGTTGATCGACTTGTGGTCGGGAATGGCGATACGCTGATGAGTTGGGGTTTCCGTCTCCAGAGCAATGTGACTTCCGACCTGATGGGTCTGACGATAATCCCACCGCCGGCATAAACATGCCACGAGTCGCCGGCCGCTCAAATCACGGGGTACTTTCATTCCATGGCTAGAACTTCATTTCTAACTAGGTGAAGACGGATGTATTGGGGTTTCGGTCCGTCATAGAAATAGGTTTCTGTAGCTTCTTTCACGTTTGCTCGAAGTTCTTCCCAAGTAGTCCCCTGCGTGAAAATATTTTCAGTTAGGCACTCAGCCGAATATCCGCCGTCAGGTTCTTCCGTGACTTCGAAGACAAGCTCGCTGATATGAGGTCCGCCCATGTTTAATCCTTTGTAAAATGCTACCACGCTGTTGAGCCACCAACAAAGAATTTGACAGCTGACATGTACGCGCTACAGCGTGAAGCTGTGGTCTTATTCGCGCGCTGCGTTCAGTTTTGTTTTGAAGAAAAGAGAAGCGCGCTGCGATGATTCGCCGGCGGCTAGCTTGGAGGTGAACTCGGCGGATTTGCCGCGCGGTACGCTGAGCGATTCCCACTTGCCGGTTTTAGTGAACGTGAAATGTTTCGCGAGAAACAGGATTTGGCCGATGTGGTGCGCATAGTGCGCGACTTGGCGGTTGATGGCTTGCATCACGGAATGCGGCTCCGAGCGGATCGTCACGGTTCGCGTGAGATCCTCTTCTTTCAGCGGTTCGAGCGCATCGAAGACATACTTCCAGCCGCGTTCCCAAACGTCCATCAACTCGGCCCGCGTGTGGGGCGGGTTCTCAAACTCGGTATCGCGATGGCGGTCTGGTTTTTCGCCATCAGTCGTCAGGAAATCCCGCCAGCGGGAGCGCATGTTGCCCGCCATGTGTTTGACGATGATGGCGATGGAATTCGATTCCGGGTCAAGAGCGGTGAAGAGAGATTCCTCGGGGCACTGCGCCATCGCGCGTTCGGCCAATTTCTTGTAATAGTGAAAGAGGCCGATGGAATCGCTCAGATAGGATGTGGAAAGCTGATGAGGCATGACGCCATTTTGCATCGCTGGCTGGAGTTGTCAACCCGTGGAGGAATGAGGTGCCGAGTCTGACGGCGGAAAATAAAGCTTGACAGTTCGCCTTTTGTTCGCCTAGTATGCTGCCGCTGAGTGGCCATGTTTATTGGGAGGACGTTATGACGATTGGACAATCGATGCTGCCTGAATTTGACGAAGAGATGAAGAACACTCGCAAAATGCTGGAACGCGTGCCCGACGACAAGTGGGGCTGGAAGCCGCACGAAAAGTCCGGCACGCTGGGCTGGCTGGCCGCCCACGTGGGCACGGTTCCCGGTTGGATTACGATGACCATTAACACGGAAGAGCTGGACTACGCACCTGTCAACGGTCCGGCCTACGAACCGCCGAAGATCACCAACCGGAAAGAGCTTCTGGCGCAGTTCGATAAAGAAAGCGCCGAAGCGCGCGTGGCACTGGCCGGCGTTAGCGACCAGGAGATCATGAAGGGTTGGAAGCTGCTGGCAGGCGGCAAAGAGATATTTACGCTGCCCCGGGTCGCGTGTATCCGCAGCATGTGCATGAATCACATGATTCATCACCGCGCGCAACTTACTGTGTACTTCCGGTTGCTGAACGTGGCCGTGCCGGGTATGTATGGCCCGAGCGCCGACGAAGCCGCGCCGGACGCCAGCGCCGCCGGCGCGAACTAAGATTAGGTCGGGGCGGTGGGCGCCAGCCTACTTCCCCGACTAAGCCTATTCCCCCGACTGAGATCTCTGGACCCGTTGTCCGACGCGGCCACGGCGGCATCGCGGTATAATAGTGTGTGTTGCTGCTCCGGAGGTTCACTACAGTCATGGATACTCCCGTAATTCTCTCCGCTGTTCGTACTCCCATCGGAAAATTTCAAGGCGGCCTCGCTAGTTTTCCGGCGACCGAACTCGGCGGCAAAATTGTCGCGGAAGCGATCCGGCGTGCCGGGATCGACGCCAAAGAAGTTGATGAAGCGATTCTGGGGAACGTAGTCCAGGCGGGACTCGGCCAGAACCCTGCCCGGCAGGCGGCGCTGAAAGGCGGCTGCGCTCCTCGTGTCGCCGCAATGACCATCAATAAAGTCTGCGGCTCGGGATTGAAAGCTGTGGCACTGGCGGCGCAGGCTGTCACTCTTGGCGAATCCGAAATCGTCGTGGCCGGCGGCATGGAGTCGATGTCCAACTGCCCGTACTTGCTGCCGCAGGCGCGGACCGGATATCGCATCGGCGACGGCAAGCTCGTCGACTCGATGATTCACGATGGCTTGTGGGACGCGTTTGAAGACTTCCACATGGGGATGACCGGCGAACTGGTGGCCGAGAAGTATGGAATCACGCGGGAAGAGCAAGACCGGTTTGCAGTGGAGAGCCACCAGAAGGCTGTTCGCGCGCGAAAATCGTGCTTTTTCGAAGCGCAGATTCTGCCCATCGAAGTGCCGCAGAAAAAAGGCGAACCGATCGTTGTGAAGTATGACGAATCGCCGCGCGAGGATACTTCGATGGAAGCGCTCGCGAAATTGAAGCCGGCTTTCAAGAAGGATGGCACGGTGACAGCGGGGAATGCTCCGGGCACGAACGATGGAGCGGCCGCACTCATTGTGACCAGCGAACGGAATGCGGCGCGACTCGGCAAGCAACCGATCGCGCGGATTGTGGCCCAAGCCGTCAGCGGCGTCGAGCCGAAGTGGGTCATGATGGCGCCCGTGGATGCGGTCGAAAAACTGCTGACCAAAACTGGCTGGGATCGCGACAAAGACGTAGACCTCATCGAACTGAACGAAGCTTTTGCGGTCGCTGCGATGGCCGTGACGCGGCAGCTGCGGCTCAATCCCGAAAAAGTGAACGTGAACGGCGGCGCGGTCGCACTGGGCCATCCCATCGGGGCGAGCGGCGCGCGCATTTTGGTTACTCTTTTGTACGAACTACAGCGGCGCAACCTGAAGCGCGGCATCGCCGCGCTCTGCCTCGGCGGCGGCAATGCAGTGGCCCTCGCCGTCGAACGTTTCTAGCTCCGAATAATCTCACTAGTCCTGCTGTTGTGATGCCATGATCGAGGCGAGACCGCGGAGCTTCGCCCTGCGCTACACATTTTGCGCGGCGCTCTCTGCCAACGGCGCGCTCCCCAAATCATGCGCGCAGAAGGGGCAAAATTTGTCGGTTTCGACGACTTCGTGTTTGCAATTGGGGCAGGAGGGATGGAGGTTGCATTTGCAGTTGGGGCAGAAGTTGAAGCGGGCGCCGACGGAATTTCCGCACTGCGGGCAGTCGTAGGGCAGCGGCTCGCGCATCAGGAAATAGATGAGGAAGCCGATGAACGTCCAGGCGGGGAGGAGGACGATCACGAGCAAGGTCCAGAGCGCGGAATTCATTCCGCGCCGCTTGGCATCGCGATTGACGTAGCCGATCAGGAAAATCAGCACGGCCAAGACTAGCGCTACGCTGGTCACCGCTCCCGCCAGCCCCAAGTAGGAGAGCGCAGGCGTGTCATAAAAGTCCGGCGCAAACATCTGGCCCGGATCGTGCACGACAAACCAGTGATTGACGGACATCGCGATGCCCATCGCCAGCATGTACAAGCCAACCACCGTCCAGACCAGCCCGCGCGGGACGATCCGGAATTCTTGCCAGAAGCGGAGCTTTTCCTTTTTTCTGCGAAGCCGGTTGAGCTTCATGCGCTCGTTGAAGGAACCGCTTACTTTCTGCTGATAGTCTGCCATTTTATTCCTCGCTCAAATCTTAGCTTTTCGTTTCAACGGCCGGACCAATCGCGTTCATTCGCTTGCCGGACATTTTCGAGAATTACGATCGCCGCCGCGAAGAGCGCAGGAATCGCCCACCAGAGACCAAACCCAAATTCCAGAACGAGCCGCGGAGCGCCGGTGCGCTGTCCGATCCACTCGAGGGCTTGCCAGACGTACGGTGCGCTGGCGATGCCGAGTGCCCAGGAAACTCCGCAGATTGTCCAGAGCAGACCGCGCCTGGGTTCGCGTTCGCGCAATTCCTGAGCGCGCAATTGCACGCGGAATTGCGTGCGTTCGACGAGGCCGCGCGGGAGGGGAATGGGCATGCTTCGCAAGCCGCGGAGAGCGTTGTTCGTTTGCTGGGCGACCTGGGCGCAAGCTGGGCACTCGCGAAGATGCGCGGCGAGCCAGTCGCGCTCGGATTGAGAAATTCCCTCCACGTGATCTTGCGCGATCAACTTTTCCGCGCGGGGGTGAAGATTTTCGTTCATGCCGCGCCTCCTTGCATCGCGCCGCGCAACGCTTCGAGACCACGATAGAGCCGTGACTTCACGGTGGAGAGCGGCGCGGCCAGCACTCCAGAAATTTCCTCGAGACCCAGCTCTTCCTGAAAACGGAGCAGCAAGACTTCGCGATAGACGGCCGAAATGCGATCCAGCGAGGCATGGACGCCGGTCTTTTCTTCGGCGGTCAGGAGCACATTGAGTGGCGAGGGCTGATTTTGCGCCGCGAACTCCATGGGTGCGCCCTCTTCCGGGTCGGTCAAGTCATCCAAGCTCAGCATTTTTTTCTGGCGCTGCCAATCGATCACCAGATTGCGGGCGATGCGAAAGAGCCAGGCCTCGAATTTGGATTTGCCATCGTATTGGTGGCCGCGCTCGAGGACGCGTATCCAAGTTTCCTGGAAAAAATCCTCGGCGCGCTCGCGGCTGGAGGTGAGGTAGAGCAAGTAGCGAAACAGCCGGAATTGATACTGCTCGATGAGCTGATCGAGCAGGTCGGGGTCGCGGCGCTTGAGCCCTTGGGCGAGGGCCTTGGTATCGTCGGCCATCTGGTTGGAGAAGAGAAGAATCGACCTCGACGCTGCCGGGGTCAGAGTTGTAAATGTCGCGCTCATTCTACAGGGTATACGGGGAAGGGCAGCAAAAAGACGCAACGGCCATGGGCCTCGACGCTTTACCTGAAAAACGGAGGAATCCGAATTGTGGCTGGCGCTGACAATAGTGACACCTCTGTTCTGATGGCTTGGGGTGAATGGAGCCGGGACAGTCTGGTGGGCCCCAACTCCCCTGGGGGTTTTTTCGTAAGTGTTCATTCTAAAGAGTTTTAAGTTCTTTGTTTTGGAAGTGCGGATTCTAAAGGAGTTACGAGTGTGTTTTTCGGAAGTGCAGATTGTAAAGAACTTAGTGGCGAGTGGTGAGTGTCGAGTGGCGAGCTGCAGCCGAAATGCGAAAATGTAAACTCGAAATTCGTGCCATTGAACGTAACGAGCGTGCTGAAGGTCGAAAAGCTGGCGCTCGAAAAAGGCGGCCACACCCCACTCAGGGTGTTTTGCGCAAAGAGTGCGGAAAGCATTGAAGGGATGGGAGATAGCGATTCGGGCGATGCAAAAAAGTGCGTAAGAGTATGAAAACAAAGGGAGAGTGACGAGTGGTGAGGGGCTAGTGGTTAGGGGAAACCGAAACTCGAAACTGGAAACTCGAAATTCGGAACGAGACGGGAAGGGGCGGGCTCGCGGGGGAGTGGATCGGGGTGAACGGGCGTGTAGCGGAGGCAAGGCGCTGACTCCTTTCTCCTCCGCGACGAAACAAAAATGATTATAACAGATTTTTGTTTATTGTCAAGTAATAATTATAAGTTGTTATGGGACAGCGGATTGCGGAGAGTTAGTTGGGGTTGAAATGGAAGGAAAGGTCAAAAGCCGGAGTCAGAATATCCACGGGGTTGGCCACCCACGACGAAGAGTGACCTGCCCTTTGCCGGAAACAAAACCGTGTCTAGTCCCGGGACACTCTGTAAACCATGTCTCGGGACTAGACACCAGAAACAAAACCGCAAAGGGTAGGCCACCCCGGAGAGAACCAAAGTCAAAATCAGGGCGTCAGGTTAAGGGGCGCCCGCCCACCCCGATGCTCGAAGCGGGCAAGAGGACAGCCAGGATTGGCTGTCCCACCCGTGAGGGGCGGGAGTGCTATAATGTTGGTCTCGCGAGCAGGAATTGCGACCAGGCGCTGGATATGAGCGGAAAAAGAGTTGAGGAAATCGAGCGGGTGATCGGGACGCTCACGCAAGAAGAGTTGGAGGAGTTGCGTGAGTGGCTGGACGAGTACGCCGGGCCGATAGCACTAGACGTGCACATCGAAGGGGATCTCGCGGCGGGGCGGCTGGGCGGGGCCGTGCAAGACGCGCTGGAAGATGAGAAGCGCGGAAGGGTCCGTCCCCTGTAAGTGAATGGAACATCGCGCCACGGAAGGCTTTTGGCGAAACTATCAGGCACTGCCCCTCGAGATACGAAATCGCGCAGACAAACAGTTTGCTCTGCTGAAGAGCAATCCACAGTATCCTTCGCTCCAGTTCAAGAAGGTTGGAGATTCGCGCGGACAGGAAGTGTGGGCGGCGCGGGTTACGCTGAACTATCGGGCGCTGGCACTCCGAAGGGGGCTGATGGGTTTTTGTGGTTCTGGATTGGCGATCATAAGAGTTATGAAGAGTTGATTTGAGGGGTTGCAAGTGTTGGCCCTGTCCCGCGCGCAAACCAGGCGGATGGGGTATCCGGCGGGGGATAGGCACTCAAGACGAAGAGCGGCCCACTCTTTGCCGGAAACAAAACCGCAAAGGCCACCCCGCAGAGAACCAAAGTCAAAATCGGCGCGTCCCGCTAAGGGGCTGCCACCCGCCCGGTTTTCAAAAGTTGGGTGGGAGACTCGAAGCATCGAGGCTGAGAAGCTACTGCCTTCAGACCTAGCGGTCATACTATTCTCCGTGTTCCGATTACCTCCGATACCTCACCGTCGAATTCTCCGCGATCACCCTTCGGATAGTAGGCGTAGAAGTCGCCTTGGGCTTCGCTGTACACGATTCGCGATGGGTTCGGACCAAGTTGAACAGTGTATACGTGCGGCTGCGCCTCCGGTCCTGCGAATAGTTGGACCTTTGCTCTGGACTGCATATAGTCGATCTCGGCGCACAAAATGTGTCCCCATGTGCGCAACCGTTGCCCGTCTCTAAGTTGCCACGCGAGTGGTTGTTGGTTGTAGTTGACGAAGGGCTTGCATTTGTCGATATCGCCCTCGTTGGCGATGAATTCGCGCACGCCATCAAAGCAGGGTTCATCTCCACGAAAATTCGGCATCTTCGTTAAGAAGTAGTGAAAGCCAATTTTGGCTATGCAGCGGAAGTATCGACTAGTGACAGTGAGCTTGATTCGGGCGGGACCGTACACAATTGGTCCCACAGTCGAATGCGTCCAGCCGGTTCTGCGCTCGAACGTTAATCCGTTCATCAAAGATTCCACCCATTCCATTTCTTCAGGGCTGGCCGAGAAGTCCGCCGCCTTGAATCTTTTTATTCCCAAATCCGTGACACGCGTCTTGAACTGCTGCGGGGTCATGCCATCGGTGATGGTTATTACGTGAACGGAGTCATCCTCCGCGATAAGAGTGGCGCAGCGCAATTCACGCGCCTCGTTACCGCCTACCAGTTCTAGAAGCACATCCTGACCCGTGGCTTGATTTATTCCAATCATTTCCAGACGCTGTCCACCTGCGCTGCCGCGATAAAATGGATTCACTTTATCGTGCTGTTTCCTCCCATCAATTTCCAAGTGTGCGCGGAAGAACGCCTCGATTCCGCTTCGGCAAAGTTGTTCATCTAGCAAGCCGAACTTGGTGTTGCATGCCGAGCACACACGTTCGAGCAGCGGCACATACCCTTTGAAGTTTCCCAGAGCACGTGGTAGGGGATGCTCTACGCTATCGGCTTCAGCCGGGCAATATATGCATTTGCTCATTCCTGTCCAATAGTATGTGAAATATTTCAGGTGAGAAGTCTACGCCGTTATGGACGTCCAAGCTTGGAAACAAAAACTGGAAGGCGGCGTGCCGGAAGAATGGTGTCTCGGCGTTCAGGGTGATGTTTGTGACTCATCCTTCGCAGTCAGGGTCGGTAGAGTTCGTTGCCCTTTCGGTGAAGTGTTCTATGCTATTTGTGTCCATGTGCTTGGCAATCAAATTTGGTCTTGCGTGGTGATGTGCGGGATTGGTTGCCAGAATCTCAATTCGTAATAGATATCGACCAGGGTATCCTCGTGACGACTTTCGAAAAATTTTGGGAAACGGGGGAGCGGCGGGACGTTTCCTGATAGTTCATCGAGGGGCTGGTTAGATGACGGCGTCGGATGCCACATCCAAGAAGCGAAGAGTGCCGGGCTCCCGTGCGGGTCGGGAAAAATTCCGCCCGGGGGTCCGTTTGGGGATGAAGATGCGGGGCTAAAGCCCGGCGCTACGTCCGCAACCCTACCGCCGCGTCGGTGGAGCGTGGGCAGCACGGCCGTATAGGTAAAACGGGTCGGTGATGAAGATGCCGGGCTAAAGGCCGGCACTACGCAGAAGAGCTGCCCGGGTTGCAGTTGGTTGTGTTAGGTTTGCGGCGTGAGCTTGCCTCGCAAGAGAATCCGGCTTGATTCCTCGCGGTATGTGGGTAGGCAGTTGTATTTTCTTACTTTGTGTACCTATGAACGACGGGCGGTTTTTTTGAATCAGTCGGTTGGGCATTGGGTTCTCACGCGATTGCTGGGAGCATCCGCGAAGCACGATTTCGCGGTTCACGCTTACTGTGCGATGCCGGATCATTTGCATGTTCTGGCTGAAGCGATGACGGCGACGGCGGAATTGGTCAAGTTCGTGTCTGCGTGCAAACAGGAGACGGGATTCGCTTATCAGAAGAGGATGCGTCGGAGGCTTTGGCAGGCGCGGTATTACGATCGGATTTTGCGCGAGCCTGAGGAGATGGAAAGAGTGGTTTGGTATATTTGGTTGAATCCGGTGCGGAAGGGGATTTGTGCTGCGCCGCAGGAGTATGCGCTGTCGGGATCGTTTACGATTTTGGATTGGCGGGAGAGATGTGCGCCGGCGGAGAGTTGGGTGCCGCCGTGGAAGGCGGAGAAGATGCTGGGTTGAGGCCCGGGGTACGTTTGGAGATGAAGATGCCGGGCTAAAGCCCGGCGCTACGTTTGGCGGTACGGGGGCGACTGGTATGTTTTGTCCTGTATGCAAAGCGGAGTATCGGCAAGGGTTTACGCGGTGCGCGGACTGCGATGTCGAACTTGTGTATGAGCTGCCGGCGGCGGCGATTGTTCCTCTGGCGGCCGCTACGCCCGGGGATTCGGACGAAGATCCCTTTTGCTCTTTCTGGACGGGCGACGATCCGCGCATCCAGGCCGAACTTTGCGAGCTCATGGACAAAGCAAAGATTCCTTTTAAGACGGTGCGACGCGAGGACCACCTTTTTAACATTTCGAGTTATGCGGCATTCCAGATTGGGATTCCGTTCTCCATGTTCGAGAGAGCGGAAGCCATTGTGAAAGATGCTTACGGCAGCGACGAGGCGATCCAACCCGCTTCGCACCTCCTGCCGATGGATTCCGACCTGGTTACCGGCAGACGCTGTGATTCGGGAGGGTGCGATTCCGGCGCGGAATTCGCGCGGAGGAGTTGGTGGAAGACTGGGGAGCCGGCCGCGGCCAAAGCCTCGTCAGATGTGCGCGAGCCAGGAGATTCAAGAGACCTCGATGCTGAGAGGGATTACGAAAATGGGGATGCTGAAGATGGAATGACCGAGGTCTGGTCTGGCGATGAGCCGGAGCTTGCTGATTTCATCGCGGCTTCGCTTCAAACCAACGAAATTACGGTGCGCCGGGATCCGCGCGCCGGCAAGCATGCACTCTATGTCCTTCCGGAAGACGAAGCGCGCGCGCGGGAGATTGTGCGCGAAGTTGTCGAGTGCGCACCGCCGGAGTGACGTTAAGCTGAGTTTGCTTGCCTCCCCCGAATGCGCGGTCTCGCCGCGATTCACGGCTGAGGCGGCTCGCGCAGTACTTGTTCGTCGCGTTTAGATGTATCCTTACCACTTGATAGATATGTTCGTGGATTGCCGATGGCATGGAGGAACTGATGGCGACAGGTTCTGGACCGCAAGGGTCGTTGATAATGTTGTGGGCGGGGGAGGACGCGGCGCTGCACTCGACGCTTATTGAGAAATTGCAAGCCGCGGGAATCCCGTTTATCGACAAGTCCGCCGGGGATGACCGAACGGTTCCGTCGGCGGACATCATTCCGATAGATTGGAAGGCGAGATTCGGGTTCGAGGTGGCGGTGCCGTCGTCGAGTCTTGCGGAGGCTGAGAAGATTCTTGAAAAGCTGCTGGACGAAGAGCCCGCGGACATGGAGATTGCAGAGAATGACTCTTCCGAGCCGACGATAGCGGAGCGGGAACCGTCCAAGGTGAGCGCGGCTATTTGCGTGGTGTGGTCGGGTTCGGATGAAGCGCGCGCGGGATTTCTAGTCCAGGCGCTAAAGGAGAATGAAATTCCGGCGCGGGTCGAGACGCATGGGAGCGAGGTGACTGTGTACGTTCCGCCGGAAGAGGAGATGCTGGCGCGGGAAATTATTCGAGAGATTGTGGAAGGCGCGCCGCCGGCGTGAGGCGGTGTTCTGCTTTTTCTGCTCGTGTTAGTTGCACGAAGGGCGTGTCTGACGCATCCTTCACTTCCTTAACGTCCTTTACCTCATTTACTTCTGGCGAATGCGGAGGCTTTGACCTTGTCTATTGATGCGATCAAGACGGTGGCGGTGCTGGGCGCGGGGACGATGGGGAACGGGATTGCGCACGTGTTTGCGCGGTCGGGATACAACGTGATTTTGCGGGACATGGAGCAGCGGTTTTTGGAACGTGGGATCGAGACGATTGGGAAAAATCTGGACCGAGAGATTAAGAAGGGGAAGTTGGCGGAGGCAGAGAAGGGAAGTGTGCTGGGGCGAATTCAACCGGTGACGGATATGGCGGCGATTGGGGCGGCAGATTTTGTTGTGGAGGCGGTGCCGGAAAAGATTGAGATTAAGCGGGCGGTGTTGACGGAGGCGGATGGGATTTTGCGGCCGGACGTGATTCTGGCGAGCAATACGTCGTCGATTGCGATGACGACTTTGGCGGCGTTGACGAAGAGGCCGGACCGGTTTGTGGGCATGCACTTCATGAATCCTGTGCCGGTGATGGTGCTGGTGGAAGTGATTCGGGCGCTGCAAACGAGCGATGCGACGTTTTCGGCGACGATGGAGCTGGCGAAGAAGCTGGGGAAGACGCCGGTGGCGGTGAATGATGCGCCGGGGTTTGTGTCGAACCGCGTGCTGATGCCGCTGATTAATGAAGCGGTTTATTGTGTGATGGAGGGTGTGGCGACGCCTGAGGCGGTGGACGCGGTGATGAAGCTGGGGATGAATCATCCTATGGGGCCGCTGGAATTGGCGGATTTTATTGGGTTGGATGTGTGCGTGGATATTATGCATGTGCTGCATGAGGGGCTGGGGGATCCGAAGTATCGGGCGTGTCCGTTGTTGAAGAAATATGTGGCGGCGGGCTGGCTGGGGAGGAAATCCGGGCGAGGATTTTACTCGTATACTTCCTGATCCGGGACCAATGCTCACACGGTGGTATACTGTCCACAATGGAGACGACTATGGGTTCAACGGATAGCGTCGTCGTCAAGAATCCGAAGATTTTGAGTGGTACGCCGGTGTTTCGCGGGACTAGAGTGCCAGTTCAACTGCTCTTCGACTCCCTGGAACGAGGCCACACGCTCGAACAGTTCCTTGAAGGTTACCCAACCGTTTCTAGAGAGATGGCTATCGCTGCGCTCCAAGAGGCTCAACAGCTTCTTTCCGCTAAGGCATGAATGAAGGTTCTTCTCGATGAGTGCGTGAGCGAAGGACTGCGCAACTACTGTCCCGGTCACGATTGCCAAACGGCCCGATACGCTGGATTTGCTGGACTTGAGAACGGTCAGCTTTTGACCGCAGCCGAGACTGCGAGATTTGACGTTGTCCTGACCGTTGATCGTGGATTTGAATACCAACAGAATCTGGAGCAGCGAAAGATCGCGGTTATCATTTTTTGTGGAAAGTCCGTCCTGCTGGAAGACCTCACGCCCCTCGTTCCGGAATGCCTTGCTCACCTCGAATCCATCCAGTCCGGGCAAATCGTGAGGATCGGGGGTGAGTGAGGGGCATGGCGGCGCAGGCGAAGAGAAGGCGAAAATAGTGTTTGCTTTTTCTTCGCCATGATGCTATTTTGCCTCTCGCGGTTTTCAACAGGTGAGGGATGTATTCGGCTGCGAGGCTGGCGATAAGTTGTCCGGAACATGCTAGGCTCGAAAGCGAGTTCATCGAGGCGCGCGATCGGATGCGGGGGCTGGTACGGCTCCGCAAGCTGGAGGCGGCCGAAGAGCGGCAACTGGCGGTGCGGGTGGCGATGGCCATCGCTAGGCTGAAGGAGCACGTCGCGGAGCACGGTTGCGAACGCCAGGGCTAGGTGCTCTACCGAATGGCCCTGAATAAAGAAAAGGAAGACGTGGCGGAATGATAAATAAACTGGTAATATTCCGGTTCCGCTATGTCCCGGGCCAAGATTTGCGTTGCGAATGGAATTCCCTAATTTCCTCCACCGAGGTGTGAAATGACCGAAGAGAAAGAGAAATTGCTGGCAGCGGCGATATCGCAGATTGAAAAGGACCACGGCAAGGGCGCGATTATGCGCCTGGGCAGCCGGGATGTGCTCGTGCCCGTGAGCGTGATTCCGAGCGGGTGCTTGTCAATTGATGCGGCGCTGGGCGTCGGCGGTTTCCCGCGCGGGCGCGTGATCGAGATTTACGGGCCGGAATCGGGCGGTAAGACAACGATGACACTGCACGTGATCGCGGAAGCGCAGAAACTCGGCGGGCAGGCGGCATTCATCGACGCGGAGCATGCGCTCGATCCGGTGTATGCACGGAAGTTGGGCGTGGACGTGGACAATCTTTTGGTGTCGCAGCCAGATAACGGGGAGCAGGCGCTGGAAATTGCGGAGACGCTGATTCGCTCCGGCGGCGTGGACATTGTGGTGGTGGACTCGGTCGCGGCTTTGGTGCCGAAGGCGGAGCTCGAAGGTGACATGGGCGACCCGCAGATGGGTTTACAGGCGCGGTTGATGTCGCAAGCGCTGCGCAAGCTCACGGCCATTGTGTCGAAGTCGCGCACCTGCCTGATTTTCATCAACCAGATTCGCGAAAAGATTGGCGTGATGTTCGGCAATCCGGAGACGACGACGGGCGGGCGGGCGCTGAAGTTTTACTCGTCGATGCGCGTTGATATCCGGCGCATCCAGGCGATCAAGGAAGGCGACAAGGTGGTGGGATCGCGCACGCGTGCAAAGGTGGTGAAAAACAAGGTTGCGGCGCCCTTCCGCGAAGCCGAATTCGACATCGTTTACGGCGAAGGGATTTCGCGCGAAGGCGACTTGATCGATCTCGGCGTGGACAAGGGTTTGATCGAGAAGAGCGGCACTTGGTTCAGCTATGGCGGCGAGCGCATGGGCCAGGGACGCGAAAACGCGCGGGTCTTCTTGAAGGAAAACAAGGACATTCGCGACAAGTTGGAAAACGCCCTGCGCAAGAAGCTCGAAATCGCGATTCCCGGCAACCCGACAAACACTGCCGCGCCAGGCCCCAACGGCCACGCCGTACTCTCCGCGCACAACGACAAAGCGCCTATGAAGGCGGCTGCGGCCACTGCATCGGCGGCCGACGCCGGCAAAGCCCGCCCTGCGCGCTAACATCACTCGGTCCGCCAGGAGCTGTCCCGGACTTCGTGGGAGCATATGCTAAGCTTTTCCCGTGACACAACATAACGACGTTATCCGGGAATCTTTCACGACACAAGCCGCGGCTTTTGCAGCGAATCCATGGGTTAGCGACGAAGAACGCATCGGGCGATTAGTCGCCGCGGCCCATCTTACTGGCAACGAGCGCGTGTTGGATATCGCCACGGGGCCGGGGTACATCGCGGAAGCCTTTGCTCGATGCGCGAGAGAAGCCGTCGGTGTCGACTTGACGGACGCCATGCTGGCGCTCGCCAGGGAGCGGACGAAAGAACGCAGCGTCTTCAATGTGTCTTTCCAAGCCGCCGATGCGCAAAATCTTCCTTTTGAGGATGGGGCCTTCGACGTTGTGGTGTGCCGGCTTGCGCTGCATCATCTTCAGGAGCCTCTGGCGGTTTTGCGGGAGATGGCTCGTGTTTGCCGCGCAGGCGGCGGGGTGCTGGTGGAAGACATCTACGCCAGCGAACATCCCGCGCGCGCAGCTTATCAAGACCGCTGGGAGATTTTGCGAGACCCGTCGCACGTGCGGACACTTCCTCTCAGCGAAATGCTGCGGTTGTTTTGCGAAGCCGGTCTGGAAACGGATGCAGTGACAACAGCGGATGACCTGACACCAGAGGTCGAACGCTGGCTGGCGACCACCAAGGCGCCCCTCGAACGTGCAAATGAAGTGCGGCGTCTGCTGGAAGAGGACCGGGTCCATGATCTGAGCGGAACACGGCCGTTTCAAGATGCGACGGGCCGTCTCTTTTTCCATGCACGCTCGGCAATCCTTGCTGGGCGCAAGGTCAGCTAGTCCCGGGCCCCTGTCCCGACGGTCAGTCATTCAAAACAAAGCACATAGGGTGGGTACTGGTGCACATCGGCTATTGCGTACCATCCCTCAAACCCCCTACACTGTGTATCATCCTGAGAGAGGGCGTTTCTGTTCGAAACAATTTGAGCTTACGCTGCGCGTCTAAGTGGCATCAAATCAGCGAACTGCTCTTTTGGCGACGCAGGTGCAATAGCCATTGATGGTATGAGATGTTCTCAGGAACGCGAGCCTCGTGGCCGTCGGGAAGTAAAACGATTTGAGAATGTAGGTTGACCACAGGGCCAGTCTAAGGTAAGTATTCGCCCTCGGGTAATATCGGAGAAAGTCGCGGGCCAAAGGTGGTTTAGTGAATAAAGCGGCAAAATCAATTCTCGTAGTTCTGCTGGCGGCGTTTTTTGCCGTGCCAATTCCTGCTGCGTCAAGCGGCAGAAAACACGTCAAGCGCTCGCACGCCCGCAGATACGCTTCGCACTACCGAGGTGTTCCCACCTTTGCGGATTCCACGAAATCCGACGTTTCGACTTACGATGATCCGGTCGTGCGCGAGGCCGCCGTCGAGGCACTCGGGCGCTACAACGGATCGGTTGTGGCCGTGGATCCAAACACCGGGCGGATCTTGACGGTTGTAAACCAAGAAACTGCTTTTGGGGACGGCTACATCCCGTGTTCCACGATCAAGCCGACCATCGCCGTGGCCGCGCTCGAGGAAAATGTCATTACCCGAGACACCATGCTCAAGGTGAGCCGTCACAAGTACATGAATTTGACCGATGCGATGGCGCATTCGAATAATGCATTTTTCGAGCAACTCGGACGGCGGATGGGGTTTGATACCGTTTCCAAGTATGCGCGCCTGCTGGGATTGGGTGAGCTTGCCGGATATGATTTGCCGGAAGAGCATCCCGGGGCCTTCCCGAGCGAACCGCCCGCGTTTGGCGGCGTGGCGCGGATGTCCAGTTTTGGGCAGGGAATTCAAATCACCCCGCTGCAGCTTGCCGCGCTTGCGTCTGCGCTTGCGAATGGCGGCACGCTTTACTATTTGCAGTATCCCCGGACGCAGTTGGAAATAGAAAATTTCGCGCCGCGCGTGAAGCGCAATCTGAATATCGCTTCGGTACTCCCGGAAGTGCGCGAAGGCATGCTTGCAACGGTGCTTTATGGGACGGGCAGATCCAGTTTCGACCGTAACGGCGACGAGACTCCTCTCGGCAAGACCGGCACGTGCGACGACCACACCACACCATCGCGCATCGGATGGTTCGTGAGCTATGCCGACGAGGCCCACCCGAAAATCGCGCTGGCTGTTCTCTTGCGCGGCAACTCGCGCCGCGTCAAGGGTCCCATGGCCGCCGAAATCGCCGGGCGCATCTATCGCAAGCTCCGCGAACAGAATTATTTCGCCGATTCCTCCGATCGGAGCACACCGCTCACTCCACTCATTTCCGGGAAGTAAGCCGGACGGGCAAGCGAGCAAATTCTGGGCGGCTCACGCGCCGCGCATGGTGCGAAACGTTTCGAGACATTTCTTGGCGGTTTCTAACTCCGGGAAGCGGCTGCCTTCCTGCTCGATGAGGTAATATTCCACGCCGCCGGCCGTTTCCGCTGCCGCAAAAATATCCTTCCAATCGGCTACACCTTCACCGAACAAGACCGTGTAGCCCTTTCCGGGATCGGGCGACCAGTCCTTTAGGTGGAGAGACCGGATGCGCCCGGGATTCGAACGAATCCACGCCACAGGATCGGAGCCGGCTTCGATGCAGGTGCCCACATCGAGTTGCAACATGACGGACGGTTTCGTATTCTTCGCGAGAATTTCAATGGGGCGGACACCACTCTCAGGCGTGAATTCGGTCTGATGGTTGTGATAGCCGGCCTGCAAACCCGAGGGCTCCAGCTTATCGGCGGCGAAATTCAGCATGTCCGCGACGGCCTTCCAACCGTCTGGCCCCGGTTTCTCGTGAGAACTGGCCATAACCACGTATTTGCATTCCAGAATCCGGTTAAGATCGCGCGCGCGTGAAATTTTCTCCGGTCCGAGATACGAACTGTCGTTGTGGGTGGAATAGCAACGAATACCGAGGTCGTCGAGCAACTTCTTCATTCCCTTTGCCTGGCTCTCAGTCCATTCGAAATACGGGGCGTAAAATTCGACGCATTGATAACCCATGGCAGCAACGGCGCGGACCGTGCCATCCAGGTCCTGCTTTAGCGCGTTGCGCACGGAATAGAGTTCCAGGCCGACGGGAATCCGGGAGGTTCCCAAGGCACGAAGTGCCGACGGCAGCATCGCCGTAAAGGCCAAAAAGGATCGCCGCGAATAGCTGTGAAGGCTCATCGCAGCATCCTACTTGAGATGCAGCCTGATTTCATCCAAAGGTTGAAGGTTTAGACGCATCGAGCCACAATCCGGTTTGACTGGGATGGCGGTTTGATACAAAAGTGTTCGTGATAATCTGACATGCCCCGCTCGCAAAGAGGAAGAGTCGTCCGCGTACAGGCGAGGGAAGGCGAGACGAAGCGTTTAGCGGGTGGGAGGGAGGAAGAGTGAATCGTCGTTTTGCGATAGTGATGGTTATTGTGCTGTGCTTTGGGGCCGGAGTGCTCGCTTACGTTTTTCATCTGCGCCTCGCCGCTTCCGACGAATTCGAGCACCAGGTGAAGCTCGGAAATGAGGAGGCGGCGTGGATTCACGAGCACGTGATTGTTCCCACGGAAAAGCAAGTACGTGCACGCGACAATTTCACTTCCGCGCTCGAGAAATTCGGGTTGAGCGTTCAGGACGCGACCAGCGCTTCGGCGGCGGCGCAGCAGGAGTTTAATCTGCGGCAAGTGCGCGCGGGCCACACAATTACGGTGGGGCGCTCGGTCGAGGGCGAGCTGCGCGAGATCGATTACAAAATCGATCCGGACCGCATGTTGAAGATCGTGCCGGAGAAAAGCGGCTTTACCGCGGAAGTGAGGGAGATCCCCACAAAAGTGGTGGTGACCGCGATTTCCGGGCAGCTCGAAGATTCTCTGTTCAACGCCGTCGAGCAGGCCGGCGAGTCACCGGAAATCACCATGCGGCTCGCGCAGATATTCGGTTACGATCTGGACTTCTACACCGATCCGCGCAAGGGCGATACCTTCCGCGTCCTGTTCGAGAAAAAGAAGTATGCGGACGGCAAGACCGCTGGATATGGAAGGATTTTCGCCGCCGAATACGACAATGGCGGCAAGAAATATCAGGCGCTTCTCTTCCATGACAAGGCTGGACGCCCCGCTTACTACACAGCCGACGGCAAATCCTTGCAGAAGTTGTTTCTCCGTTCGCCGCTGAAATTCGCCGCACCGATCACTTCGCATTTCAGCCTGGCTCGTTTCCACCCGATTCTGAAAATCGTCCGTCCGCACCTGGGCACAGATTACGGCGCGCCCGTAGGAACGCCGGTGCAGAGTATCGGGAGCGGGCGCGTACTCTTCGCGGGCCGCAAAGGCGGCGAAGGAAATCTGGTGGAAATCGCCCATTCCAACGGCTACGAGACCATGTATCTGCATCTGTCGCGCATGTACGTTCGCGCGGGCCAGCACGTCGATATCGGAAAGACCATCGGACTCGTCGGCAGCACGGGCCTTTCCACGGGTCCACATCTCGATTTTCGAATTTTGCACAAGGGGAAGTACAAGAACTTCGAGAAACTGGGATTGCCGCCGTCCGATCCGATTTCGAAGAAGCGCTTGCCGGAATTTGCCGCGGTTCGGGCAAGGTGGCTTCCGTTGTTGAAAAAGCCGGAACTTCTGCAGGCAGGCATTCCCGGCCTCGGTGGGCAGTAAAAGATTCCGGCAGGAGCGAGGGACTCCGCCTCTTCAATAAATGACGGGAAGTTTTGAGTAATCGGCCGCGGATTCTCCCGTAACGCGGAGAACGAGCAGAGTCCGGTCGTCGCGGGGGCTGGAGCCGGACCCACTGTAAGCATCGGTAGCGGCGATTATTTTTTCCGACAGCTCATTGGCCGAAATTCCCGGCGCGGCGGCGGCCAGCAGAGCGTGCAAACGCCGGGAGCCGAACTCTTCCTGTTTGGCGTTCTCCGATTCCAGAATGCCGTCAGAGGCGAAGAGAACTAGATCGCCCGGTAGAAGTTCGATGGACGTTTCCTCGTACTCGTTAGCGGGGAAAAGGCCCAGCGGAACGCCTTCGACGCGAATTTCTTGAGCGTTGCCTGCACGCACCAACAAGGGATAAGGCCCGCCGGCATTGGCCAGGGTAAGCCGCCGGGCCGCGGCATCATACACGGCAAACAACATGGCGATAAAACGCGCATCAAGGCGCGCACCATGCATGCGGCGGTTGAGCATCTGTAGCATGTCCGCGGGATAGTATGTGCTGCTGACCACGAGTTCGCGCAGCGTGCCGATAGCCAGAGACCCGTACAGTGCCGCCGCGGTTCCCTTGCCGGACACATCTCCCAAAGCCATGGCAAGCTTGCCCTGACCGTAGGGAAGGAAATCGTAGAAGTCGCCGCCCAACTCCCGTGCGGGGAGGTAAGCCGCAGCGAGCTCGAGCCCTGGGATTTCCTTGGCGCCGTGAGGCAGCAACTGGCGCTGAATTTCGCGGGCGGTGTTGAGATCATCCTGGAGGCGGATGTGGTTCTCGCGCGCTTCCTCGTAGAGCCGGGCGTTTTCGAGGGCGACGGCGATGTAAGAACCCAGCGTCGCAAGCATACGTTCATTTTCGACCGTGAAGGCGCGCGGCTCGATGCTTTCGAGGTCCAGGACGCCGATGAGGCGGTCCTGAAGAAGAAGAGGAATCACAAGCTCGGACCGTGCATCCAGGCCGGTTTCGCAGCGGATGTAGCGCGCATCCGCCAGCACGTCATCAACGCGCACGGGGCGGCGCTCGGCGGCAGCCGTTCCCGTGAGACCTTGGCGTAGAGGCAAGCGCTGACAGGTAGGGATGGAATCCTCGTAGCGCATACCAAAAACGCTCTCGAGAAGCTGCGTCGATTCGTTCCACAGCATCACGCTAAACACGTCGTAGTTGACGATGCGTTTGACGCGCTCAGCGACGCGCCGGAGCAACTCTTCCCGGTCCAAAATGGATGTCAGCTCGCGGCTCACATCGTAAAGCAGCGCCAGCGTTTTGGCCTGCTCGGGAAAAGCCGTCAGCAGACTCTGCGGGACAGGGTCTGCATCGCCAAGAATGGCGTAGGAGGCGAGTTTGGAGAAATCTTCCATTTCCAATTGGATGAATCTAGCTGATCCATTGGATGTTGCAAAGTCAAAACGGTTTCAGGGGCGTGAGACGATTTTCCGGCTGCCTAAATCCCGTGTTTACTCTCCGTCTCACACTCTCTTGACGGAATCGCACGGCGAATTTACGCTTGTAAGGACGGGGGATGGAGCATGTATGGGCAGCTATCCAGGGCAGACAGCGGTTTCTCGTCCGTGCTCTTACTGTGGCAAACCCGTGCCCACGCGGATGAAGCACTGTCCCTTCTGCCGCGAAGCCGTTCCCGAGGTTCGTCTATCCCCGCGCGTCGGCAAGAATGGCCGTCGCGAAGTGCGCCGCGGGCTGATGTATATGCTGCTGGGGGCGGTAATCTATTATTTCTCCGGCGGCTACAGTGCGCTGCACCTTCCTTTCCAGCTTAACCCGCTCGTGACAGCCTACCTAGCGCCCGTCGTGTTTCTGGGCGGACTGGGCTTGTGCATTTACGGAGTTTTTCTCAAGCTTCGCTCCTGAAAGAGGCGATTCGCTTACCCTCCAAGTACATGCGTTGTTTCAAGGCGCTTTCTCAAAAAAACGTCAGCTACGAATTCTCAACACCACCCAATAAATCGCGAGCTTAAAGAGTTCCCGCAGATCATCCGCTCCGGAGGCCGGGGGTAATTCTTGTTCGGGCACGGATGGCGGGCAGGGGGCAGCCAGGAAGGTCAACTTCTTCGCGGAAGCTAGCAAGTAGCGGCAGCACATACGAATCCGGCGCAGATGAGTGCCGGTACTGACCACGAGCACGGAGCGGATTTCCGGATTTGCAGCGAGGCACCGCGCCAGGCAATCAATCTCCTTCAAAGTGCCGAATGTCCGCGGCGGGACATGCTCCGCTCGCACCTCCTGGCCACGAAAAAAAACAAAATAGTGGCGCTGGGGCGGCGGCACTCCTTGCGCCAGTTTCAGGAGATCCAGCGGAACAGGGAGGGACATTTTTGAAAAACGGCGAATTTCGAAGCGCCCGACACTGAGCAATAATCCCGGCGCGAGTCCCTCGCGGAACAGTTCGAGGGCGTATTCTTTGCGGTACATTTTTCCGGCAAGGACAAAAATGAGGTCGGCGCTCTCCGGTGCATCCGCAGGTGCGAGCCAGGTGTGCAAGCGAAGCAGGAGTCGAGAGGGCCGGGTGCCAGTCTTCACAGCGTCTTCACCATAACCTATTCTGGGCGGAATTCTGAAAGCGGAAACGAAGCTGGGAGAAAGCTCCGGGAATCCTTCGATAGCCCTGTCCGAAAGGACAGCGTGACGGATTGGGGGAGTACCCTCCCATCCGCCGCTCGCCGCCAACCGAACCCCGTGGCCTACTGGAGTCCGGGACCCGTCCGGGTCTCATAGGTTGGTCCAGAAACAAGGATCGGAGGGTAAATGAAAAAGCTACTTTTGTTAGTTGCGGTGGCGATGCTGAGCGTAACCTATGGCGCGAGCGGAGCCGCCGCGCAAGGGCCGCAGGGAGCAGGTGCGGGAGCGGCCTCCTCAGGCAGTTCCGCCACCTCACACTCGTTGAATCCAATCCGGTGGGTGAAGAAGGAGCCAAAATCCGCCAGCGATCAGCTTGATGTGAAAGACCAGCAAGACAAAAAGCTAACAGCCAATCTGCAGGCGCAAGGCGTTTTGGCGGCGAATACCGACGCCAGGAGCGCATGCGAAAACTTCAAGGAACTGGACGAGTGCGTGGCCGCGTTGCACGCAAGCAAGACTCTGGGGCTGGACTTCAACTGCCTCAAGTCAAACCTTACGGGCGTGCAAACGAGCGCGGATATGTCTTCCTGCAAGGGCGCGGCTGGTGACAAGGCCATGAGCTTGAGCAAAGCGATCCACGCGATGAAGCCGGACGCCGACGCGAAGTCGGAAGCGAAAAACGCGGAAAAGCAAGCCAAGGACGACCTGAAAGCATCGAGAGCGTAGTTCTGACGATCGAGAAAATCGCGAATTTCTGATCAGAGCACACACACAGCGAAAAGGGCGGGTCCGCTGGAAGGTTTTCGGCGCCCGCCCTCTTCGTTTTTTTGCTCACCAGTTTCGAAGCGTTTCTAATCTCCGTTAGCGGCGGCCTTGGCTTGAGCGGCTTGAACCACGGGAACTTTCACCAGGTGTTCTGCCAGGAACCACACTTGAAGTTCGTTTGTCCGGATAACGTCCGAGACCAGCAAATCGTTTGTGCCGTCGTCGCCTGCCTCGCTGGCTTGTCTTGCCATTGTGCGGGTTTCTTTCAGGATGATTTCGTGGGCTTCCAGAAGGCGCGAGATTTGCACCGGAGCTTCTTCCCGGCCACGCGGCAGCCGTGGAATCAGAGTCGTCTCGGCGACGTCCGCGGCCATCGCCAGGCTGACACCACCCAGGATTTGAACCCGTTCGGCGATAGCATCCACGAGTTCGTCCTGCTCGCCGTGATGCTTGTCGAAGAGCAGGTGCAACTGATAAAAGGTGTGACCGGCCACCTGCCAATGATGCTTTTTGTACATGTCGCGAAGCGTCATGGTGTCGGCGAGAAGCTGGTTGAGATTTTCCGCGCTGCCCGCGCAGACCTTTTCGTCGAGAGCGATGGGCAATTTGGCGATCTTGCCGTAGGGCTGGATTTCGGGGGCGTGCTGATGCTGGAGCGGCTTGGCCTGTTTCGTTCCCGCTTCGAGCTGGCTATAAGAAGCGTCCTGCTTGTTATTTTTTGGGTTCATGTATATCTCTCCTCGGGTAGGAATTAGCTGGGATCGCGGACCTCTATCCTACTCCCTTTGGATGCCACGGACGGGCGGGATGGTTATGCCGAAATGAAAAGAGCGGCGCTTGGGTGAGCAGGCGGCTAGGGAGGTGCGGAGCTATTTTACTTCCCAGGTATCTCCGGCGCGGAGAAGTTTCGTGAGATCGCCAGCGCCGCGCTTCGCAATCACATCCTTGATCTGCTGGTTCATCACGTCTTCGTAGCGCGGCAGATCGTCCCAGGCACGAAGCACCCCGATGGGAGTCGGGAAACCGGGGCGATGTTCCATGTGCGAAAGCAGAAACGCGTAGGACGGACGCGGATGGTGCGCGTCGTGAATGATGAGGTCTGATTCGGTGATGCCGTTGCCGAGCTGCACGACCTCGATGTCACCGTCAGGCTGGCGCCGAATGCCCTTGTCCTTGTTCTTGCCGAAAACAAGCGGTTTGCCGTGCTCGAGGTAGAGGATATGCTCGCTGCGTGCATCGCGCTCGGTGAGGTTGAACCACGCGCCATCGTTGAATATGTTGCAGTTCTGCAGAATCTCGACGAACGCGGATCCTTTGTGCGCGGCGGCATGCTTCAGCGTTTCTTTGAGGTGTTGCTGGAAGACGTCCACGGAGCGCGCGACAAACGTTGCTTCGGCGCCGATGGTGAGAGAAATCGGATTGAACGGCCGGTCTAGCGATCCGAATGGCGTGGATTTGGTCTTCTTGCTGAACTCGGACGTCGGCGAATATTGGCCCTTCGTCAAGCCATAAATGCGGTTGTTGAAAAGCAGAACTTTCAGGCCGACGTTGCGCCGCAGCATGTGAATCAAGTGGTTGCCACCGATGGAAAGAGCGTCACCATCGCCGGTGGCGACCCAAACCTCGAGATCGGGCCGAATCGCCTTGATTCCCGTGGCCACGGCGGGCGCGCGGCCGTGGATGGTGTGAAAGCCGAACGTGTTCATGTAGTACGGGAAGCGGCTCGAGCAGCCGATGCCCGAGACCACCACGAAATTCTCACGTTTAATGCCCAGCTCCGGGAAAACGGACTGAACGGCTGAAAGAATCGCATAGTCGCCGCAACCGGGGCACCAGCGAACTTCCTGGTCGGTTTGGAAATCCTTCTTGGTGAGAGGCTTGATCGGCGGAAGAGTAGCGGTGCTCATTGGGAGTTCTCTCCAAGAATTTCTTCGATCTTTTGCTCGACTTCGGCCTGCTTGAATGGCCGTCCCTGAATCTTATTTAGACCGATGGCATCGACCAGATACTTGGCGCGCAAAACCCAAAGAAGCTGGCCCATGTTCAGCTCAGGCACAAGCACCGTCTTATAGCGCTGAAGTACTTCGCCGAGATTCGCCGGCAGCGGGTTGAGATAGCGCAGATGTACGTGGCCGATCTTGCGGCCGCGCTCTCGCTGCGCTTTTAGCGCCGCGGTAATCGCGCCATGCGTCGAACCCCAGGCAACAATCAGAAGATCGCCTTCCGCGTCGCCGGCAGGCTCCACATCCGGGATCTCCTGCACGATTGCCGCAACTTTCGCAGCGCGGATGCGCACCATATTTTCGTGATTGAGCGGTTCGTAGTTGATGTTACCGGTAACGTCCTGCTTTTCGAGGCCGCCGACGCGGTGTTCGAGGCCCGGAGTTCCCGGAACGGCCCACGGCCGCGCCAGCGTTTCCGGATCGCGTTTGTAAGGCAAATAGCCGTTCGGACCGTTGACTTCCGTTGCGAATTTCACGGGGAATGCAGGAATCTCGTCGACGTTGGGAATCCGCCAGGGCTCCGCGCCATTCGCAAGGTAGCCGTCGGAGAGAACAATCACGGGAACCATGTACTTGATCGCGATGCGGCTGGCTTCGAGCGCGGCCCAGAAGCAGTCGCTGGGCGTCGCCGCGGCAAGGATGGGAATCGGCGCCTCGGAATTGCGTCCGAAGAGCGCTTGCAGCAAATCCGCTTGCTCAGTTTTGGTCGGAAGGCCGGTCGAAGGACCGCCGCGCTGAATGTCGCAGATAACAAGCGGGATTTCCACGGCTACGGCGAGGCCCATCGCTTCCGTCTTGAGCGCCATGCCTGGTCCGGAAGTCGTAGTGATTGCGAGTGCCCCTGCATACGCAGCGCCGATTGCGCTGGTGATGGCCGCGATTTCATCTTCGGCCTGAAAGGTCATCACGCCGAAATCCTTGTAATGCGAAAGCTCGTGAAGAATGTCAGAAGCGGGGGTAATCGGATAGCTGCCCTGGAAAAGCCGCAGCCCGGATTTTTGCGAAGCGGTGACAAAGCCCAGTGCGAGTGCCTGGTTTCCGCTGAGATTGCGGTAAAAGCCGGGCGCGAGCTGCGCGGGCGGAATTTCGTAACTGATTTGGAAGGCTTCCGTAGCTTCGCAATAGGAGTAACCGGCCTTCATCGCCAGCCTGTTGGCTTCGACGAGCAGTGGCTTGTTCTTGAATTTGGCTTCAATCCAGCGGACGGTGGGGTCCATCGAGCGGTTGTAAAGCCAATAACACATGCCCAGAGCAAAAAAGTTTTTGCAACGGCTGATGGATTTGGCGTCGAGCCCAAGATCGTCCAGTGCCACTTTGGTCAGCCGCTCAAGCTCGACGGAAAAAAGGCGGTACTTGTCGAGCGAATGATCCTCCAGCGGATTGGAATCCATCTTGGCCTTGCGCAGGTCGCCTTCCGCGAAGGCATCGGAATTTACAATCAGGATCCCGTTGGCCTTCAGGTCCGCGACATTCATCTTCAGTGCCGCGGGATTCATGGCGATCAAAACGTCGACGGCGTCGCCGGGGGTGTACACGTCGCTCGACGAAAAATGCAGTTGGTAGCCGCTGACGCCGGGGAGGGTTCCGGCGGGCGCGCGAATCTCCGCGGGAAAGTCCGGGAACGTGGCGATATCGTTGCCGTAGAGCGCGACGGTGTTGGTGAACTGGCTTCCGGTAATCTGCATGCCGTCGCCCGAGTCGCCCGCGAAACGGATGACCGCGCGCTCGATCACCTCGCGCTTGTGTTTTACCGGCGGTGTTTCAATCAAAGTGGACATGGTGACCAGGGCTCCGCTGTTTCTCTACTCCCGGACGAATTCCCCGAGGGAGTGCGGCTCGATTTGTTAGATGGGCAGTGCGAAAACCAGGTTGGATACTGCATCCAGCCGCCCGGAGCCGACAAGAAGAGAATACCACACCGGCCCATTCCCGGCGGAACGAGAGACCGCCGGGCACACATGTGTCGTTACGGAAAAGACACGCAAGGATTCTATGCCTTCCGGGTGAAAACGCGGCTTTACGCATCTGCTGCCGCAGCTGCTTCGGAAAATCGCTCGCGGTAGTAAAAAAGTATGGCCACGATCACAAGGGGAATTAGCAGTCCGATGTACATGAACCACCGGAAGTCCTGGAGAAAATTCATCGGAACGGACACTCCGCCGGGCATGCGCATCGCGTTAGTCATACTCTCCACCAGGGAATTCATCCACGAGTCGAAGTTTGGGTTGAGCAGGCTGATGATTCCGCTGGCCAGCCAGAGGAGTTGCAGCGCGATTGTTAACGTATAGCTCCAGGGTTTCAGCTTCAAGAGGCCGATTCCCGCGACGGTGACAAGGGCGCAACTCAGTACAAAAATGATCGTGCCTGCCGGCGGATAGAACAGGTGGCCGAATAACATCATCGGAAAACGCGACGGCAATATCGGGACAATAAGAATGTTTGCCGCGGAAGTAATGAAAAACCACGCCAGCACGGTGATGGGCACGGGGGGGCGCGGTTTTTGGGACTGAGAAAAATCTACCGGCACCACGGTCCGCGCGAATTGATCCTTAACTGCCTTGCGGCTGAAGAGCGCAAGCCACCAGATGCCCACCGCGAGTGGCGCGGTGTAAATGGCGACAAGCACGAGTCGGAAAATCGTCGCAAAGTTCGAGGGCATGCCGGGTGCGGTGGCCGGCGTCGGAAGGGTCATGAACAGGGCAAGGGGTATTCCAATGAGGCCGAACGAAAAGCAGATTCCCGCCCAGACCAGAGCTGAAGTCCGGGCCCAGTTGCGCAGGCGGAAAAGCCCAACACCCGTGGCAATGCCAAAAATTGCGCCGACCACGCCTAACGCCATCGTGCCAATCGAAGCCAGGCGGATAAAGGGAGGCTGCTCCGGCATATTCGCCGGCATCTTCACCAGCAGGAGCGCAAGAAGGCCCAGTGTCGCTCCCACCAGTACGATCACGCTCCCGAGAATGGCGACAACACCCGCGGCACTCACGGAAGCGGTAGGCTTCGGAGAATTGGCCATACTGTTTGTCTATATCATTTCCAGAAGTGCTGCCACAGGGAAGTGAAAGTAACGCGAAAGCAAATTGCGCTTGACGTTCGCTTTCTTTTCGCCTAAAGTGTAGACGCTTCACTAGTGTATCCGGAGGCGAGCGATGGCCCTGACAAAACGGCAAAAGGAAGTCCTCGATTACCTGGTTTCCTTCGAGACCAAGCACGGCTACGCCCCCAGCTTTGAAGAGATTGGCAAGGGGCTGAAGCTGACTTCGCTGGCCACCGTCCACAAACACATCACCACTCTCGAAAAAAAGGGTTTTATCCGTCGCGGTTACAATCAGAGCCGCTCGATCGAAATTCTTCAGTTGCCGAAGCCCGTCAGGGAGCAGATTAGCGACCGGAAGGTTCAAGAGCTCCCGCTCTTAGGCCGAATCGCTGCCGGCCGGCCGTTGGAGGCCGTCGAAGAGCGCGAGACCCTGTCGCTGGGCGATTTTGCCCGCGGCGGAAATTCCTTCGTTCTTCAGGTGAAGGGCAGTTCCATGATTGAAGACCACATCATGGATGGCGATTATGTCGTCTGCGAACAAACGCAGGTGGCCAACGCCGGCGATATAGTCGTGGCTCTGATTGGCGGCGAGGAAGCCACGCTCAAGAGGTTCTATCGCGAAGGCGTCGGGAAGATCCGCCTGCAGCCCGCGAATTCCGAGATGGCCCCGATCATGGTGGCCGCGAATGACCTCAAGATTCAGGGCCGCGTCATCGGCGTGCTCCGAAAATATTGAAATCCAGCAGCACAACCGCATCTCGACCGCGTGACGCGCAACTTCTTTCCAGATACCGTTGGTAGATCAGTGCCGGGCCATTCCATCCCTGGAATTACTCCCTGTTCGCTATCAGGTGGTCTCCTGCCACGGCGCATGCAAGCCTCCATTTGAAATTTCCGTTACTATATGAATTACTTGAGTCCGGCTGGATGTGATGCGCATCAAAGAAACGCGGCTAGCATCAGTCGCCGCCGCGCAGGAAACCACCAAACTTGTCTCCCAAGCGCGAAAACCTATTGATTGTTGAGCCGGACGACGCACGGTGCCAACTTCTCCAGGAGGTGCTGCGCTCCGCGGGCTACGAAGTTTCCTCGGCGCCTTCGCAGGAGGCAGGGTTCCGCATCGTTCAGAGCGGCGCCGTGGATGTGTTTCTGCTTTCCGCCGACCTTGCCGATGTTCTCTGTTGCAACTCCCTCGCGGAAATTAAGGGCCTCGGTTCCACGTCCAACACGCGCGTGATTCTCTTCGCGAGTGGAGGCGCCGCGGAGCGTGCCCGTGCGCTGGATCTGGGAGCCGACGACGTTTTGACGGCGCCTTGGGAATCCGCCGAGTTGCTTGCGCGAGTTCGCGTCCAGTTGCGCGAGAAGCATGCCCTCGAAGAGCTGCAGCAGAAATCCCGACTCGCCGAAGAAGGCCAGGAAATCGCTCACACCGCGTTTCAGGCCATCGCCGTCACCGAGAAAATGACTCGAGACGCCTTCTCTCTTGATCGTGCCCTGAAAATCGGCGTTACCGCGCTCCTCGGCGTCGCCGCGCTTCTCGCAGTCATTTTTCTTCTCTACTCGCGGCGCGCGGAGAAAGAGGCCCGGCGCGCCTACTCCGTCATCGCGCAGCTCGAGCACGGCGTCCAAACCCAACAGGCTCTGGTTGCAGAGGCTAACAAAGCCAGGGAAAACCTCCAACAGTCGGACCTCATCGAGCAGAAACAAGAGCTTCAAAAAGAGACCGCGGATCTTCGCCAGAAGCTCGCTGCGGCGGACGCCTCCGAAGTTGCCGGTCTGCGCAAGCAGTTGGTTGCCACTGCCAGCCGCCTGAAGCGCATAGAAACCGAATCTGACGCGGCCGAGGGAGTCATAAGCGCCGACGCTCCGAGCGTCTGCCTGCTCCACGTTTCGGTTTCTTTTCTGGATCAGAGTTCACGGCGCCCCTTGCGTTATGGCGCCATCAATCCCGATGGTCAGCCCCTCAAGGATAGCGACGGCAACGTTGTCTATAGCCTCGAGGGCCGCGCACCAGAAGTCCACGCTGACTTTTTTGGAACCGGTTTCGTCGTTGGCAAGGATGAGATACTTACCAACCATCATGTCGCTCAACCGTGGTGGAAGAATGACGAGCTTAGTGCCGCGACGCAGCAGGGATTGCAGCCAACCATCGCCGAGATGACCGCGTATTTCCCTGGAGCCGCCGGCGGCATCCGCATGAGCATTTCGGAGATCTCAGACGAAGCCGATCTAGCTGTTCTTCGTGGCGACCTTTCCACTCTGAAACTCCCGGTTCTGAAATTGAATGGAGGCAAAGGGGCGGCCGTTAGCGGCCAGCCTTTGATTTCGTTGGGATACGCCACTGGATTGAGCGCCATCCTGGCGCGCGCCGGCGAGAACACCGTGAAGGACATCGTCAAGATCAGCGCGGGCGACCCGAAGAAAATCGTGGAAGAACTTCAAAAGCGCCATCTGATCCGGCCCTTGGTGACCCAAGGACACATCGGCGACGTGTTGCCCGATAAAATCGTCTACGATGCGCAAACCACTTCCGGCGGCTCGGGCGGCCCGCTGATTAACCGTGACGGGGAGGTGATTGGCGTGACGTTTGCCGTGGTGCGGGGCTTCGGCGGCTCCAATTTTGGCGTACCCATTCGCTTTGCACAGCCTTTGCTGAGGCCCTAAAGCAGTTTCCTATTCCGCCCTGCGCACGCAATTTGTTTGTCCTGCCAATCGAAAAAATTGATCCATTCGTGCCGTGCGTGAAACAATCCATAGTTTCGCGTAAGCTTCTTGTCGATCCTGTGATGAAGAAGAATAGACCCATCCGAAAATTGCTAGCGGCCAATCGCAGCGAAATCGCCATCCGCATTTTTCGCGCCGCGACAGAACTCGGTCTGCGCACCGTGGCCATCTATTCGCAGGAAGATCGCCTCGCGCTGCACCGCTTCAAGGCGGATGAGGCCTACCAGGTAGGTTTGGGGAAGGGGCCGGTTGAAGCTTATCTCGATATCGCCGACATCGTTGCGTTAGCCAAGCAGAAAGACGTAGACGCGATTCATCCCGGTTATGGATTTTTGGCAGAAAATCCTGCATTTGCGCGTGCTTGCGAAAAGGCAGGAATTGCTTTTATCGGCCCGACAGCGGAATTGCTCGCACTCCTGGGAGACAAGACAGCTGCAAGGCGGCTGGCGGCCTCGGCGGGAGTGCCTGTGCTTCCGGGAACCGCGGAGCCGGTGAACTCCGCAAGTGAAGCTCGCAAATTCGCCGCCGGCATCGGCTATCCCGTCATTGTGAAGGCCGCCATGGGCGGCGGCGGCCGCGGCATGCGCGTAGTGCGCGACGCGGCCGAACTGGATTCGCGGCTCGAAGAAGCACAGGGCGAGGCAAAATCCGCGTTCGGCGATGCCAGTGTCTTTCTGGAGAAATATTTGGCGCGCGCGCGCCATCTCGAAGTCCAAATTCTTGGCGACAATCACGGGAATCTGCTGCACCTTTATGAACGCGACTGTTCCGTGCAGCGTCGCCATCAGAAGGTCGTCGAGGTCGCCCCTGCCGCGAATTTACCGTCGTCCGTGCGCTCGGAATTATGCGATGCCGCGGTGCGTCTGGCGCGAAAAGCCAACTATCGCAACGCAGGCACGGTCGAATTCCTCTACGACGTCGACGCCAGGAACTGGTACTTCATTGAGGTCAACCCGCGCATTCAGGTTGAGCACACCGTCACGGAGATGGTGACGGGCATCGACCTGGTGCGTTCGCAGATTCTCGTGGCGCAAGGCCACAAACTCCATGACGAGCCGCTGGCGCTTCCCCAACAGGAAAATGTGCCGCTCTACGGATCGGCGCTCCAGTGCCGCGTCACCACGGAAGATCCGGAAAAAAACTTCGCGCCCGATTATGGGAAGCTCACCACCTACAGATCACCGGCGGGCTTTGGCATTCGACTCGATGGCGGCACGGCGTATGCCGGCGCTGTCCTCGCAGCCTACTACGATTCGCTCCTCGTCAAGGTGACGGCCTGGGGAACGAAACTTCCGGAAGCTTGCCAGCGCATGGACCGCTCGCTGCGTGAATTCCGAATTCGCGGTGTCAAGACCAACATCCTGTTCCTCGAAAATGTGGTCAATCATCCGCGCTTCCGCGCCGGCGATGTCACCACTACCTTTCTCGACGAGTATCCCGAGTTGTTCCGCCTGCAGAGCCGCAGCGACCGCGCGACGAAACTGCTCTCGTATCTCGGCGACGTGATTCTCAATGGAAACCCCGAAGTAAAAGGCAAGCAAGTCCCCAAAGAGTTGGAGAGGGCGGTGCTGCCTTCCGTGCCCGGCCTCGAGCCGCCTGCGGGAACGCGGCAATTGCTGCAAAAGCTGGGCCCCAAAAAATTTGCTGCGTGGGCGAGAAAAGAAAAGCGTCTGCTCATCACGGACACGACCTTTCGCGATGCCCACCAATCGTTGATGGCCACGCGCGTGCGCACCTACGATTTGCTCGCCACAGCCGGCGCCGTCGCCCGGCGTCTCCCGCATCTGTTCAGCCTGGAAATGTGGGGCGGCGCAACTTTCGATACGGCGATGCGCTTCCTTCACGAGGATCCCTGGCAGCGCCTGCGCGAACTCCGCGCACGCATCCCAAACATTTGCTTTCAAATGCTGCTTCGCGGCGCAAACGCCGTCGGCTACACCTCCTATCCTGACAACGTCATCGTCGAGTTTGTTCGCGAAGCCCACGCGCAGGGCATCGACATCTTCCGCGTCTTCGATTCGCTCAACTCCATCGACAACATGCGCGTCGCGATCGACGCCGTTCTCGAAACCGGCGCCGTCTGCGAGCCGGCCATTTGTTACACCGGCGACATTTTCGATAAATCGCGCCCGAAATATTCGTTGAAATATTACGTCACCATGGCTAAGCAGCTCGAAAAGCTCGGCGCGCATTTCCTCGCGATTAAGGACATGGCCGGCCTTTGCAAGCCGTATGCGGCCTACGAACTCGTGAAGACGCTCCGCGAGGAAATCGCCATCCCTGTGCACTTTCACACCCACGACACCAGCGGAATCAATGCCGGCTCCGTACTGAAAGCGGCGGATGCGGGCGCCGACGTGGCCGATGCCGCCCTAGCCGCCATGAGCGGCGGCACCAGCCAGCCCAATCTAAATTCCATCGTCGAAGCTCTGCGTCACACACCGCGGGATACGAATCTCGACATCGAGGCTCTCAACGAATGCTCCGACTATTGGGAAACGGTCCGATCCTACTACTTACCCTTCGATTCGGGCCCGAAGGCGGGCTCCGCGCGGCTCTATCAACATGAGATTCCCGGCGGGCAGTTTACGAATCTGCGCGAACAAGCCGCCGCCATGGGCTTGGGCCACCGCTGGCGCGAGGTGGAGAAAACCTACGCCGAGGTGAACCAGCTCTTCGGCGATATCGTCAAGGTCACGCCTTCCAGCAAGGTGGTCGGCGACATGACTCTTTTTCTGATGGCCAACGAGCTTCACCCGGCCGATCTGCTCAAACTCGACGAAAAGCACGATCTGTCTCTCCCAAATTCCGTCGTCGAAATGTTTTCCGGCGTGCTCGGCGTTCCGCCGGGCGGGTGGCCGCGCAAACTGCAAAAGATAGTCCTGCGGGGAGCCGCCCCGCTCAAAGGCCGCCCAGGCGCAAGCCTCGATGCTGTCGATTTCGCTGAAACGTCCGCCGCTCTCGAGAAAAGAATTGGCCACAGCGTGCGCCGCGACGCTCTTTTGAGCTATCTTCTCTACCCGGATGTGTTCGTAAAGTACGAGAAGTTCCGCCAGGCTTACGCGGATGTCGGCGTACTTCCCACTCCCGCGTTTTATTATGGCTTGGCTTCGGGCGAAGAGATCACCATTGAAATCGAGCCGGGAAAGACGCTCATCCTAAAATTTCTGACGGCCAGCGATCCGCATCCGGACGGCACACGGACCTTATTCTTTGAATTGAACGGGCAGCCGCGCGAAGTAAACGTGCGAGACCGCGCGCTGCGCGTCGTCGAGCACGCGCATCCCAAGGCCGACGCGGCCGAGCCCGGACAAGTCGCGGCGCCGACCGCTGGCGTGATCAGCGGAATTGCCGTACAAGCGAATCATTCCGTGGAACGCGGAGCCAAACTAATGACTCTCGAAGCCATGAAAATGCAATCCAATATTTATGCACCTATCGCCGGGCGCGTCGTAAAACTCCTCGTCGCGCCTGGTCAGCACGTCGAAGCCAAGGATTTGCTGGTGACGATCGCGCCGTGAGCCGTCCGAATCTTCGCAAGCACGAACGTTTTCGCTCGCGCTTCCTCAGGAACCAGCGCGACCTTATCGTCTATCTTCCTCCGGGTTACGACGAACAGACCGCGCGGCATTACCCTGTACTCTACCTTCACGACGGGCAAAACCTCTTTGACGGCGCTACCTCTTACATCCCCGGACTGGATTGGAATGTCGGGCAGACCGCAGACCAATCCGTCGCCGCTGGCGCCGTCGAGCCGCTCATCATCGTTGGCATGTACAACACCAAAGCTCGCATCCGTGAGTACACGCCGACCCACATTCCAAGACTCGGCGGCGGCCGCGCCGATCGCTACGCAAATTTTCTTATCGAAGAGGTAAAGCCTTTCATCGAATCCGAATACCGCACTCTCTCTGGCCCGGCAGAAACCGGTATCGGCGGCTCTTCTCTCGGTGGCCTGGTTTCCCTTTATCTGGGCCTCAAAATGCCTCAAATTTTCGGAAAGATCGCCGCGCTCTCTCCTTCCGTCTGGTGGAACCAGCGGGTGATGCATCGCTTCGCAGAAGCCGCCCTCATCGATCCTCGTCCGCGCATCTGGCTGGATATTGGCACGCGCGAGGGCCCGAGCATCTTGCAGGACGTCGAACAGTTTCGCGACGTGCTTTTGCAAAAAGGCTGGCAACTCGGCCGCGACCTGCACTACGAGCGCATCGAAGGCGCGGAACATAACGAAGCAGCCTGGGCCAAGCGCGTCGGGCCATTTTTGCAATTTTTGTTTCCGGCGCGGTAGGTTGAGCGAAGTATAATTCGCGCTTTGTCGCGCGGTTATGCGCGGGTGATTTCGCCTAAGCTCCGCACGGCATTCAGGGGGCACGCGATGCCAGAGAACCGTCCTCTCACCATCCTCTGTGTCAGCTCCTACGAGAAAGGTCAGGCATTTCTCCGAACGTGCAAGGAGATGGGTTGCCGCGTCCTCCTTCTCACCGTGGATAAACTTCGCGACGCGGACTGGCCCCGCGAGTCCATCGATGAAATGTTCTTTATGCCCGAAGAACTCCCAGTGCAAGGTCTGATCAATGCCGTAAGTTTTATGGCCCGTTCCCAGCCCATTGACCGCATCGTGGCCCTCGACGAATTCGATATGGAAAACGTCTCCGCCCTTCGCGAGCACCTTCGCATTCCCGGCATGGGCCTCACCACCGTCCGCTACTTCCGCGACAAGCTCGCCATGCGCGCCCGCGCCAGGGAATCCGGCATTCCCGTGCCTGAATTCGTCCACGTTCTCAATTACGATAGCCTGCGCGAATTTATGGCTCGTGTCCCTTCGCCCTGGCTCTTGAAGCCGCGCTCGCAAGCTTCGGGAATCGGACTCAAGAAAATTTATGAACCCGCTGAGCTCTGGCCCTGGCTCGATGTGCTCGGCGACAGCCAATCCACCTATTTGCTCGAGCAATTCATCCCCGGCTGCGTTTTCCATGTCGACAGCGTCGCTGCGGAGCGCGAAATTCTCTTTGCGGAGGCCCATGCCTATGGGACGCCGCCGCTCGATACTTCGCATCAGGGCGGCGTTTTCACCACGCGCACACTTCCCCGCGATTCGGAGGACGCGCACGCGCTCCTCGGCCTCAATCGTGATGTACTCCGCGAACTCGGCTTCCTACGCGGCGTCACTCACGCTGAATTTCTAAAGGCTCATTCTGACGGTCGGTTTTATTTTCTCGAGGTTGCCGCCCGCGTTGGCGGCGCCTATATTTCCAACGTCATCGAAGCCGCCACCGGCATCAATTTATGGTGCGAGTGGGCCCGCCTCGAAGTCGGCGCGGGGAAGCAACCCTATCAATTGCCCGCAACGCGCCGCGATTACGCCGGCGCGCTCGTCTCTCTAGCTCGGCAGGAACGCCCGGACACCTCCGCATATCAAGATCCCGAAATCGTTTACCGCATCGCGAAATACCATCACGCCGGTTTCGTCCTCGCATCGCCAAACCCTCAACGCATCGCGGATCTCCTGGACTCCTACTCAAAGAGATTTCAAGCTGATTTTCTCGCCACGCAGCCCGTTCCTGATAGACCTAGCAACTGACTACTACTTGCGCTACAATCTTCCCGCCCCCCTACTGCGTCGTCAGAGTTTCACCGAAAATTGAACTGTGAACGGCGACGGTCACTGTCCAAAGGTCTAGTTACTTTCAGGAACGGCCACGCAAGACTGCATTTGCCGTGAGCCATTCTCAGGACTAATGTTTGCAATACCCCGAGCAGATATTCGCAAGGGGTGGTGCTATCCCTTTGGGAGGACCGATGTGGGGTAATAAGAAACCGGATTCGCCGCAAGCCGCGCCTCCGGAGCCGAAAAATTTTCAGACGAATCAGCCGCCGAAGTCCGCTCCGGCGACTTGGGAGGATAAACCCGTAATGAGTACAGATGCCATGCGTCCACTGGGTGCAACCGCGGACCGCGCTACCGCGCGGCTCGGGGCCAGCCTGCACGTAAAAGGCGAGATCTCCGGCAACGAAGATCTGCTGATCGACGGCTCGGTCGAAGGACTGATCCAGCTTGATGAGCGGAAGCTGACGGTCGGAACCACCGCAAAAGTCACAGCCGATATAATTGCCCGCGAGGTCGTGGTCTACGGCACGGTCAAAGGCAATCTTCGCGCCAAAGACCGTATCGAGATTAAGAAGGATGGCTCCGTCAACGGCGATCTCACGACCGCCCGCATCATGATCGAAGACGGCGCTTACTTCAAAGGCTCGATCGAAATCGACAAGAGCTCCGAGAAGGATTCCGGCCACAACGCTTTCGCCAAGAGTTCTTCTGCCTCGGCGGCCGCGCCCGCTGCGAAAACTATTTAATTCAACGCCATCACCTTTAGTTCTCTTCAAGGGCGGTGCGGACTCTCGGTCCTTGCCGCCCTTCGATTTTTCCTCTTCCGTTCCTTCTGCTTCGAAAATATTTCTTAACTTGACAATTAACGTAGCTGCTTTATAGTTTGCCCGTGTAGCCCTCTTTGGGCGGCGCCTCTCCGCTTTTGCTGCACTCTCTCTCGGCGTGGCAGCTTCAGTCTGGCGCGCAAGGAACATGGGGTTGTTCGATGGAACGGTTGAAACAGAGCGCCCCCGGCTCACTACTTAATCTTCTGCTTCTCCTGTGCTTCGGCTGCGGCTGCGGCTCGTCCAGCTATCAGCCTCCGCGGCCTCCTCCGCAACCTGATTTCTCCCTTGGCTTTTCCCAAAATTCTATCAATCTGCAACAAGGCGCCACGAGCCCTGCGGTCGATGTCTCCGTCAACGCTCTCAACGGCTTTGCCGGCACGGTCAAGGTTGCTCTCTCCGGAATGCCACAGGGCGTGGTTTCCAATCCTGCCAGTCCTTTCGCCGTTGCCGCCGGCTCCAGCGCGTCCGTACTATTTTCCGCCTCCTCCAATGCGCCCACCGGGAGCTTCACCGTCATGGCTACTGGCGCCAGCGGCTCTCTTTCCCACCCCGCCAATCTCGGTGTCACCATCGAGACGGGGGTCGCCGCGGATCTGCCGCGAACTACTTTTGCGCAGACGGATTCCACTCCCTCAATGGACGATCCAACCGGCGAGCCTCATCACCGCCACATTGCCTGCGATTCCGCCCACCAACTCGTCTTTGTCGCCAATCGCGCCATGAACCGCGTCGATGTTTTTTCCTCGACGACGGCCACCCGCGCCGCCCAAGTCAACGTTCCCGACGCTAGCAGTGCGGATCTTTCCGCCGGTGGCTCGACCGTTTGGGTTGGAACCGTGACAGAACAAGTTGCTGCGTTGGATACTTCTTCGCTGCAAATCGAGCGACGCTACGAACTTACGGGCTTGCAACCTCTTCCCAACACTCTGTTCGATCGCCCCGAGGAATTGCTCGCTCTCTCCAGCGGCAAGTTGATGATGCGTCTCCGCGAGTCCCAAAGCGGCGAAGCTTTGCTCGCTCTTTGGGATCCCTCGTCAAACTCGCTGACAAACTTGACCTCCACTGAGCCGCAGCTTTTTCAAGACGGTCTTGGCGCGATGGCACGAACGGGCGATCACTCCAAAGTTATCGTCGCTTCCGGCGACGCCAGCGGGGAACTCGCCCTCTATGATGCCAACGGCAACGTTATCGCCGGTCCACATGGCCTGGGCAGCGGCACAATCCCTCTCGTTGCCGCCAATCCCGATGGCTCGAGATTCGCTGTAGTTTTCACCTCGAACGGTAGCTCGCAGGTTCTTCTCTTGGACGGCTCGTTGAACCAACTGGCCGCGTACGCAACCTCTGCTGTGAATGGCATGGTGTTTTCCCGCGACGGCCAGTTTCTTTACCTCAGCGAAAATGCCGCTGCTCCTCCCGTCATCACCGCATTGGATGGCCACAATCTCAGCAGGATCGGCCAGGTGCCCGATTTGTGGGTCGCGGGCAGGCGCACGGAAATTGAAGATGTCGATGCCACGCACCTCCTGTTCGGCCTCTCAAACCGGGGTTTGGGCTTCATCGACGCCTCGACTCCCGGTTCACTGCCGCCGGACGCTCCCATCTTCGCCTCTTCACCGAGCGTGCTGCCCGCGGAGGGCCCCAATGCCGGTGGAACGGTCATCACGCTCTCCGGTCAGAATTTTTCAACGTCCGCGCAGGTGAAGTTCGGGACCCAACTGGCCACCAATGTCACCGTGCCGAGCGGCAATCAAATGAATGCAACCTCGCCTCCCAACGCCGCAAGCGGACACGTGAATGTTACCGCCTATTTCTCCAATGGCTGGCTCGCGCTCGCTCCTGCTGCTTTCAGCTACGGCCCGCAAATTCGGCAAATCCTGCCCAATGCGGGATCATCCGCCGGGGGCGACACTGTGCAAATCTACGGCTACGGTTTCGGCACTGACCCGACAAAGATCAGCGCGAAGGTTGGCAGTGCAAGCGCCTCCGTGCAAAAAATCGAGGACGTCACATCCATCGCGCCTTCCTTGGGTTTGGATGCAACGTATCCCTTCTCTTTGGAGCGCATCACCCTGCAAACACCTTCGGGCACGCCGGGAGACTCCGATGTAGCCATCACCTCGCCCGCCGGTTCCATCACCGCTCCGAAGGCTTTTCAGTATCTGCAGAGCGAGAATTTCTATGCCAGACCTTCCCTCGATAAGTTTGTTTTATACGACCATTCGCGCCAGTGGCTTTATCTCAGCAATATCGATCATGTCGATGTCTTCGATTTAGCCACGCGCCTCTTTCATCCGTCGGGCCTTAAGCCTCCCGGTGGTCCTCCTCCCGACGCGGAGCTGCGCGGCTTGGCGCTCACTCCCGATAGCACGCAGCTCGTCGTCGCCGATTTCGCCGCTCAGAATATCTATCTTCTTGACCCGGACACTGGCGTGGGCACAAGCGTTCCGGTTGGCAGAGTCCCCGGTTTCACGAATTCCGGCCCTTCGCGTGTCGCTGCCACCAGCACGCAAAATGTTTTTGTCGGTTTGAGTGCGGAGTCGAGCTCTTCCGGTGGCTGCACGTCTTGCCTGGGACAAATGAATTTGACAGCCAGCCCCCTCACGATGGAACCCGCCTCCCAGCCGGAAATCGCCAGCCTCACCGGTGCGCCTCTCGTTCAATCCACTGCCGCTGGTGATCAGGTGTTCGTCGCGTTTGCCGCTGCGCCGGGCGGTCCCCTCGCGCTGTGGATCGCTTCATCTCCAGATCAATTTTCGACCTACACCGCGAATGATTCAGCCACCGATCTTGGCGCGGCGTCTGACGGAACCATGTTCGCTCTCCAAGCTAACGGCACCACGGAAATTCGCACCGCTGATCTTTCGCTCGCCTCCGTTCCTGCAAAGCCGGAACTCTTTCAGCTTCCCGGGCGCGTTCAGGTCCCCGGAGTAACCCTTCACCCCAGCGGGGCGCTCGTCTATCAGCCTTTTCTTACCGGCCCCGCGGGAAGCGCCTCAACAAAAGGCGGCGTGAACATTCTTGACGCGCACACTGGCATCCTGCGCCTCCGCATTTTGCTGCCTCAGCAGTTTATGACCGACGTTGACGGTTTGCATGGCTGCTTTCTCGCCATCGACGAAAACGGACAAAGACTATTTGCCATCACTTCGACCGACGGCACCGCCCAAGACGCTGGTCTTAGCGTCGTCACTCTCGCTAAGGTTCCTCTCGGAATTGGAACACTAACCCCCGTAAACGGCCTCGCAGGCGGAGGAGTTCAGATCACGATTCGCGGCAGCGGCTTCGAAAGCGGAGCCACCGTCACAATCGGCGGCAAAAGCGCCGCAGTCACCTTCAAGGACACGAACACGCTAACCCTCCTCACGCCCGCCCTGACTACAGGCGCCCAGCGCGTCACTATCACAAATCCAGACGGCGAAACCATGTCACTGGACGCCGCATTCAACGCCAATTAGCCTCACCGTTTCTCTCATGCCACCCTCCCGTCCTTCTTCTAACCAATCCCTGTTTCCCTTCATCTCAAAAAATGTACTATGCAGAGTGAAATAAGCGCTCGCGACATAGCGTTGCTTGCCCACGCGACGGGAGGAAGCATGGAAACGCGCAAGCTCGGCAATTCTGATTTGCAGATTACGCCGGTTGGATTCGGCGCATGGGCCATTGGAGGAAGCGGCTGGGATTTTGCCTGGGGGCACCAGGAGGACGCGGACTCTATCGCCGCGATTCATCGGGCGCTCGAGCTCGGTGTAAATTGGATCGACACTGCCGCAGTCTATGGCATTGGCCATTCCGAAGAAGTCATCGCGCAAGCTCTGAAAGACTGGCGCGGCCCGCGGCCCTACGTCTTCACTAAATGCGCCCTTCGCTGGGACGACAAAGGCCATGTTACCCAGAATCACGCGCCCGCATCGATCCGCCGCGAATGCGAAGACAGCCTTCGCCGCTTAAACGTGGAAGTCATCGACCTCTATCAGATGCATTGGCCGCCTTCCGACAACGGCTCCGGCCTCGAAGACGTTTGGGAAACCATGCTTGCTTTGCAAAAAGAAGGGAAGCTTCGCTGGATCGGCGTCTCGAATTTCAATGTCGCGCAAATGGAGCGCGCGGAAAAGATTGCTGCGGTGACGTCCTTGCAGCCGCCCTATTCTCTGATCCGCCGCGCGGTCGAAAAGGAAATCCTGCCATACTGCAAACAGCAGGGCGTCGGCGTGATCTCTTACGCGCCCATGGCTTCCGGCCTGCTCACCGGAGCGATGACCCGCGAACGCGCGGCATCTCTCCCGCCCGATGATATTCGCACCAAGAATGCCGAATTTCGCGAGCCGCGACTCTCCAAAAATATCGAGCTTGTCGAGCGCCTGCGCAAAGTCGGCGCCCGCCATGGCCGCAATCCAGGCGAAGTCGCCATCGCTTGGGTGCTCAGCAACCCCGCTGTTACGGGCGCGATTGTCGGCGCAAGAAACGCCAAACAATCCGAAGGCATCATGCGTGCCGGCGAATTAAAACTTTCGCCTGTAGAAATCACCGAAGTCGAGGGCGCGGCCGCCGCCGCTGCCGCCAAGTAAGTTCCACCTTCTGGGCCGGACTGCTTCGTTTCTCACGTCTTGCACCAAGCACGGTTTGCCCTTCAGGCCCGGGCAAAGTCTGGCCGCCAACTCTTAATCATCCGCTTGATGACCTTGCGGTTATGCAGTTGCTCTACCAACACTTTTCGCGCCAGCTCCGGCAACTCGGCGTCACTCGCAAAGCGCATCGCCACAACCTGCTCGATCGTATATTCTCCGATGCGCGCGCGCAAATCCGCCGGCAGCAGCCGTTCGAAGCGCAGCCGTTCCTCGAGTCGAATCAACCGATCCTGGACTTTCAACGCCATCATGCGCGCAAGCAAGAATCCAAGCAGAATTGCCGCCGCCACCAGTACGGACAGCACGCCGCTGAACGAAAATCCGGCTTTTCCGCACGAGTAAAGCGAAAATCCAAGATTGATCAACAGCACGGGCAAAACGAAAAAATGAAAGGCGGGCACCCATTTCGTATGATTCTGAAAATTCTGTTCGGCCATCTCGTTCCTCCATCTCGCGTGCTGATTTTAGCAGATGCGCCGCGTTGCGTGTCCCGCCGAGTGATATTTGGCGCGCCCCCCTTCGCTCGCCTCGTCGGTCAGTTCCGCCGTTTTCTGCACAGCGCTCTTTCTGTTTCGGCCAATCTTTTTTACACCGTTCTTCCATCCTCTGCATCCAATACCCAAGGCACTTTTGAGTTCACACGAAGAAGCCGTTGCCGAGCATCAGGAGAAACCCGTATGGCAAAAGCGGTTTGGGGTGGAAAAACCATCGCCGAAAGCAACGACACGGTCGTCGTCGAAGGGAATCAATATTTTCCTCCGGACTCGGTGACGAAAAACTTCTTGAAGCCCAGCTCGCACACTTCAATCTGCCCGTGGAAGGGCACGGCTCATTACTTTCACCTGGAAGTCGATGGGATGAAAAACGAGAACGCCGCCTGGTATTATCCCGAGCCGAAACCTGCCGCCGCCGAAATCAAGGGACGAATCGCCTTCTGGAAGGCTGTCCGCGTCGAAGCCGGCAAGAGTTGAGCCCTCCCTGCCGTACAGCCGGCGCACCTGCGGCGCCTCCGGCACTTCGCCTAAGTTGCGGCCCGCACCAAAAATGGATCTCTACGCAGCGGAGGATTGGCCCGTACCCGAGGAGGGCGTAGCGTCAGTTTCTGTGCCCGCCTGCCCGCTTGCCGCTCGGTAACGCACGATCAGCAGAGTGAGGTCATCGGCCTGGCTCGACCCACGTGCGAAATTCTCCACCGCTTCGAGCACGCACTTTTGAAGCTGATCCAGCGGGCATTCCGTTTGCCCCGTAAGCACTTCCCGCAGCCGCGGAACTCCGAAAAGCTGTTCGTCGGGATCCATCGCTTCCGTGACGCCGTCGCTAAACAGCACCAGCGTGTCCCCAGGCTCAAGCCTCAATCGCGCTACCGAGTATTCCGCTTCCGGGACTAGTCCGACTGGATAAGATCCCTCGCTGAAAGGGTCCTCCGCCACTCCATGTCGAATCAGGAATGGCGAGGGATGTCCCGCATTGATGAACTCCAGGTGCCCGTCGTCATCCAGTATCCCGAAAAACATCGTCGCGTACCGCCCGACCTCCGCATGGTCGCAAAGAAATCGATTGACGTGGTTGAACACCCGCGCCGGATCGGTTCCCATCGTCATCGCCGAAAGCGCGCCCTGCAGCATGGTCGTCAGAAGGGCCGCTCCCAGCCCTTTCCCCGAAACGTCCGCGATGAGAAACGCCGTTCGGTTGTTGCCCAGGGGGAACACGTCGAAGTAATCTCCCCCAACCGACAGGCAAGGATAGTTGCAGCCCGCCACCGCCAGGTACGGGTGATCCGGGAAATTGCGCGGCAGGAGCGCTTGCTGGATGTCTCGCGCGATGTTGATCTGCTCTTCCATGCGCTGGCGTTCCCGTTCGCGCACCACAAGGCGGGCGTTGTCGAGCGTGCTCGCCGCATCCGCCGCCAGGGCATCCAGTATCTGCCGGTCCAGTTTTGAAAACGCCGCGGGCCGCCGCGAATCGAGGTACAGCACCCCAAGGGATTGCCCAAAAGCGGGCATCACGCCGGAATCCGGCGAACTGTGCCGGTGCACCGCATACAGCGGAATCACCACCACCGCGCGCAGCCGTTGCGCGATGATGCTTTGCGCGGACTGCAAATCCATGTCCGCTCGCTCGATGTCTTCGGTCACTACCGGAGAATTCTGCCGCACCGCCAGTTGGATTGCCGTTTGGCTCGGTGTCAGCGTCTCGGGAGGAAGCCGCATGCCCCCCGTGCGCCTCGCCAGCCGCACCTTCAAGACTCCGTCGGCATCCGCTTCCAGAAGCATGCCCCGGTCCGCGTCGGTCACCGAAACCGCGTGATCCAGCATCAACGCCAGCGCTTCGTCGAGGGGCCGCTGTGAGTGCAGCAGCGTGGTGGCCTCCAGCAGCAGGTTGAGCTTCCGCAGTCCACCTCCCATGTGTTCCGAACTCGTGATGTGCTCGATCCGCGTCAGCAAATTCGGCAGAGACTCTTCTCCGCTTGCCGTGCCTGACCGGAATACGACTTCATACGAGTCTTCCAGGCCGAATGTGATGACATCTCCGTCATTCAGCGCCCGGCTGTCCACCTTTTCGCCGTTCACGAAAAGCCCTCGCCGCTGCCCGCGATCCTCGATGTACAGCCTCCCCGCTTCGGAAACGATCGCCGCGCAAGTCCGCGAGATGCGCCTGTCGGAAAGCTGAAGATGATTCCCGGTTTCCGCGCCTCGTCCCACGAGGAACGGTGTCTGCGTCACTCGTACGTACCGGCGGGCTCCGTCCGGCGAGACGACCTCTAATACTGCTCCGCCCATGGTGATGGAAGCTGTGTCCGGCATGATGGCTCGAGTCGGGATTGTAGCACGCAGCCCTGCAAAAGACCGATGACCGGCTGCTGTCTTGCTCTGCGAGCGCCTGTCACATCATTTCTAGCTGCATCTATGGAGGGTACGAGCCGTTACCTGCTAAAGCTCAGGAATCGGCTTCAGGGATTCAGGACCGCGCCCCGTTTACTTTCAAGAAATTTCGTTACCTTCTCAACCTTGTCGGGCTCGACGCCCACTTCATCAAGTGCTTCACGAAAGTGCTTCAGGAATCGGTCGAAATGCCCGTCGTTCAATCCTTGTTTGCGCGCACGCTCGTGAGCCAGCGCAATATCCTTGCCGGTGTAGACAATTTTTCCACCCACCAGCATGGCGATAAACATGCTCTGCCGGGCGCGCAGTTGAGACATATCAGTTGTCTTGAAAAAGGGACGAAGAGTGTCGTCCGCGAGAACTCGGCGATAAAATGCCTCGGTGGCGGCCCATATGACACGCCTCCCGCCGATGAGGTCGTAGAGTTCATCAATCATTTGATCCTCTGGAGCCGTAATCGAAGTGGTCATCCCGCGGGGTCGAATTCAAATTGGGGTCAATCATAACGAGAGCATACCATCCCCACGCATCACTCCCAATTTCCCTCGAACGCTCTGAAGTAAATCCTGATGAAGGCACTTACTGGAAGCTGACCCGCCGCCGGATCGGGGCCGGCGCGAGCTGCGCTCTGCTTCTAGCAATCGGAGGTCAGCGGGAAGTTGCGGCGAGGCGCCGCGTCACGTAGTCAGCGACGTACGTGTCGAAAAGATCGTTCAGTTGGTGCGTCACCGGCCCCGGAGCCGTAGCGATTTTGTGCCCCGCGATTTCCCCGACGCCAATCAGATTGCGATTCGTGGACGACATGAACACTTCATCGGCGGAATAAAGATCTTCGGGCTTCAATGCCTGCTCGATCACCGAAACTCCCGCTTCCGGCGCGATTTCGAAAAGGATACCGCGCGTAACGCCTTCCAGGCACCCGGAATTCAGAGGCGGCGTGTAAACCTTGCCGTTTTTCACCGCGAAAATATTAGCCGCGGTGCATTCGGCGATTTCGCCGCGCTCGTTGAGAAGCACGACTTCATCGAAACCTTCTTTTTGCGCTTCGCCGACGGCCCACACATTTTGCAGCCAGGAAGTTGTCTTGACGCCGGCGAGAGGCGACGCCGCATGGCGGCCGTTCTCGCGAAGGGTCAGGCGGACCGGCTCGCGATATTGCGGAAGTGGCGCCGTGTAAATGATCAGATCGACTTCCGGCTGCTTTTCATCGCTCTGCCAAAATCCCACCTGGTTGTAAACGAGATAAATCCGCGCGCACCCCTCAGTAACTTCATTGGCCCGGATAACTTCGTGGAGATTGATGCGAACCTTGGCCGAACTGTATGGCATGGGGAGATGCACGATGGCGGCGTCCTTCTCCAATCGCCGCCAGTGCCGTTCATAGGCAAACGCTTCGCCCCGGAAAATCCGCAGCGTCGTAAACAGCCCCCATCCGCAAATGAGCCCGGCTTGCCCGGGTGAAAGCCGCACTTTTTCAATGGGCAGCAGGTTTTCGTTGTGAAAGACATTCCGGTGAATCATTCTGTTCCTTTGTTTTTCCCCCGCCTCCATTCTAGCCGAAATTGGTGCGCTCTCACCGGCTATCCACCAACCAGTAAGCCAACCCCAGGTCCGGCAACTGCGATCCTCCCTGGGGATTTCGCAACCATCCAGAACGCATAGAAACGGAAAAGGCGCCCCAACTGATCTGGGGCGCCCTTGTAGAGCCTGATGGAATCGCGCTTCTTAGAATTGCAGCTTCAGCGCGAATTGCAATTGTCGCGAGGAACCAGAGTCGGCCGTCGGGAATCGTGTGCTGGTGATTTTCGAGAACGAGGAGCTCGGGAACACCGTGCTTGGCTGCCCAAAGTTCGGATGGTTGAGGACATCAAAGGTATCCACGCGGAACTGCGCGCTCACCCTTTCGGTTATCTTGGTGTTCTTGATCAGCGCCAGGTCGATGTTCGAGAAGCCCGGGCCGTAGATCGCGTTCCGTCCTAGATTTCCGAAGGCGTTCGTCGGGGCGGAGAACGTGGCGATCGGATTGCTAATCCACTGCGCCGGGTCGCCGGTGATATGCACTGGGCCGATCAAATTCGGCCGAATGGTGTTACCTGCGCCGGTGGTATTCGCCGTCGTAAGGATCACGTTAAACGGGTTGCCAGATTGCAGAGTGAGGATTGGCGCCAATTCCCACCCGCTGACAAGGCGGTTGCCGTGAAAGGGTAGGTCGTAGATCGCGTTGGCCACGAAGCGGTGGCGCACGTCGAAATCAGAGCTTCCCCGGCTGTTGGCGATATTCGTGCTGTCCTGAACGATTACTCCCTGGTCGGTCCGGGAATTATTGTCAATCGAGTGGGAATAGGTATACGACGCATTGAACTGCAGTCCGTGCATGACGTGCTGATTTGCGCTGACCCATAATGCGTTATAGTTCGAATTCCCGCTGCTGTCGCGAAGGGTTAGGCTGTTGGCTAGCGACGTTCCCGGCTGAAACTGGCTCGACGCCGAGATGGCCGTGAACGGCCTGCTGGAAGCTACCCCCAGCGTCGCGAACTGATTGATGTTCCGGTCTATCTCAAGATGGGTGCCCTTCGAGCCAAAGTACCCCACCATGATTCCAGTGCTGCTCGTGAGCTGGCGCTGCACGTTCAAGTTCCAGGACTGGACGTAGCCGTTCTTAAAATTGGGATTCACGAGCCCAGGACCAAGGTTGGTCGCATTGTTCGGGTCGTAGAGCGCCCCGAGATTAGCTAATGAGGTTGGATTGCCAACACTTATGGGCACGGCAAACGGAGGATTGGAGTTCAACCCCGTAACGACGCCGGTGATGGGTTGATCTACCTGATACCCATAGCCAGCGCGCAGCACGGTCTTGCCATCATGAAACAGGTCCCATGCGAAACCAATCCGCGGCTGGAAGTTCTTGTTATTTTGTGCGTACGGTTTGGTAACTGAAACCAGTGTGGCTGTGGCGGGATCGAACGTCACAAAGCGGTTGTCGGCTTCCGTGGGAGTCATGTTCCAGGAATACCGGAGGCCCAACTCCAGCGTAAAGTATGGCCTGAGTTTGTAGCTGTCCTGCGCAAAGAAGTCCAGCGCGTTTTGTGTGATGCGATTTGCCTGCGACACACCAACGGTTCTCGCGGAATTGTCGGCTATCCCGTTAATGAAATTCGACGTTGAGTTGAAGACCAACTGTCCGGGGTCGTTCGCGAAGTTGTCGTTGTGGAAATCGCGGAACTCGAACCCGAATTTCAGCGTGTGCGGCCCACGGATATAGTTCAGGGTATCTCCGACGACCGTGGATAGATCTCCGCGGCCTTGTGGAAAGCCGCGTTCGGCGCCGAAGAGTAAACCTGCTTTGTCCGCAATGGAAATTCTGGGAATGAACACCATGCCGGGGCCCAGGACGCCGCCAAGCCCAACGGAAGCCGGATCGGTTGGGTTATTCGGGTCGAACGTGATATGAATTCGGTTCGCGCCAAGACGGAACTCATTGATCAAAGTCGAGCTGAAGACGTGCGTTTCTCCCAAAGTGAAAACTTGCCGGGTCGCCGCCCGCGTATCGCCAAACCCCGGCAAGTTCGAACCCTGCGTCGGCTCGAGCCTCTTGTCATGCTGATTGGCATAGTAGCCGTGCAGCCGGTCTTTCTCGCTGAAGTTGTGGTCGATGTCGATGGTTCCTTGATCGATGTTCACGTTGGCGGTCGCGGCACCCAGAAATTCAGGGGCTGTGGGGGTCCCACCGTTCCCAGGGGGGATGAACTGCAAAAGCGCCTGTGCCGCAGGGCTGCCTGAGGTCGTGATTTGATCCCGTTCGGCTTGTGTAAAGACTACCGCCGTCGTATTGAGTGCCTGGTGATGCCGCAGTCCTTCATAGCTGGCGAAGAAAAATGTCTTGTTCTTGAAAATCGGCCCGCCGCCATCCGCTCCAAACTGGTTTCGGATCAACGGGGACTGGGGATTTGGAGTACCCTGACTGGTTAGTTTGGAGTTGAAGAAATTTCGCGCGTCAAAGAAGTTATTGCGCATGTAATCGAAAGCCTCGCCGTGAAACTCATTGGTTCCCGAACGCGTTGCGATATTCACGATTGCGCCCGAGTTCCTGCCGTATTCCGCGCTGTACGTCGAGTTATCAATTTTGAATTCCGATACGGTGTTGACGGTCGGCTGGAAAGTCACCTGGTTTTGCACCATGTCGCTCAAATTTACACCGTTAATCATGTAGTTCACGGCGTCTTCCCGGCTCCCTGCCGAATTGAACGCAAACGAGCCCATGCCCCGCAGCGGAGCGGTAAGGAAGCCGTTCTGCGGCGGCGTCACTGTGCCCGGCACCAGTAAAGCCAAATCGATGAAGTGCCTTCCATTCAGCGGAATTTGCTGTACCACGTTCTTGTCGATCACCTGTCCGACCGTCATCGTCGTGGACTCGATCACGGGTTGCGAGCTCTGCACTGTAACTACCTCGCTGGCACTCGCCACCTTCAGCTGGAAGTTTTGCACCGTGTTTTGGCTCACGGCCAAGAGAACCGATTGGGCCACTTGCTTTTGGAACCCTGCCTTCTCTACTTGAATCGAATAGGTTCCTGGTGGCAGCACTGCAAACTCATAATCGCCCGTTTGGCTCGTGGTCGCGGAACGTTCAAGGCCGATTGCCGCGTTCTTCAGCGTAACCGTTGCTCCACCAACGCCAGCGCCACTTTCGTCGGTGACGGTTCCTTTGATGTTGGCCGTGGTCTGCGCCGGCGCGACGCTTGGCAGACCGCAAATGAGCATGAGAAGTAGCGAGATGCTTGATAGAAATCGGACAGTTCTCGAATGAAATGCTGAAGCAACTTCCATAATTCTGATCCTCCCCAGTCGAATCCGATCGGTCAGTTTGTTTTGAATCTTTCTTATTCCTGGTTCCAACATCGCCGGTAACGAGGCGGGAAAGCCACAGCGGCACTGCTTCGGATTGATAAGACGGCATCAAGTCGAACACGTCGCCCTTGTTAGAAATCCCCTCTCGGCATTGTACATTGGCAATCGCAGGGCCAGTCTGAAGCCTTGCCGAGACTTATAGTAAGCCTTTTGTTTTCATCGTTATGCAAAAACTCTACAAAGTTAACGGTCTTTTATGGATGAATTTATTCGGCTTTTGGAATGTGCCTACTGAATCCCGGAGGAAATCTCTCCGGCTCTAGCTAATTTTGCAGAAGAATTTTCGCTTTCCCACCGATCAGGGAGCGCAACTGCTAGGGAGGACTAGTTGCTGGCCCTGAAGCACCGAGTTAGGGTCCCCAATGCTCGGGTTGGCTCCAGCTATGCATGGCCATAAGGTGCCGCGGCCGTAGTGGCTTCGAGCGATGCCCCAGAGGGTGTCCCCTTTGTGGAGCCGGATGGTTGAGGCAGAGCTCTGGCCGGCGCTTGTGGCGAAATGGTTGGGTGGCATGCGCGGCGTGGTTACGTTTCTGGCGGCAATGGGAAGTGCGAGGCGAGCTCCGGCGCGGATTTGGTTGGGGTTGGCGATCCACGGATTCGCAGCGAGCAGTTCTGGCCAGCGGCTGCCACGACCCAGGTTTTGCAGAGCCAAACTCCAAAGGGAATCGCCCCACTGGACTGCCAAAATTCGTGACGGGGAGATTGCCACGGCGGGAACAGAGCGCAACGGGCGCGGCGCACGAACCGTTTCGATAGGCATGAGCGGCCGCACGGACTCTGCCAAAGAGTTTCCAAGCGCTGAATTCGCGGGAGCAGCGGGCTGCGAAATCCTCGGAGAAACCCTACTGGGCTCGGGCAGCGAAGGAATTTTCGGCTTTTGGAGAGCCGGCATTCGTGCATGAGAGCGATCCGTCAGACGAACCTCATTGTGCGCCCCGGCAGAAACATTCGGATGAACGACGAGACGGAGATCTTCCCGAACCGCAACGTTCGGTCTCGAGTGAGATGCCGGACGAACACTTTCATACACACCGGAATGAATACCGGACCCGCGACTCGGGCGAGGATCTTCCGGAGCGCCGGCGGGAAGTTTGGTGCGAGAAGAAATATTTGGGGGAATGGGAACTGCTGAAAATGGATCGCGGCGAAAAACGTTGGGCGACATTTTCTGGCCGCGAGGCTGCGAAACCGGCGGACGAATCGCGGGACGCTCCGGCAAAACCGGCGCCGCAAACACGGCGGCCGGGACTGGAAGATGGAACGGCGTCGTCTGTTTGGGTTTCAGTGCTTGCAATTCTTTTTGCTTGCGATAGCGGCGGGCAACTTCGCCGAGAGAAATTCCGTGGGAACCGAAATTTGCGTCGAGAGTTGCGGGCGGTTTTTGCGAAGGCGCGGGCAGGCAATTATTTTTCTGCGTGCATTCGTTTTTTCTGGCTTCGACTTGCGCGCGATCTTCCGGAGTCAGAATGTGGGCGCGCGAGAGATCATCGTTGGTGTAAACATGCTCGGTGCGGTTCTGCTGTGCTTGTTTGCGCGCGCGCGCTTGCCGGGCGGCTTCGGCGACGCTTTGAGCTGGTTGCTCCTGCGCGCGCGAAACGCTTGCCCCGAACGTAGCGCAGCACAAGAAAAGCGCCAGGGAAACAGGGAGACTGGCCGGAGGCAAAGTTCTGCGCAAGCCTGCGTGACGCGGCTGGAAGGACCAAGGGCCGTTTAGGTCAGTCAGCGACATGGCAAACCGACTACGGGGGGACTCCGCGTAAGAAAGAGTGTAACCGCGGAAAGGGCCTCCAGAATAATTGTTTCTGTTTTTGTTTCCAGAGCGAAAATCACGGGAGACGCGCATTTTATGAGGCCGAAGGGCGGCGTTTGGCATATTATTTGTTCGTTTTTGATGCCGAGGAGAGATGAGGACCCGAAATGAAGAAAATAGAGAACCACGCCGACGAAAAACGAAACCAGGAAGAGACCGGGACACGGGGAGAAGAGCGCCGCAGGTTTTTGAAGGCGAGCCTGCTGGGAGGAGTTGCGGCCGTGGCCGGTCCAGCGCTGCAGCCAGCCTTCGGAGCGCCGCGCCGCGCCGCCTCTTGCGGGGAGGCTGCGGAGGTTCCGCCATTCGAGTTTGACGAGATTACGATTGCCGAATTGCAGGAGGGAATGAAATCCGGAAAGTACAGCGCGCGAGCGATCGCGGAAAAATATCTTGCGCGCATCGCAGCGGTGGACAAGAGCGGCCCGAAAGTGAACAGCGTCATCGAAATAAATCCAGACGCGCTCGAAATTGCGGAAGGGCTGGACAAAGAACGGAAAGAAAAAGGCCCGCGCGGAGCGATGCACGGAATTCCAATTTTGATCAAGGACAACATCGCGACCGCGGACCGCATGCAGACCACGGCGGGATCGCTGGCGCTCGTGGGATCAAAGCCGCCCGCGGATTCGACTTTGGCGAGAAAGCTGCGCGAAGCCGGCGCCGTAATTCTCGGAAAAACGAATTTGAGCGAATGGGCGAATATCCGCTCGAATCATTCGATCAGCGGATGGAGCGGACGCGGAGGCCAGACGAACAATCCGTACGCGCTGGACCGCAATCCGTGCGGTTCAAGTTCGGGAACAGGCGCGGGAGTTTCCGCGAATTTTGCGGCGGTGGGAATCGGGACGGAGACGGACGGATCGATCGTGTGCCCCTCTTCGTCGAACGGAGTTGCAGGTATCAAGCCGACCGTCGGGCTAGTGAGCCGGCATGGAATTATTCCGATTTCGCATACGCAGGATACGGCTGGGCCGATGTGCCGGACGCTGCGGGATGCGGCGATATTGCTCGGAGCGTTGACGGGCGTAGACCCGGACGACAAAGCGACGGCGGCGAGCGCGGGAAAGTCACACACGGATTACACCAAATTTCTCGATGCCGACGGATTGCGAGGGGCGCGCATCGGCGTGTTGCGAAAATCGTTCGGGTTCAACCCAGCGGTGGATAAATTGATGGAAGCGGCGCTCGAAGTGATGAAAAAGCAGGGAGCGACGCTGGTGGATCCGGTGGAATTCGCGACATACGGCAAAATCGGGAAGACGGAGTTTTTGGGATTCATGTACGAGCTGAAAGCGGATTTGAACGCGTATCTGGCGTGGCTGGGCCCGAACACGCCGGTGAAAACGTTGAAAGAGATTATCGAGTTCAACGAGAAAAATGCGGCGAAGGAGATGCCGTATTTCGGGCAGGAGAATTTTATCAAGGCCGAAGAAAAAGGGCCGTTGACGACGCCGGAATATGTGGAGGCCATCAAGAAAAACCACGAGCTGGCCGGCAAGGAAGGCATTGATGCCACGATGGATAAATTCAAGCTGGACGCCATCGTCGCGCCGACCGGCGGTCCGGCGTGGTTGACGGACATCGTGAACGGCGACGCGTTTGGCGGAGGCAGCTCGGAATTTGCGGCGGTGGCGGGATACCCCAACATCACCGTCAACGCGGGATTCGATTTTGGATTGCCTGTGGGCATTTCGTTTTTTGGACGCGCGTGGAGCGAGCCGGTGCTGCTGAAGCTGGCGTATGGATTCGAGCAGGCCACGAAATTCCGTAAGGCGCCGCGGTTTTTGGCGCATGTGGAAGCGTGAGAAAACATCTCTAACAGTGTCGGCCCTGTCAAATACTTTCTGAGCAGACTTCTTTCTTTTCACTTGAAAGAGTTTTTCTCTTTCGTTTTCTTTCGTGTTCATTCTTCCCGGCATCGACGACCAAAGCTCGCTCGTAATCATTCGGTCGGTTTCAGTCCGACCCATACATCTCTTCGATCAATACTTCGACCACGATTACTTATGCAAACTCCCTTTTCAGGGAGCGGGATGCCCATTCAAGTGCACGACGTTCTACCGCACACCATCTCCGGTACCGAGCTCTCCCGCGTGCGAACCGAACTTTACCAACTGCGGATATTCCCATCCTCTTCGCCACATCCAGTACAAGCAAACTCCCAGCCTGCGTCCCATGGCTACTTTCGCAATGTTCCTCTGCCTACGCATGGCCAGGTTCCGATAGCGACGGCGCCAGTCCGCATTGCAACGTACGGCCGCCTGTGCGGCCTCCACCAGCAAGAAACGCAACAAAGAACTGCCTTGCTTGCTAATGTGTCCCAACCGTTGTTTGCCCCCACTGGAGTCCTCGGTTGGAATTAACCCCACATAGCTGCCGACCTGCTTGGCACAGGCAAACCGCGTCGGCGTTCCGATGATCAGCACATAGGCGAGTGCCGTGAGTGGGCCTACGCCTGGATGCGTCATCAACCGCAACGCTTCGGGTCGTTTCCTAACTTCTTCCTCGACGGCTGTGGTTAATTCTTCGATAGTCGGATTCATGCGGTCCAACAATTCCGATAACTCTCGCCGACGCCGACTAGCCCAGGGAGCCAACGAGAGCTTTTCTAGTTCTGCTCGCCCTCGTTCGCTCCACAGCTTTTTCTTCCAGCACTTGTTCTCGTTCATCGCCAGAGCCTGCAGCTGATTCATGATCCGTGTGCGCATCTGCACCAGTCGATGCCGATGCCAAAGCAGTTGCCGCAGATCACGATTTTCCGGGCTCGGCATCCAGATTCGTGGAAAACGATCCTCCAGCATCAACTGCAGCAGGAGTTGGGCATCCTTGCTGTCCGTCTTTTGCTTCTTGGGTCGCCTGGTTCCGATCTCCGCTGGATCGCCGATCCACAACTCAAAATCTAGCTCCGCCAGTAATCGCTCGAACCAGCGCGAATAGCCGGTAGCCTCCATCCCTACACGCACGCTGATTCCTTTTTGCTTCAGCTCCCGATAGAATCGCTCGGCGTCACCATCTTCATGGTTCAGTCGCCGTTCTCCGCACTCACCGGTTTCTTCAGTAAAAAAAGCAATCTGCTGAAAACTCGGGTGGTAATCCACGCCTATAATCATCATGTTCGGCTCCTTTCTCCCGAGTCTTTGGTCGTCAGACAACTAAGTCTACTCGGGTCGAGGAGCCGACACTGTTATGCAATCAAGTGGGTACCAGGATCAAGCAGTCGGGTAAAGAGCTAGCTCTGTTCTTGAGAATGTCTTTCCTTGAACTGCGCTGCTAACTCTTCGAATGAATGCACTCCATCGACCATTTGTTCCATTTCCTCGAAGGAGGCGAGCATGCACCTGTCGATCTCGATCCAAGTTTTGCCCTGATGGCGGTACAGACGTGCATCATGTCCCTGATGCTTCATGGAATTTATTGCGGAAGCCACTTTTATACTCACGTCTCTCCTTTTAGCGACCAATTCCGTTATCAGCGCATAGCGGACATTTCGGCGCAACTCAAGGAAACCAATTCAGGCGGGCCGAGCGCATGTCCGGACGCAAGCAGAAAATAAGAGGAAATCTATATTCCGGAGTTCTTTGATTCAACTCTTTCACAATACGCCGAATACACGGAATGTACAATTCGTAGCCCCTGAATCTTCGTTCTTGGGATTCTCCTAAGCTCCGAAATTGAAGGGCTGAGGCGATCCAGGTGTTCTTGGCGGCCCGATATCGGCTAGCTGCCGATGAACGCATTATAAAAGAGCGCCCGTTTGGAGTAGGTTTTGATCGTTCGCATCAACGCCTACAACAACGGCGGCCTCATGAATGATCCTAAGTATATTAGGCTGGTCAAATAGGTTCGCCGGTTGAGGGACTATCACTTTTCGACATGTCCCTAGATTTGCTGGGTGGCGGAGACGGCCACGCTATACTAGGCTTTGGTGATGCACGAAGAGCAACGTGGTCTTAGGCTTCCCTTTAGCGCAAAGGCTGAGGTTTTCGTTGAAAACTCGGCGACCGGTATTCCGTCTCGTGTGACTGAATTGAGCTTACGGGGATGCCGGCTCGAAATGTCCGGGTCGTTCGCGGAACACCAGCGGGTGATCGTAAAGGTTTTCCACTCAGGCGAGTACGTCGAAGCTCCCTCAACGGTAATTTATGCGAACGCTTCCGGAGTTGGTTTGTTGTTCGGGGACGTTAAGCCGCTTTTTCGTGAAGTTTTGCAAAAATGGGTTCTCAGCGAGTTGGATAAGCAGACAGAAGCAGAGCGCCCGAAATCCTGATATTGCCATCTACCGCGCCGAGTGACTCACGGGAAGAAATTTTTCCCATGGGATTTCCGGAATCCCGCAAGGTTCCGCCTTCACTCCTGATGTGCCACGCCACATCAGGAGTGAACCGATGACACGTTTCCGAACAAAAAAGCTGAGCCAGACTTGGTGCTGAGCGGTAACAACGTTGCGAGTGATTGTGGACGGAGTGTGATAATGATCGCAAAGTTGCGGGTCTGAGGTAGAGGTGCGGCCGTGGCGACGCAACACAGCAAGTGGACCATTATCAGCATGGCCGTCATCGCCTCCGCAATGGGGGCGCTGCTGCATGAAGGTGTCGGGCATGGGGTGATTGCGTGGTTGCGGGGAGACATTCCGACGCAGCTTGCAAGTAACCACCTTTCGACCTTGCGGCCGGATCGTTGGGTGGACGCTGGTGGAACACTCGCAAATCTGATTTTCGGTTCTGTTTTTTTGGTGGTATCGCGCAAGGCGGGGGATCGGGCAAACCTTCGCTACTTCTTCTGGATTGTTGCTGCGTTTAACCTGCTAACGGGCACCGGCTATTTCATGTTTTCAGGAATCTCCGGCTTCGGTGACTGGAACGAGGTGATCCGAGGCTTGCCTCATCAAGCGGCACTTCGAACCGGGATGAGTGTGTTCGGCGCTGGAATGTATGTGTTGGTGGTGAGACTGCTTGCCGTGACCATTCGCCCCTTTGTGGCGGAGAGGCGGACGTACAACGTCGTGGGGCGGCTGCCGTATCTAGTCGCGGGGCTCTTCAGTTGTGCGGCTGGCGCGTTTGACCCCCTCGGATTAAAGCTACTGGTTGTGTCTACAATTCCGGCAGCGTTTGGAGGCTCATCAGGTTTGCTGTGGGCCGATGCGCTGATGCCGCGGGCGGCGCCGGAGCAGGAGTTGACCGTGCATCGAGCGCCCGCATGGTGGATTGCCGCAGTGGTAGTGGGGACCCTCTACATCGTCTTCCTGGGCCGAGGGATAGAATTCGCTCACTAAGGGATTCCTCGCACATGGCGTAATGAACGCGCACTTCTCGCCCTTCCCTGTAGAGCTTCCAGCAGGAGCTTCCAGCGGGGGCCTTTCGGACTTATAATCCTTGGCATGGCGAACCAGAATCCACTGGCCGGGGTCGTTCCGCAGGTTGTACACCCTGTAAACGACCAGGAAACCACCATCCCCTTATACATTGAGAAGATCGAAGGTGAGGTGGCGCTAGACAGCTACGTCAGGGCGCAAACGTCCGCGCCGGAGGTGGAGAAGCGGATCACGGAATTAGAGAATAGCTTGCAGCGGCTGGCAAGCGCCGTCATGACTTCGTCTGTGGCCGGGAGAGAGCCGGCATTGCGGGCTGCGGCACAGGAAGCGAAACTGGTGCTCAAGAACCGGCTGGAAGTCGATGAGAGCAAGCATCGATTTCAGAGCGAATTAGGACTGATTCGGGACGGATCGCGAATTCTCGAGGATTGACGTTGTTCGCCTGCCATGGAAGCACGTGCCTTGCTTTGCGCTTCCCCAAGATGAATCCATTCAAAATTTGAGTTCGAATCGGAAAGATAGTTCGAAAACGGACCGGACGCTCATTTTTTGACCATGGCAACTTCGTAGTGAACTTTATCGACGCTGCCATTATTGAGGTGCATTTCGGAGTCCAGGGAGAATTTCACGGGGCAGCCCTCCGAGGTAACCCAAACGGTGCCTTTTTCGGATCCTCCGGGGCCCAACGTATTTTGATAGAGAGCGGCTTCCTCGGCTGTAGCGCGAGCGGTGTCAATGGTGTAGCGGATAGTGTCGTAGCCGTTCACTTTTTCGGCGGCTTCGCGGACCATTGAGGAACTGTTATTGACGAGTGCGACGGTGCTGGCCATTCCGGCGATGCCCGTCAAGCTGGACCAGGCCATTTGCCAGCTATCCGCGTCGGAGCGCACGCCGTGAACCGGGCGAGAAGCGGAATTGTTCTTGAAGGAGCCGTCGATGGTCTGCGGAGTGACGTCCGCTTCGTTCTCGACGAAATTGGAACCATCTTTTTTATACGAATAGTGGAACGCTTCCGGAGGATTTTGCAGGTGATCGATGACGCAATTGAGATTAATGCGGGGGTCAGGCAAGTTATTGACCGCAGTGGCGGAATTTTGATCCGTGGGCTTCTGTTGTCCTTTGTTCAAAGAGGGACTGGTAGTGCAGGAAGAAGCAGCGAGAAGTGCGAATGCGGCCGCCAGGTAAATCCACCCCTTTGGAAGAAATTTGGCTTTCGGGTTCATGCTTGCCTCCATTCCGACCTTCGGGCCGTAAAAGAATGGCCGGCGTTCGCAGTGAATCCCGCCGATAGACGCGAAGGAGATGCTGGCTCCATCCAAGAAATCAGCGACAGCGGAGGGAATGATAACATGGGAGACGCGAAAGCTTCCCTCCATGGGCGTGCGGCGCGGCGTCACTCTGTTCGAGACTACGCGTCACAAGTCCGGCGCAGGATTACGAGGTGGACAGGCTTCCCGACACTGGGAATCGCGTTGACAGGAACTGGACGGTACTTTAAGATTGGGGTTTGTCTCTATAGGGAAAGGTGTGACTGAGCGCAATGAGGACGTACGTAGCCAAGGGCGAAGAAGCGGAAGCGCTGAAAGTGGGCGCGAACTGGTTTGTGATTGACGCGACGGACCAGGTGTTGGGGCGTCTCGCGACGAAAGTGGCCCGGATGCTGATGGGGAAAGATAAGCCGAGCTTTACGCCGTACCTGGATTCGGGGGATCACGTGGTCGTGATCAATGCGGATAAGGTGCGTTTGACCGGGAACAAGGTCGACCAGAAAGTTTATTACTCGCACAGCGGCTATCCGGGCGGATTGAAAGCCGTTCCGGCGAAGCGGGTGCGCGAGACGAAGCCGGATTGGATGATTCGCGAGGCGGTATTGGGAATGTTGCCCAAGAACAAGCTACGCGCGCGGCGAGCGAAGAAATTGCGGATTTACCGGGACGCGGCTGGTTTGGCGCGGCATGCCGGGCAGAGGCCGCAGGCAGTGGCGGTTTGAGGGTTTTTGAGAGCACAGACTAAAGTCTGTGCCACAGTTTTCCGCACGTTGCTGTTCCTTGAAAAGCGTGGCCGCGTAGTGGTCACCTTCTAAGTGGTGCCTTAGGCAGGGAGCAAATCGGCGTGGAGTTCGATGACTCCGTGGTGTCTGGAGTCAGGCAGTTTTAGGAGGAACGTTGAGTTCTACTGGTACGCCCCTAGTGGGGACACAAACATGGTTTTTGGGAACGGGCCGACGCAAGGAGTCTGTAGCGCGCGTTTTTTTGCGGGCGGGAAGCGGCAAGTTCACGGTGAACGGGCGCGAGGTTGAGAACTATTTTCCGAATCATGCGTGGAAGCATGACGCGACCGAGCCGCTGAAGTTCACGAGTCTTGCGGATCAGGTGGATGTGAAAGTGACGGCGCATGGCGGCGGCGTTGGCGGGCAAGCCGGGGCAGTGCGCATGGGATTGTCGCGAGCGATCTCGCGATTCAATCCGGAGTTGCGGCCGGCGCTGCGGAAGAACGGATTTTTGACGCGCGATTCTCGTATGAAGGAGCGCAAGAAGTACGGGCAGAAGGGCGCGCGGAAACGCTTCCAGTTTACGAAGCGATAGATTTTCTGGCGGGGTCCATTCCGATAGAAAAGGGCCCGCCCGTACGAACTCCGGCGAGAGCGAGAGTTTTCGCCGAGATCACGGCCGGCATGGTGCCGGCAAGAGGCTGTTCTTTGGCGCAATTCACACTCGCCGGTTGCCGGGCTAAAGCCCAGCGCCTGCAAAGAGCGAAACGAGCCGTTGCAAACAGCCATTCAACAAGGAGGAAACTTGGCAGTAGAAATTACGATGAAAGAATTGCTGGAGGCCGGAGTTCACTTCGGTCACCAGACGCGACGCTGGAACCCGAAGATGAAGGAATATATTTTCGGGGAACGCAACGGCATCCACATTATCGATCTTCAGAAAACCCTCAAGATGTTCCGAGAAGCGAGCCGGTTCGTGAGCGATCTTTCCGCGATGGGGAAAACGGTTTTGTTCGTGGGCACCAAACGGCAGGCGCAGGAAGCGGTGTCGGAGGAATCGAAGCGCTGCGGCGCGTATTTTGTGAACCACCGGTGGCTGGGCGGGACGCTGACGAACTGGGCGACGCTGCAGAAATCGATCAAGCGGCTGAAGCTGCTGAAGGCCATGACGGAAGACGGCCGGATCAACGAACTCTCGAAAAAGGAAAAGGCGCGGCTGGGGCGGGAACTGAAGCACCTGAACCAAAACCTGGAAGGCATCGAGAACATGAGCCAGCTTCCGGACGCCATGTTCGTAATCGACTCGAACTCGGAAGAAATCGCGGTGAAAGAAGCGCGGCGCATGGGCGTGCCGGTGGTATCCGTGGTGGATACGAACTGCGACCCGGACGTGGTGGACTGGATCATTCCTGGCAATGATGACGCGCTGCGCGCGATCCGGCTGTTCACGACGAAGATTGCGGACTCGGTGCTCGAAGGACATACGGCATACCAGCAATCGCAAGTGGCGGAACAGAAGGCGGCGGAAGACCAGGCACTTGTGGATGGCGTGGAATACGTGGATACCAGCGCCTACGAGCAGTATGAGAAGCAGGAAGGTGACTTCGTGGAGGGAGCCGATGTACTAGCGCCCGTGGAGCCTGTAGAACCTGTTGAATCGGCGCCTGAGACTGGTGCGGAAGCCACCGTGCCGCCGGACGCGGGGGCAAGTGCAGGAAAGTAGTTGGAACATAGATGTTCACGAGGCCCGCTCCCTGCGGCTCGGAGCGGGCCTTTTTGCAACTATCAGCAAAGTTTGACATTTTGAATTCGTAGAGAGAAAAGGGATGAGCACACAACAGCCAGCAATGCAGATACCGGCGCAACTCGTGAAGGAACTGCGCGAGCGGACCGGCGCGGGATTCAGCGATTGCCGCGCGGCGCTCGTGGAAGCCAGCGGGAATATTGAAAAAGCGATCGAGATCCTGAGGAAAAAGGGGCAGGCGGCCGCGGCGAAGAAATCCCAGCGCGAAGCGAGCGAAGGGCTGGTGGGAAGTTATATCCACGCGGGTGGGAAGATTGGCGTGCTCGTGGAAATCAACTGCGAGTCCGACTTCGTGGCGCGCACGGAAGCTTTCCAGCAACTCTGCCACGACATCGCGATGCACATCGCGGCGCTTGATCCGCGGTACGTGCGGCGGGAAGAAGTGACACCGGATATGCTCGAAAAAGAGCGCGATATTTACCGCGCGCAGGCGCTGGCCACGGGCAAGCCGGAAAACGTAGTCGAAAAGATCGTCAACGGCAAGATGGAAAAATTCTACGAAGAAAATTGCTTGTACGAGCAGCACTACATCAAGGACGAGAGCGTGACGATCGGCGAAATGATTACGCAGGCGATCGCGAAGCTTGGGGAGAACATTTCCATCCGGCGGTTCGTGCGCTTCAAGGTGGGCGAGGGCGGCGGGCCAGAAACGGCAGGCGCTCCCGTCCCCGTTATCGCTCCCGCGCCGGTTATCGCTTAACGAAAAGGCTGGAGCGAGACAATCGAAACGCCCCGACGAAGTCGGGGCGTTTTTTTGTATGGGGTCCTGGACTGTGCGCAAGCCTTTCCCTTCCAGTGGCTCTGCTTTGAAAAGAGGGAGCGGGGCACCGAGAGGAGAGATCGCGGGCTGCGGCGCCCCAAAATGTGCGGGGGCCGGGATAGTTTGTTACAATTCCGAGGATTTAAGGGACTGGCAGGGGCGCTAGCCGGAGAGACATGGCCGCACAGAAAAAGGCTGCAAAGAAGTCCGCGAAGAAAACGACGAAAAATGCGCAGCTTGGCTACCGGCGCATCCTGCTGAAACTTTCCGGAGAATCGCTGCAGGGGCCGCAGGGATTCGGCATTCACGGCGAGACGATCCAGGCCATCGCGCAGGAGTTGAAAGACGTACACAACCTCGGCGTGGAGATCGCCATCATGGTGGGCGGCGGAAACATTTTTCGCGGCGGGCGGCAGAAGGGATTCGAAATCGACCGGTCGACGGGCGATTATATGGGCATGCTGGCGACGGTGATCAATGCGCTGGCTTTGCAAGACGCGCTGGAAAAGGAAGGCGTGTTTACGCGCGTGCTGAGCGCCATCGAGATGCGGCAGGTTTCCGAGCCGTTTATTCGGAGGCGCGCGATGCGGCATCTGGAAAAAGGGCGTATCGTGATTTTTGCCGCGGGGACGGGCAACCCCTATTTTTCGACGGACACGGCGGCGGCGCTACGAGCGATGGAGATCAAAGCGGACGTCATTTTGAAGGCGACGAGGGTGGACGGAATTTTCGACGCCGACCCGGAAAAGGTTTCGGGTGCGAAATTTTTCGCGCAGATTACCTACCGCGACGTGCTGAACCAGAATTTGAAAGTGATGGATGCGACGGCGATTTCCCTGTGCATGGACAACGGGATGCCCATCGTAGTGTTCAACATGAATCAGCACGGGAACATCAAGCGAGTCGTGTTGGGCGAACGCGTAGGCTCTTCCGTGACTCCGGCCCTGAATTAGAGTGGACGCTGTGGAGGCAGCGTTGTGCATTCTGCCTGCTTGTGGTTGAGTCCGAAGAGATGAAGACTCTGACCAGGAATTTCAAGTTGAGGACGCTATGACGACGATTGCAACCACGAAAGACGCGATGGCCGCGGCCAGGACGCGGATGGAAAAGGCGGTCGAAGACTTCCGCAAGGAAGCCGCGACGATCCGCACGGGCCGCGCGAATGCGACGCTTTTGGATAACGTACGAGTGGATTATCACGGGACACCCATGCCGCTGAACCAGCTCGGCAGCATGACCGTGCCGGACCCGACGATGATCGTGATTTCACCGTGGGACCCGAGCGCGGTGCCGTTGATCGACAAGGCCATTCGCACCGCGGATCTGGGACTGAATCCCACGAATGACGGGAAAATCGTGCGCGTGCCGATCCCTTCTCTGACGGAAGAGCGGCGCAAGGATTTGGTGAAGCAACTGCATAAGGTGCTCGAGAATCATCGCACGGCAGTACGGAATATTCGGCGGGATATCAAGGAAGCGATCGAAAAGCTCGAAAAAGACAAGAAGATCAGCGAAGACGAAAAGAAGCGTTCGCTGGACGAGCTGGAGAAGGTCTCACACGCGGAGACGAAGAAGGTCGAGGATCTTTGCGCCGCGAAGGAAAAAGAAGTCCTCGGAGTCAAGTAGCTACACACCGCAGTCGTTCGGATTCGCTCAGCAGAAGTGATCGCGGTCTATGGTTTTGACGGCTTCGCCGCGCTGGCGTCCGCGCGTTCCAGCGTGAAGACCTGGGACTCATCGTTTTGGACGGCTTGCAGGAAAGCGTCGTAATCAACGGCGCGATCGACGGGAATTTCTCTCAAAATAAAGTGGAGATGGCGCGAGGCAGTCATCGTCGCGTCCTTCGCGGAGTACCGCGAAGAATAAGTGGCGAAGTCTCGTTCGACAGAAGTGCCGGTCGGAATATGTGCAGTGGTTCCCGAGGGGAGATGAACTGCGGCGCTCACTTCGACGTCGAGGGGCGTGCCCAGATTGATGGGCTTACCCGCGTTGCCGGGAGTGGCTTTTTGAGCCGGATCCGGAAGGCCGAGCAGAGGAAGAAGCGCGGGAACACGAACGGGCTTTTTCGACCAGTTTACAAACTTCGGCTGTGCGATTGCGTATTCCACTTTGAAAGGATCGTGTGTTTCGTAGGGATCGGACGCGGTCACGTTCGTGATTTGTCCGCGGAATCCGTCGGAAAGCGCAAGAAGTTGCGCAACATTTTTCCAATTTTCTTTCGGCGTCTGATGAAAAGCCACACGCAGGAGGAGTTCGTTGTCGCCGCGCATAGCGTAACTGACTTTTGCAGTCAATTTTCCTTCGGGATCCAGATTGGCCTGGATATCGACGCGCTGAGAAGAAGAAAAAGGCAGGTCGAGCGGGAGTGCGGTAAAGCAATCGTTGGTATCGGCGGAAGTTTCGGCGATGTTCAACGATTTCTGGCCGCGAAGCCTCGCTGGAATGGCCCCAAAGGGCGCTACTTCGAGACCGGGATCGAGAAAATATTGCTTTGAACCGACCTTCGCTACGAGCAGGGTGCCGGCCAGCAAGCTGGGGCGGGGCAATTCGGCCTGAAGAGAGCTTCCATGGCCGTACATCACGAGCTTGGGCTGAGCGGCTAGCCGGCTCATGAGTATCGAAAGCAGATATGCTTTTTCCTCAGATGTTCCGTAGCCCGATTCCAGAATCTGCTCAGCACTGCGGCGCACGGAAAGCGAAAGTTCGAGCGGCAGGTCGATGGTCGCGATCTTTTGTGAAACCAGGTGGTAAAGAGACTGGGGAGAGCCTCGCTTAAAATCGCCGCCAACTTTCGCATCGGCTTGCTGGTAGATGAGTGTGGAGAAGCTCATGTTCTCGCTCTTGCTGATTTGGCGGGAAAGGCGCGACCAGGAGGAAAACGTCGTGAGTGCGACGTCTACCGCACTTTCCGCGGTTGGCTCCGGTTTCAACTTGTCTTGCTGCAAATCCCAACGGTAAGAGACCCTAGCGGTATCGCCGGCACCAGATTTCTCAATGATGGCGGGAGTGTCTGGATTTATTCGGATGCGAAGGCGCGGCGCTGGGGCGTCAATAAGGAAGATCTCGTGGGAGACGACGCCGCTACGATCGAAAGTATGGTCGAGCCAGAAATCGGGGGCGAGGGGAGCGTGGGAAGTGGTGGTGATGACTCGATATTCAAGCGTGTCGCCGGGTTCGAGGCCGAGGATGCGGACGGACTTTACGCGGACGTCTTGATAGGCGGGGGCGTTGACGACGGCGGGATTGGGTTGGTCGGTGATGGCGCTGGGGAGGACGTCGACCGTGCCGCCGCTGGGATGGGTAATGCGAAGAAGAGGAATTTCGACGGACTGAAAAGCGCGGTTGAAGTCAAAGCTGAGACGGCCGAACTGGCGCACGCCGAGTTCGTCGTTGATTTTGACGCGCGCGTGGACTTCCTTGCGGCTGGAGCCGTCCGCTTCAAAGCGAACGCGAGTTTCGAGGAGCTCGATCCTCGCCGGGATTTCCGGGGCAGCTTTCGAAGCAGACTTTTCCTTTGCATTTTCCTGAGATTTGCTGGGGGAATGTTCCGCGGGCTTTTGCGGGGGACGATGCAGAGAGCGCGGCGTTGCCGGAGCCGCACAAAGAAAACAGGTAGTAGCGACAAGAATGCTTGCGGAGAAAAAGACGCGAATCGATTTCAAGATGGCCTCGCAGGCAGTGTAGGGCGAGAGCGGGGCGGCGTAAAGCGGCTGGTTGCGGGCCGTTGCCGCGCATACACGAGGGGGTATGGTTCCGGCGCAACGGGCAGCAAGTTTGACGAAACCGATTTGGGGGCCGCGCGTCTGATGGCATGGTAGAGTTTTGTGTCCCAAATTGCGCGAAACGCGAGGAGAACAAGGAATGCTGAAGATTTTCGGGCGAATTAGCGGGGGAGTGGCCGGAGGGATTGCACTCGCAGCGATGATTGGGGCGCTGGCCGTGCGAGCCGAGAATTCAACGGCGGCGAAAGGTCCGGATGAGGACGGCACGAAACCCGCGCTGGTTAAAATTGCGGGCGAGGGCATGATGAACTCCCACGCTTTTGATTATCTGACGGAACTGAGCGACGACGTTGGCGCGCGCGTGACGGGCTCGCCACAGGCAGAGAAAGCGATCGAATGGGGCGAAGCGAAGATGAAGGCCATCGGACTTCAGAATGTGCACACGGAGAAATGGCAATTGTGGCGCGGATGGACACGCGGCACGGCGCAGGCGGAGCTGTTGACGCCGATCCGGCATCCGCTACATGTGGATTCGATGGGTTGGACGGGCTCGACGCCGGCCGGTGGAGCGGAAGGCGACGTCGTCACGATGAATATGTTCGATCTCGACAACGAAATGAAAAACATGTCGCGCTTTAGCGGCAAAGTTGTACTGGTGGTGAGGCAAGGCGAGCCGAAAAATAATTTCATGCAACTTTTCGCGGAATTCGGCGATTTTCTAAGGGCCGCGAGCAAAGCCGGCGTCGTCGCGGTGATTGGCGGGCAAGGCGGCGGGAAAGCCGCGGGAATGAACCTGACGCACACGGGGATCCTGGGATTCAACGCGGATTTCGCGGTTCCCGTGGTTTCGATGACGGCGGAAGACCAGGGCCAGTTGGAACGCTACATCGCCCGGGGACTGACGCCGCGAGTGCGCTTCAACATTCAGAATACGTTCACGAAGGGGCCGGTTGAGAGCGCCAACGTGGTAGGAGAAATTCGCGGGAGCGAAAATCCAGAGCAAGTGCTGGTGGTGGGCGGGCATCTGGATTCTTGGGACCTTGCTGAAGGATCGACAGACAACGGAATGGGGACGAGTTGCACGCTGGGAGCGGCGGATGCGATTGTGCGCAGCGGAATGAAACCCCGCCGGACGATCCGTTTCGTGCTCTTCACAGGAGAAGAGCAAGGGCTGGATGGCTCGTTTGCGTACGTGAAGCAGCATCAGGCGGAGATGAAGGATCATCTGGGGAGTCTGATTCTGGACAATGGGCAAGGCCCGGTAAGGTCATTTCAACTAGGTGGGCGGGACGATTTGGTGAGTGTTTTCGAGCCGTTTGCGGCGGCGCTTTCTGATATTCGCGTGGTGAAAGTGGATGACAAAGTGGAGGATGGGACGGACACGCTGCCGTTTTCGATTGCCGGATTGCCGGGCATCAACATGGACCAGGATTCGCCGGAGTATAAGTACACGCACCATTCGGCGGCAGACGCGCTCGAGGCGGTAAAGCCGGACGTGCTGGCGCAGGACACGACGCTGATGGCCCTAGCGGCTTACTGGATTGCGGACCGTCCGGAGCGTCTGGCGTCGCCGTGGCCGACAGAAAAGACGGTCAAGATGTTGCTCGCACAACATCAAGATGCGCTGTTGAAGGCCTTTGGGCTATGGCCAAAGGCTTACGAGGAGATCGAAAAGAGAGAGGCCCCCAAAAATTAAGCGTATTATTATCATATACTTAGTGAAAAAATAGGGAAGTCTTCGATTTTGGGATCCACCTTTAGCCCATCTCAGGCGGTGCCCCTTGGTGGTGGCGTTTGAACCCCGAGAGGGGCGTTGCTGGGAGGGCAAGCTTCTGGGAAGTCTGCCAAGTGCTTGATTTCCACAGAGATTTCCACTGTGGGAACTTGAAAGAAATTTGACAGAGCACGTTCTTTTCCTTATACTTTACGTTTTATCAGGGATGTTTCTACCCTGGTGAGGGCGACCGCTCTGCGGTCGAGGGGTTGGAAGGGAAATATCTTCGGTCCCGGAACAAAGTAAGACGGAATGGGACAGAAGAGCGGCCGGAATGGGGCGCCAGCCCCGCAAAGCCGAGTAAGCCTCTCCGAACTGAAGCCAGAAGAATAGTTCTGCCTTCTGGAGTGCGTACGGAGTTTCTTGCTGGTTGTATCTCCGGATTCGCAGTAGACCTTTCAGCACTGTAGTGTGCTCTCGCGCATTTTTGCGCGCGCGACTTGCGAGAGCCGCGGGAAATTTTGCGCGCAATCAGTGGCCGCTGTGTGGCCACACACAAAGAGGACGACTGTGCCGACGTTTTCGCAACTTGTACGAATGGGACGTGAGAAGGTTCTGGTCAAGACGAAGTCGCCCGCGCTGGCGGGCTGCCCGGAGAAGCGCGGTGTATGCATTCGCGTGTACACGCAGACGCCGAAGAAACCGAACTCCGCGTTGCGCAAGGTGGCGCGCGTGCGCCTCACGAATTCCATCGAAGTGACGACGTACATTCCCGGGATCGGCCATAACTTGCAGGAGCACTCGATCGTGCTGGTGCGCGGCGGCCGCGTGAAGGATTTGCCGGGAGTGCGCTATCACATCGTGCGCGGAACGCTGGACGCGGCAGGCGTCGAGAATCGCAAGCAGGGGCGTTCGAAGTACGGCGCAAAGCGGCCCAAGGCCGCGGCCAAGTAGGACGGCCAAATCGATATTACGAGTGAAGAGATTCTGAAGGAGCGATAAAGAGCAATGCCACGCAAAGGACTCGTTTTTCGGCGATCACAAGCGACGGACCCGGTGTATGCCAGCGACATCGTGGAGAAGTTCATCTGCTCGATGATGTGGGAAGGCAAGAAATCGACGGCGCAGCGCGTGTTTTATGGCGCGATGGACCAGGTTGCGAAGAAGACGAACGACGACGCCTTGAAGATTTTCAAGAAGGCCATCGAGAACGTGAAGCCCACACTCGAAGTGAAAACGCGGCGCGTCGGCGGCGCGAACTACCAGGTTCCGGTGGAAGTGAATCCGTTCCGGCGGCAGTCGCTGGCGATTCGCTGGCTGCTGCAATATTCGCGCGAGCGCGCCGGCAAAACCATGATCGATAGGCTCGCCGACGAGTTGATCGACGCGGCCAATGCGCGCGGCGGCGCCATCAAGAAGAAGGAAGACGTTCACCGCATGGCGGAAGCCAACAAGGCTTTCGCGCACTACCGCTGGTAATTGCAGGAAAGAACGAGAGAAAAGAAATTTTAATGGCAACAGAAACCAAAGGGGCGACGCAGCAGATTATGGGACGGGCCTTCAAACTCGAAGACACGCGCAACATCGGTATCATGGCGCACATCGACGCCGGGAAAACCACGTCGACGGAGCGCATCCTTTTCTATACCGGTGTGACCTACAAGATCGGCTCCGTGGATGAAGGCACCGCCACCATGGACTGGATGGAGCAGGAGCGCGAGCGCGGCATCACCATCACCAGCGCTGCGACGACCGCTTCCTGGGACCGCTTCGGCAAGAAATACCGCGTCAATATTATTGATACCCCCGGTCACGTGGACTTTACGGTGGAAGTCGAGCGTTCGTTGCGCGTTCTGGACGGCGCGGTTTGCGTGTTCGATTCCGTCGCCGGCGTGCAGCCGCAATCCGAAACCGTTTGGCGCCAGGCGGACAAGTACCGCGTCCCGCGCATCTGTTTCGTCAACAAGATGGACCGCACGGGCGCGGATTTTGATCACGTCATCCGCACGATTCGCCAGCGACTTGGCGCCCACCCCGTTCCCCTCCAGTTTCCTCTCGGCCGCGAAGATAATTTCATCGGGATCATCGATTTTATCGAAGAAAAGGTCATCGTCTGGCTCGAAGAGACTCTCGGCGCCAAATTTGAAATTTTTGAAGTGGCAAAACTTTGGGACAAAGCGTTCGTCGATTCGCGGCCCGATGTGGCCGCGGCTCTGAAGGGCTCGGCCATCGACAAGGCTTTCTATGACGAGCATCGCAACAAAATGGTCGATTACATCGCCGAGCACGACGATGAAGTGATCGACAAATATTTGACGGAAGGCACGCTTTCCGTCGAAGAGATGCGCAAGTCGGTTCGCAAGTCGACGCTGCTCTTGAAAATTGTTCCGGTGCTGGCGGGCTCCGCTTTCAAGAACAAGGGCATTCAGCCTCTGCTCGATGCGGTCGTCGATTACCTGCCGTCGCCTGTGGATGTGCCGCCGCTCGAGGGTGTAAACCCCGAGAATGATGAAGTCGTCTTGCGGCGCGCCGCGGATGACGCGCCGTTTTCCGCGCTGGCATTCAAGATTATGTCCGACCCGTTCGTCGGACACGTGACTTACATCCGCGTCTATTCCGGCGTACTGCAATCCGGCAGCTACGTTTACAACCCCGGAAAGCGCACGCGCGAGCGCATCAGCCGTTTGCTGCAGATGCATGCCAACAAGCGCGAAGAAATCGAAGCCGTTTATGCGGGAGATATTTGCGCCTGCGTCGGCCTAAAGAGCGTAACCACCGGCGACACGCTTTGCGACGAACAGAAACAAGTGATCCTCGAATCCATCGATTTTCCCGCCCCGGTTATCTCCGTTGCCATCGAACCGAAGACGAAAGCCGACCAGGACAAACTGGGCATCGCCATGCAAAGGCTGGCGCAGGAAGATCCCACGTTCCGCGTTTCGACCGAGCCGGACACCGGCCAGACGTTGATTTCGGGCATGGGCGAGCTGCACCTTGAAATTATCGTCGACCGCATGCTGCGCGAATACAACGTGCAAGCCAATGTTGGCCGTCCACAAGTGGCTTACCGCGAAACCATCCGCAAGAAAGCGCAAGCCGAAGGCAAGTACATCAAGCAGACCGGCGGCCGCGGACAGTACGGCCATTGCGAGATCGTCCTGTATCCAATGCCCAGCGCCGCGCATGAAAACATGCACGAGATGTCGACCGACGAACTGGACGCCATCGCAAAAGAATTCGCGGGCGGTTCGGGCGGTAAGTGGAAATTCGACAAGGAACACCGATTCCTGTTTATAGACAAAGTCGTTGGTGGCTCCATTCCGCGCGAGTTTATTGCTCCGATCGAAGCGGGAATCCGCGAAGCTCTGGACAACGGCATTCTGGCGGGCTTCACGATGGTAGATGTGGCCGTGGTTTTGGTTGACGGCAGCTACCACGATGTGGACAGCTCCGAAATGGCCTTCAAAATTGCGGGCTCCATGGCCTTCAAGGAAGCTTGCGCACGCGCCAAGCCGGTTCTTCTCGAACCCATCATGAAAGTCGAAGTGGTCGTTCCGGAAGAGTACATGCCGCCAGTGTTTGGCGATTTGAACGCGCGGCGCTCGGCGATTCAAGGCACGGAAAACCGCGCGGGCAGCAACGTGATTCGCGTGGAAGTCCCGCTGGCGCAAATGTTCGGTTACGCCACGGATTTGCGCAGCCGCACGCAGGGACGCGCCACGTTTACGATGCATTTTTCGCACTACGCGGAACTTCCCGCGTCTCTGGCCGAGGAAGTCATCAAGAAACAGAAGGGCGAGAAGTAAGACACGTTTTGAGTTTGTTGGTTTACGAATTCGACTGAGGAGCAGAAGGCGATGGCGAAGGAGAAATTCGAGCGCAGCAAGCCGCATTGCAACATTGGGACGATCGGTCACATTGACCATGGCAAGACGACTTTGACGGCGGCGATTACGAAGGTGCTGTCGAAGCACAACCCGAAGGTGGCGTTCCGGGCGTTTGATTCGATTGACAACGCGCCGGAAGAGCGCGAGCGGGGCATCACCATTGCCGTATCGCACGTGGAGTACGAGACGGCCAACCGGCACTACGCGCACATGGATTGCCCGGGACATGCGGACTACATCAAGAACATGATCACCGGAGCGGCGCAGATGGACGGCGCGATTCTGGTGGTGGCGGCGACGGATGGACCGATGCCGCAGACGCGCGAGCACATTCTTTTGGCTCGCCAGGTGGGCGTTCCGGCGATTGTGGTGTTTTTGAACAAATGCGACATGGTGGAAGACGCGGAGTTGCTCGAACTGGTGGAGTTGGAAGTTCGCGAGTTGCTGAAGAGCTACCAGTTTCCGGGCGACACGATTGCGGTGGTAAAGGGTTCGGCGCTGCAAGCGTTGAATGGCGACGCGAAGTGGGAGAAGGCGATTGATGAGTTGATGGAAGCGGTGGACAAGAACGTGCCGCAGCCGGTGCGGGAAATTGATAAGCCGTTTGCGATGCCGATCGAAGATATTTTTTCGATTTCGGGCCGCGGGACGGTGGTGACGGGCCGCGTGGAGCGCGGCAAGGTAAAGGTCGGCGAGGAAGTGGAGATCGTGGGCTTCCGTCCGACGCAGAAGAAGGTTGTGACGGGCGTGGAGATGTTCCGCAAGCTGCTGGACGAAGGCTTGGCGGGCGACAACGTGGGATTGCTGCTGCGCGGCACGGAAAAAGATGACGTGGAGCGCGGGCAAGTAGTGTGCAAGCCGGGATCAATCACGCCGCACACGAAGTTCAAGGCGGAAGCGTACGTATTGACGAAGGAAGAAGGCGGGCGGCACACGCCATTTTTCACGGGGTACAGGCCGCAATTTTATTTCCGGACGACGGACGTAACGGGGGACGTGAAGCTGCCGCAAGGAGTGGAGATGGTGATGCCGGGGGACAACGTGAGCTGCGAAGTGACGCTGATCACGCCGGTGGCCTTGGAGAAGGGTTTGCGGTTCGCGATTCGCGAAGGCGGCCACACCGTGGGCGCCGGCGCCGTCACGGAAATCATCGAGTAATTGGGATTGAGAGAGGGATTTGGAATAATTAAATGAGACAAGGCGACAAAATTCGCATTCGTTTGAAAGCGTACGACCACCGCATTCTGGACCAGTCCACCAAAGAAATCGTGGATACGGCGAAGCGTACGGGCGCGGATGTTGCGGGCCCGATACCTCTGCCGACGACGATCAACCGCTGGACGGTGCTGCGGTCGCCGCACGTGGACAAGAAATCGCGTGAGCAGTTTGAAATGCGCACGCACAAGCGGCTGATCGACATCCTCGAGCCCACGCCGGACACGGTGGACGCGCTGATGAAGCTCGACCTTCCGCCGGGCGTGGACGTAGAGATTAAGGCGTTCGGCCACGCGGTGAAGTAAAGACGACCTAAATGAAGTAAGGAAGCACCGAAGTAAAGAAAAAACAGGGAAGCAGGACGCAGCCAATACCGTTTGAGGCAAGCTGCGAAAGAGGAAAAAGGAAAATGGCGGTCAACGGGATTATCGGAATCAAGCTGGGCATGACGCAGATCTTCCAGGCGGACGGCACGCTCGTGGGATGCACCGTGCTGCAGGCGGGGCCGTGCGTGGTGGTGCAGCGCCGGACCAAGGAAAACGATGGCTACGAGGCCGCGCAGCTCGGACTCGTTGAGTTCGTCAAGCCGCAGCGCGTGAACAAAGCGATGACCGGGCATTTCAAAAAGGCCAATGTGGCCCCGATGAAAGTGCTCCAGGAAGTGCGCATCGAAGAGTCGAAGGATGAAACGAAAGTCGGCGACCGCGTACTAGTCGAGAATTTTAAGGCGGGCGAATTGGTCGATGTGAGCGGCGTCAGCAAAGGCAAGGGTTTTGCCGGCGGCGTGAAGCGCTGGCACTACGCGGGCGGCGACGCGACGCACGGTTCGATGTTTCACCGCGCGCCGGGCGGCATCGGTGGCAGTTCGTTTCCGTCGCGTGTGTGGAAGAACCAGCATTTTCCGGGGCATATGGGCAACGCCAGAGTGACGGCGAAGAATTTGAAAGTGGTGAAAGTGGATACCGACGAAAACCTGCTGCTGGTGCGGGGATCCGTGCCGGGGCCGCGCGGAACGTACATTTTTATCCGCAAGACGAACAAGAAGAAGTAAGCGCAGGAAGACTTTGTTCAGTTTGAAGAAGGACGCGAAATTATGCCGGTTGTGGACGTAGTCAATCTGGATGGCAAGAAAGTGGGCCAGGTGGAGCTCGCCGACGCGATTTTTGGCGCGAAGGTGAATCAGGACCTACTGCACGAAGCGACGCGATGGTATCAGCGCGAAATCCGCTCGGGCACCCACAAGACGAAAGACAAGAGCGAAGTGAGCGGAGCGGGGCGCAAGCTTTGGCGGCAAAAGGGCACAGGCCGCGCGCGCGTCGGCTCGATTCGTTCACCTTTGTGGCGCCATGGCGGGACCGTTCACGGGCCCAAGCCGCGAGATTACAGCTACGCGCTGCCGAAGAAAATGCTGCTTGGCGCGCTGCGCTCGGCGTTGTCGGCGAAGCTGGCGGAACAGAGACTGACCGTCGTCGATGCCTTGCAACTCGAAACGCACAAGACCAAGGGCTTGCGGGAGAGTCTCGACAAGCTGAATGGCAGCAAGTCGGCTTTGATTGTTTCGCATGGCGAAAACCGCAATCTGGAACTCGCCAGCCGAAATCTGGAAGGCGTAAAACTGGCCGCTCCGCACGTTCTGCATGTTTACGACGTGCTGAAACACGATTTGCTGGTGCTCTCGAAGGATGCCGTGGCACGGTTGAGCCACACACTCGATCCAGAGAAGCGCCCGGTCGTAGTTCCCGACGTGGAAGCGATTGCTCCGGCGCCGAAGGCGGAAAAGAAAGAAGCAGCGCCGAAAGCAGCGGCAGCGAAAAAAGCGAAGCCGGCAGCCAAGAAAGCCGCCAAGCCGGCCAAGAAAAAGGGGAAGGGATAAATCATGTCTGCCCCGCATTATCAGATTATTCGCCGGCCGATCATCACGGAAAAAGGCCTGGGCGTGAAGGAAACGCAGCACACCGTGGTCTTCGAAGTTTCCGCGAGCGCCACGAAGACGCAGATCAAGGAAGCGGTGCAGCAGATTTTCAAGGTAAAAGTCGCCGCGGTGCGCACGGCGAATTTCGTCGGCAAGATGCGGCGCCGCGGGCAGAGCGAAGGGTACCGGCGCGATTGGAAGAAAGCGTACGTGAAGCTTGCCAAAGACGAAAAAATGATCGAGTACGCGGAAAACCTGTAGTACCGGGCAACTGCGAGCGAATCGAGATTAAGTAAGAGGTAAGAGGCAGCGATGGGACTGAAGAGCTTTAATCCATATACGGCTTCGCGGCGGTTTATCACCGTCGTGGACAAGAGCCACATCACCAAGCAGGAGCCGGAAAAGGCCTTGCTCGAGCCGAAGAAGCGCCACGGCGGCCGCAACAACCACGGCGAAATCGTGGTATGGCATCGCGGCGGCGGCCACAAGAAGCAGTACCGCAAAGTGGATTTTCGCCGCGACAAAGTCGGCATTCCGGCGAAAGTAGCGGCCATCGAGTACGACCCGAACCGCAGCGCCAATCTCGCGCTGTTGCACTACGTGGATGGCGACAAGCGCTACATCCTGCATCCCGTGGGGCTGGAGGTCGGCGCGACGGTTTCGACCGGCGAAGGCGCGGACATCCTTCCGGGCAATGCGCTGCAGATCAAGCACATTCCGCCCGGCACGATGGTGCACAACTTGGAGTTGAATCCCGGGCGCGGCGGACAAGTGGTTCGCTCGGCAGGCGGCTCGGCGCAGCTCTTGAGCAAGGAAGGCGAGATCGCTTTGGTCAAACTGCCTTCCGGCGAAGTTCGCAAGTTTTCGCTGGATTGCATGGCCACAGTCGGCCAGGTCGGCAACCTCGACCATGAAAACGAAACTTTCGGCAAAGCGGGCCGCACGCGCTGGCGCGGAATCAAGCCGACGGTGCGCGGTGTGGCCATGAACCCGGTGGATCACCCGCACGGCGGCGGTGAAGGCAAAGTGAAGGGCAATCATCCGCAGACGCCGTGGGCCTTCCCGACGCTGGGGAAGAAGACGCGGAACAACAAGCGCACGGACCGCAACATTGTCGAAAGAAGGAAGTAAGTAAGGGGCACAAACGTACGAGCGTGACGCAGCAAGCGCTAAGAGCCGGGCGGTGACGGCAGAGCGGCCCGGTGAGAGTAAACGAGATGAGAGCGACAAGAACAACACGAACAGCAGGGCGACGGACATCGTTGCGGCGATCGGCCGCGAAACGCTCGGCGCGCCCCGCCAAGGCAGCGGCAAAGAACGCGGCGGCGAAAAACGCCAAGCCGGTGCGTCCAGCGGGGAAAGTTGCGGTGGCTCCGCCAGAGCCGGTTCTATACAAGCTTTGCAAGCCGGGCTGGGCGGTGATTGTGGAGCGGATTCCGAACGCGCAAGGCACGCGGTTTGTGTGCCCATTTTGCCCGAGGTCGCACCGCGTTCCGGGACCGGTTCGAGGTTTCAAGAAGATGCGGCGCGCGCCCTGGGGCCGCTTGCGCCGCGTGGAGGAATAAGGAATCGATGGCACGCTCACTGAAAAAAGGGCCGTTTGTCGACGGCCACCTGCGCGAAAAGGTCGAAGGACTGAACGCGCGGAACGAAAAGAAAGTGGTAAAGACCTGGTCGCGGCGGTCGACGATCGTGCCGGAAATGATCGGGCACACGATTGCCGTGCACAACGGGAAGAAATTCATTCCCGTGTACGTGACCGAGCAGATGATCGGGCACAAGCTGGGCGAATTCTCGCCGACGCGCTCGTTCAAAGGGCACGCGGTAAAAGCGGCGCTCGAGAGGGCTGCGGGAGCGGCTCCGGCGGGCGGCGCGGCGCCTGCTGCGGCAGCGGGAGGCGGCGCAGCTCCGGCGCCGAAGGCATAAGCTATGGCTGACCTACAGGCACAAGCCGGTTCGATTGAAGCCCACGCGCTGGCAAGGCACGTGCGCATGTCGCCGCAAAAGGCGCGGCTGGTGATGGACTTGATTCGCGGGCAGAAAGCGCAAGACGCGCTGCAGACGCTGCGTTACACGCCGAAACGCGCCGGAAAGCACATTGAGAAAGTGCTGCGCAGCGCCATCGCCAATGCCGAGCGCAAGGCGGAAGACTCCGGCTCGCCGCTCGACGTCGATGAACTGTACGTCTCGAACTGTTTCGTGAACGAAGGACCGCGTTGGAAGCGCATTCGTCCCGCGCCTATGGGCCGGGCGTTCCGCTACCAGAAGCGCACCGCGCATTTGTGGGTTGGCGTTGCCGAGCATCACGTCGCGGCGGCCGAACGCGTTGCCTCGAACCTGGCCGAAGCGGAAGCGCAAAAGGGCGCGCGGGGAACCATACGGCGGGTACGTAAGGCGTTGACCGGGAAGCGTCCCGCGCCGAAAAAGGGGAAGAAGTAATGGGACAGAAAACACACCCGTACGGGTTTCGCTTGGGCTACAACAAGCCCTGGAAGTCGCGCTGGTATGCCGACCGCGACTACGCCGACCTTCTCCATGAAGACGTGAAATTGCGCCGCGAGCTGAAGGAGCGGCTCAAGAGCGCGGGCATCAGCTCGATCGACATCGAGCGCGCCGCCAACAAGCTCGTTGTGCGGATTTACACGGCGCGGCCGGGAATCATCATCGGGCGCAAGGGCGCGGAAATCGACAAGCTCAAGCAGGAAGTGCAGAAGCGTACCAAACGCGAAGTGCACATCGACATTCAGGAAGTGCACCGGCCGGAGCTGGATGCGCAGCTCGTCGCGGAATCGATTGCGTTGCAGCTCGAAAAGCGCGTGGCGTTCCGCCGCGCGATGCGCAAAGCGGTGGATTCCGCTCTTCGCTTCGGCTGCAAAGGCATCAAAGTGCGCGTGGCCGGGCGGCTGAACGGCGCGGAAATCGCGCGCAAAGAATGGTATTTGCAGGGACGGCTTCCGCTGCAAACGCTGCGCGCGGACATCGACTACGGCACGGCGGAAGCGAACACCACGTACGGAGTGATTGGCGTGAAGTGCTGGGTGTATCAGGGCGAAAACGTGCCCAAGCGTGCTTCGAAGATCCAGAAAGAGCGGGATGCGGTGGCGGCGGCGTAAAAATGGGCACGCGGCCGTTCCACGGTCGGAAAGATAAGCGAGATTGATTAAGGAAGCGAGAACACAGCGATGTTGATGCCTAAGAAAGTGAAGTACCGGAAGCAGATGCGCGGCCGGCGCACCGGCAAAGCCTGGCGCGGCGGCGATCTGGCTTTCGGCGATTACGGATTGAAGGCTATGGAAGCTGCATGGATCACCGACCGCCAAATTGAAGCTTCGCGCGTAGCCATAACGCGCTTCATCAAGCGCGGCGGCAAACTCTGGATCCGCATTTTTCCGGACAAGCCCTTTACCAAAAAGCCCGCGGAAACCCGCATGGGCAAAGGCAAAGGCGCTCCGGAAAAGTGGGTCGCGGTCGTGAAGCCCGGACGCATCATGTTTGAGATGTCGGGCGTGGATGAAACCACGGCCCGGGAAGCCATGGGCCTGGCGGCGCACAAGCTGCCGATTCCCACGAAATTTATTACCCGCATGGGGAGCTTGTAATCATGCCGCGGCGCATCGACAAAATTCGTGAAGCAGGCGTCAACGAACTCGAAGCTCAGCAAAAAGAGCTCACCGAGCAAATCTTCCGGCTAAGGTTCCAGCTTTCCACCGGACAAGCGGAAGCGCTGAAGCGCCTCCGCGAATCGAAGAAGGATTTGGCGCGCGTGAAGACGCTTCTTCGCGCGCAAGAAATAGCAGCGGCCGCGAAATCGCAAGAAGCAGGGAAGGCGTAATGACCACCGAACCACAAACCGCAGCACCAAACGCGAACACGCGCGGCGAGCGCACCGTGCTCACCGGCAAGGTCACCAGCGCGAAAATGGAAAAGACCATCGTGGTCGAAGTTACGCGCCTGGTCCAGCACCCCAAGTATCACCGCGTGGTGCGCATCTCAAAAAAGTTTTACGCTCACGATGAACAGCGTGCGGCGAAACAGGGCGACACGGTGAGGATTGTGGCTTCGCGGCCGCTTTCCCGCCTGAAGCGCTGGCGGCTGAAGGAAGTGCTGACGCGGAACGCGTCGGCCTAGTAAGCGGGACAGGGGAGCACACCGATGATTCAGATGCGAACCTGGCTGACGGTAGCCGACAATTCCGGCGCGCGGAAGCTGATGTGCATTATGCCTGTGGGCGGCGACGCCGGACTGAAAGCCGGTCTGGGCGACGTCATCACCGCGTCGGTAAAGGAAGCCACACCGGAAAGCCAGGTCAAGCAGGGCACGGTCGTCAAAGCCGTGATTGTTCGAATGCGGAAAGAGCGGCGTCGCAAGGATGGCACGTACATCCGGTTTGACGACAACGCCGCGGTTTTAATCAACGAAGCGGGCGAACCCGTGGGAACACGCGTGTTCGGCCCTGTCGCAAGAGAGCTGCGCGACAAGAAATTCACCAAAATCGTTTCGCTGGCTCCGGAGGTTTGGTAAGCAATGACACTGCGGCATGAACGGCCCGTAAGGCACAGAATCGGCATTCGCCTGGGAGACCAGGTCAAAATCATCGCCGGGCGCGACGCCGGGAAGACCGGACGCGTTCTCGCGGTCAACGCGAAGAAGAATACTGTGGTCGTGGAGCGCGCTTCGATCATCAAGCGCCACACGCGGCCGAACCCCGGCAAGAATATCAGCGGCGGGATTATTGAGAAGGAAGGCCCCATCAACGTTTCGAACGTGATGATCGTCTGCCCCGGCTGCGGCAAGCATACGCGCATCGGCCAGAACGTTCTTCCGGATGGGACCAAGGTGCGCGCCTGCCGGCATTGCAACATCACGCTCGATAAGTAACAGGACAAGGCAGAACAGAGAAATGAAGACGCGATTGCACGACAAATACAGCAGCGAAACGGTACCGGCGCTGATGAAGCGCTTCGGCTGGAACAACAAGATGGCCGTTCCGAAACTGCAGAAGATCACCGTGAACATCGGCCTCGGTGAAGCCAGCCAGAACGCCAAGCTGCTTGATACCGCCGCGGTCGAGCTCGGCCAGATCACGGGCCAGAAAGCCATCATCACGCGCGCCAAGAAGTCCATCGCCAATTTCAAAATCCGCAAAGGCATGCCTATCGGCTGCGCCGTGACGCTGCGCGGTGAAAAGATGTACGAGTTTCTCGACCGGCTCTGCAACGTGGTTTTGCCGCGCGTCCGCGATTTCCGCGGTTTGCCTTCGAACGCTTTTGATGGCCGCGGCAACTACACGCTGGGCCTCCGCGACCAGCTCGTTTTTCCCGAGATTGACTACACCCGCGTGGACAAGATCAAGGGCATGAACGTCACCTTGACGACGACGGCAAAGAACGACGAGGAAGGCCGCGAACTTCTAAAAGGACTCGGAGTTCCCCTGCGCGTTCCCGGAGGAGCGCAATAAATGGCACGCACCGCAAAAATCGCCAAGATCGCTGAAGAAGCCGAAGTTTAAAGTCCGCGTTCGCAACCGCTGCCGCGTTTGCGGCCGCGCCCGCGGGTATATCCGCAAGTTCCAGATGTGCCGCATCTGTTTTCGCGGCATGGCGCTCAAGGGAGAAATTCCCGGCGTCGTGAAAGCCAGCTGGTAGTCGCCGCGGGAAGCGGCGCCATAACAGGAGAAACGATGCAAACGGATCCCATAGCCGATTTCTTGACGCGTATTCGCAACGCCACGGCTGCCAAACACCAGCGCGTGGACGTGCCGGCGTCGAAGCTCAAGACGGAAATTGCCCGTATCCTCAAGGAAGAGGGCTATATCTCGACCTTCAAGACCGTGGACGAGAACAAGACGCGCAAAATGCTCCGCGTTTTCCTGAAGTACACGCCGGACCGTCGCAGCGTCATTACCGGCATCAAGCGCATTTCGCGCCCCGGCTCGCGCCGTTATCTCGGCGCAACGGACATTCGCCCGGTCGTTGGCGGGCTGGGCATCAACATTTTGACGACGCCGAAAGGCTTGATGAGCGGGCGTTCCGCGCGCAAAGCCAAAGTCGGCGGCGAGATTCTTTGCGAGGTTTGGTAATCGCCTCGCATTTTTAGGGCGCGGCATGCCGTGCCCGTCTTTTGAGTCTGAAAATTTTTGCGAGTTTTTGAAGACAAGGACGAACAGATGTCACGTATCGGACGCAAACCAATTCCAGTTCCCGCCGGCGTGAAAATCGCTCTGCAGGGCGGCAAGGTCGATGTGCAAGGCCCCAAGGGCAAGCTCACCGTTCCGCTTCCGCGCGGCATCACGTTCGAGCAGAAGGACGGCGTGCTCAACGCCCTTCGCGAAACCGACGATTTTCGCGCGCGTTCACGGTCTCGCTCGCGCTCTCGTCGCCAACGCCGTTGAAGGGCGTCACCAAGGGCTTCAAGAAGGAACTGGACATCGTCGGCGTCGGCTATCGCGCCGAAGCTGAAGGGCAAAGCCGTCGCCTTCGCTCTCGGCAAGTCGCATCCGATCGAGTTTCCGGTTCCCGAAGGGAATTCAGATCTCCGTGGACAAGCAGACGCACATCGTCGTCAGCGGCGCGGACAAAGGCAGAGTCGGACAAGTCGCAGCGGATCATTCGTTCCCTGCGCCCGCCGGATCCCGTACAAGCAGAAGGGTGTGCGCATCACCGGCGAACGTTTGAAGAAGAAGGCCGGCAAGGCCGGAGCCAAGGCTGGCGGCCCCGCGTAGACAATTTCGCGGCCTTACAGCCGCAAGGGATCAAGGAGAAACGAAACTGTGGCATCGGCAAGAGTTCGCAAGCTGTTCGAAGAATCTGCACCGCCTTCGCGGTTCACGAGCGCGTACGCCAGCGCGTCGAGGGCACCATCGGAGCGCCCGCGCCTTTGCGTCTATCGCTCGCTAGGGCACATCTACGCGCAGGTGATTGACGACCGCGCCGGGAAGACGCTGGTCTTCCGCGAGTTCCGTGGACAAGTGAAACGAAAAAGAGTCTAAAGGGCGGCGGAAACATCGCGTCAGCCAAGGTGATCGGCAAGACCATCGCCGAGCGCGCCAAAGCGGCCGGAGTCAGCAAGGTAGTGTTCGACCGCGGCGGGTACAAGTATCACGGCCGCGTCAAGGCGCTCGCCGATGCGGCGCGGGAAGCGGGGTTAAAGTTCTAAGCCTATGTCGAAGCAAATTTTGCGAGATAGTTTCGCGGTACGGCAGGCTCCTGGAGGTGAATCCGTCCGATTTGAAGGACGACGTGATTGCCATCAACCGCGTCACCAAAGTCGTCAAGGGCGGCAAGAATCTCAGTTTCTCGGCTCTCGTCGTCGTGGGGGATAACCACGGCCACGCCGGTTTCGGAATGGGCAAGGCCCGCGAAGTGCCGATGGCCATCAAGAAAGGCATCGAGCAGGCCAAGAAAAATTTGATCAAGCTGAATATGAAGGGCTCGACGATTCCCCACCAGGTCGCTCGGCCGTTACGGTTCGGCGCAAGTGCTGCTTGAAGCCCGCTCCGGACGGCACGGGCGTGATCGCTGGTGGCCCGGTGCGTAAGGTCATGCAGGTTGCGGGCATTTCCAACGTGCTCACGAAATCTCTGGGCTCCTCGAACCCGCACAACGTGGTCAAAGCCACTTTCGCCGCCCTGCTCAGTTTGAAGGACGCGGCGCAAGTGGCGGAAACGCGTTCGAAAACCGTCGACGAAATCAGCGGCCGGTACCAAAAAGCGGCAGCAGGTGAGAATAGCTAATGTCCAGCACAAAAAAGTCCGGTACGGAAAAAGCCAGCAAGAAGGCCGGCGGAACTGTCAAGGTGAAGTGGGTGGTGAGCTTTATCAGTTGCACCGATGACATGCGTCAGATGCATCCGCGGCCTCGGATTGCGGAGAATGCATCAGGTGGTCGAACGCGAGGATACGCCGGCGATTCGCGGCATGATCCACAAAGTGCGGCACCTCGTGGAAGTGGTGGAGTAGAGCGATGGCAAAAAAAGTTTCCAGCGGCCGCAAAGCCGCCAAGAAGGCTGGCCGGCCCAAAGCGGCTTTCAGTCTTTCAAATCTGAGACCGCCGAAGGGCTCGCGGCACCGCAAGGTGCGCGTGGGGCGCGGCATGGGCTCGAAGCTCGGCAAGACCGTCCGGTTCCGGGGACAAGGGGCAAAAGTCCCGCCGTGGCTATTCGCGCCGGCGCGGCTTTGAAGGCGGCCAGATGCCGCTGCATCGCCGTATGCCGAAGCGTGGGTTTCACAATCCGTTCGGCGTGACGTACTCGGTCGTGAACCTGGAAGAACTGAATGTTTTTCCGGCCGGCGAGACGGTCACGCCGGATCTGCTGCGCGCGCATGGCTTTGTGCGCCGCGCGACGGACCCCATCAAGGTTCTCGGCGATGGCGAGCTGAAGACCAAGCTGGCGATTCATGCGCATGCTTTCAGCGCTTCCGCCAAAGACAAAATCGCCAAAGCAGGCGGCACATTCGAGGTTGTGGCGTAAAGTAGCAAGGTAACGGGGAATCGCAGGCCAAACGTATGAAACGATTCGTCGAAGCTCTCGCAGAACATGTTCCGCATCCCGGACTTGCGGAACCGCGTGATGTTTACGCTGGCTCTGCTGGCGGTCTACCGCATCGGCGCGTCACATTCCGACTCCTGGAATCAATGCGGGCGTGCTTGAGCAGATCTTCAGCCAGTCGCAGGGTTCGGTTCTGGGTATCTTCGACCTCTTCAGCGGCGGCAATTTCCGCCAGATGACGATTTTTGCGCTCGGCATCATGCCGTACATCACGGCATCCATCATCCTGCAGTTGATGCAGGTGGTCTTTCCGTACCTCGAGCGCCTGCAAAAAGAGGGCGAGCTCGGGCGGCGCAAAATCACGCAGTACACGCGCTATTTGACCATCGTGCTGAGCGTGATCCAGTCGCTGACCATCGCCACGACCCTGCAAGCGACAGCACATGCAGAGCCAGTCGCTGGTCTATCACCCGGGATGGAGCTTCACGCTGATGACCATCCTGACGCTTACCACGGGCTCCGCGTTCATCATGTGGCTGGGCGAACAGATCAGCGAACGCGGCATCGGCAACGGCATGTCGCTCATTATTTTCGTCGGCATCGTGGTTGGTTTGCCGCGCGCCATCGAAGATCTGGTACGACAAAGGCAAAGACGGCGGCCTGGGGGCCGTTCACGGGCATTGCGCTGATTTCTCCTGGTTGCCGTGATGGTTGGCGTTGTGGCCTTTATCGTTTATGTCGAAGGCGGACAGCGGCGCATTCCCGTGCAGTACGCCAAACGCGTCATCGGCCGAAAGGTCATGGGCGGGCAATCTTCCTATCTGCCTTTGCGCGTGAATTCGGGCGGCGTGATTCCGCCGATTTTCGCGAGTTCGCTCCTGGCGTTTCCCGCCACGGCGGCGCTGGTGCTCGGCAGCCGGTGGGCCTTCGTCAACACTATCAAGGACCGCCTGGCTTGGGGCGAGCCGCTTTATACCGTCGGTGTACGTCGCGATGATCATGCTGTTCTCGTTCTTTTACGTCGGGATCGTTTTCAATCCGACGGAGCTCGCGGACAACATGCGCAAGAACGGCGGGTTCATTCCGGGAATCCGGCCGGGGCGCAACACCTCCGAGTCACGTCAGCAAAATCTTGAAGCGGCTGACGTTCATCGGCTGCGGTTTATCTGGCGATGGTCTGCCTGCTCCCGGAGTGGATGATCGCCGGGATCCACCTGGACCATCTTGGATGGGGCATCGGTTCGTGGTTTGACCGCCACTTCCCGGTGTGGTTTCTAAAAGGCTTGGGCGTGCAGTTTTATTTTGGCGGCACATCGCTCCTGATCGTGGTCGGCGTGGCCATGGACACCATCCAGCAGCTCGAAGCGCAACTGGTCATGCGGAACTACGACGGCTTTGCTCGAAAGGGCCGGTTGCGCGGCCGGCGGTAAGGACATGGCAACGAGCCCAGCGGTGCCCGGAATACGGCCGCCGGAAGAGCTCGATCGCGCGGTGATTTTTCTCGGGCCTCCGGGCGCGGGGAAGGGCACGCAAGCGAAACAGCTCGCGGCCCAATATGTGGTACCGCACCTTTCGACCGGCGACATGCTCCGGGAGCACATCGCCAAGGGCACGGCGCTTGGGGCCAAGGCCAAGCCGATCATGGAGCGCGGCGATCTCGTTCCGGATTCGCTGGTGCTCAAGATGGTCGCGGAACGCATCGAGCGGCCGGATTGCTGGCATGGTTTTGTGTTTGACGGTTTTCCGCGCACCGTCGCCCAGGCGCAGTACCTGGGCGAGTTGCTGAAGCAGCACGGTTACCGGCGGCCGATTGTGATTCACCTGCTGATCGATACGGCGCTGATTCTGCGCCGCATCACTGGCCGGCGCATGTGCAAGACGGGGGGCGAGATTTATAATCTTTACGAGCGCCCGCCGAAGGTCGAAGGGCGTTGCGATAATGACGGCGGGGAGCTCTTGCAGCGGCCGGACGACCGGGAAGAAATTGTAGGGCCGAGGCTCCGGGCGTACGAAAAGCAGACAGCGCCGTTGGTGGCATATTACCGGCGGCTGGGCTTGCTTCACGATGTGGACGCTTCCAAGAGCGTGGAGGAAGTCAAACAGCAGGTGTGCAAGGCCTTGCAGCACGCGCGCGGAAAGCTTTAGTCCGTCCTGTAGGGGCGGCAAGTAGAAACGATGGCGATTCATCTGCGCAGTGGCGAAGAGCTGGAAAAGATGCACCGCGCCGGGCTCATCGTATACGAGACTTTGACGGCGCTCCGGGAGATGGTGCGGCCCGGGCTGACGACGATGGACCTCGAGAAGTTTGCCGAGGAAAAAATCGCCGGGCAAGCCGGGCAAGGCCAGCATTCAAGGGTTACCGCGGTTATCCTTGTTTGCTGTGCACCTCGGTGAACGGCGAGATCGTTCACGGGATTCCGTCGCCCAAGCGCAAGCTGCGCGAAGGCGACATCGTCTCGATCGATTTCGGGATGGAAGTGGACGGCTATTTCGCGGATTCGGCGGTTACCGTGCCGGTCGGGCAGATCGGCCGGAAGTGAAGGAAGCTGCTGGATGTCACCCGCGAGTCGCTGGACCGTGCCATTGACAAGATGCGCGCCGGGCAACCGGCTCGGCGATGTCGGCCACGCGGTGCAGAGCTGGGTCGAGCAGCACGGTTTTTCGGTGGTGCGCGAGTTTGTCGGGCACGGCATCGGCACGCAAAATGCACGACGAGCCCAACCTGCCGAACTACGGCGAGCCAGGGCGCGGCGCCGCGGCTGCAGGAAGGCATGGTCATCGCCGTCGAGCCGATGGTGAACGCGGGCCGGCCGGAAGTGCGGATGCGGGACGAGTGGGTGGCGGAAACCGCCGATGGCAGCCCCTCGGCGCATTTCGAGCACACCGTGGCGGTCACGGCCAACGGGCCATGGATTTTGACGCGGCCGAAAGAGATGACCGGGCCCTCATGGTGAACTTTGTAGGTGCCGGGCTTTAGCCCGGCGAAGTAAACGTAGGAGAATATGGCGAGACCCATTCGCGAGAAAAAAGAGAAAGGCGACTCTGGAAATCCCAAAGAAGACGCCATCGAAGTCATGGCCACGGTGATTGAGCCGCTGCCAAACGCGATGTTTCGCGTCGAGCTGGAAAACAAGCATCAGGTGCTGGCGCACGTTTCCGGCAAGATGCGCAAGAATTTCATCCGGATTTTGGCGGGAGACAAAGTAGCGGTGGAGCTTTCGCCGTACGATCTGACGCGGGGCCGAATCGTTTATCGTTATAAGTAATCTAATAGCGTTTGGCTGCACGGCCGCCCCGCGCTGCCGGCAGCGTAGTGGCGGGTCTTTAGGCCCGCGACTCGGGAAGTGAGCAGGAATGAAAGTACGGGCATCGGTAAAAAAGATTTGCGACAAATGCAAGGTGATCCACCGGCGCGGAGTGGTCCGGGTCATTTGCGTCAATCCGAAGCACAAGCAGCGCCAGGGTTAAGGAGAGAGCATGGCACGCATCGCAGGTGTTGACCTTCCGCCGCAGAAGCGCCTTTGGGTCGGATTGACTTCGATCTACGGCATCGGGCAGGAGCGTGCGAAGAAGCTGGCCGCCAAGGCCGGCGTCGATCACACGAAGAAGATTCGCGATCTGACGGAAGACGAAGTGAATCATCTCCGGCAGGAAATTGAAAAAGAGGGCCGCGTGGAAGGCGATCTCCGCAAGGAGATCCAGATGAACATCCGCCGGCTGATCGAAATTCAGGCCTACCGCGGCATCCGCCACCGGCGCAATCTTCCGGTGCATGGACAGCGCACGCATACGAACGCGCGCACGAGGAAGGGCCCGCGGCGCGGTGCAGTGGCGGCCAAGAAGAAAGTTACCGGCAAGAAGGGCTAGCAATTTGCCTTGGTAGGGGCACGATATATCGTGCCCCTACCAAGCAAGATTTGGGATTTCGCAAGACACGAAACGGAGTGAACAGTGGCAAAAGAACAAAAAGGCGCGGTGCCGGACGCAACAGCAGCACCGGGAAAACCGGCAGCGGCGGCAAAGCGCAAGAAAGAGTTCAAAAAGAAGCGCGAGACGCCGCGTTGTGCCCGCACGGCATTGTTTACGTGGCGGCGACGTTCAATAACACGCAGATCACCATCTCGGATACGGACGGCCGGGTGATGTGCTGGTCCTCTGCGGGAGCCATCGGCTTCAAAGGCTCGCGCAAGGGCACGCCGTACGCCGCGCAGCAGGCTTCGCTGGCTGCGGCGGGCGTGGCGCGCGACCAGTACGGCATGAAGAGCGTGGAAGTGCGCGTGAAAGGGCCGGGCTCGGGACGCGAGTCTGCCGTGCGCGCGCTGGCAGCGGCGGGTTTGCACATCGTTTTGATTCGCGATGTGACCCCGATTCCGCACAACGGCTGCCGTCCTCCGAAAAGGCGCCGCGTTTGATGCGCCAAGAGATTCAACGAGACAGACAAATAGGTCTGTCTCACCAGAGTTTTGGGAAGGGAGAATAGAAGTTGGCAAGACATCGAGATGCAGTCTGCCGCCTGTGCCGCCGGGAAGGGCAGAAGCTGTTTTTGAAGGGACTGCGGTGCTTCACGGAGAAGTGCGCGATCGAGAAGCGCAACTTCATTCCGGGACAGCACGGTCAGTCGCGGCGCCCCAAGGTCGCGGGTTACGGCCTGCAGTTGCGTGAGAAGCAGAAGGTCAAGCGCACGTACGGACTGCTGGAACGGCAGTTCCGCACGTATTTTGAAAAGGCCGTGCGGGCCAAAGGTCCGACGGGCGAAAACCTGATCATCACGCTCGAGCGGCGTCTGGATAACGTGGTGTGGCGCGCAGGTCTCGCGTCGTCCCGTTCGCAGGCGCGGCAGCTCGTTCTCCACGGACACGTCCGCGTGAACGGAAAGAAGGTCAACATTCCTTCTTATCTCGTGATCGTCGGCGAAGAAGTGGCCATCAAGGAAAAGATGCACCAGAACGCCATGGTGCTCGAAGCGCGCAACGTGGCGCAGAGCCAAAGCGCTGTGCCGTGGCTCGAGCAAGACCGCGAACAGTTCAAAGCGAAAGTCGTGGCGATGCCGAAACGCGAAGACGTGCAGACGCCGCCAATCAACGAGCAGCTCATCGTCGAGCTGTACTCGAAGTAAGAAGCTGCCGGGCTAAAGCCCGGCGCTACATAAGAACAACCCCGGAGTTTTTGGGGCCGAGCAAGCTCGGCCCAGAAGGAAGGAACACGATGTGGAAGGGATTTCAAAAACCAAAGCGCCTTGCATCCGAACTGGAATCGCTGACCGAGAAGTACGGGCGGTTTTCCGCGCAGCCTTTTGAGCGCGGCTGGGGCACGACGGTTGGAAACGGGCTGCGCCGCGCGCTGCTGAGCTCGATTGAAGGCGCGGCCATCACGGCGGTAAAAATCGAAGGAGTGTTGCACGAATTTTCCTCGATTCCCGGCGTGGTGGAAGACGCGACGGACATCATCCTGAACCTCAAGCAGGTGCCGATCAAGCTGAACACGGACTTGCCGAAGACGATTTTCTTCAACGTTGAGCAGCCGGGGCCAGTAACGTCGGCGCAAATCGAGGAAGACGCGGACTTCGCGGTGCTTGATAAGAGCGTGTACCTCGCGACGGTCAGCGAAGGCGGCAAGCTGCAGATCGAAATGCGCGTCAAGAACGGCCGCGGGTACGTGGCGGCGGACCGCAACTACGACGAAGATCTGCCGATCGGATACATTCCGGTCGATAGCGTTCACTCGCCGGTGCGCAAGGTCAACTACTCGGTCGAAGCCGCGCGTCTTGGCCAGATGACCGATTACGAAAAGCTGATGATCGAAGTCTGGACCAACGGCGCCATCACGCCCCAGGATTCGATCGGCCTGGCCGCGAAGCTGGTGAAGGACCACATGAGCATCTTCATCAACTTTGAAGAGCCGACGGAGATGGCGGAACTGCCGCAGGAAATCGCCAACGATCCGCGCCTCGAGCATCTGGACCGCTCGGTGGAAGAGCTGGAACTTTCGGTGCGTTCGTACAACTGCTTGAAGAACGCCAACATCCAGACCATTCGCGAACTCGTGCAGAAGAGCGAAAACGAAATGCTGAAGACCAAAAACTTCGGCCGCAAATCGCTCAACGAGATCAAGGATATACTGGTGAAGATGGGCCTCAGCCTGGGCATGAAGTTCGACGAGCACGGCCGGATCATCTGGCCGCCGCTGCCGAGCCAGACGGCTCCGCCGCCCAGCGAAGACGTGGTGGGGTTGTAAAGACAGTTCAAGCTCGAGAATTGAAAGTCGAAAGGGAAGAGCAAAGAGTCGCCTTTCGACTGGCCACAGCCGATAGTTAGGAAACGATTTCCCGGCTGCGGGAATGAACGAGGAAATCTATCCGGTCCGCCTGAAGGGGCGGGCCGGCGGCAATAGCAAACATAAAAGGGACAGACGATGCGGCATCTCAATTCTGGATCAAAACTAGGACGCAACCCCTCGCATCGGCGCGCGACGCTGCGAAACCTGGTGACGAACTTATTCGAGCACGGGCGGATCACCACCACGCTGACGCGAGCAAAAGCGGCGCGGCCGGTTGCGGAGAAAATCATCACGCTCGGCAAACGTGACACGCTGCAATCGCGGCGGCAAGCGGCGGCGTACCTCATGACGCCGGCCGTCACGCAAAAGCTCTTCGGCGAAATCGCGCCAAAATTCGCGGACCGCGCCGGCGGCTATACCAGAATTATCCACGCGGGAATCCGCGTCGGCGACGGGGCCAAAGTCGCGATCCTCGAGATCGTCGGCTACGAACTCAAGAAGAAAGAAAAGAAAGAAAGAGCCAAGAAGGAAGAGCCCGCCGAAGCCGCCAGCTAGCCGGCGCTCACCAAACTACCCACAATTTCTGCCCGCCATGGCCTCGCCGTGGCGGGCGTTCTGTTTTTTGAACCACTACTAAAAAGGAAGGACTCACGATCTCGGCCACAAGTACCTCTCGTGTAGCAAAAGAGCACGCAACCTGCCCGGAATCAAATAGATGTCTCTTTGTATGTCTGCTTCGCGACAAAAAGAGGCAGATTGCCTGCTGCGCCCCAGACGAATACACGAGCGGTACATTATTGAGTCGGGTCCAGGCCGGCCGTGCGGGATTGACAAACTAAACTGAACCGTTTAGTGTGCACAACTTCGCAAAGACGCGTGCGGGAGGACGGCGTGAACGCAATGATTCGCGTGGAAAATCTGGTGAAGAAGTTCGGGGATTTTACGGCGGTGGACAATATTTCGTTCGAAGTGCCCAAGGGAGAGATTTTCGCGTTTCTGGGGCCAAACGGAGCGGGGAAGACTACGACGATCAAGGTTCTGACGACGCTTTCGAAGGCCACGAGCGGAACGGTCGAATTGGACGGGCTGAACCCGAACACGCACCAGAGCGAAGTGCGACAGCGCTTTGGAATCGTGTTTCAGGATCCCAGCCTCGATCAGGACCTGACGGCGTGGGAGAACATGGAATTGCATGGCGTGCTCTATCACGTGCCGGGAAAAGTGCGGCGGGAGCGAAGCGAAACGCTGCTGAAATTATTCGAGCTTTGGGAGAAGCGGGACTTGCTGGTGAAGACGTTCTCGGGAGGAATGCGACGGCGGCTGGAAATCGCGCGCGGATTCCTGCATACGCCGAAAATCCTATTCCTGGATGAGCCGACACTGGGGCTCGACCCGCAAAGCCGCAACCAACTGTGGACGCACGTGAAGCGGCAGAACGAGGCGGACCACGTGACGGTTTTCTTGACGACACATTACATGGACGAGGCGGAGCGCGTGGCGGACCGAATCGCGGTGATCGACCACGGGCGAATCGTCGCGATTGGAACCGCCAGCGGAACTGAAAGAAAGAACGAACACGCAATCCCTTGAAGAAGCATTTCTCGCGCTGACAGGATCGACAATCCGCGACGAGGCGGCAACTTCAACGGATCAACTGAGGCAAATGGCGAAAATGTTTCGTGGAGGAGGACGTCGATGAACGCGATTTATATTTTGTGGCTGCGCGAAGTAAAAAAGTACAGCCGGTCCAGGGTGCAGATTATCGCGTCGATGGGGCAGCCGCTTCTGTATCTGCTGGTGCTGGGCTTCGGCTTGGGACCGGTATTCAAGAAGGCGGGAGAGGGAAGTTATCTGCAGTTCATGGCGCCGGGAATTATCGGGATGGCGGTGCTGTTCACGTCGGTGTTTTCCGGGATCGCGCTGCTGTGGGACCGGCAATTCGGATTTTTGAAAGAGACGCTGGTGGCGCCGGTTCCGCGGATTAACGTCATGATTGGGCGGACGCTGGGCGGAGCGACGGTGGCGATGCTGCAAGGGCTGTTGATCATCGTGGTGTGCCTGTTCGCGGGATTCCGGCCGTTGAGCTGGACGGGGATCCCCGTGGGCATCGCGTTCATGGCCATGATTGCGATTGTGTTCGCGGCCCTGGGGACGTCGATCGGCTCGAGCCTGCAAGACATGCAGGGATTCCAGCTCATCATGAATTTTCTGGTGCTGCCAATTTTCTTTTTGTCGGGGGCGCTATTTCCGCTGAACAATTTGCCGAAGGCGCTGGCTTTCGTGACCAGCCTGGATCCGCTTACCTACGGTGTGGATGGATTGCGTGCGGCGCTGATCGGGAAGGCGCATTTCGGGGCGCTCCTGGACGCGGCGGTACTTGCCATTGTGGCCGTGGGGCTGCTGTGCGTCGGGGCATGGCGATTTTCGAAAATCGAGATTTAGGAAATGTCCCGCGGACTGAGCGCGCGCGCGCATGGCAAGGTGCTGGAATCAGCCACGGAGCTTTTTGCCGAAAGAGGCCTCGATGCCACGAGCGTGGATGCCATCGCAGCGGCCTCCGGCGTCAGCAAAGCGACAATTTACAAACACTGGGCGGATAAGGACGCGCTGTGCCTGGGAGTGCTCCAGCACATCCATGAACTCGATGACGGGCCTCCGGAGGTGGATTCCGGCGATTTGAAGGCGGACCTGAAGGCCTTTCTGAGATATGAACCCTCGCGTAAGAAGGCCGCCATCCTCAAGCGGCTTACGCCCCACCTGATTGCCTACTCGGCGCGGAATGAAGAATTCGGCAGAGCGTGGAAAACGCGGGTGATGGACCGGGCGCGAACCAGTTTGAAAATGCTGCTGCGGCGTGGCGTAAGCCGGGGCATATTTCCGGCGGTGCTGGATGAGGATCTAGGCGTGGCGTTATTGCTGGGGCCGATGCTCTACCGGCACGTTTTCGGAAGCAACGTGAATCAGGAGTGGCTGGCCGAAGGCGCAGTGGAGTCGTTTTGGAAAGCGCACGCACGTCCAGCGGCGAGACCGAGACAGGCAAAGAAGCAAAAGTCCAAATCGAAAAGCTGACAGTTTTGTCTGGAGCGAGCTCCTCGGGAGTACAGCAAGGAACGCACACGTTCAAACAGGGATAGGGTTTCGCTTGGCGAATGTTTTACGCTGGTGCCAGTACGGGTAGGTGAGACGCGTATCGCTGGCGGCGTCGAGTTTTGCGACTTGTTCCTTCGAAAGATTCCACCCAACCGAGCCGAGATTTTGGCGAAGCTGCGCTTCGTCGCGCGCACCCATGATGACGTTGACGACGGTGGGCCGCTGGAGGAGCCAGTTGAGGGCGATTTGCGGGACGCTCTTGCCGGTTTCCTGCGCGACTTCGTCGAGTGCGTCGACAACTTTATAGAGATGCTCGTCCTCGATTTGCGGTCCGAATTGCGCGGTTTCGTGGAGTCGCGAGACTTTGGGAATGGGCTGTGAGCGGCGAATCTTGCCGGTGAGACGAGCCCAGCCGAGAGGACTCCAGATAAGCGCACCGACTTTTTGATCGAGCGCCAAGGGCATCAATTCCCATTCGTACTCGCGGCCAATCAGCGAGTAATAAACCTGGTGGCCGACATAACGGGCCCAGCCATAGCGCTCGGAAATCGAGAGCGACTTCATGAGATGCCATCCAGAAAAATTAGAGCAGGCGATGTAGCGGACTTTGCCGCTTTGCACAAGCGTGTCGAGCGTCTTCAGCGTTTCCTCGACAGGAGTGAGGGCATCGAAACCGTGCATGTGGTAGATGTCGATGTGATCGACGCCGAGACGGCGAAGGCTGTTCTCGCAGGATTCGATGAGGTGATGGCGGGAGGAGCCGAGATCGTTCGGGCCGTCGCCTATGGGGAAACTGGCTTTTGTGGAAATGAGGACGCGGTTGCGCTTGCCGACGATGGCTTTGCCGAGAATTTCCTCGGAGGCGCCGCGCGAGTACACGTCGGCCGTATCAAAGAGGTTGACGCCGACGTCGAGGCAGATGTCGACGAGGCGCGTGGCCTCGGCAACGTCACTGCTGCCCCAGGCTTTGAAGAATTCCGTGGCGCCGCCGAAGGTGCCGGTGCCGAAGCTGAGAACAGGAACTTGAAGACCGGAATGGCCGAGTTGTCTGAATTCCATAATGGGTTATAGATGCGATGAAGCGGAACGCGGGTACATGCACTGAGAGGGAAGGATCAGCCCTCGGGGGTGGAAGACCGTGACCGGTGAAAGCGGAACCAGACGTAGAGGGCGGCGAAGGCCAAGAAGGCGCCGCTAGAATCGAGAAGGGAATCGTAGGGCGAAGCGCCGCGGCTGGCAACGAACGCTTGATGGATTTCGTCGAGGCAAGAATATCCCGCGGCGATAAACCAGGCGGAGAGGCCCCAAGTCCAGCGCCAGCCTTTGTGTGCGCCGCGGAAACCGCGATAGAGCAGCAGGCAGAAAACAAAGTATTCCGTGAAGTGGGCGGACTTGCGAATCAAATGGTGGATCAGTCGGAGTTGATGCGGATCGAGACCCGGGAAAAGCCAGTGGACGATGGGCACGAGAATCGACGCGGTGTGTTCCGCCGAAAAGGAATCGGTGGAGAACGTGAAGATGATGCAGGCCCAAAGCAGAGCCGGCCACCACGCGCTAAGCCAGGCAGGGATGAGGAGCTTGTGAAGACGCGGCTGCATCTCCGGCAAATGTGGAGCGGGGCGAGGATTACGCCATGGTTCTAGGTCAGACAATTGCGGATCTCCGGTTCCGTCTTCCAGTTTAGCTTGCCACGGCTAAATTCTCCGATACGAGTTGGTCGCGGCCAGAAAAATAGTCAACTGGCCAGAGTTGCGGGAGCGGGGGCTCCCGCACTCGAGATTTATTCCATGCGCGCTATTCCATTCGATAGTTCGGGGCTTCGCGCGTGATGATGACGTCGTGGACGTGGCTTTCGCGGAGGCCGGCGGCAGTGACGCGGACGAAGCGGGCTTTTTCCGTGAGTTCCCGCAATGTGGGAGCGCCAACGTAGCCCATGCCGCTCTTAAGGCCGCCGACAAGCTGGTCTGTCAGCGCGCCCAGCGGGCCTTTATAAGGCACGCGGCCTTCAACGCCTTCCGGCACGGACTTGCCGCGTTCTTCCATGTCTTGAACGGTGGCGTAGCGGTCGGAACCAGCGTCCATCGCTCCCATCGAACCCATGCCGCGATAGGACTTGAAGGTGCGGCCCTGGTAGAGAATCGTTTCGCCGGGAGATTCTTCGGTGCCGGCGAAGAGGCTGCCGATCATCACGCAGGAAGCTCCCGCGGCGATGGCCTTCGTGATGTCGCCGGAATACTTGATGCCGCCATCGGCGATGATGGGGACGCCGGTGCCTTGCGCGGCGCGCGCGGCTTCCCTGATCGCGGTGAATTGGGGCACGCCCGCACCGGTGACGACGCGCGTGGTGCAGATAGAGCCGGGGCCAATGCCCACTTTCAGGCCGTCGATGCCAAGCGCGATAAGATCTCTCGCGGCTTCAAACGTGGCCACGTTCCCGGCGATGAGTTGCGCTTCCGGGAGCCGCTGGCGAATGGCGGCGATGGCGTCCATGACGCGAGAAGTATGGCCGTGCGCGGTGTCGATGGCCAGGACGTCGGCCTTGGCTTTGAACATCTCGACGGCGCGCTCGAGGTAATCTCCCGTGGCGCCGACGGCGGCGCCCACGCGCAAGCGGCCATGATCGTCCTTGGCGGCTCGCGGATAGGCGCGTTTTTTCTGGATATCCTTTACCGTGATGAGTCCTTTGAGGTTGAAATCCTGGTCGACGACGAGAAGCTTTTCGATTCGGTGCTTCTGCAGGATACGCTCGGCTTCGTCGAGCGTTGTGCCGACAGGGACGGTGATGAGATTTTCTTTCGTCATCACGGAGCCGACAAGCTGGGAATGATTTCTTTCGAAGCGCAGGTCGCGGTTGGTGAGGATGCCGGTGAGGCGTGTGCCGCGCGTGACGGGCAGGCCGGAGATGCGGTACTTAGTCATGATTTCGAGAGCCTGTCGGAGAGTGATGTCGGGAGAGATGGTGACGGGGTCAACGATCATGCCGCTTTCGGAACGTTTCACGCGGTCGACCTCTTCCCCCTGGCGGTCAATGGGCATGTTGCGGTGCACCAGGCCGATGCCGCCCTGGCGGGCGATGGCGATGGCCAGGCGGGATTCGGTCACGGTGTCCATGGCGGCGGAGGCCAGGGGAATATCCAATGCGAGTTTGCGTGTAAAGCAGGTGCGCGTGTCGACTTCGGCCGGGAGCACGGAGGACTTTCCGGGCAGCAGAAGTACGTCGTCAAAAGTAAGACCCTCGGGAATCGGACCGTCAATCATTACAACCTCGCCTCTGGAAATTTAGCGCCCTAAAAACAGCGCAGCCCAGCGGGTAGCCGCTGGGCCGAAAGATGAATGCGTCAGATTGCAAAAATCAATCACTGTGAAACTTCTATTGTAGGGGGCAAGGGCATTGCGGTCAAGTTGGTGGTCAAATGCGACTGAGTTGGTTTTCTCTGCGCGAGGCGGCAACAGGAAGAAGGCTTACCTGGTGCAAACCAACGGCGCTCCATAATGCAGAATTATATTTACGAGAATAATTAGAAATTGGACTTATGGAAGCGCATGGCAGGTAATCGTATGCAGGAGCACGCCAATGTCGACGACACCCGATGTGAATTTTTGGTCATCCCCGGAGCATGCTTTGGATTATCTCCGGCGGGCGGATTCGATTCCGCACCGCGTCGAGGGTGAAGCTACTTTGTTGGAGTTCGTGCCGGCCGAAGCGATGCGCATCCTCGACCTGGGCAGCGGTGGGGGGCGGCTGCTTGCCCTATTGAAAGCGGCGCGGCCGCGTGCGCAGTTCGTGGCATTGGACTTCTCTCCGACGATGCTGGAAGAGCTGCGCAAATTATTCGCTGGCGATAGCGGCGTGGGCATCGTCGCGCACGATTTTGAAAAAACGCTTCCGCCGATGGGGAAGTTCGACGTGGTCGTATCGAGTTTTGCCATCCACCACGTGACACACGAACGAAAGCGCGCGCTGTACAAGGAGATTTTCGACGTACTGGCGCCAGGCGGAGCGTTTTGCAATCTTGAGCACGTTGCCTCTCCGACGCAATACCTGCATGCCGAATTTCTGCGCGCGATTTCTTCGGAGAACGAGGATCCATCGAATAAGCTGCTGGATCTCGAAACGCAACTCGCCTGGCTGCGCGAAATCGGTTTCACCGACGTCGACTGCCATTGGAAATGGCGTGAACTGGCCCTTTTTGCGGGAACCCGGCCATCCTGAAGAGAGCGGCCGGGAGGAGGCCGGTAACTTGCCTGGCTTGCATCGCTGCTCTACAGTGAATTCATGGTTCGGGAGATGGAAGATTTTGAGCCGCATGCACTGCTGACGAGCGGACATTTGATGACGATTGCGGCGGCATTTGTTCCCCGCAAATTTGACTTGCCGCCCGCGGAAGACCGGCTGTTTCAGGTCGATGCGGAGTCACAAATTCTGGGGCGTTGCAACTGGCAGTCCGGAAAGCGGCGCGATGTACCCGTGATTGTGATCGTGCACGGCCTCGAAGGTTCGAGCGAATCGAACTACGCGCGCGGCATTGCGGAGAAGGCTTACCGTACGGGCTTTCACGCCGTGCGATTGAACCAGCGAAACTGCGGCGGGACGGAAGAGCTTACCCCGACGCTGTACAACTCCGGGATGAGCGGTGATTACCGTGCGGTGCTCGAAGAATTATCCAGCGGGGACAGTTTTGAACAGGTCTTTTTCGCGGGCTATTCGATGGGCGGCAATCTCGTAACAAAAATGGCCGGCGAATTTGGAGACGCTGCACCAAAGACGTTGCGCGCGGTCTGCGTGGTATGCCCCGCGATGGATCTCGGGGCGTGCGCCGATTCGCTTGAGCGGCGGGATAATTTTTTCTACCAGAGACATTTTGTGAAGGGCTTGATGACGCGCTACGCGCGAAAGGCCAGGCTATTTCCCGAGCGCTATCCTGTGAATGGAATCGGCGAAGTGCGTTCGGTGCGGGAGTTCGACGACAAGATTACGGCGCCGCAATTTGGCTATAAAGATGCCCAAGATTATTACGAGGCAGTCGGCGCCAAGCCGCTGATCGCACAAGTCCGTGTGCCGGCACTCATGATTACGTCGCAGGACGATCCGTTCGTGCCCTACGAGTCCTTCGTGCGCGCCAATCCAGCGCAGAATCCAGCGATCCACTTCGTCGCGCCGAAGTACGGCGGCCATTGCGGCTTCATTTCGAATCGCAGCGGCGCGGCGCGGTTCTGGGCGGAGCAAAAGATCGTCGAGTTTTGCAACTCGATCCGCAGCGCCTGAAATCAGCCCATCGGTTTTTCGAGCGAGACCGCGAAGTGCGGCGTCAAGAGCTGCGCGGGACCATCGGGCATGATGACCATGTCGTCTTCGCAGCGCATTCCGAATTCGCCGACAACATAGATGCCCGGTTCGTTCGAAAACGTCATGTTCGCTTCCAGATTCGTCTTGCTGCCCTTGACGAGATAAGGATGCTCGTGGCCGTCAAGGCCGATGCCGTGGCCGAGGCGATGCGTGAAATACTTGTAGCCGGGGCCGTAGCCGCCATTGACGATCACGGCGCGCGCCGCGTCGTCGACGGTGCCTGAAAGATGTCCGGCGCGCGCCGCGTCCAGGGCGGTATCCTGCGCCTGCCGCACGAGTTCGTAGGCTTTCGCAATTTTTGCCGAAGGTTTGCCCCAAACGGTCATTCGCGTGACGTCGGAAGCGTACCCATCCACGCCGCAGCCCCCGTCGATCAAGACCACATCGCCTTCCTTGAGCGTTTGCGGATGCACCGTGCCGTGCGGCAGCGCCGCCGAGGCACCGAGAAGAACCAGCGCGCCGCCACGCAAACCCATTTTCGCAAAGCCGGCTTCGACCATCTGCGCAATGTCGCTCTGCGACATCCCTTCGCGCAAAGCTGCGAACACGGGTTTGTACACATCGAACGTCGCTTCGCAAGCGAGACGCATCAATTCGAGCTCATGCGCAGATTTCCGCCCGCGGCAGGCGATGGTCACCGGATCGGCCGAAACGTATTCGAATCCGGGAGCGGCGGCGCGAAAATGATCGTAATAAGTGAAATAAACAGTCTCTTCGACACCCATCCGGCCAGTGCGGATGCCTTGCTCGGCCAGCGCGTTTGCCGCGATCTGTGTGGGGCTCTGGTCTTCCTGCCATACGCGAACTTCCATCGGAAACCGCAACTGTTCGCGGAATCGGCCTTCCTCGAAGCCGGGGCAGACCAGGACTGGTTTTCCCTTTCGGGGCAGCACCATCCCCGCGAGGCGCTCGCTCAAGCCCCAGTGAATTCCCGTGAAATAATAAAGAGAAGTTCCCGGGGCGAAAAAGAGCGCTTCAAAGCCCGGTTTCAATTCCTCCATGAGCTGCTGCGCGTGCGCCATTCTGGCGCGAAACTCGTCAGCGGTGATGGGTTTCAAGCGCGCGCCGAGCGGCTTCAATCCGGAAAAATCCGCCGTGGGCTGTTGTGGGGAAGAACTTGCGGCGGCCTCCAGGCCCGGCGCAAACGCGAGAGAGGATACTGCGGCTGCACTTTGCAGAAAGCGGCGCCGCGACGTTACGAAGTTTGTGTCCATTGTCATTTTCTCCTTGGTGGAGATGACCTTTATCTGGCGGAGGCATGTGTTGTCAAGGAGCATGAAGAAAAAAACGCTCGGACGCGATCTACGTGGAACGGCTACGGCGGAAAATCCCTGGGAGCTACTCCATGCGAATGGCTTGAATATTTTTCCCCTGAATGTTGACTTCTATCCCCAATGGCGGCCGCAAATCCGAGCCTTGCACGATCGCGCCGCGCACCCACACGTTGCCGGGCAGATTCGTGAGCTTCAGGGGATCGTACAGCGTGCCACTGCACGGGTTACCCACCATGGGATGCCTCGCCGCCCTGTAGCCGTATTCGCTTTTCAATCGCGAGAGAACCTTTACGTATTCCAGTTGGCAATCTCCATAGGGCGCGTTCATCGAAAGCGCCCAATAACCATTCGGCTGGGAAGCGGAACTCGACGGCAGGCGAATCAACAGCGCCGGCACGTTTTTTCCCGTGAGACCATTGCGGATGAAGAACTGCTTCGAGGACCACGGCTGAACCATCTCCGAGACAGTCGCTATATTGGGATCTTGCTCCGTCGCGTGTGGCAGGATGCTTTGCGGATCCGGAGCAGGCGAGGGCACTTCGATCTGCGGAGGCGGTTCGGCGGGAGGCGGCTCTGAGTGCTTGGCGCGGAGCAGCCATTTTGCGCCCAGAAAAACCGCCAGCAGCACAACGAGCAGGCCCCCAACGAGCCGCAGCGCAGGATTGTTCAAGGAGAAGCGGCGCGCGCCCGCACCTGAGACTCCCGGAATCTCCGGCATTTCAGTTTTGTAACGGTCGGGTGAGGGCTGGTCCGGCATGTTGATTTGCTGCGCTCTTGGTTTTCCCTGATTCCACGCCCAGAATCGGAATGCTCCCGGCGCCGGCAACGCGAAGAATTCTCCTCTGGTGTATTGTAGGGCCAGCGCCAATACCGAGCAAGTCAGCGTATTCGGAATGGGGGTAAGACGCAACCGCCGCTCCGAGTCGGACCGTCCGAGGTTGTGCCTACCTTGCCAACACTCTGTTATTGAGAAGGTTACAAGGCCCGCAGTGACCCTTGTCTCCGGCGCGTGACGCTCCTACTGTAGTAGGAAGCATGGGGAGGACCGGCTTCCTCGCCGATTAGCATGAGTCCCGAATCACGTGGGGGCGCGCGGGCCTTTGTCCGCAGCCTTAACATTTTATTGAAATTCGCGCGGCTCTATGAATTTGGCCACGTCCGAACGGCGGCCCAGTTTGAGACGGCGTGGAAAGAGCTCCGAAATGCGCTCGATGAGAGCGCCGGCAGCGGACTCTTGCTCGGCGCCTCTGGAACCCAAATCTTGCTCGACGGCGTTCCCCTAGGCGCCTCCGCCGGTGAAAAAAGCTTCGCTCAGCTTTTAACCGGCTCGGGCATCGCCAGCATCCACTTCTCCCCGAACCTCACGCAACCTCAATTTGCCCGCTTCGTCCGCGCCTTTCCCAGCGGTAACGCAAAGCCATCCTCTCTCGCCGAACAATTGAAATCCGCACTTGCCGGTGAGACCAGCATCAAAGTTAATGAGATTCGTTACGTTGCAGAAGACTCTTCCATAGCGGGCATCAAAGTCGCCGCACAACTTACGGCCAAAGCACTCGGCGCCCAGGGCGACCAGTTCAGGGATTTTTTTGAAGACCCTAACAAACTGCTTCAGATGATTCTTGCTGCGGAAAGCGCACGCGGCGGGGGCGGCGGAGGCGGGGGTGGCGGAGGAACCGGGCCAGGCTTCGGACCGGGCGGTGGCGGCCCTGGAGGTGTACCAGGGGGCGGCGGCACCGGCGCCGGCGGTTTCGGTTCTGGTGGCGGGACAGGTGCAGCGAGCCAGGGTGGCAGCCTTTGGGAGGGTAGCGGCAGCGGCACCGGCTCCAGCGGCGGAGGTCTGGGTACCGGTAATGCCACTGGAGGGCCAGGAGGCGGAAGCGGTTCCGGTAGCGGTCCAGGTATTGGAGGCTCCGGCGGAAGCGGCGGTGGTGCCGGCGCTGGCGGCGGATCTAGCTGGGGTGGAGGAAGTGGGGGAGGCACAGGTATCGGAGGCTCCGGCGGCGGGGGAGGCACAGGTATTGGAGGTGCTGGCGGCGGGGGAGGCACAGGTATTGGAGGCTCCGGCGGCGGGGGAGGCACAGGTATTGGAGGCTCCGGCGGCGGAGGAGGCACAGGTATTGGAGGCTCCGGCGGCGGAGGAGGTACGGGTATTGGCGGCGCAAGTGGCAGCGGAGGCGGAACGGGCACTGGTGGCGGAGCAGCCACTGGAGACGCCTTGCCACCAGGAAAATGGCTGACGGCGTCCGCACTGCTTCCTCGTGGCACTCTCGGCGGTACCCTTGGCGCAACGGGCACTGGGCCCGGCGCCGGTGGGGGAGGCTTCGCCGTCGAAGAAGCAGATGTCCGGGCAATGTTGGGACTCTTCGCCCAACTTGGCAAGTCCCGCAAAGACCCCGAAACGAAGATGGACGTTCCGACCTTCCAGTCTCGCTTGAGCGCCATGCCCGTTCGCGCCCAGTTCACTTTGCAGCAGGCCCTGGCCGGGCTTGCCGCTCAGGCACCCACGGAAAAGGCCGACAAGCCGATGCTCCTCAAGTTGGCTGAACACGTGGCCATTCGCTTTGCGCTGGACAGCTACGAGCGCGGCGAACTGCGGGTCAACGCCGTCAAGCAACTCCTCGACCGCATGAATTCCGAGATTGAAGCTCTCCGCAAGATTCTCGGTTCGCAGGAAGAAATGATGGCCCAGGCCGGGCTGTCGGTGCAGACGTATACGGAATTGCTCGACCAGGAGTTTTGGGAACAGGTGCCGGAAGAGAACAAGAAGGAAGTGTTGACTTCCGATGAAGCCTGGTGTGTGCCGCCGCGCAATGTCAGAGCCTTCCTCGAAGAAATGCTGCGGCGCGGCGAACTGAAAACTGTGAACGAGATTTTGATGAAGTACGCCGCATGCATTGCCCTCGAAGCGCCGGAAGCGCGCCGCACCACCGCCATCGGACTTTCCGATCTTGCCGAGCTCTATGGCAGCGGTGACGGCAGCGCCCTGATGGAGTCCATCCGTAGATTGGGCAACCAATTGGCGCTTGAGCGCGAGCCGGAGCTGCAGACTTTGATCAGCGCGGCGTTCGTGCGCATGAGCCAGGAAGCCGCTTCCAAGCGCTGCTATCCGGCCATACAGCAGGCTCTCTCTTCGCTCGACAACATCGAGCAACAGCGCCCAGGATCTACGCAAAGCCTTCGTCCGCGCATCGGCGCGGAGGAACGCTTGCCGGAATTCATCGAAGAGGCGCTCCGAGGCGGGCACATCGCCGATGGCATGACCGAAATCCTTGGTTTGATGCCCAAAGCGACGCTGCAGTATGTGACCAGCCGCTTCGGCCATTGTGGGTTCCGTGAAGATTGTGAAGTCCTCGGCCAAATCGTCCGCGGCCTCGGCGAGGACTCCACTCAGCGGCTCATTGAGACTCTGCAAACCGCGCCTGCCAATGAAGCCGCGGAGACCATCGGCTTGCTTAGCCATTTTGCTCCGGATGCCGTTGAGAAGATTTTGCCCGTCCGGCTCAGCCAATGGCCGCGATCCACTCACGACCGCGCCGTGCGCCAGCTTTCCTCTGCTCCTCCTGAACAGCGCGCGAGACTACTGGTGGCCCTCTACGATTCGCTCGATGCGCTTATCCGCCCGCTGGCGCTGGATGAGATGGGAATGAGCGGCGAGCCGGATTGCATCCCCAAGCTTTTGGAGCTGGCTCAGAATGATCACACTCCCGCCTTTCATCGGCTGAAAGCGCTCGAAGCCTTAGGCCGCTTGCACGCCTCCGCTGCCAGTCCCACTCTCCAGCACATCCTGGATGCCCGACAGGTTTGGCGCTGGGTTTATCCCACCGAATTGCGGATCGCCGCCGCCCAAGCGTTGATGCGGCTCGACCCCACGATGGCCCTCGAGAAGCTCAATTCCAGCGGTCTGGAACGCAAGGATCTGGCCCTCGAGCCTACAGATCCGGAACCCCATTCTTCCGTCATGCGCCAGCGTCGTTACGCGCGCCTTAAACTCTCGAAAAACGTGATCGCCATAACCACCAACTTGCGGGAGAATTTCCGTCTATCCATTCCTGAACTCAACCTGGGCGGTGGAATCGGTTCGGGCGAACGCCACCTGGCTCCGGGGTCTCTCCTTTCGCTCAAATTCTCCTATGGCGTGCGCCACATCAAGGCTCAGGCGATTGTCCGCGGCGCCCGTCCGCAGGCCATGGCCTTTGAGTTTGTGGAGATGGACATGGAGGATCGTGCGAAGCTGCGGAGAATCCTGATGGAACTCGGCGGGCTTCCCCAGGTGGCGGCCGTTAGCAATCGCAGCAGGCGGCGAGGTCGCGTGACACTCCACAAGAATTGATACGAAATTTTCGAAGGCGTGCGCATGCCATGAAATTCCTCCCTTCTCACCTGTACTCCCACGGAACAGTGCCGTCCGGTTGAGCAGGGCGCGCACCCGTCCTCTTGGCGTCTTGACAGCAGAGGCACATAGAACCTCTGTACCATTGCCGCCAACGAGCCATCACCCTACGGTACTAGACAGGTAGTCCCATTCGGGGACTCGCATGGCGGAGAATGATAGCTGATTCCAAGTCGACGGCAGGGCGGGCCTTCGTCAGAAGTCTTAACATACTTTTAAAGTTTGCCCGTTTGTACGGGTACGAGCACAGCCGTACTACGGAACAGTTGGATATCGCGTGGCGCGAACTGCGAACAGCCATTCCCACTGGCACGGACAACGGACTTATGCTTGGCGCCACCGGCTCCCAATTGTTGCTCGACGGCGTTCCCCTCGAGGGCGCTCCCGCCGAAAAGCAATTCGCGCAATTGCTCTCCGCTGCCGGCCTGGCCAGCATCCAGTTTTTCCCCTCCGTCACTCAAGAAGAGATTGGCAGATTTGCGCGCGCCTTTCCAACCGGAAAGGCAAAGCCGACGGAACTTGCCAGACAGTTGAAATCCGCTCTCCAGGGCGCTCAGGGCATACGCTTGAACGAAGTTTGCTTCGTGGCCACGGACTCGCGTTTGAAAGATGCCAGCGTCGCCGCGCAGCTCGCCGCGGCTTCCCTCGGTGAAGACCAGGACGAGTTCAGAAAGTGGCTGAATGATCCCCAGAAACTGCTCGAGCTGATTGCCGCAGCCCAAGGTTCCAGAGGCGGTGGGACGGCTGGCGTCGGTACGGGACCAGGTGGCTCGGGTACGGGCGGCGGCGCAGCAGGCGATGGCGGGGGCTTGGCGCGGGCACGCGGCGGCGGTGGAGTGGGCCCAGGAGGAACGGAATCGCCGGCAGCGGCGTTGTCGGCGCAGGCGGATCGGGCATCGGCGGAGCCATGCCGGCCGGGCCGTATGTCCCAGGGACTGCGCTCGCGGGAATCGGCGGCCTTCCGGGCCAAGTTGTAGGTGTTTCCGGCACTGGCCTCGGCGCAGGGTCGGGCGGAGGAATTGGCTCGGGAATCGGAAGTGGCTCCGGCTCCGGCAGCGGTGTTGGGAGCGGAAGTGGGCCATGGCGCAGTGGCGGCCAGGGCGGCGGGCCCAGCGAAGACGAGATTTACGCAATATTGGGCACCCTGACGAGTTTCGGCAACGTCGGTTCCGGCCAGGGTGGCGTTGCTGCAGCCGGAGTCTTCCAGGAGCAGATGTCCCAACTGCCTGGGAGCGCACAAGACACCTTAAAAAGAGCCATCGCCGGACTTGCAGCCCAAGCGCCCGAAGGCCAACCGGATGAATCGGTCCTCGTCAAACTCGCGGAACATCTGGCGATCAAGTTCGCCCTCGAACGCTTTGAAAGTGGCGAAGTCAAAGTCAATGCCGTGCGTCAGATGCTCGACCGCATGAACCAGGAAATCGAAAATCTCCGCAAAATTCTGGGCGCGCACGAAGACAAGATGACGGACGCCGGATTAATGGTTGAATCCCATCGCGAGATTCTCGACCGGCAGTTCTGGGCCGCGGTTCCTGAGAGCGGCAAGCAAGCCGTTCTGCTGTCGGGAGATGCGTGGTGCATTCCTCCGAAGAACGTGCAGTCCTACGTGGCTCACTTAATCGAGACCGGAGAAGTCGCGCAAGCCATCAGCATCCTGCAAAACTACGCATCCTGCGCGGACAGCGAGGAGGCCGACGCCCGGAAAAAAACCGCTCTGGGCCTTTCCGAACTCGCCGCACTCTACGCCCAGGCGGATCCCAAACTGCTCGGCGAGGCTCTTCGTCATTTGGGCCTGCGCTTGAATGTCGAGCAGGATTCCGAACTCCAGACCCTCGTCAGCGCTGCCTTCGTCAGGCTCAGCCAGGAAGCCGCCACCACCCGTTGCTTCCCGGTCATGGAGCAGGCCCTTGACTTGATCTCCGGCGTCGAAGCTCAACGCCCGGGAATCGCGCGGACCTTGCGGCCAAAGATGGGCATCGAAGAACGTGTCCCCGACTTTGTCGATGAAGCCCTGCGCGCGCGCCAGGCGGTCGCCGGCCTGACCAATGTTTTGAAAATGCTTCCGCAAACCGCGATGGAGCAGCTTGCCACGCGCTTCAACCGCTGCAGCCTGCGCGAAGATGCCGAGCACGTCTCCAATCTGGCCGCCGATCTTGGCGAAGAAGGTTTGCAATATCTGCGCAGCACCGTCAGAGGCGGCCCCATCACCGAAGCTGTCGAGATGGCCGGCCTCTTGAGCAAATTGGATCCGGAAGCCGTCGAAGTTTTCTTGCCGGCGAGAATGAAGGATTTCCCCAGGACGTCGCAGGACCGCATCGTCCGCCAGATTTCGGCGAGCGGCGCTCCGGGACGCTCGCGAATTCTTCTCGAGATGCTCGATCACGTCGATCCGCTGATCATGCCCTTAGTCATTGACGAAATTGGCGTGAGCTCCGACCGCGAAGCGCTCGGCCGTTTGTTGACCATCGTCGACGGCGATTTACCGGCGGGCGCCGGACCTTACTTGCAGGTAAAAGCTATCGAGGCCCTCGGCCGCATTCATGCCCCGGAATCGGTGACCACCCTCAAGCGCGTCGTCGAGGCGAAAAAAATGTTTGGCTGGAGCCATCCACAAGAGTTGCGCATCGCCGCCCTGCAAGCGCTCCTGCAACTCGATCCGGACTGGGCTCGCGAGTTCGTGGCCAAAAGCGGAATCGACCGGGAAGATCTGGCTTTGGCGCCGCTTGAGATTGCCGCCAACTCAAAATTTGTCCGCCAGCGCCGCCACACTCGCGTGCGGCTCCATAGATCCGTCTCCGCAGTCTGCACAAATCTCAAGGAGAGCTGCCGCCTCGAGATCAAGACGGCCAGTCTTTCGGGCGGTGTGGCCACCATCAGCCGCCATCTTGCTCCCGGTACCCACGTGCAACTGAAATTGCAACTCGGGCTACGCAACGTCCAGGCCACGGCGCTCATGCGGGACTATCGCGCCCAGGATATGGCCTTCGAAATCGTTGATATGACTCTTGACGAGCGCAGCAAGTACCGCCGTTTGCTGGCCGGCAACCACTCCCCGTCGTCTCCCGCGGCCGATGCTACGGCCCCGGTCACCGGCCCCGAAAATACGATATCTTCCTGACGCCACACCGCGCCGCGTCTAGGTGAAGATTGGCCCCGGCCTCGCACCTCTCTCCTGCATCGCCGCCCCCCCCCCACTCTCACGAGTCTGCTTGTCCCGCTCGCCGGCGGCGTTCTAGTACCCACTTGATTGCATAACAGTGTCGGCTCCTCGACCCGAGTAGACTTAGTTGTCTGACGACCAAAGACTCGGGAGAAAGGAGCCGAACATGATGATTATAGGCGTGGATTACCACCCGAGTTTTCAGCAGATTGCTTTTTTTACTGAAGAAACCGGTGAGTGCGGAGAACGGCGACTGAACCATGAAGATGGTGACGCCGAGCGATTCTATCGGGAGCTGAAGCAAAAAGGAATCAGCGTGCGTGTAGGGATGGAGGCTACCGGCTATTCGCGCTGGTTCGAGCGATTACTGGCGGAGCTAGATTTTGAGTTGTGGATCGGCGATCCAGCGGAGATCGGAACCAGGCGACCCAAGAAGCAAAAGACGGACAGCAAGGATGCCCAACTCCTGCTGCAGTTGATGCTGGAGGATCGTTTTCCACGAATCTGGATGCCGAGCCCGGAAAATCGTGATCTGCGGCAACTGCTTTGGCATCGGCATCGACTGGTGCAGATGCGCACACGGATCATGAATCAGCTGCAGGCTCTGGCGATGAACGAGAACAAGTGCTGGAAGAAAAAGCTGTGGAGCGAACGAGGGCGAGCAGAACTAGAAAAGCTCTCGTTGGCTCCCTGGGCTAGTCGGCGTCGGCGAGAGTTATCGGAATTGTTGGACCGCATGAATCCGACTATCGAAGAATTAACCACAGCCGTCGAGGAAGAAGTTAGGAAACGACCCGAAGCGTTGCGGTTGATGACGCATCCAGGCGTAGGCCCACTCACGGCACTCGCCTATGTGCTGATCATCGGAACGCCGACGCGGTTTGCCTGTGCCAAGCAGGTCGGCAGCTATGTGGGGTTAATTCCAACCGAGGACTCCAGTGGGGGCAAACAACGGTTGGGACACATTAGCAAGCAAGGCAGTTCTTTGTTGCGTTTCTTGCTGGTGGAGGCCGCACAGGCGGCCGTACGTTGCAATGCGGACTGGCGCCGTCGCTATCGGAACCTGGCCATGCGTAGGCAGAGGAACATTGCGAAAGTAGCCATGGGACGCAGGCTGGGAGTTTGCTTGTACTGGATGTGGCGAAGAGGATGGGAATATCCGCAGTTGGTAAAGTTCGGTTCGCACGCGGGAGAGCTCGGTACCGGAGATGGTGTGCGGTAGAACGTCGTGCACTTGAATGGGCATCCCGCTCCCTGAAAAGGGAGTTTGCATAAGTAATCGTGGTCGAAGTATTGATCGAAGAGATGTATGGGTCGGACTGAAACCGACCGAATGATTACGAGCGAGCTTTGGTCGTCGATGCCGGGAAGAATGAACACGAAAGAAAACGAAAGAGAAAAACTCTTTCAAGTGAAAAGAAAGAAGTCTGCTCAGAAAGTATTTGACAGGGCCGACACTGTTAGAGATGACAGGGCCGACACTGTTAGAGATTTCCGGTAACCGCGTTAGAACGTAGCCGCCCAGCGGCGGACGCTACGCGTGGGATGTACGGAGCGGTGGTTGCCTGACCGCTGACATATAAGTGTGGGTCACAAGGAGGTCCCCGTGACCCATCTACGTAAACTGATGCTGGAAGAACTCCAGGGTCGAAAATCACTGCACATGTGCTTGGCTGGGTTGAGGATTCGGTGGTTCTATCCGATAGCCGAGGCTTCGAAGTTGCCGAAGCATCTTCCAAGTGCGGAGTTGCTTCGATCGTTTGGTGACCGCTGGGCCGCGTTCTTCGTAACGGACTCCCTGGTGCAGGATCAGCCAGATGAGTCGACACTGTCGATGGGCGATGGCCCCGATGGCTTGATTGTGTCCCAGACGCGGGACTGAGCGGCGATACACGATCTCGAAGATACTTCCTTTATTCCTGGCAGCGGCGTTCGCAGCTTGGTTGAGCAACCGTCGCATGTGGCGGTTGCCCTTTGGAGAGCGGCGGCTGTAGTTTACGCCCGCGCTCTCGTCGTCGCCCGGGCAGGCACCGACCCACGAGGACAGGCATTTCTCGGAGCGAAAGGTCGCTGCGGTGGGGCCGACCTCGGCAATGATCTGCTGCGCTGAGTCCACTCCCAGACCGGGCACCTCTGCCAGCCGCTGAACGGCATCTTGGTGCTCGCTGAGTAGACTGGCCATCTCCTTGTCCAGTTCGCCGATCTGCTCGTCGATCAATCGCAACTCCTCCAACGCCATCTTCAGCAACCTTCGGTACACAGCATTCAACTCCGTACAGGCGCCGAGCGCGTCGCACAACTGTTCCGGCGTAGCACGCAAGCGCTCATCCGCCAAAGCGGCCAGAGCGGCTGGGTCGGTTTCCCCTTCGGCGAGCGCCTTCAGCATTCGCCGGGCACTGAGGCCGAACAGATCGGAGACCAGGCTGGACAACTTGATATGTGCCTCTTCCAAAAGAGACTCCAGTTGGTTCTGTAGCCGTATTCGATCACACCTTAACTGGTACTTCTTGCGCGTAACTGTCCGCCACAGACGTTGCTCGGCATCGGGCACAAAGCTCAAAGTCAATTCGTGGGCCACCAGCCGCTTCACCAAGCGTTCGGCGTCGGGGAAATCCTTCTTGCGTCCCCGTCGTCCGCGATTGGACTCCGCCTGCGCCAGATGCAACGTTCCGGACCTCCGCCTTGCGCCTTCTCGCTTCTCCCGTATCGGCTTCCAATACCTTTCCAGCGTTTCCCACACTGGTTTCCAATATTGGGCCGTCGACTCCATGACTACTTCTTCGGCCTCTTGCTCGAGCAGCCATGTCGCCAGCGATCGCAGTTGCTCAGGATTGCTGCTAAACATCCTCCGCTCAAACTGGTAATCGCTTTCGATTTCGACGTCAGTCACCACTACAGCCAGCATCCTTTTGTGGACATCAATCCCCGCTATCCTATAGGACATAGTTCCTCCTCGCCGAGAGCGGAGAGCGTGCTGCGGTTAACTTAACCAGGGTCGCGGGCTATCGCCGCTCTCCCAAAAGGGGAACAGCGACGCCCAATCATCCGCTCAAACACGCACGCTCCGGATCAGACAGCGTCACGGCTTCGACCTCTCCATTGAGTTCTCGACCTCGCCGCTCCAGGCTGTTGCGATCTTAACTCTAAGTGATTTTCATGAGGTTTCGCGGGCCGGCCCGGCCCTAAAGGACAGCGTCGTAATTATTCTAAACATACCACACGTTATTACATCCGCACCGTCGAAGATTTTGCTCGACGATTCAACTGTCCTCCGGACCGCTTGGGTCCGCGGCACATTCGTGAATATCAGGCCGAGCTGTTTCAAAAAAGGAAGTTGTCATCGGGCACGGTTGCGATCCGTCTCGCGGCTCTGCGGTTCTTCTACACCAAGACTCTAAGAAAGGCTTGGAGCGTCGCGGACACGCCTTATCCAAAAAGAACACATCGCCTGCCGGCGATCCTCAGCCAGGAAGAAGTCGCTCAACTCATCGATGCGGCCTGCCCTCCTTTCCATCGGACGATCCTGATGACCCTCTATGCCACCGGCGCGCGGTGTGCCGAGCTGACGCACTTGAAGCTCAGCGATATCGACAACAAGCGCATGGTCATTCACATCCAAGACGGCAAGGAACGCAAAGATCGCGATGTCATGCTCAGCCCAGTGCTACTTGAAGAACTCCGCGCACATTGGCGCCGTTTGCGGCGAAAACCCAGCCAATGGCTCTTTCCCGGCAACCACCCCCACAGCGGTGATCAGCCCATCGACACGAAAACCGTTTGGCATGCGTGTCATAACGCCGCCAAGAGAGCGAACATCCAGAAAGGTGTCCATCCGCACACTCTGCGGCACTATCTAACCTTCCTGACTATGTCGAGCGCTATCGGACAGCGACTCGCTTAAGCTGGAATACGCAGATCAAAATGTGGATGCGGTGAGCGTTTCGCCCAACATAGTCTTCTCGTCCCTACAGGCTGTTGAGGAAACCGAGGAGCTGATCGCAGGGGTGATAACGGGCTGCTCTGCCACTAGGCGGTGTTGCCTTGGCGAGGGCGTGCTCCTTCATCGCCAGCGTCGCCTCTAGATAAATCTGCGTCGTCTCCACGGACTCATGGCCGAGCCACAACGCAATCACAGAACGGTCAACGCCCGCTTGGAGAAGGTCCATGGCCATGGTATGCCTCAAGCGATGAACGGTCACACGCTTGTGCTTCAACGACGGGCACACCTTGGAAGCAGCCATACGATGCTTGTTCAACAGGTACTGCACGCCGTGTACGGTAAGACGTTTGCCCACGGCGCTGGGGAATAGCAGATTCCCATTACCCCGTTGCGGTTCGTGCAGCCAGGCTTTCACGACGGCACGTGTGGATCGGGCAAGAGGTGTGCAGCGTTCCTTGCGCCCCTTGCCGATGACGCGTACGTGGGCGCCGGTGCCGAGGACCACATCCTCGCGGGTTAGCCCGGTCATCTCGGATACGCGCAGGCCCGTCTGGACGGCCACCAGAAGAAACGCGTGATCGCGTCGGCCGAACCAGGTGCCTTGATCGGGTGCGGCGAGCAAAGCATCGACTTCCGTACGGGTGAGAAACTGGACCAATGTCCGTGTGAAACGCTTGCTGGGAATGGCAAGCACACGCTGGATCTGTGCAGAGTGGTCAGGGACCTCGAACGCCGCGTAGCGAAAAAAGGAGTGCAGCGCAGTGAGGCGCAGATTTCGGCTACGAACGCTCAACCCCTCCTTCTCCAGGCCATCCAGAAACGCCACGATCAACGGGGCGTCAATCTCCTCGAAATTCAGTTGGGACGGTGCTTTATGCAACCACTGCTGCACGAACTTTAGGAATTGACGGAAGGTGTCACGGTAGGAACTGATGGTGTGGGGACTCGCTTGGCGCTGCTGCATCAGGCGCTGGGTAAAGAAGCGTTCCAGCAGCGCCGCAAAGTTGACAGGAGTGATCATGGCCGATCCTCCCAACGGTGCTCGAGCCGGTGCATCGCCTCGCGCATCAGTTCCGGTGAGCCGTTTAAATACCACTGGGTATCAGCCACGTGCGCATGCCCGAGGTAGGCGGACAAAAGGGGCAACTTGCGCTCGGGATCCTGGTTGGACCGATACCAGCGCACGAGTGTTCTCGTGGCGAATCGGTGTCTCAGGTCATGCAGACGCGGGCCATGACTGTCGCAAGGACCACGCAGACCGATCTGCCGGGACAACGCATAAAACATTCGACGAATGTCCGCGCCATCCAACCGGTGGCCGGAGCTGGAGACGAACAAATGCGGGGAAACTGGTCGCTGTCTCCAGTGGCGGTTGCGTCGACGGATGTACTCGGCAAGGACCTGGCAAGTTGAGTGATGTAACGGCACCAGCCGAGTCTTGCCGAACTTGGTGCCGCGGATGGTCAAGAGCGCTGTCTTGAGATCGACATCTTGAACCTCAAGGTTGCGGGCTTCGCTAACGCGCAACCCCGAGACACTCAGGAGTCCGAGCAGACAGTAGTAGATCCATGGGCGCAACTTCCCGCGTTCCTGGTGATAGGGCATCTTAAGTGCGGCACTCAGGAGGCCACGAATTTCCGCATCCGAGTACAGATAGGGCCGCGCCCGCTTCGGCCGAAAGGGCAACAGGCCCTGTGCCGGAATCTGCGTACGGGGATCGGTTGCGCTGCGATGCTGTGCAAACCCTCGGACGAAACTCAGTCGCCGAGCCCAATACGCGGGTTGGGCGTGCAATGGTTGTTGGGCCCAGACAAGCGCCAACGCTTGGGTGATGTAGGATGCGCGGTGCTGCTCCATGAACCTGGCAAAATCCAGTAATCCCTTGCCGGCATCACGCAGCTTGAATCCCAGATCGCGCCGCATGCGCAGGTATTCCTGTACGCTCTGCCGAAGTGTAGTCATCGCACACCTCTTGGCCACGGCAGCGCCAGTGTTCGTAGTGCTGTGAGGTCCACCTTGGCGTAGATCGTGGTGGTCTGGGGGTTGCGATGTCGCAAGACTTCGCCGATTTCGGCTAATGAGGCGCCGTGGCGCAACATCTGAGTCGCCAGTGCGTGACGAAACTGATGAGCGCCCGTTGTCGGAGCTGGTATACCGGTGCGGTTCAGCGCATGCCGAATGATCGATCCAATAGCGCACTGGCTCAGAAAACCGCGGATGGGAGCTTTGCTGCGCAGAAACACGCGACGGTCAGTGCTGCGCGGGCGGCCATCGCGCAGGTAGGCGACGATCGCCGCGCCAACATCCGCAGGAAGCGGAAGCGTGGTTCGTTGATCGCGCTTGCCTCGTACACTCAGCTGTCCGGCGTCCCAGTCAATATCCTCAAGCTCGAGAAAGGCCACTTCGCCTGATCGCAAACCCAGTCGTGCGAGCAGAAGCAAGATCGCGTAGTCACGACGGCCGATGGCGTTACGCCGATCGATGCTCCTCAGCAACTGACGGACTTGGTCCGTCCCAATCGCGCGAGGGATCGATGGCATCGACCAGTTCGCCACGATGGGCACGGCGGCTGCCAAATCCAGAGCCACCTCTCCGCGGTAGCGCGCGTACCGCAGGAATGAACGCAATGCAGTGGTCAGCAGTTTCGCGCGTTTCAGATGCAATCGTGGTGCTTGACGCTGGACAAATCGCACGACGCCGACGGCCTTCAAGCACGCGAGTCTCACAGGCCCAGTGCCGAAACGATCCGCGAGAAACCCGCGAATGAAGGGCACGTAGTTGATAATCGTGGTTCTTGCCAGAGCGCGCGCGTCGCGCAAGTACTGCGCATACTCTTGCACGCAGCGCTCTGCCGGGGTCAGTCGACGTGCTGCGATCTTTTCGGTGCCAATCACACCCTCGCGGCGCAGAAAATCTAGGAGGCGCCTGAGCGTCGCGACATCACACGAGCAAGGCCGCACGCGGCGAGCGCGATCACACAAATACCGCGAGAGATGATCGGACCTGACATGACGTAAAGCGACTCGCTGTTGTTGTAGCCAATGGCTGAAACCTGCAGCGAGCCGAACCTGCTGGCGAATCGAATGCCGGGCATATCCTTGCATGCTTTGAGATTGGGCAAACGGGCCGATGTGTGGCACGAGCGGGCCGTCAGGTGCTCGGGATAGAACCACTTGGTTGTTGATGATGTACCGCACCGTAGACTCCTTTCTCCCCGGTATGGGGATGACAAGGAGTCAAGACTATGTCGGCACAGTTTCGTGCCCCTATCGGTAAAACGGGGCTGGCATGACAGGACTCGACATAGTCAGGAAGGTTAGATAGTGCCGCAGAGTGTGCGGATGGACGCCTTTCTGGATGTTCGCTCTCTTGGCGGCGTTATGACACGCATGCCAAACGGTTTTCGTGTCGATGGGCTGATCACCGCTGTGGGGGTGGTTGCCGGGAAAGAGCCATTGGCTGGGTTTTCGCCGCAAACGGCGCCAATGTGCGCGGAGTTCTTCAAGTAGCACTGGGCTGAGCATGACATCGCGATCTTTGCGTTCCTTGCCGTCTTGGATGTGAATGACCATGCGCTTGTTGTCGATATCGCTGAGCTTCAAGTGCGTCAGCTCGGCACACCGCGCGCCGGTGGCATAGAGGGTCATCAGGATCGTCCGATGGAAAGGAGGGCAGGCCGCATCGATGAGTTGAGCGACTTCTTCCTGGCTGAGGATCGCCGGCAGGCGATGTGTTCTTTTTGGATAAGGCGTGTCCGCGACGCTCCAAGCCTTTCTTAGAGTCTTGGTGTAGAAGAACCGCAGAGCCGCGAGACGGATCGCAACCGTGCCCGATGACAACTTCCTTTTTTGAAACAGCTCGGCCTGATATTCACGAATGTGCCGCGGACCCAAGCGGTCCGGAGGACAGTTGAATCGTCGAGCAAAATCTTCGACGGTGCGGATGTAATAACGTGTGGTATGTTTAGAATAATTACGACGCTGTCCTTTAGGGCCGGGCCGGCCCGCGAAACCTCATGAAAATCACTTAGAGTTAAGATCGCAACAGCCTGGAGCGGCGAGGTCGAGAACTCAATGGAGAGGTCGAAGCCGTGACGCTGTCTGATCCGGAGCGTGCGTGTTTGAGCGGATGATTGGGCGTCGCTGTTCCCCTTTTGGGAGAGCGGCGATAGCCCGCGACCCTGGTTAAGTTAACCGCAGCACGCTCTCCGCTCTCGGCGAGGAGGAACTATGTCCTATAGGATAGCGGGGATTGATGTCCACAAAAGGATGCTGGCTGTAGTGGTGACTGACGTCGAAATCGAAAGCGATTACCAGTTTGAGCGGAGGATGTTTAGCAGCAATCCTGAGCAACTGCGATCGCTGGCGACATGGCTGCTCGAGCAAGAGGCCGAAGAAGTAGTCATGGAGTCGACGGCCCAATATTGGAAACCAGTGTGGGAAACGCTGGAAAGGTATTGGAAGCCGATACGGGAGAAGCGAGAAGGCGCAAGGCGGAGGTCCGGAACGTTGCATCTGGCGCAGGCGGAGTCCAATCGCGGACGACGGGGACGCAAGAAGGATTTCCCCGACGCCGAACGCTTGGTGAAGCGGCTGGTGGCCCACGAATTGACTTTGAGCTTTGTGCCCGATGCCGAGCAACGTCTGTGGCGGACAGTTACGCGCAAGAAGTACCAGTTAAGGTGTGATCGAATACGGCTACAGAACCAACTGGAGTCTCTTTTGGAAGAGGCACATATCAAGTTGTCCAGCCTGGTCTCCGATCTGTTCGGCCTCAGTGCCCGGCGAATGCTGAAGGCGCTCGCCGAAGGGGAAACCGACCCAGCCGCTCTGGCCGCTTTGGCGGATGAGCGCTTGCGTGCTACGCCGGAACAGTTGTGCGACGCGCTCGGCGCCTGTACGGAGTTGAATGCTGTGTACCGAAGGTTGCTGAAGATGGCGTTGGAGGAGTTGCGATTGATCGACGAGCAGATCGGCGAACTGGACAAGGAGATGGCCAGTCTACTCAGCGAGCACCAAGATGCCGTTCAGCGGCTGGCAGAGGTGCCCGGTCTGGGAGTGGACTCAGCGCAGCAGATCATTGCCGAGGTCGGCCCCACCGCAGCGACCTTTCGCTCCGAGAAATGCCTGTCCTCGTGGGTCGGTGCCTGCCCGGGCGACGACGAGAGCGCGGGCGTAAACTACAGCCGCCGCTCTCCAAAGGGCAACCGCCACATGCGACGGTTGCTCAACCAAGCTGCGAACGCCGCTGCCAGGAATAAAGGAAGTATCTTCGAGATCGTGTATCGCCGCTCAGTCCCGCGTCTGGGACACAATCAAGCCATCGGGGCCATCGCCCATCGACAGTGTCGACTCATCTGGCTGATCCTGCACCAGGGAGTCCGTTACGAAGAACGCGGCCCAGCGGTCACCAAACGATCGAAGCAACTCCGCACTTGGAAGATGCTTCGGCAACTTCGAAGCCTCGGCTATCGGATAGAACCACCGAATCCTCAACCCAGCCAAGCACATGTGCAGTGATTTTCGACCCTGGAGTTCTTCCAGCATCAGTTTACGTAGATGGGTCACGGGGACCTCCTTGTGACCCACACTTATATGTCAGCGGTCAGGCAACCACCGCTCCGTACATCCCACGCGTAGCGTCCGCCGCTGGGCGGCTACGTTGTATGCCGGGCATGTTCAGCAGCTAGGAGGTGCAAATCCTCTACCCAACCTGATGGAGGTGAAGGGTTAGCGATGACGCAAGGGCTATCGCCGCGAGGCGAGGTCTGAAGGAAGCGTCAAGCAAATGTGCGAGTCGATGAACAAGAACCGAATATAAGGCGTGAGCGTCGGACGAGCGGGCAACGTACTGCGAAGTCCATATTCCATCAAGGATGCGAAGCGTAGATTCGGCGACGATGCACAGAAAGCAGCTGGAATTACCCCGGGAGATCTGTCCTGTGTCGCTTCGGCGACTGAGAGAGCCGAGAGGCAATCTGACCGCAGGGCAGAAGTCAGCAGAGGGTGTAGTAGATCACGACGTCGGCGAGGCTAGTGAGGCACTCCAATACCGAAAGGTGGAGCCAACAGATAGGCCGAGCCGGGAACGGTGAACGAAGACCCGAACGAGAGGAGAGGCGAGTAGGACATGGATCTCAAGCGCGACAAGCGGCAGAACATCCAAAAGAAATTGGACTTCTCAGCCGAATGGAAGGGTGAAGCCCGCCAAGCCGGAAGGGAAGAGACCGAATCGCGTCAGGCGATGCATGAACCCGAAAACCCAGCGAACACCATCCGACTCATGGAGGAAGTATGTGAGCGAGAAAATCTGTTGGAGGCATTACGGCGGGTAAAGGGCAACAAAGGTAGCGCTGGGATCGACGGGATGACCGTCGGCCAACTCAGTGGCTACCTGAAGGAGCACTGGCTCACCATCCGGGAACAACTGCTGAACGGGACCTATAAACCGCAGCCGGTAAGGCGCGTGGAAATCGAGAAGCCGGACGGAGGAGGGATGCGAAAGCTTGGTATCCCAACTACGCTCGATCGATTTCTCCAGCAAGCGGTGATGCAGGTTCTGCAGCGGCGGTGGAACCCAACGTTTTCCGATCACAGCTACGGTTTTCGACCGGGGCGATCCGCGCATCAAGCAGTAACCCAAGCACAGCTGTACCTTGCGGAAGGTTACGACTGGGTGATCGATCTCGACTTGGAGAAATTTTTCGATCGAGTCAATCACGACAAATTGATGGGGCAGGTCGCGAAACGCGTCGAGGACAAGCGGCTGTTAAAACTCATTCGAGCATTCCTGAACGCTGGGGTGATGGAGAACGGGTTAGTCAGTCCAAGCGTGGAAGGAACTCCCCAAGGGGGTCCACTTTCGCCGCTGTTGAGTAACCTCGTACTCGATGAACTCGATCGAGAGTTGGAGCACCGTGGACATCGCTATGTTCGTTACGCAGATGATTGCAATATCTACGTGCGAAGTGAGCGAGCAGGTCAACGAGTGATGAAGAGCATTACGCGATTCATCACGCAGAAGCTCAAACTCAAAGTGAACGAGTCCAAGAGTGCGGTGGCGAGACCGCAGGAGCGGAAGTTCCTCGGATTCACCTTTACAGATGGACCTGAGGTCAAGCGCGCAATCGCGCCAAAGTCCTTGGTCCGTTTTAAGCGGCGAGTCCGGGAGATTACACGACGTGCAAAGGGCGTCAGCCTGGAAACGACGATGGAGGAACTAGCCCCATACATGCGGGGCTGGCGCAGTTATTTCGGCTTCTGCGAAACTCCTCGCATTCTCGGATCACTTACCAGCTGGGTCCGTGCGCGACTTCGTGTGGCACTCTGGCGACAATGGAAAACAATCCGTCGTCGTCGGGCAGCTCTCTTGGCACTGGGGGTCCATCCAAAACTGGCTCGCAACACAGCCTGTAGCAGTCGCGGTCCCTGGTACCTCGCCCACGCCAAGGCCATATCCGTCGCGCTTCCCACAGCCTATTTCAAATCGCTCGGACTTCCGAATTTGGAGGATGTGAAGTAGCGTAACCATCTCGAACCGCCGTGTACGGACCCGTACGCACGGTGGTGTGGCAGGGGTCGGCGGGTGACCGCCGCCCCTATGCCGATCTAACACCGTAGCCGGTAAAATGGGTCCCAGTACTCAAGTTAGCGGGCCTAATTGGCCCGGACGAACCCGCTTCCGAACCCCTCACGCTTCTGCCGACCGAGCAAGCGAGTATTTCTCTCTCGCAATTCATAGCTATCCGGTGGGTGCCACGGGTTCGTCGTTTGAACCTGGGTGTTGGGTTGGTTTCTCCTGGCCCGCTTTCACGCCCCGAGTCTTTCCTCTCTTCCAAGCACTGTCCACGATCCACAAGACCTATCCACAATCTTTTCCTGTCTCACCAAACAACAAATTTCTCGCCAACGCCGTCCATCCACCCCACTTCCGCGTCGCACGTTCTAATGATACGCACTAGGTATTATAAATTAACAGTAATTAAATCCCACGCTATAATGATCTATGTTTACCCAGAGCCTAGAAGAGTTTCGCCAGCCAAACGCGCCGGTCCCGCCGCGCCTTTCGCTTTCCTGCTCTATCTCCTTTAGAATCATATCTTTTGCAGCCCTACCACGGCTTAAACCCAATCGAATCAGATCTTTCCGAAAAACTAAGGGTGGGGTACCCGCTCTCCATCAATTTCCGCCCAAACCCTTCCTTTCTTTTCCACACCCGGTAATCATCCATCGCACAAGATCTCTCGCTCCTTGCCTGATCGTGCACAGGCTTCGAGAAGCGCTTATCGCACTCTGCGCCCTCCAGAAAATACAGACGTCTCCCTCATCAAGAAATAGCCCCCGGCACTAACCACCCTCTGCGGTCGGCGATGAACTCGCCGCCTGCATATCAGTCGAAAGCCGGAATAGTTATGTGTGATCGATGGGGAATTTCGCCCGTATCTGGGCTCTTTAGGGTTCGAATCGGAAGTGAATGGTGATCGTAACGTGCGCGGGAACTGGCTGGCCATTCCGCGTTGCTGGTTTGTACTTGTATTCCTTCAAGGATTCCACCGCGGGGGCGCGTAGTGACGGAGGCCCCGAGATCACACTGATGAAATGGACCTCGCCCGACGTGCCGACGACGGCATCGATGATCACATTTCCTGTTTCGAAATCCCGCACGGCATTCAGCGACGCCACCGCTTGCACCGAATGAATCAATTTTGGGGGGACGACGTCGCTTTCATTCCCGGCAATCGCTGCCGGAATCGATGCAGGTTCTCCCGCGGGCCGAACGCGTGACGGCTTTCTCACCGTCGTTACACTAGACGTGTTTTTCTTCAATCCGGGCTTTTCAATAGGCGGACGCGAGGAGGCCGCTGCACGTGGTGCGTCAACTCCGGCCGCCTGTCCTGGCGCATCCGTATTGGGCCTCGGCGCGCTCTTCGCTGGGATCCCTGGCGATGTCAATGGAACATCGCTCGCCACTTTCATATTGTAGATTCCAACAGGCTTCTTTGCTCCCCCCGGCTTCCACGGCAGCCAATTCTTGAACCACGCCGCGCCAACAATCGTAACCACTAGCGCCACTATCAGCAACGCCAGCCGCACTACTCCCTTGCGAAATCCGGGAGTGAAGCTCCCACGTGGCATGCGCCATCGCTTCGACCTCGGCAATGATTGGATAAAATCCCATACTGGCTGCGGCGCCTCCGCTTGCTCGGTCGATTCCCATGGCGCACGAGGCGGTTCGTGCTTGATTGGCAGATCCGCAGCCGCGGCATCCATCCCGCTGTTGAGAATCGCTTCCGTGCTCAACGAATCGCGCGGCCCGGGGATCCCGCGACCCTCAGAAACTTCAGCGCTCAGGTGTGCCGGGGCTATCGCCTGCGTGCTCGCGGCTGGCGTCTCCGTCAAGATCGATTTCCTGCGCAACTCTTCTATTTCTCTCTGGAATGTTTGCAGTTCCCCCGCATCGGGCATTGGCGGCAAAATCCCTGGTTGGTCGGCGCTGGGCTCCGCCGTGACGACCATCGCGATCGTTTCCGCATCCTGAGCATTTTTCGGCAGCAAAGCCGCCGCCGCCGAAAACTCCGTGCCCCAGAATCGCGGCGCGGGCTCAACAAATTCAAGCTCCAGATAGCAGAATGTCGGCTTGTAGGCGCGTTTCCGCAATACTTGCACGATCGCTTCGCGCTTTGTTTCCACGTTGGCGAGAACCAACAGTTGCCCGGGAGTCACTGCGGCGGACAACCGAATCACCCCGCAAGTTTCAGCCACCAGGACAGAAATCGTTTCTTCGTTGAAAAGTTGGCGCCCCAGCTCATTCCTCTCCGGTGCAATGCCCGTAACTCGCACTGGCACATCGCGCGAGATCATATTCGGTTTCAGGAGTGGGACGGGAGTCGTAGGGGGTGCTTCCGTTTCTTTCGGCTCCTCTGCTTCGCGCGGGATCTCTTCGAGGTGAGGCTGCGGGTCCGCGGCGATTCCCGCGGAAGGCGTTTCACTTGCTTTCGCTTCCTCGGCGGGGACTGGGAAGTCCGCAGGCCGCTGTTCCGGGATTTCAGCGATGTGAGGGCCGTCTACTGCTTTCACTTCCTGCGCCTGGGCTGGAGGCTTTTCAGGTTGTGGCTGCGCATGGCTCAGCACGACCGACGCTTCGCCCGCTTTCGATTTTTCGAGTTCTGCTGGCGGAACAGGTACAGCAGGTTCCGACTCCGCCTTTGCCGAGTCCGGCCCTACCGCGTCCGGCACACCTACGACAAATCCCAGGAGCAACAGGGCATACAGAGCGCGAGAAGCTTGGGGCCTCGTCAACCCACTGATGGAGACAATTTCTTTGGCCGACATTCGTTGGGAAATCAGACCGAGTACGTACCGCTCCCTGTCTTCCAGTTCCTCCGTCTTAAAGAGGCGCTGCAGCTCAGACGAGAGCTCAACACGAAAGGTGGCTTCCTGGGCAAGCCGGTCCAGAGGCAGGTCATTAGCTTTGCGCACCGCCTCCAGGAGCAGCTTTCCCTGCGGCACTGGCATCCCGATTTCTGGGACCACATTTTTTTCCAGAGAGCTGAAGAAATAGTACCGGCCGGCTGGATAATCGAGCACGGACGCGATGACTTGAATGACCTGGCGGTGCACCCAGGTGACAATCTCCTCGACAGCGTAAGCGCCCATCTCCGCAATGGCTGAACCAAAACGTTGACCCGTCTCGACGAGCGTGGACGCCTCCTCAAACTGGCTCTGGGTAAGGGCTCCGGCTCGCAGCATCACTTCCCCAAGGCCATCCTGTCGGTCGCTGCTGGTCGCAAACACCAGTTGCCCGCCGTCGAAAAACAGCGCTTTCTCCACGCGTCCAAAGACGATTTGCAGCTTGCCCGTCAGACGCCTGGAGAAAATCTGATTGAGGACGACCAGCAGGGCGTGGTGACTATCGATTTCCCCCGAATCGAGTGGCTGTTCGCTGGGAGAAAACCAGTTGGGGGGAGCAGCGGCCACCGCCCTCTTCTGTTCCGCGTCCAATAGCTGAACAGACCCGCCGCTCTGCCCGGCCCCGCTGGGATAAATGGGAGTTGGGCTAAGATCTTGCTTTTCGCTTGAGATGGTCTCTGCCTCTGAGACCAGAATACTCGAACAAGATTGAGCCGGGAGAAGGCCTTGCCCAATGACATAATGATCTTTCAGGGTAAATCAGACCTGTGCTTTCGGCTCTCGAGACGAGCCAGCCTCCCGCGTTCACGCCCCGAGTCTTTCCTTTATTCCAAGCACTTTCCACGGTCCATAAGACCTGTCCACAACCTTTCCCTGTCTCACCAAACTACAAATTTCCCGCCAACGCCGTCCATCCACCCCACTTCCGCGTCTCACAAGATCTCTCGCAACTCTAGTCCTCTCATGCACTTCCGCACAGTTTCCGTCACACAGAGGGTGTGGGGGTACACCCTACTATCGAACAATCCCTCCGTTCTGGTTTCCCTCTTACCACGGGCGAGCGATCACGAATCACCGGTCACCAGTCACCGCCCCCTCGTACTGTTGCGCCACCCCGCGCAAAGTGCCAGAATCACACTTGTTGCCGCCAACGTGGCAACTTGGGAAACATCTCCGCTCCCACCGGTGTCTAAGTCTAGGAGAGCGGACATCGGGTTCGGCATCCGCAGACTGCCGTACCCGGTCGCAAGTCGCTCCCGGCAATTTCGGGATCGTACTCGCAAGAAGGCCTGGCTCCATCGTTCTAAGGTGGAACCTACAAGCAGGGTGGCCCGAGTTCCAGATCGGGTCGGAAAGGCCGGCAGTGTCCGAATGGGCAGGCGCCCTATCTTGGGGCCGCGATGAAGCCGAACTCGTCCACGAGCTGCAAGCCGGCTCGGAAACGGCATTCGACTGGCTCGTCACCCACTATCACGCCCCGGTCTATAACCTGATTCTCAGCATGCTCGGCGACACCTCGGACGCCGCCGACGGTTCGCAAGAAGTTTTTCTGAAAGCTTTTCGCGGCATTCGCAAGTTTCGTCAAGGCAGCTCTTTGAAAACATGGCTCTATCGCATTGCCATTCGCGAAGCGCTAAATCACAAGCGCTGGTTCAAGCGCCATTTGCAAAAAAATGTCTCGATCGATGCCGTGCCCGAAGAAGGCCACGCCCAAATCGAGATTGAAGATCTTGGGGCCACGCCCTTCGAGCAGCTTGCTTCGCGCGAAATTCAAGTCGCCGTTCACAGCGCGTTGCAGGAAGTCCCGGAAGTTTTCCGTACTGCGGTCATACTGCGCGATCTCGAAGATTTGACCTACGAGGAAGTCGCCGAAGTCCTTGATTGCAGCGTCGGCACCGTGAAATCGCGCATCTTGCGCGGCCGCCGTGCCCTCCGGCAAGTCCTTGAGCCGCTCCTTGGAGAGCCTGAACCGCACACTTCTTCGCATGGCGCTGTCGCCGAACCGCAGCCGTCGCCCTTCGGCGACGCCTACTCCGCCGCGCGCCGCATAAAGGATTCTTCGCAAAGTAATTCCCTGCGCTCAAATGCTGCAGGGGAGGGGCTTCCATGAAGTGCACCATGGTACGGACAAAATTGGCGGGCTATCTCGACGACGCTATTACCGGCACAACGTTACCCGCGGAGCGTGTTCAGATTGGCGAGCACTTGAACGGCTGCATCACATGCCGCGCCGAGTTGGAACGTTTCCGCAAACTCGCCGTTTTGCTTTCCCACGTCCCCAAAAACGTCCCTCCGGCCGATCTTGCCGTGCGCATCAAGGTGGCTGCCGCACAGTCCCAGCATTCCCATGATTGGCCCAGCCGTTTGCGTAAAATGCGCGACCGCGCCGAAATTCTCCTGGACAACGTGTTTCGCCCGCTCACCGTTCCGGCCACGGGTGGAATCTTTTCCGCCATCGTGATCTTCGTCTTCGCTCTACAGTTGATGGTTCCAGGCATCACCGTCCGCGCTGTCTCCAATGACGTCCCCCTCAGCATTCTGCGTCCTGCCGAGTTGCTTGCGCTCTCCGACTTTCCGCAATCCTGGGCGCCCGAACAGCATGATCTCGAGCTTTCTCTTCCTCATGGCCTGCTCGTTGATGTCACCGTCGATGCCCACGGCCAAATGGCTGATTACCAGATTCTTTCCGGTCCCCGCAGTCCTGATTTGAGCCATCAGCTCGATCAAATGCTTATTTTTTCCCGTTTCCGTCCGATGATGAGTTTTGGCCGCCCCACCTCGGGGGGGCACGTCATCCTCAGCTTTAGCGCCGTCCACGTTCGCGGCTAGCGTATTATGAAAACTTGGCGCTCCTCCCGGACCGTGTGCGCGGCCACCCTGCTTACTTTTCTCTTTTTCCTGTCTTCCGCTAAATCACAGGATCGCCCGCCGCATCCCTTTGCTGTGCCGGCTTTGCATCCATCCCTGGATGCGCGGCTCCTTCTAGACTTCGCCAACCGCGAACGCCGAGCGGCGGGTATGCAGCCACTCAAGTGGGATGATGCCCTCGCCGCCGCCGCATTCCAGCATGCTCGGCGTATGGTGCGCGAGGCCGCGCTGTCGCACCAATATTCGGGCGAGCCGCCATTGGCGGAACGCGCTGCTCACGCCGGCGCGCGATTCTCCGTGGTTGAAGAGAACATCGCCGTGGGCCCCAACGCCGCGGAGATTCATGACGGGTGGATGCACTCCCCCGGCCACCGAAGGAATATGCTCAATCCCGAAGTTACTGCCGTGGGCATCGCCACGATACGGGGGAGAGCCGGCCTCTTTGCCGTGCAGGATTTCTCACGTCCCGTCGCGGATTTGAGTTTGCGCCGGCAGGAAGAGCAGGTGATTTCGCTGCTGCGGAGAAATGGCTTGCTACGCGCCACCGCAACAGATGCCGCGCGCAAAACCTGCGCCATGGCCAACGGCGGCTACGCGGGTTCCCCCGTTTCGTACATAATTCATTTTGAGGTGACCGATCTGAGCAAGCTTCCAGACCAGCTTGTACTCAGAGTTCAGAGCCATGCGTATCAAGACGCGGCGGTGGGTGCATGCCCGGATAACACTAGTGAAGGTTTCACGCGCTACCGTATCGCCGTGTTGCTCCATTAAAGGTAGGTGCGGCGAAGCTCGTGGCAATTCCGTTGGATAGCAGCGAATATCGCCGGTGGCGGGCACGGGAAAAGAATCGGTTGTTTTGGAGCGCAAACCGAAATACAATGCCGCCATGAATCGCTGTGCCCACTCCTATTGGTTTCGATTTTGGTACCCACCCACATAGGAGGCGAGGGGCGATTCTGTAGTTAGCAACACCGGAAAAAGTTTCGACCCACTCGCAGCGAGTGGGTTTTTCATTTTTAGGCAGGAGAAAGTTGGGCGAGTAACTTTTCTTGGACGAATTTCCTCGGAGAGTTTTTGGTAGAGAAAGGCTTTCGAGAACGCTGGGGAAAGAAAGTTTGGAACGAAAATATGGATGTGAAAGGGAAGAGCCATGATTATTTCGATGAGGATGCACGCCACGCGGGCGGAGATCGCTGAAGTGCGCAGCCGGGTGGAACATTTCGGTTATAAGGTGCATTCGATTGAAGGCGAGGAACGCGTGGTGATTGGCGTTGTTGGCGTTGGAGATGTCACGGCGTGCCTGGAGTCCATCGAATCCATGCCCCAGGTGGAAAAGGTCGTGCGCATTTCCGCGCCGTACAAATTCGTGAGCAAACAATTCCGCGCGGGGAAAACGTGCGTGCGCGTGAATGGCACGGAAATCGGCGGCGACGAATTCGTGGTGATGGCGGGGCCGTGCTCGGTGGAATCGGAAGAGCAAATTATGCGCGCGGCGGAAGGAGTGGCGAAGGCGGGCGCGAAAATCCTTCGCGGCGGCGCTTTCAAGCCGCGGACTTCCCCTTACGATTTTCAGGGCATGGAAGAAGCGGGGCTGAAATTATTGCAGAAGGCGAAAAAGGCCACGGGCCTCGCGATTATCACGGAAGTGATGAGCGACCGCGACGTGGAGCTGATCGCACAGTACGCGGACATCATGCAAGTGGGCGCACGAAACATGCAGAATTTTATTTTGCTGAAGGCGCTGGGAAAATGCGGGCGGCCGGTGCTCTTGAAGCGCGGCATGAGCGGCACAATCAAGGAGCTGCTCATGTCGGCGGAATACATCGTGGCGCACGGAAATTCCGAGGTGATCCTGTGCGAGCGTGGCATCCGCACGTTTGAAACGGAAACGCGAAATACCTGCGATATCGCAGCGATCCCCGCACTCAACGAATTGACGCACCTCCCGTGATTCTCGATCCCAGCCACGCGACAGGAAAACGCAGCCTGGTTCCGGCTGTTTCGCGCGCCGGCGTGGCCATCGGCGCGGATGGTTTGATCGTCGAGGTACACCCCGCCCCGGAAAAAGCGATCAGCGACGGCGCTCAGTCGCTCGACCTGCCGCAATTCCAAAAAATGATGAAGGATTTGGAGCCCTACATTCAATTGTGGAAGGCCTCGAGGGCAAAAGAGACGGCCGCGACGGCAGGTTGAAAGCGAGGAATGGGCGATTTCGAAAAAGGATTTGGGAGCTGCTAGTGCAATATCAAGGATTACACGGAGACACCGGTCATCGCCTACTCCCGTCCTCTTCGGAAATTCTCCCGGCACCGGAGTTGGGCCGCTTCGTGAGCCGCAAAGCCGGCGACGCGCACCGAAACCAGGGGCAGGGCGAGGATTAATTCATCAGTTCGCGAATGGCGATGACGTGGAAGGTGCTGATGGTGCTGGCCTGTGCGATGCAGCCGCTGCTGTAATTGATTCCGCCGTTGCCGCCGCCATTGATGCCCGAGTTGGTCGGGCCCAAAACTGTCAAGTTACCGGCCAAGCCGGTGGTCGTATTTGCGACCAGAACGGCACCATTCCATGAGGTGTTGCCAGAGAACTGTGCGTTACCTGTTCCTACAACCAGGACGATACCGTTCCAGCCCGAGGTACCTACAGCGGTCAACGTACCGGTTACCACCAGGATTCCGTAGCCGGTAGTGTTTCCTGAAAGACTGAGATCGCCGTTGACGTAGATGATCTGTGGCGCTGACGCAGTACCAACGTTGGAGGGGTTGCTCGCCGGGCCGTTGATGACGGGTTGTGTAACGCTGTTTTTGATTGTCGAAAGCAGGTTCTGCAAAGAGGAAACGCTCTGCATGTTGGGCGGAAGAGTGGAGGAGACGTTCTTCACGTCCGGGGTTGTACCATCAACGCCAGTATAATTGTGGGTCCGGTTGCTGGGGATTCCTGAAGTTACGGCTGCAACGTCGGCGGCGTTGGTCACGCCGACAGCGGGCAGGCCAGCGCCGGTGGTGGAGATACCACAGCCCGGATGGTCGTTTCCGTCCACGTTGAACTGGCTCGAGTTCCCGCCACTGTAGGCATCACCCGTACCGTCTAATGTCAGCGCTGAGGGCGCAGTGAAGTTTAGCTGGTCCTCGGCAACTTCGGCCTGGACCATGCGGCGTGACCCACTGCGGGTGACCGCCAGAGCAGTCAAATTGTATACAGGCAACTGGGATGGAGCACAGGTAGGCGAAGCAGCAAGGCATTCGTTGGTGCCGTCCCAAAAGACCTGTGAGGTAGCAGCGCTGTTGCCATTGGTATAGTAGGGTGCGCTGGAGTTATTTTGCTTGAGGGTAACGCGCGCCCACTTCCAAGAAAATACCGGCGAGACTGCATAGGTAGTGCTTGCCGCAGTCGTTCTGTACCATCCACTACCGCTGGGCAGACCACCAGAGCAGGAAATGGACGTGTTTTCTTTGCAGATTTCAGTATCCACATACGGATTGGTGCTGCTCCAGGGAGCGACCGTCTCGCCGTTTAACGGATTGAGGATATAGAGAACACCGGTATTGCCGGACCCCGCCAGGGTGGTTGGGAGGAGGCTGGAAGTTCTGATGGTATCGGTGGCGCCGCTGCGCAGGCGATCGCGGGCTTCTTCAATGCCTGCTTTCGCGGAGAAAAATGCCTTTTGCTCGTCGCGGAAGTTCGTGCTGATATCGGTCTCCGTATTAGACAGGATAATCATGCCCGCAGTGACGGCGGAAATAAGAAGCAAGGCGAGCAAGGCGACGATTAGCGCGACGCCACTCTCACGACCTTTTGTAGTGCGAATTTTTCTACAGTGGTTCATCTGTGCTCCTCACTCGCAACTCATGCCCTGGCCAGTAGCGGCCATCGAGCAGTTGTTCAGGGAAACTTCGCCCTCGAAGCTGGTTTCGATTGGTTGCCCCGTTTTTTGATCAATAACTTGTGGGTTTCGAATGGTCAAGCTGAGCTTGATGGTCTTGACGGAAGCAATCGTCGCGGGGTCACTGTTGATGTCCTTCGGCAGGGTGGTAATCTGCGTTCCGTTGGTATCGTAGTACAGGAAGATGGGGCTGCTTGCCACGTCGTTGACTTCCGTGCCCCAATTAGTTGCCTGGCCAGTGAGCGGGTTTGCACTGACTTTGTCGACCTGACTGCGTTGCAGGCACAGCGTGCAGCTTCCGGAGCCGTTGATCGAATAGATGACGCTCTGAACGGTTCCTAGTCCGTTCACAGATCCTTCAAACTGGATGTAATTGCTGTCAATTTTAACCAAGCCGACAGCGAGACGGCGATCGTTGATCAGGGGCGAGGCGAGGCCCGGAGACCAGCTGCCGCCTGTGAGATCGAACATGCGGGGATTTGGATCGCCAATTTGATTGACATCGCGAAAGAACTGATCGACGAAGTCGCGGGCTTCCTGAAAATTGTCCAGCTTGACCTGCTCGGCATTCATGTGCTGCTGAGCGCCGCCCATCTGCGAGAAAACGGCGCCGGTCACAAGACCGAGAATGAGCAAGGAAATCATCAGCTCGATCAACGTGAAGCCACTCTGTTGATTGAAACGGAAGCCTCGGCGGGGTCTCATAGTCTTAAGTCCCCTGTCCTATAAGAGTCCGAACAGTTACCGGCAACGCGAAGAACTTCAAATTGCTTCCCGCACCCTGCATTTTTGCGGAAACAGTGAGGATCTTTACGTACGCAGTAGGCTGCTGAATGTTCCAGCGAACGTCATACTTCGTTTCCCTGCCATTTGTGCCGCAGGTCGTGTAGACGATGGAATAAAAGGCGACGGGTGCCTGCGAGAAATCGATGTCCCCGGAACTCAGCACGGGATTACCCCCTGGCGAAGTGAAAACTGTCAAATTGGCGGCCGTGCAGTCGGTAAACGTTAGCGTGGGGGAACTACTGGCCTTCACACTGGAAATTTTCTCCGTGATCATTTGGGTGATAGACGTGGAATTGCTCTGCTGCCGGTTGCGGCCATTGCTGCCGATGGAGAGAGCCACAAGTGACATGCTGCCCACGACTCCGATCAGGAGCACAAGCAAAGCGATCATGAGTTCAATGAGAGTCATGCCCTGCTGTTTAAGAGCTTTGGATTTCTTTTTGCGACGAATCAATTCCACGATGAGCCGTTCCATGTCAGGATTTTGCTCCTTCCGGCCTTGGTGACGAGTACCGCCGCCCACCCATTTGGCCTGCCATTCTGGAAGTAATAAACGAAGTAGCTCGCGGCCGGTGTGGTACAGGCGGGAGGATTCGAGTAGTTACAGGGCAAACCTCTCGGAGAGAACGCGAGGATGTTGGTGTTGCTGAAGGGCGTTCCTGAGCTGGTGTCCCCTGTCAGAACATACGGACCGGGTTGTCCACTGCCGCCGGACGGCGCGCCCGAGGCTGCAGTGACTCTGGAGAGACTTACGAGGGGTTCTCCTGGATTCAGCGTGCCGCTATTATTCAGGTCGATGTAAACCTCTTGAATCCCGTTAACGACTACGTATCGAATGGGATAAGTGGCATTCTTCTTTGCAGCGAGCATCCGGGCCTGTTGCACCAGGTTGGAAACCTGAGCCGCGCCAGAACGCAGCTGCATGTTGTACCAGGCTTGCACAGAATTCGGAATCGCGATCGCCGCGACGATTAGAATCACAGCCAGGACCAAAGACAGCTCGACCGTGCTGAAGCCCTTTATTTGCCTTTCGCGAGTCTTTCGAAAGCTGTAACAAATATTGGTTAACATATTCAGTCTGCGGCCTCGGTCAATTTGCTTCGCCATTATCGAGAAAGCTGGTCCGACGAGCTACTAACAGGCAGTTCTAGTACCAAAGGTCCAATAGCTGTTAGTACTGTGTTTTAGCCAAGTTACAATGCTGCTCGCAATCCCCCTACCGCATCAGCCAACTGAGATGGGTGAGAATGTAACATTTAGCGTCCTGGCCCATAGGGCAAGCAGACAGACTGGGTGGTCATTAGATCGGGAGGATTTTCGGCAATCTTAGAATTGAGGCGGAGAATAACTGCAGATCCTGCGGCGGCAGCGCATGTAGTGAAGCCGGTACAGCGATGGTAGACGGCAGTAACCGCGAGCGGAGGCGATTTGCCTATTTCAAACGGGGGGCGAAATACCTGCGATATCGCTCGCTTCCCGTGCGGCAGGAGACGACCCAATTTCACATGGCAGGAGCTTCCGGCTCGGTCCCGGAATCCAGCCAAGACCCACTCATCCTTCTGCGTTTTGGGCAGCTGGCCGAAAGGACAAGTACGCCCCTAGGCAAGTTCTATTGCCCGTCCCAGTCCTGAATGTTTTCTTGGAGGAAGGGAAACTTCTTCCCGGATCACCAGGAGGTCCATTTCGATGGGCGACAAGTGGACGGGATTCGACAGGCTGGGAGGGCTTCGCGCCCCCGGCAGTTTGCGGACGTGGACTCTGCGCATCATGTGCGTTTACCTCTTGAGCGTCGCGTCCGCGATGGCGCAGGTCGAGAGACCAGTTCACAAATCTGATTCGAGCGAGCGATTGTTGACCACTGCGGAAGGGCGCGCGATCGTGAATGTGGCCTGGCTGCAGGAGCCGAGTAGGGCCGAAAGCGGAGACTGCTCGCACTTTGTTCATCAGATTTACGTGAATGCGGGATTCGAGTACCCATACGCAAGTTCCTTCGAGATTTATGCGGGTGACCGGAATTTTGAGCGAGTGAAGAACCCACATCCGGGCGATTTGATCGTCTGGCGCGGCCACGTGGGAATCGTTGTCGATCCCCTGCAACACAGTTTTTACAGCCTGGTGAGAACCGGATTGCAGACGCAGGATTACCGGTCGGCGTACTGGAGGTCTAGGGGGTGGCCAAGATTTTACCGCTACAAATTGGAACGAGGTAAGTTTCTGAACGCGGCGCGTACCAGCGGTTCTTCCAGGATTCCAGCTAGCCACAGGCCGCGTCCGGTCAGAACAAGCGTCGAGGAGCAGTCCGCGGCGGAAAGCGACCCATCGGACCGGCCACCGTCGGCGGTATCGGAGAGGACGGAAATGGTTTATGACCCGCCAGCGCCGCCAGCCTCTCCGGCATCGGAGAACTTAGGCGCGGCGTTCGAGATTCCGGAGAGCGTGATCGTCGCAACGGCGAATAGGCTCCCCACGCGCGAAGAAGTAGCGGAGGGCATCTCCGAGGTGAACGACGCGATGGGAAGCGTGTTGCGAGGCGAAAATCTCTTTAAGAATCAGGCGCCGGTCGAGATTGTCGAGCGATTCACGGTAGAGAAAGTGGACGTCAAGCGCGGTCACGGCTGGGCGCGCCTGGCCATTGATTCCAAAGCGCTGATTGGCGGAGGAGAATTCAAGCTGAAACGCCGGCACCAGAAGGTTCGCTGGGAACTCCGGCGAACGGAATCGGGCTGGGAGGCGGTGACGCCGACGGATCGAACGTACGTGCCGCAAGACGTTGCGGTGAAGAATCTGGCGGAGCAACTGGCGCGACTCACGAAAAGCGCTGGCGCCGCGGAACATCAACCCGCTGTTTTGCAGCAGGAATCGCAGCTCGCCGGCTTGCTGAACGGTTTGTTGGAGAGCAAACAGGATCGCTAGTGTCGCGGTGCCAGCGCCAGGCACCGCCTTCACCGGAAAGAATGGAGCGGGGACGCAGAAGGCGGTCAGTTTCGGATATAGCCGTCGCTGCCGCGCGGTGTGGGCGTGCGCGAAGCCGGCAAAGAATGTCTATCTGGTATGGATGGAGTGGCGCACGCCGAGAACGCGCACCAGGGTTTCCTGGAGGTGGAGAAGTTCTTTTTCGCGTTCGTGCTCTTCCTTGGAACGGTCGTTTAGAGCTTCCTTCAGAAGGATTAAGTTGCGGCGGAATTCCATTTGCGCGAGCACCAGGCGGCTGAGAGCCTTGAGGGCGTCTTTTTGTTCCGGTGCCAATTCGCGGGGAGTTTGATCGACCACACAAATCGTGCCAAGTGCATACCCTTCTTCGTTGATGAGCGGGGCGCCGGCATAGAAACGGATGTGCGGGTCCGAAACGACGAAAGGATTATCGCGAAAGCGTTCATCCTCGAGCGCGTCGGGAACCACGAAGACGTCCGGCTGCAGAATCGCGGTGGAACAAAAAGCGACCTCGCGCGGCGTCTCGGAAACCGTCACGCCCACGCGCGACTTGAACCACTGGCGGTCTCCATCGATCAAGGAGATCAGCGCGATCGGAGTCTTGCAGATGAAAGAAGCGAGCTGAGTCAGATCGTCGAAGGACTCTTCCGCATCGGTATCGAGGATCGCGTAGCGTTCGAGGGCAGCGAGGCGGGCTTTTTCATTGGTCGGCTTGGGAACGGGCATATTCGGCTCCGGACGTTTTCGAAGGGCCGGGAGATGGATTCCCGGCGAGAGCCATCATACCCCAAGTACTCGAATCACGCCGTGCGCGGAATCCTTTCCCCCGGCGAGCCGCAAACCGCTGACGATCTCAGCAATTCCCAGGGGATTGGTGCAAAGAGATTCGCGCGGTTCCAAAACGCGGGCTCGGGCGCTCGGAGTGAAATGTTTCAAAAGGCAGTCGTGGCCAGTTGTACGGATTGCTTGCGGGGCCGGAGAACGCATGGCGTTGAGCCATCCCTGCGTGGGTATTAACGCATCCTCACAGTGAGCAATTGCTGGATAGGGTTGTAAGCGATGGAGGGACAAGCCGCGAGACGAGCCCGCGCTTCCTTGACGGATGAGGAGTGCGCTTGTAAATTGGCAAGATGCCGCAGGGTAGCCACGGGATGGTGAGCTCCCCAGGGGACTTTTGCGAAGAAGCGGGGCACCGGCTAAAACGCCTTTCCCAGCTCCGAGGATGAGGGTACTGCAGGGCACGAGCAGGACTGCGGCAGAGTTCATGACAAGCCAACTTCAGCGAAAGTCGACGGCGGCGCTGTGCGCGGCGGCGGTCCTTTTACTTGGGCCGTTGGCGGCGAGCGGGCAGGTGCCCCTCCCCGTCCGGCATCCGCAGAGCGCGCCCCTATCCGACGTCACGGTGAACGGCAGCGAAGCCATGTTTACAACGATGTGCGCGCTGCTGGCGGCGGGCTTTGACTCGAACGTGAGCGCGGCGGACTGGCACCCGATGCGCGCCCGGCTTCGCGACCAGATGCAGCAGCAGGAAGGCCCCGCAGTGGAAGCGGTACGGCAATTCTACAAAGAGCATGAGTTGCCCGATTCAGGAGCGACGCTTTCCCGCTACATCTGGTTTGGGCTGCTCTCCGGGCCCGCGCCAAACTTCCGGATCACTCTTACAAGAGACCAGCAGCCCACGGAACTGCTGGCGCTCGAGGGCTTCAGCGAAATCCTCTCCAATTACTACAAGGAGCAAAAAATCGGTCGGCTCTGGAAAGATCTGCAGCCGATCTACAACGAAGAGATCGAAAAGGCGCACGACCCGGTGTCGGATATCGTATTCCGAACCATGGGTTATGTACGGCAGATGCAGAATCCGTCGGCAGAGAGAACCTTTCAAGTCATTCTGGAGCCGCTGGTGGGGCGGATTACCAACGTGCGGAACTCCGGCGAGCACTATATGATCGTCCTGAGCGGCGCAGAGAACATCCCCGTAGACATCGTGAGGCACGCGTTCCTGCACTTCCTGCTTGATCCTCTGCCGCAGCAATACCCGCATGTTTTAGCGGTGAAACGCCCGCTTTATAACCTGGCGGCGCTGGCGCCCCGGTTGTCGCCGGACCTGAGGGATGATTTTGCGTCATATTTCGCCGAGTGTCTGGTGCGGGCGGTAGAATTAAAGTTGAAGAAGATTTCGCCCGGTGAGCAGGAAGCGGCGATGCAGCGCGACGACGTGGACGGCTACGTCCTGGTGAGGCCGATCTTTCAGGGGCTGGCGAAGTACGAGAGTTCCGCACCATCGATGGCGCTGTACTTTCCGGACCTGGTCAGAGGGATCAATGTGGCGGCGGAAAGCAAGCGAATCGCCGGAATACACTTTGTGCCCTCGAACGACGGGGAGACCGCGGATGGGGCTTCCGCCGAACACGTGACCCCGCGGGTGGCGTTGCCGACGACAGTGCCCAATGACGCCCAGGCTATCGCGGAGCTGACCAATGGCGAGCGGCGCATCGCGGAAAAAGATCCAAAAGGGGCGCAGGCTTCTTTCGAGAAGGTGCTGGCGAAATATCCGGAACAGACTCGAGCGTGGTACGGGTTAGGATTAGTGGCGCTGCTCGAACATGATGGTCCGCGCGCGAAACAGGTATTTGGGAGGCTCACCACCGGTGAGCACGCAGCGACACGCGATCCTATGGTACTGGCGTGGTCACATGTATATCTCGCGCGGATCTATGATGATGAGGGCCATCAAGCGCTGGCCAAAAGCGAGTTTCAAGCGGCGCTCGCGGTGGCCGGAGGGCCGCAACGGGCCAGGGAAGCGGCGCAAAAAGGCCTGGAGATTGTGAACCTGGAGAAGCCGGCCGAATAGGTTTCACCGGCGAGTGGAGAACCGGGGAATTTTTTGAGAGACAACAGGCTGAACTCGAGCCCCCAGACTCGAGCGATGACTGGAAGAATCCAACAGGAGGCGGTAAATGAAGGGGACTTGTTATAAGTGGATGGGAATGGGGACTCTCGCGGGATTTTTCTTCTGCGCGTGTGTCGGCGCTGCCACCCAGGGCACGCAAAGCACGCAAAGCACCCAGAGCAGCCAAAGCGGGCAGACTACGCCGCCCGCGCAGCAAACTGACAAAAGCAAGGCAGACACACTGACGTTGGATACGCCGGCTCCTCCCGTGAATGCGGAAGAAGATGCTGCTTTCAAGGCGTTCGAGGCCATGCCCATGACTGACGGGCCGAAGAAAATTCAGGCGGGAGAATTGTTCGCACAGAAATACCCGCAAAGCCGCTACCTTGCGCCGGTCTATTCGAGCCTTGTTAAACTGTACCTCGAGGCAAATGAGATCCAGAAGATGCAAGAGGTGGGCGAGAAGGACGTAGCCCTCGCACCGAATGACGTGCAGACGCTGGCGATTCTCGGGCAGACGCTTCCGCGGGCGTGGAACGCGAGCATGCCGAATGCCCAGCTGCAACTCGATAAAGCCGAGAAATTTTCGAAGTCGGCGATCGAGCTCACTCCCACAATCGCAAAGCCCGCGGGCATGGCCGACGATCAATTCGCGATGGCGAAAAACGAAACGCTGGCCATGGCACATGCCGGCCTGGGGCTCGTTTATTTCCGGCGCGGCAAGTTTGAGGAGGCTATTCCGGAGTTTGAGATGTCCACCAAGGTCGATCCGAATCCTGAAATCGATCCTGTGAATTACTACGTTTTGGCGATTGCGGAGGTAAAGACGTCTCATTTTGACGCCGCAGTGGCGGCCTACAACAAGTGCGCCACGGTGGCCGGCAGTTTGCAGCCGACGTGCAAGAACGGCGCCGAGGAGGCCAAGAAGCTGGGCGCCACACAATTGAGCGCTCCCAAATAAGCGCGGGACGCGCGCGGCTGGGGAAATGACACAAGCCGACCCAGAACAACTCGCCCGGTGTCTCGGCCATCGGTTCGAGAAACTGGAGCTTCTCGAGCGCGCCTTGACGCACAGCTCCGCCGTTCCGGAGTTGCGAGCGGAACGCACCCAGGTTTCGGTGGAAGCCGCGCCCATCCGGGACAACGAGCGTCTCGAATTCCTCGGGGATGCCGTTCTCGAGTTGCTGGCGAGAGAATATCTGTTGGAATCATTTCCCGACTGGAGAGAAGGGCAACTTTCCAAGAGCCGCGCACAGCTTGTCAATGCCCGCTCTCTCGAAGACGCTGCTCGCCGGATCGGGCTCGGCGGACATTTACGGCTGGGGCGCGGGGAAGAAAAAACGGGCGGCCGGGAAAAACCCGCGCTGCTGGCGGATGCGTTTGAAGCCGTGGTCGCCGCGGTTTACCTGGACGGGGGGCTGGCGGCCACGCGGGAAATGCTCAAGCGGCTGCTCTTCGAACAGGCCCTCGAGGAGCACGGCGAACGCATCGCGGATTCGGACCGCAAGTCCGCCCTGCAGGAATTCTTACAGGGGCGGGGGGAGCCGCCCGCCGAATACAGGCTGTGCGGCGAAAGCGGGCCGGATCATCAAAAATTGTTCCATATCGAAGTTTGGATCAAAAGCGAGCGCGTGGCCCGCGGCGAGGGCAGCACAAAAAAAGAAGCCGAGCAAAGGGCGGCGCAAAAGGCAATGGAGATTCTGGAACGACGGTGACGCGGGGCTGGACCGGAAAGGCTGAGAGCGAATGGCGGAAGAGACTGCGCAGCAAGTTCAAGTGCTGGAAGCGCCGCGGGAGCCGAAGAAAGAGGAACAGCACGAAGATGCCACCACGGTTTCCGAATACCTGGAATCATTGCTGGTGACCATACTTCTGGCGCTTTTCGGGACCAGCTTCGTGGTCCAGGCGTTCAAAATTCCGTCCGCATCCATGGAAGGGACGCTGCTCATCGGTGACCACTTACTAGTCAACAAATTCATCTTCGGCGGCAGCGGGGCTTGGTACGAAAAGTTCCTTCCTTATCGTCCCATCAAACACGGCGATATCATCGTCTTCAAATATCCCTACGCCGACCACCAACATTTCGTGAAACGCGTCATCGGCTTGCCCGGCGACCGCCTGAAGCTCGTGGATCAACAGATGTACGTCAACGGAAAGCTGCTTAACGAGCCGTACGTCGTGCATGACCCGACCGCTCCCTATGATTATTTCAACTATACTTTCCCTCCGGAGAGCGACCAGATGATTTCACCGCAAGTGGTGCCGGAATCCGGCTGGCGGGACACGATGCAAGAGTACGTGAGCGGCGGCGAACTTGTCGTCCCGCCCGGGAAAATATTCGCCATGGGCGACAACCGGGATCGCAGTTTGGACAGCCGCTACTGGGGGTTCGTGGATCGCAGTGCGATTATGGGCCGTCCCTTCCTGATTTATTGGTCAGTGAACGCGACCAGCAGCGACTACACGCAAACTTCTTTTTTGCAGCGGCTGGATAGCGTTTTCGAAACCCTGGTTCACCTGCCCGCCAGGACACGCTGGAGCCGCATGCTGCACACCGTGCACTGAGGTCTTCAGGTTTTCTCTCGTTTGCCCGCGGAAAGGCCTGCCTCGGCAACGGGGCAAGCGCGGCTGGAATACGTGCCTTCGGTCGCTTTTCATTTGCGGGCCAGTCTGCGAAACTTCCGGACGACATGAACATCCTCCGCAAGTGGTGGAAGCCGGTGCTCGCCATCGTGGCGCTGCTTGTGGTCCTGCAACTCGCCGTGTCTCTCCTCGTTCGCACTCACCGCATCCACGCCTATCTGACCTCGCAATTGGAAAGGACCTTCGGGCGGCCCGTCGAAGTCGGGAATTTCTCGGTGCAATTGCTGCCAGCTCCGGAGCTGGATGCAGAACGAGTGACGGTCCGCGAAGATCCCGCGTTCGGCAGCGAATATTTCTTGCGCGCGGATAGCTTGTCCGCGGGTCTCCGATGGACCGGCTTGCTCCTCGGCCATTTTGAGTTCGGAACACTTTCGCTGGGCCGTCCGAGCCTGATTCTAGTGAGAGACAGCCGGGGGCGCTGGAATCTCGAGCGGTGGCTGCCGCCCGCGAAAGCCTCCGGCGACGCAACAGCTCCTCTCTACGGACCGCCCGCGGCCATCGCGCCCGTCAACCGGCTGCTGAAAATCGAGTTCGAGCAGGGGCGCGTCGATTTTAAGAATGCGGACGAAAAACTTCCTTTCGCGTTTACGGACGTCTCGGGCAGCGTCGACCAGGTTTCGCCGGGCCGCTGGCAACTGAGCCTCGAGGCACAACCCTGGCGCAGCGGTGTCGTGCTTCAATCGGCGGGAACGGTGTTCGTACGGGGAGATGTCGCGGGAACTTCCGCGCGGCTGAAGCCCGCGCAAATCTCCGTGCATTGGGAACGAGTTTCGCTCGCGGATTTCTTCCGGCTGCTGCTTGGGAGCGATCATGGCGTGCGCGGCGTGTTTACCCTGGATGGCTCGCTGATGAGCGGCGCCTCGGGCACTCGCGCGAGCGCGGAAACACGTCCTGGAGAGTGGACTTTTTCGCTCGAGGCCCGCGCCGCGCAAATCCATCGCTGGGATTTGATCGAGCGAAATGATAACCCTCGTCTAAGAATGGCCGTCAAAGGCCTGTGGGATGTTGCTGCAGGTACCGTGCATGCCCGGGAAGTGTCGCTCGAAGCGCCCGGGTCGAATCTGCGCGGAACGACGAGCATTCTGACCGGCCCGGCCTCCCGTTTCGACCTGCACGTGGATTCCGCGGGGATTCAGGCGACCGACCTGCTCGCGTGGTACAGGGCGTTCCAGCCGGGCGTGGACGACCGCGTTACGGCGGAGCAGTATTTCACTGGCGCGATGACTCTTCACGGCTGGCCGCTGCAGCTCGAGGGCGTTGCGTTTTCCAGTAATGGCGGCGTCGTGCGCGTGCCGGCCCTGAAAGTTCCCGTGCGCATCGGTCCCGTGCGCTTGCTCCGCGAGCGCAACCTCCTCGTAGCCGAGCCGGTGCGTATCGCTTTGGGGGGCACGGCACGCGACGTGCTGGCCCCCAGAAGACGCCGCATGGCCGCGCTGATGGAGAACGCCGCGGACATCACCTACGCACAGGATTTGAGCGGCCGTACGGGCAGCATCAGCATCGAAGGCCAGGTTCAAAAAGTCGAAGAGGCGCTCAAGATTGCCGCGGCGTTCGGCCGACCCCTCAATCATGGTTGGGAACTCACCGGCAATGCGCTCGCCGTCGCGCGCTGGAATTGGCAAGAAGCCGGCGGCAGCCATTGGAATGGCAGGGTGATACTTAGCAAGGCGAAGCTCGCCGTCGCTGGCCTCAACCAGCCTCTCGCCGTGCAAGAGAGCACGCTGAATTGGAAAGATGGGCTGCGCTCCGTTGACGTGACGAAGGTGAATGGTTTCGGCGGCGCCTGGCTTGGCTCGATCACCGAAAGGAAACTAGCTGCTGGCGTGGACGGCCCTCGTTGGAATTTCAGTCTGACCACGGATCGTATGAGCGCCGCCGATCTTGACCGCTGGGTGGGGCCCCGCGCCCGCCCAAACTGGTTGCGGCGTCTGCTTTCCTCTCTGCTCGGTGGTTCGTCTTCCAGCCCGGCCGCCAGCGACCTCGTTCGCCAGATGAATGCCGACGGCGATTTGAGCATCGGCGAACTGACCATTGAAAAGTTGAAGCTGGCAAACGTGCGCGCCGAAGGATCTTTGCACGATCTCCAGCTCGAAGTTCGGGATGCGGATGCCCAGTGGGCCGGCGGCACGGTGCACGCGGCACTGAATGCGGTGTTTTCTCCCGTTCCGAAATATGATGTAACGGCGAAACTCGAGCGCGTGAATCTGGCGCAGCTTCCCGCACCAGACCAATTCACGGAACGCCTGGCCGGCCTGGCTTCCGGCACGGTGCGCCTGGTGACGGAAGGCGTCGGCCGCGACGAGCTCTTGCAGAAGTTGGCGGGCGACGGTGCAGTGCAGCTCAAGAACGTCGAGTTGCGCGGATGGGACGTGAACGCCAGCGTCGCGGACGGCGCACCGCGCACCGGCACATCGCGGTGGACAATCGGTGACGGGACGTTTACGATGCGCAACCGCGGCGTCTCGGTCGATAATCTCACGCTGGAATCCGGCCGGGAGCAAACATCGCTACAGGGCACCGTGAGTTTTGCAGGCGGTGCCAATCTGACGATCGAAATGCTCAGCGCCGGTAAGAAGCCCGGCCAGACCGTGGGCGTCAACGAATCCGGCCGCGTCCTGAAGATAACCGGACCGCTGGAGGGACCGCGCATTTCCATCGAAAAAGCCGCCGCGCGACAGCCCGCGGATTGAGATTTGCGCAAGAATCGGACAATAAGTTGGCGGAAAAATTTTACGACCCTTGGAGGCTGTTGATGAAACGCTATGCATCGCTCGTGACATTTGCTGCCCTGATGATTTGCCCGGCGTCGAGAGGGCAGAAATCTCCCACGCTGGAACAGTTCTTGAGCGCTCCATTTCCCACGGAGCTGACTCCCGCTCCCGCCCAGGGCCGCGTCGCTTGGGTTTTCAATGCGCAGGGCGCTCGCAATGTGTGGATCGCCGAGCCCTCGGGCGATGGAAGCTACAAGTCGCGCCAGCTCACCGCCTATAAGGACGACGATGGCCAGGATCTCGGCGAACTCAGCTGGGCGCCAGACGCCGAAACGATTGTCTACACGCGCGGCGGCGATCTTGAATTTCCCAATGCCTCCTATCCCAATCCGGATAGTTCAACGGCAGGCGTCGAACAGGATGTTTGGGCCGTATCCTTGAACGGCGGCGCGCCCACGAAACTTGGCGAGGGCCACTCGCCCTCCGTGTCACCGAAAGGGAACAATGTTGCTTTCATTTTCAAAGGCCAGGTCTGGCTCGCCAAGCTGGATGGCAGCGGGAAAGCCGAGCAGTTGATTCATGCCAATGGCAGCGAAAGCGAATTGCGCTGGTCGCCCGATGGCTCGAAGCTCGCGTTTGCCAGCAAGCGCAACGACCATGGCTTCATCGGCGTCTACAATCTCGCGGCGAAGTCGTTGCTCTATCTCGATCCGAGCGTGGATACGGACATCCAGGCGGTTTGGTCGCCGGATAGCCAGCGAATCGCTTTCATTCGCCTCGCTGTGGCCAAGGGCCATCTTCCCTTCAGCCCGCGCCGCGAGGGCCAGCCGTGGTCCATTCGCATCGCCGACGTTTCCACGGGCAAGGGCCAGGAAATCTGGCATGCCGATCCCGGCAGCGGCAGCGTTTTCCACGAAATGGTCGCGGAGAATCAGCTGATTTGGACTGCCGGCGACCGCCTCGTATTTCCCTGGGAGCGCGGCGGTTGGATTCACCTCTGGTCCGTGCCCATCAGCGGCGGTCCCGCGAAACTTCTCACTCCGGGAAATTTTGAAGTCGAATATGTCGCTGCTGCCTCGAACGGCCAGGAAATTGTCTACTCCTCGAATCAGGACGATATCGACCGCCGCCACGTGTGGAAAGTTTCGCCCGCGAGCGGCCATCCCGAGGCGGTAACCAGCGGCACGGGAATCGAAACTTCGCCGGTGTTCGCCAGCGACAACAAAACAATTTTGATTTTTCGTTCCGATGCGCACACCACGATGCGTCCCGCTCTTGTCGCTTCTAAGGGAGAAATCCGCGACCTTGCTCCGCAATCTCTTCCGTCGGATTTTCCCGCGAGCGCCATGGTCACGCCGCAGCAGGTGATTCTCTCGGCAGCCGATGGGATGCTGATTCACGGCCAGCTTTTCCTGCCGCGCAATGCCGGCGATGCCGCGCGTCATCCCGCCATCGTATTTTTCCACGGAGGCTCTCGCCGCCAGATGCTGCTCGGCTGGCATTACATGCTCTATTACAGCAATGCTTATGCGATGAACCAGTATTTGGCCAGCCGCGGCTACATCGTTCTCTCCGTCAATTATCGCAGCGGCATCGGCTACGGCCTCAATTTCCGCGAGGCTCTCAATTACGGCGCAGCGGGCGCCAGTGAATTCAACGACGTCGAAGGCGCCGGGCTCTATCTGCGCTCGCGCGCGGACGTTGACCCGGCCCGCATCGGCTTGTGGGGCGGCAGTTACGGAGGCTACCTGACAGCGCTGGGCCTCGCTCGTGCATCTGACTTATTTGCGGCGGGCGTTGATATGCACGGCGTCCACGACTGGAACACGGAGATTCCCACCTTTGCCTCGAACTATAAGCCCGGGGAAAGGACCGATTTCGCTCGGCTGGCGTGGGAATCCTCGCCGCTTTCCTCCATCAGCACGTGGCGCTCACCTGTCCTTTTGATTCAAGGCGACGACGACCGCAACGTTCCGTTTGCGGAATCGGTCGATTTGGCGGAAGCGTTGCGCAAGCAGGGCGTTCCTTTCGAGCAATTGGTTTTTCCGGATGAGATTCATGATTTTCTCATGCACCGGACCTGGCTCGCCGCGTATCACGCCTCGAGCGATTTCTTCGACAAGTATTTCAAGACACCGGAGAAATGATGCGCGGCAGGGGCGCCTGCCATGACTAATTTCTTGCGATTCCTCGGCTGCTGCCTGATGTTGACGGCAGTTTCGGCAGCGGCCGGCGATAAACGCCAACGCGTCATCCTCTTTCCCAAGCTGAGCGTCGGGCAGATTATTCGTTATCAAGTTGGCTGGCGCGAGACGACCAGCACACATACCGAGAGTTCCGTCGCCGCTCCCATGGCGCCAGCCGGTGGCCAAACCGACTCGGCTCTTATCTTCCAGGTCGAGGTCGAGGATTTGCGCAGCCAGGCTGGCCAGTTTGAGGCTCGGCTGCGCACGCGAATCATCGAACCGAATGCCGCACCCTTGAGCGCGATCGAGGCGCCGAACAGCGTCCCCGGCAACAGCTCGAAGAATACTAAGAGCCTGGACAAGTCCAGCCAGTCTGGCAAACTTGTCGAACTGACCCTGCATGGTGACGGCCAGGTCACCGACGTGCAAGGGCTGGGCAAACTTTCTCCCGGCGAGCTGACGGCCTGGCGGGAATGGATCGAGCGTTTCGCCGATGGCGCTGCGTTTCCGGAAAAGGGCGTAAAACCGGGCGAGAAATGGAAACGCGAGGAGCCGATTGCCAATTCGTCCCTCGCGGGGCTTTCCTGGGAGAAAGATTCGGAGTACGTCACCGACGCGCCTTGCGCCGCAATGAGACTTACGCCGCAGGGTGACCCCGCCGCGGCGCCGCAGCCTCAGGAAACCTGCGCGGTGATTCTGACCAACGCGGTGCTGAAGCAGAAATCATCGCCCAAGAATGCCACCCCCGAGGATTACAAACTCCATGACCTGCGAAACACGGGCGTCGCCAACGGCAAAAATCAGATTATCAGTTATTTTTCGTTGGAAACGGGGCTGCTCGTACGCTCGACGGAGGATGCGGATCAATCCATGAACCTGACGGTCGCCACGGCGGACGGTTCAAATCGCGTGCACTACACCATGAAAGCGGAGAGCCACGCGCGAGTGCAACTGCTTGCGGACCCGCCTGGCGCTCATCCTTGACCCCCTCAGCTCCTCATGAAAACCGCCTCGATTTGCTTCGAGTAGTATAATGAGGGTTTCGACGGTGGCCGCGATTCGCGCTGGGAGCTCCTTCCATGAATTTCAAGCTGCGCAGCAACTATCAGCCTCGCGGCGACCAGCCTGCAGCCATCGAGCAGCTTTCTCGCGGCATCGAAGCCGGCGAAAAGCACCAGGTACTTCTCGGTGTCACCGGCTCCGGCAAGACCTTCACGGTGGCCAAGTTGATTGAAGCTTTCAACCGGCCCGCCTTGGTGCTCGCGCACAACAAAACGCTCGCCGCGCAGCTCTATCATGAGTTCAAATCCTTCTTCCCGGAAAACGCAGTCGAGTATTTCGTCAGCTACTACGATTTCTACCAGCCCGAAGCCTACGTTCCGTCCGCCGATATTTACATCGATAAAGAGGCCACCATCAACGACGAACTGGACAAGCTGCGCATGAGCGCCACTCGTTCTCTTTTCGAGCGTCGCGACGTCATCATCGTCGCTTCTGTCTCCTGCATTTATGGACTGGGTTCGCCGGAAGCTTATTACGGCATGCTCGTCATGCTTGAAAAAGGCCAGCACACTTCGCGGGAAGCGCTGCTGCACCGGCTAGTCGACATTCAGTTCGAACGCGGAGAGGATTTGCGCCGGGGAACCTTTCGCGTCCGCGGAGACATGATTGAAATCTATCCGACGTACGACGACTACGCCTATCGCATCGAAATGTGGGGCGAGGCCATCGACCACATTCGTCAAGTCGATCCGCTCACCGGCGAAGTCCGCGCCGGAGCGGAAGATTTGATGCGCGTGCCCATCTATCCGAAGAATCACTACGTCATGCCTCAGGAACAGCGAGACCGCGCCATCGTCACGATTCAGGAAGAGTTGTGGTGGTGGAAAAAAGAGCTGGAGAAGCAGGGAAAATTCGTCGAAGCGCAGCGCGTCGTGCAGCGCACCATGTTTGACATCGAAATGATGCGCACCATCGGCTATTGCCACGGCGTCGAAAATTATTCCCGGCACCTCAGCGGGCGCTTGCCGGGGGAAGCTCCGCCCACGCTGCTCGATTACGTGCCGCAGGATTTCCTGATGTTCATTGACGAATCTCACCAGACCGTTGGCCAGGTGCGCGGCATGTTCAATGGCGACCGCGCGCGTAAGCAGACGCTAATCGATTACGGCTTCCGCATGCCGTCGGCGCTGGATAATCGCCCGCTGACTTTCGAGGAGTTCGAACACCGCATGAATCAAGTCGTTTACGTCTCTGCAACGCCGGGGCCGTACGAATTGACGAAAGCAGGCGGAGTCGTCGTCGAGCAGGTCATTCGTCCCACGGGCCTCGTCGATCCGCAAGTCGAAATTCGTCCGGTGAAGGGCCAAGTGGATGATTTACTCGAGGAAATTCACCTGCGCGCCGAGAAAAACGAACGCGTCCTGGTGACTACACTGACCAAGCGCATGGCGGAAGATTTGTCCGAGTATTTCACGGAAGTTGGCGTGCGCTGCCGCTACCTTCATTCTGAAGTCGAGACGCTCGACCGCATCAAAATTTTGCGCGATTTGCGTCGCGGCGAATTCGACGTCTTGATTGGCATCAACCTCCTGCGCGAAGGCTTGGATTTGCCGGAGGTTTCGATGGTGGCCATCCTCGACGCGGACAAGGAAGGCTATTTGCGCAGCGCCACGGCCCTCATTCAAACCATGGGCCGTTGCGCGCGCCACATCGAAGGCCGTGCGATTTTGTACGCCGACCGCCGCACGGGCTCGATGAATCAGGCCATCGATGAAACCAACAGGCGCCGCACGAAGCAGCTTGAATACAATCGGGAGAATAACATCACGCCGATGTCGATTATCAAGTCGGTTGACATGGATCTCGCTCGAATCGTCGAAGCCGATTACGTGACCGTTCCGGCCGACGACACTGAACTCGACGCCGCGACCTCGAAGATCAAGAACGAACAGCAGCTCGCCGAAATGCTGCAACAGTTGGAAACGCAGATGCGCGAAGCGGCGAAGAAATTCGAATTCGAACGAGCGGCGCAGTTGCGCGACCGCATCCGTTCGCTGAAGCAAAAGGACATTGCCGGCTTATTTAGTATTGAGGCATCGCCCACCGCCGAACCTGCTACTTAAGTCGCGGCGCTCGGAAACAGAAATGTACCGTCTGCGGAACGGGCCGGCTAAACCCTGCCGCGTTTCAATTCATCCAGAGGATAAAACGTGCCGCGCCACGTGACCCCGCCTTGCCACAGTGTGACCGCCACGGAGCGTGCCAGCATATAACAAAAGATGACTGCCCCGAGGGGCAGCGTCAGCGCGTACAACGGCGATACCTTGCTCACCACGTCCACGCCCATATGAAGAAAAAGCGCAATGGCCACTGCGATCGCCGATAAAATGCGAATCCAACCGTGCCCGGCGAACACGCCGATGAAGGGAACTACGTGTGTCGCCAACATCGCCGCCACGGCCATCGTCGCGAACGCTATGTTGTAGCCGAAGCCGGCGAAGAAATTCTTCGTCACGCCGCGAATCACGTTTCCTGCGCCCGCGTGCCAGCGCACACTTACGAAATCCTGTGCCACGGCCACGCAGGATCGAAATTTGTTCTGTTTCACTAGTTTTCCGATCTTCATGTCCTCCACCACTTCCATCGCCAGCCGGCGATGGGTGCCAATTGCTTCATAAACGCTGCGCGGCAGCAATTGAAACGCTCCCACTCCTACATACGCGCGCGAGTTCGGATTGCTCACTCGATACGGGTCGATCGCGATGTGAAACGCCAGCGCAAAGAAAGTAATCAGCGTTTTTTCCCAGAACCCGCGCATCTCGATTTCGCCGAACAGCGTGAGGTGGTCGAGATGCTTTTGTTTTGCCAGCGTGATCGCTCGCCGAAGCACATCGGGCTTAAATCGCACATCGGCGTCGGTAAAAAGCAGCCAATCACCGGTGGACGTTTCGAACGCTTGTTGCAGCGCGTGCGGTTTGCCTAGCCAGCCGCTCGGTAGTTCCGAGACGTGCACAACGCGAAACCGCGAATGCGCCGCCGCAAATTCATCGAGAATCCGGCCCGTCGCGTCCTGCGAACGATCGTCGACTCCGATAATTTCCAAGTTCGGGTAATCAAGTTCGGCCAAGGTCGCGAGCGCCGCGGGTAGTTTTTCTTCTTCGTCCCGCGCGGCGAAAATAAGCGACACGCTTGGGCACGCTGCGTTTTCGGCAGGCGCAAAATCCTTGACCCACGGCATTTTTGTCGCACCGTAGGCGACGCCGAGGCCATGGAACAGCCAGAAGGCAGTGACGGAAGAGAAGAAAACAAGTCCAAAAGTGTGCATCAAAATTGGTATCGAGCGACGGCCTCGGGTTATCCTAGCATGTAATGCCGGGCAGCCTTGCGATCATCGGTGCTGGACGCGTTGGCCGTGCACTCGGACGGCGTCTCCGCGAGCTGGGATGGAAGATTGGCGCAGTGGTAACGCGGGGCGAGCCCAGCGCTCGCAAGGCGGTGCGATCCATCGGAATGGGGCAAGCGCGAACCTTCTTGACGCGCCAGGTTCTCGCTACCCAGGTCATCTTGATCGCCACGCCGGACCGCGCTCTCGCGGAAGTTGCCAAGGAACTGGCGCGTATCGGAGCGGAAGAGTTGCGCGGCAAAATCGTTCTGCATACGAGCGGGGCGGTGAGCTCGGAAGTTCTCGCGCCGGTCAGAGTGTGCGGTGCGGCCGTGGGTTCCATGCATCCACTGCAAACGTTCAGCGGAATTGGAGTGCCTCCGCTGGAGGGAAGAGTCTTTGCGATCGAGGGCGATGCTGCCGCGGTGCGCACTGCGCGGCAAATGGCCCGCGCACTCGGCGCAATACCGGCGCACATCGAAGGATCGAAGAAGCCGCTCTATCATGCGGCGGGCGCGGTGTCTGCGGGGAGTGTTCTTGCCCTGATGGAAGCGGCCACGCGGCTAATGACGGCAGCCGGAATGAAGCGGCGCGAAGCGGTGCGCGCGTTGCTGCCGTTGACGCGGCAGGTACTCGATAACTTTGAAGGGCTGGGGCCACATGCCGCGTGGACGGGGCCGCTCTCTCGGGGCGATTACGGCGTGGTGACGGCGCACATCGAGGCGATGAGTAATTTGCCGGCGGAATTCGTGGAGGCCTACGAGGCAGTGAATCGTCTGGCCGCGCAGGTTCTGGGGCAGGATTCCGAAGGCATGAAGGTGAAGCTGGGGAAAGTTGCCGTGAACAAAAAGATAAAAGCGAAAGTGACAGGGGGATGCGCGTGAAGCGACTGCAGATTGCGATGGAGAGCACGACGCTGGCGAATGGGTTAAAAGTGGTCATCGCGCCGGACACTACGGCGCCGGTGGTGACCGTGGGCGTGTACTACAAAATCGGATTTCGACTGGAGCCGCGCGGGCGCAGCGGCTTCGCGCATCTTTTCGAGCACATGATGTTTCAAGGCTCGGCGAACGCGCCGAAGATGCAGCACATCAAGCTCATCAATTCGAGCGGCGGCGTGCTGAACGGCTCGACGCACTACGACGTGACGAATTATTACGAGGCCGTGCCGTCGAACGCGCTGGAACGCGTGTTGTGGCTCGAAGCGGATCGCATGCGCGCGCTGAAAGTCGATGACGAAAATCTGCGCAACCAGCGCGACGTGGTGAAAGAAGAAGTGCGCGTGAACGTTCTGAACCAGCCTTACGGCGGATTTCCGTGGCTGGATCTGCCGCCCGTCGCATTTCGCAATTGGGCGAATTCGCATAATTTTTATGGAGACTTCACGGATCTCGATGCGGCTGACCTTGCCGACGTCTTTGCATTTTTCAAAACATATTATGTGCCGAACAATGCCGTGTTGCTGATGCTCGGCGACGTGAAGCCCGAAGAAGGATTCTCGCTGGCGAAAAAACTGTTTGCGGATATTCCCGCCGGAGCAGCGCCGCCGTTTGCGGATCCCACGGAACCGGAACAAAACGAAGAACGGCGCGGCGAAGTGGAAGAAAAATTCGGTACGCTGCCGGCGATGGCTATCGGATACGTCGTGCCGAAACGGCGAACCACCGATTGGTGCGCGATGGCGCTGCTCGATCAGGCGCTGCACGGCGGGCGCGCGGGAAAGCTTTATCGCGAGCTCGTTTTGGAAAAACAAATTGCCGTCGAGCTGGACGGCGGAATTGAAGATATTTTCGGCTATAACGGGCCGACGCAAATGGTGACCCGCATTCTGCATAAGCCGGATTACACGAGCGCAACCGCGCTGGCTGCCTTCGACCTCGTGATTCGCGAAATTCAGGAGAACGGCATCAGCGAAGACGAACTGGCGCAATTGAAAGTGAAATGGGAGTCGGATTATTTCTCGTTGCTCGAGGGCGGCCACGGCGGCATGCCGCGGTATGGCTTGATGCATTTGCTGGCCTGCTTCACGCTGTTTGACGGGGAGCCGCAACTGGTGAACACCATACTGGATGGTTTTCTCGCCGTGAAAAGCGAAGAAATCAAAGCGGCTGCGAACAAATATTTGCGCAAAGAAAAACGCGCGATCGTGTTTCGGCTACCAGTTACTTCCAGCGTAAAGGAGGCTGCGTAATGGCGACGCGCGCGGTCGTAGAAAATACTGCGGTGCCGGCGCTTTCCGCCGAGCGGCAAGTGACCTGGCCGAACCGCAAGAAGGCGCGGCTCTCGAACGGGCTCGAAGTGATTCTCGTCGAGTCGCACACGATTCCGAAAATTCACGGCGACCTCTATTTCCGTTCGGGCAACGCCGCGGCCATCGATCGTGGGCCGGGACTTGCGGAAATTGCGGCAAGCGTCGTGCGCACGGGCACAGCGAAGCGCGCGAGCCGGCAGATCGAGGAAGATCTGCGGCGGATCGGCGCGGACCTGGCCACCAGCGCCGGCTCGGACACCAGCGCGATTTCGTTTGCCGGGCTTTCCGAATTTGCCGAGCCGCTGCTCGGCATGGTGGACGAACTGGCGCGCGAAGCCGCGTTTCCGGAAGCCGAGTTCGAGCGCGAACGGCGGCAGAAACTGGAAGAAGTGAAACTGGAGCGCACGCAGCCGGGATTTCTCGCCAGCGAGCGGCTGCGCAAAGTGTTGTTTGGGGCGCATCCTTATGCGCAGGTTTCGCCGAGCGAAGAGCAGGTTGCCGGCTACAAACGCGAAGATTTGCATCGGTGTGTATCGCGATTTCTACACACCGGAAAATGGCTTGCTGCTGCTTGTCGGCGATTTTCAGCCCGATGCGATGCTGAAGAGTATCGAGAAAGTTTTCGGCGCGTGGCCCGGCAAGAAGACTGAGAGCAAGGCCTTCCGCAGCTCCGGCCAATCCGCGCGGGCGGCGTGTTTATCTGGTCCATTTGCCCGGGGCCGGTGCAGACACAGATTCTCGCGGGCTGCCACGCCATCACGAGGAAGCATCCGGATTGGGTGAAGCTCGGCCTGACGAATAGCCTGTACGGCGGCGCGTTCAATTCGCGGCTGGTGATGAACATCCGCGAGGATAAGGGCTACACCTACAGTCCGCGAAGCAGCGTGAACGCGCTCCGTCAGCACGGCTACTTTTCGGTTTCGGCCGCGGTGCGGAATGACGTGGTGGCGGCGTCGCTCACGGAGATTTTCTACGAAATGGACAAGCTGCGCTCCGTGCCGGTTCCGGAAGCCGAAATGGCCGACGCGCAGAATTATTTGAGCGGCGTTTTTTCCATGGGACTCGCCACGCAAAACGGTTTGCTAGGGCAGATCGCCGTGGTCGCGCTGAACGAATTGCCGGAAGACTATCTCGAGACGTATCGCGAAAAAGTCCGCGCGCTCAAGCCCGCCGATTTATTGGAAACTGCCCGCAAATATCTCGATTCGGCAAACATGCAAATCGTAGTCGTCGGCGACCGCGCGCAAATCGAAACACAAGCCACCCTCTTCGGCGACCTCGAAGTCTACGACGCCCATGGCAAGAAGCTAAGTTAGCAGGCTTCATTCTCCGAATGGAGGCGGGTTTCGGGTGCTAGTGAGTTGCCTTTCCGAAGAAATTGGCGATCAGCGGAACAAGAATGGCGAACACCACGGTTCCCAGAACGCACAGCCCGGAGTGAAAGACGCATCGCATGATGTACTCTCTTGACAGATTCCGTTCTGTAGCGAGGCTCAAGTCGGAGTTTTTCTGGGGCTCTGGTTTTTGTTTCGGCCAATGTGGTAGCGCTAGCGCAAGAGCCAAACTCTCGATTATTAGAGCTGCAATCCCCCAGATTCGCGATTCGGCCTGAAGCTCTTTCATCGCGGACGCATATTGAGGTAATCCAATCCATTTGCTGGCCGTGAGGCCGGCGAAAAACCAGCGGTCCAACGCATAAGCGGCTGCTGCCATCGCCAGAACTGATAGCGAATACCGAGGACGGTATTTTGCCCAGAGAAGTATTGACGTGGCTTTCATTTTTTGGTTGAAATGTCCCGCCTACCTCAACAGAAAAGCCGTTTAAAACGGTCCAGTCTACTATCCATATCGATCGAAGTAACCCATAGGCTGACACATTGAGTCATTTTCAGAGTTATTGATTTATGAATATAGTCAATGCACTATATAATCGCGATGGTCAGCCGGGCTATTCTGCGAATGTGTCTCATCTTCTGCGCATTTTGTGCAATTCCCAGTAGTCTTTCCGCCAAGAAGAAGCCACCGGCGACGCCTATCAATTTGAATACGGCGACGTCGAAGGAGTTGCAGTTGGTGCCGGGGATTGGGCCGGTCACTGCCGAGAAAATTCTGAAGATGCGCAAGGCGTATGGGCCGTTCAAGAGAGTGGACGATTTGCGCGCGATTCGCGGCATTGGACCGAAGCGGCTGGAGAAAATGCGCAGGTACCTGACTGTGAGTAAACCCGCGCCCCGCAGGGACGAGCATTCGCGACATCCTTCCCGCCCGAAGAAAACATCGCCTGAGAGCGTTCCACAGAAGCATTCGCAGCACTCTCCCCGCCAGCTTCTCGGCAGGTAGTTCGCTAAGTGGCCGTGGCAAAGTCCGCTCGTACGGCCAAGGCCAAGACCGAACCTCCAAGACGCAACCCAAGAAAAAGCAGATTACTCGCTTCGCTCGGAATGACATTGTTGGTCGAGCGCGCGGACTTCTGACTGCATGATTAACCTTCTGACTGCATGATTAACCTTCCGACGGCGTGATTAACAACGATCGGCGGCTCTCTGCTGCTTCAGATCACTTGATGCGTCGGCCTGGACTGCTCGATGCGTAACGGGACTTGATCGGCGATGGTCAGGCCGTAGCCTTCGAGGGCAACGACTTTTCTGCGGGTGATTGGTGAGCACGCGCATAGTCTTTCAGGCCGAGGTCGATCAGGATTTGCGCGCCGATGCCGCTTTCGTGCTGGACCAGGCGCTGGCGGGCGGGCTCGCGGTCGAGCTGGCCACGCTTGTGATAAATGGATTTGCGGCAAGGCACCGGGTTCGTCGGCGGTATCCACGCTGAAGCCGCGGCCAGTGTGGTGAAGATAGACGAAAACGCCGCGGCCTTCTTTGCGCGATGGCTTCCAGCGAGCGGGCAACGAGTTCGCTGCAATCGCAGGCCGTTGAGCCGAAGACGTCGCCGGTGAGGCAGTGCGAATGCACACGGACGAGAGGCGGGCGCTTGGCCGTCGAGTTCGCCGCGGACGAGAGCGATGTGCTGATCGTGATCGACGTCGCTGGCGTAGGCGATCATGCGGAAATCGCCGTAGCACGTGGGGAGAATGGCTTCGGCGACGCGGCGGACGTAACGCTCGTGCTGCATGCGATAGCGGATCAAATCCGCGACAGTGAGCAGTTTCAAATTGTGCTGCACGGCAAAATTCGGCGAGCTGCGGCACGCGCGCCATGGTGCCGTCTTCGTTCATGATTTCGCAGATGACGCCGGCTGGCGTTGAGTCCGGCGATGCGCGCGAGGTCGACACTGGCTTCGGTCTGGCCGGCGCGGACGAGGACGCCGCCATTGCGTGCGCGCAGCGGGAAGACGTGGCCGGGGCGCGCGAGATCCTGCGGCCGAGTCTTCGGATCGATGGCGGTGAGGATGGTGATGGCGCGGTCGGAGGCGCTGATACCAGTGGTGACGCCGCGGCGCGCGTCGATGGATTCGGTGAAGGCGGTGCCGTAGCACGGAGGTATTGATGGGCGACATCAGGCGGGAGATTAAGCTCTTCGCAGCGTTCTTCGGTGAGCGCGAGACAGATGAGGCCGCGGCCGAACTTGGCCATGAAATTGATGGCTTCGGGAGTGATTTTTTCCGCGGCCATGGTGAGGTCGCCTTCGTTTTCGCGGTCCTCGTCATCGACCAGGACGATCATGCGGCCCTGGCGGATTTCCTCGACGGCTTCTTCGACGGCGGCGAAATAGGCTTGGTCGTTGCTCATGACTTTCCTAGACGGTTCAGATTGCTTTGAACGAGACAGACTGAAGTCTATCCCACCCGGAGCCCGACTAAAAGGCTGTCCCAACTGCCTAGTTTAGCGAATTAGATGAAACTAAAGCCATTAAAGTAGCTAGGATTGGGGCCCTGTTTGAACCTCAAGAGATTGCTTAAGAATTTTTGGAGCTTAGCCCGACACCCCCGGTGCTTTTGGCAAAGAGTGAATAAAACCCTTGATCTTAGAAACTTAAGGCAAATACTCATTTTGGAAGAGTGAACAAAGTTTTTGGAATGAACGACTTAAAAATTGCTGCCGTTTGCAAAAAACCGGAAGAGTGCGCAAGTGATTCCAAATCATGCAGATAGTTGGGCCCAGCTCCCCTAAAAGCAAAGAGCGGCAGCAGGGCTGCCGCTCTCCATACGATTACCTAGTGTGGATAGTAACGGAAGCTATATAGAGTTGTCAAGAAAAAACAGCACCAAGCAACCTGGGGCCGCGCTGTCTGACAAGGCGGGCCCCAAGTTTCTTATCTGCGCCAGAATCAGTGGACGGAGCAGCCGTGCAGCGCGTTGGAGTATTCGGGCTGAGTAGCGTAGAGCTTGTTGCCGATCTTGTAGACGAATGGGTCGCCGTAGGCGTTGTGGGGCGTGAAGACAACGAAGGCGCACTCGTCGGCAATCTCTTCACCTAATAGTACGTTATCGGTGTAGTTCCACCAGGCATCGCCGTCGGGGTCGGTAATGGTCTCGATGGTTTCGTGCGAAAGAGTGTCGTTGGTGGAGTCCACCAATTGGCCGTTGGGCGTTCCGGGCCGGACTTGGCAACCGGGGACGTCCTGGAACGGCTCGACGGAATACAGAACATGACCGATATCCGAAAAGTCCACGCTGCCGTGGTACGCGCAGAAGTAGAAGGAATTGTAGTTATCGGGCGAATAACAAACCGAAAACGTGGAATCGAAACACTCGTCCTGGCCCGGTGCAAGGAAGATGTGGAAGATATGGCCATAGCCGGTGTTACCTGTTGCCGAAGCGACGGCGTGGACGACAGCCAGCATATCATCATCGGTTAGCGGGTTCGCGGGTGGCGTGTAGCCAAGCTTTGCGCTGGTTCCAACGGTGTAGCGACGGCTTGCAAAAAGGCCAACGTACTGGTCAACGAGATGGATGAAATCGCTGTTCGAGAGGTCCTTGAGGAATCCTTCGGGATCACCCCAGCACTGAGCGACAGGACAATTGCCGTTCGGGAGCAGATAAACGGCGTGCGATTGGGCGTACTCGACGACCTGCCCTCCGAGGTAGGTGAGATCCGCGGGATAGCGGACACTGTTGTTTTGCCGAGAGGAGCCAAAGCCCTGGTGCCTATGGGATGAGGAACTCAGCGTGAGGACACGGTCTCCTCGAGACACCTTCCCTCGCTGACTGTACAGAGGAGTAGCCGTACGGAAGTGATTCGTGACTTGCGCCGCAGCTTCCTTGTCGGCGGCGCTCATGGTAACGGCTATTTCGTTTTTGTCTTGTGCGCGGGCGGTCCGCGAGGAAGCGAGGGTCAAAAGCACCGCTCCGGCGGCGAAGGCGGTGGCCATACTTCGAAGACCAAAACTTGACATGAGATGTTCCCCTTCCCTGACTTAGATTTTTGCAGACAGAACCGGCGCCACGCGACGTGAACGGAAAATCCGCATCCATGGGGAAGCCGGAGTTAGTGACTCTAAGGAGTCCGAACACGGGGCTTCGTCACGGGCACTGCTGGAAAAAACGGGTCGCGCGGTCTGGAACCGGCTCGAACAAGGCCGAATCCAGAAACGTATGCGGCGAATGCTAAGTAATGAAAGCGTATCCTGTCAAGCACATGTTGCAGAGTGTCGGAGAAATGCCGTACCCCGAAAAAAGCGGCAAGAAGTAGAAGGTGTACTGATCGTTGCGGATATCAGAGCTTCCGTAGCGAGGCGGGCAGGATGCTCGCCAGAGAGAATTTGCCAGGGCCGGCGAGGAGCAGGCCTGCGGAGAGGAGCAGTTCGGTCAAGGCGAATTCCATGCCACCATGGCTGAGATCGTAGCCGTGAGGGAGGTGGACCATAAAAATGGCGCCCAGCATGACTATGATCACGCAAACGGCGCCGACGCGGAGCAGTGCGCCGAGAAGGATGGCGATGCCGCCGGCGAATTGGGCGAGACCTACCAGATAACCGACGAACACCGGCACTTTCATAAACGCCGCGAAGTTGTGAGGGCCGGGGCCGCCGAACCAGCCGAAGAGGATGGCGGCGCCGTGGTAGATGAAAGGCAGGGAACATGCGAGGCGCATGATCAGGAGTTCGAGATTCGAGTTCGCGCGAGCCGCCGGAAGCGACAGTGCTGCTGGTTCCCATGTAAACCTCCACCGATTGGATGGAGACTGTCTATCAGAAGGCATACGGAAATGCTAAGAAAATTTTGGGACAGGCAGGCTGTGGTGGGCGGGAAGATGCGGAAGGAAGGACTACCAGGCTTCGGGAAACAGCGACTAGCGGAGAACTGGTGAGAGGAGGTGGAAGATCGCCGCGCCGATAATGGCGGCCCCGGGGATGGTGAGAACCCAGGCCCAGACAATGCGGCGGGTGATGCCCCAACGCACAGCGGAGAGGCGGCGGGTGGCGCCCACACCGACGATTGCGCCGGTGATGGTGTGAGTGGTACTGACGGGGATGCCGAAGACGGCATTCGCGATGATCGTCAGTCCGCCGGCAGTTTCAGCGGCAAATCCGCCGAAGGGCGTGAGCTTGGTGATGCGCTGGCCCATGGTTTTGATGATGCGCCAGCCGCCGGCCATCGTGCCGCCGGCCATGGCGAGGCAGCAGCAGACAATCACCCAATCGGGCACGGCAAACGATTTCATCAGGCCGCCAGCGACAAGCGCTGTGGTGATTATGCCCATGCCTTTCTGCGAGTCATTCGTGCCGTGGCCGAGGCTGAAGAGCGCGGCGGAGAGCAATTGCAAGCGGCGGAACCAGCGGTCCACTTTCTGAGGACGCTGGCGGCGGACGATCCAGCTGGTGATGACTGTCAATATCATCGCGAGGATCATTCCGATGACGGGGGAGAGAACAAGAAAAAGCACAGGCATGACCCAGCCAGAGAGGATCAGAGCTTTGAAGCCGGCGTAGGCGACGGCGGCGCCGCCATAGCCACCGATGAGAGCGTGAGAGGAGCTGGTGGGGAGGCCGAGCGTAAGGGTGAGCAAGTTCCAGGCAATGGCGCCAAGCAGGCCGGATAGAAGGACCTGTTGGTTGATCAACTCGATATGGATCATGCCCTTGCCGATGGTGGCGGCCACAGCCGTGCCAAAAATGAAAGCGGCGATGAAATTCCAGAAGGAGGCCCAAATGACGGCGCGGAACGGCGTGAGAACTCTGGTCGAGACGACTGTGGCGATGGAATTGGCGGCGTCGTGCCAGCCGTTGGAGAACTCGAAGGCCAGCGTTAGGACAATTACGGCGATTAAGAGATGAAAGCCGGTCATCGGCGAATTAAGCGCTCTTGATGATGACGCCTTCGATAACGTTGGCGACATCTTCGCACTTGTCCACGGCGGTTTCGATGACCTCGAAGATCTCCTTCCACTTGATGATTTGGACGGAGTCTTTTTCTTCGTCGAAAAGCTGCGCGATGAGGGTGCGGCAGAGGCGGTCGCTTTCGTTCTCGTAGCGGTTGATCTCGATGCAGTGCTTAAGGGCTTTGTCGGGGGTACCGAGAGCTTTGACGGCGGCGGTTACTTCCGCGGTGGCTGAGACGAGGACTTTGACGAGATCCACGGTGCCCTCGCGGATGGAGTCGACGCGGTACAGGACGAAGCGGCTGGCGGCGGCGTCGATGAGGTCGATGACGTCGTCGAGCTGGCTGCAAAGCTCGTGGATATCCTCGCGATCGAAGGGCGTGATGAAGGTTTGATTGAGCTTGGTGAGGAGATTGTGAGCGATCTCGTCGCCTTCGTGCTCGATAGCCTTGATGCTCTGGACCTGTTCGGGCACGCCGGTGTAGTGCGAGAGCATTTTGACGAGGGCTTCGGCGCCATCGTGGATGTTCTCGGCTTGCTGCGCGAAAAGGTCGAAGAAACCTTGTTCCCGCGGAAGAATCCGCTGCAAAAGTCCGTTCATGGCGGTTGACTCTCCCCTGAAAGAGTCTGTGAGGTGAGGCGCGAAGAGTTTAGCGGAGTAGGGAGACAGAGGCAAGGAACGTGAACATTGGCAAGCGTGGGGCGGGCCTCACGAGAATTCGGAAGTGGCCCCTCTGGATAGCGACGGAAAACCGGGTAGAGTAAGGGCCAGCGTCGCGACCAGGAGCCAAAGCGCAGCGCCATACATCGCGTACCAGAACACTTCCTGGGCGGCGTTGGCGGCGGGAGGGCTGAAGAAGACCAGCGAACCGGTCGAGCAAGCGTGCATGAGCTGTGCTAAGGGGATGCTCTGTGTGTGCGCATAAATCCAGCAGATAAGCACACGCATGGCGGTCATTGCGGAGGTGAATGCGAAGAAAAAGTGCAGCCAGTACTTGCCGTGGGGAATGGCAGTGCCGAGGAAATTGATGACTGGAATGTGCCATAGGCCCCAGAGAATGCCGAGCAAGATAGCAGCGCGGAGCAGCGGCAGCTTCAGGCACATTTTCGGCAAGGCAAAGCCCGTCCAGCCGATTTCCTCGAAAAAACCGGCGGGAATGCCGAACGCAAGACCCAGCCAAAAGCGATTAGGGGAGTAAATGGGAGAAGCGAACGTCTTGAGCAGAAGAAGAATGCCGAGGACGAAGGCCGGGGGTATCAGGAGCGCGGCGTAGCAGCGCAGGGGAAAGCGGAAGCGGCACATGCGGGAGAAAAGATCGCGCAGACCGGCGGGGCCGTCATAAAGCCGAGTGAGGAGGATGCCGGAGAGGCTGGGACCTACGAGCATCGCGGGGAACATCAGTATGCCGGTTAAGTTCGGGAGAGGTTGACCGCGGAGGAGGTGGGGAGCGGCGACGAGGAAGGCGCCGAGCCAGGAGAGGAAGAACGTCAATACAAAGTAGCTAGCTGCAGGATGGCGACGCGGCCAGGATCCGGGAGGTATGGCGCTCCGAGTAGTTTGTGCGGTCATGAGAATGCAAGATTCTACATGGAATTCGCCGGACCCTCAGGGGAAAGGCGAAGAAGTCAGAAGGAAACAAAAAGGGCGTCCTGGTTTGCACCGAGGACGCCCTTTGGATTGAGGTTTGGGGCGAGCTGGTAAAGCCGGCCCGGAGCACAGGCTGAAGCCTGTGCCACTTGGATTTAGTACATGCCGCCCATGCCGCCTGCGCCAGGAGGGCCGCCAGCGGCTGCTGCCGATTTTTCTTCCTTGATTTCAGCGACGAGAGCTTCGGTCGTGAGCATGAGGCCCGCGATCGAGGCGGCGTTCTGAAGAGCAAGGCGGGTGACCTTGGCCGGGTCGATGACGCCCATCTTGACCATGTCGCCGTACTCGCCAGTGTCCGCGTTGAAGCCGAAGTTTTCGTCCTTCGATTCGCGGATTTTGCCGATGACGACAGCGCCTTCATGTCCGGCGTTGAGCGCGATTTGACGAGTTGGCTCTTCGAGAGCGCGCTTCACGATGCCGACGCCAACCGCTTCGTCATCATGGAGCTTGAGCTTCTCGACCGCCGCGAGGCAGCGGAGCAGCGCCGTGCCGCCGCCGGGAACGATGCCTTCTTCGACAGCTGCGCGGGTGGCGTGCATGGCGTCCTCGACGCGCGCCTTCTTTTCCTTCAGTTCGGTCTCGGTGGCCGCGCCGACTTTGATGACGGCAACGCCGCCGACGAGCTTGGCAAGGCGCTCCTGGAGCTTTTCCTTGTCGTAGTCGCTGGTGGTGTTTTCGACCTGGGCGCGGATCTGCTTGACGCGGCCTTCGATGTCCGCGGACTTGCCGGCGCCTTCGATGATCGTGGTGTTGTCCTTGTCGATGGTGATTTTCTTGGCGCGGCCGAGGTCCTCGAGCTTCACGTTTTCGAGCTTGATGCCGAGGTCTTCGGTGATGGCCTTGCCGCCGGTGAGGGTGGCGATGTCTTCGAGCATCGCTTTGCGGCGGTCGCCAAAGCCGGGGGCCTTGACGGCAGCGCACTGCAGCGTGCCGCGGAGCTTGTTGACGACGAGGGTCGCCAGCGCTTCGCCTTCGATGTCTTCAGCGATGATCATCAGAGGCTTGCCCATCTTGGCGGTCTGCTCGAGCAACGGGAGCAGGTCCTTCATCGAGCTGATTTTCTTCTCGTGGATGAGGATGCGAACGTCTTCGAGGACGCATTCCATGCGCTCGGGATCGGTGATGAAGTAGGGCGAGAGGTAGCCGCGGTCAAACTGCATGCCTTCGACCACTTCCAGGGTGGTTTCCATCGTGCTTGGATTCCTCGACGGTGATGACGCCATCCTTGCCGACCTTCTTCATGGCTTCGGCGATGATGCCGCCGATCTGCTTGTCATTGTTGGCGGAGATGGTGCCAACCTGGGCGATCATGTCGCCCTTGACGTCCTTGTGGAGCTTCCGGATTTCTTCCACGGCGACTTCGACGGCGCGCTCGATGCCGCGCTTGAGAGCGGTCGGGCTGGCGCCTGCGGCGACAGTCTTGACGCCTTCGCGGAAGATGGCCTGCGCGAGAACGGTTGCGGTGGTGGTGCCGTCGCCAGCGACGTCGGACGTCTTCGAGGCGACTTCACGGACCATCTGTGCGCCCATGTTCTCGAGAGGATCCTGGAGCTCGATTTCCTTGGCCACGGTCACGCCGTCCTTGGTGATGATCGGCGCGCCGAACTTCTTTTCGATCACTGCGTTGCGGCCCTTGGGGCCGAGAGTGATCTTCACTGCGTCGGCGAGGACGTTTACGCCACGTAGAATCGCCTGGCGGGAATTCTCACCTGTTACAATCTGCTTCGCCATACTGGTATTTCCTCCTGATCAGCTTTCTGCAAACAGCGAAATTTGAAGCGAAATGCGCCGGGCTGACGACTAGGCTAGGACGCCCGGAAGAAGCTAAAAGCACCGGTCTAAAGACCGGCCACTACAAAGGCAATACAACTACTTCTTGGCGGCTTTGGCTGCGCCGCTGAGCTTGGCCAGAATCTCTTCTTCGCGAAGAATAAGGAACTCTTCGTCGTCGAGTTTGATTTCCGTGCCGCTGTACTTGCCGAACAGAACGCGGTCGCCAGGTTTCACGTCGAGGGGGATGAGTTCGCCCTTCTCGCGCTTGCCGGCGCCGACAGCGATGATTTCGCCCTCCATGGGCTTTTCTTTTGCGGAGTCAGGGATAATGATGCCTCCCTTGACGCTTTCCTTTTCTTCAATGCGCTTCACGATCACACGGTCGTGGAGCGGGGTCAGATTCACTGCCATCTTGGAAGAACCTCCATAGGTGATCTTACGGTTTGAACAGAAGCTGGGAGTACGGAAGGGAAATTAGCACTCCTCATAGCCGACTGCTAATATAGCAGAAACTCCTGGCATGTCAAGCATTTCTCAGGCAGTTGAGTGGATTTCTATCCGATTCCTTGCCTTATATAAGTCATGTAGTGTCAATTACTTAAAAGGTGCAAGAAAAATACGACACTTGGTGATTGTCGTGCATCTCTTTGGCGCGTAGAATCGCGGCGGAGTCGAGGATTGCACTTCTCCATCTATTTGCGACTCATCGTTCTTACGGCTGGGACACTGTTGCCGTTTTTCTGGATGGTGGTGATTCTCGGCCACCGTCGGCAGAGAAACTTTGAGCGCATCTTCTTTTTCTTGTGCCTGGCGCTGGTTTTCTTCTTTGGGGCCTCGCTGCTGGCTCTGAATGCGCAGTTGTATTACGCGGCGGTGCCTCCGCCCCTGACGATCTTCTGCTGGACAGTGCTGTGTGTCGGTCTGTGGTTTCTGCCCTCGCTCCTCGTGCATTTGCATGCGGAGTACGCACAAATTCGCGAGCAGCTTTCCCCGGGAAAGCGAAAGCGGCTGTGGGTCTTAGGGGCGTACGTACCGTCGGTCGTCTTGCTGCCCTGGTTGTATGGCGCTCTGCGATATCCCACCGAGACTGATTTCATTTTGCCGAGCAATCGCCTGGGATGGTTGTTCACAGCGTGGCTCATCACCGCGCTGTTGATAGGAGCGGGCTGGCAATGGCGTTTTGTGAAGGGCGCGCCGGACAAGGACCAGGCGAGATTCCACGACGCATTGCGCTATGTCCTGGCGGGGATGGCGGTCTGGTTGCTGGCGATTCATTTGGTCGTGCAGCACTGGGGAGCGGGAGTGGAAGAGAGCGCGGCGGGTTATATTGCGCTCGCAACATGTCTTGCCCTGTTGCCCCTGGCAATGCTGATCCGAAATGTTCAGGAATTTAACTTTTTGCAGATCGGGCGGCAGCGAAATCTTATCTACGCGGTATTCGCGACCTTTATTGCGGTCCTGTATCTGAGCTTGATCCGACGAGTGAGCCTGTGGATGGAGCCGTATCTTCCGCCGGAGGCGTCGGCGGCCATCTTGCTGTTTCTGCCGGTGGTCTTTTTTGAGCCGTTGCAGCGATTGATGCGGGGAATTCTGCGGCGAACAGCGCACACGGAAATGGATCGAGCTCAGCGGATGATGGGGCCGATCCAGGAAATGGCCCGGCTCGGCGATCCGGGGAGGCTAAGGAGCTTCATCGAACAGTGGGTTCGAGACCAGTTGCAACTCGCGGAGGTGAGACTCTCTCTCGAGGATGTCAAGGGAGAACGAAAAGCGTTCGAAGAGTCCGAAGAGAAGTTTGTCATTCGGCAGGCCGGGGAAATTCTTGGAACGATGAGCGTCAAGCCGCACGGGGCGATGCTTTCCGGGGAGACGGCGGCGGCTCTGGAGTTTTTGTGCGAGCAGTTGCCGGGTGCGCTGGATTTGTGCCGGTTGATCGAAGAGAAGCTCAGGTTGGAAAGGGAATTGGCGGAGCGGGAGAGGTTGGCGGTTTTGGGGCAGATGGCGGCTAGCATTTCGCACAATTTGAAGAACCCACTTGGGTCGATCAAGACGATCTTGCAAGTGCAACTGGAAGACCCGGCATTGCCGGAGCCGATCCGCGGGGAAACAAAGATGGTGCTGGAGGAGATTGGGCGATTGTCGTCGAAATTGAACCAGTTGCTGCAGTTTAGCCGGCCGGCGGTGCTCGGAGGGGTGGTTGCGGCGGTTTGCGACGCGAGGGCGGTGGCGGATGAAGTTAGCGGAGTTTTACGTCACGAGGCGGAACGGCGTGGAGTGATGTTAGATGTCGACGTAGCGGCGGGCGAAGCGAAGTTGGCGGCGAGCGCGGAGGCGGTAAGCGAAATTCTGTCCAATCTTGTGGTTAATGCACTGGAAGCAAACTCGCGCGGCGGGCATGTGAAACTGAGCGGACGCACGAATGGCGATGGATATTTGTTTTTGGTGGAAGACGACGGGCCGGGCGTGGAGGAAAACGCGCGAGAGAAAATTCTACAGCCGTTTTTTAGTACGAAGACGCAGGGAACAGGGCTGGGCTTGGCGATTGTGGCGAGGCGCGTGGCGGAATTTGGAGGAAGGCTAGATTGGGTGAGTCCCCTGAAAGATGGGAAGGGAACGAGGTTTGAAGTGACGATACAGATGAAGGAAGAAAAGAAGTAATGAAGTGAAGAAGCAAGGGAAAGAGAATATGAAGACGATATTGATTGTGGATGACGAGCCGGCGGCGCGGTATGGAATGCGGCGGGCGCTCGAGGCGAAATACCGGATCGCGGAGGCGGAGTCGGCGGAAGCGGCGCGCGAAGCGTTGAACACCGAGCAGCCGGATATGATTTTGCTCGATGTGGTGTTGCCAGGGCAGAGCGGGCTGGAGTTTTTGCGGTGGATGCGCGAGCAGGGAAGCGAGTTGCCAGTGTTGATGGTTTCCGCGCTGGATACGGCAAAAACGGCGGTTGAGGCGTTGCGGATCGGTGCGGCGGATTATCTCGTGAAGGGATTTGAATTGGAAGAGCTGCGGCAACGCGTGGCAAACCTGCTGAAGCTGGCGACGCTCGAAAAAGAGAATGATTCGCTGCGGCGGCGCATGGCGACGGAAGGGCAGTTTGGGCAGATGATTGGGCGGACGGCGGAAATGCGGCGCGCGTTTGAAATGGCGGATCGCGTGGCGCTGGCGGATTCGACGGTGCTCATTCTCGGCGAGAGCGGGACTGGCAAGGATTTGATGGCGCAGGAGATTCATGCAAGGTCTCCGAGAGCGGGGAAGGCTTACGTGGCGGTGAATTGCGCGGCGCTGCCGGAGACATTGATCGAATCCGAGTTATTTGGCTACGAACGGGGTGCGTTCACTGGCGCCGCGCAGCAGAAGAAGGGAAAGTTCGAGTTGGCATCGGGCGGGACACTGTTTTTGGATGAGATCGGGGACATGAATCCAGTGACGCAGGCGAAAGTGCTGCGAGCCTTGGAGAACCGGACGATCGAGCGGCTTGGAGGGACGCAGCCGATTCCGGTGGACGTGCGGGTGATCAGCGCAACGCACCGGAATCTGCCGGCGGAAATACGCGCGGGGAAATTTCGCGAGGATCTGTTCTATAGGCTGCGCGTGGTGACGATCGAGTTGCCGCCGCTGCGCGCGCACAAGCAGGATATTCCCGTGTTGGCCGAGGCGTTTTTGCAGATGCACGGGACGCGACTGGGCCGACGTGCGCAGTTGACGCGCGAGGCGGCCAGCGCAATCGAGCGGTACGACTGGCCGGGAAACGTGCGCGAGCTGAAGAATGCACTGGAGAGAAGCCTCGTGCTCTGCCGCGGGGAAGAGATCGGCGTGGCGGATTTGCCGCAAGAAGTTTTGAGCGGCGAGGCCGCGCCTCACAGGAATTCTGGGGACGCGGGTGATAACGGATTTGGCGAGAAGGATTTTCGCGAAGCCAAGCGAAAATTCGAGGTCGCTTATTTGACAAAGCAGTTGGCAGATCACCGCTGGAATGTTTCGAGGACGGCGGCGACGATTGGATTGCACAGGCAGAGCCTGCAGGAAAAATTGCGGGAGCTGGGGATTCGGCGTCCGGGGCGTGAGTTAGTGGAGGAAGAATGAGTGATTTGCACAGAGGACGCAGAGCGTACAGAGAAGGGAAGCGACACGTGATTGGTGGCTTGTGACTGATACACACGATCGATCATTAGCGGTGCCGATTGCGGCTTATGTGCTCGCAGGGGGCGGAAGCACGCGGTTTGGGAGGGACAAGGCGCTTGCGGAGATTGCGGGGAAGCCCATGCTGGCGCGGACATGCGAACTGGTATTCGAAGCCGTAACGCGCGACGTCAGCGCCATTGGCGCGGCAAGGAAGTACGAAAGATGTGGAGTGAAATGCGTGGAAGACCTCTGGCAGGGTCAAGGCCCGCTCGGAGGAATTCTGACCGCGCTTCTGGAAACGGCAAAGAGGGCGAGCGTTCCCAAGTGGAACCTGATTCTCAGTTGCGACATGCCCTTCCTGACCGAGGAAATGCTCGTGTACTGCGTTGACCGGGCCAACCGGAGTGAAGCCGACGTGGTTGTGCCGAGTTCGGCGCGCGGGCTCGAACCGCTGTGCGCGTGCTGGCGCACCAGCGTCGCGGGAGCTCTCCTGGCGGTGTTCGAGCAAGGAGTGCGCAAAATCAGCGACGCGATGGAGCATTTTCAAATGGAAGTGCTTGACGAGCGGGATTGGAAACGATTTGATAGCGAAGGGCGGCTCTTTTGGAACATGAATACGGCGGCGGATTACGAAGAGGCGCGCCGGATTCTGGAAGAAGCACCCAAAGAGCGGTTGCCGCGCTAAGCTGGCGCAAGGGCAAGGAACGCCGCGGTTGACGGACACGCATGATGGAGAACTCTATCGCCACCAAGAGCAGCACCGAAGCCCAGACCGAAAACTTTTTTGAGTTTCGCGACGTGTGCAAATCCTTCGACGAAAACGAGGTGCTGAAAAACGTCAGTTTCACAGTGAGGCGCGGGGAAACATGCGTAATCATGGGACGCAGCGGCGTGGGAAAATCCGTTTCACTGAAGCACATCATGGGATTCATGAAGGCGGATTCGGGGCGCATCTTTGTGGACGGGCAAGACGTGACGGATTTTACGGAGCAGCAATTCGAAACAATACGGCGCAAGGTGACGATGGTGTTTCAGTCCGGAGCGCTTTTCGATTCGCTTACGGTGGCGGAGAACATCGCGTTTCCACTGGAAAAACAGCCGGGGCTCGAAGACGAGGACATCGACGAATACGTTGTCAAGCTAGCGAAAATGCTGGAAGTCGAAGAGGTCCTCGATAAACTGCCGAGCGAGTTGTCGACGGGGATGAAGCGCGCGGTGGCGATGGGCCGGGCTTTCGCGCAGAATCCAGACGGGATTTTATTCGACGAGCCGACGACCATGGTGGATCCGATCATGGCGGGGCACATGGGCGATTTGATTCTGCGGCTGAAGGAGGCTTTTCACCGCACTTCGATTGTGGTGACGCACGATACACATCTCGCGAAGAAACTCGCCGATACAGTGGTTTTTCTTCAGGAGGGCCGCGTCGCATTCTTCGGCCCCTGGGAAGGTTTTGAAAATTCGCAAGATCCATTCCTTCACAATTTCCGCATGCAAGATGCGTTGATTCCCGCGATGGACGTGATTCTGTGAGCCAGGCCGCGGGCGGCTCGGCCGATCCCATCAAACAATTGCCCAAGACCATGGGGTTTTGGGACGTCTTGTTTTTCAATATTGCCACGGTGCTCGGCCCCCGCTGGATCGCTGCCGCCGCGCACAACGGAACGTCTTCCATCAGCCTGTGGGTGCTCGCGGCAATCTTCTTTTTTGTTCCGACAGCACTGGTCATCAACGAACTATCTTCGCGCTTCCCCAATGAGGGCGGACTGTATGTATGGTCGAAGGAAGCCTTCGGCGATTTCCACGGATTCGTGGCGGGATGGACGTACTGGATTTACACGGTCTTTTATTTTCCCGGGCTGTTGCTGGCCAGCGCGGCAATGAGCGCTTATGTGGCCGGTTCCCGCGGCGTGGAGCTTGCGCAGAGCACGACGTTTCTCATGGTGGGTTCGTTTGTTCTGCTGATTGTGGCCGTGGGATTCAACATCGTTGGGTTGAACGTGGGGAAGTGGCTGCAAAACGCCGGCGGAGTTTCAACCTATCTTCCACTGCTCATGCTCACCGGCGTGGCCGCGTTGCTGTGGTTTCATCACGGCTCAGCGACGCGGTTCACCCTGGCCAACATGATGCCGCACTGGAGCTGGGATACGGTGAATTTCTGGTCGCAGATTGCCTTTGCATTTAGCGGACTCGAATTGGTCTCCACGATGAGCGACGAGATCAGAGATCCGCGGCGGACATTGCCGCGCGCTGTTTTGGGCAGCGGGGCGATGATTGCGGCCATTTATATCCTCGGAACATTCGCGGTGCTGGCGCTGGCTCCCGCGGCCGAAGTAGATCCGAAGAGCGGCGTGTTTCAGGCGCTCACGCTAGGCTCGGCTGCTTTGCGGATTGGGTTTGTGGGCGTGCTGGCGGCGATGCTTGTGTCTGTCGGCAACGCCGGCGGGGTGGGGAGCACCGTTGCGGGGATCGCACGCGTGCCGTTCGTCGTGGGAATCGACAAGTATCTTCCCGCGGCGTTCGGAAAGATCCATCCGAAATGGAAGACGCCCTACGTTTCCATACTCGTGCAGGCCACGATCTCCGGAATAGTGCTGCTGCTGAGCCAGGTCAGGGAAGATACGATGCGCGGCGCGTATCAAATTCTCGTGGACGCCGCGATCATTCTGTATTTCATTCCATTTCTTTACATGTATGCCGCCGTAATCAAATTAGCCGGGCGAAAGGATCGGCGAGAGAATCCGCACGCGGTGCTGATTCCGGGCGGAAAGCTTGGAGTGTGGATCGCGGGAGGGCTGGGTTTTGCCGTCGTATTGTGCGGAATCGCGTTTTCGTTCATCCCGCCGGGAGAAGAAGCAAATAAATTCTTGTTTGAAGCGAAGCTGATTGGGGGAACCGCGGCGGCGGTTCTCGTAGGGCTGGCTCTCTATTGGCGCGGCGTGCGCACAAAACGGGAAGAAACCCCGGAACGCGCCGCTTAATCCTGAGGATCCCCTGGAAAGTCGAGATCAAAACCTTGGCGAGAAAGCGTGTCCATGGTGATGGTTGAAGCCCCAGTGGATTTGCGGGCTTCGAGATAACGCTCGACGTATTTGCCGAGAATGTCGGCTTCGAGATTCACCGCGTCGCCGGGCTTACGGTCGCGAAGATTAGTGTGGTCGTAGGTGTAAGGAATAACTGCGATTTCGACCGTTTGCAGTTGCTTCAGCGGCGTCACGAAATTATGCGAGCCGGCGACGGTCAAGCTGATGCCGTCGATGGTGATGGAGCCTTTCGGTACGATATAGCGCGCAAAATCTTCGGGAACTTCCACGCCGAGCCGCCAATTGTTGCTCTTCGGGCCTTCCGGTTCGAGAAGCCTCACTTTGCCCGTGCCGTCGATGTGCCCTTGAACGAAGTGACCACCAAATTCCTTGCCCGCCGTGAGGGGCTGCTCGAGATTGACGCGCGAGCCATTTTTGAGCCCGCCTTTTTCGGCGCCGAAAGACGTCTTTTGGATCGTTTCACCGGAAAGATCGGCGGAGAAGCTTTCTTTGCCTAGAGCGACGACGGTGAGGCAGCAGCCATTTACGGCGATGCTTTTTGAAACGGCAAGTGCGTGCGCGACGCTGGGAGCGTGGATGGTGACGCGGCTTCCCTCAGGTCTTAGTTCGAGGGACTCGATGGTCCCGATATGTTCGATGATTCCTGTGAACACAGTTTTCTAATTTCCTCGTCGCGCGAGCTTCCGCATGCGAGTTTACAGCATTTCACTGCGGAGGCCGAAAGCACTAAACTAAAATTGTTAGCTACAAGGGAATCCACCGAGGTCCTGCCATGAAAGCCTGCGTGCTGAACGCTCCCGCGCGAATCGAAACGAATCCACTCCAGTTTACAGACGTGGGCGTGCCGCAGCCTGCCAAAGGGGAAGTGCTGATCCGCGTGCGCGCGTGCGGAGTTTGCCGCACGGATTTACACGTGATCGAAGGCGAATTGCCGCCGCGAAAATCGCCGGTTATTCCAGGACATCAAGTTGTTGGCACAGTTGAAAAAGTTGGCGAAGGGGCGCGGCGATATGCGCTCGGCGCGCGGGTTGGCGTCGCGTGGCTGCATCATACGGACGGCGTGTGTGTTTACTGCCGCATGGGCGAGGAAAATTTGTGCGACAACCCGACATTCACCGGCTACAGCGTTGACGGCGGCTACGCGGAATACATCGTCGGGCCAGAGGATTTTGTTTACGCGATTCCCAAGGGGTTTGCCGATGAGCAGGCCGCGCCGCTGCTCTGCGCGGGCATTATCGGATTTCGCTGCTTGCGGCTTTCGGGGATCAAGCGCGGCGGGCGACTGGGGTTTTATGGTTTTGGTGCGGCGGCGCACGTGGCGATTCAAGTGGCGCGGCACTGGAACGTGACTGTGTATGCCTCGACGCGTGATGTGCGGCATCAGAAGTTGGCGCTCGAACTCGGCGCGGCGTGGGCTGGCGAATCGTTCGATGCACCACCGGAAAAGCTTGATGCCGCGATAGTTTTTGCGCCGGCGGGAGAGATTGTCCCGGCTGCGCTGGCGGCGTTGCGCAAAGGCGGCGTGCTTGTACTGGGCGGAATTCACATGAGTCCGATTCCGTCGTTTAGCTACGATTTGCTGTATCAGGAGCGCATGATTCGGAGCGTGGCGAATAACACGCGTCAGGATGGCGAGGATTTCCTTCGTATCGCGGCGGAAATTCCCGTTCAGATGCACACGCAGATTTTTCCATTGAGCGATGCCAACCGCGCGCTGAATGCGCTGAAGAATGACGCGATTGAAGGCGCAGCGGTGCTACGCGTCGGCGAGTGACACAGCGGTGTGGAGTGCGGGAGCCGGGCTCCCACGTTCGTGGCGTGAGCCGATGCACGACCGCATAAGCGTCAGCAAGGCTGCCGCACTCCACGACTAACGGTGGACGTCTTGCACGTAGGCTTCGATGGCGATATCGGAGCCGAAGGCTTGCGTACGCAGCTGTTGGAGGGGCGGGAGATTCAGATTCGGTGCGATGGCGAAGGGCACGCGCGTTTCGCCGGAGATTTTGGGGGCGTAGAAGAGAAACAGTTTGTGGACGATTCCGGCGGCGAGCGCGGCGCCGTTGAGCGTCGGCCCGGCTTCGAGAAGGACGCTGAGGATATCGCGGCGGCCGAGTTCGGCGAGAACGGCTTCGAGACTGATCCGTCCCATGCGCGACTCCACGCTGAGGATCTCGACGCCGGCTTTTTCGAGGGCGCGAAGCCGCCGCGTGTTTGGGTGCTTTTGTGTGAAAACCAAAAGATCGCTGCCGGTCGTCTGCACAATGCGGGAGCGCGGCGAAAGCGTCAGGCCTCCATCGAGGATGACGCGCAGGAGCGGTCTGCGGCGCGGGATGCCGCTGCGGTCCGTAAGCAGCGGATCATCAATCTTGACCGTGCCGATGCCGGTGAGCAGCGCATCCGCGGCGTGGCGCATGCGGTGGACTTCTGCGCGGGATTCTTCCGAAGAAATCCAATTTGTCCGTTTGTGCTTGATGATTCTCCCTCGCTGTTTGTGCCGCTCAGGGGGAAGTGCAAGCTGGCCGTCGAGCGTCAACGCGGACTTCAGCGTGACAAGCGGCTTGCCGGTACGAATCCAGAATGCGAAGGATTCGTTGAGGCGACGAGCTTCATCCTCGCAGACGCCTGATTCGACCTCGATGCCGGTAGCGCGAAGCCGATCGAATCCGCGGCCGGAGTTGACGGGATTCGGGTCTTCCATGGCGGCAACGACGCGCTGAACGCCCGCGGCAATAATCGCTTCGGTGCAGGGCCCGGTGCGGCCCTTGTGATTGCAAGGCTCGAGCGTGACGTACATCGTCGAGCCGCGCGCTTTTTCGCCCGCGGATTTCAGCGCGACGATTTCCGCGTGATCGCGCCAGTCATACTGGTGAAATCCTTCGCCGACAATTTCGCCCTCACGCACGAGGATGCAGCCAACCGTGGGATTCGGGCTCGCGAGACCAACGCCTTTGCGGGCCAAGGCCAGCGCGTGTTCCAGGAAGCGAGTGGCGTGAGCATCCATTGTTCGGTCGAAGGCTACTCGAAAAGAGAGTTCGCGTAGGTTTCCGCGTCGAAGGGCACCAGGTCGTTGATCTGTTCGCCGGTGCCGACAAAACGGATGGGCAAGCCGAGTTCGCGTGCGATGGCGACGACGATGCCGCCCTTGGCGGTGCCGTCGAGTTTCGTAAGAATGATACCCGTGACAGTGACGGTGGAAGTGAACTGGCGGGCTTGCGCGAGGCCGTTCTGGCCGGTGGTCGCGTCGAGCACGAGCAGTACGTCGTGCGGTGCGCCAGGAATAACTTTGGCGGCGGTACGCTTCATTTTTTCGAGCTCGGCCATGAGATTGGACTTGGTGTGCAAGCGGCCGGCAGTATCAACAATCACGACATCCGCGCCGCGCGCCTTGGCAGCGGTCACGGCATCGAAGACGACGGCGGCGGGATCCGAGCCGGACTTTTGTTTGATCACGTCAATGCCGTTGCGCTTCGCCCAGATTTCGAGCTGCTCGACAGCAGCGGCGCGAAACGTGTCCGCGGCACAGAGCACCACGCTGAGACCCTCCAGCCGCAGGCGATTTGCGAGCTTGCCGATGCTGGTGGTTTTTCCGGCGCCGTTCACTCCAACGATAAAGATGACGCGTGGTCCAGTGCCATTGGCAGAGCTTGCCGGTTTCTGGACGGGGGGGACGGCCACGCCAACGGGTGAGGCCTCGGCAAGTCGACCATCGTTCAGCGTAAGAATGCGGACAATGTGCGACTTGATCTCGTTTTTAAGCTGACCGGCGTCGGTTAGCGCGTGGCGATCCAGCTTTTCCCGAACAGCATCGAGGATTTCGCGAGTCGGTTTCACGCCCAGGTCGGCGGAGAGCAGAGCTGTCTCGAGCTTCTTCAGCAGCGCAGGGTCGATTTTGCGCTCGCCGAGAAAAATGTTCTCGACCGACTCGGACAGCGCGGCCTTCGTCTTGCTGACCGAGGCTTTCAGCCGTTCGAGCAGCGACGGTTCGACTACTTCCGGTTTTCCGAAGAGCGAAATCATGCGATTGAGCGCCGGGTGGTTAGCGCAATCTAAAATTGTAGCAGAAGCGCTCGAAGCAGGCCCGTCGCGCCAGCCTAGGTACCTTAAGAGCGGCAAGGGAATATTGGAACAGTTTACACAGCGACTTCGACGGCGCTGAGGCGGAGTTTGCCGGCATTGATGGCGGCTTCGAGGGCGTTGACGACGACGGCGTCGAACTTCGAGCCGGTGAGGGACTTGATGCGGTTGAGCGCGAAGTCAGTGTCCATTGCCGACTGGTACGGCCGATTGGTGGTCATGGCGTCAAACGTATCGGCCACGCCGATGATGCGCGCCATCATCGGGATTTGCGGGCCGGACAAGCCGTAGGGGTAGCCGCGGCCATCGATGTGCTCGTGGTGCAGCTCGATGCCCGGCAGCATTTCTTTCAACTGCGAAACAGGACGCATGATGTTGGCGCCCTTCACGGTGTGCTGCTTCATCAAATCGAATTCTTCGGGAGTCAGAGCGCCGGGCTTTTTCAGCACTCGGTCCTCGACGCCGATTTTGCCGACATCATGCAGCAAAGCGGAAATTCGCAACTTATCCAAATCTTCGCTGGAAAGTCCGAGCTCCCGTCCGATGAGCGTCGAATATTTAGCTACGCGCCCGGAGTGACCGCGGGTGTACGGATCCTTTTCGTCGATGGCCGCAGCAAGCATGCGAATTGAGCCGATAAAGAGCTCGCGGTTTTCCTCCGCGGCTTCTTTCAGGCGCTCGATGTACTCCTCGATGTCGCTGGCCATTTTGTTGAAGTTTTCCGCCAGTTCGCTGATCTCCGAGGCGCCGCGAACGGGCGAGCGTTGATGAAATTCGCCGCGGCTGATGGCGCGAGTGGAAGCCGCAAGGCCGCGGATCGGCTCGCTGATGCCCACGGCAAAAAAGTAGCCGAACAGAATGGCCACCAGGATCACCACGCTGACAAAGGCGAGGGCCTGGCGGTTTAGCTCCGTCACGCCTGAGTCAGCCCGCGCCGCATCCAGGCTGCGCTCGGCGATCACCGCCCAGTTATCCTCGGGCAGCGTGCTGTAGGTCCCAATCATCTCGACCTGGTGCTTCCCATCGCCTTCCGCGAAGCGAATGGTTTCCGTATTGCGAAGATCCGGGGGCAAAGCGCGAACTTGGTCTACGAGCTTTCCGCTGGCCTGGGCGCCGGGCACGAAATCCTTGGTGTCCGGGTGCGTCACGATGTGGCCGGAATGGTCGATCACGTAAACCGTGCGGCCGCGAACGCTGGCGTCCCGCAGGCGCTTGGAAATCGGCTCGAGGGAAACGACCGCGGCCAGCATGCCGGTGAAATTACCGCTCAAATCCTGGAGCGGCACGGCGAGGACATAAGCCGGCTGGTTGTCCGGTGCAAGAGCGAGAGGATCGCTGCGAAACTTTACGGTGTGCAGCTCTTCGGACTGCATGCAGGTCACAAACGCGCGCTGCAGGGCCTTGGCCACGAAGGGATCCTGTTGCGCTTCGAAATTACCCTGGGTAGCTTTCGTGCCTTTGCCGGATTTGTCGACGGCGGTCAAATAAACAAACGTGTCGCGGTTACTTTCGACAAACTCCTGCAAGAGCCGGGTGACTTTCGGTTCGGCAGCGGGATCCTCGACATTGTCGATGAGTCCCGTCAACGCGAGAATCTGCCGCTCGCTGAAGAGCTGTTGGGTCTGATTGGCCTCGAAGAGCCTAAGTTCCTGAGCCAGAGAACGCGTCAAATCCGATTGCTGGACGCGTTCGGTGTCCATCAGCTTGTCCTGGCTGAGTTGCAACACCTGGCGATGGTACAGCCCGATGGGCAGGGCGCTGACCAGCAGCAGCGCGCCGAGGACGAGCCACAAAATGCGGACGCGCCCCTTGCGCAGGTTCTGCCACATGGATGAGCCGGGTTCGGGCATTTCAACTCCCTATTTTAATGGATGGGAAGGGTCAACGTGGCTCGCGAATCGGGCAGCGACGCGCATCTGCAACTGGAACCTTGGTACTAGTGGCTGGGACAGGGGGCCCGGAAGGAAGGCTTGAACCAGGGCCTCTATTCGCGCTTCAGAGGCCGCTCCATGATGCTTCGGATGGCCTCGCCGGGCGAACGGCCGTGGTGCAGAATGGCTTCCACCTGCTCGGTTATAGGCAGTTCAATCCCGGATTCGCTGGCCAGCGCCAATAGCGCGGCGGCGGTGCCTACGCCTTCGGCGACCATTTTCATGCCCCTCAGAATCTCGGCCAGCGGGCGGCCTTTGCCAAGCTCGAGGCCGACGTAGCGGTTGCGGCTCAGCGAGCCGGTGCACGTCAGGACGAGATCGCCGAGGCCCGCAAGACCACTGAGCGTTTCCGGACGTGCTCCCAGGGCTACGGCGAGCCGGGTCATCTCCGCGAGGCCGCGCGTGATCAGCGCCGCCAGGGGATTCGAGCCGAGGCCCAGGCCCTGGCAAGCTCCCGCAGCGATGGCGATGACATTCTTCATGGCGCCGGCAAGCTCGACGCCCAGAACATCCGCATTGGTGTAAAGGCGAAACGAGGGTCCGGCAAATTCTTCCTGAAGCTCATTGGCGAGAGCGGCGTCGCTCGAGGCGAGGACCACCGCAGTGGGCTGGCCGTCGGCCGCTTCCGCGGCAAAGGACGGGCCGGAAAGCACCGCGATTCGCGGGAGAAATTTCGAGGAGACGGCCTGGATAATGACTTCGCTGATGCGTGCGTGGGTGGCGGGCTCGAGGCCTTTCGCGGCGCTAACCACGGTCGCGCCGGGGTCGAAATGCGGCAAAACCAGCCGGCAGACGCCGCGAACATACGCAGCAGGGATAGCCACGACGACCACTCCAGCGGTCTTCAGTGCGGATGCCGCGTCGTGCGTGACGTGCACGGTTTCCGGAAGTTTGCGGCCCGGCAGGTAGAGCTTGTTCTCGCGATCGCGGCAAATAGATTCTGCAAGCGAGGGGTCGCGAACCCAGAGGGAAATTTCGTGGGGCTTGTGCGTGCGGGAGAGCACGATGGCCAGCGCCGTACCCCAGCTTCCGCCGCCAAGGATGGCGATGCGCTTCAAGGCGCATCCTCTTTTTCTTCCTGCGGAACGTGAATTTCGGCTCGTCGCCCTGGACCATCCGCTGGATATTGGCGTCGTGTTTGATGAGGATCAAAACCGTCGCGGCCAGCGTCCCGAAGGTGATCACGTGCGGCGGGGCGTGGTGCGGCGCCCAGAAAAAATACATCAGCAGCGGCATCGCCGCCGCGGCGGAGATCGACCCCAGCGACACAAAACGCCAAAAAGCCACGACGAGAACGAACAGGATGGCGGCCGCGAGAAACGCGATGGGGCATAACACCAGAAAGACGCCCGCGGCCGTGGCCACTCCCTTGCCGCCTCGAAATCCCAGCCAGACGGGAAAGCAATGTCCCGCAAGAACGCAAAGCCCGGCGATCATCATCCACGCCGCGTTTTCGTTCGCAAGCCGCGCGGCCAGAACGACCGTCAGGGCGCCCTTCCCGGCGTCCAGCAAAAGCGTCAGGACACCGGCGAGCGGCCCGGCGACGCGCGCGACATTGGTTGCGCCAATGTTTCCGCTGCCGGCGTTGCGGACGTCGGCAGTGCCAAATAGTTTGCCAAGCAACAGGCCGAAAGGAATCGATCCGAGTAAGTAAGAAGCCACGGGGATGGAGATCAGTATCGCGTTCGGCTCGGCCATATGGGCTAGGGCTCCACAGTAAGGCGAAAGGATGCAAGGGAAGTGTACTCGGCGCCGGAGGGCTTCAGCTTGCTTTCGATCAGAAGAAATTCGCGCGCCTGAAATGAGCCGAATTCGCGCTGGGCGCGCTGCCGGATCGCCGCGCGCAGGTCTTCGTACACGCCAGGCGGCTCGAATCGCGCGAGCGTCAGATGCGGCGCAAACTCGCGCCGGTCTCGCGCGACGCCTTCCGGCTCTAGCGCGCGATCGATATCTGCCGCCAGCGCGGCCAGATTCCGTGAGGCGTCTAATCCCACCCAGAGCACGCCCGGGTTTTCTTCGGCGGGGAAAAAGCCGAGCCCGCGGAACCGCAGATCTACGGGCCCATCCGAGCGGACCTCCGAGAGGGCCGTGCGGATGCCATCGAGCTTCTCGCCCGCCACTTCGCCGATAAATTTGAGAGTCACGTGAAGATTCTCCGGCCGCACCCAGCGGGGACACCTGTCCGCCAGCCGGGATGACAAACTGCGAAAGTCCTTGAGCAGCGCTGCCAGATTGTCTCGCACAGCGGCGGGAATCTCCAGCGCGACGAAGAGGCGCACGCTCAGGCTCGCTTCGGTGGTTGCTTGCCGGTATAGAGAAAATGGATGCGGACCATGTCCAGCGCGGCTTGCGAAGCCTGCCAGCGGACGGATTCGCGGTCGCCTGGAAAGCGCAGGCCCCGTTCCTTGACGCCCCCGGCATGCGCGAGCGAGATGTGCACGGTTCCGACGGGCTTTTCTTCCGTGCCGCCGCTCGGCCCGGCAATTCCCGTGATGCCGAGTCCAAACGTGCTGCCGACGCGGCGGCGAATTCCTTCCGCAAGCGCCACCGCGACTTCCGCGCTGACCGCTCCCTTAACCTGAATCAATTCCGCAGGCACGCCTGCCCACGCCGTCTTGAGTTCGTTGCTGTAGCACACCACGCCGCCAAGAAAATAGGAGGAGCTGCCAGCAATGCTCGTCAGCCGCTGCGCCAGCAAGCCGCCCGTGCAGCTTTCCGCGGCGGAGATGGTGGCGTTGTGCATCGTCAATTCGGCCGCGACGACCTCCTCGAGAGGCGTTCCATTCTGGCTGAAAATTCTGTCCGTCAGGGCGATCTCGAAGCCCTTCACGATTTCGTCCAACGATTTCTTGGCGTGCTCCGCGTCGACCGTCCAAATGCGGAGATGGACCTGGATCTCGCCGGGGGCCGCGAGAACAGTGGTGTTCACCTCGGGGAATCGTTTGTAGATGCCCTGAATGCGCTGGTCGACGTGCGATTCTCCCAGCCCCGTGACGCGGATCTCGCGGTGGAACATGCGCACGCCAGAGACGCGGCGTTCCAGGCGCGGCAGAACCTGCTCGCGGAACAGCGGCTTCAACTCTCGCGGCGGGCCCGGCAGCAACACGATCGAGCGCCCCGCATCTTCGAGCCATAAGCCCGGTGCGGTGCCGCGCGGATTCTCCAGGATCTCCGCGCCCTCGGGAATCATCGCCTGGCGCACGTTCACTTCGGGCATCTCGCGGGCCAGTGCGCGGAAGCGGCCCTCGATGTAGCGCAGAATCTCGTCGTTGCGGCGGAGTTTGCGGCCCAGAAGTTCGGCCACCGTTTCGCGCGTCAGGTCGTCCTCGGTGGGGCCAAGTCCGCCCGAGGAAATGATGAACGGCACACGATTCAGCGCGTCTCGGAAGGCTTCGCGGAGCAGATCGCGGTTGTCGCCCACGATTGTTTTTCGCAGGACCTCAATGCCAATCTTGTTCAGCTCTTCGGTAAGGAAGAGCGAATTGGTGTCCAGGCGGTCCGGCGTCAGCAGCTCCGAACCAACCGCGATGATCTCGGCTTTCATCTTTTACGTTTGTACCTGATGACCAGAAGACAGCGCAAGTAGAACTGGAATTTCGCAGCGCCCCGAATGATTCGATTGTCTTACACGGCCTGCATAGCTAATATAGAATCAGCTGCCGGGGAAGTCTGCGTATGGCCAAGAAGAAATCAAAATTTGATTTGGCAACCGAGCGCGCCGCGGCGATTTTGCAAGAACACTTCGATTCTCTTCCTGCTGAAGTGGCCAAGCATAAGCGCGCCGAATTCCATCGTCTCACAATCGAGATGGGCCGCGGTTCTCGCGGAAAAGTTTCACGAGTTCCGCGAACTTCGGCGAGCCCTCGGAAATCCCAATCTTCCGCAAAGCCTGCATGAACTCTCGTTCGGTGCCGTTGCTGAACGCTCTGCGAGTATCCCCAAGCAAGATCTTGTCAATTTTCTCTCGTTTGCTCTTACGGCCAAGCGGTCGTTGTTCCTCCTCCTGAGTCCTCCGAATTTCATCGTCGTCGTACATCTCATTTGCACCACGGAGTTTCAAGCGAATGGTTGGGCGCAAAAACACGGCGGCCCAAGAAAGCGCTCGCCGCAAATTTTATGTATTGGCTCTTAAAATTACAAATCAATAATTAGATTAACAGGGAATGCTGGACCCCGTCGACGGATCGAGTGCGAAAGGTCTTTTGCTAGCCGAGTAACGGCAAGCCGCGGACGTCCCAGTCCAGTGTGAAGACAGCGCCGGTGGTGGCGAGGATGGCGCGGCCGGAAGGCTGCAGTGCCATGCCCACGAGGCCAGAGCCACTGAGGACGACCTCGGCGTCCGCTTGCGGCGTGATGCGAACAATGCCGCGCCGCCCACCGAGGGAGGCGGCGACGTAGAGATTGTTGTCGCGGTCAAACGCCAGTCCCTGCGGGCGCCCGAGTCCGCGAAAGAACGTGCTGACTTCACCGCCTTGCGTGACGCGGTAAACGCGGTCGTAGCTGGAAGTCGTCGGCCCTGTGACGTACAAATCGCCGTTGGGGTGAAAAGCGAGATGATACGCGGCGAGCGAAGGTTCGATGGTCGCAAAGACGAAAATTTCGCGGCTCACGCTGATCTTGAAAATCGTGCCGCTGCGGTCGCCGACGTAGAGATTATCGGCGCGGTCGAACGCGATGCCGGTGGCGACGCCCATGCCCTCGGCCCACTGCTCGGCGCGGCCCTCCGGCGTGATGCGGTGAATGGTGCCGTCGTGGCGGCAGGAAACGAAGAGATTCCCCGCGCGGTCCACCGCCAGGCCGCTGGGATTCACCAGCGAAGTGACAAAAGGCTTCACGCTGTAATTCGCCGTGATTTTATAGAGCGAAACGGGAACACGCTGCCCGCGATTGCCGGAAAATGTAACATACGTATTGCCGTAGGAGTCCACCGCGGGATTTGCGACGGGATGCAGGTTGTCGGCGATTTGCACGCCGATCGAGACGGGATGCGGCTGGCTTTCGTTCGCGGCGCTGCATACGCGGAGGAGCCCGCCGCTCGCGCCTTCTGGAACGCGCGCAATCAGCCGGTGTTCGCTGGCGAGCGCCAGCCCCGCTTCCACTTCGCCAAAACGCACCACCGGCCTCGGATGAGCGCGCGAAGCAAATCCGCTTCCGTGAATGGCAATCTCGCCGCCGGGTATGGCAGCGGCAGGCGCGATTCTATCGATGCGGGGGATGCCGTTCTTTTCTGCCGACGACCCAAAGCCGAATTTCATAACTAACCAAGCAAACCAAAATGTAGCGCTATGCGCAACAGAATAGCAGCGTAAACGCCTGCCATCCAATCATCCGCCATGATGCCCCAGCCGCGCGGAAGTCTTTCCAGTTGCCGGACTGGAAAGGGTTTCCAAATGTCGAACAAGCGAAACAGCAGGAAACCCAGCAAAAGATATTTCCAGTTCAGCAGGCTCAGCATGAAGAAAATAGCGTAGACGGAAAAGTCCATGTGTTGCGTCAGATGGGGGAGCCCGATAGGAATCAGCGGCAGAATCAACGTCAGATGCTGCCCTGCGACTTCATCGATGACGACAAACTGTGGATCTTTGATCCCGGCGAAATCCGCTGTCCGTGCAGCGCTCCACACGCCGATGGCAGCGAGGAGTACGAGGAGTGCCAAGGCGCAGACCAGCGGCAATGCCAGCGCCGAATCATGAATGTTGCTTCCGGGAACCAAAAAGTGCTTGTCGGAAAAAACGGCATCCGTGAGCGGGTGCCGCGAGAAGATTCCGCCAATCGATGCTGGATGCAGAAAAAATACAGCGGAGAGAAACGCCGTTGCTACTCCGACAAGAGAGCCAAATGTGCCCGGAGCTTTGGGCGCGTAGCCGACGCCGAGGGCGGTCGCGATGGCCACGGCGAGGCGCGGTTTCTTTTGCGGAGCGAGGCCGTTGCCGGGATTTTCAGTGGATGGTGTCATCGGGCTTCGGAAACCCCTTAAAATCATTGTCCTCTTCCACGGATTCTTGTTTGCCGGGATCGTCTTCCGTTTCGAGTTCGCTCATGTCGAACACCGGCTCAGATACGACGTACTTCTCGCTGGCCCAGTTCCCGAGGTCGTGCAACCGGCAGCGCTCGCTGCAAAAGGGAAAGTCCGCGTGAGTCTCGGAGTCGGTCGGCGTTTTGCAAATCGGGCAGCGATGCTTCATCGTGAGCAACTCTCGAAGGCTCGTGATCCGCCTCTCGCCAAATCACGCAGCCACTTGTGTTCTTCTTCTCTGTGAACTCCGCGCCACTGTGTCGAAATCCGTTTTTAACACAGAGATCACAGAGACCACGGAGAACCATTCCTGAAGCGTGAGTATAGCTCAGGCGAGGACACGAAGCGGAGCGCCCGTGGAAATACGCGTGAGTTTGTCGGCGGGCGGGATGCGAGGAGCATCGAGGCGTGCCGCATCAACGCTCGTTCGCGCAGCGGGCCGCGGCAAAATCTCCACGACGCGCCCGATGAGGTCATACGCGTCGGCCTTGCTAATTTCCACGCGCGCCACGTCGCCAGCCGCGGCGGTTTCGCCTGTGGGCAATTCGATGTCCGTCAGATAGAGTTTGCCGTCGATATCCGGGGCCATGCCTTCCAGGCGCGCTTCCCATACGAGCGGATTATCTTTCGACGGGCCTTCCACGAGTGCCGTGGCCGTGCGGCCCTTCCAGGCGCGCAATTTCCCGCGCGAGATTTTCTTCTGGATAGCCATCAGCCGATTGCGGCGGCCGGTGATTGTTTCTGCGTCCACTTTTTCATCGAGCGCGTAGCTGCCGGCGTTATCCACATCGGAATACTCGAACACGCCCATCCAATCCAGATTTGCGGCGCGCACAAAATCGCACAACTCCTCGAAATCCTTTTCGGTTTCGCCGGGAAAGCCCGCGATAAACGAAGTGCGCAGCGAAACGCCGGGGATCGTCGTGCGGATGCGCTCGAGCAGTTTCAGGAAGGCGTCGCCATGGGAGCCGCGCTTCATGCGCGCCAGAACATTGCGGCTGGCATGTTGCAGGGGCATGTCCATGTACTTGGCGAGGCGCGGATGCGCCGCGAGCGTATCCAGCAATTGCTGTGTGACGCGATTTGGGTAAGCGTACAGAAAGCGCACCCACAGCAAATCTTCGACCTGCGCGAGGCGCGCAAGCAGTTGCGCCAGGCCATCGCGAAGGCCCAGGTCTTCGCCGTACGAAGTCGTGTCCTGGCCAATCAGCGTGATCTCTCTCGCGCCCGAGGAAGCGAGGTTTTCCGCTTCGCGCACGACGGACTCAAAACGCCGGCTGCGAAACGCGCCGCGAAGTTGCGGGATGATGCAGAACGTGCACGGATGATCGCAGCCCTCGGCGATTTTGATGTACGCGGCGTGGCGCGGCGTGGTAATAACGCGCGGCGTCAAGTCGTGATAGAGAAACGCCGGTGGAGCCGCGGGCAGCACGCGCAAATCACCGTCGACGGCTTCAAGAATTCGTTCGACTTCGCCCGTGCCGACGACCGCGTCCACTTCCGGCACCTGCTCGAGAATCTGGTCGCGGAAACGCTCGACGAGGCATCCCGCCACAATGAGTTTTTTCGCCGCGCCGAACTTTTTGTGCTCGGCCATCTCCAGAATCGCGTCGACGGACTCTTTCTGCGCCGATTCGATGAAGCTGCAGGTGTTGACGACAAGAATCTCCGCTTCATCCGCGCGCGGCGTCAGTTCATAGCCTTCGCGCGCAAGAATGCCCATCATCACCTCGCTGTCGACGAGGTTCTTCGGGCAACCCAGGCTGACGAATCCGACCTTAGTCATAGGCAGTAAATTAGCGGTTAACCGCAATTTCTAATTGTAACACGCGGGGACGGGCGGAGCCTCAGCGGCAGCGGATCGACAGAAATTCCCAAGATCCGGAACAGCGGGGCAAGGCAGCGGCCTCAGCGCGAGGAGAAGGACGACCGGATTTGCTCGAGGAGGGCGCGGAGCCGGATCGTGTCACAAGGTCCGCCTCCGAAGCGTGCCTGGGCGTAGCACTGCGTGAATTCGTACACGGCAGGCGCGAGGCGCGGCTGCGAGACCGCCGCGGCGAACTCGAACGGCGTCTGCGACGGCTGGCGCGCGATGCCGCGCCGCTCGAGCAAGTGCAAAAGCTCTTCGTAGAGCCGCGATGCAAGCTGCGGATTGGAGCGGGCCAGATCCGGTGAACGAAGCTGCCATGAAAGCCGCAGCCGCCGAAACAGTGCCAGAACCAGATCAAAGCGCAGCGCCAGCAGAAACAGCCCGATGGCCACTGGAAGCAGCAGACCCAGTCCGCCGTTCCAGGACCGCATCCATCGCCGGCCTTTTTCCTGCTTGATCAGAAACCAGGCGCGCGCGGTTTCCGACCACGAGCGCGTGCTGCGCTGCACGTTTTGCGCGAGCAGAATCTGGTGGAGGAAGTCGTAGTTAATCACCCATTCGTTCCATGTCAGCTCGAACCAGTCCATATATTCGCCCAGGCGAGAAAGAAATCCGCCGCCGTCCGCGGCCCCCGGCGGCGTGGGATCGAAAGTCATCCAGCCAGTTCCGGGAAAATAGACTTCCACCCAACTATGTGCGTCGCTGGCGCGAACAATGTAGTCCCCGGCGAGGTCGTTATATTCGCCCGGCAAGAAGCCGTTTACTTCCCGAGTGGGAATATCCAGCGTGCGCAGCATGATGGCCATCGCGGAAGCGAAATACTCGCAGTGTCCGGCGCGCGTCTCGAAGAGAAAATGCGCCAGCGGGTCCTCACCCGGTTTTCCCGTAAGGTTGAGAGTGTAAGCAAAATGGGAGCGCAAGTAATTTTCCACGGTGACCGTTTTGTCGAAGGGATTTTGCGCGCGCGCGGTGATTTGCATTGCCAGCGCTGCAATTCGCCGATCGAGCTGCGGGGGCAACTGGAGGTAAGTGTCGCGGATATCTACGGGATAATCGGTCGTAGCTGCTCGCAGCCTGGCTGGGTTCATCGCCGGCAAAAAAGAGATTCCTTCATACCGCAGCATGCTGAAATTGTGAAAAGGATTGAAGAGCGACCCGGCCGCATCGCGGACGAGGTAGCTCCGGCGCGCACCCGCCTCCTGGTTGGAGCCCTCTCCGGAAAGATTTCCGCGCAGAGAGATTACTTTCGCGGGAGCGAAAATCGTATCGGTCGCGATGGGCTGGAGAAGAACAGTGTAGCGCAAGACGGTTGACGTTTGTTCCTGCTCTATCGTCCGCTCCCGCACGTTCATCCAGCCGTTGGGCCCCACGGGAATCGTGACGGTGTCGAGTTCGGGGGAGTACCAGCGTCTTCCATCAAACGTGGAGAGCGCAATGCCGCGCCACCGCAGGCCGGGATAGCCGACCGGTTTGCCGGTGCTCACGCGCATGACGACAGCGGAATTTTTCTTGATTTCGCCGATTTGCCCGAGCTCGACGTCGCTGCTGAAGCCGGACATCAGCGTCGGCTGCAAGCTGGTGCGGCCCAGATAGCCGGCGCTGAAGCGGGGAAAGAAGAAAAACAGCGCGCCTCCGAGAATCATGGCGCCGAGAGCCACGCTCAGCGCCGCGAGGACTAGGGCGCGAGTAAGCCGGCGTTCTTGCTTGGGCTGCGCTTCAATATCCGGCCCTATCGCGCCTTTCGAGCCGCGCCGTATTTCCAGGCCGACGAACGTGGCCACCCCAAACAACATAAACAAGAAGAAGAGGCCCAGAAAAGTCGTATCGATGGTTAGCACGGCGGACGCCAGAATCGCCGCGAAGGAGAGCATCGTAAGAAAAAGCGCATCGCGATCCGTGGACGCGCTATAGAGGCGGACGAGCATCACAAACAAGAGAAAATGAATAGCCCCCAGAAGTGCGGCATACAAGGCGGGATTGGAGGAGGCGGCCACAAAAGTGCGCAAAAGGAAGAAGACGTCGAGTGGGAAGACGAACAGGTAACCCACCACCAGGCGGGTAGCCACGCGTTGGGGGATCTCCGCAGGGTGGTGACGCCACCAGCGGACGCCCTTGTAGAGCACGGCGGAGGGGGCCACAATCATCGTGAACAAATCGAGTTTTCCAGTGCTGACGAGAGTCGTGACGGCCGTGGCTATGAGCAGGAAAAGAGAAGTGCGAAAGAATCGCTCGGCGGGGAGCGCGGGGACAGTGGTTGCTGACGCGGTGGCGGCCATGGGAGACCTTTCCATCCTAGCACTCCAGCGTTGCGCCGGAGCGCAGGCAGCGCGAAACCGTAACGTTTACGGCTTGCGATGTCCGGCAGCCGCCGGAGGCGAGCCGGAGAGGGCGGCGCGCGCGATTTTGCGGGTGAGATTAGAGACGGGCAAAGCGGCGAAGTCCTCCAAGCAGATGTTCTTGGCGCCGCGAACGCGAGGAATTTTCGCAATCACGATCCGGAAAGGGAGAACCGTAACTTTGCGATAGGTCACAGCGTGGCGAACACGCGCAAGCGGTTCGATGCGCAGCGTTCCATTTTTTGCAGCAAGAAGGTCCGATAGAAAGGCCCGCAATTCTCGCTCAGGATCCTTGCGAATGGCCACGGTGGGAAAATGCCACATGCGGGAGAAGAGCGTGGCGACATCGTCGGCAGAGGGTCGATTCTCCGCTATGCTTCGGGGAGGAGGCAGGAGGAGGGTGCGCCCGTTCGGGGTGGAAAGTACGGCCGCGGCAAGCACGACTTCTATGGGCTCCCTTTTCTCGCGCTTTTCCGGGAAAGATTCGGGGTCGCCCAATTCGCGCGCGCGGCAGAATTTCGCGACGGGGCAAAGAAGACATTGAGGCGCTCGCGGCGTGCATACCATAGCGCCCAGTTCCATCATGGCCTGATTCCAATCACCCGCTGATTTTGGATCAAGGAGATCGTCCGCCGTCATTTGCAGCGAATGCCAGCGCCGCGATTCCCGCAGATCGCCGCGGATGGCACTGATGCGGGCAAGCACGCGCGCGACATTGCCATCGAGAACGGCGTGTTTCGCGCCGAACGCAATGCTCAGAATTGCCGCAGCGGTGTACCGGCCGATGCCGGGCAGCGCGAGAACGGCTTCTTGCTCGCTGGGAAATTCACCTCCATGGCGCGCCACGATATGTTGCGCTGCCATTTGCAGATTGCGCGCGCGGCTGTAGTAGCCGAGGCCCGACCAAAGCCGCAGTACTTCGTCCAGCGGCGCCTCGGCGAGCGCGCGAGCATCCGGAAAGCGCAACACGAATCGTTCGTAGAAGGGAATTACGGCGGCCACGCGCGTTTGCTGCAGCATGATCTCCGAAACCCAGATGCGGTAGGGATCCTTCGTGCGCCGCCAGGGCAAGTCCCTTTGAAATTCCCGAAACCAAACGAGCAATCGACTCCGAAAAGTTTTGAGCTTGCGGCCGGTGAGCATGGTCGCGGAGCATTTTCGCATAATTGTGATTGTACCCAGACGCGAGAGCAGGAATTTTAGTCAGGCGGCCAAATCTTCGAGAAAGATGACCCAGGACTGGTTCCAGATGCTGGCGGGGATGGCGCCGCGGGATTCGCTGGTGACGATGACGCGGAAAATATCCGGAGCACCGGCCAATTCCGAGAGAAGGGTGCGCCGTGGATCCGGAGGGCAAGGTTTTGCGGTGGCGAGGTGCCGCAGAATCTCGAAGATGATGTCTCCGGCTTCGACGAGCGGAGTCTCAAACCCGGCGGTGCGAAATTGCAAGACGGCGTTGCGTTCGTGGAAGTGCCAGGCCAGCGCGGCGCACATCGTCACAGCGTTATCGAAACGGGCGCCGGCGTCCTCCGAGGCGAGGCCGGCGGGCATGTGCGGATCGAGGACCAGGATGACGCGGCAATCGTCCTCGCGGGTGAACTCGCGGACCATCAATGAACCGAGGCGCGCGGAAGCTTTCCAATGCACATGGCGCGCACTGTCGCGAGGCTGGTAGTCGCGCAGCGCGTATAAATCCTGGCCGCGGCCTTTGGCAACACTCTCAAGAGCTCCCTGCATGCCCGGAAGAATCTCAAAGAAATCCCGCGTGGGCTCGACGGAAGGATAGACGAGCGCTTCAGATTTCAAATCGAGGCGGCGCGCTTTTTGCAAGAAGCCAAAGGGAAAGCGGGTGACGACGCGGAAGGCTTCCTGACGATAGATGCCGCGGCGCGGAAACGTCATGGGCACGTGCTGCTGGACGGAGGCATGTTTCGGAACGTAGGGAAAATAGACAGGCGTTTCGAGCATGGCGGTTTGGGAGTCATTTTTTTTTCGGACGGCCTCAACGCGCAGGGAAAACGACGGCAAAGTGAGTTTTTCGTTGTGAATTTCGACGAGTGTGCGGACCGGCTGGCCTGCAAAGATGTGCTCCGGCAACTGCAGGCGCATCGCGATGCCCGAGAGAGTGAGCGAAGAAAGAATCCCGGACATCAGGATGGTGGCGATGAGGCTGGCGAGAATGAGGAAAAGCAGGTTATTGCCGGTATTGAGCGCGGCGATGGCGACCAAAAAAATTCCCAAGATGTAAATCCAGCCTTCGCGGGGAACGCGGTACTCAATTTTGTAGCCGATCCAGCGAAGGGATGTACGTTTGGCGAGAATAGGAACCAGGGTGATGGCTACCCACGCGGCCACGAGAAGGGCGCCGAGGGCGGAGACGGTGGCGATAGCCAGATGGCCCACCTCGCCGGCAGCACCGGAATAAAGAGCAAGGAGCAAGGCGATGGTAAGAGCGGCGATGGCTAGAAAGAAGGCACGGACAGCGGAGCGGTCAGGTTTGGCTCGGAGTTGCGGTGCTGTCGTGGATAGGCTCACAGTGGTACGCGAACGGAGTCGACGATCTCCCGAAGGACGGATTCGGTAGTCTCGGATTTCCTTTGCAGCGAGGCATGACGGGCGCTGGCGACCACGCGGTGCGAAAAAACGGCGACAGCGAGTAGCTTGAAATCGTCGGGCAGACAGTAATCGCGGCCATCGAGAAAAGCGCGGGCCTGAGCGGCCCGTTGGAGCATGAGAGTGCCGCGGGGGCTGACGCCGAGAGCCAGATGTTCGGTCTTGCGCGTGCGATTGACGATTTCGAGCGCGTAGTCGTGGAGGCTGGCGTCCACCTTCACGCGGGCGACAGCCTCCTGCATTTCCAGGACGTCGCCGACATCGGCAACGGGTTCGAGAGTGGCGAGCGCATCGTCATGGATGTGCTTGCGCAGGATTTCGCGTTCGGTTTCGTGGGAGGGATAGCCCATCTTGATGCGCATCAGGAAGCGGTCGAGCTGGGATTCGGGTAGCGGGTAGGTGCCATGGTGTTCGACGGGATTCTGCGTGGCGATGACGAGAAAGGGATGAGGCAATTGAAGCGTTTTGCCGTCGACGGTCACTTGGGCTTCGTTCATCGCTTCGAGAAGAGCGGATTGCGTGCGTGGTGTGGTGCGATTGATTTCATCGGCAAGGACGACATTGGCGAAGATGGGTCCCGGACGAAACTCGAACTCACGCGATTCGGGATTGTAAACGCTGACTCCAAGCACGTCGCTGGGCAGAAGATCCGAAGTGAATTGAATGCGCTGGAAAGTGCAATGAAAGGATTTTGCGAGAGCTTGCGCGAGGGTGGTCTTGCCGACGCCGGGGACGTCTTCGATGAGCAGATGGCCGCGTGCGAGAAGAGTGATCAGCGCAAGCTGAATGGCTTCTTCCTTGCCGTAAATGGCGCGGGCAATGGAACGCTGAAGCTGCGAAACGATCTGAGAGGTGGCCGTGGACATCGGTTGAAAACCCAAGTCCTTCCTGTTACAAATAGAAGACGCTGCGGAGCGTCGCGGCTGTAGCAAACGGGCGACTAGCTCAGTTGGTTAGAGCGCTCCCCTCACACGGGAGAGGTCAAAGGTTCAAGTCCTTTGTCGCCCACCATCCCTGCTTCCGCGCTAAAAGATATTCTATCGGAAATTCTGGATGTCTACTCTCTTCCGTACCATCGAGTTTCTATGCGTTAGCCTGTGGCTGGGGAGCGATGTGTTTCTGAGCTTCGTGGTGGCGCCGGGAGCGTTTGGAATACTGGCTAGCCGGGACCAGGCTGGGGCAATGGTCGGATATTCGCTGACGCGGATGCATCTGGGCGGCATCGCCTTGGGCATCCTGTTCTTATTTGTAAGGCTGGTGCGGACGCGGACGTTTGCCAGCATTGCGACCCCTGCAGCGATTTGCGTCGCGCTGATGATCGTGCTGACGGCGATTTCGCAATACACGGTGAGCGCGAAAATGGCTGTGCTGAGGGTGCAGATGGGATCGATCCAAGCAACAGCAACGGACAGTCCGTTACTGGCGGAGTTCGGCCGATTGCATCTCGTTTCGGTGTCTTTGGAGAGCGGCGTTCTGCTGGCTGGAATTGCCGCTATGTATTTCATGGTACGAGAGTTAGCTGGGAATCACTGATTCGAGAGATTCCTTGGGATGTGCCTCCCCTCCCCACTACTATTTTTGTAAGTGTGGATGGCTCTGTTGACATCCTCGGCACAGTCTCGATTTTGCGGGGTCGACAAGGGGGCGGCGTGCGTGTTTTCTGATCAAGCAGGAGGGACGATGGCCGAAGTGGGACTCCTGCCCTTTGCTCGCGTGGCCTTGCAGGTGGCCACGCGGGTCTTGCCGCCCTACCGCAGTCGCTTCAGCAAACATCAGTTCACCCAGCCGCAGTTGCTGGCGGTGCTGTGTCTGATGCGCTACGAAGACTGGACCTTTCGCGAAGCCGAAGTGCGATTACGCGAGCATGGCGAGTTGCGCGCAGCGCTGCAGTTGGAAAGCGTGCCCGATTACACCACTTTGTATCGTTTCCTGAAACGGCTGGACGACGACACCATCGACCGTGGACTGGAAGAAGCCGTGCGCCAGTTGCGCCGCGGCCGGCGCTCGGCACGGGTGACGGCCGGCGTGGACGGCACGGGGCTGTCGCAGAACGCCGTCAGCACCTTCTTTCTCCGCCGCATCGAACAACAGGCCCATGGAAGGGCGCCCCATCGTCGCTGGTTGAAATGGCTGGTCGTTGCGGATTTGCAGCAACAGATTTTGCTGGCGCAGCAGGCCCATCCCGGACCGCGTTGCGACGCCCCGGCGCTGCCCGGGTTGCTGAATGTGGCCGGAGCACGTGCGCCCCTCGGCTTGGTGCTGGCCGATGCGGAGTTCGATTCCGAAGCCAACCATCAACACATTCGCCAACGCCTGCGCGCGCGCAGCATCATCCCGGCGAACCTTCGCCGCGGCCTCCCCCGAGGAGCGATCCGTAGCCAAATGCACCGGGCTTTTCCACGGAAACAGTATGGGCCACGCGCGAAGAACGAAACCATCTTCTCAGTAGTTAAACGGAAACTCTCCTCGCGCGCTCCGGGGCGCTTGTTAACATCGCAAATTCGCCAAGCCTTGCTACTCGGGCTCACTTACAACCTCTATCGCTTGAGGCACCCCAGCCGTTCGCAAGGGTGTCAACAGAGCCAGTGTGGATTCTAAAGGACTTAGTATTGCTGTAAGTTATTTAGAATGAGCACTTGCTGGCGATCCTGGAAGTGTTGATTCTAAATGTGTTACAAATCCAGAAAACCCTACAAAACCCCACAAAACGCGGCGTTTCCGGAAGTACTGATTCTAAAGAGCTTAGAAGTTGGCCCGTGTCGAGAGCCGGTCTCCCTGAGCGTCTATTCGGATGCACGAGCAAAAACAAAAAAGGCGGCAGCGAGGCTGCCGCGCTCCAAACGCATCTTTGCCAAGTGAGAATGATAGACGAGAGGATGTAATCGAGTCCACGGAAAAACATTGAATGGTCTTAAGTCGGCATTGAGTGGTGGATTTCGCGGGTTCAATGGTTTGGCTGGGGCGACGTTGATTCGTGTTTGACGGGTAGTGCCGATCCGCGATGGGGATAACAGCGGATATCGAAACCTGATCTATAGCAGAGAAATTCGGCAGTCCCTTCGAGGGGCAGTCTGCCGGAGGAACTAGGGTGCGCGCCTCGAATATTGCCTATGTTAGCATTAGCGCCAGCTTGGTCCATGGCCATTCCTCCGGAGGGAATTCATGCGCCGTCCTTTGAGAGTATTTTCTCTCGCAGTTCTCGGAGTCATGGTGTTTGCGGGCACTGCGAGTGCGCAGAGGCTGGAACTACGCTGGCAAAAGGACTTCCCGAAAAGTGTTTCGTGGTATGTACGAACTTCGGCGGGGGTACTTCTCGTTAAATCCGGGAAAAGTTTGATGGCAGTGGACGGACGGGATGGGCGGGAACTGTGGTCGCTTGAAGATTTGAGAATGAGTAGCACGTCACTAGGGGATATGACTGGAGTGCTGGACCGTGGGATGAACGTACTGGAAGTGCCCGGGATGGGGGTACTGCTGCTAAACGCCGCGAAGGTGCCAGGGAATGCCGAGCGGAGGCTGATCGCGCTGAACCTGATGACCGGAGAGAAGCTTTGGGATGCACCTCCGGTCGACATAATGATGACGGCGATCCCGCTCTATGAGAGGGGGCAGATCGTGATCGTGTCGAGAAGGGTGCAAAAAAAGATCTATGCCACAGAAGTGGCCGGAGCTGCAATGGCTGGTGAGTTTGGGCCTTTAGTGATGTCGATGCTTCCTTTCCTCTACCGGTTTGAACTCGAGCGATTGGACCTTGCAACTGGTAAGGTCCAATGGAATGAAGAATACCTCAGAACATTTTCTCCCGGAGCGACGAGCGTGTCGGCCTTCGGGGATCATCTTTACATTTATTTTGGCGATCGCTTTCTGGGCTGCGTGGACTTGGCAAACGGGAAAGTGCTGTGGGAAGACGGCGCGAAGCCTTTGCGGGCGGGAGGTGTGCCGTTGCCGCTGGAGATGGCGAATGGGCGGCTGATTTATACGTCCAAAGACGTGCAGGCGGTTGATCCAGATACAGGGAAGACGGTCTGGACGATCGAAAAACTTGGAAAGGTCACCGGGATTTTTGCTCATGACGGATTGGCTGTGGCGCTTGGCGAGAAGAGGATGGCGGCCGTGGACACGGCGAGCGGCGTGGAACGCTGGCGTGTGAAGACCCACGGGCACACGACTAACCTTCTCTGGGAAAAGGGCACGGATACTCTTCTGTACATGGATTGGAAGGGTCTGCATCGAGTGGAAAGGACGACGGGAAAATCGCTCTTGGACGCGCCGCTGCAAATCGATACCCCGCCGCACTATTTGCGCATGGCCAGCCCGGAGTCTGTGGTGGCGATCGGATATCGCGAGACCGATTGCTTCGATACAAAAACAGGGAAAAAGCGCTTTGCGGAAGACCAGCTGAATGCCGTGTTCCCAGGTGACGCATCCCTGGACGCGTGGCCGTTGCCGGAGGAGGGTCAGGGGGAGATACGAATGGTCTCGGTTCCGGCGGACGCTGGCGAATGGGAAAGCATTCAACGGCGGACACTGCTCCCGGCCGCAGAGCTTGAGCAGTTGAAAGAAAGCGCGGCGGAGCCGGAAGGCTACTGGGACGTTTATCAAACCGAGCCGGAAGCCGGACTGCCGCCGGGTGGATTGCCGAAAATCTGGTGGGTGGATGGACAGACAAACCGCCAGATGGTGATTCGGCCGGCAGGGCAGAAGCATGATGTGAGCAGACCGCTGGGAAATGTGTTTGCCGTGAACGGGAAAACGTTGTGGACGGCGAAGATTGAGGCGAACTAGAACAGAAGAGAAAGTGGAAATTTAGCCGGGCTAAAGCCCGGCGCCTACATTCTCCTGGCTTTGCGGTTGGTTCTCTTGTTGGGCTTGGCGGAAGAGGCTTTGCGTTTGCGGACTTTGGCGGGACGGATTTTGCGCATGGCGGCTTTTCCGGCGCGGTGGCAGGCACGCCACATGTACCAACTGGCGACGGTGCGATAGGGACGCCAGCGTTCGCCGAAGGCGAGGAGATCTTTGGGCTTGGGCTTGTGTTTTTTGCCGTAGGTGATGGACCAGCCTTTTTGTACGCCGAGGTCGTGGATCGGGAGAACGTCGGGGCGGCCGAGGCGAAAGATCAAAAACATTTCAACCGTCCAGGCGCCGATGCCGCGGACGGAGGTGAGGCGCTTGACGAGCTCTTCGTCCGAGATCTTTTGCGATTCTTCGAGAGACGGCACGACGCCTTCGATAGTCTTCTTGGCGAGGTCTTTCATGGCCAGGACTTTTGCGCGGGAGAGGCCGGCTTTGCGAAGAGCGGGTTTGCGGAGCTTGAGAATTTCCTGAGGCGTAGGGACGCCGCCAGTCGAACTGAGGGCTTTGATGCGGGCGAAGATGGTGGCGGCGGCTTTGCCGGAAATGGATTGGTGGGTGATGGCTTCGAGAAGGGCTTCGTAGGGGGTGTGGATGCCGTCGGAGGCCAAATCCATTTGGAATGGCGGAGTTTCTTCGATGAGGAGTTTCAGTTTTTCATCGTGGGACAAGAGATGTTTGACGGCTTCCTCGAGATCAAAAGGGGGATCTGATGATGCTGCGGTCACAATGGCTCCAATCCGGAAACGGGGGAATAGATTAGCAAGGCCGCTAACCAAGGCAAAGCATGATGTGGAATTTGGATGAACGGCCAGCGTCCTCGTGACGACTTATCGGGACTTAGGTTGAGCGAGACAAGTGGATGGCGATTCGTTATGCTCAGGCCTGCTTTGAAGCCGGACTGAGCACGCTGACGATGGGAAGGTCGCCAGATTCAGCTGCGTTGAGCCCTTGGATTTTAATGCGGACGCTGTGAATTCTAGGATTAGGAGATTTGTCGACATGGATTTTGAGATGCGCAAGAGATTGGCAGTAATCGTTTGCGGAAGACTCGTTGTGCTCACGGCCGTTTTTTTTTTGATGGCGTGGAGCGCTTCGGCGCAGACCGGAGCTATTGCCGTGACGGTGGATGCAACGCAAACACCTTTGAAGATTATCCGGACACACGAAACGATTCCGGTGAAGCCAGGGCCGCTAACGCTCTACTATCCGAAGTGGATTCCGGGCGAGCACGGACCGGACGGGCCGATCGGCAACGTGACTGGCCTCAAGTTCACGGCGAACGGAACGACGATTCCGTGGCAACGCGATCTTTCGGACGTGTTCACGTTTCATCTCGAAGTTCCGGCAGGCACCGCTGAACTGCAGGTGGCGTTCGACTATCTCGAGCCGAGCGGAGGCGGATTCGCGACGTCGGCGATGTCGTCGACAGACAAGCTCATCGTGATCGAGTGGAACCAGAATGTGCTGTATCCGGCGGGACGTCCGGCAAATGAAATTCTGTTTCATCCAAAGCTGGTGCTGCCGGAAGGCTGGAAGTTTGGAACGCCACAACATGTGGAGAGTCAATCGGGAAACGAAATTTCGTTCGCGCCACTTTCCCTGGAGCGGCTGGTGGATTCGCCGGTGATTGCGGGGCAGTATTACCGCGCGATTGACTTAACGCCGCCGGGCGAACCGATCCACCACGAAATCGACATGGTGGCGGACAGCGCAGAGGCGTTGAACATGAGTCCGGCCGTCCAAAAGGGAATGACGAACCTAGTGGCGGAGGCCGGGAAGCTTTTTGGTTCGCGCCATTACCACGAATATCATTTTCTGCTGACGCTCAGCGATCACGTGGCGCACTTCGGACTCGAACACAACGAGTGCAACGACAGCCGCTTGCCGGAGCGAATTCTGCTCGGTCCGAACGCGGGCCTGGCTATGGGGGAATTGGTGGCGCACGAGTACGCGCATTCGTGGAGCGGCAAATTCCGGCGGCCCGCGGACTTGGCGACTCCGGATTACGAAACGCCCATGCGCGATGATTTGTTGTGGGATTACGAAGGGTTTACTGAGTTTGCGGGACCACTGCTGGCGGCGCGCAGCGGCTTGTGGACTGCCGAGGACTACCGCAACAATCTCGCGAATATTTCCGCCGAGTTGGGTGAGGGTAGGCCGGGACGGACGTGGCGCCCGCTGCTGGATACCGCGGTCGCTGTGCCGGGAGAAGGATTTGCACGGGGATGGCTGAATTGGCGGCGGGGAACGGATTATTACGATGAAGGCGATTTGATGTGGCTCGAAGTGGCGACGATCATTCATCAGCAAACCCATGGGCAGAAAAGCATTGATGATTTCTGCCATGCGTTTTATGGCGGACCGAACAACGGCCCGGAAATCAAGCCCTACACGTTCGAGGACATCGTTCGCGGGCTGAATGCGATCGCGCCGTACGATTGGGCGAAGTTTTTGCACGAACGGCTGAATTCGACATCGCCGAATCCGCCGCTCGGCGGGATCGAAAACGGCGGCTGGAAATTCCTTTTCAATGACGAGCCGCCCAAAGGCGAGACTCATCACGGCGACGTGGGAGACTTGTACACGATTGGCTTGCGGCTTGGCAAGGACGGCACAGTGGTGGACTCGATTGTTGGCGGCCCCGCTTTTAAGGCGGGAATCAGCTCGGGGATGAAGGTGGTGGGCGTGAACGGACGCGTTTACGACCATGATTTGCTGGCCGATGCGATCGCAGGATCGAAGGAGAGTAGAGAGCCGATCACGCTGCTGGTGGTGATTGACGGTTACTACAAAACCTGCACCGTCGACTACCATGGCGGCAAACGCTACCCGCATCTGGTGCGCGACGAAAGCAAGCCGGACTACCTGGACGAATTGGCTAGCGCGCACGCGGCTAGTCATTAACACACCGCGACTCATCGCAAGCTTGGCTTTTCTTACGCGTTGCAGCTTCCGCGAAAAACTCGTCGGGAGTTGCCGCGTCCGATCCATTCTGTCTGCCTAAGAGCGACTGATCGTCGGTGTCGGCTCGAGAGAAATTCAGCTGGAACTGGACGCAGTTTGGCCGGAGGCCTGTTTGCGGGAGAGAGATTTTTTGCGGGCGTGGTGGGCGCGGAGGATTATTGTTAGCAGAATGATGAGTGCGCAAGATTCGACGAAGAGTTTGCCGCCGTCGAGCCAGTCGATGGGGGAGGGCTTCAGAGTCGGGTCGGTGAAGAGGGAGTGGTAGAAGAGGGCGAGGGCGCCGAGATAGATGGTGAAGTGGAAGGCTTTCCAGGTGCGGCGGCCTAATTGAATCCGGAAATAGGAAGTGACGACCATGAGGGCGAGGATGTAGAGAGCGATGGCGCCGATGGTGTTTTCGAGAGGTTGCTGCGGCGAGCGGACGGGATAGACGATGTCCAGGACGCGAAATTTTGGGGATTTGTTGAAGAGCAAAAAGATAGGGTGGGCGATGGCGAAGAAGAGCGCGAAGTAGCCGGTCCAGTTGTGCAGCTGGAAATAGTTGAAGCGGCGATGGGGCCAGTTCCGGACGGGGCTGTAGCGAAAGATCATAAGGACGCCGAGGAGCATGTTGACGGTGACGGCGCCGACGGCGATGAGCCCGAGATAGGCGGAGAGATCTAGGAGTGTGATATCCATCGAAAGAATGCGCGGGTGGTGCCCTCTCGCAAGTCGTCCATTATCCAGGTAGTGTGTTGTTTCCGCGCGCCGAACATGCTCTCCGGATACTGAGGGGTGAGACTGGCTTTTAGAGCCGGGCGTTTCATAAATTATTGAATCGCGGAGTTCCGAATGCTTGTGCGCTCAAGACCGAGTCAGCGGGTGTGCTAGGATGAGGAGTTTGTGTAGAGGGAAATGAGGCGGTAGAGGAAGGGAAAAGACTTGCAAACGGGGATTATTGGACTGCCACAGGTTGGGAAGACGACGCTGTTTCGGATTTTGACGAAGGCGAACGTCGAGGGGAAGGGCGGCGGGTCGGCGACGCATGTTGGCGTGGCGAAGGTGCCAGAGCCGCGGTTGTTGGAATTGGCCAAGCTCTACAACCCGAAGAAAATTACGTACGCGACGGTGCAGTATGTGGATTTGGGCGGAATGCAGAAAGAGCGCAACCGGGATGCGCTGGCGCCTTTGCGAGAAGTGGATACGATTGCGCATGTGATCCGCGTGTTTGAGGATCCGTCGGTGCCGCATTCGGCGGGGAGCATCGATCCTTTGCGGGACGCGACGAATCTCGAGCTGGAGCTGATTCTTTCCGACCATGACCAGATTTTGCGGCGGCTGGAACGGCTGGAAAAGGATCTGAAGAAAAAGAGCGATCCGGCTTTGTTGGCGGAGAAAGCCGTTTTGGAGAAGTGCAAGGCGCATCTGGAGTCGGAGAAGCCTTTGCGTGAGCTGGAGTTGACGGCGGAAGAGAAAAAGCCCATTGGGGGATTTTTGTTTCTGTCGGCACGGCCAGTGCTTTACGTGCTGAACCTTGGGGATGATGAAGCCGACAAATTGGATTCGGCGGTGGAGCGGCACAAGTTGAGCGCGTTGCAAGGGCGGCCGAATTCGGCAGTCGTGGCGATTTGCGGGCGGTTGGAAGCGGAACTTGCGGAGATGGATGAGAAAGAGGCGGCCGAATTATTGGCTTCCTACGGATTGAAAGAGCCGGGGTTGAACCGATTGATTCGCGCGACATACGACTTGATGGGATTGATCCAGTTTTTCACGGCAGGGGAACCGGAAGTACGCGCGTGGACGATTCGCAAAGGGGCGACGGCGCAGAAGGCCGCGGGGGCGATTCACAGCGATATTGAGAAAGGATTTATTCGGGCGGAAGTGGTGAAGTGGAGCGATCTGCTTGCGGCGGGGAGCATTGCCGCGGCGCGGGAGAAGGCGCAGGTGAGGCTGGAGGGGAAAGAGTACATCGTGCAAGAAGGGGATGTGATCTTGTTCCGGCATAGCGGATGAAGAAAAGAAAAGGGATAACTTAACAGAGAAACACCGAGTTGGCAGAGAAGAGGGGAAAAAGCGGATTCCTCGCTCCGCTCGGAATGACACTTTCGGAGGGGCAAGCTAACGGCTGAAGCGGCACGGAGATGGGGGGAAGCGCGAGCACAGGCTGAAGCCTGTGCCACTTACCATGGCACACGACTTGGCATTTCGAACGGGGCTGGCGGCGGGGCTGGGGCTGGTGGCCGCGGCGGGGAACTTGATTGGCGGATATTTTGTCGTGCACCGTGATTGGCCGCGGCGGTACCTGCAATATTTTCTGGCGCTGGGGGCCGGTTACATGGTGGCCGTTGCGTTTGTCGATGTGATTCCAGAGTCAATCAAGTTGGGGGGAGAGCAGGCGCTGCAGTTTGTGCTAATCGGCTTTTTTCTCGTGCATCTGTTCGAGCATACGATTGCGCCGCACTTTCACTTTGGAGAAGAGACGCACCTGGATGAGATGAGCCATCATCACGCGCGGAATACCGTGCTGCTTGGTTTGGTGATTCACACGTTTTTCGACGGAGTAGCGATCGCTGCGGGATTTCTTGTTTCGGTGTGGCTCGGGGCGATGATTTTTGTGGCGGTTTTTCTGCACAAGCTGCCGGAAGGATTCACGGTGTCGTCGGTGGTGCTGGCAAGCGGACAGGGGCGCCGCAACGCAATCCTTGCGGCCGGGTTGTTAGGAGCAGCGACCCTGTTTGGAGTTTTGTTGACAAGCGTTCTGCAGAGCCAGTTGAAGTACGCGTTGCCGATTTCCGGAGGAGTGACGGTGTACGTGGCGGCGACGGATTTGCTGCCGGAAGTGAACCGGGAGCCGAATTGGAGGATGGCGATGCTGGTGTTTGTGGGTGTCGCCACGGTGTTGATAATGCAGAATTTATTCCACGTTTAGATTCGCTTTGATTTCGCCCCGCCTTTGTCTTAACGCCAGATAAACATTTGCAACTTTAAGAGCCGACTGGGGTTCGATAGAATGTGGCGGCCATGGCCAGGTCGGACGTCCAACTGATGCTGGACGTGAAGGCGGGCGACGAGCAGTCGTTCGAGCTTCTCCTCCAGCGCTACAGGAGACCGCTTGTCAACTTTCTCTTCCGCATGGTTCGAGCGCGGGAAGAGGCGGAAGACTTGGCGCAAGAAGTGTTTTTGCGAGTGTACCGCGCACGGAAAGATTACGTGCCGAGCGCCAAATTCACGACGTGGCTTTTCCGGATCGCGACCAATTTGGCGCTGAACTCCGTCCGGGACAACCGGCACCAGCGGATGGAAATCTCATTAGATGCGCCGGTAACGGTGGATGCGGAAGACGGCGATGAGAAGGCGCTGGACGTTGCGGAAAAAGGTCCGAACATCGAGCAGTATCTGGTGGAGGAAGCGCGGAAGAAAATGATCCGGCACGCGATTGACAAGCTTCCGGAGAAGCAGCGCGCAGCGGTGCTGCTGCACAAATATCAGGAGCTGGATTATGGAGATATTGCGAGGATTCTGGAGTGTTCGGAGAGCGCGCTGAAATCGCTGCTTTTTCGGGCGTACGAAACGTTGCGAGTGGAACTAGCCCCCCTCGTGGTGAGGCAAGGGAAGTAGGAGGCCGACCTAAAGGTCGGCACCTACAACTGCTAGGCGAAGCGGCAGACCCGGGGATAGAGAAGGAAGGAAGTTATGAACTGCACGAGAATGGAAAACAAAATTGTGGCGTACCTGGACGGCCGGCTGAAAGAGAACGAACAGCTGGAGGTCGAGAAGCATCTCGTCGGATGCGCGGCGTGCCAACTGCGCGTGAACGAGTTTCGCGCGGTGACGTCGTTGCTGGAAGAGCTGCCGCAGATCGAGCCTTCGGCGGCGTTTGATATACGAGTACGAGCGCGAGTGGCGGCGGAGCCGGTGAAGAAGGGCTGGTGGGCGGGGGTGTTGCCGTCGCCTCGCGTAGCGCTGGCGGCGTCGATGCTGGTGCTGGCGACGGTTTGGGTGGCTTCGCGGCCGCGGGCGACGGACTATTCGCTGACGCCGGCGGAGGAAGCGCAGATCAATCAGAACTTGCCGGAACTCGAGAACCTTGACGTAATTTCGGATTTCGGAGCGCTGACGGACCTGCCGCAGCCGGTGCAACCGGGCGATGCAGGCGACAACAACCAGGATCAAAGCCAGAGTCCGCAGAAGCAGAATCAAGATCAGAAGCAGAATCAGAGTCCGAGTGTGGAGCAAAATCAGAATCAGCCGATGTAATTCATGAGACTTCGACTCCAATTCACCGGTTTGCTGCTCGCGATGGGGCTGAGCATGGCGCTGGCGGCGCCTTGCTTGGCGCAGCGCGGACGCGGGCAGGAGAACAGGCAGAGGCCGGCGGCACAGGAACGTCGGCCGCCAAGAGCTCAGCCGATGAGACAGGCGCGTCAGCAGCCTCAGCAGGGGAGAAATGTTGCGAGGGAGCCGCAACAGGTGAGAAGACAGAACAGAGGGGCTGTAACTCCGCGAGGAGGCAGCGCTAACCGGCCGGATTCTACGATGGGTCGGAACGGCAATCCGAACCGGCCTAATTCCACGATGGGTCGGAACGGCAATCCGAACCAGCCCAATTCCACGATGCGTCAGAACCGCAATCCAAACCGGCCGCCGTCGGCGCATACACCGCTGGCTCCGCAGAGGAGTTTCAGGGATCTGAGTCCGCAGGAAAAGCAAAAGGTCATCCAGAATTACAACCGCCTAAACAGGTTACCGCTGGCACAGAGGCAAGAACTGCGCGAGCGGATTGCAACCTGGAACAGACTGACGCCGCAGCAGAGGAGCCACATCAGGAACGACGTGCTGCCAAAGTGGCGGCAGATGCCCCCGGAGAGGCGGCAGGAGATTCGGCAAAAGCTGCGCGTGCTGCAAAACATGCCGGAGTTCGCGCGGAATCGGCGACTGAACGATCCGGAGTTCACGAGAGGCATGAGCGAAGCAGATAAGGCGACGCTGCGCGATTTGAGCCACATGCACGTGGGCGCGCCGGACCCGCCGGGCGAGTAACACAGACGTTTTTTTCTGTTTTGTGCTCTCCATGCAGGCATCGGGCAAGGCAAGAACCCAGCATCGAACTTTTCAATCCGACAAATTGGCTGCAATTAAAAAAGCGTCAAAACGGGCGCTGGCATTGACAATGGCATGAGCGGCACGGCATCGTGATTATGTCACGTCGCGCGCATCAACCCAGTGGAGGAAGCCATTCCCGTCTTGCCGACGCGCTTTCGCGCGCTACAGCACCGCAATTTTCAGCTATTCATCGGAGGGCAACTCACCTCGCTAATCGGCACGCGGATGGAAGCGACCGCACAACTGTGGCTGGTTTACAAGATGACGGGTTCGGCGGCGCTGCTGGGCGTCTTCGGTTTCGCCAATCAGATTCCGATTTTGCTACTAGCGTTCGTCGGTGGGTATGTGGGGGACCGCTATAGCCGGCACCACGGAGTGATCTGGACGCAAACGGTTTCGATGGTGCTGGCGTTCACGCTGGCGGGGCTGACGTTCGCCAACGTCATTACGGTGTGGGAATTGATTCTGGTGGCGTTTCTCGCGGGGGTTGTGAACGCTTTCGATGTGCCGATCCGGCAGTCTTTTTTGGTGGAGATGGTCAGCAAAGAGGACTTGCCCAACGCGATCGCGCTGAATTCCTCGATTTTCAACAGTGCGCGAGTGGTAGGACCGGCTATCGCTGGTTTCGCGCTTGCCTGGAAGGGTGCTGCGTGGTGTTTCTCTTTTAATGGGCTGAGCTTTTTGGCGGTGATTGGCGCGTTGTTGGCGATGAGACTCGTTAAGAGAGCGGGGACGCCGGAAAAAGGATCGCCATTCCAGAGTCTAATCCAAGGTTTTCGATACGCGATGAACGATTTGCCGATCCGGTCATCGCTGCTGCTCTTGAGCATGTTGAGCCTGCTGGGATTGCAGTACACGGTGTTTCTGCCGATTTTTGCGAGCGACATTTTGCACCGGGGAGCGACAGGATTTGGGTTGTTGATGAGCGCATCGGGGGTTGGAGCGGTGCTGGGAGCGCTGCATTTTGCGGCGAGAACAAGTTATAAGGGACTCGCGCGATGGATTGCGGCGGCATCCACGATCAGCGCAGTGGGACTAGTGATTTTTTCGCAGACGAAGATTTTTTGGCTATCGATGGCGATTCTGGTGGTGATCGGATTTACCGCGACGGTCCAGATGGCGGCGACGAACACGACACTGCAAAACCGCGTTCCGGATCGTTTGCGCGGGCGAATCATGGCGGTATACGCCACGATGTTCCTGGGAGTGCAGCCGCTCGGGTCGCTTCTTGCGGGAGGAGTGGCGACGCGCATCGGCGCGCCCTATACGCTGGCGGTGTTCGGGATTCTGTGTTTTTTGGGGAGCTTGATATTTATTTTTCTAGTTGTGATGCGGTTGAAGGGGCAGCCCGAAGCGCCCGCGGCGGCTTAGGAAGGATTGGGCCGGTAGAGCCAGGCAGGTTTCTGGCTGGTTGTGGCCGGAAGCGACGCGTCGGGCGAAATCTCAGCGTGACGGGGATTCGCAGTGTCACCCGCAATTAAGAGCGTGGGAGCACAGGCTGAAACCTGTGCCACTGTGGCGGCATTGACAGAAGCGAGGATGGCGTCAACTTTGGGGTGCTGCGGAGATAGAGAGCAGACGGGGTCGGTGGCTGAGGCATCGGCAGCGAGGAGAAAAGCCTGGCAGCGGCAGCCGCCAAAATCCTGGGTGCGGCGGTCGCAGGTTTTGCAGGGTTCTTGCATCCAGGATTCGCCGCGAAACTTTTGAAAGGCTTCGGATTCTTGCCAAATTTCGCGCAGGCCACGAAGCTTTACGTTTTCAAATGATAGGCCGGGAATGACGCGGGCGGCGTGGCAGGGAAGTGCGTCGCCGTTCGGCGTGATAAGCACGAGCTTGCGACCCCAGCCGCCCATGCAGGGCTTCGGATATTTCGCGTAGTAATCGGGAACGACATATTCGATTTTGATTTTTCCCGCCAGGCGTTCTTGAGCCTTTTTCACGAAATCAATGGATTGCATCAGCTGCTCGCGAGTGGGGAGAAGGGAATCGCGATTGGCGAAAGCCCAGCCATAATATTGGACATGCGCGAACTCAACGCGTGTGGCTGAGGAGGATTCTGCGAGGGCGAGCATCTCGGGAAGCTGATTAGTATTGCGGCGGTGAATGACGAAGTTGAGAGTTACGGCGACACGATGGCGTTTGAGCCACTCGAGGACGCGGAGTTTATGCGCGTGGGCTTTCGTGCCGGAGATTTCGTTGGCCGTTTCATCGCGTGCGCCCTGGAAGCTCAATTGAAAATGATCGAGGCCGGCTTCGACGAGTGCAGCGAGGCGGGATTCATCGAGAGGCAAGCCGGAGGTGATGAGATTGACGTAGAGGCCTGCGGCGCGCGCGGCGCGGACGAGATCGAGAATGTCCGGGCGAGCGAGCGGTTCGCCGCCAGTGAAATGCTGCTTGGAGAACGCCAAGCGCGGCGGCTTCCTGGAAGACGCGGGACCAGGCTTCGGTCGAGAGTTCGAGACTGCGGGCTTGCAGTTCGAGCGGGTTGGAGCAGTAAACGCAGTGCAGCGGGCAGCGATGGGTTAGCTCGGCGATGATGGCTAGCGGATTGGCAAGAGCACGTGTCATGCGTGTGTGTGGCGCAATTCGCAGATGTGGGAGCGGAGCTCCCGCACTCCACAGGCTATGGCTCGAAGTCGAGCGCACGCTCGTTTTGCAATAGAGCCAGATAACCGAGAATATCCTGCTCTACTTTTGACGGCTCGGCTTTCGAGTAGATTTGCTGCAATTCGGCGATGATTTGCTGGACGGTGTGCTTGCCGTCGCAGCGCTCGACAATTTCGAGGCTTGGGCCATTCAGTCGCAACGCGCGTTCCGGCATCAGCAAAGTGCGCGGCTGCTGATTCTTTTCGTTCATGCGGCAGCCGGGAGCGAGGCGCGGGCGGCTGATCGACAGTAATGCTCATCGGGAACCTGCTTCTGCGGATGGGCGAAAGGCGCCGGGAGGCGGCCAGCCGGGATTGACGTAAGCGAAATAGAGAGCGTCGAGCTGAGCCCAGAGAATGTCGCATTTGGCGCGGAGTGCGGCGTGGGCCAAATCTTGTTGTGCGCGCGTGGTGGCGTGTTTGACGACCCAGGCCAGGGCGAATTCGGCGTCTTCGGGGGCTTGCGTGAGGCGAGCGGTGAAATAGTCGAGGCCGCTCGAGAGCCAGGGATAATACTGACGAAGGCGATCCACGCGCAGCGTGATGAGTTTTTTGGAAAAGAGCTCGGTGAGAGAAGACGCGACGGCTTCGAGGTGCGAACGCGTGGAGACGAAATCGACATAGGCTTGAACCGCGTAACGCGTGGCGGGAAGAATGCCTTCGCCGCGAAGCGCCTGATCGCGCGAAAGCCCGGTGGCCTCAACCAAGCGGAGCCACTTTTCGATTCCTCCGGGTTTCACGCCGTCGCCATCGTGGTCGAGGATACGTTTGCGCCACGCGAGGCGGAAGGCGGGATCTTCGCTCCGTGCGAGGATCGCGGCGTCCTTGATGGGGATGCGGCTTTGATAGTAATAGCGATTGAGCGCCCAGGCCTGGAGCTGGCCACGCGTGAGCTTGCCCTCATGCATCAGCGCGTGAAAAGGATGTTTGTGGTGATAGCGCTCTTCGCCGATGGCATGAAATCCGGCGATGAAATCGGCCTCCGAGAGGAGGGGCGCATCGATGGCTTCGACTTGGTTCATACGGCGAGTTCCATCCCATCATAGGCGATTTCCCAGCCGGCTTCACGAACGATGCGTGATTCAGGACTCTCGTCATTCAAAATTGGATTCGTGTTGTTGATGTGAATGAGGACGCGGCGTGTTTTGGAAGGGCGGAACGGCTGGCGGAGCAAGCCGCGGTCACCCCATAGTGGCAAGTGTCCCATCGCTCTGGCGGATTTGCTCCCTTTCTGAATAGAGAGCAATTCCTCGTCTTTCCAGAAGGTGCCGTCGAGGATTGACAGATCGCTCTCTTCCACGGCGCGCAGCCAACGATCTCCGATTCCGGGAAGGTTTGGAGCGAAGAAGACCCTTTTTTCATTGGAGACCAAAGTCAAACCCACGACGGACTCCTCCTGGGCAAGAGTATTACGCAACGAGTCACTCACGTAATCGGGAAAGCTTCCGCTAAGCGGCACCGCTTTGCAGAAGAGGCCACCTTTCTTGTCCCCGGGAGATGCGGGAATGAGGGGCATGAGGCGATCGAGCAGAAGCGTCTCCCACTTGACCGGGGGGTTAGATCGCGTCAGGACGCGAAAGAGGCCATTTTCTTCGGTCAAGATGCGGCGGACGGCTACGGTCGAGAAAATCTGTAGAGGCTGAAATTCCCGCAAATGCAGAAGACCCATCACGGCATCGACGTCGGCGCTCGTCAATAAGACGGTGTGGATGGGTGAATTCCGGGAACCTTCGGGCGGTGCAAAATCGGCGTAGGAAAGGATTTGCTGGCGCAGATCGGGAGAGGCGTTCAGAAGAAACCAGTGGGCCCCGTCAGCTGAAACGGCGGCCTGGGCTTGCGTACGAGGGCGAGCTTTGAGGGTGCCGGAACGCACACCTGCGCACTGAGCACATGAGCAATTCCATTGGGGGAAGCCGCCCCCGGCTGCGGAGCCGAGGACTTTAACGCGCATTCCGGCACGCCGGAAGATGACCGCGGGGCGCGGTCATGAGATTAGAGCTCAGCGTTGGCGTACGAGCTGATTTCGCAATTGAGGTCGATCTCTTCGTGCTGAGGGGTGGTCCATTCCATGGCGAAAGGCTCCTGTTGAGGCCGAAGTTTGCTACGTCCGAAAGTATAACACGAAATGAGGCCGGCAGGAGGGCAGAAAAACCCGGATGCCACGTGCGTATGGAAGGCAAAAGCGGCAGAGATAAAAAAAACGAAGCCGTCCTGTTAGAGAGGACGGCTCCGAGAGCGCAAAAGCTAAAGTGAAAATTATTTGTTGACCATCTTCTCGACCATGTTGCCGATGATCGGGAGCTTGAACATTTCGTGGTTGTAAGCTTTGTACATGCAAAAGATGAACATGACGAAAAACGCGAGGATCACCAATGGGAACAGGAAAGCCATGAGGAACCCAATGGGGAAATGCAACATCGCCGTGATCATGCCAAGGATCATGGTGACGATCCAGAACGCGACCCAAACGACAAAGAAGGAAATGCTAAGGGCGATAGATTGCGCACCGTGAAACTTTACGAAGGGCCGCTTGTCGATGAGCAAGAAGATGAGGCCGGTGACCCATCCAACCAAATAGCAGAGAAGTCCAGCAACGTTCTCCTCCATGCCTTCCGTCCCAGAGGCCGCAGCGGGAGCGGCGACTGCCGGAGCCGACGCACCAGCGGGCGCAGCACCTTGCGGAGCGCCGCACTTGGGACAAAATGACGCATCACCCGTATCCTGACCACACGCTTTGCAAAATGGCATGAACACACCTCCCAGGGATTCAACCGTGGGCGGAGAGTAACAAAACATGGATTCCAGAGCAATCGAATTTCTGAAGGCCGAAGCCAGGTGAAAAAGCGAAGCCGAGAGGAGGGCGGCGTGACGTCCTCCTCTCGGATCGTGAACGGGAAAGCTGTTGCCGGTTTTTACTCCTCGCCTTGCTCCGGTTTCTCGGCTGCTGGCGCAATCGCAGGTATGTGAGCTTTCTGTATGGCGGAATTAAGAGCCGCGAGATCCTTGGATTGGAGCTCGTGCCAGGCAGCCAACTGGACATCAAGGCGCTTGTTGAGCACGTCAAAAACGGCGTCGGACGCGGCGGTCGGAGCCGTGTCCGCGCTCTCCACGGTTTCCTGCAAGGCGGCGAGCTGGTTGGCGACCTGAATCGGATAATTTAGGGCGTCCTCGCCGCTCTTCGCCTTCGGCTGGATGATTTTTTCCTCGACGGCGCTGATTTTCTTGCTGAGAGCTTCCGCCTCGTCAACGACGGATTTGGCGCTCGGGTCTGCGGACAGCCGCTTTTTCAGGGCATCTAGCTGGCTGCGCAGGCTGCGAATCTGGTTCACCGCTTCATCGCCCGCGCCGACGCGCTCGCTAATCCGCTTGGCAAGTTCTTCCTGCTTCTCGAAATCGGACTGCGTCGCGGAGACGCGTGGATCTTTGGTGATTTCCACTTTGGCGGTTTCGGTCTTTCCTCCAGCGGTCAGTTTGATTTCGTATGTGCCGGGGACCACAAGCGGCCCTTCGGGACGGCCTCCCCAGCCAACAGAGCCTGGAACGGTGGTCGGGGCTTCGAAATGCAAATCCCACACAAAGCGGTTCAGGCCGGCTTCGGCAGGAAGTTCCGTCGATTGCCTTCGGAAGCCGAACTCTTGTTCGACGGCAGAAGCGCCTGCGCCGGCTTTCTTGCTGGAATACTTGCGAACTAGTTTGCCGTGCTCGTCGAGAATCTCGAGGCTGATTTGTTCCTTGGGTGCAGTCTTCAGCGAATAATAAATGATGGCGCCGGAAGGCGGGTTTGCACCCACAGGAACTGTGGCCGGCAGAGTGAAGCCCGGCCCGCGGAAACGCACGGCCGTGGACGGCTGATAGAGATGCAGTTCCGCGCTTTCATCCGCCGCGCTTATTTGCCGCAGCGGAGCGATGTCATCGAGGACCCAAAAGGCCCGGCCGTAGGTGGCCACGACAAGGTCATCGCCCTTTATGGTGAGGTCGTGTACGGGCGTGGTCGGCAAATTGAGTTTCAGCGATTGCCAGTGTCCGCCATCGTCGAAGGAGATGTAGATGCCAGTTTCCGTTCCTGCATAGAGCAAGCCTTTGCGCTCTGGATCTTCGCGGACGACCTGGGCGTAGCTATTGTCGGGCAAGCCGTTCGTGATTTTTGTCCAAGTCTTGCCGTAGTCGGACGTTTTGAAGAAGTACGGACGGAAATCATCGAGTTGATGACGATCGATGGCTATGTAGGCAGTGCCCGCCGCATGCGGAGAGGGGTCGATGCTCTTGACCCTGCTCCAATCGCCGAATTCTTTCGACGTAACGTCGGCCCAATGCTGGCCACCATCGCGGGTGACGTGCACGAGACCATCGTCAGAGCCGGCCCAAATGAGGCCCTTCTCGATGGGCGATTCCGCGAGCGCGAAAATGGTGTCGTAATACTCGACGCTGGTGTTGTCTTGCGTGAGCGGCCCGCCCGACGATTGCTGCTTGCTCTTGTCGTTTCGCGTAAGGTCGCGGCTGATGGCAGTCCAGTTCATGCCCTCGTCGGTGCTCTTGAAAACGGCCTCGCCGCCATGGTAAAGAGCGCCTGGATCGTTGGCAGACATCATGATCGGGAGCGGTCCACTGGAAACGGTGCTTCAAATCGGCGGCGCCGGAACCCATCGGATTGAGCGGCCAGGAAGAAATGTCCTGCTCCTGATGATTTTTCTTGTTGAACCGCGTGATTAGGCCGTCGTAAGAACCGGCGTACACAATGTCGGGATTCTTGGGATCGGGAACCACAAAGCCCGATTCGCCGCCGCCTACGTCGTACCAATCCGGGCGGTCGATGACGCCATTGTCGCTACGGCTGGCGATGGCAACAGTCGAGTTGTCCTGCTGCGCGCCATAAATGTAATAGGGGAAGCGTTATCCGTGGCGACGTGATAGAACTGCGCGGTCGGCTGATTCGCCTGGGTGGTCCAGCTCTTGCCGCCATCGTGCGAAACCGTGGCGCCGCCGTCATTGGCGTTGATCATCCAGTCCGGATGCGTGGGATCGATCCACAGTCCGTGATTATCGCCGTGCGGTGCGCGAATGAAGCTGAAGGTGTGCCCGCCGTCGGTCGACTGATACACCGCAGTATTCAGCACATAGACCGTATCGACGCTCTTGGGATCAGCGAAAATGTTCGTGAAATACCAGGCGCGCTGCGTGAAGCGATGATCGGGATTGATGAGATGCCAGTTTTCGCCGGCATCCTCGCTGCGATAGATGCCGCCTTTTTCGGCTTCGATGATGGCATAGACGCGATTGCCGTCGGCGCCGGAAACGGAGACACCGATGCGGCCAAGAACGCCCGCAGGGCAGCCCGTGACCTTCGAGATGTTTCCAGGTCGCGCCGTCGTCGATGGATTTATAGAGCCCGCTGCCTGGCCCGCCGCATAATGGCGGTCCAGGGGTAGCGCTGCGCTTCTGTAAAGAGCTGCAAAGAGGATGTGCGAATTGGAAGGATCGAATGTAAGGTCGATGGCGCCGGTCTTGGCGTCCTTGTAGAGAACTTTTTGCCAGGTCTTCCCGCCATCGGTGGATTTGAAAACGCCGCGCTTTCGTTGGGGCCAAAGGCATGGCCCATCGCGGCGACGAAAACGATATTCAGGATTTGTGGGGCTGACGAGGATTTTCGCGATGTGCCGCGTGTCTTCGAGCCCAATGTGCGTCCAGGTCTTGCCTGCCGTCGAGAGACTTGTACATCCCGTCGCCGTACGCGATATTTCCCCGCCAGGCGGATTCGCCCGTGCCCACGTAAATCACGTTCGGGTCGGAAGGAGCCACGGCGATCGCGCCCACGGACATAATTCCCGTTTTATCGGTCATTGGCGTCCATGTAAGGCCGCCATTCGTGGTTTTCCAAACGCCGCCGGCGACCGAGCCAAAATAGTAGGTCTCCGGATCTCCGGCGATTCCGGTTACAGCGAGAGCCCGTCCGCCGCGAAACGGGCCGACCTGGCGCCACTTCATGGCCTTCAACGCATTGTCGTCGAGCGTTTGCGCTCGAAGAGCCGTGCACGCGAGCCCGAACACAACCATCGCGAGTAGAACAGAACAGACTCTCGTCACACTCTTTAGACCGCTCATCATCTTCGCCCCCAAAAGAATATTTAATCGCACCAGTACTATGGCAGGTGGTTATCCGCGAGGCCGAATGGTACACCCTACGCTGCAATCTGCGCCACAAACTGCGGATGTAACCTCTCCCCTTAGTTCCTGACGCACTGCGGAGTGCTTTTGGGTACAATCCCGGCGTGACAAAGCCGCCCGCATGGAGCCTGTCCAGCAAGACTTCGATGGCCCCATCCTCGTTCGCAGCCCCTCGCAGCATGTTTAGTTTCGACTGGATTCAGCACGCAACTCCGCCCGAACGGAAGTCGCTGATCGCGGGCGGATTGGGCTGGATGCTCGACGCCATGGACGTGATGCTCTATTCCCTCATCCTGGCGTTCCTGATGCTCGAATTCGGGATGGATTCGCGGACCGCGGGCTTGTTGAATTCTCTGACGCTGGTCGCATCCGCGATTGGTGGCCTACTCTTCGGCTTTGTAGCGGATCGCATCGGACGCGTCCGTGCTCTTACCGCCGCAATTCTCGTTTATGCGCTGGCGAGCGCAGCGTGCGGTTTGTCACACACGATTCCGGAACTGGCCACATTCCGCTTCATCTTGGGACTCGGCATGGGAGGCGAATGGACCGCCGGCGCGGCGCTGATCGCCGAAACGTGGCGCACGGAACATCGCGGGAAGGCGCTGGGGTTCATGCAGTCGGCCTACGCGATCGGAGAAGCGATTGCGGCGCTCGTTGTCCTAGTCGTATTGCCACACTTTGGCTGGCGCGCCGTTTTTTTTGTCGGCGTTCTGCCGGCGTTTCTCGTCATATGGATCCAGCGCAGGGTGCCGGAGCCTGAGTTGTGGAAGCAGCGGGCGGCGCGCCAGGAAAAAGTGCCTCTGCGCAAGCTTCTGGAGAAAGGCGTTTTGCGCAACGGAATCCTGGCCACGGCGATGAACGCCTTCAGCATGTTCGGCTACTGGGGACTGTTCACGTGGATTCCGGCGTATTTATCCCTGCCGCCCGACCGTGGAGGCCGGGGCCTAAGCCTCGTGAAAAGCACCACGTTTTATCTGGTGCTGTGCGGCGGGAAGTGGCTCGGGTATGCCATGTTCGGTTTTTTTTCGGATGCTTTTGGGCGGCGCAAACCGTATTTCTTCTATCTGCTGATTGCCGCGGCTCTGGTGCCCATTTACGGGATGTCCCGAAGCGCCTTCTGGCTGTTGGCTCTCGGCCCGCTGGTCGCTTTTTTTGGGACGGGTTATTTCTCCGGGTACGCGGCCATTGCGAGCGAGCTCTTCCCGGGCGAAATCCGCGCCACGGCCATGGGATTGAGCTACAACATCGGCCGAGGAATCTCCGCGCTGGCGCCGTTCGCCGTCGGAGCGCTGGCGGTGCGGTTTGGGCTGGGGACAGCTTTTTTTCTGCAGGCAGGGGCGTTCTTGATGGCGGCGCTGCTGGCGTTGGCTCTGCCGGAAACGCTCGGGCAAAAGCTGGACTGATTAGGCGTTAGGCGACCGCGGATTGGGATTGAATGCGCGCGCCATCCGCGCTTAAGGTGAAGTTCAACGCGAAATAGGGAGCCTGCGCGAGGACTTTTTGAAATTCACGTTCGTCCGCATAGGGCCGCCGGGGAACTCGCCGTGCAAGTATGCTGATCTCGAGCGGATCCTTGGCGAACGGATATGGCTTTACGGTAACAAAATTGTTTCCCGCGGGCTGCAGATCCCAATCCGCTTCGCGCCCGTTCCCATTCAGGGGGACCGCATCAATCGTCGAGCCATCCAGGGGAGCCAGGCAGAAATAGAGCGACAAGCGGTCAAGAGCTTCCAGGCGCTGCAGATTTGCATGCAAAGCGTGATCTTCCACGAAAGCCTTCATTGCCGGGTCGGCACGAAGATCTACTTTGAGTCGCAATTGCTGGAGTCTCAGCCGCTGGATGAAGTCCGTAACGAGATGCGTTTCGTTGGACTTAACATACTTAGCGGAGAAACCCGGCATAGTCGCGCGAGTCCGATCATACAAGCCGGCGCAGTGCATGCTCACGAGCAGCCCCGCGTAATGGTCCGCCCGTACAACGCGTTCGATGCCGCGCTGATAGAGGGCGATGTGTTCTTCGGTGGGGATAGACATGAAGTTATACGGAGTAAACGTCTTCGGATCGATCTGCGGCAGCAACTCCCATTCGTTCCAGCCGTTATCGTGCTCCGCCGCCGCCAAACAGAATGATTCAAAAGGCTCAGGACGGCTGAACAGTTCGTTGCCCATCGCGCGCGCAAAAAAACCAGACAACATCGCGTGGTCCGTCTGCCGGATCAAAATCAGATTGTCGCCCTGCTCTTGAATAATCATGGCGCTGCCCTCATTCGCAGCGGGGCCCTTCGATCGCGCCTGCTGGGATGAGGCGTGCGTTTACGGCCGCGGGGTGGCCGGATGAAACCTTGCCTGCAATGCCATTATGCTCCTGTGAGCGGCTCACAATCCAGTGCCATCGGAGGGCTTCCAACCACCGGTGAAAGAAGGCGCAGCAGCGGTTTTTCCAGGCGACCCTGCAGAGCCGAAGATTGCAAAACCGATTCGGTGCAGAGTGGGGAACTGGGGCAACAATTTCCATGCGGCGTTCACCGGGCACATTCGGACACTTAAAAGTGCCGGGCAGCCAGGCGCATGCGGACGGGATCCTGTTCCTGTATGACAGAATCCGCGAACCCGCGCCGCGGGGCGCGCAATAACACAAAAAGCTCTCCGGCCCACAGAAGAATGTCCAGAAGGCGGCCCCGCTGCAGATTGTCGATGACTTCGCAATGCAAAGCCACTTCCAGAGCCCTTTGCGAACATTCTTCGATAAACGCCCGCAGCGTGGGGAGATCAATAGGCAGCCGGCCGATCCTCTGGCCCCTGGGATCGATTCTTTGCAAGTTTTCGTAGCAAAGTTCGATAAAGTGATTCAGGCAAAAATCTTGTTGAGCCAGTGAAGCCACAGCCGCCCGTTCACAAAAATCCACTGCGCAGATTCTGTCTTCAAACATTGTTGCTATAGCCCCCAACTTAAACTTTGCGACCCCCGGGGCCGCCACAGCCATCCTTTTCTCTCGTAGTGAACCCCCAGAGAAGTTGGATGTTGCGATGGCATTCTGCCGTTGCCGGACTGCCTGCTGATTCCGGCGGAAAACCAGTTCGCTCGTGTATTCAAGCTACATACCTTGCTTCCTCTTCGTTCACTCCGGCTTCGAGCGCCGCTTCGGAGCACGCCTGTTCGAATTGCTGCGAAGCAGCGTGAGGCGCCATGTGCACGTGGGTAGCCAGCGTCTGGACACGCAGGCAGCGATCCAGGTACGGCGCCAATAGCGCCCGCACCCAGCGCACGTTTTCCGTGCAACGCTGTACCCCATCCTCACCGCTCCAGAGCGTAATCACGGTGATGAGCCGCGCTTCGTGATTGGCGATCATCACGAAACTTCCGGCAAAGCCGGCGACCCCTCCGAGCGTGCCGTTTATCGCCGCAGGCAGTGCTGCGCTCACCTTGTGAGCTTCATTGGGCTTGGCAACAAATTCAATATTGAGTGCCGTGACGGACGAGGGGGCGTGGACCATGCCGAAACTTCGCCCACCGGCTTTCACCGCACCCGTATCGGGAAGCCTCCGCAGTGCACCGGAGAGATTTGGGTTTTGCAGAATACGTGGCACGCAGCCTCCAAGATCACTGGTCCTCCCCGCTAGAGGGGGGCGCATCCTTGCTGGTCCAGGTCCAGCAAGGATGCGCCTTGGTGGGACACGCGAGGGACAGGGGAACAATCCCTACGCAGAAGGAGAACCGAGCTCTCGCTCGTTTCCTACAACCGATTAGTGCAGGAGACAGGCATTTCGTTTCACCGATTCGGTCCAAAATGGGAAATGGGAAGGATTGCTCCTGGGGAATGGGGCGGCTATACTCCTGAGCACAATTTCGAGGGCAGCGTGGAACTCTTCGCGTTCACCAGGGAATACGTGGAGCGCCTCCGCGAGGGAGACCCCTCGACGGAACAACATTTTGTCGTGTATTTTGACCAGCTTCTGCGGATCAAACTGCGTGCAAAGATGTTGGCTTCGGAAACTGTCGAGGATCTCCGCCAGGAAACATATATTCGAGTCCTGGTCACCCTTCGTAAGGACGGCGTTCGCCAGCCGGAGCGTTTTGGCGCCTTCGTTAACTCCATCTGCAACAATGTATTAATGGAGTTTTACCGCATTTCTGCTCGAACTCGACCCTTAGACGACTCCAACGCCGAAAGGACCGACCAAACCATTGATCTTGAAGGCCTTATGGTAACCCGGCAAGCGAAGGAAAGGGTCCGCCAGGTCCTGCAAGGCCTGCCCAGGAAGGATCGAGAACTCCTGCACGCCTTTTATCTGGAAGAGAAAGAGAAAGATGAAGTGTGCAAACAGTTCGGCGTGGATCGCGATTATTTTCGTGTTCTTTTGCACCGCGCCAAGGACAAGTTCAAGGTTTTGTATGAGAAAGACTCGGAATCGCTTTCCGGAAGGATTCCCCCGAGGGGCGCGGCATGATGAAACGAACTGGCTCCCTCATTCACTACTCATCGGATGACAAAAATGGATCATAGCGAAGCCATGCGGCTGCAAGCCGCCGAAAAGTACGTTCTCGGGGAACTCCCGCAGGCCCAACGCGATGAGTATGAGGAGCATTATTTCGAATGCCCCGCTTGCGCGGAGGAACTCAAGGCCACGGTCGCTTTCATGGAAAGTGCGCGGCAGGTGGTCCGCGAAGAGGTTCCCGAAGCAGTTGACGCTAAGGAACACTCTCCAGCGACGGCTGGCTGGTTCGGATGGCTGCGCCCCACCGTTGCGATCCCCGCATTGGCGGTTCTTCTTCTCTTCATCGGCTATCAGAACGAGGTCACAATTCCGCGTTTGAGGCGATCGCCGGATCTGGTGGAGAGAGCTGAAGTCGTGCGGTACTTTTCCCTGCGGCCGGCGGAGCAACGCGGCGCGAGCCCATCCTCAGAGACGATCAAGATAGGCCGCCACGAGAGATTCAGCCTGGACGTTGACATGCCTGGCGATTCCCCGGATGGCTATCTTTGCCAGATCCAAGATCAATCAGGCCGTGCGCGGATTACGGTGCCTGTTTCCGCGGAACAGGCCAAGCGCTATGTGCAGGTCGACCTTGCTGGGGGGACACTCGAGGCTGGGAAGTATAACTTCGTAGTTTTCCGAGGTCAGGCGCCCCCGGCATCGCAAGGTAAGACTAAGCCAGTTGCTCAAGAGACCTTTACTCTTGAAGTTGTCCAGTAAATATATTAAGTATGAACCCCCATCTAAGTTCAATTGCGTGAGGTGTCCCCGATGAATACGCAGGACCGCATACCCTTCCATTTCCATGCAGAAGGCCATGCCTTCAGTGCACATTTCGTCCGTCCCGTGGACGTTCCCATCGCCGCGCAGGCCGCAACTTCGTTGCCTACCGTCGGTGGCCACGCGCACGCTCACGTTGAGAACTTTCATGTTCCGCGACTCATAGACTTCAAATCGGGCAGCACGCACGTCTCTGGAAGCTGGCAAGACGAAAAAACCGTCACCACCAGCGCGACGGCAGCCTTGGAAGACGTGAAACTTTTGGACTACTTGACCGCCGACCGGATTGTGGCCCGGCTTACCGCGGAATACACCAGCCACACAACCAATCGTGACGGCCATATCCTCGCCCTGGGAAGCCATTTCAAGAACCTGCGCCTCGGTGGCCAAGACATAAAGGTCAAGCTGCGCCACGATTTGCTCCTCAAATCGGCAACCTTCACCGATTTGAGGAATAACCTTGCGGACGACGCAAAATCAGGGAGAATTACGGTGATTGAAAACGGAGTGGCGCTGTGTTCGCTCGTCGAAGAAATCGTGATAGACCCGAAGGCGCTGCCGGGTGTGCAAGTCCGCGGACACATCCTGCGCATTCCTCATTTCGGCGAGGTTGCCCTTGCCGAAATATTTGCCACTCCAGGAACCATTGCTCTTACCATGCTGCGCTTCAACCTCGGCTCCCCCGATGGCGGGGTCGGAACCATGGCGGAAACTCGGACCAACGGCCAGCCCTTACCTCCCATGCCCTAGCCCAGATTGTAATTGCGCTAGTGATTGCCCTATGCCTTGGCGGCTGCCAAGCACATCCAGGTCCAGCCGACCTCGAGCAACGTATCCAACGGGAAATTCAAACTGGCGACTTGAATTCCGCGCTGCGGGATGCGGACAACGCTTACAAGAAGTACGCCTCCAAGAACGTCGAATGGGCCTGGCGCTTCCGCGTATTGAAAGCGGAAGTTCTCGTTTCGCAGTCCGATTACAAAGGAACTCTCGCTCTCCTCCAGGAGCAACTTCCAGCAGCACTTAATTCCACCGATATTGCGGTTCATAAAGCAGTCTTTACTGGAATGGCGCATACCTCTGCCCAGCAATTCCCGGAGGCAGAAAAGGATTTTGAGAAGGCTGTATGGATAGCGCGTTCCTTGCGCCCTGATCTCATGTGCCAGGTACTCCTGGCCAGAGCCTCTCTTCGCGTCGAGGAAAAGAGATTGCCGGAAGCCGCGGCCGACTATAAGAATTCCCTGGCCATTGCCCGGCAAGAGCAAAATCCTGTTTTGGAAGCCACGGCGTTGGGCGACCTTGGCTGGTTGGCGACCAATCAGGAACACTACGGCGAGGCCATTGATTGGAACCAGGCAGCTCTGCAATTATCGCGTTCTCTCGGTATGAAGAGCTCGAGCGCGACCATTCTCGGAAATATCGCCTGGAACTACTCGGAACTGGGTGATTTTGAGGCCGCGCTTAATTTTTTCCAGCAAAGCGCGGCGGAGTCCGAACGCAGCGGCCTCACAGGTGACATCGCCTATTGGTTCACCGGAATCGCAAATGCCCAATTGGCGCTCCATGATTACGCCTCCGCCGAAAGCATCGCCAGGCAAACCCTCGAACGCGCCCGCCGCATTGACAACGTACAGGCCATCACGGAGTGCCTCAACACTCTTACCGAAGTTAAATTGCGGACCGACCGGCTTGCGGAGGCCGAGCAGTATAACCAGGATGCGCTAAAGCTCGAAGAAGGCGGCGCTGATCATTTTGCCGCGCTCGATTCCCTCGTTCTCTCCGGAAGAATTGCAGCCAAGAAGGGGAACTTTGCCGAGGGGGAGAAGCAATATCGTCGAGTCCTCAATGATCCTGGCGCTGAGACTGCCGTTCGCTGGGGAGTGCAGGCAAGGCTCGCGGAATTACACGATGCCCAAGGATTGCCGATGCAAGCCGAGCAGGAATACCGCAAATCGATTCAAACGTTTGAAGCCGCGCGCTCCTCCATCAGCGCCGACGATCTGCGCTTGAGCTTTCTCTCCGGCGCCATAGAGTTTTACGACGATTACGTCGATTTCCTCATTCGCCGCCGGCGCCAGCGAGACGCCCTCGCGGTTGCCGAGCTGAGCCGCGCGCAAACCCTAGAAGAAGGTTTGGCCGCGGGAAAACCTACCGCCGCTCTGGCCAACGGTAGTGTCCGTCCACGCCGGCTCGCTCGCCAAATGCACGCCACACTTCTTTTTTATTGGCTCGGACAGCAGCACTCTTATCTCTGGGCCATTACCCCCGCAAAAATCGCCTGTCTCACGCTGCCGTCCGCGCAGGAAATTGCTCCGCTCGTCAAATCCTACCGCGAAGCGCTGCTCGGCACGCGCGATCCGCTCGAGACGGCGAATCCGGATGGACGAAAGCTCTATCAACTGCTCGTCGAGCCCGCTGCGAAGCTCATTCCTCGCGGCTCCCGGGTCATCCTGCTACCAGATGGCAGCCTATACGGCCTGAACTTCGAGACGTTGATTGTCCCCTCCCCCAAGCCGCACTACTGGATCGAAGACGTCACGCTCACCACTGCGAATTCCCTTACGCTGCTTGCTTCCGCCGCCAATCGGGCCGCTCCGAAAGTAAGAAACCTCTTCCTCGTCGGCAATACGGTTTCTCCGGTTGCCGATTTTCCTCCATTGCCGCAAGCCGCAGCCGAAATGCAAGACATCGAAAAATATTTTCCTGCGGAACGCCGCGAAGTGCTTTCCGGTGCCGATGCCACCCCGGCCGCCTTTCTCAGGGACGACCCTGAAAAGTACGCTTATCTCCATTTCGTGACGCACGGAACGGCAAGCCGCGCTCGCCCGCTGGAATCCGCCGTCATCCTCAGCAAGGGTAAGGACGAGGATTCCTACAAGCTCTATGCGCGAGACATCGTCAAGCGGCGTCTCTCCGCTTATCTAGTAACGATTTCCGCTTGCAATGGCGCGGGGACGCGCGCCTATTCCGGTGAAGGCCTCGTGGGCCTCTCCTGGGCATTCTTACGCGCTGGCGCACATAACGTCATCGCCGCTCTCTGGGAAGTGAGCGACGCCTCTACGCCTCAGCTCATGGACGTGCTCTACGGCGGTCTGAGCCACGGAGATGATCCTGCCTCCGCCTTGCGCGCCGCCAAGCTCTCCCTCCTTCACTCGGACAGCGTCTTCCGCAAGCCCTACTACTGGGCGCCCTTTCAGCTCTACGGCGGCTCGTGACGAGCGGAGCCTTCCCTCGCTTTTCTAGCTACTCCCATCCGCATCACAAATTTGAATTCACCATAGAGGAAAATTCCTGGGAAGGATTTTCCACCGCTCCCGTTTCGCAAACTCTACTTTTGTCTTGACACTTCTCCAAGCTGGACGCTAGCCTACCCCCACTGGTGCAACTGGGGGAGCGTTCTGGGAAGCAGTAACATCTCTTCGCCTTCGCTGCCTTATGGAAGGATATTTTTCCGCGGTATGTACCACGAGTCCGCACCGGAGTATCCCCTCGTTCAAACGTTTTCGTCTCGCGCAACTTTGGATTCACGAGTTCGCGGAGCATTTTTTCACTGCCGCAAGTTGTGTATACAAACCTCGGAGTGGGCCGGGCTATAGCCATCGTCGTAGGCAATGGATGTCGAAAGGGGTGTCGTCCATGAAGTCAAAAATGTTTTTTCTTATGTCGCTCTGTGTTTTCGCGCTTACTGCATCTCCGGCTCTCTTCGCGCAGGCGAACGGCAGCTTTTCCGGCACCGTGCTGGATAAATCCGGTTCTGCAATTTCCGGCGCCACGGTGACTGCCACTTCCCAAAGCACGGGCGTCTCCCGCCTGGCCAGCACCGATGACGCCGGCCACTACCTCATCCCGCTTCTTCCTGTCTCCATCTACACGGTTCGCGTTGAATACAAGGGTTTTCAAACTGCGGAGAGCAAGGATCTTCGCCTCCAGGTTGACGAAGCTCGCGAACTTGATTTCACCCTTGTTCCGAGCTCCGTTTCAACCCAGGTCGAAGTTTCCGCTTCCGCCGTCGCCGTCGAAACTACGAATCCTTCCCTCGGCCAGGTCATCACCTCTCAGGAAGTTGCTCAACTTCCTCTCAACGGCCGCAATTTCGTACAGCTCGCCACTCTCACTCCCGGCGCTACCACGGAATCCAACCCCAACAGCTTTTTCACCGCCGGCACTGACAGCGAAGTCGCCACTCGCGGCTCCTTCTCCCTCTCCGTCGGCGGCTCCCGGCCCAACAGCACAGATTGGCTCCTCGATGGTGTCGACAACAACGAATTGACCGCCGGCGGTATCGGCACTTTTTCCTCCATCGATGACATTCAGGAATTCAAGGTTTTGACCTACAACTACTCTGCACAATACGGCACCCGCGCCGGACCGACCGTTCTCGTCACCACGAAATCGGGATCCAATCAGTTCCACGGCTCCCTGTTCGAGTTTCTCCGCAACACTTCGCTGGACGCCAAGAGCTTCTTCGCTACTACCCCCGAAAAATTCAACCTGAACCAATTCGGCGGTTCCATCGGCGGCCCTATAAAGAAAAACAAGACTTTCTTCTTCCTGGATGGCGAGCAGAAGGATCAGCGTCACGGCAACGTCTTCACCGGCCTGGTCCCCAGCATGGCTATGCGCACCAGCGCCTCCCAGTCCTTTGCCGATTTCACCAACGACCCTTTTGGCAATCCTGTCACGGGCACTTACTTCAATGGCGTCAATAACGTGGATGTGCCGGGAATCGTCAATCCCAACATGCTGGGAACCTCGGCCAACCCTGCCGTCTTTCCGAATATCTACTTCCAGTGCGATGGCGCCGGCAACCCCATGCCCGCCGCCGCCGATGGCTCCCAGGCCCAGGGAACTCCGTGCGCCAAAATACCCGCCGGCCTAGTCGACAGCATTGGCGGCGCTCTTATGAATCTCTACCCCACGCCAAACGCCAGCAACCAGGCAGCTAGTTATAACTTTGTAAGCGAGCCGGTCCGCAAGCTCGACGAAACCAAGTTTGACGTCCGTTTGGACCACAACTTCTCTATCAACGACACCGTTTTCGGTCGTTTTAGCTATGACGACGCCGTCTCCTACGTTCCCGGCGGCTTCGAAGGCGGCTTTGCCGAGGCCAGCGCTTTTGGCAGCAACCAGGGCATCATCAACCACGCCCGCAACATCGCCATCGGCGAGACGCACGTCTTCTCTCCGACCACCGTCAACCAGGCCACTTTCGGTTACAATCGCATTTTCAACTACATCACCTCGCAGGGTACCGGCAGTTGCGCATCCGCCAAGCTGGGCATAATTGGTGCCAACCTCGGCTGCAACGGCCTCGGCAGTTCTGCTACCTGCACTCCGGGCGCCTATAGCTGTGGCTTAGTCAGCGTCCTGATGATTAACGGCTACTGGTCCCTCGGCGACCGCGGCTACACTCCGTTCCAGGGCGGAACGAATGTCTTTACCTTCGCTGATTCCCTCGACTTGATTCGCGGCAAACACGACTTCAAGGTCGGCATCGATGTTCGCGCCAACCAGATGAATGTTGGCACCGAAGCCTTCCAGGACGGCTTCTGGATCCCCGCCGCCATCGGCACGTTCACCGGCTACGGCGACGCCAACACGAACATTGCAGGCAACGCCGCGGCGGACTTGCTGCTTGGGCTGATCGGAGTTTCCGAGCACGATCAGACTTTCAACGGCCCCGTTAGCGGCCGCCGTTGGAAGATTATTCGCCCCTTCGTCCAGGATGACTGGCGCATTACCAAGGACCTCACGCTCAACTTGGGCCTCGCCTGGGATATGACCACTCCCATCTCCGAATCCGCTGGCCGCATGGCTGACTTCGTTCCTGCCATCGGTGGCGCTGGGCAACTCTTCGTCGCCAATCAAGGCGGTGTGGGAAGCTCTGCCGGCATCAATAGGGATTGGACGGCCCTTGAGCCGCGCATCGGTGCGGCTTGGAAGGTACTCGGAAGTGACAAGACCGTTGTCCGCGGCGGCTATTCCATCTATCACGACTCCGCTTGGAGCCAGGGTTCTCAGGGTCTTTGGCAAAATCCCCCCTTCTTTGCCGAAGGCGACAACTTTGGCGTTGCCGAGCAAGTCACCGGACCTGGAGCTGGTTGCCCCACCATCACCTCTTATTGCAGCACAGTGGCGGACCAGGGCGTTACCGGCGTTACCACCTCGCAGGGATTTCCGATTTTCTTAACTCCACCTGACCTTGCCACTTTTACCGGAACGCTTTTCTTCCAGCCCAGGAACTACAAGCTCGGCAGGGCGCAACAGTGGAACGTGAACGTCGAACAGCAGATCCCCGGCAACATCGTTCTCACCGTGGGCTATGCGGGCTCACGCGGCAGCCACATCTTAGTGTCCGGGAATAACCTGAACACCTCCAATGGCCCGTCCGCCTGCACCGGAGGTTCCTACACCATCGGCTGCAATCCCGGAGGCGCTCCCTACGTCACGCCTTACGCTTTGCCCAACGGCAACGCTGTTCTCGAGTTCGGTGACCTTGGCAAGACCACTTACCATTCGCTGCAAGTCAAAGCGGAAACTAAGTCCAGCCGATACGGCATCTACGCCTTGGTTGGCTACACCTACTCGCACACCTATGATAATGGTCTCTCCGACGGTTTGGGTTCCTTGCTCAGTGCACCCTATTTTCCGCTCCCCAATTGGCAGACTCTCGATTGGGCGCCTTCCCAGATCGCCCTCAACAATAGTTTCACCGCCAGCCTCATCTATGATTTGCCCTTTGGCAAAGGCAGGAAATTCGGCAGCGACTGGAACAGCGTGACCGACGCGATTGCCGGCGGCTGGCAGATCACTCTGATTGAAAAGATCACCTCCGGTTTCCCGGTTCCCCTCGTCGACAGCGCGAATAATTCCGGAGTCTTCTTCAACAACGGCGGCAACGGCAACAACTACAACCGCCCAGATCGCATTGCCAACCCCTACAAGGCGGGCGTCGTGGCAGCGAATCCCAATCCCAGATGCCAGATATTAGTGTCGCAAGGCGGCCTGGCTCCAGACAGCTTGAGCAACTCTGGGTATCCTTTCAATCCTTGCGCCTTCGCGCCGGCCGCACCGGGCGAACTTGGCAACGCCTCGCGCGTCCCGATCACCGGACCTGGATTCGTCAACTCCGATTTCTCCCTTATCAAGCAGTTCGCTCTGCCTTGGGAGAATATGGGTCTGAACTTCCGCGCAGAGTTCTTCAATCTCTTCAACCACGCGCAATTTGGCATGCCGATCAACAACATATCTGCTCAGGGATTCGGCGCGGTCAATTCCACTGTCAACAATCCGCGCCTCGTCCAGTTCGGCTTGAAGCTGACCTTCTAACCCGCCCTGCTTTTCGGCGCTTCCATTGTGAACTTTCTCGGCTCGCGGCCATCGCCGCGGGCCGTTTTTTCGTGCTACCTTTCCCTCTGGCCCGCAGAATGAGAATCTTCCTTGGCACCGTCACCACCGGCTACGGCATGGCCACTCGCAACCTCAACCCCGTCATGTCTTTGATCGAAACTCGAATTGGTATTTCTAACCTCGTCCCCGGCACTCTCAACGTCTCTATCCCCGAGGAATATATCGTCTCCGCCCACGCTCTTATCCGCCCTCATGAATATCCCTACAACCGCCAATCCCACCTCGGCGAAACCATCAAGCTCCAGCGCTGTCTTGTTGCCGGCTACAAAGCAATCATCGTCCGCCCCGATTCCCACGAACTCGGCGCCGGCCAGTTCCATGGCAAGGCTTACCTCGAACTGATGGGCCAGATCCATTTCCGCTCCGCGCTCGGCCTCGCCGACGGCAGCGTCATCGAAGTCCGGATTGAAGGAGAAGGCGATTGGTTGCACTCTGGCAAGTGAGAGTTGCGAGGACGCGGCTCTCCTAGCTCGTCAACATCTCTCCTGATGTTTTCTTGCTCTTGGGTTGATCCCGATCAGTAGAAGCTGATTTCTTCCAGGGAGTAGTGTCGACGGTTGTGGGTCCAAAGCTCCGCCTTATGGAGGGAAGCGCTTGAGGTAATCAGGGCGTCTCAAAGCTCCACGTGGTGGCTCTTCGCGTACTTCCGGAGATAATCGCCCGCTCGCTCTCCGATTTCGGCGTCAATCGAGATACAAGTGAACGCGGCGAAAAACGTTCTTAGCGTCTTTTCCTTACGGGGTCGTGCTTCGTGTCATAGCTCAGCAATTGTCACTGGTTATAATCCGCACTTACGAAAAAGCTGGCGGGCGGGGTACAAAGGGCTGGAACGAGCTTGGAAAGATCTTGGTCCTCATCGCTCGCCGATCAAGTATCGGCAGCCTTTCGGCCCCATCTTCGCCGAGTGCACCGCGCTGGCGGGAACGTCGCAGCGCTCTCCCAAATGATATGTCTTCGACAGCCCGCCCATGGTCAGCGTCATATCGCCGCTCAAAATGATGTGCGCGGTCTCCATCTCGTGCGTATGCTCTGGATAAACCGCGTTCGGCCCGTCCTGCCAGACCTAGCTATGGCTAAATCCCTCACATTCCAGTTGTTTGGCCAGCGCTTTCTCGTCCATACGCGCATTCTACATCCCTTGCTGCGCCCAAAACCGCTGCAGTTCTTCTCCTCTACTTCCTGCCTCCAAAGACGGCAACGCCCCTTCCGCATTGACGGGGTAGCTGCGGAAAGGGCGTACCGTCTTCAGGTGAGAAGATCGACGTAAGGCCTGCGCCGGTTATAACTGCAATTCCTGGCGCACGGTTGCCTTCGTCAGTTGCTGGCCGGTGGCGGTGGTGGCGGCACTGCACCGCGGCCTCTGCGCCCTCTCCTGCCGGTTTGCACCGTGTAATCGGCCGGCACCGTAAACAACGTCGCGGCAGGCTCGGTCCTCTGGATACTGGTCACCGTGTACGTTGTGGTTCCGAATCGTGGGTCGGTTCGCGTGCTCTTCAATACAATCTGAAGATCCGGCGAGTACCACCGTTCGGAAACCACTTGCAGGGGCTTGTCGTTTCCGATCTGTCCTGCCGGGATAATATGCGTGAGCCGCGTTCCTTCCGCGACCACGCCGTCAATCGTCTGTGTCCCCAGCGATTCTTTCTTCAGCAAACCGGCGGCTTCTTCCTTTTGCTCCCGCGCTTGTATTCGCGCCTCGAAGGCCGGAGCCGGCCCCGCGTTCGCGCCGCTTCCGCGACGCGCGCGGAAGGCAGATTCATGCGCCACTTTTCGTGTGGTATCCAGCATGACGTGCATTCCCGCCACCGGGTCCGAAATCGTTATGATCGTTTTCGGCCCACCGGAAGCGGCCAGAGGCCCGAACCCGGTAAACGTCGCTTCATGCCGCGACCTTCCCTGGCTGTCCCGGTACATAGTCACTTGCGAAGTGCGGTGAATCACCGACCCATCCTGCAACGTCTGCGTCGTTTCCGAAGTAGCCGTCGCCGAAAAAGGCACGCCCGTAACCGTCTTTCCACCGTGCATCCCTTCAAAGCCCATCAGCTCCATGGGTGCTCCAAAGGGAGGGACACCGCCGCGGCCGCGCCGTTGCGCTTGCGTCGCCACGGCGCTCAGCAACAGCACTCCGCCCAAAGCCAGACACATATTCATTTTCGAGTTCATCATTCCTTCTCCTCTTCTCACCCACGCCGCAATGCTTTATTCACCGCGGCAATCTCGTTTCAGTTTTCTTCCTGGGCCAGACGCACGGCCTCCGGCAGCCCGTCGTTTCCCACCAGCAAATCCACCTGAATCCAATCGCCGGCCCGCTGCTCATTCACCGGCAATCCGAACGCACCGAGCGATCCACGCTGCATTCGGACGCGCAATATCTCAGCTTGTTCCTTGAGGTCCGGCATCGCTCCAGGGAGCGCCGTGAAACCAGCCAAATCATCGCCGCTCGATAGGTCGGCGGACACGTTGTCCTGTGCCTGGCTCTGCCCCGCGAGGGCTGTAATCGGGGGAGGCGGGGTGGTTACCGCCACAATTTGTTTCGCGCCGTCCAGATGCCGGGACTGCTGCCAGTTCCACCAACTCACCGCTCCAACAACCACGGCTGCGGCCGCCAGAGCCCATACGGCCGCAATTGCACCGCGTCGCACCGCCATCGTGCGATGCCGCGCGCGAAATTCCTGCCGCAGTCGCATCTCCACACGCGGAGGTGCCACTGCCTCTAAAGTCTCTTCTCCCAGAGCCCGCAATTCTTCCCTCGCTACTTGCCAGGACACCTGCAATGCCGCGCAGCGCGGACAGTGGCTGAGATGGGCCATCGCTGCCGCCCTCTCGAGCGGCTCCAAAGCGCCATCACGACCCAGGTCAAGTACAATCGTTTCCAGTTGCTCGCAATTCATTTCCATTTTTCCAAACGTTTCCAAGATTCGTTCACCTCGCCACCTTCAGGCGCCGTGGCGCATCGCGCAACATCTCCAGCTTCGCCAGCAGCAATGCGCGTCCTCGATGAAGGCGGGAGCGAATCGTCCCGATCGGGCAGCCCGTCATTTGCGCCGCCTCTTCGTAACTCATCTCTTCCAGTTCGCACATCACCACGGCCTCGCGAAACTCTGGAGGCAGATCGTGTACGGCAGTTCTCACTTGCTGCATGCGCTCCTGCGTTTCTGCCCAGTTCGCCGGAGTGAAGTTATCCTGCAAAGCGACTCCTCCTCCGGTGCCGTCCTCGTTCTTCTCTTCCAGCGAAACTTCACGCGGGGTCCGCTCCAGATGCTTCATCGCGCGGTTGCGAGCAATGCCAAAGAGCAGTGCGCCCACCGAGCCGCGCGCGGGGTCGTACTTTTTCGGTTCGCGGATCAAAGTCATGAATACGTCCTGGACAATCTCTTCCGCGCCCCACGCGCTGCCCGTCATCCGCAGCGCGAACCGGTACAGCCTGCCCTGATGCCTGTGGTAGAGAAGGACAAAGGCATCCTCATCACCCTTCGCGGCACGCCTCAACAGAAGGTCGTCTCTATCCTGAGTTGCGATCCTGGTCTCTCCTGTTACGGCGTCTCGGCCAGCTGGAGGTGCGTTTTTTTCCTTCTCCTGTATTTCCCGGTGGGCGGGCAGAAAGTTCCCGGCGTTTCCGAGCACTGCGGCCAGCCCGTTGGCGGGTTTCGGTTTCACAATGTCTTAGACGTGCCTGGGGCCTGACGCGTGTCGGCCAGCGGAACGTTGGACGAGATCACCGGTTCCATCGGAAAGAACGGATGCTACCTGGTTGGCGCGCGGGGGAGTGACGCGATTCCGAAGCCGCTTCGCCAGGACCTAGGAATTCTTCTGAGGCTTGAACATGCGGGCCGCGACGCGCGCTACAAAACGCCGGGAAACAAGTCTTTGTCCCAGGACGCCGAGATAATTTCTCAGCCCGGAAATGACGTAGCTCTTGCCGGCGGCGAGCGCCTGCAAGCCTGTGTGCGCCACTTTCTCGGCGGTTTCTCGATGTTTTTTCGTAGCGGCCACGTGCGATTGTCCGGCTACCTCGGCAAATTCCGAGTCCGTCGATCCCGGACACAATGCGCAGACGCGCACGCCGTAGGGTTTCATCTCCTCGGCCAGTCCCTCGGCAAAGAGCAAGTCGAACGCTTTTGTCGCGGCATACGTCGAAATGTAAGGGACGCTTTGAAACGAGGCCGTCGAAGCGAGAATGAGGACGTCGCCGTGCCGCCGGGCCACCATTTCCGGCAGGTACAGGCGCGTTAAATGCACCACGGCGGCACAATTCACTTGCACCATGTCCGTTAGTCTGGCCGGATCAACGGCAGGAAATTCGCCGTAGGCGCCGAAACCGGCGTTATTGATCAACAGTTCGACTTCAATTCCTTGTTCTTTCGTGAATTGAAATATTTTATTCGGCGCATCCGGTTCCGCCAGGTCAGCCAGAAATATTTTTGTTTGGATTTTGTGCGCGGCCGCGAGGCTATGCGCCAGATCTTCCAGTCGCTCGCGGCGCCGCGCGGTGAGCACGAGGTTCGTTCCGCCACGCGCCAATTCTTCCGCGAGCGCTTTGCCGATTCCCGCGCTGGCCCCTGTCACCAACGCCCATTTGCCGGACCACGATGCCATCGCATTCCTCACGGAGAGAACATCAGCGTATCACGGAGTTGTGGAGGGAGGGTTGCTGCGAAAAAGTTCTCAGACGGGTTGATTGTAGCGTTTAATTGCCGGCGGCGCGCGAAGTCTGGGGTAATCCTGCGTCTTCCGCGGCCACGCGGCCGATGACGGACCAGTCCTTCTCCTGATTCCCACGCGCCATCGCGGTGATAAACCGGTCGCGGACGACGCTGGCTATGGGCATCGGCACGTTCGCGGCCTCCGCAGCCTGCAGCACGAGCCGCACGTCTTTTAGCCCAAGTGGAAGCAAAAATCCGGCGGGCTCGTGTTTGCCCTGAACGATCAATTCACCGTACGTCTTGTAGACCGGGGCGTTAAAAAGGGTGCTGGTCAAGAACTCCATGAGCGCGCCAGCGTCCACCCCGGACTTTCGCGCGAACGCCAGGGCCTCCGAGAGCGATTCGAGCACCGAGGCAATCAGAAAATTCCCCGAAAGCTTTACGACGTTTGCCATCGACGCGCGTTCGCCCGCGACCATCAACTTTGGTCCCATGGCCTCAAGCAGCGGTTTGCACTTTTGAACCAGGTTTTCCGGGCCGGCAACCACTACGGCGAGGCGAGCAGCTTCCGCGGCATCGGGACGCCCGAAGACGGGAGCCGCTAAATATCCTTGCCCTGCCTTCGCATGGGCTGCAGCGAGCCGGTCGCTCAAGGCCACGCCGATGGTGCTGAGAGAGACATGCACCGCGCCGCGTGGCAAAGAAGCCAGGATTCCACCATCGCCGAAAACCAAACTCTCCAGAGCCGGGTCATCCGCAACCATCGTAAACAGCACTTCACTGCGGCACGCCTCGGCCACCGAAGTCGCGACGATCGCGCCATCTCCGCGCAGCGCTTCCGCCCGCTCTCGCGTCCGGTTGTACACCGTGACGTGGTGTCCCGCGCGCAGCAAGCTTTTGGCGATGCCCGCACCCATTTTCCCGATGCCGATCAACGCAGTTTCCATGCTCTATGCCTCCGCCGTTCGATAAGAAGCCCTCGAGCTTCCCTCAGCGAGGGTCAAATTACGGGATTCACGTCCCCGCTGTCTCATTCGATTCCGCAGGTTTCTTTACGGGTGCATTTTTCCCCGAAGGCCAGACGGCATCGCGGACCCGCCCACCTTGCCGTTTCATGCGGTCCATCAGACGCTTGGCCCAGACGAATTCCGCCGCCAGCAAACCCAACCCCAGAAAGATTACCAGCCATCCCGGTCCTGGAGTAACCAGCATGAGGACGCCGATCAGCAAGAGCGTGAAGCCCCCGACGATTCGTGACAAACGGCGAACTTGCTCAACGGTACGAAGCAGCATAGGGAGTTGTTGTGCGCAGCTTTTCTGGTGGAGGGAGGGTAATCACCGTCGAGCTTCTCCTTTATGTTGACCCGTTCGCGAGCTTCGCGCAAGGGCGCAACGACGTTTTGAGCAATAGACGCACTGGGGCAGGCGCGGACAGTTCGACCTATGAGGTGCTTCAGGGAAAGAATGCACACGCCAGCAGGGACACGAAATGGCGCCGTGGGACCGCAAAGTCCAGGAATGATGACGGAGCCCGTCGAGCGCCGCCGCAAAATGGCGGAGAGGGTGGGATACTCACCTAGGGATTTCTGCGATCCTGCTTTGTTTTCAGCAATATGCAGGAAAACAGCATGACTATTGGCGATTTCTACGTTCTCTACCATTTCAATGTTGTCAATAATTTCAACCATTTGGGTCAAATTTCGGCCCTTAACAGACACCAAAGACACCAAGACTTTGGATTCCGGCAGGACGCCCCGTGGGCTACTCCTGTTCAGGTTCGATGAGCGAACCTTATCTGTGATCACTGATGTAGAGCAGTCGACATGCGGCTGAAATCCAATGTCCAGTCCAATTTGGACATGCACGTTCTCCGGAACCTCCGCACTTTCTTCAAGAATTGTCGAACGAAAAGCCTGTTCAAGCGCCACGATTTTCTGGAAGCCCCGTCGCTGCTACGCTTTGTTTCCGACGGCCATATCAGAAGGGCCGGACTCTTGGGCCCCTTGTCGAGATGGATCACACTTCGCCTTTTTGGTTAATACTCGCATCTTGGACTTATCCCCGTTCTCAACCGAAAGGGGTAGGAGAGCCGTTGCGGTATCGAGGCATTCCTTTCGAAGCTAGGTTCGTGAAATTCTCCACGGAGACCAGCTTTTTCACAGTTTATTCACAGACTTATGAAGTATGTTCTATTGACGCAAAATATCAGTATCTGTATGAGGTATCTACCGGAGGGATAATGAACATTTTTATTCCTTGTTCGCGTGCGGGACGAAGTTGAAGTCGCCGCCGCGTGTTCCAGGTGGCCTGACAGGCGCGTGGTGAAAGAGTTGGGTTCGTGACCCTCCGATTCAGGCGGTCAGGAGCCCGCGTCTGCATGCGGACTCATTTAGTGGATGGAGGCAGTCGTGATCAAAAAAATGTGTGGTGCGCTCCTCGTTCTTTTATTTTTGCAGTGTACACTTAGCCTTCCCTCTGCCGGTCAAGGTCAGATACCCAGTATCTGTACGGCGCTACAGACGCGGTGGGCGGAAGATGGTCCAGTCCCATTCGGGTGGTTTGTGTACTCTTCGTATCCAGGCACCTTTGCTTATGTGATTGCTACAATGCTGTGCGGCCCGCAATCTGATTGTCATTGCTCTGCCGGGCAGGCGGCAAGACCCATATCACTCGCCACGGGCGAAACGTTCATCGAACAGCGCGATGTAAACATCCCGGGTCTCGGGGGAGGTCTCTCTCTCGTCAGGACCTGGAACAGCGCGTGGCCCTCGCGGCTGGCGGTTTTCCAAACAGGCATGTTCGGCCCGAACTGGCGATCTACCTATGAAGAGCGAATCGTAATGTCAACCGATAATTACCTCACATATTTGCGAGGGGACGGCACTTTTTTGACGCTACTCAATAAGGGACCCACAACATCCTTCGGGGCAATTGGCCCTGCGAGGGAAGTCGTGACACTCAACACGGATACGAGCACAAACTCTTATTTCACGATGACGTTTACGGATGGTGAGCAGCGGCGGTTCGACGAATCCACGGGAAACTTACTTGCGATGATTGACCGCAATGGGAACACGACGACCGTGGCTTATGATTCGTCGGGCCGTCTATCTACCGTTACCGATGCAGCTTCGCGCACTTTGACTTTCACTTATGGTGGAAGCTTTACCAACCTCGCAACCAGTGTCAGTTCGAGCGTGGGGCTTTCCTACTCATATTCCTACGACTCTCAAGGCCGGTTGGTCCAAGTCACGAAACCGGATCAAACGAGTGTCTCTTTCGCCTATAACAGCCAATCCCTAATCACGGCTGTTACCGATTCGAACGGCAAGGTCTTGGAGTCGCATACCTACGATAGCAAGGGTCGGGGCCTAACTGCCTCCAGCGCAAACGGCGTTGAAGCCGTGACCATTTCCTATCCCCAATAAGCGGTTCTCGTTGTCGCGTCCCGGAGCTGTAAGACTGAATGAGGTTCCTGGGTTCCGAGGATGGTGTTACGGAGGCTCTCGATGAAACGCGGCCGCAGTTGGAAGCAGGTTCTCATCCTCGCATTTTCTCTTCCTTTTCTGTTCTGTTGTCCGGCTCACGCACAGGCACCGACAATTACGAGCATGACGCCGACTTCAGGTCCAGTGGGCATTGTGGTGACGCTTGTGGGAACGAACTTCGGCGCATCTCAAGGAAGCAGCACTGTGTCGCTCAATGGAACCAGTGCCGTCGTCACGAGCTGGTCTAGCACAAGCATCACTGGCCTTGTGCCGACTGGAGCGACTTCGGGAACGTTCGCTGTGACCGTGAGCGCGCAGGCAGCTAACAGCCCTTCGTTTACGGTCACGTCCCTCCCGTCAGGATGGTCGGACGGGGACATCGGAAGCGTGGGTGTCTCTGGAAGCGCGACATATGCCAACAGCGTATTCACTGTCAACGGGGCCGGCACCTCGTTCTGGAGCACGGCCGATGGAGCTAACTTCCTGTATCAGCCGTTGTCCGGCGATGGCAGCATCGTGGCACGCGTACTCAGCGTCAGCGCGTCTTCGACGGGCGGGGTGGTCATTCGCGATAGCCTGAACCCCAACGCCATGAGCGCGTATGCCGGTTACTATGGTTCCGCCATGTATTTGAATTACCGCAGCACCACGGGAGGCAGCACGGCGCAGGCCGCTAGCGGCAGCGGGCTCAACCTGCCTTACTGGGTGAAGCTGACGCGAACCGGGAGCACGTTCGCCAGCTATGCCTCGGCCGATGGCGTCAACTGGGTGCAGTTCGGGAGCTCTAAAACCATCAACATGGGCCAAAACGTTTACATCGGTTTGGGGGTGAGCAGTGGCAGTACCTCCAGGCTGGCCACCGCTACCTTTGACAGCGTTTCCATCAGTACGACCTCGACTCCCGCGCCATCCATTACGAGCATCTCGCCTACCTCTGGACTCGGTGGCTCTCAAGTGACCATTACGGGAAGCTGGTTCGGTTCTTCGCCGGGGGTAGCTTGGTGACTCTGAACAATGCGCCTCTGACGACCACCAGTTGGAGCGATACATCGATCTCCGCCACTATCCCTCTTGGCGCAGCAGCAGGTCCTGAGCCGCTCTTGGTTTCTCTTGCTCCAGGCATGAATGACAGCAATGCAGCCGCCTTCGACGTGACTTTGCCTCAACCTCCAAGCCCGTGGGTCGATGCGGACATCGGCACAGTGGGGGTAGCCGGATACGATGGCTGGGTCAATCCGACTTTCACGGTGAAGGGGGCTGGAGGCGGAACCCTCGTAGCTAATTCTGACGGGATGAATTTTCTCTACCAGCCACTCTCCGGCGACGGAGCAATCATCGCCCGAGTTGTCAGCGTACAAGGCGGCGGGTCCCAGCAAGCTGGAGTAATGATTCGAGAGACGCTGAACGCGAACGCCTCAAATGCGCATGTCTTTTACTATGCTGGGGGTTCAGGATTCAATCTCAACCAAAGAACAAGCACTGGTGCCGCAAGCGGGGGTTTTGTGAGTGCGCAGGCCGTTAGCGTCAATCCTCCTTACTCGGGTCGAGCTGGTCAGAAGCGGAAGCACGTTCAGCGGCTACGTCTCCTATGACGGCGTGACTTGGACGCAAGTGGGGTCGAGTCAAACCATCAGCATGGCCCAGAACGTTTATATTGGATTGTTTGTCAGCAACCGAAACACAAGTTCGCTTGCCACGGCAACCTTTGACAGTGTGTCCATTAGTTCCGCTGCGGCCCCAGCTCCCGCGATCTCAAGTGTAACTCCCACGACTGTGTCGGTTGGAAACCAAGTGCTAATCGCTGGTTCTGGTTTTGGAGACTCCGAAAATGGCAGTTTGGTCACACTGAACAATGTTCTGATGACAGTGAACTCGTGGACTAGCACGAGCATCGTCGTTACTGTTCCTACCGGAGCCACTACTGGAACATTGCTGGTTTCAGTTGCACCATCGATGAATGACAGCAACGCGGTCACTCTTGAAATTACGGCACAACCATTGCCAACCTCGTGGTCGGACAATGACGTAGGAATAACAGGGCTAATCGGGAGCGCCAGCTACGTGAATTCGACCTTCACGGTTCAAGGGGCTGGCGGCGGTACTCTGGTTACCACGGCTGACGCCTTTCATTTTGTATACCAGCCTCTTACTGGCGATGGGACGATAGTAGCGCGCGTGCTCAGCGCCCAAGGTAGCGGGTCGCAAGAAGACGGAGTAATGATCCGCGAGTCACTCGATCCCGGAGCGTCCAACGCTCAGATGATTTATTACCCCTCGGGGCTGGGCTTCAATTTGACACAGCGCACGAGTGACGGCGCGACCAGTGGGAGCTTTGTGAGTAACCAGCGCGTCGCCGTCAGTGCTCCCTATTGGGTGAAGCTGGTTCGGAGTCGGAAGCACATTTAGCGGGTACGCTTCACTGGATGGGGTGAATTGGGTGCAGGTGGGATCGAGTCAGACAATTACGATGGCGCAAAATGCGTATGTGGGGTTGTATGTCAGCAACCGAAGCACCACTTCACTAGCCACAGGAACGTTCGACAGCGTTTCCGGCGCGTGTCAACGAGTTTGAGACCACTGGAACATGGAATTTAGTGAGTATTTTCATCTGGAGTTGAGCGGCTTGTTGATCCAGACCTCGGTGGGAACCGAGCAGTGGTTTGGGCGCCTTGCGCACGAAGCGTTCGGGGTGACGCTGATAGGCGGCATCGAGAACGGCTTGGCGCTGTTCGAGGATGCGCGCGGCTTGGCCGTAGTGAACCATGGCTGGCGTCAGCAAGCCTAGGCCGGAGTGGCGGTGTTCTTCGTTGTACCAGCGGAAAAAACCCTGACGAGAAAGCACGGCTGTCCTGAATGCAGCCAAAGCGGTCCGGGAACTCCGGCCGGTATTTCATGGTCCGGAATTGGCTTTCCGAATACGGATTGTCGTCAGAGACGTGCGGGCGGCTGTGCGTTTTCGTGACGCCCAGGTCGGCGAGTAAGAAGGCTACCGGCTTGGACCTCATCGAGGTGCCGCGATCGGCATGGAGCGTGAGTTGGCCGGGCTGGATGTTTTGTTTCGTGCAGCTCTCCTCGATCAGTCGCTTGGCCAGTTCCGCGCTTTCGCGATAGGCGACCATCCAGCCGGTGACGTAACGGCTGAAGACATCCAGGATCACGTAGAGGTAGAAGTAGGTCCATTTCGCCGGACCGAGCAGCTTGGTGATGTCCCAGCTCCAGAGCTGATTGGGAGCGGTCGCCAGCAGTTCCGGCTTCTGGTAGGGCGGATGAATCAACTGGTCGCGGCGCTCGCGCGACTCGCCCTCTTGTTCCAGGAAGCGATACATCGTGCGAATCGAGCAGTGATAGTCGCCCTTCATCGAGCAACGTCGCATAAACAGCGGCTGGCGAGCGATCCTGGAAGCGTTCTTCGTGCAGACGCGCCAGGACTGTTTCCCGTTCCGCCGGGCTCAGTGCACGTGCTGGCGAAGGCCGCACAGCGATCCTGCGGCGGAAAGAGGCCGCACGACGGTCGCGGTAGTAGGAAGCGCGCGACGCAAACAGCGCACGGCAAGCGGCGCTGCGTGCCGACGTCGGTGGCCAGTTCGGTGACGGCAGCCATCAGGATTCGTCCTCCGGGTCCTGGCTCCGGAATCGGATGCCCCAACAGCGCAGCCACTTTTTTTTGAACATCGATGATGATGTGCGCTTTACGCAGATCTTCGGTCAGACGTGCGTTCTGGCGGCGCAGCTTCTGGTTTTCCTCTTCCAGCGGATTGCGCTTGGACTTCGGTCCGCGCTTCTGCGGAGTCAGCGCCTCGCAGGATGCCGTTGGCCCGCTCTCGCCGCCAGGTAGGCCAGCAGCGACGAGTACAGACCTTCGCGGCGGAGAAGAGCGCCGAGGCCGCCTCGTGTGGCAGCCGCCGGCTTCGGCTTCCTGCAGGATGCGTCAGTTTGTATTCGGCGGTGTAGGTACGCCGCTTGGGTTTGGCGACCACTTCAGGATCCGGCCGCGGAGCCAGCACCCGAATCGCCGCCCGCTTTGGCTGCCGCTCCACTACGCTGCGGCTCGCTACGCTCGCCTTCGCTCCGTTCCGCGGCAGCCAAACCCCCAGAGGAAAGAACAACACCAAGAGAATTCGCGTTCATCTCTGCCTTTTTCTTTCTCGCCCTACTGCTCATTAATTAAGGGTACTAAAACGGTCTCAGAGATGTTGGCACGGAGGGCCGATGGTGGAGAGCCTGACGAGCTACATTCAGCGGCTCGCGGCGGCTCATGCCGTCGAGACCGGCACTCTCGTCAACTGCGAGTTGCTGTTGCGAGTCCCGTATACGAAAGGTGCGCTGTCCGGCAAGCTTCCCACAAAGCTACCTCAGTATTCGTTTTACATCGAAGCGTACACACTGAATGGCACTGGCGACCGCGCACGACTGTGGACTTCGGCACTCGAGGAATTGACTCAGGTTCAGCGTCTTGATCTTCTCACGACATTGCCTTGGGCTAACATGATCGATCGCGTGCATCTCCTGCGAACGAACCGTGCTTGGTGCTCTTCTTGTTATGAAAGCTGGCGTTCCTCGGGACACCCCGTATACGAACCATTGCTATGGATGTTTCAGGTGGTCACTGTTTGCCACCATCACCGGCAACCGCTCGACTCGACGTGCCCCTCGTGCGGCCGGACGCAGTATGTGTTTTCCTCCAAATCTCGTCCAGGCCACTGTTCACGATGCCAGTCGTGGCTGGGACGCGTGCACGAAGTCGGCGCTATTAACCATGACGTAGCCGAACAACTGCGGCCGGCGGAAATGGTTGCTGACCTATTGGCCGCAAGCCCAAGCACCCGAAATCGCGTTCGTTGGAGAAACATCCCGCGGATCGACTCGCTGGTTGCGTTTTCCCGCACCCAGAACGTCTCCCTAATTCGGGCTCTGGCTGAACCGATCGATAGCGAGCTGAGACGTTTGTGGTATGTACACCATCGCGTCCCAAGTAGCATTGTCGAACAAGCCTTGCAGACTGCTCTTCAGGCAGCTGTTCCAGCATCGCTGCCAGCGCTTGCGAACCAGCTGGGCTATCACGCAGATGCGTCGCTACGACATCGATTCCCGGAACTCTGCCGTCAGATCACAACCAGAAGACGAGCTACGTCGAAAGTTTCCCGGCGTCGATCACACGTGATACCAGTGCCGCGCCACCGTGTCGAAAGAGCACTCGCTGAAGCACTCAATAAGGATGGTGTCACCGATCTTCGAACTGTGGCCGCTTCTGTGGGACTGAGCAGCACACGACGCTTCTATAAAGACTTCCGTAACCTTCGGCTAGCTGTCGTTGCTAAGAATCGTGAAATCAGAAAACAGCGCGTCCACGTGATCGCGAACACTGCCCAACCTCTCATCTTCAAGCACAACTAACTGCAAGCTTTCTTCCGGCGGGTCAGTCAATCACTTAGCTATCGGGGGGCAGACAATGCAAGTCGCAATTAATAGATTTTTAAACCCTCAGGAAAGAGGGTGTCTGGCGCAACTTCTCGAAGATCTATGCTTTGTTCCGCTGAGATCAGTTGCCGCAGAGCCTGAAGAACTTCTTGTTCATTTGACACGCCATATTCGGATGCGATTCTCGCGTAGTTGCGAGCAAGCGTAAGTTTTACGAGGTCACCGAAACTCTCACAGCTCCGGGGGAAAGTCCGCGCAAGGGGAGACAGAAGTTTGAGCAAAAGAACCCAGACACAAATTGCAGCTACGAAAGTAAACAATCCCGAAGCGGACCCCGCGAATGATGCCAGTCTCGCCCATCCCACTACAGGCAAAGTGAAGGCCAACCCTACGACCGCGATGGATAAGGCTACCAGCCAAAGGGGCCATCTCAATTCCGGCAGAACAAACCGCAAGTGGTCCTGTATTTCGCGCCACCGTCTTCTGCGGTCATTCCAAGCCATGAGTTCGCGCAGTGACGTTTCCGGCGTAATTCTCGCCCGTGGAATATTGAATAAAGTGATGAATGTGCGTCGCAATTTATAGAACATAACGGCGCTGAGGCATTTTTCAGCCAGCGGATGCTCCAGTTTTTTCCTGATGCACACAGCAAGCTCTCGAATGGTCTTCGTCTGAACCAATTCATCTTCCGCGAACTTGACTCCGAAGGAGCCCTCAATCGTGTGCAAAAGATCCCAAGTGTCCTCCCCAAATAGGTGGAGTCTCTGTATCTTGTCGGCTTCGAGAAGGACCATAGGTTGAATCATCCGAGCATACGTTTCTGACTCGCGCATTATAGCCCGAAATGGCATAAGCAGGCCCTCGGCCAACCGATGCTTCCGAAATGGCCAAACGATGGTTCAAGTCACAAGATTTTCCGTGCCCCTCCCGAAATGCAGACCCTCTCCTTGGGAGCAGACCCCTCTCGCTTCCGAGTGCCCCAATTACGAGGGCAGAAAATGGAGAAACAAACGCGATGTACTTGAACAAAATCGAATTAATCGGCTACCTCGGAAAGAACCCCGAGCATAAAACCACGAAGAACACGGGCCGCACCTACGCAGTGCTTTCCCTCGCCACCCAAAGCGCGTGGAAGGATGCGAACGAAGAATGGCAACGGAGGGTCGAGTGGCATCGCCTGGTCGCTTGGAACGGACTGGGCGAATACGCGGCGAGCAAGTTGAAAAAAGGCGATCACGTCTATGTCGAAGGCACGCTGGTGAGCAGCACATACGTCAAAGAAGCCGGCAAAGGCAAGAGCAAGACTAAGGTGACGCACACGAGCTGGCAGGTCAAAGCGCTATCCATCCGCAAATTGACCACCACGAAAGGAGGGAAGACCACCTCTGCACCGGCGGACCCAGAACCGAGCGAAATTCCGTTTTGAACGTCGCTATTCTGTGGGGGGAACGAACCGGCGTTCCCCCTATTCGTATGTTCCCCCACAACGCTAGAGTCCGAAAACCCGCCCTGCCGCGAAACAAATCGAGGGCGTTATAGCCCCTCGTTATGATTGTCAGCGCACGAAGTATTGGACGGAAATTGGAGTGCCGATTACCTTCCTGCACGCGTTGGCGGTGTCCGGCTAACGGTGGCAGGAGGCCAAAAACAAACGTGCGAAGATATCATCTTTTCGACCGGAGCACCCTCACATTCCTAGCGAGCCGGGGCGCGCTGGCCCTGGGATCGGCGCTGGCCATGACCGGTTCGGCATCGGCGCAGACGGTGGCGCTTCACCCTGGGAAAACGCCGTGAACGTTCTGCAGCAGTCGTTCACTGGCCCGATTGCCAAAGGCCTGGCGCTCGTCGCCATCGTCATTGGTGGACTCACCTTTGCCTACGGCGAAGGCGGAGGAAAACGCACTTTTGCGGGTCTCATTTTTGGAATTGGCATGGCCGTCCTGGCCGTCAATTTTCTCAATTGGCTGTTCGGCGTGTGACCGAGCGCAAGGGATATGACGATGCTTCAGAACCGCGTTTTCCGGTCTCTCAATCGCCCGCTCACGATCCTTGGAGCCGAGCGAAAATTGTTTTTCTTTGCCTTGGTCATGGGAGCGTGCGTGTTCAACCTGCTCGACAGCCTGAGCGGCGCTTTGGGAATCTTTTTCGCGCTGTATTTCTTTGCCCGGTGGGCAACCGAGACCGACCCCCAAATCCTGCGTTTCCTTCTCAACTCCGCCAAGGTCCGCACGCAGTACGATCCCATGAAATTCGAGCCTATCCAGAGTGCGGAGGCTCGGCCGTGTTTAGGCTAAACCAAATCACAAAGGACTATCGCGAGGCTGCGGCTCTCTCGACACAGATCAATCTCTTCGGGTTTGTGGACAACGAAGTCTTTCTTACCAAAAGCGGCGATCTTGGAATCATTTTTGGCATCGAGGGAGTCGATTACGAGTGTCTCGACCGCAACGCCGTCGACAACCTCACTCGTCGCCTCACGGCTTCGTTTCGCATCTTCGATGAAAAATGCCGCGTCTACCAGTACTTGTTCAAACGTAACAACGCCAGCATTCCATTCCGTACTTCGAGCAATCCGGTCGTCAATGCAGCCACCGAAAACCGCATTGCCTATCTGATGGCCAAGGCCGAATCTCTGTATTCATTCGAAATCTACTATGTCGTGCTCTACGAAGGTTTTCGCTACAAGACTTCGCTCGTCAGGACACTTCTGAAGGCCTTTTCCGGACCGAAGCAAGCCTTCACCGAAGTGGCTGCGCATTTCTCGACGCAGAAACAAGTCGTTTTGATTGAGACCGAGATCGAAAGCGCCAAGGCGGCCCTGCGGGCGAAAGCGCACAGCTTTCTCTTGCAAGTCGGGGATTTTGTCGACGCCCGCGTCCTGCCGAAACAGGAAGCGTTTCGGGTCCTTAAACAGATTCTGAACTTCTCGCCGCTGAAACTCGAAACCGCGCGGTTGAAACACGACACATTTCTCGACTACTACCTCGCCGAATCGCATCTCGAATGCCATCGCGGGTTCCTTCGCCTGGACGACGATTACGTCAAGGTGCTGACGCTCAAAGAGCCGTCCGCCCAAAGTTTCCCGTTAATCTTCTGCCAGGCTTTTTGAAATCGAAGCCAACTATTTCATCTGCTCCGAATGGAGGAAGCAGGACCCATCTCAAAGCCGGAGCCTCATTCACTCGCGCCGACGGCATTTTCACAACACCAAACGCTCGCTGGCGAGCTACGCGACGAGCTCCGATCAGCCGGGACGTCCTGAAGATGTGCTTGTCGACGACTCGAAAGAAGCGCAAGTCCACGATCTGGGCGAGGCGCTGAAGGAGCTCGAACTCAAGGGCAACTACTTCGGAACGTATTCACTGACGGTCGTTGTTTATGACCGGGACTTGGCCAGGGTCGAGCGGACGTGCGCGGAATTCTACAAAGCGTTCAGCATCCACGACGCCCAGCTCTATGAAGAGAAATACAATCTCCTGAACGCCTACCTCGCGACCGTTCCCGGCAACTACGCCTTCAACCTGCGGTCCATGCTCATCCTCAACACGAACTACGCCGACTATTCGTTTCTGTTTTCCTTGCACAGCGGAGACAAGATTAACGCCCATCTACAGCGGGAGTATCTCGCCGTGCTCGAAACCAACCATCGCACTCCCTTCTATCTGAACTTGCATTCGAAGGATACCGCGCACAGCGTCATCCTCGGCCGCACCGGCTCCGGCAAGTCGTTTCTCCTGAATTTTCTGATCACGAATCTCCAGAAATACGATCCCTACACCTTCATCTTCGATTTGGGAGGCAGCTTTGAAAGCCTGACGCGCCTCTTCGGCGGAACATACGCGCGTGTGGGCCTCGGTAGCCCGGGATTCAAGATCAATCCGTTTTGCCTTCCCAAGACGAAGGCCAATCTCGATTTTCTTGCCTTATTTGTCCAGGTTCTTGCCGATAGCGGCGGCGGCCCCAGCCTAGCGGTGGAAGAGGAGCAGGAACTCTACCAGCAGATCGAAAACCTTTACAGCGTCGATCCCGAACTCAGGAGGCTCGGCGTATTAGCCAATACCTTGCCCCGCGGCATGGCCGTTCGGCTACAGAAATGGACCGAAGGCGGGCAGTTCGGCTTCCTCTTTGACAATGCCGAAGACACTGTGAGCTTTTCCAAGTTCCAATGCTTCGACTTTCAGGGCATGGACGGCTACCCGCAGATACTGGAGCCGCTGCTTTTCTACATCCTGCATCGCGCCAATCAGCTCATCACCAACCGCGAAATCACGCACGTCTTCAAGGCTTTCTTCATCGACGAGGCGTGGACGTTTTTCCGCAACCCCGCGCATCAAGAATTACATCGTCGAAGCGCTCAAAACCTGGCGGAAACAAAACGCCGCCATGATTCTTTCGACGCAATCGCTCGACGAGCTGCGCAAGTCGGACATTTTGGATGTCATCGTCGAGACCTGCGCCACCAAGATTTTCCTCGCCAATCCCGACATGGACCGCGAGCTGTACAGGAACCAGTTCCATCTCAACGACACGGAAATCGATCTGATCTCCACCTTGGTTCCCAAGCGGCAGTTCCTCATCAAGAATCATGAAATCGCTAAAGTCGCAAACCTCGAAGTGGACCCGAAGAGCTACTGGCTCTATACGAACGATCCTTTTGATAACCGGAAGCGCGCCGAGGCTTTCGAGCGATACGGTTTTGAGAAAGGTCTCGAAGTGCTGGCGAATGGGGCGTGATAACCGTGATGGCTAGTTCTAGCGAAACGACTAGTGCAATGAAATCTCAGGAGAAACCAATGAAGAGAAAGAGAAAAGCTGTTTCGATTGTAGTTGTGAGTGCCTTGTCCGTGTTTCTGATTTGCTGCTCGATAATCTCAGGAGTCTCCGTCGTCCGGGCAGACAGTGCTCGGACCGTTCATTACGGCGATACCGACATCATTCCCATTCATGCCAAGCTGCGCTTCTCGACGCTCATCGTGCTCCCCGCCGACGAGGAGATTCTCGAGGCCACGACGGGAGACAAGGAATTCTGGATTATCAACGGCTCCCACAATCTCTGCTTTCTCCATCCTGCCCAACAAGGCATAACCAGCAACCTAAATCTCATCACGGCTAGCGGTCATGTGTATTCCTTCTTGCTCACGGAAATCAGCAAGGACCCAAAAGCGGAGCCGGATTTGAAAGTGTTCGTCGAGCGAAAGGAGGAATCGTCGATTCCGGGGATTACCACCGCGCCCTTGGCTAGAGCTTCCGATGTCCAAGCGTACAAGGCCGCTGTGGATGCGGCGCGCACCGAAGCCGCGCAATCCGTCAAAGCCGCCGAAGAGGACGCTCAGAAGCAAATCCGTCTCTTCCGGGAACAGTATCCGGTGAAACTTCAATTTGATTACAGTTACGACCGGAAAGGCGAGGGTCTGCCTTTTCGAGTTTCCGCCATCTACCACGACGACAAATTCACCTACATCCAGTCGCACGCCGAAGAAAAACCCACGATCTACGAGGTCAAGGACGGCAAACCCAATCTGATCAATTTCGAACTGTCGGGTGATGTCTACGTCATTTCGAAGGTTGTGGACCAGGGTTATCTCGCCCTCGGCAACAAGAAACTGAGTTTTGAACGCCACGTGACGGTTGCCTTAAGCCTCTATTCACTAAGGAGCCGAAGATTCCCATGACCGAAAAGAATGATCATTCCTCTGATGCCGGTGGCAGCGCGCAGTTACGCGGAACCGTTGAAAACAAAGACGCCGAAACCTCCCGGCTTGCTTCCGAAAAGCACCCAGCAACTGGTGATTCTTGGCGTCGCGATTGTCATGGTTCTCATCATGTGGCTCACGGGCGGAGCGAAACGCCAAAGCAAAACCAGTGCGAACTCCGAGGCTACCGCTCATGTCGAACCATCGGATCGGGCAACCGTCCAGGACTTCAAGCAAACGATTCAAAAAGAGCAGGCAGCAAGCCGCCAGCCAATCTCATCGGCAGACCTAAACCGTCTCGAATCGCTCGGACTTGCCGGCGATGTTCCGCCAGGGAGCGTCACCGTCCCGCCAGACAGCTGACTGTCCCCCAGCCAGGCGGTGTGGTAGGTGGCATGGGTTCCCAGCCGCCGCCCGATCCCGTTCGAGAGGACCGGAAAAAGCGCGAGTATCTTTCGCTCTTCGCCGACAATCTCGCCTTCTCTACCGAGAAAGGTGACGAGGCTAAGAGCCATGCGGGTGCCGAGTCAAACGCCCTCAGTTCCGCTGGGCCAGGTGAAGCACAGCCAGCCCCAGCGACTGCGCCCCTGGACGTTCGAAGATCAATTGCGCAAAGCCGAGGCCCAACTTGCCGCCAGCAGTCGCGCGGTCGTCCAGCCACAAGAGAGCTCCACGCTCCATCTGAACCAGAACCAAAGGACGCAACGGGAACGGCTAACGCCATCCGACGAGAAGCGTCATGTGGTGTTTGAAGGCACCGTTCTCGAAACCTTGCTCATCAACCGGCTAAACGGAACGTTTTCCGGTCCCGTGGAATGCCTCGTCACGAACAACGTCTACTCCCATGACCGCCAGTGGCTGCTCATTCCTGCCGGAACGAAAGTGCTCGGCGAAGCAAAGAAAGTGGATGCCCTCGGCCAGCAGCGCTTGGCAGTCTTCTTCCACCGGCTCATCATGCCGGACGGTTTCTCCGTTCCGCTCGATCAGTTCAAGGGCCTCAATCAGATCGGCGAAACCGCTCTGCGCGATAGGGTCAACAATCATTATCTCCAAATCTTTGGTGCCTCCCTCGCGATTGGGATTCTTGGCGGAGTCGCCGAGTCGGGAACCGGAAATGTCCTTACAAATTCCGCCGTTGACCGTATGCGGGCGGGGTTTGGAGGAAGCCTCGCGAACTCCTCCACCCAAATCCTCGACCGATTCCTCAACATCCTTCCTACGGTCACCATCCGGGAAGGCTCCAGGGTAAAAATCTATCTTTCGAGCGACCTTCTGTTGCCCGATTACACCCATCACACCGTGCAACCGGACCTATGAGAAGACCCAAGCAGACCAAAACTCAGTGAGGAGGAGATTCGCATGAAGTGCTTCGCAAAGAAGTCCGCTGCCATCCTAGTTTTATTCGCGCTGCTGCTCGTTCCCGTGGCTTCGAAGGCGCAATTCGGGAGTGGAATCGTCTACGATCCGACCAACTATCACAACGCTCTGCTCCGGTATTACCAGCTTCAGCAGCACCTCGTTCAATTACAGAAGACCGTCGCGAAGGTGACTTCGCAGCTCAACCTGGCCTTGCAGATGGCCCAGTACATCCACAACATGCCCGCGCGGTACCGGGCGACGTTCTCTGGATGGCGTGCGTTCACCTCAGGCGATCTCTACGGCAATACCACCCGTTGGGTCAACGCTGTCAATGGCGCCGGAGCCGAGAGCGTCAGTCCTGCGTACCAGCAGGCCATCGTTCCATTGCTGGCCTACAACCAAACTGCGCTCAATGCCCTTAATCCCGCCGACGTGCTCCAGCTCAAGGCTGTCGCGGCTTCGATGCAGTTGACGGACGGAGCAAACGTGTCCGCTCTCGCCACCGTGGGTAACATCCGAGGCGATGCCCAGATCGTCCAGCAGCAAATCGCGAATCTCGAACAAGACTCGTTCTCCGCCGACCCCGCCCTCAATACCGAAGTGAGCTGTGCTGAACAAAATCAACGCTTCGAACCTTCTGACGCTGCGCACGCTCCAGGATGCGAACAACCTCCGGGTTGCCGCCCTCGAGCAGCAAATCTTCAAGCCAAGCAGCAGCGGGATTCCGACGCCGCAAACCTCAACTACGTCATCGAAATGCGGCAGCAGGCCACGCAAAACCTCGCCCCGTTCAATAGCAATCTGACGCAAAGCCTCGCTAGCTACCGGCTGCCATAGCGCGGTGAAAACCACGCAGATACCACCAGGGAGATGCCATGAACTTCTTTGATGCCGTGCTTCAAGCCGTCAATACGCTCGTGCAGCAAAATCTCGGCGTCTTCGATGGCATGGGGCAAAACCTCTTTCGGGCCTTCGCCACCATTCTCGTGGTCTGGTACGGCATCAAGGCGGCGCTTTCTGCCGGGGAGCATCGCGGCTTCCACTTCGCGAACTTCGTCACGCTCATTCTGGTGATCAGTTTCGGGTTCGCCATGGTGAATTACTACGACACGCCCATTCCGGGCATTGGGCAGGATTTCCACCACCTCATCACCGACGAAGCGGCCTCCCTGTCGAACCGAATCGGCCAAGCCAACGCCCAGCGCATCGCCGATGACACAAACTATGTCCTGAGCAACCTCGAAGCGCCTGGGATCACGCAGCCCCTGGCGACGTTTCTTTACGCGCTGCTATGGCTTGGAGCCGTGGTCACGGAGGCCTTGGCGCTCATCATCGTGGCCTTCGGCGTGGTCGCCACGGCGGTCTGCATCTTGCTCGGGCCGGTGTTCATTCCATTCTTCATTGTGCCCCGGCTCGACTGGCTGTTCTGGGGCTGGTTCAAAGCGTTCCTGCAATATTCGTTCTACCAAGTGGTTGCAGCCGCCGTGCTCTACATCGTCAGCCAGTTCACCTACGGCATCATTCACGCGCAGATTACCGGGCTCATGTCGGCCACCGATTTGATGAAAATCTCGCCCGTGTTGATCGTGACCTACATCGCGGCAAACTACGCCATCCTCAAGGTTCCGACCCTTACGAGTCACATCTTCAGCGGCACATCGGGCGGGTCGGCCTCCGCGCTCTTCGAGCGCGTCGCTGTCGCCTTGGGGGCGGAAGCATGAAGGACGAAACGTTCAACGAAGCCAAGCAGCTCTACCTGGAGCAATATGCTTCGGCCATCGTCACGGGCGGGTTTCTAAAAGTTGCTGTCGCGGTGCTTTCCTTGGTCGTTTTTGGCCTCGTTCTCGTCAGCTTGCGAGTTGTCCGGAGGCTTGACACCTTTAGGCCACTGGTCATCCGCATCGACGAACTAGGACGAGCCCAAGCCCTTTCCTACGACACCCTGACCTACAAGCCGGAGTACAAAGAAACCAAGTACTTCCTCACTCGTTTCTGCCAGCTCTATTACCGCCGTAATCGCTCGACCATCAACGACGACTTTACAGAAGCCATGTCCTTCCTCGACGGCAAACTCGCCGGCGACACCATCGCGGGATTCAAACAGAAGGGCATCATCAAGAATTTCCTTGCCGATAGCCTGGCTCCGGAGCGGGACGTGGACGTACAGCAAGTGGTCATCGAGCCGATGCAAAAACCTCCGTACCATGCGACCGTGGACTTCTTCGAAATCGAGTATTCACCCGCGGATCATTCCGTCGTGAAGCGCACGTTGTATACGGCGAGCATTCTCTTTACGTTTCGCGAGCACGTCCCGAATGAAGACATTCTGGTGAATCCCTTGGGGCTCGCGATCACCTATTTCCGGGAAGACGAGGCGTTCAAGTGACAGCACAAATTCACTTCCAAAACGAAGAGACCGCGGGCAGTCGCCTGGCAACATCGGCCCAACCTCCGCGCGCCATATTCGCCTTTTCTCCGCAACCTGCTCCCAACGTGCGCCACAGCCCATCCCATCGAGTTCCTTCCTCGACAACCCAGACGCGCTTCTGGAGGGCCTCCCGTTGCAGCCGGCTTTCTGCCCGCTCTCGACGGTAGCTCTTTCTGGGGAAGAAACTTCTCGAGACCCCCGCAGGCATCGGAGGCATCAATATGATTCGAAACTGTCTATTCCTTTCAGCGACAGCGCTCCTTCTGATCGTGTTTGGCTTGGCCAACCGGCTTGAATTCCTCGCTCCGTGGAAGAGGCTTTATTCCTTCATTGCGGCGCCAGTATCGCTCTCTTTCTGGGGGTCTTGGGGCTGAATCTGTTTGCCGCAACGCTGGCCATCAATCGCAAAATCCTGCTCAAAGATACAGGCAGAAAGTTGTCGCATTTCGATAATCAGCTGCAGGCGGGAAGCTCCGAAGGCCTCCCGCCCTTCCTCCTGGAGAGGCGGTAGCGATGTCTCGTTGGGATATTTCGGACCCAGATCGCGTTCACAGCTCGGAGCCGCATGCTCCCAAAGATGAGCCGCGCGCGGAGCAGGAGAGCGCGAGCCCTTCCGTCGGCCGGGGAGGCAGCAGCGATTCTTCGAGCGGCGATGTCGAACGCAAGGAGCGCATGGCTGAACCAACGGTCCCTCGCGCGCCGGAACGCCGCGCTCGGCACCAAGATCGCAGCCGAGCGTATTTGCTTCGCGGCTCGGAAATCGAGGCCATGATCGACATGGGCCGGTTCCGAACGGTGGACGTTCGCGACTTGGCGCGTTTCGTCTATCAGGGCGATGGCGCTCGCATGAACCAGGACCTGCAGAATCTACGCGGTCAAGGATTGATCGAAGAAAAGACTGTTTTCCGCGCTCACAAATCGGCTCGCAAGCTGGTTACGTTGACGGGCCCCGGCCACCGGATTGTCAGCAAGGCGAGTGGCGTCCAAGAGGGCCAAAGGCTTTATCACGGCTTCGTCAAGCCCAAGGAACTCGACCACGATGCGGACCTATATAAGGTCTACCAGAAGGCGGTTCGAGAGATTCAAGAAAAGGGCGGCAAGCCCCTCCGAGTCCGGCTCGATTTCGAACTGAAAGAATCCATCAACCGGGCGAAAGAGGCTGCCGGACGGCTGTCCGCCGAGGAGCGAGTGAGGCTTCTCAGCGCTGTCGCCCGGGAAAATGGTTTGACCAATCAAAGGAACCACGATCCACCTGCCCGACATTCAGGTGGAATACGAAACGCGCGAAGGGCAGATCGAGAGAGAAAACCTCGAGCTGCTTTCGAAGAACTATCGGGAGGAGGGCATTCGCGGCAAGGTTGGCGCCGGTTTCAAGATCTACGCGCGTAGCGGAGATGCGGCTCGCGTGCGCCGAGCCCTTGGGGACACAGGCCTCATTCGGGAGGTTCTGTCGGTATGAGCATCACGCAATTTCAACGCGAAGGACTGCACCTTCTCGGCTACAACCGGCGTGAAAGCGAATTCCTTTTCCTCGTGGCTACGCATTCCGGCTACTTCACGAATCGCCAGTTCAAAACCTTCGCCGAAACCGAATCCGGTTCTATTTCGCACGCATTCATACGCAAACTTCTGGAGCGGAAACATGCGACCTTTCACGCCTACCGCTCTGGCGGGCGGGTCTATCACGTGTTCGCCCGCAAGCTCTACCAAGCCATCGAACGCGAGAATCTACGAACGCGGAAGAAGCACGAACTGGAGTATGTCAAGACGCGCCTGGTCGCGCTCGACTTCGTGCTCGCGCACTCCCAACACCGCTACCTCGAAACGGAGGCGGAGAAGGTCACATTCTTTGAAAAGGAGTACAAGGCGGCCCGAGAAACGCTTCCCGTGAAGCAGTACCGGGCAAGGAAATCCGCTGAAGTGACACCGCGCTATTTCGTGGATCGCTTTCCGATGTTTGTGAATAGCGTCTCCTCGTCACCTGCGGTGACGTTCACTTACGTCGATTCAGGAGCGGTGACTCTCGATGGTTTTGGAACCCACCTGCGAGCGTATCTTGCCGCTGTTCCAGACGCTTCCTCGTTTCGAGTTTATCTACATTTCTCCCACCGCTCGCCTGTTCCAGGCTGCGGAATCCGAGTTCCATCACACGCTCTACGGCCGGCGCAGTTCCTCCAATTCCGTCGAGCATTTTGGAATACTTCCGGCTGCGCAAGGCTTGGGATGCGCGGGAGCGCGTGGCGAGCGCCGACGTTGTTTCATTGAAGGAAGCGCAAGTGCTTTATGCAGGTAAGGCGACCGAGGAGCTATACGAAAAGTGGCGGCGCGGAGTCGTTCGGGACGATTACGTGATGGGAGATGCGCACCGCCAGCGAGAGCCCGGTAGGGGCGCATTCCGAACATTTATATGTGGCTCGTCGCTCAAAGTATTCAGCGACCCCTTGGGCGGTGACGCGGAAAGCTGCATGGAAAGCAACAAATCCCTTGATGCAGGGCAGGTTTCACGCGCGTCGTCCGTTCAGGTGTCCGGTTCATGATCGACCAAATCTTTTTGTTTCAGGGACTTAGCGACGAATACGTGCGTTCTGCCGCACGGCGCGGAAGGAGGCTTCGAGGGCGAAAAGCGCCCTCGAATCGTCTTTTGTTTCGATTTGCGGCCAGCTTTCCATTGGCCGCGGGTTCAACCCCAGGGAGAAAGAACGACATAACCGGCGACGGAGCCTTCGGAAAGGACCAAGGAGAAAACCGTTTTTGGGCGGTAGCGACCCCGCTTTGAGCGGCTTGGCAGCCGCCCAACGCCTTCGTCGCCGGGGGTCGCTACCGCCCAACCTGTCCAGCAGAATTCCTCGCTCCGTCGCCGGCAAAGTTCGAGGAGAAGCAGTCAGCAATACTCAATCACAGCAACTAGAGGAGAACAACACATGGCTCTAATTCCGAAGGTCGAACCCAAGCAGGAAAAGAAAGTAGTCTCCGCGCGTCTCGATGAGGAAGCGCACACGATGCTTCAGCGGTATGCAGCTTTTCTCGGCGGAGCCACTCACGAGTACATCATCGGCGAGTCCCTCAAACGTCTATTCCGACGAGACAAGGAGTTCAGCGAATGGCTTGCGAAGAATGAGCTCGCGGCACCAGCAAAACAAGATGCAAGGGCCGCAGCGGCGCATTCGGCGAAATCAACGATCCGGTCCGCGTCGAGCGCAGCGTGATCCAGCGCGTCCTCAACTCGAAGAATTTCTTGGCGGTATTGCTGGCGATGGCGACAGGAACGGTGCTGTGCTTCAAGATGCCGTGGCCGATGACAGCTTCGCTCTCTACGTTGACTTGGGACGAGTACTTTCTTCGCTTGATCGCACTTCGAGACCCGTGGACCTATGCTGCCCTCAAAGCTTCCTATCACGTTATGCTATTCACGACGCCTTACATCGGCTACTCGTTGCTGTTGTCCGCACTTTACATTTTCACGCTCCGACCGAGGAGGACGGCAAAGCCACAACCGTTGCCCCCGTACCCACCCATCGAGACCCGCAACGAGCTTTGCGTTGTCATCGGCGAAATCCACAATCCCCGCCGGCCCATTCCGTCTGAAAACCCCTATTGGTTGAGCATTCCAGCGCGGGGATTGTTCACCGGCACCATCATTATCGGAGCGACGGGATCCGGAAAAACAGCAAGTTCGATGTATCCATTTACAGAACAGCTTCTCGGATACAAAGCAGAAATCCCCGACGAACGGTTGAGCGGCATCATTCTCGAGGTTAAGGGCGACTTCTGCGGCAAAGTGCGGGCCATTCTTAAACAGCATGGGCGAGAGTCCGACTACGTTTCGATTAGCTTAACTTCCGAATGGGCCTACAACCCGCTTCAAAACGAACTGGACGGCTATTCGATGGCCGTCGGTATCGCCAACCTCCTGAACAGCCTCTTCGGTAAGGGCAAGGAACCGTTTTGGCAGCAGGCATACACAAACCTCGTCAAGTTTACGATCATCCTCCATAAGGTCGCTTTTGGTTACGTGACCCTCTTCGATGTCTATGAGTCCGCCATCTCAGCACGAGTGCTTGAAACAAAAATACGGCGGGCCGAGGAAAACATTTTGGGAAAGTCGTTTGCCACCGTCCCGCGCGAAGTCTTTGAATCTCATGCACGAGAACTTGCCGAGGCTGGCTTCGAGGCAGATGAGAGCGGAGGGCTTTACCGGGCCTTGAATTCGCCGGCCGCCAGGGATGTTTTGCAGAAGCTCGGCATCGAACCGGCTATCAAGCACGAAGGCGGCCCAGATGGCGTGGACGAAGATCGGAAGGAACGCTTGGAAGCGGTCAAGCGCTGGTATTACGACGACTGGTCAAACATCGATAGGAAGCTGCAAAGCTCGGTTGTGGAAGGCATATCGGTTTTTCTCTCGCTTTTTGACGACAATCCACCCATCAAGCGGCTCTTTTGTCCGCCAAGCGGAACTGTACGAACCAAACGCAGTCCCCGATTCGTGGCAAGCGCGCTCTGCCGTCGATTCGAGAGTTTGCTCGAATCAGGCAAGATCGTCGCCCTCGACTTTCCTGCCGGCGAGAATCCGGGCTTGGCGCGTGCCGTCGCAGTGATGCTGAAGATGGATTTCCAGCGAGCCATGCTCAATCGAATCGCTCGAATGGCCGCAGAACCTGCAAAGACAATGGCGACCCGTGCTGTTTATTTGCGACGAATATCAGCAAGTGGCAACGGTGACCGAACACGAGCCGAACGGCGACGACCAATTTTTCAGCCTCTCGCGCCAGGCAAAATGCATTCCCATCGTCGCAACACAGAGCATCAGTTCCTTGCGGTCCATGTTGCCCGGTGAGTCCTGGCGAACCTTGCTGCAAACCTTTCGCACAAAAATCTTCCTGACGCAAAGCGACGACTTCTCCGCAAAGATCGCAAGCGAACTGTGCGGTCAGGAAGAGAGTCTGGCGGGTGAACTACAACATCTCGGAAAGCGGGCACGATTCGCGAGTCAGCTATCTGACCGGCAAACCGCTCGCCGACAAAGCCCACATCAGCACCTCCAAAACCTACAGCCAGCAGCGGGACTACCGATTCGATACGAAAACGTTCACGGAACTCAAGAACGCTCAGTCCATCACGCTGGCTTACGATGGTCTGAGCCCGTTGCCGCCAATGTACTGCTACCTCAAGCCCTACCAACGAGACGTGAACAAGATCTTATTTCTTGCAGCTTGCCGGACAAGGAACTCTGATGAATGGATTCGAGCTGATTCTCCCGTTTCTTCGTCCGATCGAGCATCTCATCCTGGACCCGGATATCAGCGAGATCATGGTGAATGGCCCGGAGCGGGTCTTCATCGAAAAAGCCGGATACCTTCAAGCCGTTCCCGGAGTGAAGCTCACTCCCGAATCCCTCATCGTGGCAGTCAAAAACATTGCCAGGCGACTGGGCGACGATATTTCGGAAGCAAAGCCCATCCTCGATTCTCGACTGCCGGATGGAAGCCGCGTTGCCGCTGTGCTTCCACCGTGCAGCATTCACGGCGTGGCTCTGACCATCCGAAAATTCAACTCTCACAAATTCAAGATGAAGGACCTCATCGAATTGGGAACTGTGACGTCCGAGCTCGCCACCCAGTTGGAGGAATTCGTGGTCCAGCGAAAGAACATTCTGATCTGTGGCGGAACAGCCAGTGGAAAGACGACTCTTGCTGAATGTGTTGACTGGAATTCATCCCGGACCATGAGCGCATCGTCTTGATAGAGGACACCGCAGAAATTCAGATTCAAAAAGAAAATGTTCTTCGATTCGAAGCCGCCGCGAGCAGAACGGTCTGCCCGCCGTAACCATCCGCGATCTTCTGAGAGCGACCCTGCGCCACCGTCCGGACCGAATCATCTTGGGTGAAATTCGCGGCGGCGAAGCGTTTGACCTGCTTCAACTGTCTAAATACAGGACACAGCGGAACAATTTCTACCGTCCATGCCAACTCCGCTGCTCAGGGCATTTCCCGATTCACGACTTGTGTGTTGCAAAGCGGCGTCGAAATGCCCTACCGCGCCATCAAAACGAACATCGCGGATTCGCTTAACATCCTTGTTCAAATCGAACGTAGGCCCGGCCAGTCGCTACGTTTCAGACGTGCTGGAAATTCGTAAGTACGATGCCGAGTGCGACCAGTTCGACCTCGGCGAAGTTCACAGTCGAACCAGCGACAAAACATGTCCGAGTCCAAAATCGTGTGCACCAACTCTGATTCCTACTACGTGGTAGCCTGGGATCAAGATGCAATGCTGATATGCCCCAAGCCTGTGCCTGGCTCCAAAAGCGGCAATAAGATCGGCAAAATAATCGGCAATGACGATGACTGACACATGGTTATAACCATGATTGCATGAAACTTAGACCATAAGTATAATCGGCAATATGAACGGCAGAGAATCACTCATCACTGACCCGGCTTGGATGGAGCCCATGCTGCCCGAGGAAAGCAATCGCCAGCTCGAAGATATCGCATTTGAGCTGACTTCCAAAGCCAGCTCTCTGGCAGGACAGGTTCACCCCATCGTCACCTCGGCCATCGGAAACCTGGTACGCTCAATGAACTGCTACTATTCCAATCTGATCGAAGGGCATGATACGCACCCGCGAGATATTGACCGAGCGCTTAATCGGAACCTTTCCTCACAACCTAAGAAACGTGCTCTGCAACTCGAAGCCATTGCACACATTGAGGTCCAGAAGGCAATTGACCAAGGAAAAGACGATCCGTCTGAGCCGTTAACGGCAACCTACGCGCTCTGGTTGCATCGAGAATTTTGTGGCCGTCTTCCCGACGACCTGCTGTGGGTCGAAGATCCACATAGCCATCGGAGGATCCGCGTTCGACCAGGAGAGCTTCGCGATGATGAAGTCGAAGTCGGACGGCATCTGCCGCCGGCCGCAACTGCTTTGCCGCGATTCCTTGCAAGGTTCGAGGAAGCCTACAATCCCCGAAATCTCTCAAAAATCAGTCAGATTGTAGCTGTTGCGGCATCACATCACCGCTTTTTGTGGATACATCCCTTCTTTGACGGGAACGGAAGAGTTGTGCGCCTAATGTCTCATGCCGTGCTTAAGAAAATGGGTATCGGCAGCAGCCTTTGGTCGGTTGCGCGCGGGCTAGCCCGCTCCGTAGAACGGTACAAGGCGCTTCTCATGGCGGCTGACGAGCCACGTCGCGGCGACCTGGACGGACGCGGTGCGCTCTCTCAAGCCGCTCTGATTGAATTCTGCGGGTTCTTTCTTGCAACTTGTTTGGACCAAGTCGAATTCATGCGTTCCATCCTTGAGCCTTCCGAGTTGCTTCGCCGAATGGAAATATACGTGGAGGAAGAAATGCGCGCTGACCGGCTGCCAAAGGGAACCTTCCCCTTGCTGCGCGAGGGATTGCTTGCTGGAGAGTTCGAGCGAGGAAAAGCTCCTGCCATTACCGGCTATGCCGAACGAATGGCGAGGACTGTAGTCTCCAAGTTGACGGAGCGCGGCCTGCTCGTCTCAAGCTCTCCGAAGGGTCCGCTCAGAGTGGGCTTTCCCCTTTCCGTCGTCGAACGTTGGTTCCCAGCCCTCTATCCCGCAAACCGAATCTGAAAGACGACTGCCCAACGGATTCAGCGTTGTAGCGCACTCGCGTTCATTCCCGGAGGGGATATGCGCGGATTTCATCCTGGAATGTATCCAGAGCACCGCATGGTAAGAGCCGGGGTCCGCTAGGTTTCAGGGAGCGCAGTGGTTTTTGGTGGAAAGCGAGCAGGCTTCTACTTTGTGCGCTCTGCGGCAGGGATCGACGGGGAGAGATTGAGATACCACCTGGGCTTGTGCGAGCTGCTTGGTGCCGAGGAGATGGACGAGCTGCTTGAGGGACGCGTAGAAAAGGGATGGACTTGACATAGCACATAATCAACTTAGGGGTACGGCCATTCTTTAACAATAATTTCGCTTGACACGATACGAGTGCGGCGGTAGAAACAGGCATCCTGAATTTTTGGAGTTCACACCTACGAGGAAATAACCACTCTTCTTTCCGCATAACGTCAGGAGGTGTCCCTTGCAGAAGCTGTCCCGAACCTTCTCCTTAATTCTCCTTTCGGCGGCCATCCTACTCTTCGCCGTCGATTGCTCGGCGCAGCAGCCCAAAGTCCTCGCGCCCCACAGGCCTCTCGCGCCGCGCCTCGAAAAACGGCTCCCTGTGAACAAGCCCATGGCGCGGCAGTCCGCAACTGGCGGACTCTGGATGACGGATGCGGACTGGAAAGCGGCTCTATACTTAAAGAGTGGCTTGAAAACCGGGCCGATTACCGTGACGCCCACCCTCTATTTGAGCAACGGGCAACGCTACCCGCTCTCACCCGTTACTCTCGATCCTTCGGGCACAGCTATTGTGGACATCGGTCAGGCGTTGGAGAGCGTGGGCATTGCGCCGTACGCAACTCTTTGCGGCTATGCGGAAATCGAATATCAATGGCCGTGGGCGGCAGTGAGCGCCACGGTCAAGAACGTGGATGTTGTGAATAGCCTGATTTACATTTTCGGTCTGCAGCCATCTCCCGATTGGCATCCGGACCACCCGGAATCCTGGCCCGCGAGGCTGCCCTCAAGTTTTGAAGGTTTGTGGTGGAAACAGGAAAAAGACGTTTCCGGTTTCTTAGCCCTGTCGAACGTCACAGGACAGGCGATCCACGCAACAGTCCGGCTGACCGGCAAAAGTGATGCGCAGCTCGCCAGCTACCAGGTCACGGTGTCGCCGCACGGCACGAAGATGGTAACGATGGACGAATTGAAAACGGTCGCGGACGACACGGGTGGCGTTTATCTTACCGATGACGGGCCAGAACGCGGGCTGGACATAAACGGGGGACTGCAGGACAAGGCGCCCGGCTATTCGGCGCGCCTGCAAATGTGGCCACAGCCTCAGCCTTCCTCCGCCTCGCAGCCTCAGTCGCCTCAGACCCTCAGCATTTCCGAGTTGGGCCTGATGACCGGAGCGGCCGACCAGATGATGAATTTCCCTTACGGGACAGTTTTCACGCCATACTCGCTAGTACGCAATATCTCCGAGCAACCTGCGACGCTAACGCCAGAGCTGTGGTGGATGGATGCCGGCTCGCCGCATTCCGCAACGCTGCCCCAAATGTTGCTCTCGCCGCATCAGACCGTGAACCTGAACGCTCCGGCTTTGCTCGCCGAGGCCGGACTCAAGGACTTCAATGGCAGTGTAAACCTGATTCTGGACACCAAAGCGCAGGCTGGCGGGCTGCTCATGTCCAGCGGAAGCGTGGACCAAAAGAACACTTACGTATTCGAGGTGATGCCCCACGGCGTTGTCGAAGGAGCAGCCAAGGAGCTCTGCTATTGGAGCACGGGAAACGGCGACGACACCATGGTTACACTCTGGAATCCGGCGGACGAGCCGCAGGACTTGTCCTTTACGCTGTTCTATACCGGCGGCCAATATGTGTATCCGATTCATCTGGGGCCCAGGGAAACGCGAACCTTGAACGTTTCCGACGTCTTGCATACTTCGATCCCCGATGCGGCGGGAAATGTGATTCCCGCGGGGCTAACCGAGGGTAGCGCGGAAATCGCCGGGTCGCTTGGCGAACAACAACAGATCCTGCTCAGCCTGGACGTAGCCACTTACAATGTAAGAAAGGCGACTTGCGGCGTAGTCTGTTGGGAATGCGACGGAATAGTCTACGCCGCCATAGACTTATCGCCCTTTGCGGTGGCCGTGGGTGGAACTACCGGAGAGACGTTCTACGAGACCTCCAACACCGGTTATCAGTATGGTGCGAGCGCCTCGTGGAGAAGCAGTTCCACGAGCATCGCGACAGTGAATACCGCCGGGGTCGTCACGGGAGTCAGCACGGGCTCGCTTACTCTTTATGGCAATGACCTTTATGCCGAGACGGACGGCGTCGGATGGTACTGCACGGACATCTATTTCTTTCTGCCCAACATCGACCTTCGGTGCTTCCGCTCCTGGCAACACGCTCCGGCTTTCACTGAGCCCAGGCGTCCTGAATATGTCAACCGGAGACACGAATGTAACAATCAAGTTGACGATTCAGCCCAGCAATGCCTCTGTCTCGCCAACGTTTAACTGGGGTCTATCTACGAATCCGAATAGCGACAGCCCCGCCGTAACTGTTAGCGTAACCAATCCTTCGGGAAGTGTGAGCGGGTCATATACTGCTCCCGTCAAAGCCACCCCTGGTAGTGACTCTCCGTCCGGTGACTTTAATATCCAAGCGGTTGCAAACGGCGTAACGAGCAACGTAGCCGACCTTGCTGTACCACCCCAAATCTTAATCCAGATGATCCAAGCCGAAGCGGGGGGAACCAATGTGACCACCATGACCGGTGTCGGCGAGGTAGTGAGAAACAGATTCAGTTCTTCGATATTCAATCCGCCATACTCCACATATCAAAATGCGATCCCTGGACAATTCGCAACTACATCGACGACTACCGGAATTGAACCTGAGCTGGACATCGCCGCTTCGGTCTTCACGCTGACCTCCGCAGGAACTTTCTGCGGCTCCTTGTCCTTCTGGACTCCCACTCCTAGTCAGTGGCAAACTGTGCAAACAGTCCTCTCGTCTGGGAGCACCACCTTCCCCGCCAACACGGGAGCGCCGACGTACAATCAAACGATATGGCCCACCTCTCAACAACAGATACTTTATGTGAGTTCGGTGGGCAACCAAGGGAACGGCGCACCTAATTTCTTGTTCTTGACTCAGCGCAGTTCAACACAGGCAGCCGCCGTCTCGGCTGCGTGCAACTGACTTTCTCGCAGAAGGCTATAAAGAAATGGCCGATATCTTCACGACAGTCATGAAGCGGCTCACCGCGCCTCTTTGCTTAGTTATGTTTCTTTTGGCGTTCGACGTGAGCGAGCATCAAGAATTGAAGTTCGATCAAGCCCATACCCTCCTCGTAGAGTTAGATAGATTGCAGAAGAGCGGAAAACGCGACAAGGCGACGCTTGAGGAGCTTAGAGACTTGGTCAGAAAGGTGCCGGAGGAAGTGCCAAGCCTTCTTAATGACGCTACCCTCGAACTGCTTGAATCCCCAGGCAACCACCCACCTGACCAGGTGCATGCAAAAATTGCATCTGCCTTACAGATTCTTCCGCCCGACCAATACAAGCCCGAGGTCTTCGTCTTTCAACTTGCACCCAAAAAACGATTTGCGTATCTGATTGCTTACAATATTCCCTACTGCGCAAGCTGCAGTCGTGCGTGGATCGGCGTTGTTGGTAAGAAAGGCGACCGCTATGAGATTCTCTCCGAAGTGGGAGAACTATTTGCGAACAAGAGTCTGCACGTCGCCCCTCTCGTCCGGAGCGAGGGCGGGAAGGATCGATTCCTAGTTTACGGCACCAATTGGGGCGATGCCCACAGCAGGCTAACCGCTGTAGGATATGTAGCTGAAGAAGCCGGGCTACGGAGATTCTGGGCCCGCACGGACCTCCCCGAAGGCAGCGTCAAAGTGACAGCAGCACAGATTACGCTTTCGTTTCTGACCGCTCTAACGCCACCGTGGAAAGAAAAAACGGAAGTCTACAAAGTACTCCCGGCGGAAGAGATCAAGCTAGAGAGGTCATCCGAGCGTCCAGACCCGTGACAGCAAGAGAGAAACTCGGCAGAAGCCTGGGTGAGATCAACAACCGCAGAGTCTCATTACGCGGGGCGATACTACTACTGATCCCAACTTCGACTCGCCCATTTCGGGAGTTGCACGAGACCGTTCTTCTTCGGTGGGATAACACTGCCCTTCAGGGTGTGCTTGACTCGAAACTCACTGCACCCACGACTTCCCGTGCATTGGCCATCATGCCTACATGCATGTCCGATGCCTGGGCCGCTTATGACGAAAAAGCCAGAGGCACGCAATTAAGCGGGGCATTGCGGCGGCCTGCCAGCGAACGCACGCGAGAAAACAAGCAACGCGCCATCAGTTACGCCGCCATAGACTTATCGCCCTTTGCGGTGGCCGTGGGCGGAACCACCGGAGAGACGTTCTACGAGAACTCGAACACCGGTTATCAGTATGGTGCGAGCGCCTCGTGGAATAGCAGTTCCACGAGCATCGCGACAGTGAACACCAGCGGCGTCGTTACCGGCGTCAGTACGGGCTCGCTTACGCTTTACGGCAATGATCTTTACGCCGAGACCGACGGCGTCGGATGGTACTGCACGGACATCTATTTCTACTGCCCCACCTCATACTTCAATGCTTCCACCGTGGGCAGCTCTGCGTCGCCGCCGAGCGTTACCTTCTCAAACATCAATTATGTCGTCGTCGGACAGACAGCGACCATAACCGCCGCAGTCACCCCATCGAACAACTCAATTCCAATTTCTCTCTCGATTTCGAGCGCTGCGACCATCGTTACTCCAACGGGAACTTTCAAGAGCACTACGCCCGTCGTAGTCAAGGGCCTGACGGTCGGCAACGCCATCCTTACGGCCACCATTTCAAACGCCGACGGAAGCAAAATGACCGTCGGCTCGACCTCTTTCCCGGTTACATCAGCCGCTCCCAGCGCGATAGTCACATTGCGGACTTCCGGTACAGTATCCAGCGACGACTCGGCCCTAGCTGCTTACAGGACCGACGTCGGAACGACAAGCTTGGGACCTTTCATCACCACCACGGGAGCCACGGAAATTGGCTGCTTGGTCGGCAACGAGACTGTCGGCACTATTACACCCAGCAACTACACAGGGATGGTGCAACTGCATCGACTGCTGCTGTCAGATTACGTATATGAGAATTCGACGCCCTACGGAACTCCCGAAACGAATGTGGATGACACCTCAGGAATGACGCTGCGCGACGATAATCCTCAATCGGGCGGATCGGCAGGCAAAGTCTATTCTATGGATGCACCGGGCCAAACACCCCAATATGTCGATGGGAACACATATCGATTCCGAGCCAATTTCGCAGCTGATGCTGAACTTCCTGACGGCACCCGCATATCACCGTACTATTATTATTATGTTCGAGTCTCATGTACGAAGACGAGCACTGGATTCCAATTCGTAAATGACGTGCCGGGCGACAACACCATAGGGACAGGCACTACGGCCACAAGTTGGAACCTCCAGTGAGGAGTATCCATGAGAATAACTAAGAACACCATCCCTCTAATGATCGCGTTGTCATTCGCAATTGCCGGCCGTACTCACGCTCAAACGTGCACGAGTCTTGAAAAGGCTCCTTCCGCCGAGTTGGTTTCATTCCTAAGCGCAGTTTCACCTGATGAGAACAATGCCCAGTGCGTGACCTCGGCAATCAACCAACTTGGCGCACGTCGATTCGAGGCTGGCGCGGCAATATTGATCAGGTACCTAGATTTTCACAGACCCCTCACTCCGAATGAAAAGTTGGGCATCAACTCGCACCTCCGTAGTGTTGGGGACATCTACCCCGCAGTGGATGCACTGGCACAACTTGGCGAAAAGGGCCTGCCAATAGTTCTGCAAGCGATAGAAGCCGATGCCACCACCCCGAGAGCAAGGCAGAACGCTGTCGTTGTCTGGATGGAGGTGTATAGGTACACCGACGAGCATCCTAGGGGAGTTGCTCTGCTGAAACACGAAGAGATCGCGGCCAAGGATGATGCAACCAAACAGAGACTCAGATGGGCTGTGTCACAAGCGATAACCTGGTGCAATCCATCGGAAGAGTCAGCGTGCAAGCAGGCAGCGACACTTGGGAATCCCTGAGAGCATCTCAATCAGGTGCTTTCTCTTCAGCATCCAAATGACATTTCCCCTGCCGCTCCGGCTCGTGATTGGCGGTTGGCCGACAGTTCGGGCGCAGAGGAGAATTTGGGTGCCGCATCCTTTGCATCTTTTGCAAAGGGTGCGGGTTTGGAGTGCACTTCAATCGCAGAGGAGAAATACCGTATCTGCCTGCTCCGGCCTTGCTGGCCGGACTCAAGGACTTCAATGGCAGTGTAAACCTGATTCTGGACACCAAAGCGCAGGCTGGCGGGCTGCTCATGTCCAGCGGAAGCGTGGACCAAAAGAACACTTACGTATTCGAGGTGATGCCCCACGGCGTTGTCGAAGGAGCAGCCAAGGAGCTCTGCTATTGGAGCACGGGAAACGGCGACGACACCATGGTTACACTCTGGAATCCGGCGGATGAGCCGCAGGACTTGTCCTTTACGCTGTTCTATACCGGCGGCCAATATGTCTACCCGATTTATCTGGGCCCCAGGGAAACGCGAACCATGAACGTTTCCGACATCGTGCATACTTCGATCCCCGATGCCGCGGGAAATGTGATTCCCGCGGGGCTAACCGAGGGCAGCGCGGAAATCGCTGGCTCGCTTGGCGAGCAGCAACAGATCCTGCTCAGCCTGGACGTAGCCACTTACAATGTAAGAAAGGCGACTTGCGGCGTAGTCTGTTGGGAATGCGACGGAATAGTCTACGCCGCCATAGACTTATCGCCCTTTGCGGTGGCCGTGGGTGGAACTACCGGAGAGACGTTCTACGAGACCTCCAACACCGGTAATCAGTATGGTGCGAGCGCCTCGTGGAGAAGCAGTTCCACGAGCATCGCAACGGTGAATACCACCGGAGTCGTCGCGGGAGTCAGCACGGGCTCGCTTACGCTTTATGGCAATGACCTTTATGCCGAGACGGACGGCGTCGGATGGTACTGCACGGATATATATTTCTTTTGCCCCACCTCATACTTCAATGCTTCCACCGTGGGCAGCTCTGCATCGCCCCCGAGCGTTTCGTTCTCAAATATCAACTATGTTGTCGTCGGCCAAACCGCGACCATAACCGCCGCAGTGACCCCATCGAACAACTCAATTCCAATTTCTCTCTCGATTTCGAGCGCTGCGACCATCGTTACTCCAACGGGAACTTTCAAGAGCACTACGCCCGTCGTAGTCAAGGGCCTGACGGTCGGCAACGCCATCCTTACGGCCACCATTTCAAACGCCGACGGAAGCAAGAAGACAGTCGGCTCGACCTCTTTCCTGGTCGCGCCTTCAATCTCGCTTAACCCATCGCTCTGGTTCTTCGGAACTGGGGTGCCCACGCCGCCAAACTTTAACCTCGGCGCAACCAGCGCGACTCTGACCGCTAACGGCACCGGCTCTTCAGGCACATATCAATGGACTGTGACGTCAGGCACTTCCGAGGTTGCCTTCTCAAATGGCGGCCAATCCATAAATATCACGAACTCTAACACAGTCGTGATATACGCCACTTCATTTAGTACCGGTTTGAACGATGTCAGCGCTCAAGTCGTCTTCACCCCGGCAGGCGGCACGGCATCACCGCCAGGTACCTTGAGCCTGACCATAGACAGTCCATACCAGTTGGTCCTACAACAGGTGTTCCCGTCGGTGGGAGTGTCAGCCTGCGCACCGAACTACCCAACAGGAAATGCCGGATGGTACGAATTCGTTCCTTATCTTCTAAAAAGCCGCTTCGGCGTCACAATGGGCAATACCCCAGTTAACGAATCATTCGGCCAGCGAATGGATTCATATTCGCACAATTCCTGGCCAACCCCTACCCCGGGACCGTGGACAACCGGTTCTCTGGGCACATATTCAGATAACCTTTGCGTTCTCGGGTCTGGGACTCCCACACCGCTGCCTCCACAGAGTCCGCTATCGAATGTTTTGGTCTTCCAATTAGAACAAACGTGGTCGGCCGGGACACTGAGCGTTTAGCGCCGGATTTTTTGGACAGTGAATTGAGTGTATTCATGCAGCGGCTCCGAGTGCAAGGAGCTGCTGGCGAGCCTGGGCGGGCGTGAGGTAACCCAGGCGCTGGACGATCCAGCGCTGGTTGTAACGCTCACGAAATTCCGCCAGCGCGCAGCGCAACTCCTCGACGTTCTGGAACACCCTGACCCACAGCAACTGTTCCTTCAGCGTGCGAATGAAGCGCTCGACGCAGCCGTTGCATTCCGGCTGGCGCACGAAGACGGCGAAGACTCCATGCCCAGGAAAGCGATTTCGGCCTGATAGTCGTCGCTCATGTACTGGCTGCCGTGATCGTGCCGGTTGCGGATGCCCGCCGCCGCGCCGGCGCGGAAGCCGCCGCAGTAGTCGCGCACTGCTTGCCGCAGCGGTTCCAGGGCTTCGAACCGCGTGGCTTTCTTGGCCGCGTGCAGGCCCACGCATTCCGTGGTGCAGTGATCGACGGCGACGAACACCGTCACCTGCGCCTTCTTCGACCGTGGCCGTCAGGGTGTGGTCGCTGGCCCAGATTTCGTTGGGCCGCTCGGTGATGATTGTGCCGGTGTGCGGATTCTCGGGCTTCGCGGAGCGTGCGCGACGGTGCCAGCAACTGGGCTTCACGCATCAGCCGCAGCACCCGCGCCTTCGACGTGCGCACTTCCTGGAAGCGCAGCCGCGCCCACACTTTGCGATGGCCCTTCGCCGTAAAACGGCGAGGCCGCCAGCACTTCGCGGATTTTCTCGAGCAGCGCCGCGTCGCTCCAAGCGGTCTTCGGTCCCGCGCCGCCGCAGAACACGCGTCCAGGCTGTGCGGCGAGAGCTCGCTGATGATAGAAGCTGGAACGCGCCAGCTCCCATTCGCGCGTCACACGCACCACGCCGTAGCGTCGTTCTCGTGAAGGGCGAAGCGGCGCGGCTCATGGCTTCGACCTCCGCCAGACCAAAGGGCGTCCGGCCTCCATACGGTGAATCTTTTCGCGCAGCAACTCGTTGCTCATGCTCAGATCGGCGACCAGCGATTTCAGCCGCTGGGTCTCTTCGTTCTCGACATCGGCTTCGCGCGCTTTCAAGTTCGCTGCGCCGCCCTCCAGAAACTGATCCCGCCAGCCGGACAGCGTCGCGGCGGTCACGCCCAGTTCGCGCGAAAGGGTTTCGAGGTCTTCGCCGCGCAGCAGCCGCAGGACCGCTGCAGACTTGCGTTTCGCCGACCAGCGCCCCGGCCGTCGCGCCGCTCTTCGGGAGCCCCTCCGGTCGCCCTCCGGGCTCCCTCCGTGGCTCCCGAAGCTGGTTCTCTCTCTTTGCTCATACACACCTCCTCGTGATGTCTTACTCATTTTCATCACAATTCGGTGTCCAAGAAAATCCTAGGGCGCGGGAGCCGGGACACTAAGTACGGGAGGGGGAATAAAAGTCCAAGAGGACATAATGAACTACTATCAAGACCACGGCACGATCACACAAATTACGACTCCTGTCCCCTAGGGGAAAAACATGCGAGCTTTACTTTCTCTTGTAATCGCAGTCTCCTTTCCTACGTGTCTGGCCGCCCAAGCCGGGCCGGTTCCGGGAACGGTGTTGGTTGAACCCGTATTCGAAAAAGCAGATTTGGTCTGCAGCGCCCGCGTAGCCTCGGTGGGAATCGTCATGCAGCGAGGTAGGCTCACAGATATGGGAAGGGGAAACTCAATAAGAGTCACCGCTGCCCTCGTAGACGTCTATAAATCAGACCCCACGGTCTCGGGTCACATCGTTTTTGAATATCCTAAGCCCCCGATGCAGACGGCCCCCGGACTCCGGACTGGTGACTTCCTGCTCTTGTTCCTCGACAAGTCTCAGTCAGGCGTATATGCACCCGCCGATCCAATCATAGGATTTACGAAATTCGGCAGATCCCCTCACGTGGCCACCAACTCCGGACTCGATGGGCTAAAATCCGCGCTAACGACGATCCTTCAACTTGGCGACGCCGACGACCAAATAAATGCGATGCGGCTGCTGGGGGGCTTTACCCGGCTCGACACGAAGACCTTGACTATTGTTAGCGCATTGTCTTCGTCCTCCAACCCCGGAATCGCCCTTACAGCGCTGGGCAATTTGCTGAAGACCGGGAAGCCAGACAGCGTTGCGAAGTTCAGGCGCTATATCGACGCCTTCAACGGAAATCAACCCCCAATTGGGCTAATCGTTGCCGCAGGCGAGTTAGGCTTGGTCACCGACGCCCGAGCCCTTCCCGACCTCGAGAGTCTGAGTGGCTCTAGATTCCTTTCGATTCGAATAGCGGCAATGGATGCCATCAGACATATCGCAAGTCCTAAGAGCGCACCCGTACTGGTTCAACGCTTAGATGACCCCAGTCGCGTCGTGCAATATTCTGCGTTGATCACACTCGCCGAAATATTTGGGAAGGGCGGCGATTACGGCCCGAGCGCGGAACTCTTCGACAAAAATCCCCAGCAATACATCCGCCGTTGGAAAGATTGGTGGGTCGCGGAGAGTCCCAAAGTCAAGAACTGACAAGGCCGCGAGCCTGTTGCGCCGAATTTGAAGCTCGACGCGTGGGGAACACCTCTAGCGCAAAGGAGAATTTGGTTGCCGTATCCTTTGCCCCTCCTGCAAAGGGCGCGGGTTTAGAGTTCACTTGAATCACAGAGGAGAAATACTTGGTCTGCCTGCTCCAGTCTTTCTCGAATTCCCGTGAGGCGGCTTGAAATTTATCCTTTGCACTTGCGTCCTCCTCGCAATCTCGGTTCCGGCCTCATCGGCCCCGAAAGTCCCTCAGAACGCTGCAACCCAGTGGAATAGTGCGGCGCTGCGGGGATTGCGCGATGCGAAGTTGGGAGCGCCGATGGCAGCGCGCGCGCTGGCGATTGTGCACACCTGCATATACGACGCTTGGGCTGCCTATGACGAAAAGGCCGTCGGCACACAACTAAGCGGGGCATTGCGGCGTCCCGCCAGCGAACGCACAGAAACAAACAAGGAACGCGCCATCAGCTATGCCGCATACCGCGCGCTCACCGATGTCCTACCTGTGGACACGGAATCAGTTTATAAGCAGCTGATGCGCGAGTTGGGCTACGATCCCAACGATCATTCGACGGATATTGAAACCCCAACGGGGATTGGCAGTGTGGCCTGCGGGGCAGTTCTGGAATACCGGCATCATGACAAGTCGAACCAACTCGGGGAGATGGATTCCACGGCCGCCGAAAACGCCGCGCGAAACGGCTCAAGAATGAGCGCCATCGGCGCTTACAGCGATTGGACGGGCTATCGGCCGGTAAACGGCGCGGGTGTGGTTCCCGCCCATTTTCCCTCTGCGAAGCCTCTAAATCCCAATCACTGGCAGCCGCTGAGTTATACGGACTCTAATGGCAACCTGGTGGTGCAAATGTTCGCGGCGGCGCAGTGGTGCTTCATCACCCCGTTCGCCATGTCCAAAGGCGACGATTTTCGCTCGGCAGGAGAGCCTGGGCCATTCAAGTACGGCTCGCCTGAATACGAACAGCAGGCAGAGGAACTAATCGGGATCAGCGCGAACCTTACCGACCGCCAAAAAATGATCGCGGAGTATTGGTCCGGCGAAGCGAACGGGGCGGAAACTCTTGAGCACTGGCTGAACTTCGCGCAATTCGTCTCATCTCGCGACCATCACACGCTCGGCGACGACGTGAAGATGTATTTTGCGCTAACCAACGCTCTACTCGACGCGAGCATCGCCACCTGGGATGCCAAGCGCGCCTACGATTCGGTGCGCCCGGTAACCTCAATTAGCTTGCTCTTCAACGGCAAGAAGATCCGCGCCTGGGGCGGCCCAGGCAAAGGCACGGTCGAAATGGACGGCTCCCAGTGGATTCCCTACGAGCCCGCCACCTTCCCCACGCCTCCTTCCCCCGAATTCCCGTCCTACCAAAGCACCTCGAGCGTCGCTGCCGCCCGCATCCTAGCTCTATGGACCGGCTCCGACCGCCTCGGCGACTCCATTGAACTTGCCAAAGGCAGCTCCAAAATTGAGCCAGGCATCACTCCCCGCGAAACTGTCGTCCTAAAATGGAACACCTTCACCCAAGCCGCCGACGAGGCGGGTATGTCCTCCCTTTACAGTGGTGTAAACTTTCGCCGCGCTAACCTTGCGGGCCGCACCCTCGGCCGCGCCGTGGCCGACTACGCTTGGGCTAAAGCGCAGACTCTCTTTGATGGAAGCGTGAAACCGGAGCTAGGTGAAAAAGCCTCCATGAAACGATGATGGCGACTGGCCAAATCCCAAAAGCAAAAAGCGCGGCCGGCAGCGACCGCGCTGACTTCGGTCTGGTTGTAGGATTATTCTGCCATGAATCGTACAGAACGCCGAACCGATAAACCCGGCATCAGATCGCTAACGCCGCCAATTCGCTGGAATTTACCCGCGCCATCACGTCCTTGTTCCGCACGGCCTTCAAGTAAACCATCGTGGAGGCGAGGTCCTTATGCCCCATCCAATTCTGCAGGGTTTTAATGTCGCAGACGTGATCTTGCAGATTCCGCGTTGCAAATGTGTGCCGGAATTTATGAAGGAAGAAATTCGAACAGTACGGCCCCTCAGAACACTTGTTGCCATGTTTGGACACGCACTGCCCGCAATTCAGTTTCGCGTGGAAGGCGATGCGCTTCAGCTTGAACTCGTGTCGTTTATCCGGCCGGCCCGATTCATTCGGGAAAACCAGGCCATCCGCGTTCGGCTTCTTCGCAACCTTGTATTTCTTGAGTGCCGCGATCAGCGACGCCGGGACAGGCACTTCGCGCTCTTCTTTATTTTTGGGCTTGAATCCGTAGAGAGGCTTTTTCGTAACGCGGATCACTTGCGTGCGAAAGTCGATATCACGCCACGTCAGGTAACGCATTTCCTTGTCGCGAAGGCCAGTCAAAAGGTAGCAGAGATAGAGAACGCGCTGATCTCCGTCGCACGCTTTGAGGAGCGCTTGAATTTCTTCTTCCTCATAGATCGGGCGAATCGGTTCAACGTATTCGGGCCAGTCGCGGTTGTGGAGCAGCTTGGTGATCCCGTTCGCTTTTAGGAGCTGCGAAACAATCACCGCCCGGTTGTAAGCGGTGCGCGGGCCACAGCCGAGTTCATACAGCTTACGAATGAACACCAGGACATCTTCGCGTTTCACATCCTGGATAAACTTCTTCGCGCAATTATTTGCGAAGACTTCCAAGCAATGCTTATAGGCTTGGTAGGTTCTCGGCTCGCGCTGCGGTGGCTCCATGTCCTTAAGGTAGGAGGCAACTGCCTCAGCCACCGTGAGGGCTGTGCCGTTACCGTTTTCCTGAACGGTTTCGATTCCGGCACGGTTGGCTACGAGTTCGAGGGCCTTGCGACGCGCGCGGTCCACAACCTCCGCGCGATCTTTGATTTGCTCGCGCTTTCTTCCGTCGTGCCACCACTCAATGTAGTAGTATCCTTCGGGATGAAGCTCGACTTTGCCGCGCACCCGAACCCTGTCACGAAGTTTACCGTTAGGTTCGACGACGGCGGGGTAGAGGTTCCAGTTTTTGCCAACTTTGACTTTTTTGAGGATGTTGACGCGATTTTCGCTGCCATAGGCATTGCCTCGTTTGGACATGTCTGCAAGCCTCTTTTCCGCCGATAGTTGGCCGGAAATCACTGCAAAGCAGACACCATGATAGACACCACGCCTTGTAAATACAAGAAAATAAAGGAAGTGGCGGAGAGGGTGGGAT
>CAWGPN010000015.1:0-153711 GCA_963824515.1 uncultured Acidobacteriota bacterium
ATATATACTGAGGCGATTGAGAGGGCAATTCCATCAGCGCCGTGCTCAAAACCTCGGGACGGGAAATCGATGGTCCGATGGAAATGTGATCTCAGTCACAGTCAGAAAAGACCGGCTGTTATAGAAAGATCTGGTACTTTGCATTTTGGAGAAGGTGAGAAATGACCTACTGGTGGATCCATCCGCGTTGGGTGACATTAGCTATGGTATTTGTCGCGTTGCTCATGGCCTTACCGGCGCAGGCACAAAGCGATGCGGCGAGCGTTTACAAGACGAAATGCGCGTTTTGCCATGGCGCCGATGGCAAGGGGGATAGCGCGATGGGGAAGAGGACGGGAGTGCGCGACTTTGCTTCCCCTGAGGTAGTGAAGCAAACCGATGCTCAGCTTATCGAGGTCACGACGAAGGGCAAGAACAAGATGCCCGGATTCGAAAAGACATTGAAAGGCTCGCAGATCAAGGATCTCGTCGCCTACATCCGCGATCTGGCAAAGAAGAAGTAAGTGCTCGAAGGAACGCGAATCATAATAGAGTTGTAGGAAGTCAGATGGGTTGGCCCAGGCCCGCGAGGTCCATTTTGTGGAAGCTCGTGTATCGCGGCTAGGGTCAAGCGTGACTGTGCATGCTGGCGAGCCAGTAACCTTTAATTAGGAATTCAGGTAACGTCTCGCAATTCAAGAAATGGGATAAGCAAAGTAGACAAAATGCTCTACCTAAAAACGTGCGGAGAGACTTGGAATGAGCGGTAATGAGAAGCTACTAGACCATTTGGCCTCCTGGCTGCGTCCTATCTCGTATATTGGTCGAAACCCAATCTCATTGACAGGCGGAGTACTGACCACTACGTCAGCACTCACAATGATCGCGTTCTGGCTTTACGTACTCGTTCTGGGGGGCGGGGCACAGAGATACCCCTATGCGGGAATTGTGATTTATCTCATCCTTCCGGGCATTTTCGTCCTCGGCCTAATACTAATGCCGGTGGGCGGGCTCTTGCGGCGGCATTACCTTGTGAAAAGGGGAGAACTGCCGACAGTCTACCCGCATATTGACTTCGCCGATCCCTTATTCCGCAACGCGGTCGTGTTAGTCGCCGTGGCAACTTTTTTTAATATCATCATTTTCAGCGCTGCTTCTTACAGGGGCACGCAATATATGGACTCAGTGCGTTTCTGCGGGGCGACCTGCCACACGGTGATGCAGCCCGAATACACCGCCTATCTCGATTCCGCTCATTCCCGCGTGGAATGCGTGCAGTGCCATATCGGCCCCGGCGCGTCCTGGTTCGTTCGCTCCAAAGTCTCCGGGCGTCAGGCAGGTGTTCGCGGTGATGCTTCACGACTATCCGCGCCCGATTCCTTCGCCGGTCGAAAATCTCCGTCCAGCGCGGGCCACCTGTGAAGAGTGCCACTGGCCGCAGCGTTTTCGGGGCAATCCATCTCTGGTGATCAACCACTACGCTGATGACAAGGACAACACATCGTCCACCACCGTCCTGGTGATGAAAGTCGGCGGCCAGATGGGTGCACGGGATGATGGGATCCACGGGCACCATTTGAATCCCGGCGTCCACATCAGTTACGTGGCCATCGACAACAAGCGCCAGGTGATTCCGCAGGTTACTTATACCGATCCTTCCGGCAAGACGACCGTCTACAACTCGACGGACACCAAAGCCACGCCCGAGCAGCTGGCGGCCGGCGAACATCGCGTGATGGACTGCATGGATTGCCACAACCGACCCACGCACACCTTCCAATTGCCGGACGAAGCGCTCGATCAGGCGATGTCCCGCCGCTTGATCAGCACCGATCTTCCCTTCATCAAAAAGCAGGCTCTGGCAGCGCTGAAAGTGGACTATCCGGACCGCCGCACAGCGAGAGACGCAAATCGCGCAGACGCTGCAAAGTTTTTATCGCGCGAACTATCCGAACGTGGTCGCCTCGCAGGGCCAGCAGTTAACCGCCGCGATTCAGGCAGTGCAGCCGATTTACTCGCGCAATGTGTTTCCCAAAATGAACGTCACTTGGGGCACCTATATCAACAATTTGGGGCACATGAACTGGCCCGGATGTTTCCGTTGCCACGATGGCAGCCACGTCTCGAAAGATGGCAAAACCATTCCCAACGATTGCGACACTTGCCACACATATTTTGGCGATGGAGCGAGCACAATCCCAAAGATTCTCGCGGATATGGGAATGAAGTAATTCATGGCAGAACGCCGATCGTGATTGGCCGCGCCACCGAGCGCCCGGCGGATTGGAGGGAACATGCGTTGGAGCCTCGCGGCGGTCTTTTTCCTCGCTTTCCTCGTCCCATCCGCTCGCGCGCAGCGAATTCCGAGTGCTTGGCCTGCCATGGCCAGCAAACCCTCAGCAAGCAGGCCGGGCATAGCGTGTACGTCAACGGCGACAAGCAAAAAAGCCAGCGTTCACGGCGCTCTGGCCTGCACGGCCTGCCACACGGACATCAAAGGCTATCCGCATCCCGCGCATCCGGCCGCCGTCAATTGCGCCAGCTGCCACGCCGACGAAGCCAAAGACGTTTCCGTAAGCGTCCACGCCAAAGCCTCCGCAAATCCTTGCCTGGCTGCCACGGCGAATCCGCACACGATCGTGCCGGTGAAAGATCCGCAATCGCCGGTCTACGCGCTGAATATCCCTAAGACATGCGGCTCGTGCCACGCCAATCCGGAAATGGCGCGCAAATTTGGACTGCCGAATGTCTATTCGATGTATATGGATTCCATCCATGGATTCGCGCTGACCAAGGATGGTCTTCTTGTGGCCGCTTCGTGCTCGAGTTGCCATGGCACGCACAAGATCCTGAGCCACACGAATCCCGAGAGCCGCACCTATCGCGCAAATATCCCGGCGACCTGCGGCAGTTGCCACGCGGGTCCGGAACAGGCGCTATTTCTCTGGAATTCATGGTCAACTGGTGAAGGCCGGCGATCTGGACGCTCCCGTCTGCAGCGATTGCCACACAGCGCACCACATCGCGAGCGTGCAGACCGCTTCATGGCAGGAGCAAACCTCCGCGACTTGCGGCGGTTGCCACAAGCGAAAGATTCGCTACCTATCTGGATACTTTCCATGCCCAAGTCTCCGCACTGGGCTACGTGGAAACGGCGCACTGTTGGAACTGCCATCGATTACCACGACATTCTTGCCGCTTCGAACCCGCACTCCTCCGTCGCTCCCGCGAATCTGGTGGCGACATGCGGCCAGTGCCACGGGTGGTCCCGGTCGAGCTTCGTCGGCTTCCATCCTCACGCCGATCCCACGCGATCGCAAATCGTTCCCGGCGCTGTATTTCGCAGCGATGTTCATGAATTTGCTGCTGCTCGGCGTTTTCGGATTTTTCGGTTTGCACACCATTCTGTGGTTCATCCGTTCCGTCGTTTGATCGCCGCACAGGTGGAACTCCGCTGAGGCCCAGCGACCGTAGCGATCGCGAGTTGCCAAGGGAAGCAATGACACCGGAGCGATGCCAGCACGAGCTATTACAGCCGCTTCTCGCTCGGCCAGCGCTATCTGCACGGCGTAATCATGGCCACGTTTATCGGCTTGGCGTTCACCGGAATGGTTCTTCGCTTCAGCCACACGGGTTGGGCGCGTGCATTTGCGCGCTGGCCTCGGGGGCTTCGGCGCTGTCTTTTCTGCCACAAATTTTGCGCAGTGATGCTCACGTTGGCGTTCCTGATCCATCTCGGTGATGTCGGCTACGCGGCATGATCAAAGGGCAGAAAGGAATTTTCTGGGGACCGAATTCCATGGTCCCGCGAATGAGGGATCTCAAGGACCTTTACCGGCACTTCCGCTGGTTTCTATGGCTCGGCCCGCGGCCGAAATTCGATCACTTCGCCTACTGGGAGAAATTCGACTACTGGGCGGTCTTCTGGGGCATGGGAATCATCGGAATTTCTGGCTACGCGATGTGGTTCGCGCCATTCTTCGCCAGATTCGTTCCGGGATCCTGGCTCAATATCGCTCTCCTCATCCATGGCGAGGAGGCGTTGCTCGCCGTCTGGTTCATCTTCGCCATCCATTTCTTTCAACACCCATCTCCGTCCCGGAAGCTTCCCGATGGACCTGGTCATCTTCACCGGGCGGGAAACCGAGAGAAGAATTTAAAGAGAAACATCCCGGCCGAGTATCAGCGCTTGCTTGAGAGCGGCCAGCTACAGGCTGTGCTGGCGGCCACTCCGCAGCGAACTGGCTGAAAAATTTCGGAAGAGCCATTGGGACTCGTGGTTATCCTGAGCGGTTTCGTGTTGCTTTGGTTGACCTTAGCTGCATTTTTCAAGGGAAGTTGAATCGGACCCCGCCACCCGATTCAGATGTCAGCCCGGATTCATCGATTGCTGCGTTCGCAAATCCTCCGAGCTGCGCGTCCCATCCAAAGTTGATAGGTCACTGCTTGCCAGACGGGATCTCCCTGCTCGGAGGCAGGCAAGCCTCTAGCGGTCGACATTCATCTACACTGGCTGCCACACGCTTACGGAGCGTTAGAGATTGCTCGGATGGTTAAGGAGCTATATCCCGATCGTAGTCCCATTAGGGGTGGCAGTTTTGCTACCGAACTCTTATCGAATCTTATCTGGCGAGAATCTCCGCCAGGTTCAACAGATTCAGTTCGACTGTTTTACGCTTCCCAACAATATCGGCCAAAGGGGTGGCTGCAATTTCTCCCCGGATGAGACCAACGAGGATGCTAAATCTCTCTTGGGCGACCTGGTCAGTGGCAGCCGCACCGAATCGGGTAGCCAACAATCTGTCGAACGCACCGGGTGTGCCGCCGCGCTGCACATGGCCCAGCTTTACTACCCTCAGATCAAACCCGATTTGTTCGCGGTGTTCCTTAAAGTAATTTGAGAGGCCTTCCGCGTTGTATTTCGCGCCTTCAGCAACGACGACCGTGGCGTGAGTCTTCCCTCGCTCGGAAGCCTGCCGCAACTCCGACGCTATGAACTCGGGATCAGTCTCCGCTTCCGGGAGGACGATGCATTCTGCTCCACCCGCGATGCCGGAAATCAACGCCAGGTAGCCGCAATTGCGGCCCATGACTTCAACCAGAAAAGCACGTTCGTGGGAGGCGGCCGTTACTTTGATTCGGTCGATGGACTCGAGCGCTACGTTGAGTGCGGTGTCGCAACCGATGCTCATTTCCGTACCGTACAGGTCATTGTCAATCGTGGATGCGACACCTACCACAGGAAACCCTTTTTCAGCGAGAGCAAACGCCCCGGCTTGGGAGCCATCGCCCCCGATTACAATCAAAGCATCAATCGCGCGTTGACGAAGATATCGGATGCTCTTGGCTTGCGCATCATCAGCTTTAAATGCGGGGCACCGCGTACTGCCGAGAATTGTGCCGCCCCGTTGGATGATTCCGCTCACGTCGCGGCTTCCTAGAGGAACGAATTCGTCGTTCATGAGTCCTGCGTAACCATGGCGGACACCGAAAACCTTCCAGCCCCTATTGACTCCCGTGCGCACCACCGCGCGAATTGCGGCATTAATGCCTGGGGCGTCGCCCCCGCTCGTCACTACGGCAATCTGCTTCATCGTTCGGTCTCCGCAACCCTGATCACAGCGGCTACTCGGCCCTCAATGCCCCCTTTGGACCGAAATAACCAGCCACCTCGCCGGATACTATACACAACCGCTTATTCTGGGAGCGCGATGAAAGCAGAGCTTTTTCTCCAGAATTGCTCTTCCGGTCGCTTTGACTCGCCCTTTTTTGAGATCACTCCCTAAGTTCTGCGTCCTGGCTGATGGGAAGGGATGTTCGTATGCGCTTATCACGCGGCTGTCGCGCTAGCTGCATGTTCTGGTTTCGGGTGCGCCTTTTTCAAGAGTATCTCGAGGAAGCGTCCTCTGAACTTTCCCGTGACGTTCGAAGGATCAATTTCGACCGGGAGTTCGACTACGCGGAACAACATCTCCTCTTCTGCTTGTGGGCTGGGCGGCCTCAGCGAAGTGGCTTCCTTTTTGACACCGGGCTGGCCGCAGATGGTCAGGCGTCGCGGCGCAACCCAGATGTTGACCGTATTTTCCTTGAATGGCGCAGTGTCGGTACTTATCCAAAAACTGTCGTCCACGGACATTCTTCCAACACAGATCGGCCTCAATAGCGCCGATTCAGCCTGGCGCCAATCTTCTCGTTCGTGCGCTCCCGAGCCGTGACTCTCAAATAGCTCGAAAGCGCGGCGGGCTATGGCCATATGTATCCTGCGGGCTTGTTCCTTCGCATCCATAGGGATAATCTTCACTTTTTCATCTGACCCTGAACGTCTTCCAGCTTTCCTTGGTGTCATATTTCACCCCGAATCGCTTGTGATCCTGTAAGCACCTATGCTCCTTTCCCGCCCCGGCTTGCCGATATGACTTTGCTCACTCCAAATTGTGACCTGGAACACATACGATTGGATTCCAGCGAGAGAGAAAGAGTCGGGGCCAGCGGTCCACGAGGCGTCTGGCCGAAAGAGCGTGATATAGTCACGGGTCTGAGTTCCTCTAGCCGAGTTCCGAGAAGCCATTCTGCTGAACGAGGAGATGCCGCATGTCCTCAGCGATTGTGACGGTCGTATTTGGCGCGGCGCTAGTCACAGTTCTCAGCGTTGGCGCCATGCAGGGAAAGAAGGAACATAAACCCGCGGCTGCGGAGACCAGTTCGGCGTCTGGGAAAGCGATGTTTGCAAAATACTGCGCCAGCTGTCATGGCCAGGACGCCAAGGGAAATGGCCCGGTCGCCATCACCATGAAGACCCCACCCCCGGATCTGACCACACTCTCAAAACGGAACGATGGGAAATATCCGGAAGGCTACGTAGGAGCGGTCCTGAAATTCGGTCGGAGTATGGCTTCGCACGGTTCGGAAGATATGCCAGTGTGGGGCTCCCGTTTCAAGACATTAGATCCGGTTCGCGACCCAACGGGACAGCGACACATCAACGATCTCGTCGCCTACATCGAGCAGCTTCAAACTAAATAGCGAGACCGTAAGACCCCCACCTGAGATTACCCAACAATGGGAGCCGCCTCTTGAAGCGTAGCATTCATCAGGTTCCCTATTCTCCCTGCTCCGTCTTCAGTGGCAAACCTTGCGGACCGTGTTACTAGTTGCTTGGCGCTGCGTCTGCGAGTATCACAGCTAACCATTGCGGTGTTTGAAAAACTCGACCTGTCGCAGGCGCTTCTTCGCGGCTTCCAGTGTCTTGTAAGGCCCGCCTAGGTTCTTGCCCTTGCTGGACACCACCTGATACCCACCTTTTATTTTGATGATCATTGCTAGTTTCCCTTCCGGCCCGCTTGGAAAATCCGCCTAGCTCACGCCGCGGATTGTCAGCACCGGGCAAGGCGCATGCGCCACGACCTTGTAGGCGACGTCTCTCTGTAAGCGTGTCGCAATGCTGGCCATTCTTCCCTCACCACGAACTCCGAGTACGATCAGATCCACTTCGTGCCTTTTTGCAACTGCTAGGATCTGAGACGCGGTCTCGCCATACTCCACGACCGTACGCGGTCGGCACCAAAACTCAGCTTCCTGGGGAACGAAGGATCCGAGTCGATAGATCGCTTCGGATACGGAGAGTTCACCCAGCCCATTCGCTTTCCCTGGTTTTGGCTGTGGCAGAACGTGGAGAAGAATCAACTGAGCCTGATTTTCCTCCGCAAGGGAAACGGCGTATGGAGCGGCGACCGCCGACACCACATTGAAATCGGTGGCAAAAAGAATGCAATGGAATCGCCCCGATTCCCGCGTAACCGTCCGCGCAGCGGGCCCGCTCGTAAGGACGGGAACTTGCGAGTGTCGACAAACTTCCTCTGCGGACGAGCCTAGCAGCACTTTCTTCAGCCCCGTCCGGCCATGAGTTCCAAGCACGATCAAATCGATGTCGTGCTCCTTCACCAGACGCGCGACTCCTTCCCAAAGACTGCCGCTTTGTTCGATGATGGTTTCTTGCGGCAAACCCTTCAGTTGCGCCCCCACGCGCTCCATCTCCGCGTGTGCCCATTCTTGCCGGCCTTCCAAAAGATTCGTCGTGGCTTCAGGCGCCATGTAGTCGTAACTCGGAGGCAGGAGAACGTGAGCCGCGACGATTGTTGAGCCATAAGTGCGGGCTATGGCCGTCGCAAAAGGCAACGCCTCGCAGGACGGCCCGGAAAAATCCGTCAGGTACAGAACTTGCTTGAAGTCAATTCGTTTATCCGCTTCGAGAATCTTCATACCAACTCTCCGGATGCGAGTATCCCGTCCCTCACTTCACCTTTCAGTGCTAATAGGCACTAGTTCAGGTGATGCCCGTCACAGCCGTTGTCCCTGCCTTGGCTCAAGCTGGAACCTGAAATAAGACATCAGAACGCGATGGCGGAGGAATTTCGCCGGGGGAGTGCTCTTTGAAAGTTCTAATCGCGATCGATTCTTCGCCGGCCTCCGACCGAGTGCTCGACGATGCTGTAGCTCGTCCGTGGCCGGCGAATACAAGATTTTGCATCGTCCACGCTATCGACATCAGTCGCTTCGCTGAGCTTCCCGCTCTGCTCGATGCTGCAAAACAGGAAGGCGAAGCAATCGTAAAAGAGAGAATCGCGAAGCTCGCCCGCGCTGGCCACTCCGTTGAGTCCAGCGTCCTTTGGGGCTCTCCACGCCATGCCGTGTCTTCCTACGCCGAGGAGTGGGGGGCGGATTTTATACTCGTGGGGTCGCACGGTCATGGGACCATCGGGCGATTTTTGCTTGGAAGTGTTGCGCAGGGAATTTTGCGAAAGGCACGGTGCTCGGTAGAGATCGTGCGCGCAAGGCCCGCAGGGCTGCCACCCTCTACTCCTGGAATGAAAATCCTCATGGCCACCGACGGGAGCGAATTTTCTCTCGCAGCCGCCAGATCTATCGCAAATCGCCCCTGGCCTGAAGGGGCGGTATTCCGAATCTTGGGAGTGGAGGAATTAGTCGTAATCAACGCGCCCATGGCGGCCTCGCCGCTTGCGTCGATTTATCCCGCGAGCCTCCTGGAAGAGCTCATTGCGAATGCCCGCGAGCGCGCGGCTGCGTCAGTGCAGGCAGCCGAGAAAATCCTGACACAAGCCAAGCTGAAGATTCTGGACCCTCAGCCCAGTCCCGCGGGCGACCCGCGCGCCATAATTCTGGACACCGCTCAAACCTGGGGAGCGGATTTAATCGTCCTCGGATCCCATGGGCGCAGCGGTCTGGATCGACTCCTCCTGGGAAGTGTGTCGGAAGCCGTGGCGATTCACGCTCCCTGTTCTGTCGAAGTCATTCGAACTCAGGTTCAACCTGCCAATAAATAAGCACTGCTCGAAGGGAGTAAGTCTGGCTAATCGACCGGCAACTCAACACATTCCCAGAATCGCCAGCCCCAATTCTCACCGCTTATCGGAACACACGAAGCAAGATTCCTCCCGGCATGCCCGCACCTCTCTCACTTGGCTAGGTTCAGAAAAAAACAGCCGTTTTCGTCGCAACCCTGGGTCCGCTAGAGCGAACTGGTCCTTAATGCGGCGGCGGACCACAGCTTTCAATGCGGCACATCCTTAGTCCGCAATTGGGTACGACGCTCTTGAAGACCGTCATACTTTAAACCGACTTCAGAAGGCCAAACATCTAAAGCGCCGACGGGAAAGTCTCGGGAACCTCGCCAGTTTCCCAGGCTGCGGTCCGCTCCAGAGGCTCGACGGCGCGAGTTTCGTCGTAGTGCAGAACGACATCGAATTGATCCGGAAGTTGTGCGTGGAAGTAATGGCTCGCGCGTTCCGAATGCGGCAGATAGATCACTCCGATAGCGCGCTCCAGACGTGGCTCCAGCAATCCGGCGGTCGCTGCTTCCTTCTTCCCAAGAGGAAGCAGAAAATTCGGAATCCCTGTCTGGTGGAAGAGCGCCTCGTAACTCCCCGCCAGCGCGGGACGCACATGTTTGCGTTCCGCGGGGCTATCCCATCCCGACGCCGCGGTCACTGTACCCGTGTACGTGGTGAATCCAACGAGCACTGCCTCCTTGCTGTAACGTTGGCGTGCCAACTGTCCTAAATTAAGCTCGCCTCTTTGTCCCATTTCGGTGGCTCGAGCATCGCCGAGATGAGAGTTGTGCGCCCAAATGACCACTTTCGCCTTGGATCCAAGATGATGAACCAGCGCATCCAAGGTCTCTGCCATATGCGTGTCGCGCAAATTCCAGGAGGAGACTCGCTCATGAAACATTGAGCGGTAATATTGCTCGGCATTCTTGACTAAGCGAGCGTTCTGTTCGGCGAAGAAAAACGCGTCGCGCGCCATTCGGCCATCGCGTCTGGCAAGATCTACAGCCCGCTGGCGCATTTCCATCCATTGGCTGATGACTTCGTCTTCGCAACTCTTGCTGAGACCGAAGCTGGCGGCATATCCGTACGCCTGAGTGTCTTCGCCAAAATGTTCAAAACAGGAGTAGCGATAGCGCGCTCGGCGCGCGGCCTCTGGATCCACCTTGTCCAGAAAATCCAACACCGCGCGCATCGAGGCATGAAGACTGTAAAGATCCAGTCCATAAAAACCCGCGCGGCCGGCATGACGCTGCTCATTGTAGTTGCGCAGCCAGCCTACGAAATCGAGCACATCGGCGTTGCGCCACATCCAGGTAGGAAATCTTTGGAAGCCGGCCAGTGCATCCACCGCATCCTCATCGTCGCCTTCGAATCGAACATACTGATTGATGCGGTATGCGTCCGGCCAGTCGGCTTCGACGGCGACAGCATTGAAGTTCTTTTCGCCTATCAAGCGCTTGGTGATTTGTGCGCGCAAGCGATAAAACTCATGTGTTCCATGGCTGGCTTCTCCGATGAGAACAAAGCGGGAATCCCCAATCATCTTCAGTAGAGGATCAAAGTCTGTCGTATCTCCCGTAAGCCGATGAGCCGAATGGCGAACCGCTGTTACAAGTTCATGTTCATGTTTGGCCGGCATCTTTGCACCTCCGTAGTCTCGCGCCCGGTAAGCTCGGCTAAATCCGTTTCTCGCGGTGATTCCGTCACGCGAAGTTGCCGGCCGTCACCGGCGCGAACCGCGAGGCTCGACCGCCGCATTGTGATATTCCTGTTCCACAATATTCCGCCACGCTCGATCCAACAGTTCGTTGACTTCTTCATCCGGTACTTGCGAGAAATCGTCGTAAAATCTCCCCACTCCGTAAAACGGCTCCGGCATTTCCACGCAAACAACCTCATCAACCTCTCGGCGTAGGCGAGCGCACGTCTCGGGCGGAGCGACGGGAGCTGCAACGACGATTGCCGCGGGATGCATTTGCTTCAGTGCATGGATTCCCGCCGTCAAGCTGGCTCCTGTGGCGATTCCGTCATCAACAAGGATCACCGTTCGTCTGTGTAGGTCGAGTGGAGGCCGTTTCCCCCGATAAAGAACTTCGCGCCTTTCCAGCTCCTGCTTCTCTGCGCCCGTTACCAAAGCAATTTCCGCGTCGGATATTCCCAGCTGCTGCACGACGCTGGGATTCAGCACTCGAACTCCTCCGCTTCCGATGGCCCCGAATGCCAATTCTTCATGGCCCGGCACTCCGAGTTTGCGCAGCACGAATACGTCCAGTGGTAGCTTGAGGGCCATGGCGACTTCAAATGCGACCGGAATACCGCCCCGTGGGACGCCAAGCACAGTCACATCATCCCGGTTCGCATACTTCCCCAGCCGCGCGGCCAGCTTGCGACCCGCATCCTCTCGGTTCTTGAAAATCATACGGGTACCTCAACTTTCCTGTGCATTTGGCGGCGCCGGGACAAAAGCAAGATTTGATCCTCCTCGTGCGTCTGCCCACAGTAGAAATATTTTTGTTCGGCGGGCCCCTTGGGATGTTGTTTCGAAGGATTAGAAATCTCTTTTATGGTCTTTTGCACTTGTGCAGCCGATGCGTGTCGCGCTATATCGGCCTGAGTCACAATGCCCACGCACCGCCCCCGGTCGTCCACGACGGGGACTCTGCGAACCAGGTTTTCCTGCATCAGCTCCTCGCACTCCTCCACCGTGAATTCCGGTGTGCATGTCACCGGAGCTTCAGTCATCAAATCGGAAATCTTGACGGCGTCGCTGTCCATCGCGTTACAGACAACACCACAGCAGAGATCGCGATCCGTGACGATGCCTTCCAGCAGAGGATCTGTTTTGTCCCATACGACCGGAATGGCTCCGACGTCGTGTAACTTCATCAGACTCGCGGCCGTTCGTGCCGCGTCCCACGGCGTGCAGAAGATCACTTCCTTCCTCATGAGTTCCTTCACCAGCATCGCGGGTTCCTCGATCCAGTTTTATTTTCCTCTCTTACTTGCGGCGAACCCAGTGAGCCTGCTTACCTACACGCGTGAGCAGGCTCACAACTCGCGGTCGCGCCAGCGATCGTGGATGACCATGACTACCCGTCTCCAGTCTTCATAATTCCGGATGTGGTTCGAGCGTATAGGGCAGGAGGTGAATAGCCTTCGTACGGGCCTTCCGCTTGGCGATAGTCCTTCTCGATTTTGGACGCGACTTCTTGCTCGTCTTTTTCTTTCCGGCTGATCTCATCCGCGACTTTCCCAATCCTGCGATGCGCCCGAGCATCTCGCGCTCGTACGCAATGTGAGCGCGTAACCATTTCACCAGTTCCATGCCGGGCAGAATCATCGCCATCGTGCGGTCCGCGGTGGCATACTTCAGCTCTTCTCTGAAATTCGTTACGAGTCGAACGATTTGCTCATGCTCGGCATCCATTCGTGCCAGTTCCTCAAGCTGCAGAGAATGGTGGTAGGTAGACTCGATAATGCGCTCCTCCCTGCGGCAATGTTCCACAATGCCGGCGAGACCGTGCTCGAGCGAACGTAGCTCGGGGAGGCTCTTCAAGTGTTCTTCGAAGTCACTGCTGGAAGCTGACTCAAGCAGCTTCTCGATTCTGCTTGCGAGATTTAGTAGTTCTTCGTGTTCCCTACGAAGATATTCCATGCGATGACGAAGTTGCATAACGCCCTCCGTTATTCGCGGCCTTAACGGGCGTGATATGCGGCGGCCGGGCAGGCGAGACCCGCCCGGCTGCCGCGCTCGGGGAGCTCAAGCGGCCTTGGGATGAATGCGCAGTGGTTGCGCTTTGGCCACTTTGGGCAGTGTGAGCTCCATAACACCATTCTTCAGTGTCGCCTTCACCTTGTTCATGTCAATTTCGGCAGGCAGATCCACAATGCGGAGCATTTCGTCTGAGCAACTCTCCGCAATAACCGTCTTGCCCTTCTTCTCTTCTTTCTTGGTTTCTCGCTTGCCGGTTATCGTCAGCCGGCGCGGCTCCACGCCGATTTCAATTTCCTTTTCGCTGAAACCGGGCACCTCGGCCTTCACATCGAAGCTTTCCTCCGATTCGATGACGTTCACTGGAACAGAATGGAACAGTTCCTTCTCCGCCTTGAACCAGTTCTCAAGTTCGTGCCCGAAGCTGCGCCCGTTGCTATCGAAAATCTCATAGGCTCGCCGCGCCAGGGCATTGAAGGTTTCGTCCATTTGATCCAATAGTGAAATGTCCTTCGTCGCCTTGATTGGTTCTTCAGCGCGTTTAACTGCTGTCGCTTCTCCCATGATGACCCCTCCTCAGAATATGTCAGCGCTGCCTGCGCTAGACCCTTGGGGTGAAGCCAGAACTTCAACTAGCACTGCAGCCAAACGTTGACAGAACTCTGGAGGCTGGTCAGTGATTAGAGTCACAGCATTCTGTGATGGAGAACCGGCAGAAATTGTGGGACACCATGTTCTCGATAAAGCGCTTCTCCCACGTCGTTCAGCAGGAAACCTGCAACGCCAGACTTTTTCGTTCACATCGCAACCGAAGCTGTGCTTGCTATTGACCGCGAAAAGAAAGGACCCAAGCTTCACCAAGTGGCGTGATGAACTTCACAGAGCCAAGATCAATCCGTGCGGCTCCTCGACACATTTGAAATGGCTGACGAACCATTCCGCCGCAAGTCTCGCCGCCTCCTCCAAAGTTCCCGGCTCTTCAAACAGATGAGTTGCACCAGGAATAATGACCAGTTTCTTGTCGGAGCTGCTGAGGTGAGCCAACGCTTGCCGGTTCAGGTTTATGACCTCTTCGTCATGTCCTCCCACAATGAGGAGCGTGGGAACGTGAACAATAGCGAGCGCGGCTCCGGCTAGGTCGGGCCGGCCGCCGCGGGATACGATTGAGGAAATGACTCCTGGAAGCTCTGCGGCAGCCATAAGAGCCGCGCCCGCACCTGTACTGGCACCGAAGTAACTCAACTCAAAGTCCTTCGTGTCAGCGCCGCTTTTGACCCACCGAGTCGCGTAGGCCAAACGTTTTGCCAGGAAAGGGATGTTGAAGCGAAATTCGCCGCTGTACTGGTCGACCGCTTCTTCCCGGTGGGTCAAAAGATCAAAGAGCAATGTGCCGATGTGATGGGACTGGAGTATCTCTGCAACGTAGCGGTTGCGCGGGCTGTGACGGCTGCTTCCGCTGCCGTGCGCAAAAAGGACCAACCCCTTGGTACCAGTCGGCAGCGTGAGTGTGCCTTCAAGCGTCGCTTTTCCGGCTTCGATCAAGACCTCGCGCCTCTTGGAATCAGTTTGTGAATGCTGGTCCGGAATCATGTTCGATCTCCTTTCCCCGGCGATGGGAACGTCTCTTGAACCTCTGAGGGCGCGCCTACATGTGTAACTCCTGATTGACCGGCAACCTCACTTTTCAGCAAGTTCCAACCGGCTGGCCTCACTACATTCTGCATGGTCGCGATTTGCCCTGAGCCTCCCCAGTATCGCCATTGGGCGCTCGCGCCAAACACCGTCTTCCCGATATTTCAGCGTGTAGATATGGAGCAATTGCCATCCAGCTTGCAAAAGCCGATTCACTTCGTCACGGCCTTTCGCTTCCAGGTTGTGGCCGGTAAGCTCGCCGATGTCCAATTGCCATAGCGGCAGAGCTTCAAGCATTCCAATGGGCACTTCGCCTTTTTCTCCCACGCGCTTTCGGCTGGCCATACTACGTTCCAATCGCTCTGCATGCCCCAAGAACAGACACGCAAGTCATCCGACGGTTCGAATCCTCAGGCTCTAATGCCACCTGATCGGCGCTATTGGCCTGCCCAATCAAGAGGCCCCTTTGGCCAGCACAATCTGCGGGACTCGCCGTTGATCGACTCTTCGATAAGTTTTGACGACCTCTTCAATCGACAACTCCGGCCGCTTGCCGATCCCAGGCACTTCCGCCCGCGCCAATAGGTCGTCCATGGAGATCACACCTACGAGCGTGCCGTTTGCCTCAGTTACGGGTAGTCGTCGCACTCCTCCCTCTTGCATTCTCCGCAATGCCACGTGCACATCATCCTCGGGCGAGCATGCGAACAGTCTGTTGGTCATCGCATCGCGAACCGTGACGTCCCCTGGAAGACTATTGCGCGTGCCGAGAGCTATACAGATATCTCGGTCGGTGACTACTCCGACGACTTTCCCATTTTCTCCTGTCACCGGAAGGAATCCACAGTTCCCAAACCACATCAGTTCCGTCGCAGACCCGAGGTTCGTCTCGAGCTCGCAGTAGTAGGGTGTTCCTGTCATTACCTCTTTCACTTTCATGGAAATTCTCCTTTTTGGAGCCTCAGTCCTTGCGCCATTTGGTATCTACCCATCTCAAGCGTGTGAACCAGGTCTGCGTCTCGGAAGATTTCGCTCTCGATTCGGCTGGCGGCCTCTTCCGATCCGCTTTGGCTCCAGGCCCGCTGAGAACCCACTTCATTACTAATCCGTGTCCCGTCTGAGCGATGTGATTCCGGGCATAGGTGGCCGTGATGCCACTCACGGTCCACCAACACTGCCGATATCTGTGAAGTCCTGAATTAGAGGAAAGGCTTACGAAGATTCGGTTGGCCGCCGCCGCTTCTAGGTTTAGAGAAGCAGCGGCCCAAACCGTTGCTTTGCAATTTCCGTTGGTCCCAGATGCAAATCCTGGCGGGCCCGCCCACGTCTTCTGAATCCAGAACCTCCTGCCAGATATTTTCCTGCGCGCCTTGCGCCTCTGGCCTGCTCCCTCGCGCGCATGCCGTTTTCAGCGGCCTGCGTGGGCTCGGCTGCTCGCAACTTTGGGATCGCCTCTTCTAGCAGAGGCGCTGCACACCACGAATCAGTCTGTGTGGAAGATCACTTCAAGCCGTGCTCGCCATCACGGAACGAGATTTCCGGTCTCCCCATACTTTCGAGTGGAGAAAGGCTATGACGTCTTTACAATCCGGCGCTCGAATTAACTTCAAAAACGTTCTGTTCCTAACGGATTTTTCGGAGCCCTCCTCCGAGGCATTGCCATTCGCAATGGCCATCGCCCGCGGCTACGGCTCGAAGGTGTATGCGGCCCACGTTATTCTTCCTTCGACCTTCGCCTATATGACTCCCGAAGCGGCAGGTGCGCTTCTCGATGAGGAGGAGGAAGCGGCCAAAGTGGAAATTGGCCGCGTGGACGCGCAACTAACCGGCCTGCAACGCGAAATCCTCTTGGAGCGGGGGAGCAATCTATGGGAAGTTGTCAGCCGCCTGCTAAAAGAGCGCGAGATCGATTTGATCGTGCTCGGGACTCATGGCCGGACGGGCTTGAAGAAGGCACTCCTGGGCTCTGCTGCCGAGGAGGTTTTCCGGCGCTCGCGGGTTCCTGTGCTCATGAGCGGGCCCGACGCTCGGGCGGATACCCACAGCGGCGGTCGTTTTCGCCGCGTTCTCTTTGCCACCGATTTCAACGACGTTTCCTCGCTTGCCGCGCCGTATGCCGTCTCCCTCGCGCAGGAAAATCAGGCGCAACTCATTCTGCTCCATGTACTCCCGCAGCCAAAACCGGGGAAAGTGGCCATTTCTGAGGGTCTTTCGGTGGCCGAAGCAGCTCATCAGCTTGAAGACCTCGTTCCTGAAGAAGCCAGGCAATGGTGCCTGCCGAGAGCCGTTGTCGAGCACGGTGACCCGGCTCCCAGAATTCTGGCTGCTGCCAAAGGTTGCGGAGCAGACCTCATCGTTCTCGGCGTCCGGGGAATGGACAGGCTGGCGAATGTCGCCACTCGCACTCAAAAGCACATCGCCTATGAAGTGGTTGCCCACGCGCGTTGCCCCGTGCTTACGGTTCGCGGCTGATAATCTCCTCGTGTGTCATCGAGAGCGCTCATAGACAAAAGAAAACGCTGTCATGCTCTAGAAATAAAAAGAGGATTTCAGCTGATCTCCAGCAAAGGCAGAAATCTTGGTGGACCTTATAAGGCTCTCGCAGCCGCCAAGAAACGTCTGCGCCGGATCGAGTATCTCAACCGGCTCAAAGCCTGGTTTTGTGGCTGCTAAATCATGCTGCCACAGCCCAACCACTTGCTCCGGGCGGAGGGCGCCAGTTCTCCTATTTCGCTAAGGAATGGGGCCTTGCTCCGCGCAACGACGCTCAGTCCGCTCCAATCGTTTCCAGCGCCGACCGGTTGGCAATCATCAAATGCGACCCGCGCTGAGCGACGAGGTTGTTGTTCTTGAATTCACTCAACGTGCGCGTCACGGTTTCGCGCGTCGTGCCAATCAGCGCCGCAATTTCTTCATGCGTCAGGGGCAGATTCACTTGTGTCCCTTCTGCCGTTTCCTTGGCTCCCGCCGAACTATCGAGAAGAAGTCTGGCCAGTTTCTCCGGCGCCGACGCGGACAAGCCCACCGTGCGCAACTGGTTGCAAGCTCCTTGATAGAGAGCTGTCAGCTGCTGCATGATGTTGTGGCAAGCCTCCGCATGTTTCGCGGCAAATCGCAGGAAATCGTCTCGGCGGATGTACGCCACTTGGCAGGGTCGAATTGTTTCCGCCGTCACTTCGTAAGGTGCCCCGGACATCGTAGCCATCAAGCCAAGCGCTTCGCCTGCCTTCGCGATCCTTAGAATCAGAGTCTTTCCCACACTCGAGCTGATGGAAAGCTTTACTTCACCCGCGCACAGTACAAAGACTCCGCGCGGTTCCTGTTTCTCGATGAAGAGTAATGCCCCTTCAGGGTAGGTCGTCGACGACCGTAATGCATCGAATTCCTTCAACGCAGCCGCGCCGAGCTGGCAGAAGTAGCCGCTCGTCCTCACCTTGCAGCTCTGGCAGTGTTCTGTGCTTTCAAATCCGTAGGGACCTTTCATGTTAATCTCCTTCCGTTCCCCTCACTCCATTTTTTCGCATGATGCGTTCGCAGAAGTATTCCGTCAGGGGAGAATCCGACACTACTTCCGCATCGCTCTTCCTGTGAATCTCCCTTAGCAACTCGATTCCCCGATCGTCCACAAACGTTACTCCTCGAAGGTCTAGCAGCACCTTCTGGGATACCGGCGCCGTTTGGATTTTCTGCCACACGCGAGAACACTCCTCCACCCACGGTCCCACGACCTTTCCTTCAAACCTCAGGGTGAGCAGTTCGTCTCCGGGCTCTACCGATATTCTCAGCACACTCTAATCACTGCACTTTGTGCTCCATGTCACATGCGCGCCAGTTCTGGCCCCTTCCCCTTTGAATCGCATAGCTAGGATTGGAGTTAGAGTTCGTGGAGCCAAAAAGGCTATCCGGGAGGAATCATCATTCCCAAGGCGACGAGACGATATTTCGTCACTGCGGCTAAATATAGTCTTTGCGCGTGATCCGCAGTTTTTTCATTTTGGAATTCAGTGTGGTCCGCTTGAGGCCCAAGCGCTCGGCCGCTCCCCCGGGTCCGCCGATCACTCCTCTTGTCTCTCGAAGAAGACGGAGTATGTGCTCGCGTTCCGCGTTTTCGAGTCTGGGATCCTGCGCCCCTCCCGGCTCATCGACTATCTTCATTTCCGAAAGCGGCGCCCGCAGCACCGCTCCCTGCGTGAGGATCACCGCCCTTTCCAGGAAGTTTTCAAGTTCTCTCACGTTGCCGGGCCAGCTCCACTGGCGCAAAGCTTCCATCGTCTCCGGCGGCACTGTGGCAATCTGCCGATTCATCCGTCGCGAGTGTTTATGCACGAAATAATTCACCAGAACGGGGATATCCTCACGCCTCTCTCGTAGCGGCGGGATTTCAATGGGAAACACTTTTAGCCGGTAATACAGATCGGTTCGAAACTCCCGGTCGGCGACCATCTTCGTAAGATTTCTGTTCGTTGCCGCGATCAAGCGCACGTTCACCGGAATAGTCTTTGTTCCCCCCAGCCGGTCAAACTCCCTTTCCTGCAGCGCTCGCAGAATCTTCGGCTGCAGCTCTAAAGGTAAGTCTCCAATCTCATCAAGAAACAGCGTTCCTTCATGGGCAAGCTCGAGCCGCCCTATCTTTTGGGAGATTGCTCCCGTGAACGCGCCTTTTTCATGTCCGAATAGCTCGCTTTCCAGCAGCCCCGCTGGAATCGCCGAGCAATTCAGTTTGACGAAAGTTCGCTCACGGCGAGGGCTTAACTCATGGATTGCCCGGGCGATTAATTCCTTGCCCGTTCCCGTCTCCCCGAGGATCAGCACCGTCGCTTCCTCTCGCGCCACCGTCTCCGCCTGCTTCAGCACTCTCTTCAGAGCGCGGCTTTCCCCGATAATCTCTTCGAACGAATATTCCGTTTGCAGCTCTTCCTCAAGATAGCGCCGCTCCAGCTCGCCTCGCCGCAGTGCCTCCTCAGCCTGTCTTTTTTCCGTCAGGTCGCGAATAACGGCCACAATTGCCGCGCCTTCCGGTCCCGCAACGGGGCCGAGCATGATGTCCACCGGAAACTCGCTTCCGTCCTTCCGCCGGCCGTGCAACTCAAGCCCCGCACCCATGGCTCGCACTTTCATCTGAGCCGAATATTCCTCTCGATGCCCCGAATGCGCGTGGCGAAACCTTTCCGGAATGAGAAGATCTACCGTTTGGCCCCGAATCTCCCCTCGGCTGTAGCCGAAAAGTCTTTCGACTTGCGCGTTGGCCGCCATGATTTTTCCTTCGCCGTCAATCACCAGAATGGCGTCCGGGGAAAACTCAAATATTCTTTCGTAGAGACTTTCCATCTGAGGATCTTTCGCGGTGCCGGCTGTTTTTTCACCCATGTTGCTCATACCTCGGCTATCGACGGGATCCGAAAGCAACTCAAAGACTTGAAGGCCGGCCAGAACAGCGTGCCGCCAGCGGCGATTTTGCCAACTGTTCTCTTGCCGCCTTATCTTCAAAGTATAGCTCATTCAAAAGTACCATTTCCGCCAAGCCACTTGCGAATCGGAGTGCGCGGGCCCACACTGGCCTGTGACCTGGCTCACTGTTCCTCGGCGGCCATCGCGAGACTCTAAAGGCGAAGGGAGGCCTCTTATGAGCCCTCCAAGCAAAGATAAGCGCGACCTTCTTGATGTCTTGAAAGCCGAGTTGCAGTTCGTCGAAAGAGGCGGCTACCGCAGGACCGCACGCGCCGCATGGCGCCCGCAATTCATCTTTCAGGATTCGCCTACCTGCATGAATTTCGATCCTGCCCAACCGCCGCGGCCGTGCAGTGATTGCGTCCTGATGCAGCTCGTGCCCGAAGACCAGCAGCGCAGGAAGATTGCCTGCCGCTTCATTCCTCTGAATGAAAAGGGCGAGACTATCGATTCCTTTTACCGCTCGGGCACGCCCGATGAGTTGGAGGCAACTCTCCGAACTTGGCTTCGCGCATCGATTGCGCGTCTCGAGGAAAGGAAGCATGACGAGGAAGGAAAGCCTCACGAGGAGGGAAAGCGCCTGGAAAAGCCTGAGCACCCCGAAGAATCCAGCGAACCGGAAATCCACGTTAAAGCAAAAGCGGCTCCGGTGGAATGAGCCCGGCGGATAGGTAGGTGACCTCCGATGCTCTCATCTTGCGCGAATCCATCCTGCCAGCTTCCCTTTGACTACCGCCAGGGAGAACTTTTCCGTTTTCACAAAGAGCATTGCCCCGGCGAGCTCCCTCCCAACACCCATTCCGTCCAGCATTTCTGGCTCTGCGCAAAATGTTCGCAAGTCTACACGTTGGTCTACACCGAACTAAGCGGCGTCCTGCTCCAAAACCGCTCCGAAGTTATAGGCCCGGCGGAAACATCCCGCTTTGTCGCCGCTGCTTGAATCGCAGCGAACGAGGGGTCTCACTGGCGAGGGCGCGGCCTGTCTCGATTGAGTTTCGAGATTTCATGCCGCGCCCTCGCTCCTGAGGAACAAACTCTTCTCGACCTGGTGGCCTGTTTTTCACTTAGCTGCGAACTGTCAAAACCGGGCATTCCGCATTCGCGACAACTTTATGAATTGTTGCAATCGACAGATGCGTCGCCGCTTCTGGGGCGCCTTCTTCCGCTTTCACGCCCATTACGATCAGGTCCGCCCCGCGAAGATGCGCCAATTCCAGTATCTTTTCCGCCGCGTTGCCCTTTTCGACGAAATACTGCGGCTCGCAGTATGCGGTTGCTTCGGCAGGAACCAGCTTTCGCAGCAACGCTCCTGCCGACTCCGCCACGTCCGTATCCATTACCAGGTCGTTGGGTTCCTGGCTGGGTATAACATGCAGCAGAACAAGCCGTGCGTGAAACTCATCTGCCAGCGAAACCGCGTATCTGGCGACGGACTGGGATCGCGGTGTGAGATTGGTGGCGTAAAGAACCTCGCGGATTTGGCCATTCGGTTCCCGCGCAGGGTCCGCGTGCGGCCCGATGGTCAGCACCGGGCAGGTTACCTTCCGAAGAATTTCCTCGGCCACCGAGCCAAGGAAGAATTTCCCTAACCCCGTCCGTCCCCGGGTCCCCATCACCACGAGATCAATGTTGTTCTCGTTGATAGACGCCTGGAGTCTGGACTGAACATCGCCCTCCTGAATCAGCACCTTCGTTGGAATTCCTTCAAAAGTACGAAGTAACTGTTCCTTGTGCGCCTTATCGGAGGCCTCCGCGGCAGCCGCGCTCGCAGACCATGTCTCGGGTGGGGTCATGGCGTTAACCACGGGAGGATCCACATGCAAGGCGAGCAGATTCGCCTCGTAATGCTTCGCAATTCTCTTGACGTATGGAATGGCTTTGTCGGCTGCGTCGGAAAAGTCCGTCGCAAACAGGATGTTATGGAATCCTGCCGCGGTTTTAGCGGTAGCGGGTTTCATAGTTCTGCCCTCCTAAGCCATACTCAGCTCGACGGATGTCCTGGTTCTGTGACGTCCGTCACTCCTCGCCGTGATGTTGTTTGCATTCTTAAGCTGGCAAGTCTGCGATACTCTTATTCACCCACCCGGGTCAGGCCCCGCATTCTCTGAGATGGGCGGCCTGGAAGCGGGCGCAAAGGTGCAATGGGCTCCGATCTACTAGCGCAAAAGCATTCGGACAGCAGTGTCCCGGCAGCGTCCAGACCTCCAACTGTTCTGCGTAGCGTCCTCCTATTCGGCGAATCCGGGCGCGGGATCAGAATCATCGCCATAATCACCGCGGCGAGCATCGCCGTTCATCTCTTCTTTCGTTTCGCGCCAGTCGGCCTGCGATCGTTCGCTGATATCCCTCTTTATGTGGCATTGATTGTCGGCGGCTTGCCGCTACTACTAACTCTGGGAAAGAGGCTGTGGGCCGGGGAGTTCGGTTCCGATTTTCTGGCTGCTATCTCGATTGTCACGGCGATTTTGCTCCGCGAGTATCTGGTTGCATCCATCGTTGTCCTGATGCTTTCGGGAGGCAGTGCGCTCGAGGAATTCGCCACGCGCCGCGCTTCTCGCGTGCTCGATGCGCTCGCAAAGCGCATGCCCAGCATCGCTCACCGCAAGTCCGCCGATGTGGTCACCGATGTCAAGGTGGCGGACATCGTCGTCGGAGACATCCTTGCCATCCTTCCGCACGAAATCTGTCCCGTGGATGGTGTCGTCGTCGAAGGTCAGGGCTCGATGAACGAAGCGTATCTTACCGGCGAGCCGTTCGAAGTGGAAAAAGCTCCCGGTGCGGAGGTTCTGTCCGGAGCTCTGAATGGCGGAGCGTTGCTCATAATACGCGCCGGAAAATTGGCAATCGATTCGCGCTATGCCCGCATCATGCGCGTTATGGAAGAGACCCAGCAGCGGCGGCCTAAACTGCGCCGTCTCGGAGACATTCTGGGAGCCTGGTATACGCCGCTGGCCGTGGGCGTCGCCGTTCTCGCCTGGGCGCTCAGCGGCCAGGTCGAGCGCTTTCTTGCCGTCCTCGTGATCGCCACCCCTTGCCCGTTGCTCATCGCCATTCCGGTGGCGATCATCGGCGCAATCTCCCTCTCCGCGAGGCGTGGCATCATCGTTAAGAATCCGGCCATCCTCGAGCAAATCGATAGGTGCCGCACTTTCATTTTCGACAAGACGGGAACGCTCACTTACGGCAAACCGACGTTGACGCGAATTGTTTGTGCTCCCGCCTTCCAGGAAAACGACGTCCTTGCCCTCGCGGCAAGTCTCGAGCGCTATTCGAAGCACCCTCTGGCCGGAGCCATTTTGGATGAGGCGCTGCGCCGGCGCTGTCCGTTGTCTTCTGTAACGCGAGTCAGCGAAAGCCCAGGGCAGGGAATGAAGGGTACGACGGACGGGCGTGAAGTCCTGATCACCGGACGCAACAAAGTTTCCGGCCTGGATCAGCTTCTGCCCCCGATCGAGCCTGGCCTCGAATGTCTCGTTTTTCTTGACGGCACTTTTGCTGCCTTGTTTGGTTTTGAGGATGCTCCTCGCGCGGACAGCCGCATTTTTGTTTCCCATCTTTCTCCTCATCACCGCGTGACGAAGGTTATTCTCATTTCCGGCGACCGCGAGCCGGAAGTACTCTCGCTGGCCGCAAAAATCGGAATAACTACCGCCTTCGCCGCGAAGAGCCCGGAAGAAAAAGTAGACTTGGTTCGCGCGGAAACGAAATTGGGCGCGACCGTGTTTGTCGGCGATGGCATCAACGATGCTCCCGCCATGCAGGCCGCTACTGTCGGCGTTGCCTTCGGGCAGGATACGGACATCACCGCGGAAGCTGCGGACGCCGTTATTCTTGAGCGCTCCTTTCAAAAGGTTGATGAGCTGATGCACATTGGACGAAGAATGCGAAAAATCGCCCTCCAGAGCGTTATCGGAGGCATGGTCCTCAGCATGGTGGGCATGATCTTCGCGGCCTACGGCTTGCTGCCTCCCATCGGCGGCGCCATCGCTCAGGAATTTATTGACCTGCTCGCGGTACTGAACGCCGTCCGCGTCGCCGCTCCCTTCGGGACTCTGCGTGATTTCTAACCTCGTCCGCTTTTTCTTGATGCGCTGGAAATGCGCATTACGAAAAGCGATACTTTTCAGCGAGAATCGGAGCCGCTATGGCCGCATCTTTTCAAATCAAAGGACGCTCTTCCATGATGAGTTTTTTTTCGCCGGCCTCCGTCGCGCTCGTCGGAGCCACCGACCGGGAAGGCAGCGTCGGCGGCACCACGCTGCGAAATCTCCTCCAAGCCGGCTACAAGGGACGAGTGTTTCCTGTGAATCCACACCGAAAGGAAATTTTCGGCGTGCCGTGTTTCCCCGCGATTGGCGCGATTCCTGAAACTGTCGAATTGGCTGTGGTGGTAACACCTGCGGTGACGGTGCCGGGCGTCGTGGCGGAATGCGTCAAGGCCGGAGTCGCCTCCGTCGTGGTGATTTCCGCCGGCTTTAAGGAAATGGGAGCTGCTGGCGCCGCCCTCGAGCGAGACATTCAGGCGGAGCTTCGCAAGGGCCCAACGCGGCTGATCGGCCCAAACTGCCTGGGGCTGATGAATCCCTGGCTCGGGCTGAACGCCACGTTCGCTCACGACATCGCGCGCCCCGGCAGCGTCGCTTTTCTCAGCCAGAGTGGCGCTCTGCTCACCGCCATTCTCGACTGGAGTCTCTCCGAAAACGTCGGTTTCAGCGCCATCGTTTCCACCGGCTCGATGCTCGACGTTGGTTGGGGCGACCTTCTCTCCTTCTTCGGCCAGGACGAAAAAACCGAGAGCATCCTTATCTACATGGAATCCATCGGCGACGCCCGCGCTTTCCTCTCCGCCGCGCGAGAAGTTTCTTTCAGCAAACCGATCATCGTCATCAAAGCCGGCCGTTCTGAAGCCGCTTCGAAAGCCGCCGCGTCCCACACCGGCGCGATGACCGGCAGCGACGAAGTCTACGACGCGGCCTTCCGCCGCTGCGGCGTCCTTCGCGTCGATCGCATCTCCGAGCTGTTTCACATCGCCGACGTTCTCGGCAAACAGCCTCGCCCTCGCGGCCCCCGGCTTATGATCCTCACGAATGCTGGCGGTCCCGGCGTCCTCGCCACGGATACCTTGATGGCCATTGGTGGAGAACTCGCCACACTTTCCGAAGCCTCGCATCAGGCCCTCGACGCTTTTCTCCCGCCTCACTGGAGCCACGCCAATCCCATCGACATTCTCGGTGATGCGGACCCCGAACGTTATTCCCGCGCTTCGGAAATCGCCATTCGCGATCCCGGTTGCGATGGCCTGCTCGCGATTCTCGCCCCACAAGGAATGACGGACCCCGCGCATGTCGCGGAAGGCTTGAAGGTCCATGCCACCGTCCACGGCAAGCCTCTGCTCGCGAGTTGGATGGGCGGGCAAGCCGTCGAGGCTGGCGTCAACATTCTGAATGCGGCGGGAATTCCGACCTTTTCTTATCCCGATGCTGCCGTTCGCGCTTTCAAGTCCATGTGGAATTACTCCTACAATCTCCGCGGCTTGTACGAAACGCCTTTTTCCGCCGACGATCCCAGCGTCTGGAGCGACAGAAAAAACAACGTCAAGAAGTTGCTCGACGCCGCAGCTTCCTCCGGCAGGACGCTGCTTACCGAGTTGGAATCGAAAGAGATTCTCAAGCTGTATGGCATTCCCACCGTTCCGACTCTGCTCGCGAAAACAGAAGACCAGGCCGTGGAGCAAGCCCGGGAAATCAAATTTCCCGTAGTGCTGAAGCTGCACTCCGAAATCGTCACGCACAAGACTGACGTCGGCGGTGTGCGGTTAAATCTCGCCGGCGAAAAAGAGGTGCGCGAAGCGTATCGCGCCATCGAATCCTCCGTCGTTGCGAAATCGGGCCGCGATGCTTTTCTCGGCGTCACGGTCCAGCCGATGGTCCGCGCGGAAGGCTACGAATTGATTCTTGGCAGTTCCATCGACGCGCAGTTCGGCCCGGTGATTTTGTTCGGCTCCGGCGGGCAGCTCGTCGAGGTCTACCGCGATCGGGCGCTGGCGCTTCCTCCTCTCAATACGACTCTTGCCGAGCGGCTCATGGAGCGAACAAAGATCCTCAAGGCGCTTCGCGGCGTCCGCGGCCGCAAACCTGTGGATTTGGACGCTCTCAAGACTCTCCTTGTGCGTTTCAGCGAGATGGTCGTCGAGCAGCCGCGCCTCCGCGAAGTGGACATCAATCCCGTCCTGGCGTCCTCGGAGCAATTGATCGCCCTCGATGCCCGCATGGTGTTGTACGGCGCCGATGTGCAGGACGCCCAATTGCCGCGCCCGGCCATCCGCCCCTATCCGACGCAATATATTTCGCGATGGAAAATGAAAGACGGAAGCGAGGCGACGATTCGCCCGGTTCGCCCCGAAGACGAGCCGCTGCTCGTCGTGTTTCACGGGACGCTCTCCGACAGCTCGGTCTATTTGCGCTATTTTCAAGTCCAGAAGCTGGATTCGCGCGTCGCGCACGAGCGGCTGATTCGCAAGTGCTGCGTGGACTACGGCCGGGAAATCGCGCTCGTCGTTGACCGCGCGATTCCGGAGACCGGCGGCCACGAGATTCTTGCCGTGGGACGTTTGACGAGACAACTCGGCAGCGAAGAAGCGGAGCTCGGAATCCTCGTCGCGGACCGCTGCCAGGGCATGGGCCTCGGGCGAGAGCTGGTCGACCGCCTGATCCACATCGCCCGCGCCGAAAAAATCCACACCATCGTTGCCAACATCCTCTCGGAAAATCGCGCCATGCTTGCGCTCGCCAAGCGATTTCATTTTGAGCCCCTCCCCGAGACCGAACCCGGTTCGCTGGTCGCTGTCCTGAAGCTCGACTGAGCAAAAAGTAGCGTCACACGGTGTGAAAAAGTCCACGTAAGGCGCTATGGAGCTAGACCGTAGCTGGATTGAGCCGGATTAGGAGGGATGAAGGCGGGAAAAGTTCTGGACGGTATTGTGACTCGATTTCTCTGACGGAATTAGAACACTCTTGGGGCGTCAATACAGCATGACGGATGCGGGCGGGAAATTCGTCATAGGTTCTGCCATCCAGACGGCGGCCTGTCTTTGCCTTACGAACTCCGCCCCATTGCTTAAAAAAGAAAGCGACTCGCGTCTTCTTGCACTGATCTCGCAAGGACAGTACCCAACCCTTTTTCATCGCCCTGGCGCCAGGTCCGCTTTCGCCGCCTACGATCATCCAGTCGATGCCTTCCAAATTCAACTTGCCCAAATCCTCTAAAAGGGGCTCGACAGAAAGAAAGCGCACGGCCGCTCTGGCTTTCTGCAGCTCCTCGATTCGCGGGACGCCGTATTTTCTATCTTCGACGCTGACTCCCCACCAGATGTGGGACTGTTGAGCTGCGAAGTCCAAGCGCGAATTCAGAAGATGGCGAAGGCGCTCGGCGCGTTTCGTCAGAACTTGGTAGTTGTGCCATTTTGCGGTGGCCATGACTCGTGCCACGGCGACAATATAGTCATCCGGCACAAGATCATGAAACAGATCGCTCATGGAATTCACAAAGATCATCTTAGGAGTGCGCCAACGCAACGGCTCAGCAAGCTTCTCAGGAACCAGACGAAGATCGAAGCCTTGTTCGTAAGGATGGCCTTTTACGCCCCGGAATCGCTCCGCAAACGTCTCCGCGTAACAATGTTTACACCCGGGGCTAATCTTCGTGCACCCTCGCACAGGGTTCCACGTTGCGTCCGTCCATTCGATGGTCGAGTTAACGCTCACTACGACTCTCCGTGGTTATTCAACTGAAACGGATGCGATCAAGTTTTTTGATTCCGGTCTGCTTCGATGTAACCCGCAATATCTTGATATCTTTTCCCTCTCGAGCCTTAAGCACGGAACGATAGTTTTTTTCGATAAACGGGAGATTCCATGTGCGCTCCCTCAGCTCATCAAAAGTCATTTCCTTGCCCTTAAATTCGCGAAGTAAAAAATCTTGCAATTCCTGCTCAGGGGGCGTCTCGGAAATGAGAACCGATTGAGATTCCCCTGAGAAATCGAACGTCCCCTTTTCGTCTCCGAGGCCCCACATAACTTCCTTCATCAACAGAGTGGCTCGGACATGATTGCTGGCATGAAGAAGGTAATATTTGGTTCGATCACCCCCGTGTGAATCTTCCAAATCATGCCGGATTTTGAACGCACGTACGAAACTACATCCTAATTGAGATTTGAAGTAGTCAAGAAACGCCTTCTCGCGCTCAGAGCCGTGCATTCTCATGAATGGCTGATTTTGCCAATTCCTTCCGCCGAACAGCTCGTTTAAACGAGTCGCCACCTTAGGATTGTTGAGGTCTCGGTTGATTTGAAACCACATTAAATTGATAAGAACCTCCGTCCGTTCCCGATGAAGTATCCTCCTGATGGTGGGCAGTGGCAACGGATGTCCGTACGGGTCGATAAGAAAGAACGCCGGTATCCGCAGATTTAAGGTCCCGATTAGATCCGGGATAAAAGCTCTAGAATCGGCGCACCTTACATCCACGCTAAGATTTTTCCCAAATGGCTGAAGATCTTTCAGGCAGGCCTGCAATCGCTCGACTTGACGGCGATTGTCATCGATTAGATATAGAAGAAGATTGTGGTTACGCCTGTCTCGGGCGAATTTTATGGCTTCCTTGACTGCAATAACGGCGGAACCCTCCACGGGATTCCCTTGGTATTCATATTGTCCGGGCCCAGCGAAACAATCGACATACGCGAGGTGCATATACCGAGACCCGAGTATCTGGGCCCAGGGAGGAAGATATTTTTCAAGAATGACGTGCTTGATCCGCGACACGCGCTTCAGATGTTCGGGCTCGTTGCGTGCAGATAAATCACGTGAACGCGCATCTTCCATGGTATCTATATTCGCTTTTTGTTCGCCATACGTCAACTTTCTGCTTGGCTCCGATGTCTAGCCGCGTATCATACCAGTAGATTATTTAATGTGTCGATTATAAGTCGGATCCGCATTTTGTAGGACAGGGCGCCGCAGTTTCATTGTTTTTCCACACAAAAATCTCACAAAATGTCAAAACGCACGCGGCATGCCAATCTTTTTCGCCCTTACTTCTTTCCTTTCCTCAGCTTACCGTTCCATCCCCTCGATTCTCACGCCGTCTCATTCGAATCTATACCAATAAGATAACTAGTGACAAGATATAAGATTTCCTCTATCATGGGTTGTGACGCTCGGCATCCAGCTTTTAAACAGCCCCTCGCTAGCTCCTGCCATCCTCGCGCTCACTCCGATCCTTTACCTCCTCTACTTCCTTTGCCTCCTCTACCTCATCCCCTCTCGCTCTTTTACTCTTTTTTCTCCAAACCCATTTTCCTATCTTCCTGATTTCAGGTCCCTTATTCACTCTTCCAAAATGGGTATTTCCGTAACTCTCTCAATCCCAAGCACTTTTTCACTCTTTCCAAAGTCACCGGGGGTGGATACCCACCCACCAGAAAAATCCCCCAAACGAGGACCAAAATGAATCAGCAAACAAATCTACCTAGCTCCACCGAACCAAACGCCATTCCCCACGGTTTTCCGCCTTCGCCGAACACCGCCCCAACCGAAACTCAGCCCGAATCCCCGTCAACCACGCAAACCGCACCACCGCCCGCCACCCGTTGCGCCCACCTCTTCCAGAGCGGTCGCCACTGCCGCCGCAAGCCCTTTGCCGCCGCTAGCCGTTTCTGCTCGCGCCACGCCAAGATTCCAGAAAATCTCCAACCCGACGATCTCACGCCCGAACTCACTGCCAACCCCGAGGATCTCGACACTTTCGACGGCCTTCACAATTTTCTCGAAAACCTCCTCATCCTCCTCGCCAGAAACCGCATTTCCACGCGCCGCGCCGCTGTCCTCGCCTACATTACAAACCAACTCATCCGCACACTAACCGCTGCCCAGAAAGAAAACGGCGCCGAGCAGACCCCGCAAATTATCTGGGACGCCCCGCGCCCTATCCGCGACTAATCAACTCCTATGTTCAATCGACTAATTCGCGGTTTTCGATTTCGAGGACAGTTTCCAGCATTCGCGGGCGATGGCCCAGTCTTCCTGGGCGGCGATGATGAGGATGCGGACAGCGGAGGCGGGGGTGGAGATGTCGACCTCTAGCGGCGAGGAGGAATTTTTTGCGGGATCGACGGCTACGCCAAGAAAAGCGAGATTGGCACAGGCGGCGGCGCGGACTTCGGGGGAATTTTCGCCGATGCCCGCGGTGAAGACCAGGGCATCGAAGCCGTTCAAGGCGGCAGCCATCGAGGCGATGCCGGAACGCAGCCGGTGGACGAAAATTGCGAACGCCAGCTTTGCGCGGGCATTTCCTTCGAGAGTGGCGGCGACGATTTCGCGCATGTCGCTGGAGAGGCCGGAAATTCCGAGCAAGCCGGATTTTGTGTTGAGCATATCGTCGAGGGTTTTGGCATCGAGGCGGTCGTGGCGGAGCAGGTACGTGAGAATGCCGGGATCGACGGAGCCGGAGCGAGTGCCCATCATGAGGCCATCGAGGGGAGTGAATCCCATGGTGGTGTCAATGCTCACGCCGCCGCGAATCGCCGCGAGCGAACAGCCGTTTCCGAGGTGGCAAGTCACGAGTTTCAGGTCGGCGATATTTTTTCCGAGCAGTTGCGCGGCGCGCCCCGCGCAATATTGGTGGTTAATGCCGTGAAAGCCGAACTTGCGAATGCCGCGCTGAACCCAGTCGTAAGGGCCGGGATAAACGGCGGCGGCATCGGGCAATGTGGCATGGAAGCCGGTGTCAAAGACGGCGACTTGAGGAACGGGACCGCACAACTTTTCGATTTGTGCGATGCCTTCCAGTTCGGCGCGATTGTGAAGGGGCGCGAAGACGGCCATTTTTTCGATGGCGGCGGTAACGTCAGGCGTGATGCGGGTTGGCTTGGTGTAGTCGCGGCCACCGTTGACGACGCGGTGGCCGATAATGTCGATTTCGGAGAGCTTCGAGAGCACTTTCGTCTCGCCGGAATCCAGGGTTTGCAGCAATTGATCGATGGCATTTGCTCGGGACTTGTGCTTCAGCTCCCGTTTCAGTGTTTTGCCGGAGCTGGTGCGCACTTCGAGCGAAGTGACGTCATCGCGCCACTCGATCTTGGCTTCCCAGAGAGGAGCCGGCGGCGAATCGGGAAGAGCAGCGCCGAGTTCGTAGAGGCGCGATTTCTGGCTGCTGGAGCCGGAATTGAGAACCAGAACCTTCATTCAGTACGGCCATTTCCAATCGCGAATTTCGGGCATGTCCTCGCCATGGACGCGGATGTAAAGCTTGTGGTCGACGAGCTTGTTGCGCAGCATCTGCTTGAAATGGCCATTGATGGGGCGGAGACGCTCGATGCGGTCGACCGCGTCGCCGGCAAGGTGAAAACGGTCCAGATCGTTGAGAACGGTCATGTCGAAAGGAGTGGTCGTGGTGCCTTCTTCTTTGTAGCCGCGGACGTGGAGGTTGTGGTGATTGTGGCGGCGATAGGTCAGACGATGAATCAGCCAGGGATAACCGTGATAAGCAAAGATGATGGGCTTGTCCGTGGTGAAGATGGAGTCGAAATCGGCATCGGAAAGGCCATGAGGATGTTCGGAGGACGGCTGAATGGTCATCAGGTCAACAACATTGACGACGCGGATTTTGAGGTCGGGAAAATTCTGGCGGAGCAGGTCGACGGCGGCAAGCGTTTCGAGCGTCGGAACGTCACCTGCGCAGGCCATGACGACATCGGGCTCACTGCCTTTGTCGTTCGAAGCCCATCCCCAGATGCCGAGGCCCGCGGTGCAATGTTCGATGGCGGATTTCATGTCCAGCCACTGGAGCGCCGGCTGTTTGCCGGCAACGATGACGTTCACGTAATTGCGGCTGCGCAGGCAGTGATCGGCGACGGAGAGGAGTGTATTGGCGTCTGGAGGCAGATAGACGCGCACGATATCGGCCTTTTTGTTCATGACGTGGTCGATGAAGCCGGGGTCTTGATGCGTAAAACCGTTGTGATCCTGGCGCCACACGTGCGAAGTCAAAAGATAGTTGAGCGATGCGACGGGACGGCGCCAGGGAATATCGCGAGTGACCTTCAGCCATTTCGCGTGCTGGTTGAACATGGAATCTACGATATGAATGAACGCTTCGTAGCAGGAGAAGAATCCGTGGCGGCCGGTGAGAAGGTAGCCTTCGAGCCAGCCCTGGCACATGTGTTCGCTGAGGACTTCCACGACGCGGCCGTTTGGTGACAGGAACTCGTCGGTGGGGAGCGTAGGTTCCATGAAGATTTTATCGGTCACCTCGTACAAAGCTTCGAGGCGATTGGAAGCGGTTTCGTCGGGGCCGAAGACGCGGAAGTTCTGCGCGGCGGCGTTGAGTTTCATGATGTCGCGAAGAAGATGTCCGAGAATACGCGTGGCTTCCGCGATTTCGGTTCCCGGCCTGGCCACCGGGGCGGCATAATCGCGAAAGTCCGGCATGGCAAGTTCGCGAAGCAGGAGGCCGCCGTTGGCATGCGGATTGGCGCCCATGCGGCGAGTGCCGGAGGGCACAAGCTCGGCAAGTTCTGGGGCAAGCTTGCCGGTTTCGTCGAAGAGCTCTTCCGGCTTGTAGCTTTTCATCCATTCTTCGAGCTGAGCGAGGTGCTCGGGTTTTTTCACAAAATCAGCGATCGGAACTTGATGCGCTCTCCAGGTACCTTCGATAGGTTTGCCATCGACGAACTTAGGGCCGGTCCAACCCTTGGGAGTACGCAAAATAATCATCGGCCAGTCGGGCAGGCCGGCGGCCTTCTGGCTTCGCGCGTGATTCTGGATGGCGCGAATTTCATCGAGTACCGTGTCCAACGTATGAGCCATCAACTGATGCATCGTTTGCGGCTCATGGCCCTCGACGAAATGAAGTTTGTAACCGTAGCCCGCAAAGAGTTGGGTGAGCTTCTCATCGGTCAGACGGCCAAGCACGGTGGGATTGGCGATTTTGTAGCCGTTCAAATGAAGGACGGGCAAAACAGCGCCGTCGCGCGCGGGATTGAGGAACTTATTGCAATGCCAACTGGCGGCCAGCGGCCCGGTCTCCGCTTCGCCGTCGCCGACCACGCAGCAAACGAGCAAATCGGGATTATCAAACGCAGCGCCGTAGGCGTGCGCGAGAGAGTAGCCGAGTTCGCCGCCTTCATGAATCGAGCCGGGAGTTTCGGGTGCGACGTGGCTGGGAATTCCGCCGGGGAAGGAAAATTGCTTGAAAAGTTTCCGCATGCCATCTTCCGTCTGAGGAATATGCGGATAGAGTTCGCTATAGGTGCCCTCGAGATAGGTATTGGCAACGAGCGCGGGACCGCCGTGTCCGGGGCCTGCAACATAGATCATGTTCAGATCGTGTTTCTTGATCAGACGATTGAGGTGCACGTAGACGAAATTTTGCCCTGGAGTTGTGCCCCAATGCCCGAGAAGTCGAGGCTTGACGTGTTCGAGGAGCAATGGTTCGCGCAACAGGGGATTGGCGAACAGATAGATTTGTCCGACGGAGAGATAGTTGGCGGCGCGCCAATAGGCGTGAACTTTGCGCAACTCTTCAGGAGAAAGAGGCTGGGGCGAAGCGGACTGCGCCGATCCTGTACCGGAAGCGGAAGTCATGACGTTTCCTCCTACAAACTGATTTTATCCCACATACGCGGATGGATTCCTGTATTCATTCTTGGGGCAGCGGGAGGCCCGGAAGGATGAGAGCAAAATCCCGTTCCTGGCATATCATCTGGCAGGCGATGTATGCGGAGGCTACCGATGATTGGACGAATTCTTAGTGCAGGTGGAGGAATCCTGCTTGCGGTGGCGGGAGGGCTTCTGGCGTCCTACGCGGCCGGCGGGCAGCCAAACGAGCGCGTTTCGCTGAAGGTCAACGAGGAGGCGCGGCGCGTGGACATTGAGATTGGGGGAAAGCCATTCACTTCGTATATTTGGCCGGCCACACTGAAGAAACCAGTGCTTTATCCGCTTCGAAGCGCCAGGGGAACGGTTGTCACGCGAGGGTATCCGCTGGAGCGGCGCGCCGGCGAACGTACGGACCATCCTCATCAAGCCGGGTTGTGGTTCACCTATGAAGACGTGAACGGGATAGATTTTTGGAACAATTCGGACGCGATCAAACCCGCAGACGCGCCGAAGATGGGGACGATCGTCCAGCGAGAAATCCTTTCCGCGAAAGGCGGAAGCCATCAGGGTGAACTGGAGGTCGCGGCGGACTGGGAGACCTTCGAGAAGAAGATACTGCTGCATGAACAGACGAGATTCGTTTTTCGAGGCGGAGAGAATTTCCGGAGCGTCGACCGGATCACGACCTTGCGCGCGCTCGATGAAAAAGTATCCTTTCCGGACGCGAAGGACGGCATGCTGGGCCTCCGCGTGATTCGCGCGCTGGAAATACCTTACGACAAGCCGGAAGTGTACACCGATGCCAGCGGGCGGCCCACGACGGTGGCAAAGATGGACAATACCGGAGTGAACGGCACGTACCTGACGAGCGAAGGCAAAAAAGGCGATGCCGCATGGGGCACGCGCGGACGGTGGTGCAATCTGAGCGGGAAGGTCGGCGACGAGCCTGTGATGATCACTATTTTCGATCATCCCGAGAATCCGGGCTTTCCGACGTATTGGCATGCACGGGGCTATGGACTATTCGCGGCCAATCCGCTTGGCGAAAGAGTTTTCAGCAACGGGAAAGAAACACTCCATTTTTCACTGGCACCTCACGCAAGCGTCACATTCCGCTACCGCATCCTGATATCGTCGGCGATCCTGACGCCGGAGGCCACTGAGGCGGCCTACAAAGAGTTCGTTGCGGCCTATCCATAAGAAAGCGGGAACCGGCCTGGCGCAGAAGCATTGCCAACGAACTTCCCAGCAAAGGCAAAGGAGAAAACATGCTTATCTCGCGGCCGGAACGGGAGAGGGGCGCTAAATTCGCGATGGGAGAGCTTACGCGACGGGCCGCGGGCCCATCCATGCTTGCGCATTGGAACGAAACAGGCGCGTCACATCGCGCTGGATGTCACGGCGAGTGATGCCGCGGCCGTCCTGGGATAGGAGACGATAGGATTCGGCGAGAATAAGAGAGACGGTGCGGCGCGTGTTGTTCCATTTGTAGATGACTTGCTCGAGCACGCGGGCATCGGAATGCTGAGGAATGAAACTTGTCCCGAGCATCTCGATGCGCTCGCGGGTAATCTCCTCGACGAGCGAGGGATTGTTCAAGAACCACCAGCAACCGAAGGGCATCAAGTTGCTGAATTTGCGGGCGTACACGCAGAGCTCATGCTGGTTCTCGCGGCTTAAGACACTTACGAGAAAGCGATTGTCTGGAAACTCGCGGCAAAGATTTTCAAGGGCTCTCAGGTCTGCTTTGCCGACAGCGTCGCCCGCCAATCGAATCGCAGGATTCACTTGCCTGCGAACGCCGATCATGAGGGACAGAGGAATTCCCAATTCACGGCAGGCGGGAAGGACCGCCTCTTTCAGCAACCGATTGCCGACCGTCTCCTGCGGATAGGCGAAAGAGTCCAGCAGAGAGACGGCCATGTAGACCGGGTGCATGCGGGCGTTCCAGTCCATCAAGAAACGGCGGACTTCCGCCGCCGACTTGCCGGAAGCGTGTTCATCGACCTGGTAACCTTGACTGGCCAAGACCTGCCAGTGAGCGGACCAGGCGCACAGGATTCGATCGAGACGCAGCACAGCGCGAAATTGCGCGTTGTTCGCGACGCCTTTGAGCCAGACAGGCGCTTCCTGAGGATCAAGCGGATCATTCGTCATGACCACCAAGTCCACACCGGCCATCTGAAGCACCCTTTGGATGTGCGTCTCGATGGGTTGCGCGGCGAAGAAATCCCTGGCTTTGGCCAAGTCCGGAGTGTCAGTCGGCAAATCGAAGGCGTTAAGAACGGCGATGACGCCGCGAGTCGCTTCCGACACGGGCGTGTTTTCGACGAAAAGAGCACGCCAGATGGCATCCGCTTGCTCGCGCTTGGAAAGCGTCCAGTATTGATCCGGCCTGATACTGGAGGAACGAAAAAGTTCAGCTTCGAGATAATGATAAGTGAGCAGTTCGTCGATGCCCCACAGTCCGAGCTTGCCAAATGCCGGAGGATATAAGTGGGTATGAATGTCGACGAACGGCGTGGCCGCGAGCACCTCCTCAACCGCCGACAAAATGCGGTCTTCCCGGAGCAGTTTGCCATCGCCCGGGGATACAGCATGGCGCTTCGATTTCAGAAGATCCGATTTCATGCCACGCACCTCCCCGTGCCGCTCCTGACTATGATTAACTCTCTGCGGCCGCAGGCGCAACTCGCACACAGAGCAATGATCGCGTGCAGCCGAAGGTAGGATGCTTCGACTTGCGACTCGAGCTGTCGTCTTCTCCAGCTTCACGAATCTCGCAGTCTAGAGTCTGTCCGCCGCAAGCCATGGAAATGATTTGGATCCGCATTCGGGTGGTGGCTCAGGGAGATGGAACCGCCAGGTTTTCGTAAATGCTTTTTGCTTCGCGCAGGCGCCTAAGCACATAGGCTTTTTCGGCAGGGGAATTCCAGTCGGGATAATGGGAGGTCACATCGATCGTCCGGCCGATCCAGGCCGCAAAATATTTTGCATCTTCCGGGGAACGAGGCGGCTTGCCGCCGATGGTCACGTAAACGGGGCTCGTTGTGGCGTAGACGTACTTGTCCAGGACCGGATACTCCGCTTTATCGGTGAAAGCACGCAGCACACACCATCCGCTCTCCTTCAAGGGAACCGAGCCTGCAACTTCCGCGGAATCGCGGGTGCCCTCGAGTTTCAAAGTGGCCGCCACTCGCCCGTTGCAGACCACCTCGAAATGATTCACCGGAACAATCGAGCGCAGCTTCGCAGTAAACGGCACGGCCAATTGCGCGGTATCAAATTTCAGTTCGTCACCAAGGTTCTTTCCGCCAAGCGTAAATTCCAGCAACGGCCCGTTGGTCGCAAAGGTTCGTCCTTGCTCTAATGCAGCTTTCCAGGAATCCACGGTGGGCGGCAAGTGGGGCACGTGCACATACACGCGGTCAAACCCTACCTGGCCACGAATGGGGGCCGCGTAGTCCGCGGTCGCGTCGGTACCCGCTCCGGCCGGAATCCGGTATCCCAGATTGAGGAGCCGGTACCAAACCGTGGCGGTCGATTTGTGGTCGCTGAAGCCAACAATTTCCATGTAATCCAATTTCCCGAGCGCCGCATCCACGGGAAGTTCGTCCATGATCTTTTGAGGAGGATTCGCGAAAGGGTCGGGCACTTCGTCGAAAGGATGTACGGCTCCAACCAGAGCGCCGTGCGCGTGGGCCATGTCATAGACGTCCGCATTCATCGGATACAAGCTGGACGCAGCAGTGTTGGGATAGCCGGCATAGCCGGGCAAGAGCAGCGAACCTCGCATGTCCAGAAGACCGCGATGTCCCCAATAGCTTGTGTGGAACTCCTGTCCGCTGATAATCACGACGCTGCCGGAAGAGAAATTTTCCTGGTTCTTTCCAACGCTTGCGATGTCCGGAAAGCGTTGTTCTTTGTTGACGATCAGATTGTTGACGACCTGCAAGCCTTCCGCTTTTGCCTGTTCCGCCAAACGCTCCAGCGTATCCTGGCAAAGGCCTCCGTAATTCATGTGCACGTGCAGGTCCGAGCTGATCCAGTTCCTGGCATCGGGCAAGACATTCTCAAAAGGCGCAAGCTTTATTTCGACACGCTTCGTTTCGCCAGCTCGAACCTCAACCAGTTCCGTCACCGGCGTGTACTCAAATCCTTTCATTGCATCGATCTTGATTTTGCCGCCCGGCACTACCAGCTTGGCCTGCGTCATCAGATGAAAGTAATGCGCCTCGAACTGCTGCTTCTGCGGATCAAACCCATCATCGGCATGAATCCAGGACGAATCCGGAGCCCAGAATCTTCCGCTTTCATCGGTAACGGAAACGCGCGCAGGCAAATCGTTGCCGTGGCCGTCGGTGACGTGCAATTCGATGGTTCCGCGCGGGTTCAGATATTTCCGGTCCTCGATTTTCAGATCGCCCAGTGGGCCGCCGGGAACGCTCTGAAATCCGATTCTGGTCGCCGGCGCGCCACCGTAATTGGTGATGAAGGCCAGCGTCTTTCCATCCGGCGACCACCGCACATTCGTGCTGTCCCAATGGTTGTAAGTGAGCGGGAAGGCATCGCCGCCGTTGGCGGGCATGACCCACAAGTTGTGCCACTCTCCTCCGAGGTAGGAGCTATAGACCATGCGCGATCCGTCCGGCGAAAAATCCGGCCGCGCTTTCCAATTGGTTTCTTCGTAGTGAATCTCGTGCGCCTCAGCTCCCGGTTCCGCTTTCATTTCCCAGAAGCCGCCGGTGCCGTGAATGTGGCCGCGATTCGAGATAAACAGGATTTCCTTGCCGTCGCGCGTCCACACCGGATTGATTTCCGTATCGTACGGACTGTAGTAATAGCGGGGCAGATCGCTTTTTGTCTCGCCGGTGAGCCGCACCACGTTATCGAGTTTCCCGTTGTTCACATCCGCGCGAAAAACGTGAAAGCGCTTGTGATAGGAAGTCGAAACGAAGACGATATGTTTTCCGTCCGGCGACCAGCGGGGCTCGACGTTGACGGCGCCGCCGGCCGTCAATTGGCGCGATTTTCCTGATTCCAAATCAAGCAGGTGCAATTCCAAAGCATCCTTTTGAAAAGAAACGTAGACAATGCTCTTTCCATCGGGCGACCAATCCGGCTGATAGTCGTATCCAGGGCCGTCGGTGAGTTGTCGTGCAGTCGTTGAATCAATTTTCTGGCGCCACAGCGAGCCCGCCATTGAATAGACCACTTCTTTTGAATCCGGAGACCATGCCACGCTGCTTGGTCCGCTCGTCAACTGCGGCAAATACAGTTCGCGGTAGTAATAAGGATGTGGAAGATCAATTTGCGGAAGGACCGGCTGGCGCTGCGCGAAGACGGGCAGGCCCGCCAGCGAGATCGCGGCCAGAAAAAACAGACCTCTCTTTAGCACGTCAGGCCAAGCCCGCTTTGGAAAGAGGCAATTCACGGATACGCTTGCCGGTGGCGGCAAAGAGGGCATTGCAGAGCGCGGGTGCAAACGCGGGCAGGCCCGGCTCGCCGATGCCTCCCGGAGGAGCGTCGCTCGGCACGATGTGAACATGCACTTCACGCGGGGCGGTATTCATACGCGCCATTGGATAGGTGTCGAAATTGGATTGGTCAATCGAGCCATTCGTCGCGGTGATCGAGCCATAAAGAGCAATGCTCGTTCCCATGACGGCTGCGCCTTCAAACTGATTTGTTACCATTTCCGGATTCACGACGGTTCCCGCGTCCAGCGCCGAATCCACGCGATCGATTTGTACGTGCCCCGCGTCATCGAGGTGCATCTGGACAACGGAAGCGGCGTAGGTAAGAAAGCTGCGATGGAAAGCGAGCCCCATACCGGCGCCGTTGCCGGATTTTTTCTTTCCCCAGCCAGATTTTTCGGCGGCCAGTTGGACGACGCGCTTGAATCTGGCGGTGTCGATCGGATATTGGGTGTAGTCCTGACCGTAATTCGTATAGTCCTTGGGCAATTCGCTTTTTGGGATAATGCGGTCCGGTCCGAAAAGCTGGAGGGCGTATTCGACAGGATCCTTTCCTGCTGCGTGGGCCAGTTCATCCGTGAAGGACTGAATGCCGAACGCGTGATAAACGTTCGCCACAGAGCGGAGCCACCCGATGCGAACGTGGGCCGTGGCCGGGCCATTTTCGGAACGCTGGTTCGGAATGGCATAGGGCAGGTCGCTGAAGCCAAGGCCAAGCTCGTCCGCTCCTGCATAAACAGCTGTGGCATCAAACGTCGAGCCAATGGGCGGAAACACAGTGCGCTGCAGCCAAGCCGCAGGCTTGCCGTCGTCGCCGAGGGCCGCTTTCATATACATAGCGGAGACGGAATGGTAGGTATCGAACTTGATGTCGTCTTCGCGGCTCCATACTACTTTCACGGGCTTGCCGGTTTTTTTCGAAAGCACAGCCGCTTCCACGGCGAAATCGGGGAATGACTTTCTGCCAAACGCGCCGCCCAAGAGCGTGACGTGAACGGTGACGTCTTCTTTCTTCGCGCCGACGGCTGCCGCGATTGCGTCACGCGCGCCGACGGGGCTCTGGGACGGCGCCCAGACTTCCACTTTTCCGTCTTTGTAGACGGCGAGCGCCGCAGGAGGCTCCATGGGAGCGTGTGCCAGGAGAGGCGCGTAATACTCGGCCTCGACAATCTTGCCGCCTTTCGCAAATGCCGCGTCCACATCGCCGAGTTCACGCACGACTTTTCCGGGCTTCCGCGCCGTTTCCTGCAATTCTTTCTTGTAGGGATCCGAATTGAAAACCGCGTGCGCGCTGTTGTTCCATTCGACGTTCAGCTTTTTCTTGCCTTGGAAGGCCGCCCAGGTGCTGTCGGCGAGAACGGCGACGCCGCCGAGAGCCTGGAAGAGAACAGGCGGTTTAAACGTTTCAATGGTGGCCGTTTGCTTGACGCCGGCCACTTTTAGCGCCGCGGAATCGTCGAGGGATTTGACGGTGCTGCCCAGCACGGGAGGATGGGCGACGCTTGCGTAAAGCATGCCAGGCATGTGCGTGTCCTGGCCGTATTCGGCTTTGCCGGTGCACATCGCTTTCAAGTCATAACCAGCCGCGGGCTTTCCGATGTAACGCCATGCGGCGCGCGGCTTGAGCTTGAGTTCTTCTTTTTTCGGCACTTCCAGCTTTGAGGCAGCCGTTGCGAGCTCACCGTAACCGAGCTTTTTCCCTGATGCTTTGTGAATGACGTGGTGCAATTGCGTTGAGCATTGCGCTTCCGGCACGCCCCAGCGCTGCGCGGCCGCACGCACGAGCATCAACCGTGCCGTGGCTCCTGCCTCGCGCAGCGGGATGAAGAAGCTAACCACGGAGTGGGAGCCGTCGGTATCCTGGTCGCCATATTTTTCATCGCCGATGGCCTGGACGACTGTGACGCGCGCCCAGTCCGCATCGAGTTCGTCGGCGACAATCCGAGGCAAGGAGGTGCGAACGCCATTGCCCATCTCGGAGCGATGCGCGACGATGTAGGCCGTTCCGTCGGTGTCGATCGCCAAATAGACGCTTGGACGCAGAGGCGCCGCGTCTTTCGGCGGGAAGGGATCGTCCGCGCGGCCACGGCCGGCTGCCGCGAAAAGCCGCTCGGGCATTATCGAAACGCCGAGCACAAACGCGCCGGCGCCGAGCATCCCTTTCAAAAAATCGCGGCGGCTACTTCCGTCTTCGGAGTGAGCTGTGGAAATATTTTCGATTCGGACCATGGCGCCTCCAGCCTGCGGTTGAACTCGCCGTCAATCATTGCAGAGCAACATCCTACTGCCAAGCCCCATAGTTGCAAGCCCGCGAGGCAGCTTCCGTTGCGGAGCTGTTGTCAGGACTCCGGCCACTCGCCGAGCGCTCGGCGCAAATCCACGAGCTGGCCGAGATGATACGCGTTGTGGTCCGCGAGGAGTAGTGCTTCGCGCAAAATCGTCTGCTCCTGTCCCTGGCGTATTTTGCCGAAGAGATCCGTACGCGGGTTTTGCACGAGGCGGACCATTTCCTGCAAATTGCGTTGGAATGCAGCGACACTTTCCTCCCAGGAGTTTTCATGGGGAGGCAGGGGAGTTCTTGGCCAGTAGCCGTCCGGGAAATTTGGCGAGACATGTTTCGGATTTCTGCTGAACTCCAGAATGTCCCACTGCGCGAGACGGACGTGTTCGAGCAACTGCCACGCGGTATGGGGCAGGGCGTTGGCGAACGTACCATATTTCCCGGGAGGGAAATTGTCCAAGGCATCCATGAAATGAATGTGGGCGCCGCCGCCTTTCAGAAGATGAGCCACGTGCTGGCGCAAAGCGCGGTCTGCATTGCGGGGAGGCCCATGTTTAACTTTCTTCGCTGCTTTTTTTACGGTTTTTTTCTTTTTCATTCTGGCTTTCCGGAGATCAGCAACTGCTGAGGCATCCCCGCCACTGCATGCAGGGTGGTCTTCCCAAAACCCGCTTTTTCAAACATATTTTCATATTCCGACAGAGTATACGCGTCGCCGGCGTCGGTCCCTACGAGCATGTTGATACTGAACGCCGCGGCCGCGGGAGGAGTCACGCGGTCTTCATTGGGAACAAATTCGAGCGTGACAGCTTTTCCGCCGGGTTTCAGCGCCGCAAAGACGCGGCTCATCAACTTTTCGCAAGTGGGCTGATCGAAATGGTGGAAGATATTCGTCAGAAGCACGAAATCGTATCCGCTGCCCAAATCCGCATCAAAAGCGCTGCCTGGCCGGAGCGTGTAGCGGGCAGAAACGCCGGCCCTTTCCGCGTTTTCCTTGGCGACGGCCAGCACGGAGGGCCAATCCACGGCAACGATTTGCGCGTTTGGATTTTTCCTGGCAATGGTGATTCCGTAATTACCGTGACCCGCGGCGATGTCCAAAATTTTGCAAGGCTTTCCTTCCGCGGCTCCGATAATTTCCGAGATGAAATTCGCCGCCGGAACCGTCAAGGGCGCCATGGACTTCGCAAAAGCTACCCAAACCTCGTCTTGCGGTTTGGAATTGTCTCCCTGGACTCCGGCCGTTCCGCCTTTGCGCACGGCCGCGGTCAGGGCCTCCATGTTCTTCTTGTGCCACGGGCTGGCGAGAAAACCCGTGACACTGGCGAGAGAAGCGGGCGAGCGGCGGTCAAGGAAGAGTGCAGATTCCTCGGTGAGAGAATAATGCCCGTTTACTTTTGCGAGGAAACCCATAATCGTCAGGTAATCGCAGAGAATGCGAAGGCCGCGAGCGGAGGCGCCGATTTTCGCTGCAAGAAGATCAGGAGTATCCGCGCCGGAACCAATGGCGGTGAAGACGTCCAGTTCGATTCCGGATTTCAAGGCTTCGGTCTGCTGGAAGGCATTCATGGTCATGAAGATGCGTTCCGGTGTCGGGCGATTCGTTGTGGAAGGTGCGGCCATTCAGTTTGTCTCCATTGAGTGAATTGCGTTCGTTCAAATATACACCAAGCGCGGTGCTCGCTTCCTAGCTCAATTCCGTTGCCGAAGTCCGGGCTGGGCTGGCATACTTTCACTCCCCACCAGGCTTGCGAGGCGGACGTCATGAAGCGCGAATATCATCGCTGGCATTCTCCCCGGCTGGGCTTTGAGCTTGGCGTTCTCGTGTACGGCCATTGGGGGCAGCCGATTCTTGGGTTTCCGACGAGCGCCGGCGACGAGACGGAACTCGAAGGAATGAGCATGATCGGCGCGCTGGCGGATTTCATCGACGGCGGGAAAATAAAACTCTTCAGTATCAATTCCATCAACGGGCTCAGCTTTTATAACAAGGGCGCGCATCCATTTCATCGCAGTTACGTGCAGGCGGTCTTCGATTCCTACCTTCGAGAAGAAGTTGTCCCGTTCATCTGGGACAACTGCCAGACACCCGGTATCGCGATTTCCACGATGGGTGCGTCGTTTGGCGCGTATCACGCGGCCAATTCGCTTTTCAAGCATCCCGACGTGATCAAACGTTGTTTTGCGATGTCCGGCGTTTACGACGTCCGCAACTTCATGGACGGGATGTACGACGACAATTTCTATTTCAACAATCCGGTGGATTATCTAGCGAACATGAGCGATCCGTGGTTCTACGAACAGATCGGGACGTGCGATATTCACCTGGCGACGGGTACGGGAATGTGGGAGAACAGCGGGCCGACGTACCGATTGTCCGAGATTCTTTCGAGCAAGGGAATCCGCCATTCGCTGGATAACTGGGGCCCGGAAGGCGGGCACGACTGGCCTTACTGGAAACATGAGATGCGCGAATATGTAGCCCGCCTGTTCTGAACCAAGCCCCGAAGACCTAGCGGGAGACTCGCCGTTGTGCGCATCGCCGGATTGACCATCGCCGGCTCGCCTGTGGAGCTGAAGGGCCTTTTCTTCAGAATTTGAGCGGTGAACTGCCTGGCTGCGCGCGATAACCATCGAGTGGCCGACTATCCGCACAAAATCGTCAAAGTTGAGCAGGACCAATCGCTCTTCACCGAAGTGTGGTGCGCCAGCGGCGTCCTGTCCGATCGCCTGCGCTCAGGATAGCCATCAACTTGGCGGAATTCGGTTCAGGAAACCGCATCCGCGAGAACGGCGTCAAGCAGCAATCACGACCAGAGATGCAGCCGGAGATTTCTATCGAGTCGGAAACGAATCACCGATTCCGCGGGTACGTGGACTTCTTTGCCTTGCGTGATGATTTGCGTTGCTGCACCGGCCCCTGCGCCGGATGCCGCGCCGATCGCCGCGCCCCTACCGCCGCCTGCAATGGCACCGATAACTGCGCCGAGGACCGCTCCGCCGCCCACAAATTCGCCGGTCCGTTTGTTGCCGCCGATTCCGTCGCGGCGATTCTGTAGTTCTTGATCCGCAGTGCTCACGCGATAGCGACGTCCTGCCACCGAGATGGATTCCATGTCGAGAGTAATATCGCCATTCGCTTCGAGCCGCCGGGTAATCAGCCTCACATCCGAGCCCCTTGGGATCACGACAGAGCCATTCTGGTCGCGAACATCTTCATTTATCTGCGCGGAGAATGTCTGCCCTTCAACTACGTCCCGCGAATCGATGCGCTCATTGGTTCTCACGTCCACTTCGGTGCCCGCCGGAATCACCACCCTCTCCAACGCCGCCTGATCGTAGCCAGAGTTGTCCTGGTATTGATTCCGCTGGTCGTTGCCGTTGCCTGGATTATCTTGACGTCCATGACCTTGGTCGTCTCGATGTTCCTGGCCATTGAAACGGTCGGGAACGTCGCCGAAGCGCACAGCCTCAACGTCGTTTACGGAATAACGATGCCGATGGCCTCTCAAGTCTCTAAACGTAATAGTTCTGGGGTTTGCGTTGACTAGCGTCCCCGAATATCTTGTTCCGTTCCGCAGGATCAGGGTATCGCCAAAAGCAGGCATAGCGACGGCAGCCGCCAAAAGAGACGCGATTAAAGCTGTTCTTACTCCCAGGTTCAATTTCATATTCGTAGACCTCTCTATTCCGATTGATTGCGCAAACAAAAGCCTGAACAAAGTAGAAGATTTCGATGGTCCTGTTTTTCAAGAACCGATGCGCGTGCGCCATTCCGGTGGGTTTCAGCGCCCGGCGGATTCGGCTAGCGGCACCGCATCTGAGTAAGGATGAGCTTTCCCGCAGCGTTATGATGTCTCATAGCGCACATGCCAGCCAGTGAGGTCCTGGGCTTCCCGATGCTCTGGTATCCGCAGCCTCGTCCGGCTCAATGTGGGGTTCCCCAGTAACCGCGAATTAGAAGAAGCAAATGTTGAGTAGATGGAATGGCCGAGTTTGATTGAGCTGCAAGGCTAATAATCCGCAAGTTCATGTGGTTTCGGGCTTAAAACTGTTGGGGCGCTTCTGTGGACACACTATTGCGGCCAACTTTTGGGACTACGCCCGGTGAGTCAGATAAACGTAGAAGTCTGTTTAGCGAAATTTAATGGTCCGATCGATCCGTTGATCAAGGGTTGACAGCCAGTTGCGCGGCTCGGATGCTCTTAACCGCACTATTGAGAGAAGGGCACTTGCGGAGGGGTGGCATGAAGGCGCGCGCGATGCACTGTTTGGGAATTTGTATTTTGGCGGCTACAGCTGCGCCGGTGCGCGCTCAGAAACGCGGGGAAGTTCAACTCTGGCTTACGAACGCGGACAAATCCGCCGTCTTCGCGCTGCAGCGGCCGTATTTGCATTTCTCGAAAGGGCGGAGCGTAGAGTCCACCCGAGAGCCCACGATTGAGATTGATGACCACCGCAGATTTCAGAGCATCGATGGGTTCGGATTTGCATTGACCGGCGGCAGCGCGCAGCACCTGGCGCACATGGAAGCAGAAAAGAGAGCGGCGCTTCTTCACGAACTATTCAGTGTGGATGGCAACAGCATCGGGATCAGCTACCTGAGAATCAGCATTGGATCATCGGATCTGAACGATCATGTGTATTCCTATGACGACATGCCCGCGGGGCAGACGGATGCGAAGCTGAAGAAATTCACTCTGGAGCCGGACCGCGCGGAGCTCATACCCGTATTGAAAGAGATTTTGGCGATAAACCCAAAGATTGAAATATTGGGGTCGCCGTGGTCGGCGCCGGCATGGATGAAGACGAATGACAATTCGAAAGGCGGAAAACTGAAACCGGAATATTACGGAACTTATGCAAGGTATTTCGTCAAATACATCGAAGGGATGAGGGTGCTGGGCATCAAAATCGCCGCGATCACCATTCAGAACGAACCGTTAAACGCAAAAAATACGCCTAGCATGCTGATGTCCGCCGAAGAGGAAGACCTTTTCATCAAGGAGCATCTGGGACCTGCGTTCAAGGCCGCGAAAATACGGACAAAAATCATCGTTTACGATCACAACTGCAACGTGCCGGAGTATGCGATTTCAATCTTGAAGGATGCGAAGGCCGCGCGGTATGTGGATGGTTCGGGGTTTCATTTGTACGAGGGAAAGATTGAAGCGATGTCTCGAGTGCACGACGCGTATCCGCGAAAGAATTTGTATTTCACCGAGTATATGGCGGTTGAGCCGACAGAAAGCGCGAGAATCACGATTGCGAAACCCGTTGAAGGAACATTTATTGGCGCGCTTCGGAACTGGAGCCGCAACGTGCTGCTCTGGAATCTCGCGGCTAATTCGAAGTTTGAGCCGCACACGGACAATGGAGGATGCCCGATTTGCCAGGGAGCGGTGACGATCGATGGAAATGAAGTTACGCGAAACCTGGCGTACTATGCGATGGCGCACTTTTCAAAATTCGTGCGGCCGGGCTCGCGGCGGATCGGTTCGAGTACTCCGGCAGGGCTGCCCAATGTGGCGTTTAGGGCGCCGGGTGGGAGGATTGTGCTGGTGGTTGCGAACGACGGCAGAGAGGCGCAAGGGTTTGGAGTTCGATTCCACGGCAGGACCTTGCGCACAGAACTAAAAGCGGGAGCGGTGGGGACGTATGTGTGGTAGAAGGACAGAGTTGGTGAGGCGAGGAAGTCGAGGAGGCGGCGCATGAGAGGGAAGAAAGCGGTGGCGAATACTGGTATGGCGACGGTGTTGGCCTGTGCTGCGGTGCTGGGTTTGCCGATTGCGGTCGCCGCGCAAACGGAAGCGCCGTTGGCAGTGACGGATTTGCGCTGCGAATATAAGGTCGATCCCATGGGGATTGACGTGAAGAAGCCGCGGCTGAGCTGGGAGTTGGAGAGCGCGGAAAAGGGAGTGATGCAGACGAGCTACGAAGTGCGAGTGGCGGGGTCGGAGAAGGAACTGGCGAAGGGAAAATTGATCTGGGACAGCGGGAAGCAAGAGTCGGATGCGTCTATCCAGGTGGAGTACGGTGGGCCGGCGCTGGAGAGCGAGCGGATTTATTACTGGCAAGTGCGCGTTGGGGATAATCACGGGCACCTGACCGGGTGGAGCAAGACGGCGCGTTGGGAAATGGGATTGCTGGAAGCCGCGGATTGGAAGGCGAAATGGATTACTCCGAATCTCGCAGAGGATGTGACGAAATCGAATCCGTCGCCGATGTTGCGGAGAGAATTCTCAGTGAAGGCGAAGAAAAAAATCGAGCGGGCGCGATTGTACGCGACGGCGATGGGCTTGTACGAGATGGAACTGAACGGGAAGCGCGTGGGAGACCAATACTTTACACCGGGATGGACGGCTTACGATTTCCGCTATCAATACCAGACGTACGACGTGACGAGCATGGTGAAGCGCGGGGAGAACTGCATCGGGGCGAGGCTCGGGGACGGATGGTTTCGCGGAAGGATGACGTGGGAGCACCATCGAGATAGTTATGGAACGAAATTGGCGCTGCTGGCGCAACTGGTGATCACGTACACGGACGGAAAGCAGGAGATTATCGGCAGCGACGACGCGTGGAAAGCTGCGACGGGCCCGATTCTGATGTCTGACATTTATGACGGCGAGACATACGACGCGCGGCTGGAACGGACGGGCTGGGACGAAGCCGGATATAAGGATGACGATTGGAAAGGCGTGACGGTGATCGAGGCGCCGAAGGCGAAACTGGTAGCGCCAGCGGGACCGCCGGTGAAAGAGATTCAGGAGATCAAACCGGTGAAAGTGTTCCGAACGCCGGCGGGCGATACGGTGCTGGACATGGGGCAGAACATGGTGGGGTGGATGAAGTTTCGCTTGACGGCGCCGGCGGGAACGACGGTTACGCTGCGGCATGCAGAGGTGCTGGACAAGGAAGGCAATTTCTATACGGCGAATCTGCGGTCCGCGAAAGAAACGATCCAGTATACGAGCAAGGGCGGGGGAACGGAGACATTCGAGCCTCATTTTACGTTTCAGGGATTTCGATACGTGGCGGTGAGCGGATGGCCGGGAGAAGTGAAGCCGGAGGACTTTACGGGAGAAGTGGTGCATTCGGCGATGGAGAGGACCGGGCATTTCGAGACTTCGAACGCGCTGCTGAACCAGCTGGAACACAACATTATTTGGGGGCAGAAAGGGAATTTTGTGGACGTGCCGACGGATTGTCCGCAGCGCGACGAGCGGCTGGGGTGGACCGGGGACGCGGAAGTGTTCGCTCCGACGGCGTCGTTTAATTTCGATACGGCGGGGTTTTATACGAAGTGGCTGAAGGACGTGGCGCTGGATCAGGAAGATGACGGAGCAGTGCCGTTCGTGATCCCGAATGTGCTGTCGCACAAGACGCGAAAAGGCGAGGCCGCATCGGCGGGGTGGGCGGACGTGGCGGTGATCGTGCCGTGGACGGTGTACCAGGCATTCGGCGATAAGAGGATTTTGGAAGAGCAGTACCCGAGCATGAAGGCGTGGGTGGAGTACATGCGGCGGGCGGCGGGGGAAAGCTATCTGTGGAAGAGCGGATTCAGTTTTGGAGACTGGCTGGCGTTTGCGACCACGAGTCCAGCGTATCCAGGAGCGACAACGGCGGTGGATTTTATTCAGACGGCTTATTTTGCGCGGTCAACGGAATTGCTGGCGAAGACGGCGGAAATTTTGGGGAAGAAGGAGGACGCGGAGGAGTATGCGGCGCTGGAGCAGAAAATTCGGGACGCGTTTCTGAAGGAGTATGTGACGCCGAATGGAAGACTTTCGTCGGACACGCAGACCGCGTATGCGCTGGCGCTTGAGTTTGATCTGCTGCCGGAGGCGATGAGGCCAGAAGCGGCGGCGCGGCTGGCGGCGGACGTAAGGAAATTCGGGCACTTGACGACGGGATTTCTGGGGACGCCGGTGCTGTGCAAGGCGCTGAGCGATTACGGATACCTGGATGAGGCGTACATGCTGCTGAACAGGACGAAGTATCCGTCGTGGCTATACCCGGTGACGCAAGGCGCGACGACGATTTGGGAAAGATGGGACGGGCAGAAACCGGACGGGAGTTTTCAGGATGTGGGGATGAATTCGTTCAATCACTACGCGTATGGAGCGATTGGGGATTGGATGTACAGCGTAGTGGCGGGAATTGAGATTGACGAGGCCAAGCCGGGTTACAAGCACATTTTGATTGAGCCGCATCCGGGAGGGGGATTGACGCATGTCAGCGCGTCCGTCGAGAGCATGTACGGGCGCGTGGCGTCCGGCTGGGAGGTCGCGGATGGAAAGTTGACGATGAAGATCGAAGTGCCGGCGAATACGACGGCTACCGTGCGATTGCCGAACGCGAAACTGGAAAACGTGAGCGAAGGAGGAAAGCCGCTGGCGGGGCGGACGGATATTTTGCAGGCGCGACAGGCGGGAGATGGCGTAATGCTGGACGTGGGATCGGGGAAGTATGTGTTTGAAAGCGCGTACAGGCCGAAAAAATAGGAGCGGCCAGCTGATTCGTGACGAGGATGGGGGCTTGTTGGGAGGGGTGCGTTGCGAATTGCGCCTTTAGGCTAATCCGAGGTGGGCGAGCTGGTAGCGGCCTTTGGAGATGACTTGATCGTCGTCGATCCAGACGTCGCAATTGCGGGTTAGAACATCGACGTGCGTTTTGGATTTCCAGTCGGCGTGAGTCTGGCTGCCGTAGGGGTCACCGAAGGCGATGTGGACGCCGGGAAATTTTTCGTCCTGAAGAAGGATCCCGATCATTTCGGAGAGGCCGAGATTGGTGCCGAAGGCGAGTTCGCCGACGCGGTCGCTGTTTTCATCGGTGTGACAGTAGTCCCAGAATTCCTCTTCGAGGTCCTTGCGGTCGCAATCCACAGTCACCAGGCGAGCGCCTTTGATTTGCAGGACGAGAGGCGTTGATTGCAGGTCGCCGTATTTGCCGTTGAAGTGGTCGCCCGCTGTGGCGTCGCAGACGAACGTGCCGTCGACGGTGGCGGGAGTCGTAAAGACCTCACCTGCCGGTAGATTGGACCAATAACGTGGGCTGATGAGGCCGCTGGTTTTTACCCAGTCGAGGCCGCGATCGAAATGAGCGGCGAACGAGGTGCCAGCTTCGGTTTTGACGGTGAGCGTTTCGGCGCGGAGCATGCGCTCGCGGAGCTTGTCGCTGAGGCGATCGACCATGCGGTAATCGGCGCGCATGCCTTGCTGCATAATCTCGGGAGTTACCCCGACCATGTGGGCGTAGCGAATTTGGCGGCGCTCGACGACGCGAACAATGGCCATGCGCGCACCGAGTTCGCCGGGCTGCGGCGTCATGCACAGGACGCCGGCGTCAGCAGTTTCGAGAGCCTGCAGAATCTCGGGCGGTGCCACGGTCATGGGCCGAGGACCAAAATCTTCGAGAAGCAGGCCCGTGTACTTCGCGTGACGGTCTTCGATGGCTGCGGCGATGCTGGCGGCGACGGAGCGGCTGGCTTCGTCAGCAATGAGAGCGACGTGCTCGCCCGGACGGACGCTTAGGCAGGTCTCCACGGCGTTAGTGGCGCCGGGCATCAACTCTGGTTTTGGAAGGCCAAAGTACATCCCTTAATCTTACAAGAACGGGCTGAAATTTGACGAGTTGCTTCTGGGCGAGCGTCGCCGCGATCGAAACAGTTGACCCGAACTGAGAATCTGTGGATCGAGGTTACGGGGTTCGCGGACTCACCCGAAACGCAGGGACCTGGCCGCCGCCGCTGGTTACGTTGGCTAGGCCGGTGGCGCTCAGTCGCGTGAGGAAGCCGGCGACTTTTCCGCGGAAGAGATACGGGGCGAAGTCGACGAGCATGTCACGGTAGTCGACTTTGCCGATTTGGGCGATGTAAGGGAAGACTTCGCGGCGAATGGGGATGCGTTCCTGGACGATCCAGGCGCCATTTTTTGCGGAGAGTGCGCGGCCGATCGCGGAATCCCATTCGGACTCGTCAGTTTCCCATCCGAGCGTGACGCCTGCCCCGCCGTATTCGTCGCTGGGCTTGAGGACTAGATTTTCGCGATTCTTGCCGATAAAGGCCAGGAGTTCGATCTGCTGGCCGTAGTGCGCGGTCTTTACATCGGCGACCACGCGCGTCCAGGGAATGTGGCGGAGAATGAGCTGGCGTTCGTCGTGCGAAAAGAGAGCGCCGTTTTGTTCGTCGGTGAGGACGGCGAAAAAAGCTTTTACATGCGGGATTTTGCACCGAAAGGTGTTTGCGACACAGACGATATTGGCGGTATAGGCTTTTACGAGGGCCGCGCACTCCGCGGGTTTGGCCACAATGTCGTTGATCAAGACGCGGCGATAGACGAGATCGATTTTCTTGCCGTGGGCAACGAGCTTCTGGCCGTCGAAGCGGAGATCGCCGGGATCCGCGATGACCGTGGGAACACCCATTTTTTCGAAGCGCGCTTGCAGAATCTCGAATTCGCTCCAAGTGGGAACTCCCGCCCAATCGACAATAGCAATTTGCGGAGGACTCGCCGAGCCGCCCCAATCCACGTAACTCATCAGCAGTGCATCGAGGAGTTTTGCGCTTAGCGGGTAGCTGTGAATTTCATAATGCTGCGCGAATTTCCCCATAACGGGAAGCTCACGGAAAATTTCCGCCAGTGTTTCCGCGTATCCCAAGCCTGCTGGAGATTCTCCGTTGTATTCCGCGAACTTCAGAGAATCGGGCAGGAGGAAAGCATCGAGACGGGAGGCGGTGCAGGCGCGACCGTAGGCAACGGGGAGGCGCGCCAATCTTTCCTCTTCGGGGCGCAAATGAAACTGAGCAAACAGGTGCTTGTCATTGAGGGCGGCGGTAACGACGCGCTCTCCGAGTTCCGCGATGGTCTCCGCGACCTCGCGGACGCGCTCCTCCTCCTCCGGGGAGAGAAAAAAAGGGCGAAGGAACGGGCAGTGAACGCGGTCGCCAAAGGTGAGTTTTGCGTGGCGCAAGCGCTTGAAGAAATCTTCGGGGAGAGTGGGTACACGCCGCAGCGTAGCTTTCAGGATGTCGTTCCACGCCTCGGCGGGATCGAGAAAGGGCGCGGAGGGCGTGGCGGCGCTGGTCATTTTGTCCTAAGTCCCGGCGATACTGCAGACGTGCCGTGCGCCGGTGACTGGCCTGCAGCTATGCGCTTGGGCGCACCGGTGAATCCACCAGCCTGGCCGACACCGAGTAACTCTTCCCAGCGTGGCCACGGATTTGAAACATCGCCATTAAGCGCGCGGTCGATGACCAGACGCGCCATCTTGTCGACGACGTGTTCGAAATAGAATTCGGTGATGCGGTCGCGCTCGAAATCGGGAGCCGGATTCAGGAAATCGATGGCGTAGGGGAGGTCGTCCTTGACGGCGAATTCGATCGTATTCATCTCGTAGCCGAGGGCCTGGTTGATGGTCTGAGCATCTTTCACGACACGCGCACCGAGCTCGGACGTTAAATAATTGTGATCGACGAGATACTTGCGTTCCTTCGGGTCGTAGCGGACGGGAAGAATATCGGATTTTCCGAAGGTGAAGCAACGAACGTACTGCGTAAAGTCAATGAACTCCTGTAGGGTCATGCAATAGGGCGAAGTTTTGTCGTAAGCGGCGAGGAGCTCTTCTTTATTGTGGACTTTGTAGACGTGTTTCCAGCCGCCGCCCGAGAAGGGTTTGAGGATGGCGGGGCGGCCTACGTAGTCGAGAAGCCCGTCCCAGTCGACGGGATATTCGAGGTTGTGGAGAGATTCCGAATTGATGTCCACATCGCCGGGATAGCCCTTTTGGGGGAGTAGAACGGTTTTCGGGATGGCGAGGCCAAGCTTCGCGGCGACGGCATAATTGAAAAACTTATCGTCGGCGGTCCACCAGAACGGATTGTTGATGACATAAGTTCCCTGCAGCGACGGCGTGTTTCAGATATCCGCGATAATATTCGACTTCGTGCGAGATGCGGTCCACGATCACACGGTATTCCGCAGAGTTCACCCATCCGTGTTCCGCCCAGCTTTACGAATTCCGCGGCTACGCCGTCTTTTTTGCCGAGCTCATTGACGCGCACGATAAAAGCCGGAGGAAAGCTGTATTCACGCCCGCAGAGAAGGCCAATTTTTTTCATGATGCAACTCCTACTGGTGAAACAGAGACCTTGCGCCTTGCAGATACACTTAATTGATTGCGTGTGCCGAGGAAGCCCGAGGCTCGCTAGCGCCGCGCGTTTCCGAAACGAGATGTCTTACGACCGCCTTGAGGTCGCCGGTTTGTTGATAGACACGCAATTGACGTTCCGCGCTGGTGCCATCTTTCAAAAGAGTGTGGATGTATTCGACGGCGCTGCGGCTGCCGAGATCGTCCAGGACGTCATCGACAAATTCAAGCAGCTCGAGCGCAAGCTCGCGCATGGGAACCTCGGCCTGTTTGCCGAAATCGATTAGTTTGCCCTCGATACCGTAGCGGGCGGCGCGCCACTTGTTCTCTTCGATTAAAGCGCGGCGGTACAGGCGGTAGCTCTGATTGCGCTCGTAGAGGCGGTGGAGCTTGACGACGATGGCCTGCGTCAGGGCGGCGATGGAAACAGCCTCTTCCACCTTGGTGGTCACATCAAACATGCGGAACTCGAGGGTGCCGAACGTCGGGTGAGGGCGGACGTCCCACCAGATCTTTTTGCCGTTGTCGATACAGTTCAGCTTCATCAACAAGTTCACAAAATCCTCGTACGCGCTCCAGGATTCGAACTGTTCCGGGATCCCCGTTCGCGGGAAGCGGCGAAAGACGGTGGTGCGGAAGGATTTCAAGCCGGTATTGCGGCCCATCCAGAACGGCGAGCTAGTCGAAAGCGCCAGCAGATGCGGCAGGAAATAGCGAACCATGTTCATCATGTCGATGGTGGTCTGCTTGTCGGGCATGGCGACGTGAACATGCATGCCGAAGATCAACAGTGAGCGAGCGAGTTGCTGGAGTTCCTCGACGATGTGTTCATAGCGTTCGCCGGGGGAAATGACCTGATCAATCCAACTGGAAAAGGGATGAGTGCCCGCGGCGGCCACTTGCAGTCCGACGCGCTCCGCGGCGGCTACGAGTTCGCCGCGCGTGCGATGCATTTCGATGCGGAGCTCGCCGACGTTTTCGCAGATTTTGGTGCCAGTCTCGACGATGGATTGGTGCATCTCGTGTTTTACTTGCTCAACGATGTCAGGAGAAGCAGCCGAAACAAGCTGCATGACATGAGAGCGCAACCCGCAGGTTGCAGGGTCAATGATCTGGAACTCTTCTTCGACACCGATGGTGAAGCGGTGAGCCATGAGGTGGCCCTCCGAATGGACTTGATCTAACTGGGGACTTCTCAGGCGGTATCATACGCCGCAGGCGGAGAAAATACACGCGTACTCGGGACGCCGCGAGCGCTGAAACAAAAAAGAGCGGGACAGACAGGAAGGTCTGCCCCGCCAGCGTGCGTTGCACGGCACGCTGTGCCACTCAGTTTTCTGAATTCCCGAGTTCCAGCCGCCGGATCAAGCCGCGCCGAGCGCGCGGCGCTGCTGGAAGCATTCACGGCAAAAGACCGGACGTCCCTGCGTGGGGCGGAAAGGGACCGTGGTTTCCTTTCCGCACTGCGAGCAGGTCGTCTTCGTTTCCGAGCGCATCTGGGAGGCGCCGCCGCCTCCTCCGCCCTCCGCGCGCTTGGCCTTACAACCTTTGCATCTTTTGGGTTCGTTCTTGAAGCCCTTGTCGGCGAAAAACATCTGTTCGCCGGCAGTAAAAACAAACTCAGCGCCACACTCCGAACACTTCAGGACTCGATCGTGGTATTCCATGAGCCGCTCTCCCGTTGCCCCAGGCTGGTAAGGGAGATGGGCATATTTCGCACGGTGGGCCTAGTGGTATAGCGAAACCTGTCGTCCGGAAATACCGGGCTGGGGTCCCATGGGCCTAATTATGCGAAGCTGCAACAGAAACCCAACTGCTTTACCTAACCGGGGCCTAAATCACGGAAGTGCGGCGCTGAGCTGCTGCGAGGGGGACGTTAGTCCGCTTCTCGCCGCTGCTTCTTGCGCAGTCGCTTCCGCGAAAGCGCTTCCTTGGCCCGGCGCTTCTCTCCGGGCTTCATGTAGAAGCTGTGCTTCTTGATTTCCTTGATGATGTCTTCCTGTTGCACCTTGCGCTTGAAACGGCGCAGGGCATTTTCCAGAGACTCACTTTCCTGGATAATGACTTCAGCCACGTTTACATTCACCCCCAATCCGGTTCGGATTGGTTACATGCGGCGCCACTTCTTCGTTCGGACACCGCCCCAGGACATTATCGCATGCGGACCGTACAGCGGTCACGCATGGCGCTTACCACTTCGCGGCCAAAGCTTGCGCTGAGCGAAAGCAGATACATGCTCCAACGACTACTGCTTGTGTAGCGCACCATGGACCGTTCTGGAGTCACCCTGCTGAGGTAGATGGCATCTACTAATCAATTGCGGGCATAGAAGTCAAGGACTCTTTGCAGTGGGCCGGAGGCAGGGGCTTCATAGTATCCCTGTAGTTACTGAGTTAATTTTTAAGTATACATAAGAACTGCTCGCCGCCGGCCGTCTGATGCAATTCAGATGGCTATTCCAACTTTGCATACTCAGATTTGGCTTTAATGAGAATGGGAATGTCCGGGTCGGCGTCTTTCCAGAGGCTGAAGAAATCCTGGTATGCGGCTTTGGACTTGGGTGTATCTCCCTCGAGAGCGTGTGCGCGGCCCAAGCCAAGGTGCGCCAGGGCGGCGATCGGTTCGTTGAGGACCACCCCCGGCCAATCGAGGATTCTCTGAAATTCGGCCGCGGCTTGAGCGCCTTGATGAGATGCGAGGTAAGCCTCCCCGCGAACATAGATGGGATAGAGGTTGGCCCAGAAGGTGCTGCTACCGGAAATACCCCGTTCGTAGGGTGTGGCGACTGCCAGCGTATCGAGAGCTTTTAGCGCTCCATTAGATGAGCCAAGAGCAAGCTGGGCGCGGAGCGTGGGGACATAGTTGAGGCGGACGAGAGTGTCCTCCGGAAAGCGCTTGGCCAAATCCTCGGAAAGCGCGCGAACGCGCGCGATGTCCCCAGTGAAAGCCAAAGCAAGGGCGGCGGCGAACTGCACATCGCGGGCATTGGACATCGCGAGTGCAGCCGAGGAATGCTGACGCGCGACTGCTGCGTTTCCGTAAAGTGCTTCCCAGAGGGCAGCGGCCGCTTCGCATCCTGCGGCCAATTCTTTTGCGTCGGACTGGCTCGCGGACGCTGCGGCCTGGCGGGAGAGATCGCGAGCAGCGGAGAGCCTGCCGAAATAGGCGGCCGTGCTGGCTTCCATCGAAAGCAGCGTGTTTCCATTTCTGGGTCTCTCCCGTGCCCACGCGACTTGCCGCGCCATCGCCGGTGCGTCCTTTTGCACGAAGGCGACTTGATAAAGAAAGAGGTGCAAATCGGAGGAATCGAGGTGCTCTGCGAGGGCCTGGTCCGCGGTCGAGCGGGCTTCGGCTAGACGGTTCAGGTGAATGTAACCGAGTACGAGATTGTTGAAATTCAGGCTTTCCGTGGGAGCGAGCCGCTGAGCTTCCCGGAATTCCGCAAGCGAATTTTCATACAAGCCGAGGGTTTGGTAGACGACACCCAAATTGATGGCTGGGACCGGCTCGCGAGGATAAAGTTGCGACCATAGTTCGTAGTCCTCGCGCGCTTTTTCCAGATCGCCGGTGACGAAGTGATGGTAGTGCGAGTCAATGTACAGGCGCTCCCATTCGCTGACGCGAGAGCGGAGCTCGTACGCTTTTCTGGTGGCTTCGGCGGAGAGAGTTTTTTGGCCCAGGTTGTGATAGTCGGTGCCGAGCATGGCGTAGGCCATCGCGAACTTTTGATCGTGCTGGATGGCGCGCTCGAAGAGGGGCACTGCGGCGGTGAAATCGGATTTGCCCTGCATGGTTTTGCGCCCAAGGCTATAAGCCTGGAGCGCTTCGAGGGAGGGCGTGGTGGCTTGCTCGATGGGGGTATCCAGTTTCTGGATGGTTTTCAGGGACTCCCCTAGTTTTTCGCGCAACTTCGTGGAAGCTTGACCGAGCACTTTCAAAACGTTTTCTTTACCATTGGCAGTCACCTGTTCCTGGACGAGGGAATCGCCGGTCCGGCAATTTACCGCGTTGATGCTAATGACGTACTGGCTGCCCATCGTCGAGATGGTTCCGCTCAGGTACGCCTTACTACCGGCGCGCTGGCAGAGATCGCCTGCAATTTTGGGCGAAAGCTTGCCGTCGGGCGGCTGGCCCATGAGCTGCAGCGTTTGTTGGATGCGCTGCTCGGAGAGCAGGCTCAAGAAGGGAGATTGTTGAAGCTGCGCCGAGAGACCCTGGCGAAGCGTGTCGTCAAAGATGGGGTCGCCGGTCTTGTTGGTGAAGTCTGCCAGGACGATGGTGTCCATCTGGGTCAATGCTTGAGCGCGGCGCGTGTTGTAGAACCAACCAGCAGAAGCAAGGAGGACGAGAAGGATTGCGGCTCCAGCAAGTATCTTCCAAACGTGGCGACGAACGGATGTGGGTGCGTCGATGGCCGCTGGAGCTAAGGCGGGAGATGAAGCAATTTGGCCGGACTCCGACACTCGCTTCAGTTGCTGCAAATCGGTACGTACAGCGCCGGCGGACGGGTAGCGAAGTTCTCTATCCTTATCGAGGCACTTGTTGATGATTTCCTCGAGTCGCGCGGGGATCTCAGGATTCACAGTCCGAACGGAAGCAGGGGTACGCGTGAGAATGGATTCTATGATCGCGCCGCCGGTTCTGCCGCTGAACGCCTGGCGGCCCGTTGCCATCTCATAGAGCAGAAGACCCAAAGCGAAAATATCGGTGCGGCTGTCGAGATCATCGCCGCGGACCTGTTCCGGGGACATATAGGCGGGAGTTCCGCTGATAATGCCGACAATGGACAAGGAATCTTGAGATGAATTCGCGGATGAATCCCCGGCTGCGAGGGGCAGCACATCTTTGACAACCAGCTTGGCTAAACCGAAATCGAGGATCTTGGCTTGCCCTCTTTTGGTGACAAAGACGTTGGAGGGTTTTATATCCCTATGAATGATGCCTTCGGTGTGGGCCACGTCGAGAGCGTCGGAAATTTGAATTCCGAGTTCGAGGATCTCTTCCAAAGAAAGAGGCTGGCCGTGGATGTGCTGGCGAAGTGTTTCGCCGTCGATGAATTCCATGGCGATGAACGGCCGATGATCCTGTTCGCCAATGTCGTAGATGGTGCAGATACCGGGATGATTCAATGCAGAAGCGGCATGGGCTTCGCGGCGAAAACGTTCGAGGGCCTGCGAATCCTGCACCATATTCTCGGGCAGAAATTTCAGAGCGACAGGGCGCTCCAGACGGGTGTCGAGCGCTTTGTAGACCACACCCATTCCGCCAGCACCGAGTTTCTCCACGATATGGAAGTGAGAGATGCGCTGGTCAATCATGGATGAGTCCGCGCTTCAGGAAGCGAAGAGCCAGATCAAAGGGTTTGGTCGCTCAAATCGGAATCCCCAGCCCGCTTTTGGCGCGGCACATTTGGTGGCTTCGGAGCACCGAGCATGCTAAGGACACGCGCGCCCTCCCCGTAGGCGGCCAAGTCGGCCTCATGTTCGAGCTCGAACGTGACGTTCTTGTTGCAGACGGAGCAGACCAGCGCACCATAAGCAGCGCCGCCCTGCTGAATGAACATGTTGTAGCGCATTACGCGCTCGCAACAGACGGGAACCCAAATGTTTGCCGTTTGCGCCGAAGTCAAGTGCCACCTATTCAGGAGCGAATGCCCCGGATTATACACTCAAAAAGTGCTTGCCAAGCGGCAATCAACTTTTTCCGAGGAACAACGAAACTGACATTCCGTTGAGCGCACGTCAGAAATCTGCTTTCCAACTCCGTTGAGGAATAAGATCAGATGGCGAGCAACTGCTTGATGAACATTTATGCAAGCACACTACTCGGAAGCTAGCCCACTACCCGACCTCGGCATCTCTTGCACTACTCCTTACTTGTGCTGTTAGAATGGGCCGCTTCTTAGAAGCGCGCCCGGAGGCCAGCAATGTCTGCGATGAGCGATGCCATCGGAGTACTCCTCGCTGGGGGACAGGGTGAACGTTTGTGGCCGCTTACCCGCGATCGGGCCAAGCCCGCCGTCCCTTTTGGCGCGCTCTACCGCATCATCGACATTACGCTCTCCAACTGCATCAATTCTGACTTGCGGCGGGTGTTTGTTCTCACGCAATACAAGGCGCTGAGCCTCAACCGGCATATTCGATTCGGATGGTCGCCGTTGGCCGGCTTGGGCGATTACATCGAGGTGCTCACGCCGCAGATGCGCGTTTCGAAAGAGTGGTACCAGGGAACAGCCGACGCCGTGTACCAGAATATTTATTCGATCGGCAGCGAACGCTCGAAATATGTGTTTATTCTTTCCGGCGACCATATTTACAAGATGAATTACGCGAAGATGCTACAGCAGCACGTGGATTCAGCCGCGGATGTAACGGTCGCAACCCTGCAGATCCCCGTGGCGGAGGCCGCGCGGCAGTTCGGGGTGATCGAGGTCGACAAGGACTGGCGCATCATGGGCTTCGAAGAGAAACCGACCGAGCCAAAACAGTCTCCGCATCATCCCGGGAATTGCAATGCCTCCATGGGGATTTACATCTTCAATACGCAGCTCATGATCCCGATTCTGCTTGCCGACTCCGAGGATCCAAAATCCAGGCACGACTTTGGGAAGGACATACTGCCGCGCATCATTTCGAAACATCGCGTTTTTGCCTACAATTTTGTGGACGAGAATCAAAAGGACGCGCTCTACTGGCGCGACGTCGGGACGCTGGACGCGTATTACGAAGCCAACATGGATCTGGTCAGCGTCTCGCCGGTTTTCAATTTGTACGATAACCATTGGCCCCTGCGAACCTGGCAGCACCAGTATCCGCCCGCAAAATTCGTCTTTGCCGATCCGGAACGCATGGGCGTGGCGCTCGACTCGATCGTCGCGGGCGGTTCGGTCATCTCGGGCGGGCGCGTGCAGCGATGCGTCATCGGGAATAACGTGCGTGTGAATAGCTATTGCGAGGTAAGCGATTCCATCATTTACAATCACGTGAATATCGGCCGCCACTCTCGCATTCGACGCGCAATCATCGACCGCCATGTGAGCCTTCCGGAGCGCACGGAGATCGGTTACGACACGGAAGCTGACCGGCGGCGATTCCACGTGACGGATTCCGGGATCGTCGTGGTGGTACGGCAGGAGTCTTTGATAGAAGAACCGGAAACCGCCTAGCAGCAGGGGCAGCGACAAATCCGCGTCACCAGCCGTTAGTTTTCCTCGCCCCTGTGCCTGCAGGACAAACTTCTGTAAAATCGTTGATTCGCATTTACCCAGGAGAAAAGAAAGACATGTCCACGAACATCACACGGGTTAACGCCCGCCAAGTCCTTGATTCGCGCGGCAATCCGACTGTCGAAGCCGACGTGTATGTGGGAACCGGGGCAAGAGGCCGCGCGGCGGTGCCCTCCGGCGCGTCCACCGGAGAGCACGAAGCGCTGGAACTGCGCGACGGTGACAAATCGAAGTATCTCGGCAAGGGAGTGCTGAAGGCGGTGGCCAACGTCAACGGCGAGCTAGCCAAGGCCGTGGTCGGCCTTGATGCCGGGGACCAGCGAGCGCTCGACAAGCGCATGATTGAGCTCGATGGCACGCCGACGAAGTCCCGGCTTGGTGCCAATGCCATTCTTGCTGTCTCCATGGCCGCCGCGCGCGGTGCGGCGGCCGCGCAGAATCTTCCGTTGTACAAATATCTTTCGCGCTACTCGACGGACACGAGCGCGAACTTGCTCCCCACTCCCATGATGAACATTCTGAATGGCGGGGCGCATGCCGACAGCTCCGTGGACTTCCAGGAGTTCATGGTAATGCCCATCGGTGCACCGAACTTTTCGGAAGCTCTTCGTTGGGGAGTGGAGATTTTTCATTCACTGAAAGCGGCGCTCAAAAAACATGGCTATTCGACTGCAGTAGGTGACGAAGGGGGCTTCGCGCCGAGTTGTAAATCAAACGAAGAGGCGATTCAGATAGTCCTCGAAGCAATCTCCGCGGCGGGGTACAAACCGGGCGAGCAAGTGGGCATCGCGCTTGATCCGGCGGCCAGCGAGTTCTATGACAAAGCCAGCGGTAAGTACGTGTTCAAGAAGTCGGATAAATCAACGCACTCGCCAGAGGAGATGGTCGAGTATTGGGCGAAGTGGATTGAAAAGTATCCCATCGTTTCGCTCGAAGACGGCATGGGAGAAGAAGACTGGCCCGGTTGGAAGAATCTGACGCAGAAGGCAGGGGTGAAAGCTGCCGCGAAACGGATTCAGCTCGTTGGTGACGACATTTTCGTTACCAACACGGAGATATTTGCCCGCGGGATCAAGGAAGGCATCGGCAACGCGATTCTCATCAAGCTGAATCAGATTGGGACGGTGACCGAAACGATTGATTGCATCGAAATGGCGCGCAAAGCCGGCTACAAGTCCGTGATTTCGCACCGCTCGGGCGAAACCGAGGACACTTTCATTGCCGACCTCGCCGTGGCCACGGCCGCCGGACAGATAAAGACGGGGTCGGCGTCGCGCACCGATCGCATCGCGAAATACAACCAGCTTCTCCGCATTGAGGAAGAACTGGGCGCGTCCGCCAGATTCAACGGCAAAGCCGCCATCAGCTAATGCGAGAGTTTAACCGGAAGGAAGCATGGGTGCCGGTCTTACGAAGCCGCCGGCTCAGATCTGCGAATAATCGGTAGGCCGCAGAATCGTGTTGGAAATGTTGGAGACGATGCTCTCGAAGGAGAAGCGAGGCGAGCTCGTCAGTTTCTTCCATTCTGGCAGAGAGCCGAACGTTTTCCAGTCCGAAACGCGCTCGGCGAGACTCGGGAACCCGACCATATACGTGAGGCACGGAAGTTTTGCGCCGATCAGAACGTCGCCGAAGAAAACGCGCCAGAAGCCGGCTTTCTCGAAGACCTCGAACTCACCGGAATTGAACATCTCGACTTTCCGGCGATGGTCTTGATCGCTCGGACTCTCATAGGTCCGGAGCTCAAACAAACGCTCCTTATGCTCGGTTGTCGCGGCCGGCAGCCTAAGCTTTGGCCAGCCCTCAAACGCCACCATGAGCGAACTCTTAATGCGCACCATGGCCGGCTGATCCGCGGGAGCAGTCAGGAAAAGTGCTCCGGCCTTAAGGTATTCGGCGTCGTGCCCCAGGCGCGCCTCCGCAGTAGCCAAAACGTCCACCGATGCGGCCGGCAAAAGAACGTGATACCGCGGGCTGCCGTCCCCGATCTCCACATTGAACACACCGACGGGGCTGATCCCCAGGCGATTCAGCGCGGGGACCAGCGCATCACGTAAAAAGGCATCGGTGATTTTTTGCTGGCGGCCGGATTGGACATGGTACTGGCGGAGTTCGTAGTACTGGCGAGATTTTTCGTTGGCGGAATCATTTTGCAACGCGGAAAGATTCAGTGTTGAAGCGCCAAGACCGGTAACGCCGGCAGCCAAAAAGTTTCTTCTATTCACGCGAGCACACGCCTCATGACCTGCGACTCTGTTCGTGCGAGAGAGTGTCATGATAACCGCTTTTGGTGACGGTTTTCTAGATAAACAGGACTGCTTCCAGAAGTTAAGCTACGCAGGAAATTCCGGAAGGTCACGCAGCGCGGTTTTCGAGAGGAGGGGCGGCGTATACTTTGCAGGCAAAGGAACCGGAAGCGACATCGAAATTCGCAGAGAGCGCCCGAAATTAGTAGGACCGTACCATGCGAAGCGACAAGAAAACATTCCGACAGCCGGATAGTGAGTGCATCCGGTTTGCCAGCGTGGACGATCTTGGCGGGTTGACGAAGTTGATCAACGCGGCTTTCGTTGTGGAGCGGCCATTCCTCGATGGGGAGCGGATCGACGACCAGGGCACTCGCGAGTTTTTTGACAAAGGGAAATTCCTGATCGTTGAGGAGGCTCCGGGGATCGTCGGCTGCGTTTATTGTGAGGTGCGCGACGAGCGCGGGTATTTAGGATTGCTCGCGGTGGACCCACTGCGACAGGGCACAGGATTGGGCCGCAAGTTGATGGCCGCAGCAGAAAAATATTTTCGCGACTCGGGATGCCAGGCGGTCGATCTACGCATTATCAGCCCGCGCGTTCCGCTTCCGCTATTCTATCGCCACCTTGGATACGTCGAAATCGGCACCGCGCCATTTTCTCCGTCCATGCCAATAAAGGTGCCGGGCCACTACATCCTCATGTCAAAACACCTTTTATGAACCGAGGTTCGCGCCAAAAATTTACGCAGCTCTTTTCCGGAATTTTTCGCTCGTGGATTTTCTGCGGTTTTTCACAGGCCTGCCGGCGGCTATCTAACAACCGGGCTATACGTGGCTCTCCGATTGCGCACAGGCACAGCTCTTCCCAGGGCAGAAACCGGGCGTTCACGTTACCTTGAACTTAGCCACTGGGGGATGCCTTGGCCGATCAATCGATCCTTACTTCCTTGCCCGTGCCGACGCAGGACGAGCGCACCATGGCCTTTCTTGCGCATCTGCTGCAAGTGTTCACAGGTTTCATTGCGCCGCTTATCATTTATTGCGTCAAGCAAGATTCGCGCTTTGTGAAATTTCACGCATTGCAGTCACTAATCTGGCAGCTCTGTTATATGGGGCTCTTTTTTGGCGGGATGATTCTTTTCTTTTTCTCCATCTTCGCAAGCGCGTTTAGCAGCGCTGCCGGCGGGCACGCTTCGCATGGACCTCCGCCCACCTTCCTCTTTTTCTTTCCGGCTTTCTGGCTGTTCTGGTTCCTCGGATGGGTCGGCAATGTCGTGCTCGGCGTCCTGTATGGCATCAAGGCCAATCGCGGGGAATGGGCCGGCTACCCGATTATCGGCAAGTGGTGCCTCCCTAAGCTAACGCCCGGTGGGCCAACCCCAGCTCAGCCCTGGATGCCCTGATTTCCTCCCAAGCGCGTCCATTCCTCGCCCGTGTATAATCCTGCCCGGCCATGAGCGATGAAATTCCGGATTCGCCGATTCCCTCTGGAATGCAGCGTCAAGTGCAGATTTATACGCTTGGATTGAAGGGCGGAGCTCTCTCGGTTCCGGTCTCTCTTTCGCTGCTGGAGCAAAAGGCAAAAGAAATTCTTCCTTCGCCTACCTTCGACTATGTCGCAGGTGGAGCGAGCGGCGAGGACACCGTGCGCGCCAACCGCGAAGCGTTTTACCGCTGGCGGATTGTGCCGCGGATGATGCGCGACGTCTCGCAACGAAATTTAGGCGTCGAGCTCTTCGGCACGCAGCTGCCCGCGCCCGTGATTCTTGGCCCTGTGGGAGTACAGGGGATTCTTCATAGTGAGGGGGAAGTTGCATCGGCCCGGGCAGCGTTTTCGTTGGGCTTGCCATTCGTTCTCAGCACAGCCGCGAGCCGCACGATCGAAGAAGTCTCACAAGCAGTCAGTGACCCGGAGAACGGCGTCCGCTGGTTCCAGCTTTACTGGGGCAAAAATCCCGACCTGACCGCCAGCATGCTGCACCGCGCCGAGCGTGCGGGATATAAAGCGCTTGTCGTTACCCTGGACACAAACATGCTGGCCTGGCGCGAACGCGACCTTCAGCACGCGTATCTGCCGTTCCTTCTTGGCCAGGGCCTCGGCAATTATTTCAGCGATCCCGTTTTTCGCGCGCTTCTTTCGCAGCCGCCGGAACAGAATCCGGCTGCTGCGATTCAACTCTGGAGCGGATTATTCTCCAACACCGCGCTCACGTGGAACGACATTTCCTTCCTGCGCAAGCACACTTCTCTTCCCATTATTTTGAAAGGCATCTTGCATCCGCAAGATGCCGCTCACGCGCTCGACGCTGGTGTGGACGGACTGATCGTTTCAAATCACGGCGGCCGCCAGGTGGACGGCGCCATCGCCACGCTAGATGCTCTTCCCCCCATTGTGCGCGAAGTGAATGGACGGGTTCCCGTGCTATTCGATGGAGGCATTCGCCGCGGCACGGATGTTTTCAAAGCACTCGCGCTCGGCGCGCGCGCCGTCCTGCTAGGGCGCCTGTATACCTGGGGACTCGCAGTTGCCGGCGAGCAGGGCGTGCGCGACGTTCTGCTGAATCTCCTGGCTGATTTCGACTTAACCCTGGCCCTTAGCGGCCACACGTCCTGCAATGAGCTGGACGACTCCCTTCTATACAAATCGCAGTAGTCCTGGATTGGTTTTCATTCGCGGACGTCTCAACCGAGTCGAGTTTGCCTGCGTTCCTTGGGTTCAACGCGGCCTTCGCGCATGTTGCGGCACCTCTTCCCGGGTGCCATAATCCAAACTTGCGATGCAGATTCAATGGGATGGGGGCAGCGCCTCTGTCCTACGAATTTCTGTGCTGTTCTGAGGGGGCTCCATGGCCATACGCGATAGCTGGTTAGCAAAAAGAGAAAAGGACGCCGCGGCTGCCAACGGTAACCGCAACATATCGCAGATGCACTTCGCGCGGCAGGGCGTGACTACGGAAGAGATGCGTTTCGTGGCCGGCCGGGAAAGGATCGACCCGGAACTGGTGCGCGACGAAATTGCGCGCGGACGGATGATCATTCCGGCGAACGTGAACCACCGGAACCTCGAGCCGATGGCGATTGGAATCGCCAGCAAGTGCAAGATCAACGCGAATATCGGGAATTCCGCGACGAGCTCGAATATTGAGGAAGAGTTGAAAAAGTTGCACCACGCCGTGCACTACGGCGCGGACACCGTGATGGATCTGTCCACGGGCGGGGACATTCCTGTCATCCGGAAAGCGATCATTGAGGCGTCGCCGGTGCCGGTGGGGACCGTGCCCGTGTATGAAGCGATCTCGCGTGTGCGCCGTCCCGAGGACTTGACGATTGACCTGATGCTGGAAGTCATCGAAGAGCAGGCCGAGCAAGGCGTGGATTACATGACGATTCACGCGGGCGTGCTGCGCGAGCACGTGCCGCTGGTACGGAAGCGGATTACGGGAATTGTGAGCCGCGGCGGATCGCTGATGGCGCATTGGATGGAACACCACAAGAAGCAGAATTTCCTTTACGAAAACATCGAGAAAATCTGCAAGATTTTCAAGAAGCATGACGTGAGCTTTTCGTTCGGCGATGGATTGCGGCCGGGTTGCATTGCGGACGCCAGCGATGAAGCGCAGTTCGCGGAATTGAAGGTCCTCGGCGAGCTGACGAAGAAGGCCTGGGAACACGACGTGCAAGTCATGATCGAAGGTCCGGGCCACGTGCCCATGGACAAGATCAAAGAGCAAGTGGACAAAGAGATGGAATGGTGCCACGAGGCGCCGTTCTACACGCTGGGGCCACTGGTGATCGACATTGCGCCGGGCTACGACCACATCACCAGCGCGATTGGCGCGGCGATGATCGGGTGGCACGGAGCATCCATGCTCTGCTACGTCACGCCGAAGGAGCACCTTGGCCTGCCCAATCCCGAAGATGTGAAGCAAGGCGTAATCGCTTACAAGATTGCCGCGCACGCGGCGGACGTGGCGCGTCACCGTCCCGGGGCGCGGGATCGCGATGACGCCTTGAGCTATGCGCGCTTTTTGTTCGACTGGAACAAGCAATTTGAGCTTTCCCTTGATCCGCCGACGGCAAAGGCCATGCACGATGAAAACCTGCCTGATGATTTTTACAAAGAGGCGAAGTTCTGCTCGATGTGCGGGCCGAAATTCTGCTCGATGAACATCACCCAACTTGCCGAAGCCGAGAACGGCCAGGATCAGTCCGAACGGAAACAAAAATTCGTCGAACTCTTGGCCAAAGTGCAAGGCGCGTAGCATGCAGGCCACGGTGATGAAGAACTCTTCCTTCGGAACCACGCAATGTCATTTCTGAGCAGCGGAGTGGCTGTTGTTACGGGCGCAGGGAGCGGAATTGGCCGCGCCCTGGCGCAACAACTTGCCGCTGCTGGCTCCGCGCTGGCGATTGCGGACGTTGACGAGAAGGGGCTACTTGAGACGGCCGCTTCGCTGACAAACAAAAAAGCAGCCGTTTCAACGCACGTGCTCGATGTTTCTGACGAAGAAGACGTGCGAAGTTTTGCCGAGGACGTTTTTGCGCGGCACGGCCGTGTCACTCTGTTGATCAACAATGCCGGCGTGGCGTTAATAGGCACTTTCGAGGAAATCTCACTCGACGATTTGCGCTGGCTGATGGGCGTCAATTTTTGGGGCGTCGTTTATGGCGTGAAGTATTTCCTGCCGATTCTGAAGCAGCAGCCTCGCGCTCATATCGTGAATTTATCGAGCGTGTTCGGGATCATCGCTCCGGTCGGACAGAGCGCTTATTCCGCCAGCAAATTTGCGGTGCGCGGGTTCACAGAATCGATCCGGCATGAGCTTGAGGGAACCACCGTTTCCGTATCGTGTGTTCACCCCGGCGGAATCCATACGCCAATCGCGAAGAGCGCGCGTTTAGGTGCGAACGCCCCCAAGAACAAGCATGAAGAGGCCATCGCCCGGTTTGAGCAGCTAACGCCAACTTCACCGGAGGCCGCCGCGGCGCGCATCCTGAGAGGCGTCGAACGCCGCGAACCGCGAATCCTCATCGGGCGCGACGCGCGACAAATTGACATCGTGCAAAGACTCCGTCCCGCCACGTACTGGAAAATGATGGCGAAGCGGGCTTCGTGAGCAACTTCCGGGCGCGAATCGTCTCGGGCTGCTGTTTTGACGCTGTACATCGTTGAAGCTATACTCCGGTGCAGAATATAAAAAATTTTATGCAGTCAGTTCGTTCAGGAATTTACTCTTCAAGGAGCAAATATGCCGTTCGCGCGTGCCGCCCAGATTGCCGAGGTGCCAGCGGGTACGATCCACCAGTTTCAGGTCGCCGGAACGGCGGTGGCGCTCGCCAATGTGGCCGGTAAGTTTTACGCAATCAGCGATGTCTGCGTGCACCGGGGAGGACCCTTGGGCGAAGGCGAGCTTCAAGAGAAGGTGGTGACCTGCCCCTGGCACGGCTGGCAGTACGATGTCACGACGGGAAGGGTGGCCCAGAATCCCACCATGGGGGTGGCTTGCTACGCCACGGAACTACGGGGCAACGAGATTTTTGTAGATGTTCCCTGAAAAATAGTCTAACTATATATAAATGAACGAGATGGAGGGGAGCGATTGGTTTTGGGCCAGTATGGGCCTTTCCAAGTCCCCTCTGCGAATCGCCAGCTAACCTCCACATTTTGTTTCGCTTTTTGGCCGTCCCCGTGTATATTGCTGCCGACTCGACGCCTCGATGGCAACTCCGACTTCGCAACGACACTACTGGATATTCAGCGCCGACCCACACCACTACCACTGGGACACGCTCTTCGTGAAGGGCAAGGAAATGTGGCACGGCGCCGAATCGAAACCTGACGCCGTTCGTGCGCTGAAACAGGCGCGCAAAGGCGACCGCGTGCTTTGTTACCACTCCGCGCCGGAAAGAACGCTCTATTCGATCGCGGAGATCACCCGCGACCCGTACCCCGACCCTCATGACCACAAGGAAAAAAATCTCGTCGCGGACCTGAGAGCTTTTGACCGCTTGCCGAGGCAAGTCACGCTGGCGGAACTGCGCGCCAATCCCGCGCTGAAAAAAATGAAACTGCTGAAGAACGTGCGGGTGCTGGTATCGCAGATTACCGAAGCCGAGTACCAGGAAATCCTGCGGATGTCCGGAATTGTGGCTTCGCCGGGGATCCCTCTCCCCTGACGCAAATTCGCGGGGATCATCTCCGGGATGACGTGAGACTCGGATTTCGGATACGCCATCGATGGGAGACTTGCGACTGAGCGGTCTTTGGCCGGTGGTTTCCGGCAGGCTCGACGGCAGTTTCGAGAAAAACGTAAACATTTGCGGAGGTCCTTACGTCTTAAGGACGTAAGGTTTCGTCTGAGGGTGGTTTCATGAAAGCAATCTGGTCCCGTTGCACGGTGCTATTGGCGCTCTGCGCCCTGAGCATACTTGCTGCGCTAGTCCGGGCTCAGTCGCAGGAATTTCCCGTCAGCACGCAAACTCTGAAAAACGGCATGAAGGTACTGGTGCAGCCGGACCACAGCATTCCGAGCGTCGCCCTTTACATTTTCTACCGTATCGGATCGCGGAACGAACATCCCGGCACGACCGGGCTCTCGCACTTTTTCGAGCACATGATGTTCAACGGGGCAAAAAAATACGGTCCCGGCGAGCTCGACAAGGCGATGGAAGCGAACGGTGGCTCCAACAACGCCTATACCACGCGAGACGTGACCGTCTACCAGGACTGGTTTCCGCGCTCCGCGCTGCCCTTAATTTACGATATCGAGTCCGACCGCATCCGCGATTTGGCCTTCGATCCGAAGAAAATCGCGTCCGAGCGTGGGGTGGTGGCTTCCGAGCGCCGGCTGAGCGTCGACAATAATAATTACGGTTTGCTCGACGAGCAATTGTGGGCCACCGCGTTCCTTGCGCACCCCTATCAATGGCCGGTCGTCGGATGGATGAGCGACATCGAGCATTGGACCATGGCCGACCTGAAGCACCACTTTGAAATGGGCTATTCGCCCAGCAACGCGACGATGGTCGTGGTGGGCGACGTTTCCCCCGAAGAAATTTTCCAGCTTTGCGAAAAGTATATCGAGCCGATTCCTTCTCACGCGCCGCCTCCGCCCGTAACCACGGTCGAGCCCGAGCAGCTCGGTGAGCGGCGGCTGGTGGTTCACAAGCAAGCGGAGCTGCCCTTGCTCATGATCGGCTATCACATTCCGCAAACCAACAATCCAGATTTCCATGCCCTGAACATCCTCCGTAGCGTGCTGTTCCAGGGAGAAAGCTCGCGAATGTACCAGCGGCTGGTGGACAAGGATCAGATTGCGCTCGACGTCTCTTCTTCCATCCGTCCGGCGTTCGATCCCACGCTGGCCATCATCACCGCACAACCGCGGCAAGGCGTGGACCCGCAAACCTGCGAAAAGGCGATTTACGAGGAACTGGAAAAGGTCAAAACGGCGCAGATCAGCGATCGCGAACTCGAGAAAGCCAAGAACGACCGCCTCGTTGAATTTTACCGGGAAATGCGGACCATCAGCGGGCGGGCGAACACCATTGGGACCTATGAAGTCTTCCTGGGCGACTACCACAAGCTTTTCGACGCAGCGAAAAGCTACTCCGCGGTGACCAAAGACGACGTGCAGCGCGTGGCGAAACAATACTTTGGCGAGAACAACCGCACCGTCGCGACGCTGCTTCCCGAGAGTGAAGGGAAGGCCAAGCAATGAGACGCGACAGAGAGACGTGGAGTCTTCTCGCACTCGCGAGCCTTTTGTTCGTGGTTTGTCCGGCTGCTCCGGCGCAGTCGTTGCACTTGCCGCCGCACGAGAAATTGGTGCTGAAGAACGGTCTGACCGTGCTGCTGATGGAGAAGCGCGGCGTGCCCCTCATCGATGTGTTCGCGATTGTAAAAACAGGAGCCGCCGCTGATCCCGTGGGAGAAGCGGGGCTCTCTTCGGTCACTGCCTCGCTCTTGCGAAAGGGCACCAAGTCCCGCTCCGCCCAACAATTCGCCTCTGACTTCGATTACATTGGCGGCTCATTTGACGCAGGCGCCGCCGCGGATTTTACGTACGTCAGCGCCGAATTCATGACCAAGGATCTCGCCCAGGGGCTGGAGCTTTTTTCGGATGCTGTTCTGCATCCTACGTTTCCTCAGAGCGAGACCGACAAGATGCTGGCGCAGAGTCTTGACGGCGTGAAATCCGAGAAGGACGAGCCGCGATCCGTGCTTGGCTTGTACTTCCAGGGCTATCTCTACGGTGCGGGTCCCTACGGACGGCCAACGGACGGCGATGAACTTTCGCTCAAGCGCATTCAACGTGACGCCATCGTGAAGTTCTACGAAGCGAACTACGCGCCAGGGAACACCATTCTTGGAATCGCCGGTGAATTCGATTCCGCGGAAATGCGGAAGGAGCTCGAAGCGACACTGGGCGCGTGGCCGGCGCACCCTGTCTCGAGCACGCCAATTCCCGCCACGCCGCCGGAAAAAGGCAAGAGGCTGCTGCTCATCGACAAACCCGATGCGACGCAAACCTACTTCGCCATCGGAAACATCGGCACTGCGGTGAACGATCCAGATCGCGTGGCGATTCGCGTGGTCAACACGATTTTCGGCGGCAGATTCACGTCTGAGCTGAACGAAGCGCTCCGCGTCGAAGCCGGCTACACCTACGGTGCGAGCGCGTATTTTGAATCTCACAAATCTCCCGGACCTTTCGAGATCCTCAGCTTCACGAAGAACGAGACGACGGTTCCGGCGATCGATCTGGCTCTCCAGGTTTTGAAAAAGCTCCACGAAAACGGTGTCACTCCCGAACAACTGGCTTCGGCGAAGAGCTACATCAAGGGACAATATCCGCCGACGATCGAAACTTCGAGCCAGCTTGTGCGGCGCATTGTGGTCGACGAATTCTATGGCCTGGGCGACGACGAGGTGAACCAGCTCGAAGCGCGTGTCGACGCGGTGACGCCGGCCATCGCCAAAGAGATTATCGAAAAGCATTTTCCGGCGGAGCATCTTGTTTTTGTGCTGATCGGGAAGGCGTCTGAAATCGGGCCCGCCGTAAAAAAGTATGCTGGAACAATCGACGAGCGTTCCATCAGCGATCCCGGCTTCTGGCCACCACCGGCGACCGCTGCAAAATAGCCAGGTGCGGCGCAGTTTGCGCGGCTGATGAATCTTGTTTGCGTTTTCCTAGGAGGAATCATGCGCTTTCGAATCGCGGCGATGGTCGGAGCCTTGTTGTTTGGGCTGTCGTGTGCGGCGAGCTCGCCCGCCGCGGCGGAGGAAACTCCGCTGCTCGTGCAATCGCCGACGATGAACAAGACGCAAATCGTCTTCGCCTATGGCGGCTACCTTTGGAGCGTGCCGCGACAAGGCGGTGAAGCGCGCCAGCTTACGACCGGCGGCCACGAGACCGGCCCCAAATTCTCTCCTGACGGAAATTGGATCGCCTTTACCGGCCAGTACGACGGCAATATCGATGCTTACGTCATGCCCGCGGATGGCGGTGAACCGAAGCGGCTCACCTGGCATCCCGCCGCGGACATCGTTGACGGTTGGACTCCCGATGGCACAAAGATCCTTATCCGATCGCCTCGCCAGGCCTACGCGGATTTCGACCGCTTGTATACCGTGCCCGCACAGGGAGGCGTTCCCGAAGTGCTGCCTATGTGGCGTGGCGAAGCGGCTTCCTATTCTCCCGATGCGTCGCGCATCGCCTATGTGCCGAACATGAAATGGCAAGTCGCATGGAAGCGGTATCACGGCGGGCAGACAACGCCAATCTATCTGCTGCGCTTGAGCGATTTGCAGCTTGTAAAAGTACCGCGTGAGAATTCGAACGACGACGACCCTGTGTGGGTCGGAGATACGGTCTATTTTCTCTCCGACCGCGAGGGACCCGTCAGGATCTTTGCTTACGACACGAAGACCGGAAAAGTGCGGCAAGTTCTGGCGAACACCGGCCTTGACTTGAAATCCTTGTCTGCCGGCCCCGGCGCACTCGTCTATGAACAGTTCGGCGGCATTTACACCCTCGATCTGAAAACCGGAAAAGCCAGCAAGGTGGAGATTCACATCGCCGGCGATTTGCCGGCGACAAGGCCGCATTTTGAAAAGGTAGCGGACAAGATTCAAAACGCCGGAATCTCACCGACGGGTGCTCGAGCAGTCTTTGAAGCGCGCGGCGAAATTCTGACCGTACCCGCCGACAAGGGCGACATCCGGGACCTTACGCGAACGACTGCGATTGCGGAACGCGATCCCGCGTGGTCCCCCGACGGCAAATCCATTGCCTTTTTTTCCGATGAATCCGGCGAATACGCCTTGCACATCGTCGATCAAAGCGGACTAGGGACAGTGAAAAAAATCAATCTGGGAAACCCTCCTTCGTTTTTTTATGGGCCGGCATGGTCCCCGGACAGCAAGAAAATTGCCTATACGGACAAGCGCTTGAATCTCTGGTACGTGGACGTGGATAAGGGAACACCCGTCAAGGTGACGACGGACCGGTACGAGGATCCGACCTCTACGATCAACGAATCGTGGTCGCCTGATAGCAAGTGGCTGACCTATGCGAAGTTTCTCGAGAACCATATGCGCACGGTTTTCGTCTATTCGCTCGAAACAGGCAAGGAATCCCAAATCACGGACGGAACCAGCGACGCCCGCTACCCGGTCTTTGACAAGAACGGAAAGTCTCTTTATTTCGCCGACAGCACGGACATGGGGCTCTCCATCGGCTGGCTCGATCTTTCCAGCTATGAGCACCCCGTGCTGAGAAATATTTACGCAGTCGTACTGAAGAAGGGTGATCCCTCGCCTGTCGAACCCCAGAGCGACGAAGAAAAGGCTGCGAGCGACGAGAAGAATAAGGATACTGACAAAGACAAAGCCAAGGAAGCCGGCAAAGACTCCGGCAAAGGCAAGGAAACCGAGAAGAAAGAGGAAGTGAAGGTCACGATCGATCTGGACGGAATTGGCCAGAGAATCGTTGCGTTGCCCATCAAACCGGCCAACTACGTTGGTCTCGACGCAGGCAAGACCGGTGTCTTGTTTCTAAGCGAAGTGCCGGATGTGCCGCGCCTCGAAGGACCGACACTGATTTCGGTCTCAAAGTTTGACCTGAGCACGCGGAAAGCAGAGCCGTTCCTGGGCGGCGTGAGTGCGTTTGTGGTTTCGGCGAACGGCGAGAAGGCTCTCTACCGCCATGGTCCCGGACGCAGCGCGCCTTGGTTTATCGCGCCGACCGCCGCAGCGCCCAAGCCCGGAGAAGGCGCGCTGAAGCTGGATGACATGGAAGTCCGTGTTGACCCGCGGGCCGAGTGGAACCAGATGTACCATGAAGTTTGGCGCATTGAACGCGACTTTTTCTACGACCCGAACCACCACGGGTTGAATCTCGCCGCTGCCGAGCGCAAGTATGCGCCCTACCTGAAGGGCGCGGGCGGTCGCGCCGACGTCAATCATCTCTTCGATGAAATGCTTGGCGAGCTAACCGTGGGCCACATGTTCATTCGTGGAGGCGACGTACCGCAGCCCAAACGAGTCAAGGGCGGGCTCCTCGGCGCGGACTACAAAGTGGAGAACGGGCGATACCGCTTTGCGCGCATTTTCAACGGTGAAAATTGGAATCCGAAATTGCGTGCGCCACTGACGCAGCCTGGCATCGACGTCAAAGTCGGAGACTACCTGCTCGAAGTGAACGGCCGTGAAGTGCGTCCGCCCGCGGATCTTTACAGCTTCTTTGAAAACACCGCCGGCACTCAAATCAAAATCAAGGTGGGACCGAACGCGGACGGCGCCGGCGCCCGGGAAGTGACCGTCGTCCCGCTAGCCAGCGAATTTGAGCTGCGCAATCTCGCCTGGGAAGAAGACAATCGCCGCGAAGTCGATCGGTTGAGTGGCGGAAAGATTGCCTACGTGCACGTACCCGACACCGCGACCGGCGGCTTCACGAATTTCAACCGGTATTACTTCGCGCAGGTGGGCAAACAGGCAGCCATCATCGATGAGAGGTACAACCACGGAGGCGAAATCGCGGACTATATCATTGACATGCTCAAGCGGCCGCTGCGCAATTGCAGCATCACACGCGAAGGCGAAGAGTTCTGCTCGCCGCTCGCGCAAATCTACGGCCCCAAGACGATGATCATCAATGAAATGTCTGGTTCCGGCGGCGACGCCCTGCCGTGGATGTTCAAGCAGGATAAAGTCGGTCCGCTTGTCGGAACGCGCACGTGGGGTGGCCTGGTGGGCATCTACAATTATCCCCCGCTTATGGATGGCGGCTCCGTTACTGCTCCCCGTGTGGCGATTTTTGGTCTGCACGGCCATTGGGAGGTGGAAAATCACGGCATTACGCCGGACATTGAAGTAGAGAACGATCCAGCCTCCGTTGCGGCGGGCCACGATCCACAGCTCGAGAAGGCCGTCCAGGTGACGTTGGAAGCGCTTAAGGAGCACCCGGTTGTGATTCCGAAGCATCCGCCTTTTCCGAACTATCACCAGAATTGATTCGCACAACCTAGCGGCATTCGCGAACTCCACCGGATCGCCGCCCTCGCGGGCCTGCGGCACGGCCAGGGGATGTGCTATTTTGTTGTGGATCCCCTCATGCCGGAGCTTCCCGAAGTCGAGACGGTAACACGCGGCCTTCGCCGCACGATTGTTGGAAGACGGATTGTGTCCGTCAGGCTCGGGAAAACAGATTTCATCGATGACCCCCCGGCGCTCGAGCAACATCTGCCTGGCAGGCAGATCGAAGCCGTCGAGCGCTACGGAAAGTTCATGCTCCTGCGTCTTTCGCCCGTGAACCGGAGCGTGCCCGTGCCCGCTAATGGCGATGCCCAACCCGCCGCCCTGCTCGTACATCTCGGAATGACCGGCCAGATCGCGTCGAGGCCCACCGCGCAGCCATGCGAAAAACATACCCACGCCAGTTTCTTGCTCGATGACAATCGCGAGCTGCGCTACACGGATGCCCGGCGCTTTGGGCGGCTCGCTTTCCTTTCGGCCGGGATGCTTGCGGAGGAATTGCGCGCCTTTGGCGCCGATCCGCTCGAGATTAGCGCGGAGGAATTTGTCATTCAGACGCGCTCCCGGAGAGCGAGAATTAAGGCGCTGCTGCTGGATCAGAGTTTTTTACGTGGCGTCGGCAACATCTACGCGGACGAAAGCCTGTGGCGGGCGAAGATTCATCCCGCGCGTCTCGGGGCCTCCTTGAAAAAAATGGAGGTAAAAACACTTCACCGCGTCCTGCGGGAAATATTGCAGAAAGCCATTGTGCTGCGCGGCTCTTCGATTTCCGATTTTCTTGATGCCGACGGCCGGCCGGGTGAGTATCAGCGCCATCACAGGGCCTACGGCCGCGATGGCGAGCGCTGCTACCGTTGTAGTGCGCTGATCCGGCGCGCGATCGTGGCAGGACGCAGCAGCTATTTTTGTCCCAAATGTCAGCCGGTGCCACGAGGCTGCCGCATACTCGCACTGCCGCGAAAGCCGGCGAAGCCGGCCGCCAAATAGGAACAACGAATGCGAGCCGTACTCCAGAGGGTCAGCCGCGCGCGAGTGACAGTCGAGGGGCGCGTAACAGGAGAAATTGGGGCCGGGCTGTTGATTTTGCTCGGCGTTGGCCGCGAAGACGTCGCGGCGACGGCCGCGTCCATGGCGGAAAAAGTAGCCAACCTGCGCATTTTCGAGGACGACCAGGGGAAAATGAACCGCTCGCTCCTGGACGTGAAAGGCGCGGCACTCGTCGTCTCGCAATTTACGTTGTATGGCGACGCGCGCGGGCAGCGCAGACCAAGTTTTATCTCGGCCGCGCCGCCCGAAAAGGCCAAGGCCCTCTACGAAGAGTTCGCTCAAGTGCTGCAGAGCCTTGGCGTAACTGTCGCTACAGGAATCTTCCAGACAATGATGTCCGTGGAGCTAGTGAATGAAGGGCCGGTCACGATCCTCCTCGATTCCGATAAAACGTTCTAGCTCGTAGCGTGGTTCAAACGCGCTCGCTCTTGGACGAAAGCTGCGGCGCTTCGTGCCGTTCGCAACGGTGAGCGAAGGTGTTCCTCCACGGCTGCGAAGAAAAGAAGGCTGAGAGATGGCAGAGAAAACTGATAAGCACGACGTCTTAATTCGCCGGGCTCGTTCCGGCGACGCCCCAAGGCTCGCGGAGCTAAGCGGCCAGCTTGGTTATCCGGCGACCCCCGCGGATATTGCTAGACGAATGCGCAAATTAAAGTCCGCCTCAGAAAATGCTTTGTTTGTGGCCGATTCGCGCGAGGCCGGAGTCGTCGGCTGGGCGCACATAAGTGTTACGCACCTTCTGGAAGTTGGAACGCGGGCGGAATTAAACGGGCTCGTCGTCGAAGAGGGCCACCGCAGCCTCGGAGAGGGCGCAAAGCTGCTCGAAGCCGCCGAGGATTGGGCGCGCAAGCACCGCTGCCCGGCCATGTCGGTCCGCTCCAACGTGATTCGCGAGCGCGCCCACAAATTCTACATACGGCAGGGATACGAGCACTACAAGACACAGAAAGCCTTCCGGAAAGCCCTATAAGCCCTTTTTCGCCCGTAGGCGATTACTCTAAGGAGACAGCTCTCTTCCCCGCCTGGCAAGGTATATCGCATTACGATATACTTGGTCGATGGTACGCGTGATAACCCCTGCAGAGTACCGGGCCCTGGCTGAATTGCGTTACCTCATCCGCCATTTTCTCCGTGAAGGGGATGCTAGAGCTCGAAACGCGGGGCTTGAGCCCCAGCAGTACTTGATGCTGCTTGCCATCCGCGGGCTGCCTGAAGGGAGCGAAGCGACGATTCAGACGCTCGCAGAGAGGCTCGCTCTGAAACATCACAGCGCTGTCGAGCTAATTGACCGTCTCGAGGCGCATCGATACGTTCGAAGAACACGGAGCCGTGACGACCGGCGCCGCGTGTTCGTATCGCTACTGCCGCGCGGCGAACGCTTCCTCGAACAAGTCGCGCGGAATCGAATCAGCGAGCTGCGCAGCAGTGGAAAAACGCTGGTCGGCGCCATCGAGGCGCTTTTGGAGCGCAGGCACCGCAATGGCCATAACCCGAAGAAATCATCGAAGAGGAAAGCACGTGACGGGCGACTGTGATGCAGACGCGAAGGCCGCTCCACCAAACTGTAGTGGTCGGCCAATGCCTGTAGGCGCAGTTGAAATACGCAGAGAGCGAGCCACAATCCATGCTGCGCGTTAATAAATCTTGTCGGCGCCCGGAGAATTACCAATAAAATGCCCCGAACCTCAGAAAAGATTCAGACCAGATGGTGGAAATCCCCCGCACGGCACTGGAAGGCCCTGCTGAACGATGGCGAGGAACAGGTCTTCCTAGTCCTGACGCTCTTGATCGGCGCCTTGACGAGCTTGATGGCGGTCGCTTTCATCCTCTTGACCGAGCGCTTCGGTTCACGGCTGTATCCTGCAGGAGGAGCCACGTGGCACCGCCTGGTCTTTCCCGTCGCCGGCTCATTGAGCATGGGGTATCTGCTGTTTCGTTATTTTCCAGAGGCACGTGGCAGCGGCGTCGTGCAAACCAAAGCGGCCCTCTATGCCCGCGAAGGACGCATCACCGCGCGAACCATGCTTGGAAAATTTTTCTGCACTTCGGCCTCTCTGGCCAGCGGCATTCCTCTGGGTCCTGAAGGTCCGACTGTGCATGTCGGTGCCGGCATCGCTTCCGTGCTCGGCAGGAACCTGGGGTTGCGCCCGGAAAAAGTGAAAGCGCTCATCCCCGTGGCTGCGTCCGCGGCTATCGCGGCCGCATTTAACACGCCCTTGGGCGCCGTGCTCTTTGCCCTTGAGGAAGTCGTTGGCGAGCTTCATGCCCCCGTACTGGGCTCTGTCGTTCTCGCCTCCGCCACCTCTTGGGGCATATTGCGTCTGCTGCTCGGCAACAATCCGCTTTTCAGCGTGCCGCAATATGAGCTCGTTAACTACTGGGAATTCTTAATCTACGCTGTTCTGGGCGTGGCCGGCGGTTTTCTCTCCGTGGCGTTCTCGAAGATGTTGCTCGGCATGAAAGAACGATGGTTTTTGAAGCTTCCGCGTAAGACAGTGTGGTACCAGCCCGTGGTCGGCGGTGTCGTCGTTGGCCTCATGGGATTGTTTGTCCCTCAGGTGCTGGGCGTCGGCTATAACCATGTCGGCACGGTTTTGAACGGCGGCATGGCCTTAAAACTCATGGTCTTGCTCCTCGTCATGAAACTTATTGCCGTAGCTGTCAGTTATGCTTCGGGCAACGCGGGTGGCATCTTCGCTCCCGCCCTTTTTCTGGGCGCCATGCTCGGAGGAGCCATTGGCACGGTGGGTCATGACTTGTTGCCGGCTTACGTAGCGAGCCCGGGCGCCTACGCGCTCGTCGGGATGGGTGCCGCTTTTGCCGGCATCGTCCGCGCTCCAATGACCTCCGTGGTCATGATTTTTGAGATCACGCGCGACTATGCAGTCATCGTTCCCTTGATGATCGCGAACCTCGTAAGTTTCTTTATCTCTTCGCGCTTCCAGAAGGAAACCATCTTTGAAGCTTTGGCCCGGCAGGATGGCATTCACTTGCCCACCCCCGAGACTCGCCAGGCGGAAGGTCACCGCCAAGTGATCCTAGCCATGCGTCCGGCGACGGAAGTTTTGCCTGCGGACATAACCGCGAACGAAGCCCTGGAAATAATCCGTTTGAGCGAATCCACTGCCTGGCCCGTAAGCGACGGCCGCGGTTTGGTAGGGGTTTTGACATTCGGCAAGATTCAACAGGCCCTGTCGGGCGATCAGGTTCCAAAACTCTTGAGAGATCTCGTGGAGGGTCCGGACTTTCCCCACCTTCATGTGGACCATTCCCTCAGCTTGGCGCTCGAGCGCATGGGCGCCTGCCAGATCAATGCCATTCCTGTTGTCAGCCGTGCCGATATCCACAAGCTGGAAGGCATCGTGACCTTGAAAGATGTTCTAACCCTTTATGGCGTCGGGTCTCCAGAGAAAGCCTGATCGGAACCTTGGCGTTTCGCGCGCCTCGATTTGCTTCCGTCCTCATCTGCCATTTGCAAATTAGTCTTGATACCTCGGATATTTTTCCCGCAGCTTTTCAAAAGCTGCCGAAGACGTGCCCCGCCGCAAATGGTAGTGCAGGATGCGGCGCTCATTTCCCGTGGGCTGGGGATTTTCGCTGAGAGCCGACTCCACATCGCTGCTGTTCTGGATTCTGGCGAGCTTGAACGCAACTCGTTTGCCTGTCGGCGCCAGACGCACCACTACGTGGTCGCCCTGCTGATAGGCGGAACGAGGATCAGCCGAATAGTCAATTTCGTTGCCTTGAAAATTTCGATAACGGATCCGTAGCGAATAGTCGTTGGGATCGGCTTTGCCCTTTAGATGCGGAAACGCTTCGCTCGCGGCCTTACCCGTTACGCGGCTCTGCTGGAAAGCTTCGGCATATTCTGAGTCGTATTTCGCGCAGGCCGGGTTCGTGCATTTGACCTTCCACAGGAATTTCTTTGCGCCCCAAGTCCCACATTCCGGACATTTCACCGCATCATCGAACTGGCCCATGCGCGGCCTCCTGCAAAACAGTTTCCAGGAAAACGGCTAAGAAAACGTAGATATGTCTTCAGACATATCTACTTCAATAAGGCCCCTCGACAGGTGGCGACTCTCTCCCACGAGCTCCTCTTGTGAGGGTTGTTTTGCCACTGCTTCAGGGCTTGGAGAGAAAGCTGTCGCTCCCGCGATTTGCGGGCGCAGCCTGGCAGCCGTCTCCCTGGAACTCTTCTGCGTCTGGTAACTTTTCCAGACAAAAAATGGTGCGGCGATCTGGCCGTGCCGGATTTGACGCCGCCGGTGGACGAGCGAAGGCAATCCCATCGCGCGCAGGGCGCGGTAAGGCAGCATTCGGAAATGGGATTTGCGGTGTCCGCCTGCGAAGGCAATCGAAAGAATTTCCTCGGCGAGCCAGCGGTCCAGAAGCCGAAGCTGCTCTTCGTCGTTGACGTGCTTCAGATAGTAATCGACGAGGGCCACGTTTCGCACGCTCTGCTCCAGCGCCAGCCGCGCGGTTCCGATGGCGAACTCCGCGCGTTTGCGGGGATCCTGAATGCGCGCCAACTTCGCTCGCTTCCGCCGGAACGCGAAGCGGAACACGTTGCAGATTTTGCGGCATTTGTCGCGCGAAAGCCGGACACCTCCGCCCGCGCAGAATTCCAGACCGAGATGCCGTATACGTGAAGCGCCCTCGAAACCAGCCGCTGAAATGTTGTCGCGGAAAAGCAGCACGTTTTTTTCGTGGCTCTCTTTGCTTCGCAATTTCCGCTCGCCCAGCCCTTCATTGAACTGTGCAATCGCCCTTTCGACCGTTTCACGATTGCCCGTGAGCAGCAGCAGATCATCCGCGTAGCGGAAGTAACTCAGCCCTTGCAGAGCGTCAAGCCGCCGGTCCAGCGGCGTGAGATATACATTGGCGAAAAAGCATGCCACGGGAGTTCCAAAGGCTACGCCCTGTGTTGCCCGCAGCTCCCGCTCTTCCTCCTCGTAAGGAAAGCGCACGCGTTCCTCAAGCAGGCGAAATAAGTAATCTCCGGGCTCGATGAGTTCCGCCAATTGCTTCAGCAGCAGTTCGTGATCGATTGACGGAAAATAATTCGCGATATCCCGCTTCACCGCATAGAGAGGAGTGTGCGTGTTCGCAAGCAGCGTCGCAATTCTTCGCTGGCAGCGGTCCAAACCGAATCCCCTCAATCGGTAGGCGTAGCAGTTCGGCGAAAACCAATCATGTAGCCGCGCGCTCAACACCCGGTAGAGCAGTAAATCAACCAATCGCTCTTCCCAGGGATAGATGTAAAGTGTGCGCCGTTTGCCCCGAAAATTACGATGCAGCGCGGCCGCTGGCCGAAAGGAAAACGCTTCGCGCACCAGCGCGCGGTGAATCCCCGCAAGATTATGAAGGCCCGACCGGGCAAAATCGTAGAGGTCCCGTTTGTCCGTTGAAGCGAACAATGCCTTGCGCCAGGAAAACAGCGGCTTGGTGTAGATGCGCACGGCCGCTTTGTAAAGATCGGCCTCGCGATAGATGTCGCGCCAGCGCAATTTTGCCCGCGGGCTAGGACTACTCGCGTAGGGCGGCCCGGCTGATTCGTGAGGGTACAAAGTGGCGGGATTCTAGTGCGTGCCAAATACTTGCGTCAATCGCTCACCTGTGGATAATCTCCGCCGCACTGCCTCGGCGCAAAATATCCCGCTCTGCCGTATACCTCGCCCGCAAGATTCCAGCCAATCGCTGAAATTTCTTTCCCGCAGGATTACCTCTGGTCTATATTGCCTGATTGATTTATGCTGCCCACGGCGTATTGGTGCTTCCCTCGGCCATGCTCTTCAAAACGCAAAGCGCTTCTGTTTACGGCATCGATGCTTACCTTGTCGAGGTCGAAGTTGACGTGGGCTCCGCCCGCATGCAGGACTTTAACGTCGTCGGGCTCCCGGACAATGCCGTTAAGGAAAGCCGCGAACGCATCAAGTCTGCGCTCCGCAATTGTGGTTTCGAGTTTCCTCATGGCCAGGGCGTGACGATCAATCTCGCACCAGCCGACGTCCGCAAAGAAGGCTCGGCGTTCGATCTCCCCATGGCCCTGGGACTCGTCGGCTGCATGGGGCATTTTTTCGGCAAGCAACTTAACCAATGCATGTTCCTCGGCGAATTATCTTTGGACGGAAGTGTGCGGCCTGTCCGTGGCGCACTTTCTGCGGCGCTAGCCGCGCGCGAGTGCGGTCTGAAGTCTCTAGCCGTTCCCGAGGCGAATGCGCGGGAAGCCGCCGTGGTCGATGGCGTCAGCGTGTTTGCGCTGAAATCGCTGCCGCAAGCCGTGGATCTCGTGAACGCGCCGGAGTCATTTCAGCCTATCAAGGTTGACGCCAGGCAAATGCTTTCAGAAGCGGCCCAGTATTCCGTCGATCTCCGCGACGTTCACGGCCAGCAGGCGGCCAAGCGAGCACTCGAAGTCGCTTGCGCGGGCGGCCACAACATTTTGTTCATCGGGCCACCGGGTGCGGGCAAAACCATGCTCGCCAAGCGCATCCCCACGATTCTTCCCCCCATGTCGCTCGAAGAAGCCATTGAAACCACCCGGATTCATAGCGTCGCGGGGGTTCTCGAAGACAGCCGCGGCCTCGTCGGCACGCGCCCCTTTCGCTCGCCGCACCATACCATCAGCGACGCGGGTTTGATCGGCGGTGGAGCAGTGCCCCGCCCCGGTGAGGTTTCGCTCGGGCACAATGGGGTTCTCTTTCTCGATGAGCTTCCGGAATTTCAGCGCAATGTTCTAGAGGTTATGCGCCAGCCTCTCGAAGATGGTTCGGTGACCATCTCTCGCGCCGCCATATCGGTTACTTTTCCCTCGCGATTTATGCTGGCTGCCGCCATGAATCCCTGTCCCTGCGGCTATTTTGGCGATCCGACGCGCGAGTGCCACTGCACACCGCCGATGATCCAGCGCTATGTCTCAAAAATCTCCGGACCGCTTCTCGACCGTATTGATATCCACATCGAAGTGCCCGCGGTGAAGTACAAAGAGCTGCGCGCTCCCTCCTCCTCCGAGGAATCGGCCGCCGTCCGGCAACGCGTCATCGCCGCGCGGGACAGGCAAATCGAACGCTTCCGTACGGAAAAAAAGACCTATGCGAACGCCCAGATGATGCCCAAGATGATTCGCAAGAATTGCGACATCTCCGCCGAGGGCGAGAAGCTGCTTGAGAATGCCATCACCCGGCTGGGTCTCTCCGCTCGCGCACATGACCGCATCCTGAAGGTAGCGCGTACGATCGCCGATCTCGACGCCTCTGAGAATATCGATCCACGCCACCTCAGCGAAGCCATCCAGTACCGCACTCTGGACCGCTCCTACTGGGCATGACCGAAGAAGACACATTAACTGCCCGTTACCCGGACGACCGGGTTGCCATCGGCCTATGCTCTGGTTCCTTTCCACCCAGTGTTCCATTGACTTACGTTTAGCCGCTGTGTTACCGATAGGTGCGCTCCTGCAGGTGCATTTTGGCCCCTGCGGGGCGCCACGCATGGGCACTGACCCCAAGCACCTCGAAATCACGCTGCAGACGCAAGTCGAGAGCGTAAATCTGGCAGAGGAGATGTGTCTCCGCGTCGCGGAGGCTGCCGGTTTCGGTGAAGATGATTGCTACAAAATCGGAATGAGCGTTCGCGAGGGCGTTATCAATGCATTTCACTACGGCAATAAGGAGAGCCCCGAAAAGAAGATTCATCTGGCCGTGGACCTCACTCAGGATAAGATGATTATCCATGTCCTCGATGAAGGTCCCGGTTTTACGCTTGCCGACGTCCCGGACCCGCTCGCCGAGGAGAATCTTCTCAGCACTTCCGGCAGGGGGATTTTTCTGATGCGCGCGTTCATGGACGAGTTTGACGTGGTGCCCGGCCGCACGGGGGGCGCGGAAATTGTCATGTCCAAGAAACTTCCATTGCAAGAGAATCCCGGAACCAATGGCCGGGGGAGCCAAGGCGCCTCTCCCCAGCAAGGAGCTCAGAAGGAATGATGTCCCTGCGCGCGACATATCGAGATGCCGGACTTATCACCGTCGTGGATCTCGGCGGCCGCATTACTCTTGGCGAAGGCAGCGCCCTTCTTCGCAAAACGGTCCGTGGCCTGCTGGACGACAAGCGTACCCGCATCCTCCTCAATCTTGCCGACGTCGATTACATCGACAGCTCGGGCATCGGCGAACTCGTTAGCGCTTACACCACTACGAAGGGCCGCGGCGGCGAGCTGAAGCTCTTGAACCTTACGAAGAAAGTTCACGATCTGCTCCAGCTCACGAAGCTCTACACTGTCTTCGACGTTTACATCGAAGAGCGCACTGCCCTGAACAGTTTTCAGTAGCCTCCTTAGCCCCCACGCCAAACCCGCATTCTCTCTCTCCGCTCGCGCCGAACGGCGTCCTGCGGCACAATTCTTCTTCGGCTATTCGTATGCTACAGTCATGACTAAAAGTTCCGATACCGCATGGATCGTCGAACAGGCAAACGCCCTGGGGTTTGATCTCTGCGGCGTCGTTCGCGCACAGAGATTTCCCGAGTTGGATCTGGCAAAAGACTGGCTTGCGCGTGGCTATGCCGGCGAGATGAAGTATTTGTCGGACGAGCGCCGTGGCGATCCGCAAAGTGTCATGCCGGGGCTCCGCAGCGTGATCGTTTGCGCTTTGAACTACAACTCTTCCGCGCCGCGATCGGTCGATGCTTTGCAGTCCTCGCAAGCCGAGCCCCGCGGCTGGATTTCCCGCTATGCCTGGGGACAGGATTATCACGAAGTGCTTCGGGAAAAACTGCAAAACTTCTCAAGCCGGTTTTCCGACCGGTTCACCGAACCATTTCGTTCTCTCATTTATGCCGACACCGGGCCGCTCAATGAGCGCGTGTTTGCCAGGTACGCAGGCCTTGGATGGCTTGGCAAAAATACGCTGTTGCTAAACGCGAAGCTCGGCTCCTGGTTTTTTCTCGGCGCAATTCTTACCACTCTCGATATTCCGCCCACTCTTGGCCCCGCCGAGCCGCCTCCTCCGGACCTCTGCGGCTCCTGCACAAAATGCATCGACGCCTGCCCCACGGGCGCCCTCCTCGAGCCCTACCTGATGGACTCCCGCCTCTGCATCTCCTATTTGACCATCGAGCTTCGCGGCGCCATCCCTGGAGAACTCCGCCGGCCCATTGGCCGTCACGTCTTCGGCTGCGATATCTGCCAGGACGTTTGCCCCTGGAATCGGCGCGCCCCCGTGACGCAGGCCGCGGAATTTCAGCCGCGTACCTTCCCTATCTCCACGCCAAGCGGACCGCGGAATTCAGATTCGACCCTCGCCCAAGAGGCCCCCTCAGATTCTCTCTACTTGCCGCGCCTCGAGTGGCTCGCCGCATTGAGCGAAGATCAATTCCGAGAGTACTTTCGCGGAAGTCCCATTAAGCGGACCAAGTGGCGCGGCTTGGTGCGCAACGCCTGCATCGCCCTCGGCAACTCCGCGCCCGCCCCCGGTTCAACCCAGTACGAACGGATTTGCGCACTCCTAAAGCGGCTTTCCGCTTCCTCCGAGCCGTTAATCGCGGAATCTGCCCAATGGGCCCTTTCCCGCATCCAATCAACGTAAGATCTCCGCGGCGTCTTTCCTATGGCTGCTCCGCATGAGCCGCCCATTGAGGCCGCTCCGCGAAGAGCAGTATGATACAGGCGGCTGGTTGGTCAGCCTCCTCGCCGCAGGAGATACCCATGCATCGCCGGAAATTCCTGGTTCCTATTGGGATTGTCGGCGCGGGATTGCTTGGAGCGAGCAGCGGCGCTCTTGCGGCTTTGCGCTTCAGCACCGTGCAGGATTTTGATTCAAATCTCAAATTGGAGGAATAAACCGTGGCATTTACCGTGCCCCCACTGCCTTACTCATTCGACGCACTTGAACCCTATATTGATGCCAAGACCATGGAAATCCACCACGACAAGCACCATGGCGGCTACGTCACCAACCTGAACAAAGCCCTCGATGGCCACGCCAATCTGCAAGCCAAGTCGCTGGATGACCTTCTCAAGGGCCTCGACTCCATACCGGAGAACATTCGCACGGCTGTCCGCAACAATGCCGGCGGCCATTGGAACCACACTCTGTTTTGGACCCAGATGAAGAAAGGTGGCGGGGGCGAACCCACGGGGGAGCTCGGCTCGGCCATCAAGTCGTCTTTCGGCTCGTTTGCGGAATTTCAGGCCAAATTCACCGCTGCTGCTCTGGGCCGGTTCGGATCCGGCTGGGCTTGGCTGATCGTAAAAGACGGCAAGCTGGCCATCGATTCGACGCCGAATCAGGACACTCCCTTCCTGCTGGGTGGCAAGGCCGTTCTGGGGCTGGACGTCTGGGAGCATGCCTACTATCTGAAGTATCAAAACGTGCGCGGCGATTACGTCAAGGCTTGGTGGAACGTCGTCAATTGGGACTCCGCCGCCCAACAGTACGCTGGCGCAAAAAAGTAATCTCGCCCCGGCACATCGGAACCAAACACAAAGGCCCGGTCCAATTCATCTGGACCGGGCCTTCATATTCTCTCAAGCCTTCTGTCTCTGTTTCTGGATTAAGCCATCATTGGGCGCTTCGCCAGAGGCAGCACCGTGGCATTTCGTGAGCCATTGCCGAAGCTTTGAGTCACCACCGGCGCGAACGTCCGCGCTTCTCTCGTCGCCACGGGCATGGGCATGGGCATCGCACCAATCGTATTGCGGGAAGCTTCACGCACCAGCTCCATGCGCCCCCGCACGCGAAACTTGGCGAGCAGCGACGACACATGGAATTTCACCGTCCGCTCGGAAAGATTCAAAGTAGCCGCAATTTCCTTGTTGGCCAGGCTCTTCATCACTCCGCCGAGCACCTCTTCTTCGCGGCGCGTCAGTTTCACAGGACTGCTGACGGAATGTCCCGCCTGCAGTAGTTTTTCAGCTTTTTCCGTAAGACCTTGCAGCAGGTCCGTCTCCGCCCTAACCATCACCACGTAGTCGTTGGGCGTCTGTCCTCTGACCATGCAGTGCATCGCTAGGAGTCCTGCGGCTTGGTCCACGGGAAAACATCCATCGGGACCGGCCTCCACGTGAAAATGTGTCACTCCCGTGTTTTTCTCATAGAAATAATAATGGTCGCGGGGAATTGCTGGGCGGGAACTTGTCAATGGATGATGCTGCTCACTTCTGCGGATAAACTTCACACGCACCCCTCAGTTCGCAGCTTCGTGGCGCCACCGAAGCTTCTTCTTGGAATTCCCCCCTTAGGAGGCGAATTGCACTGCGTTGGCAAGCGGCCTGGTAGGAAGTCGAAACAGAGGGCTATGCAACCGGTGCCTGGACCCTCAGAATACCTGCACCGAGTCGCGAGAAGGAGCTCCCTGCCAGTTCGCCCGCGTCATCTGACCGAACCTCCCCATGTATGCATTTTTTCTTCCCAATTCTCCGATGTTCAACTTGTTCAGAAATGGGGTACTTAGAAGTTCTTCTCCTGCCATTCCGAAGCCCGTCGCGAGTAGGAATTGCATGGTGCGCGAACTTTTTCCATAATTTGCCAATTCCTTGGCGTAAAGAAGAATACTTGGGGAGTCGCGAATCGCGGAATGTGCCATGTGCTTGTTGAACGATTGGACACACCAACAAGCCGGCGTGCCCGGTTCTGAGACGCGACTCATCCTGTGGAAAACTGCCTGTGGAAATCTTCCTGGTTTTCCTGGATCCCGGGCCCCATCGCCCCGGCGCAGCTCAATACGAGAGGATTCGCGTCTGTTCCGGCGAAATCAGTTCGTACGTTACGCCCCGCCAGCGTACCTTGCGCGTGAGGAGCGAAGTGAGGAAGTTCACTACGTAAAGAAATGGCATGAAAACGACCAGCAGCACATAAATCCACGCCTGCCCGGCGATTTGCGATTTGTACGCAGGCAAGGCTTCGGAAACGCCCGCAGCCCGCAACGCACCTCGAATCATGGATAACAAAACCGGCAAAAACGTCAGCGCTGCAAAAGGAAACGCCGCAAGCGAGGCCAGGAAATAGCTCATGGTCAGCATCGTCCCCACGAGGAGCGTCAAACAATAGAGCAGATGAGTACCCGCTGCGATCCCCCATATTTTTTCCGCGTACACCCGCGTGATCAGCACTTGCCGGTTCGTAAATTCCATCAGGCCCCTGAAATCCGTCTCTACAAAAGATGGCACGATGCATTCCGGCAGAAACACGATCGAACGCCCCGCTTGTTCCAGTGCGCGCGTCATTGAGTAATCATCGCTGACCGAGTGGCGCCATTGTTCGGCGACGCCGGCTTGATCGAAGATGCTCCGCCGGATCGCTGTTCCTCCGCCCCAGCAAAAGTTCTTTCCTTTTTCGCTCAGCATGGTGACGATGGGAGCGTTCCACGCCGCTAGCAGCGCGGTCGCCAGGTTACTCCGGTTCGGAATCAGCCATCGCATCGTGGTCGTGGCTCCGATGCGCGAATCGGACAGCGGTGCCACCATGCGGTGGAGCCAATTCTTTCCCGGCCGGCCATCGGAGTCGGCAAAAACGAGCACGTCGAATTCTGGCGGCAACTGCACGATCCCCAGCCGCAGATTGTTCACTTTCTCCCCGCAGCCGTCCGGCTTCTCCGTCAGCACGACCTGCGCTTTTGCGCGGGAGGAGGCGGCTACGCGCTTCACGATGTTGTATGCCGGATCGCTGGCCGAGGCGATCAGAAAAAAAATCTCATAATTTTGGTAATCGAATTCCGTCAGCGAGACGAGATTCCTCTCGAGCGCGGGCTCCATCCCCTTGCAGGGGCAGAGCACCGCAACCTTCGGCGAATAAAATCCCGGGTCCGTATGGATGCGCCGCCGGACATACCCCAGCCACTGCATTCCCTGCCCGATCAGGTAGAGACCCAGCAGGACCTGCGGAATCGCCAGAATGTAGAATAGGATGTCCACGTCGTTCGAGAATAACAGACAGCCTGCACTCCCGGATGGCGGCGTGTCCGGGTAGAATCGCACAGGTAAACGTCCATTCTAAGGAGAGAAGCGATGACCAATCGTGTGGATTCCACAATGGTGACCACCGGTCTCGAAATCCCCGGGTACCGCATCGTTCGAAACTTCGGAATTGTGCGCGGAATCATTGTCAGATCCCGCAGCGTCATCGGGAATCTCGGCGCCGCTCTTCAAACAATCGTTGGTGGAAACATCACCATCCTTACCAACCTCTGTGAGAAAGCTCGCGAAGACGCCTACGAACTCCTCCTGCAACACGCCTCCCAACACGGCGCGAACGCCGTCATCGGTATGCGCTACGACGCCACGGAAGTAATGCAAGGCGTAACCGAAGTGCTGGCTTATGGCAGCGCCGTCCAAGTCGAGCGCATCTCGTAATTCTCGGCGGACTTCTTGACCGTGTCGCTTCGAGTAGCTCGCGGCAAGCCTGCCCGCGATGATAGAATCTGGCCCTCCCATGTACTGCTCTTCCTGCGGCGCACAGGTTTCTCCTACCGGACGGTTTTGTTCCTCATGCGGCGGAGCACTCGATCTAAACGCGGCCGCGACCATCGACTCGAATGAGCTCACCGCCGATCAGGCGACCATTGGCTCACCTTCGGTACCCGTGCCCCCCAAATCCCCCTCTACCCATACTCCGGCGCATCCTCACCGCACACCCTCGAGCGGTGCCCCAAAGCTAACAAGTTCCGACCCCATCGGCGGAGGCCGCTTCTCCCCGGGTCAGATGATTTCCGAGCGATATCGCATTGTGGCCTTGGCCGGCCGTGGGGGCATGGGAGAGGTTTACCGCGCCGAAGATTTGAAGCTGGAACAGGTCGTCGCCGTCAAGTTTCTTCCCGAAAGTTTCTCGCAAGACGCTGCGATTCTCGCGCGATTTCATTCCGAAGTTCGCATCGCTCGGCAAGTTTCCCATCCGAACGTGTGTCGTGTTTTCGATATTGGCGACGCGGGCGGCACGCCATTTCTCTCCATGGAGTATGTCGATGGCGAGGATCTTGCCTCTGTCGTCCGCCGCATCGGCAGGCTCTCTCCAGATAAGGGCACGGAAATCGCCCGCCAGATTTGCGCCGGACTCGCCGCCGCCCACGAGCGCGGCGTCATCCATCGCGACCTCAAGCCCGCCAACGTCATGCTCGACGGCGCCGGGAAAATCCGCATCACCGATTTTGGCCTTGCCGGAATCGCTGCAACCATTCAAGGCGCCGATATTCGCGCCGGCACGCCCGCCTACATGGCTCCTGAACAGCTCGCCGGAAAAGAAGTCACCGCCAGGAGCGACATCTATTCTCTCGGCCTGATTCTTTACGAAATCCTCACCGGAAAGCGTGCTTTCGAGGCCGCGACGCTGCCCGAGTTGATAAAGCTCCGCGAGCAAGGCACGATTACCAACCCCTCGGCACTCGTGCGCGATCTCGATCCTCTTCTCGAGCGAGTCATTCTTCGCTGCCTGGAAAATGATCCCGCAAAACGTCCCTCATCCGCCCTGCAAGTTGCCGCAGCGCTCCCCGGTGGAGACCCCCTGGCAGCCGCTCTCGCCGCTGGCGAAACACCGTCGCCAGAAATGGTGGCAGCGGCGGGCGCCACGGAAGGGATGCGACCGCGCCTGGCGATCGGCCTCCTCGCCTTCCTGATGGCAGGACTCATCGCTTCCGTCTTGATCGCTCAGAAATTCCAAATCGTGAACCTTGTTCCGCTTGATAATTCGCCGGAAGTTCTCGCATCCCGTGCGCGCGAAATCATCAGCCAGTTGGGCATCACCAGCGCTGCAGTCGATTCTGCCTATGGTTTTGACCTGGACACGGGGTACATGGACTACATCCAGAAGCACGACAAGACTCCTCAGCGCTGGAGCGCTCTTGCGGATGATCGACCTCCGACACTGCTCTTCTGGTATCGGCAGAGCCCTCGTATCCTTTCCCCCAAAAAATTCTTTGGATCGGGCCCGGGTGGAGGCCGCGCGAATCCCAATGATCCTCCCATGAACGGAACCGGGATGGTTTTGGTTCTCCTGGATGCCAAGGGCCGCCTTTTGCATCTCGAATCCGTTCCCCAGCAAAAAGATTCTCCTTCTAAAGCAATCGCGCCAATGAATTGGTCCGCCCTCTTCTCTGCGGCCGGCTTCGACCCCTCTTTCTTTCACATTGCGGAGCCTGAGTGGACGCCGCTGGCCTGGGGCGACTCTCGAGCTGCTTGGACGGGAACTCTGCCTGGCCGATCTCACTTGCCGGTGCGCATCGAGGCCGCCGCCTACCGCGGCCAGCCGATCTATTTTGATCTGCTCTACCCGTGGTCCGTTCCGGATCGCGATGGAGTGGACAACGCAACCCGCGCTCAATACATCGCGGCCAGCGTGCTCCTTGGCATCTTCTTGCTCATCTCTGTTTCCGGAGTTTTAGTTGCGCGGTGGAATCTGAAGCAAGGCCGCGGTGACCTAAAGGGCGCGATACATCTCGGCGCCTTTGTTTTCCTGACGTTCCTCCTCATGTGGGCTCTGCGTGCCCACCATGTCGCCGACTTCTATGAAGTCTTCCTGGTTCTCATGGCTGTGGCTTGGGCGCTTTTGATGACTTTCTTTACTGTTCTTTTGTACGTGGCAATCGAACCTTTTGTTCGCCGGAGAGAGCCGCATATTCTCATCTCCTGGAGTCGTTTACTCGCCGGCCAGTTCCGCGACCCTCTGGTCGGCCGGGACCTGCTGATCGGCTTGGCTTATGGTATTGCCCTTGTTCTCGTCGAAACCTCCGACAATCTCATTCTGCCGCTGCTGGGCAAACTGCCCCCCATGCCGGGAGGGGTATCCACGGATTCTCTGTCAGGGGTTAAGGACGCAATCTCACTCTTGTTGTTCTACGTCTTGAACTGGACCTTCTATTCTCTTTGCATCTTTTTTCTGCTCTTCTTGCTCCAGCGCCTCTTGCGCAAAACCTGGATCGCCGCCCTCGTCATCGCCGCAGTCGGCACAATTATCAGCCTCGGAAATGCGAGCGAACATCCGATCTATTCTTCCGTCGCTCTGGTTATCCTTTATGTTTCGTTCCTTCTTGTTCTAAAGCGCGTCGGCTTGCTCGCCCTCGTCGTCGGCCTCGTCGTGCAAAATACCTTGCTCATTTTTCCTGCGACCACGCATCTGTCGCGTTGGTACGCCTCGCCCGCTCTCGCTGGAATTATCATCATCGCCCTTCTTGCCTTCTATGGCTTCCATACCGCCCTGGCCGGCCAGCCGCTCTTTCATGCGGAGTCATTCGATCAATAGCATCACCGCCTTCGTAATCGCTTAGCGCCGCTGTCGCTCCGGGCCAGTCTCCTCCCGATGCAAAACGGAATTCGTGATTTGCGCCGCGAGGTTCTCCAGATCATTCAGCGCACGGCTCGCGGCCACCCTCGCCTTTTCCAAAAAGGACGAATCCAGCAGAAACGCGCAGCGATCGACGAAGGGGTGGTTCGCCGCCTCATATGGTTTGCGAGTCCGCCGCGCCGACGTATTGCGCGCGAGCAGATCTTCGTATACCTGCAAGTCCGTTTGGAAGTCCAGCGCATCGCCCGCGCTCCATTTTTGCTGCCGCGTCAGCGCCGCCAGCAATTTCCGGCGAAAGCCTGCGGCATCTTTCCGCAACATTGGTCTCGGCCTGGCCCGCCCCGCAGCCAGGGGCTCGGCGTACGTAATTTCCAGCGCCCTCGCTGTCACCGCGAGCAGTGCCTCCCGCTGCAGCAAGTCGAGCAAATCGCGATAAAGCGCCGCATGCACTTGCAGTGCATACCGTCCATGTTCCACGACGTACGAATCGACAAACCGCGGTACGATTCGTTCTCGTTGCAAGCCCTCCGTCAGGCGCTGCGCCAATTCCGCAGGCGCCTCCACCACGCTTTGTCTTTCGCGAGTCATGCCGGGTCCATGGTAGCAGGACTTTGTTTCCCTTCCGCCCAACACCGCTACAAAAACAAAAAGCCCAGCGAACTTTCATTCGCTGGGCTTGTCTATCTTTTATTCGTGTCGGCGCAGGTCTCTTGCGGTCCGCTTCCCACGGCTCACTAGGAACTACCCACTACTCACTTCCCAATCAGTGAATCGCCCGCGGACTTTCCGGTCCAACCCGCTTTGGCTTGGTCTCCGGATGCGGCACGATCGGCGGCGCCACCGCATCCTTGGAGAGCGCGTGTTCCAGCACCTCATCGAGGTTGTGCACGTAGGTGATCTTGATGTCGCCGAGAATTTCCGGCGGCAGATCCGCTACGGCATTCGGCTCGTTGTCGGCAGGCAGTAGGACTTCCTTGATTCCCGCACGCTTTGCGCCGAGGACCTTTTCTTTCACGCCCCCGATCGGCAGCACGACTCCCGAGAGCGTCATCTCCCCCGTCATCGCCAGCCGGTCGCGCACGGGCCGCCCGGTCAGCAAACTGACCAGCGAAGTCACCATCGCCGCTCCTGCGGAGGGACCATCCTTCGGCACGCCTCCCGATGGCACGTGGATGTGAATGTCCTGCTTGCGGAAGAAGTCCGGATCGATCCCGTACCGTTCCGCGTTCGCACGCGTCCACGTCAACGCTGCGGTCATCGACTCCTGCATGACCTCGCCCAGGTGCCCCGTCATTGTGAACTGCTTCCCTCCGCGCATGCGGCTCGCTTCGATGAAGATGATGTCTCCGCCCACGGGAGTCCAGACCAAGCCGACAGCCACGCCAGGTGTCTTGACGCGCTCCTCGACCTCTTTCTCTGCCCGGAACTTCGGCACACCCAAATATTCACGAACGATTTCCGGCGTGACCTGCATTTTCTCGGTTTGGCCTTCGGCAATTTTGCGCGCCTGTTTTCGTGTGATCGTGGCAATTTCCCGCTCGAGGCTTCTTACGCCTGCTTCTCGCGTGAAGCTGTGGATGATTTCCCGCAGCGCTTCGTCCGAAAATTCAATGTTCTCCCCAACTTTCAAGCCGTGTTCCGCGGCTTGCTTGGGAATCAGGTATTTGTGAGCGATGTGGATCTTCTCTTCGCCCGTGTAGCCGGGCAGTTCAATGATCTCCATGCGGTCGCGCAACGGTTCCGGGATGGGATCCATCCAGTTCGCCGTGGCGATAAACAGCACCTTGGAGAGGTCAAACGGCACGTCCAGGTAGTGATCGCGGAACGCATTGTTCTGTTCCGGGTCGAGCACTTCCATCAGCGCCGAAGACGGGTCGCCGCGGAAATCACGGCCCAGTTTGTCGACTTCGTCGAGCATCATCACCGGATCGTTCGATTCCGCCCGCTTCAGTCCTTGAATAACTTGCCCCGGCAGTGCGCCGATGTACGTGCGCCGGTGGCCGCGGATTTCCGCTTCGTCGTGCATGCCGCCCAATGCGATGCGCACGAATTTGCGTCCCAGCGACCGCGCGATGGATTTTCCAAGCGAGGTCTTGCCCACGCCGGGAGGTCCAACAAAGCACAGAATCGGCCCTTTCATCCCCGGCTGCAGCTTTTTCACCGCCAGGTAATCCAGAATCCGCTCTTTGACCTTCGCCAGATCGTAATGATCTTCGTCCAGAATCTGCTTCCCCTTGGCGATATCGATCTCGCTCACGCCGGAAGACTTTGCCCACGGCAAAGAAGTCATCCATTCGAGATACGTCCGCGAAACCATGTACTCCGCCGAGGCCGGCGTCATTTTCGCCAGACGCTTCAGTTCGCGGTCGCACTCTTTCTTTGCTTCCGCGGTCATCCCCGATTCATCCATCTTTTTCCGGAGTTCGTCGATCTCCTGCGTCGAGTCGTCCGATTCGCCGAGTTCTTTCTGGATCGCCTTCATCTGCTCCCGCAACAGGTACTCGCGCTGGTTTTGGCCCACTTGCTCTTGCACCTGCTCGTGAATCTTCGAGCGCAGCTCCAGCACTTCCAGCTCTTTCGAGAGTTCGCGGATCAGCATCTCCAGCCGCTTGCGCACGCTCGGTGTTTCGATCAGTTCCTGGCGCAGAAGCGTCGAAAGCGACGGCAGCGTCCCGGCGATAAAGTCCGCCAAACGTCCCGGGTCCTCGATGTTCAGTGCCACGGATTGCAGATCGTCGGAAAGTTGCGGCGAGTGGCTCACCACATCGCGAAAGAGGTCCTGCGCGTTCCGCTGCAGAGCCTCCAGCTCCGCATCCGCTTCACCGGTAATCTCGGCCTGCGCTTGCACGCGGGCGCGCAAAAATGGCCGCACACTGATCAGTTCAACCACATCAACGCGTTGTAGCCCTTCCAGGAAGATGACCACGTTTCCGTTGGGCATCTTAACCGTCTTGTGAACCTTCGCCAGCGTGCCGACCTTGTGCAGGTCCGCGGCGGCAGGGTCTTCGACCCGAGGGTCCAGTTGCGCCACAACCCCCAACACTTTCTCCTCGCCTTCCAGCGAGTTAACCAGGGCCAGGGAACTCTCCCGGCCTACCGTCAGGGGCAGGACCGCTCCTGGAAACAGAACCGTGTCCCGAACCGGTAGGATCGGTAGAACCTCTGGCACCACATGTTTTTTTTCAGCCATCGTGCATGTCCTCTAAATCCCGGCGCAAGGAAGAATCTAGTGCGCCTAAACAAGTTAGATGCTGGCTACTGCAAAAGGGTGCGAACAGATGCAAATACAGGAAGCAAGAAATCTAAGTGTCTCTAGCTCATATTTTAACACTTCCCCCAGCTTCCTGCAATCGATGAAAATTTCCCTTTACTATCAATTACTTAGAAGCAGCCCCGGTTCTTATCGCTCACTTGCCGCCGCCCTCACCTCCGGGCCAGAATCCTGTCAACTCCCTCAAGTCAGATCTTCGCTCTTTTTAGGGCAAACCTCTTTCGTACGAAATCCTCGGCTTGTTCCTTCGTTTCAATTTGACCCTCGAGTTGGGCGTCCTCGATTGCCCTTAGTATTTCGCTAAACAGGGGTCCGGGGATATAGCCCATTTGGCTCAAATCGTTGCCGGTTAGGACACGTTGTGGACGAACCTGTTCCGCCGGTGTTTCCGCCAGAAACCGCTGCACTAACCCATACGAATCCAAGTTGCGATGGCTCGATAAGCAATCCAGCCGGTGCAGTTCCATGTGCTCTTCAAAATGAGGCAGCCGGACGAATCGCTTCATCGTCGATTTCCGCATCCGAACCACATCCTTGAACCGCATGTGGTTCGCCACCAGCGCGATGATTTGTTCGGTCTCTTCGTTCGAGAAGCGATACCGCCGGCAAATCGCTTCTCCCATCCGCACGCCCACATCGACGTGATGATCGAAGCGGATTCTATCACCGGTCTGCGAAGCCGGCCGGAATGTAGGCGGCTTGCCAACATCGTGCAGCAGCACGCCCCACGCCAGAGTCGGCGATGTTCCCGCGGGCAATCTCTCGATCATGAGCATCGTATGAATCCACACGTCGCCTTCGGGATGAAACTGCGGCGGCTGCGGGATACCCTTCATCGCCGCGATTTCCGGCAGCACGATAGAGAGCAGCCAGGCCTTTTCGAGCAGCTCAAATCCAGTTCGCGCCGCGCCTTCTGTCAAGAGTTTGGTGAGTTCATCGCGCAGACGTTCCGCGGAAACATCGGTAACCGCGCCGGCGTGGCGGTGAATGGCCGTAAAGGTCTTGTGTTCGATCTCGAATCCGAATCGCGCGGCAAAACGCACCGCGCGCATCATACGTAATTTATCTTCTGCAAATCTAAGTTCCGGTTCGCCGATGGCTCGAATGACGCCGGCTTTCAGGTCGGCTTGGCCATCCACAAAATCCAGAATTTCGCCCGTGTTATGCCGCATCAGCAGGCCGTTGATCGTGAAATCGCGGCGCTGCACATCTTCTTCCGCAGTTTTGGAATAAACCACGCGGTCGGGATGCCGCCCGTCCGTGTAGCCCACATCGGAGCGAAATGTCGCGACTTCCACTTTCATTCCAGCGCGTGGCACGAGGACGACACCGAACTGCGCGCCGACCGCGATGCTTTCAGGGAACAACTCCATCACGTGCTCGGGCCGAGCGTCGGTCGTCACGTCGTAATCGGCGGGCTCGCGGCCCAGCAACAGGTCACGCACACACCCGCCCACCAGCAGTGCTTGATGGCCATTGCGCAGCAGCATGTCGCAGATCGAATTGGCGAGTTCGCGAGGCGTCACACCGCGATTATGCGACACTCGCGGCGGCAAATGGGAGAGATGTGTAAAGTAAGATTTCCGGCGAAAATTACTTGCAGCGGAAGACGAGGCAGGTGATGTCGTCCGATTGGCGCGTGAAGCCGACGAAGCCATCCACATGCTTCATCAGAAATTGCAGGGAGTCCGAAGCGCTCCCATCAGGCAGCGTGCTAATCGCTCCAAGCCAACGCGCATTGCCAAATTCCTCGCCTTTTTCGTTGAAGGCTTCCACCACGCCGTCCGTATAAAAAATCAAAGCGTCACCCGGCTTCAGGTCGATCGCCGCCGTAGCGTAGGTGGCGTCTATCTGGATGCCCAGCGGCAATCCGCCAACCTCCAATTTTTCCATCGCTCCATTTGGGTGGCGCAGGATTGGAGGATTGTGACCCGCATTTACATAGACCAGACGCCGTGTCGCAGGTTCATATTCGGCGAGAACGGCCGTGGTGAACCGGCGGCCATCGAGGCTATGGGCGCTGGCGTAACGGTTCAAACGCGCCACGAGATCGGCCAGCGGGGCGCTCTCGCCCGCAATGGTGCGCAAACTCGCCTGCAGCGTGGCCATCAGCAAGGCCGCGGGAATGCTCTTTCCCGCCACGTCCGCAATTACGAGCATCAGTTGTCCATTCTCTTCGGCGTTCGCTGTCGGATAGAACGCATCGTAATAATCTCCCGCCACCGAATTTTGCGGCCGCGATGCAAACGCGATGTCTCCTCCGGCCACTTCCGGCGCTGTCGAGGGCACCAGCCACGTCTGGATTTCCCGCGCAATTTCCAAATCGCGCTTCATGGTCACTTTGTCCGCCAATTCTAACGACAGCAAGAGAATCAAAAGCAGCGCGGCGAGAAAATAATAAAGTGTGTAATCCCCGTTGATGCCGCCGTTGAACTTGAGAATTGCAAGGACCAGCAGCACGAATGCAACCAGGAACAGAATGCGCCGCGCGGGCGAGAGTTTCATCATCAAAGCCCAAAAGAGGGCTTTGGCAATTCGATACCAGCGACGCGGGCCCCTGTGGCCTTCGAACTCAGTCGAGTCCGTCTCTTTTATGTAGAAACCATAGCTGGCGCGGGCATCGGCGGTGAATTGCGACCACAACTCGTCCAGTTGACGCCCTTCGCTGATGCGCTGCCAAAAATTGTGGAGTTTGCCGCCGGAGTGCACGCGGCCGCCAGTGCCGGAAGGAGGAGCGACGGGACTCATGCGAGAAGTATAGGGCATTCGCTTCTGTAGGGTCACCCTTCTGAGGGTGACCGCTGGACTGACCGTTGAGGGCCGATATTCCGTTAATCCTCGCGCTCGTTTTTGGAACCGTCCGCGCGCAGGGAGCCGCCGAATTGCACTTTTCCAAAACCGAAACGGTCGCGCAGTTTATCCGTTGCGTGAGTCAGTTTCTCGAGCCGTTCGCGCCGCTCCGCTTCCAGAAGATCGAGCTGCTCTGCGCCGTGCGTCAGTCCGCTCAAAGCGACCCCGAGCAGACGGATTTTCCGCCTGGTGTCGTGATGTTCGGCGAAAAGCGCCTGAAAAACACGAAAAATGTCGGCATCGAGCCGCGTCGGTTCGGAAAGAGTCTTCGCGCGTGTGTGCGTGTCAAACCCGGTGTAGCGAATGGTCAGTGTGAGTGTACGTGTGGCAAGCCCTGCTTCTCGCAATCGCTTGCAGGCTTTTTGCGAGAGGTGGCTGAGCATGGCCAGCAGTGCGTCCGTATCATTCGTATCTTCACCAAACGTGTGATTGTGCGAAATGGATTTAGGCTCGGCGTCAATTACAAATTCATAGGAATCGCCGCCGCGCGCTTTGCGATAGAGCGCCTCGCCCCATTGGCCGAACACTTTCTCCAGTTTTTCCTGCGGAATCGCGGAGAGTTGTTCGACGGTCTCTATGCCGAGTGCTCGTAGCGCGCGTTCCGTAACCTCGCCGATCCCGGGAATTTTTCGCACGGGAAGCGGCGCAAGAAACCGCTCTTCTTGTCCGGGCGCAACCCACACCAGTCCCCGAGGTTTGGCCTGTTCCGATGCCACTTTGGCGACGAGCCGCGTTACCGCAAGTCCGCCGGAACAGGGAAGTCCAGTCGACGTTGTGATTGTGCGAAGCAATGTGTCTGCCGCCGCGAGAGGCGGCCCATGCAGCCGCTCCGTCCCTGCTAGATCGAGATAGGCCTCGTCAATCGAAACCATTTCAGCGACGGGAGAAAACTTTCGCAAGAATCGTAGCGACCCGGTCGCTCCACTCGCCATATTTCTCATGATGGCCATCGAGGAAAACGCCATGTGGGCAAAGCCGTCCCGCAGTTCGCAAGGGCATCGCAGAATGCACGCCGAATTTGCGGGCCTCATAGCTCGCCGAAGTAACCACTCCGCGCTGATTCGGCCCTCCACCGACAATCACGGCCTTGCCGCGCAGTTCCGGCCGCTCGAGCAACTCAACGGACACGAAGAACGCGTCCATGTCCACATGCAGAATGGACGAGATCGCATTAGCCGCCTGTTCTTCGAGCGGGCCATGCTTAGCCCGAAACCGAGCTATCTCCGGCATGCCGCTAGCCTACTCCCGATTCAATCTTCGCCACAACTTCGCCTTTGTCTAGATGCGTTCGGCAGCGAGGATGCGAGGGATGCCGGCCAGGTCGTTGGTCACACCGACATTGGCCCACTTGGGGGACTCGAGGAGCGGCTGCGCCGCGGGCAAGCTGTTGTGACCCAGTTCGAGGACGAGAAGGCCGCCGGTCTTCAAAAGCTCGGCGGCTTGGGCGATCAGATCTGCGTAGATTTCGTAACCTTCCTCGCCGCCGTAGAGCGCCAATTCCGGCTCGTGGTCGCGGACTTCGCGCATGAGCGATTCGGATTCGCGGCGGCCGATGTACGGCGGATTGCTGACGATGAGGTCGAAGGAAGTCGAAACGCCGCCGAGGAGATTGCCATCCACAAGCTGTATGCGGTCCGCGAAGCCATGGCGCATTGCGTTACGTCGTGCGACGGCAAGGGCCGCGGCAGAAATATCGGTCGCGATGATTCGCGCGCCAGGAAGTTCCTTTGCTAAAGCGATAGCGATGCAACCGGAGCCGGTGCCGACATCAGCGATTAGAAGATCCTCGCCGGTTAGGGTTTGCTTGCGGCCGGCGCGGATTTCTCGGACGGCAAGACGATCCAGGGCGACTTCGATGACGTGCTCGGTTTCGGGGCGGGGAATCAGGACATCGGGCGTGACTTCAAACTCGAGGCCCCAGAATTCCTGCTTGCCGGTGAGATGTTGCGTGGGCTCGCCGTTTGCGCGGCGGGAGAGGAGTTCGCGGAACTGTTGCTCCCCGGATTCGGAGATCAATTCCTCGGGATGCGCATACAGCCAGGTGCGATCGCGGCCGAGCGCATGCAGAAGTAACAGCTCTGCGGCGAGCGTAAACGATGGAACATTGGCGTCGCGCAAGTGCGCGATGCCCTGTTTTAGTGCAGCGCGAGCGTCCATGTGTCCGTACCAGTTATGCGCTGCCTAATTCTGCCTCGAGGCGTTCGGCTTCGTAGTGGCTGACGAGAGCGTCCACTAGCGTGGCAAGTTTGCCGTCCATCACGTCGGTCAACTGGTGAAGCGTCAGGCCGAGGCGGTGATCGGTTACACGATTTTGCGGAAAATTGTAGGTGCGGATTTTTTCGGAGCGGTCTCCGGAGCCGATCTGGCCGCGGCGTTCGGCGCCAATGGCGGCCTGCTGTTTTTCGAGTTCCATTTCGTAGAGACGAGTGCGCAAAACACGCATGGCTTTTGCGCGGTTTTTGATTTGTGATTTTTCGTCCTGTTGCGAGACGACCAGGCCGCTGGGAATGTGCGTGATGCGCACAGCGGAATAGGTAGTGTTAACGGACTGCCCGCCGGGACCCGAGGAGCAGAAGGTGTCGATACGCAAATCCTTCGGTTCGATCTTAATGTCGATGTCATCGGCTTCGGGGAGCACAGCAACAGTAGCCGCGGATGTATGAATGCGGCCTTGCGTTTCCGTTGCGGGCACACGCTGGACGCGGTGAACGCCGCTTTCATATTTCAGTTTGGAATAGACTTTGTGGCCCTGAATCGCAGCGACGATTTCCTTCAAGCCGCCGAGCGAGGATGGCGAGCATTCGAGAACTTCGACTTTCCAGCCGAGCGTTTCCGCGTAACGCGAGTACATGCGGAAAAGCTCTCCCGCAAAGAGCGCGGCTTCGTCGCCGCCGGTGCCGGCGCGAATTTCCACGATGACGCTTTTCTCGTCGTTGGGATCTTTCGGTAGAAGGAGCAGTTTCAGTTCGCGCTCAACGACCTCCTTGCGCGCGATGAGCTGCTTTTCTTCGTCCAGAGCCATCTGCTTCATCTCGACGTCTTCGTTTTCGACGACCATTTGGTGCGCGCCGGCGAGATCCTTTTCAATCTGCTTGAACTCCCGGTGTTTCGCGACGATCTCTTCGAGTTCCGCATGCTGCTTGGCGATCTTCTGGAAGCGCGAAGAGTCCGCAGCGACTTCCGCCGTTGAGAGTTGCCGCGTGAGCTCGTCGTAGCGCGTGCCCAGTTGATCCAATTTGTCAGACAATGTCATTACAGCCATGGCGGCTCCTCATTTGACCAAGACGTGATTCATGGTTTATGACTCGTGATTTGTGAATAAGCGGTGCGGCGCTCCGGCGATGGAGCGATAGGAGAGTCAGCTAATAGAAGGCGGCGTACATCGAAGTGCTCACTTACAAGAATACCGCTGAAACCGGGAACAAGCAATTGGATGCGCGCCTCGGTTGCTGCGATGCAAGGCAATATACTACGATGCCCGTGGCACGGTGCAGCCATCTTCGGAAGGATGAGCCTACGACGCCAGGAGCGGAAGCGGCGATGAGCGAAGCGGTTCGACCGATTTTGCAAACGACCTCCGAAGAGAGGGAAACGGCGCCGGAGAGCGACGCGGGATTCCTTTGGGACTTCTGGTATCCGGCGATTCGGAGTACCGAGGTCAAAGGCAACCGGCTGGCAACCGCGATGATGCTCGAAGTGCCGTTGGTTCTGGGGCGGACAGCCGAGGGCAAAGCGTTTGCGATGCGCGATTCGTGCCCGCATCGCGGAATTCCGCTTTCTTACGGACGATTCGATGGAAAGGCGGTTGAATGCAGTTATCACGGCTGGCGATTCGAGGCGTGCAGCGGGCAGTGCGTGGAAATTCCTTCGCTGACGAGCCAGGACAAGTTGAAGGTGGACCGCATTTTTGCGGGACATTATCCTTGCGAAGAGCGCGATGGATATTTCTGGGTGTATATGAATGCACAGGGAACGCGCCTCCCGGAAACGATGCCTGAAGCGCCGAAATTGGCGACGTTCAGTGCGAAATACAGAATCACCCATTTGGATTGCGAGCTGCCTTCGCATGTGGATCAGGGGATCATTGGATTGATGGATCCCGCGCACGGGCCGTTTGTGCACCAATCATGGTACTGGCGCAGCCGGAGCAGCATTCACGAAAAGGAGAAAAAGTTCGAGCCGATTCCGAATGGTTTTCGCATGAGCCCGCACACGCCGAGCTCGAACAGCGCGCCTTACCGGATGCTGCAGAAATATACGGGCGAACCGGTGACGACGACAATCGACTTCGTATTGCCGAATATCCGGACGGAAGAGATTCGCAGCGGAAAGCTGTGGTTTTCGAGCCGGGCGACGGTGACGCCGGTGCGACGGGACCTTTGCCGAATTGATTTCGTGGCGGCTTGGAACCTTTTTCTGCCGGTAACGATATTCCGGATTTTTGCGAAGAACTTTTTGCGGCAGGACCAAGAGACGATGATCCTGCAGGCCGAAGGATTGAAGCACAATCCCCGATTGATGCTGATTGACGATGCGGACCGGCCGGCGAAGTGGTACTTTGGGCTGAAAGCGAATTTGCTGGAGTCGCGGCGGACGGGTGCGGCGATGGTGCATCCGATGAATGGGCCGGTGACGCTGCGCTGGCGGTCTTGAGAGAGCCGGAAATCGAAACACGAAAATCGAAATACGACTTAGAGCTCACGTGACATACCCCCCGGTATCCAGAAGTTATGAAGTAAACCTATGAGCCGATTGAGGTTGCGGGTGCTCGTGCGTGTCGCACACTTGCTGGCTGTGGAAAAGAAGGGAAGCGCAAGGGTGCTAAGAGTTGGTGTGGGAACGCCACCCCCGGTGTTTTGCAAAAGAGTGCGCAACTGATTGATATTGGGATGCTTACGCGAATACTCTTTTTGGGAGAGTGCGGAACGCGCTGAAAGAATGGAGGTTAATGTTTTGCATGTGCGTGAGGAGAACGCAAGAAGTGGGGAACGGGTGGGCTTCGGATGTTGCTTGGATGGGCTTGGCCTGCGGAGTGGCTGAGGGCTTTTCTTAACACAGAGGGCACAGAGGTCACGGAGAAGAGAGTGGCGCGGGAAGGCTTGTCTTGCGACGAACATAAAAGATTTTAACAGAAAGATACTACTGATGTCAAGTAAAAACGTAGTTACCATTCGAATCGATGCAGAAGTGATTGAGAAGACGGGAGCTTAAAGATTCAAGAAGCGCAAATGCTTCGAGAACGGGATCAACGGAGGCTGGCGAGGTCGAAATCGACGGAGACGGTGTCGCCCTCGGGCGGGAAGATTTGGATGGTGGCGGAGTCGGAAGTGAAGGCGTCGGCGGGGTAGTCGAAATGGAGAGTGGCGCCGGTTAGGGTGCAGCCGCCATGGCGACCGCAAACATAGGTCGGGACTCCAGACGCCTCGACGGGAGGAATGCTTTCGTCCTTGACGAGGGCGGCGACCTGGAAGTCTTTCCAGAAATCGGAGGGTCGCTGGTCGTAGCCGCTCGGGGCGTCGGTGTAGGGACTCGTGGGGTGAGGGACGAGCGCGCCATAAGTTGGGGTGAGTTGAATCTGGATGATCACGCGGACGATTTCCGGGCGGTTGCGGTGGTCTTGCTCGGCTTGCTGGGCGCTGTAACCCATGGTGCGCTGGCTGGAGAGCTGGGCGACGAGAGCGAAGGGCGTGAGGAAAGTGATGGAGGAGATGTCGGGTCCGGTTTTGGGCATGGGAAGGGTCTTAGTGTATTTGGCCATCAAGTCGGTGAAGTCTTGCTCGTGACGCTGGCCGAGGAAATAGGCGTCGCGGACGGCTTCGTCGGAGAGCGGAGTGTCGATGGCGAAAGCGGGAGGGATGAGAAGCAAGGATAGGGCCAAGGCGCAGAATTGAGTTGCGAAGAAGCGCATGAAGTGAGGTTCCTGATCGTTAGACGTAAAAGAGTCAGACCAAGGTTTCAGAGGTTGCAGCGAATACGATGCAGAGGCTTCTCGGGTCTCATATCTTGTTTCGAGAATGAGCGCGTGGCGGGCTATTCCGGGACGCCGTCGCGCATCGCAGAGCGAACTAGCTTGCGTCCAGAAGATTTGGGACCCTTCCATTTGATCAGCGATGCGAATGAGCAGATTTAGAACAAGGAAGCTCTGTTGCAGCAAACTGAACTGAATTTGCGATCGGTTGCCGCTAGCTGCCTCGCAGTAGCTTATAATCTGGCGACGAAAAGGGATCATGCTGGATTCAGGGTCAAAGCTGGGACCTTACGAGATCGTGGCGCGCCTCGGCGCGGGCGGGATGGGTGTGGTGTATCGAGCGCGGGACGAGAGGCTGGACCGCAACGTGGCCATCAAGGTTCTTCCCCCAGGATTGCTGACGGACGAGCAGGCGCGAAAGCGATTCCGCACCGAAGCACGGGCGCTGGCCAAGCTGAGCCATCCGAACATCGCCGCGGTGTACGACGTCGGAGAGCAGGACGGCGCTGATTACATTGTGATGGAGTGCGTCGCGGGGGCGACCTTGGCGGAAAGGCTGAAAGCTGGGCCACTGGGCGTGAAGGAAGCGACGGCGCTGGGGGCCCAGGTTGCCGCGGCATTGGTCGAAGCACACGAGCGCGGAGTGATACACCGGGATTTGAAACCGGGAAACATTATGGTGACGCCGAGGGGGCACGCGAAGGTGCTGGACTTCGGATTGGCGAAGTTGCTGGCGCCGGCGGGAGAGGCGGAGGCGACCGTTTCGATAGCCGAGACGAAAGGAGTGGTGGGAACGGTTCTGTATATGTCTCCGGAACAGGCGGAAGGGAGAGCCCTAGATGGGCGGACGGACTTGTGGAGTTTGGGAGCGGTGCTCTACGAGATGCAGGCGGGAAAGGCCCCGTTTGAGGGAACGAGCGGACTGAGGCTGCTTCGCGCGATTACAGAGGAGACACCGAAGCCGCTGAAGGAGATACGGGCGGAGGTGCCGGAGGAGGCGGAGAAGATCGTTAACCGAGCGCTGGCGAAAGATGTCACGAAGCGATACCAAAGCGCCGAGGAAATGGCGCGGGACCTGGAAAGCCTACTGTTCAAGCTCAGCTCGACGGAATTGGGAATTGAGGGGACGAGAGCGAAGCCCGCGAAGATTTATGTGGTGAGTGCGCTGGTGGTGATTGCCGGGATGCTGGCGGGCGGCGCATGGATGTATGAGGGAATGAAGAGAAGGCAGTGGGCGAGAGTTGAGGCCCCTGCGGAAGCGGCGAAGCTAAGGGATGCAGACAAGAGTTTGGCGGCGTACGAATTGCTGCAACGTGCCGAGAAATACTTGCCGGGAGATGCGGGGCTGAAGAAGGCGGAGGACGAGACGACGGTGCAGGTTTCGGTGAAATCGTCGCCAAGCGGAGCGAGCGTGGAGATCCAGGATTATTTGGTACCGGACAGCGCCTGGCACCGGCTGGGCAGCACGCCGCTCGAGAACCTACGGATTCCCGATGGATATTTCCGATGGAAGGTGTCGAAGGAGGGGTTCAAGGATTATGTGACGGCGCCGCTCACGGCGGGCGAGATGATGTTTCCCCTGGACCTGGCGAAGAAGGCGCCGGAAGGCATGGTCTGGGTGAGCGGGCAGACGTACGAGGCTTTTATAGGCTTTGTGGGATGGATCGGACCGTACAAGCTGCCAGCGTTTTATATGGATCGATTCGAAGTGACGAACCGGGAGTATCAGGAATTCGTGGAGGGCGGAGGATATGAGAAGCGGGAGTATTGGAAAAAGAAATTCATCAAGGATGGCCATGAACTGAGCTGGGAAGAGGCGATGAAGTTGTTTCGGGACGGCACGGGGCGAGCAGGGCCGTCCACTTGGGAAGGCGGGCATTATCCGGACGGGCAAGGAGATTATCCGGTTGGGGGAGTGAGCTGGTACGAGGCGGCGGCATATGCGGTGTTTCGAGGGAAAAGTTTGCCGGTGCTGGCGCAACGGTCTCAGGCGGCGCCGGCGGAAACGTCGCGGTATACGGTGCAGGAGAGCAACATAGGCGGGCATGCGAGCCCCGCGCGCGCGGGAGCGTTCCAGGGACTGGGGCCGTACGGGACGTACGATATGGCGGGAAATGTGAAGGAGTGGGCGGAAAACACGGTTGGAGAGAACTTGCGGTTCATACTGGGAGGCGGATGGAAATCGCAAACGTATATGTACACGGATCCGGAAGCACTCTCGCCGTTCGATCGTACGGAGATGAATGGATTCCGGTGCGTGCGGAATGTCGAGCCGCTGCCGGCGGAGGCTGCGGGTCCGGTGAAGGTCATGGAGCGGGATTTCTCGAAAGCGAAGCCGGTTTCGGATGCGGTGTTTCGCGCTTACCGGACGATGTATGACTACGAGAAAACGCCGTTGAACGCGAAAGTGGAAGGGGTGGTGCAGGACACGAGCGACTGGACAGAAGAGAGAATCACTTATGACGCGGCCTACGGAAACGAGCGGATGGCAGCGTATCTCTTTTTGCCGAAAAATGTGAAGCCGCCGTACCAGACCATTCTGTTTTTCCCGAGCGCGAGAGTGCTGAGCATCGCGGACAGCCGGACGCTGGGAGATTTGAACTTTTTCGATTACGTAATGAAAAGCGGAAGAGCGGTGCTCTATCCCGTGTATCAAGACACGTATGAAAGACGCCTGAAGCATTCTCTGCCGGGAGAATCGGAAGGAAGGGAGATTGCAATCCAACGTTACCAGGATGTGGGAAGATCGCTGGATTACTTGGAGACGCGCAAGGATATTGATGGGAGCAAGCTGGGGTATATGGGGGTCAGCATGGGGGCCGCGGAAGGAGTGATCTACGCGGCGCTGGCAGGAGACCGGTTGAAAGTAGTGGTCTTGCTGGATGGAGGATTTTTTATATTTCCGCCGACGCCAGGACGGGATCAAGTGGATTTCGCGCCGAGGTTGAAGGCGCCGGTGCTCATGGTGAACGGGAAATACGATTTTTCGTTTTCGCCGGAGAGGGCGCAGATCCCGCTGTTTCGAATGCTGGGCACACCCGAGGCGGACAAGAAGCGAGTGGTGTTGGATACGCCGCACGATGTGACAGGACAGAAAAGCGAGTTGGTGAGCGCGGTGCTGGGGTGGCTGGATAAATACTTGGGGCGGGTGCAGTAGGCGCAGACGGGGTAAAGTTTGGTTATGTCTCAGAAGCAGTTAGTAGCAGCGATTGATCAGCGATTCCGTTCGATGAATTGAACACGGCGGGTCGCAATGGTTCGCGAGTTGGCTGGCGCTTCGCTCGAAGACGCCCGATTCGTTCGGAGGACCTTCCCTGTGCATTATCTCGAGGCCTTTCAGGTTACGAGTCGGAGGGGCGTACGCGCTCGGCGAAGAGCAGCGTGCTAGAACTGGCCTATGTCACACATCGTCTACAAGGTGGAAACAGAAGTCGAGGACGACGGGCGCTGGATTGCCGAGGTTGTGGATTTGCCGGGGGTGATGGCGTACGGCACCACAGAGAATGAAGCGGTTGCGTCTGCGCAAACCCTCGCGTTTCGCTTCATGGGTGGGCGCGATGAGGGATGGAAGAAGACTCGCCGAGGCAGTTTGCCAATGGCATAGCAGCAAGACGACAAGGGTTTTCCGCGGACTCCTCAGAATCTGGCATCAGTTCTTACACTCGGAGAAAATCGTGCCCCAAAAGTCATTTGTTATTCTCGGGATCAGTCACCGAGTACAAGGGGACGCGGATTTTATCAATGCGGTTGACGACCCGGTTTACAAGGAGGTCGTAAGCGAAATAATTTCCAAAGACCACATCGATTTTGTGGGTGAGGAGTGTTCGGTCAACTCGACGGATGCTGAAAGAATTACTCAGAAATTGCTTGGGATCGGCAGTTATCTCAGTGTCGATCCGGTGCTCGAAGAAGACAGGAGGAAGTGCAGCATCGGCGAGACGTGCTTGCCCCGTCCGCTAACTGCTTTACCGGTGGAAAGGTGGGTTGTTTCGGAGAATGAGAAACGAGAGAAAATTTGGATTGACCTGCTAATCGAGAAAACTGACACAAAAGGTCTGCTGATTTGTGGCTTCTATCATGCTTTCAGCGTCGCCGCCAAGCTCTTGGACCGGGGATTTGAAGTCGAGGCCCGCACCTATATACCTTGGGAGAAATTGGGGCTAAACGTCGGGAGAAAATGGGGTCAAGCATAAATTCGATTGGAAGAAGCAGAACATTTGGACTTGGGAGTCAATCGCGGCGAGGCTTGCACGTTAAGCCTAGATGCGGCGGGGGGTGTTGGGGAAGTCGAGCCAGACTTTGACGCCGCAGAAGTGGGAGCCTTCGGTGCAGATGGGGGTGGTGATGTTGGCGCGGAGATGGCAGGGAGGGCCGATGTACTTGGCGAGTTGGGGATGGACTTCGCGGAGTTGGGCGACTTCGTCCATGCTGGCGGCGTAGATTTCTTCCTGGGCGTTGAAGCAGGTGCGCATGGTCCATTTGTGGAGGAGATGGAGGAGCGAGCCGGACTCGACGAGGCGGATGGATTTGGCGTTGGGGAGAAGATAGAGAGCTACTTCGAGAGGGACGCCGCGATCGAGGAGATCGTTTTTGGCGGACCAGGCGTCGTGCATGGCGCGATCGTAGAGATCTTTGGCGCGGGGATTTTGCGTGAGGAGAGCGGGAGTGATGTAGTCAGGGTCGCGGGTGTCGGCGAGCGTGAGAAGCGGGCGGGAGCCGGGAACCATGCGATGGCGCTGGTCCTGGGAGTCGGCGGTGTGGCTGATTTTTTTGGCGAAGGTGTAATTGGCGTGCTGGAGAGCGCGCATCATGGGGGCGTGCACGCCGACGTCGAGAATTTCGAGGCGATAAGGATTGCGCGCCGGATTGAGAAGGCGGTCGATAGCATCGGCGTCAGAGCATTGGGATTCGGTGAGGCCGACGACGGCGCGGAAAGCTTCGGCGATAACGCGCGGGGCGTTAGAAGAGTAGTCGATTAGCTTGGAGGTTTTTCCGGCGAGCCTGGCGTCGAATTCGCGGGCAAAGTCTTCGCCGGCTTGCGTGTTGGGTGCGTCGGATTTCCACTCGGGTCGTTCTTCGAGAGGTTCGGTTCCAAATCGTTCGAAAAATTGGGGATCGATTTTTTTTACTTCATCGACCATTGCGCCGATGACGGCACGGGATTCGCTGGGAGTGTCGCTGGCCGCGCTCATGCGCCAGAGGCGATGGAGGACGATGCCGGAGACAGTGTGCACCATCGTGGTGAAAGCAGCGACGGGGAGAACGTAGCGCGCGATTTCGATGGCGCGTTTTTCGGCGGCGCGTTCGATTTTTTGCAGGCGTTTGGGGTGGGACATGGGGCCGATGTGCCAGATATCGCTGAGGATGGCGCGGGCGTCGTTGACGAGCAGGGAAGAGAGTTCGCGATAGGAGTTCCAGGCGCGGACGATGGCTTGTTCGTAGACGGCGCGATGGGCGTCATTGAAGAACAGCGATGAGGATGGGACGTAGGCTTGCGGGCGATCGAGGCGGACGTAACGTTGGCTTTGCTGCTCGGAATTGTAGAAGGGGTGAGCGTGGAGAAAAGACCAGACGAATTGGCGGCTGACATTTTCGAGACCGAATTCGAAATGGGCGTGCTGATAGACGGTGTGGTGGCCGCTGTAAAAGGTCGCGGCACCGATGTTGAGGCGCTGCTTGTCGGTGATTTCTTCAGGAGTGATGAGGCGCGGCGCATAGCAGGTGCGGGCGGCGGCGATGGCGGAATCGTAGGGATGCGCGAAGGTGTTGCGGAGGGTGACGCGGGGCAGGGAAGTTTCGACTAACTCACCGGGACGGCCGGGTTCGAACATGCGGGATTGTGTGGCCACGTTGGTGGTTCATTTTACACGGGTGCGAGGGAGAGGGAAGTTGAAAGTCGAAAGCTAAAAGTTGAAGGGGGAAGAAAAAAGAGTACGCAGCGGCACAGAGGACGCAGAGGAACGCGGAGAACATTAAGTTCCGCGCAGTTGGGAGAGCAATCAGAAAAAGGGACAAAAAAGTAGGACAGGCCGCGATGTCTGTCCCACTCCTGGCGATGCTCGAATTAGAAGCTGGGCCGCGAACTTACTTTTTGGCAGCGGCGGTTTTTGAGGCTTCGACTTTGGCGGCGGCGTCGGCGTACTTTTTGGTGAAGCGCTCGACGCGGCCGGCGGTGTCAATCAGCTTTTGTTTGCCTGTGAAGAAGGGATGGCAATTGGAGCAGATTTCTACGTTCAGCCTCTCGCCCTTAATCGTCGAGCGAGTTTGGAAATTGTGGCCGCAGGCGCAGTGCACCGTGACGGCGTGATAATCGGGGTGAATACCGGGTTTCATGAGACTCCATTCTGTCGCGTCCGGTCTGCACGGCTGTCCCGACAGGGTCGGAGCGTTACGGCCGCGTCGCTAGGTCGCGAGGCAAACCCCAATTATACGGGTAGTCGGTGAAAACTCCAAATTGGAGTATGTTCCGTGCTAAATGTGGGAGACAAACGCGGAGTGGGAGAACCTTGAATGGCCGCTTGGGGGCTCGTGGAATTACGGCAGAATTTAGGCTATGTTGCTGGGCTGGTACCGGGTGGTTGAGAGGGTGGTCTATGAGATGGGTTTGCGGGATGTTCGTGGCGATTTTGATCGGCGGAACGGTGGTGAGCGCATTTGGAGCGGGGGCGGGGAGAGCAAGGGATGAGATTGATGCGTTCAACAGGCGGTATGTTGAGCTGCATTTGAAAATGGATACCGCGGGGATTTTTTCAACTTGGGCAGAAGATGGCGTGGACTTGATGCCCGGGGTAGCTCCGCTTATCGGGAAAAAGGCGATCGTGGCGTGGGTGGAAAACATTCTTGCGAAGATGCCGGGATACAAAGTGGTTAAGGAAGAGATTAAATTTCACAACATAGAGATCTCGGGCGATTGGGCGTCGGAGTGGGCGACGGAGGATCAGGTGGTACAGCCGCCGGACGGGAAGCCGGTGATTGAATCGCGCGGAAAGACGGCACTGGTGCTGCATAGGGAGCCGAGTGGAGAGTGGAAGGTCAAACAGGAGATGTGGAACTCGGCCCCGAAGCAGTGAGGGAACGAATACTCGGACAAGCTGCGCTCCGCGCGCAGGTACCTTTTCAAGTTTAAGAGGAAGCAGTTGTTTGGGTAGGTTGAGCGATTTCAAAATCGCCAGCGGGTGACGGATTCGGCGAAATTGGGGGCGTGCTCGTCCTGGCCGAAGGCGGTTTGAGGTTCGACCCGGTAGACGTTTCCGTCAGAAGCCAAGAGCATGGGTTCGACGTCTCCGCCATATTTAGCGTTATACACAGCGGCGAGGCGCTTCCATATAGCGCGATCGGTGATTTCCTGGGGAACGCCTTCGAGGATGACGGCTTCGTCGGCACTATCCGTGCCGATCGAGCAGTAGGCATAAGCGGCGATGTTTCTGGCTTTGCGCGTGTTCGGCCCGGTGCTGAACCAGAACGCGTCTTCCCACCAAACTCCCCAGACCAACATAAGATGTGGGCGTCCGTCCGGACGCGTCGTGGCAATCCAATAATTGTGAGACTTATCGAGGCGCTCAAGGGCCCAGCTCCAAGGTTTTAGCCCTTGGCGTGAGTCCTTCGGCATTGCTGCATAATCGGGCCAGTGAGGACGGCTGGCCTTGGGTTCCTTCATCAAAGCCTCCGGGAAATCTTGTTCGTGGAGGAATTCTAGCAGGATAAGCAGGCCGCAGGGATTATGGGACAGGAACGCCGGGCGCTCGCGCGGAGAGGTTTGTACTTGCCCGGCGGATTCGCTTCGCGTAGCTTCGCAGGCATGCGTGTAGAAGTGGTCGAGAAGATAGCGAGCCGGGCCGGCGGGGCGATTGCCGGAGACGCAGCCCCGGCGCTTGCCATCAAGAATTTTTTAGGCGCGATCGAGAGCGATGATTCGTTTTTTTGCGTGGCTCAGCCGCTGGCGGGACCAGCGATGGAGGAGTCGACGAACGGCCGCGTTTATTCCGGGGATATCGTGCTGGAGTTTCGCGAGACGGAGCATCGGCAACAAAGGAGCCTGCATTTTCTCCTGTTGGAGAAGATGACGGAACTGCTGAAAGAAGCAGGATCGCGGGAATCGCTGACAACGACACTGTGTTTGACGACGGCGAGCATCCCCGTGGGTCTGCCTGGAGACCCAGTTAAGCCCAGCCAGAAGGAGTTCGCCTTATGGATGCGGCTCGATTCCAAAGGAGATTCCTCCGAACAGGCTGCGCTGCGTTGGGGCCTCGGACTTGCACACCTTCAGCAGGCACTTCTTTTTACTTCGCGGCACTTGCGGCTGCATCTCGGGCAAGCGCGAAGTTGATGCCAGGGGGAAAAAAACGGCTTGAGACGGCTACACCCAGCGATTAGGAGACGAACGCACAGCCGACACGGTAGGCGCCTTGAGGGGTGAGATGGGTCCAGACAGGCTTCAGATTCACGCGTACTGGCGGAAGAATGGGCACGTGCAAAACGGCCAGAATGCTTTCGGGGACTTCTTCCTGCGCTTCAAGTTCGAGCGCGACTCCACCAAAACCGAGATCCAGGACGCGGGCGCGTCGGATACCCTGCTCGCCGATGATTGCATAAGCGTTCGTGCCGGACATGGAGACACGCTCGGCTTTGCGCGGAACGGAATAGACGCGCTCAGGAGGCGGTACGGCCGAAGGCTGGCTGCCGGATATTTCCGAGGCGGTGGTGGAAGCAGCGACGGCCATGGCACTCTCGGATTTCTCCGGTGGACGTTTCGATTCGAAGGGGATCGGACTTGGAGCGGAAGACTGGCGCTCCGATGTGGAAGAGGCGGAATGTTCCGGGGCGGATCCGGAGTCAAGTTCGGCGCGGGAGCCACCCGAAAGCGTCTTTTCGTGATTTGCGTGCTTCAACTTGTAGAGACGCTCATCGGCGACGTGAATTAACTGATCGGCTTGATCGCCGTCCTGCGGATAGGTAGCGACGCCGTGGTCCATGCTGACGCTGACGCCCATTTGATAGTGCGCGATCGATTCGGCAAAAACAGTGCCGATGCGGCGGCTGAGGGCGAGGGCTTGTGCGGGATCAGTTTGCGGCAGCAGGAGAGCGAATTCATCTCCGCCGATGCGGAAGGCGGAGTCCGAAGTGCGCAGAGCTTTTTTCAACGTTGCGGCGGCGGCGCGCAAAACCTCATCACCGCGCGGGTGGCCGTATTTGTCGTTGACTTCCTTGAAGCGGTGCAGATCGAGAGTGACCAGGCCAAGAGGCAGGCCATAGCGGCGGGCGCGATTGAGTTCTTTTTCGAAGGCTTCGCTAAAGAGACGTCGGTTGTAAAGTCCGGTGAGAGGGTCCGTGACGGCGTTCAACTGGAGCTTTTTGAGCTCGTCGTATTCGATGAGGATGGGAACGCGGAAAAGACCGGCGGAAGTGAGCACATCCATAAGGGCTGTTTTCAAGGAAATTTGCCGGCCTACATGCTCGCTCAGTTCGCGGCGACGAGTAAGTATTTCATCCCACAGCTGCACACACTGAGATTCTCGAAGATCGAGGTGAGTGATGGTGCGAAAGTAGCGCTGGAGGAATTGACCGCGCGCAGGAATATCCAGACTTTCGAGCGTGTCAGCTAGCAGCTCGAGATACGAATCCTCAATCGGCAAGCGCGGAGGCGCAGGGGCGCCGGGGCTGGGCATATCCGGTATACACCTGACTGAAGCCTATCCCCGCGGGGGTTGGGGAAAGCACATACGGCTTTCTCTTTCTATGAGGAGCAAGCTTAAGACCAAACGAACACGAGGCTCAAGCCGCTCCGGGGTTGAATAGGGTGACCGTGATTCGTGGCTATCTCCTTACTTCCGTTGAATATAGAGCCAAAGTTTTGAGAACGATACTTATTAGGGCCCCGGGACGATGTAACTTTATTACCCATGGAATGGCAAGGCGTCCGTCAAAGAGGCAATACTTTACTCAAGTGGCTTGAGGAATTCCAGTCCAAAGAGACGCACGTCCCCGGTGGAATACTGGCGGAGCACTTTGGCAGTTATAGGAGGGGTCTCGCTGGGAATAACGCCCGAAGCAGCGGAGGACGGAGCGGGAATCGTGAGGTGAACGACCTCATCAGGCCGCAGCAGATGGGTGGAAGCCACGCAAGCGCCCGTGGCGCTGATATTGAGCGTTTTTGTAAGCTCTATGAATTCGGCTCCAGAGGTGTCCGTGGCACGGAGGAAAACGGGCATTTGCAAGCGAATGCGAGGGGATCGTCGAGAGTTAGAGTGATCCACGCGCTGACCATCCTTCAGAAGACCAGTGTGCATGATATTTCGCTTAGTACCCGGGAACTAGTACGGAGACAAGCATATCGAGTGCCATATAAGAGCGAGAAAATGTAGATATAAGTATTGTATTTTCAGAATGATAGAAACAGGTTGGTTTTGGAAATTTCTTGCGGAGTGATTCTAGTGCATGGCCTAGCCAGTTGGTTTCCCTAAATGTGCAAATGGAACGGATTTGCCATTGACAGTCTGAAACTCCTCTGCCAGCATGAGAATTCGCCAAGGGAAAATTTTTTCCTACACAAGTGGAGAATCGAAACCGGCATATGTCAGGAACCACCGCCACACCTTCGTCAGCCGACTCGAGAAAAGTTCTGGCCTTGCCCTCTGCATTAGTGAACACGCTTCTTGAGGCAGTCAAAACGCCAACATGGCTGGCGGAAAGAAGCGGCCGGGTGCTGGCGTCGAATGGGAGCGCACGAAGGTATTTGGGGGCGGGGGACGCGAGCGATTTTGGCGAGTTGAATGTATTCCGGGATTTGCTGAAGGTCGAGCCGCATCAAATCGGGGAGAAAATCGAAGCGGGAGAGCACGAAGTAGAGGTGGAGAAAAAGCGGGGCGAGAAGAATATCCGCGCGCAAATCCAGTGGATTCCGGAACCGGGGTGCCTGATGGTGCGGCTGGTAACGGAACCAGGAGGAGAAACCGCACCCGACGCAGCGACGCAACTGACGGTGCAGGAGTTGCTGCAGGAGCGGGAGATCACGTATCGAAACTTGCTTGCGGCGTACTTGAAGCTACAGGAAGTGAACAGGCAAAAGACGGTCTTTTTGGCCTCCGCGGCACATGAACTGAAGACACCGCTCGCTGTGATCAAGGGCTACTACGATTTGATGCTGACGGGATCGCTCGGACGCTTAACGGACAAGCAACGCGACATCCTGGAAGAATCGAAAGACAGTTGCGAGCGGCTGGTGCGGCTGGTTTCGATGTTCCTGAATTATTCGGCGCTGGAGAGCGGCAAACTGGTGCTGCAACTTCGGGAGAATGATCTGCGTGATTGTTTGGATGAACTGGCGAAGCGCTGGTCCGAAGCGTTTCAGCGAAAAGGAGTGAAGCTGGATGCGAGCTTCGATCCATCGATTCCCACTTTCCGGTTCGACTACCAGAAGGTACAACAGGCGGCGGCCAATCTACTGGACAATTCGCTGAAGCACACGCCGGCGGGCGGGACGGTGACTTTGAAAGCCGGGCCGCATTTTTGGGAGCGTCGAGTGGCGGCGGTGGCGCCCGTGGAAGAGCGGAGGCGTTTCCGGTTGCCAAGGCCGAACAGCGTTGAGATTTCGGTGGCGGACTCCGGGCCGGGGATCGCGGCTGAGCATCACCAGGAGATATTTGAGGATTTTGTGCGAGTGGACCGCAATACCTCAGGCATGGGTCTTGGTTTGGCGATCGCCAAGCGTTTGATTCAAGCGCACCGCGGGAAGATCTGGGTGGAAAGCGAAGCGAAGGCAGGGAGCAGATTCACATTTTTGTTGCCGATGGATCAGGGATAGTTTTTTAGAACTCGGGGCATCGAAAAGGGAGAACTCAATGGCTGCAAAAGAAAGAATCCTGGTCGTGGATGATGAGCCGAGCATCCGAAAATACCTTCAGACACTGCTGGAAGTGGACGGATACGACGTGGAGACGGTTAGTTCCGGAAGAGAAGCGATCGCCAAAGTGAACGGCGGCGACCGCCCGGACTTCATCATTCTGGACGTTCTGATGCCGGAACTGAACGGCATCGAAACTTTGAAGGAGTTGATGCAAGCGGACCGCAGCCTGAATGTGATCATGCTTTCTTGCTCGAATGAAGTCGGTACGGTCGTGGAAGCAATCCGCATCGGCGCGCAGGATTACTTGACGAAACCGTTTGAGAAAACGGAACTGGACGCGGCGATGCTGAAGTCCCGCCAGAAGAAACAGCTCACCACGGAGAACCAGGCGCTGCGCGAATATTGCGATCAGGTCACGGAAGACCTGAGTTTCCTGGCAGCCAGCCCGCAGATGGTGCGCATCCGCCAGCAGATTTTGCAGATTGCTCCGGTGGACGTGCCTGTTTTTATTTGCGGGGAGAGCGGCGTCGGCAAGGAAGTCGTCGCGCGGATGATTCACATGCGTTCGAAGCGGCGCAACCAGCCGTTCGTGAAGGTGAATTGCGCGGCTCTTCCGGGTGAGTTGCTGGAATCGGAGCTGTTCGGATTCGAACAGGGAGCGTTCACCGGCGCGGTGCGGTGCAAGCCGGGCAAGTTTGAAATGGCGAACAAGGGGACGATTTTCCTCGATGAAATCGCGGAGATGACCCCGCACCTTGCAGGCCAAGCTGCTGCACGTCCTGCAGGATCACCAGTATTCGCGGCTGGGAGGACGGCACCTGATCGACACGGATGTGCGCGTGCTCGCGGCGACGAACGTGGATGTGCAAGAAGCGATGAAGACGGGGCGCTTCCGCGAGGACCTGTATTACCGGCTAAACGTGCTCTCGATTAAGGTGCCGCCGCTGCGCGAGCGGCTGGTCGAGATTCCGCTGCTTTTCCGGCATTTTCTGGAGCAGTACAGCGAGAAATTCGGGAAGACCCCGGCGGGCCCGTCGAAGCACTTGATGGATGCGGCGGTGAGTTATCCGTGGCCGGGGAATTTGCGCGAACTGGAAAATTTCGTGAAGCGCTACGTGATTCTCGAGGACGATGAAGGCAGCTTCCGGGAGCTGGTGGAAATGTCTTCCGCGCGGCAGCGCACTTCTCCGCGGGAAGAGCCCGCGTTGCCCCGCGAGCAGGGGCTGAAGGCTCTGGTTCGCGGATTGAAGGACGAAGCGGAAATGGAAGCGATCGCCGACGCGCTGGAAAAGACGCAGTGGTGCCGCAAGGATGCTGCGAAGATGCTCGGGCATCAGCTACAAGGCGCTGCTCTATAAAATGAGGCAGTTCAACTTGGATACGCCGCGCACGCGGCGTACGGCCGCGGCACCGGCGCCTGAGGAAACGGAAGCAGTGGCAGGCACCCGCGGGGAATAAGAGGAACGGGAACGATTCGCTTCCGCCGGCCGAAAGAGGCACGAGGCTGGCAAAATCTGTTGATTTCTAGTAAGTTCTCGTGCGGGCACCGCGGTTCAAAGCACGTCACCGCCGCAAAATGAGGAGGTCGGGGGAATGACGGAACGCCGTACGGCTCGCCGTTACGATTTGTCCTTGCCAATCATCATTCGAATACCAGCCGAACGCGAAGCGGATTCTCAAGAAGGAAAGACACGCGACATATCGACGCGAGGGCTGTATTTTGTCATCGAGCAGGATCTCGCTGCTGGATCGGAATTGGACATCACGCTGACGCTGCCGGCGGAAATTACGCACGGAACGGAAGTTTTCGTGCGCGCTCTCGGAAAGGTAGTGCGAGTGGAGCAGCGCACGGAAGATGGCACGGTGCGCATGGGCGTCGCTGCGGTGATCGAACGATACGATATTATTCGCGGGGAAGTGGCAAGAGCATAGCGGGATACGAGGCAGGCGCTCGAAGTAGTGAGGCGCCGGGTGGTGAGCGTTTCGACCTCAGTTTCTGTCAGGTTCGCATCCCGTATCTGAAGAAGCGAAGTGGGAATCCCCGCAGTTTCAAGTCTTCCGGACTCATCCTAAGAACCGCAGCGATTTTTGAACTCTCGAACCGCTCCGCATTCCGGACGGCGGCGGCCTTCAGCCCGTAGCTATAGCTGTACGAATCCAGGGTGTGCGGAGCAGCCGCTGCAGTTAGGCCCGGAGGTCCGGCTCCGGAGGATGCCCTCACGCAAGACGCGGGGACGAGACATTAAAGGGAGTTTCGCTTAGTCATCGGCGGCGTGCTTGACGCCATATTTGGAAAGCTTGTAAGACAGGTCACTACGAGAGAGACCGAGGCGCCGGGCAGCTTCTGCCTGCGCGCCATTTGTCTCTTTTAGGGTCCGTTCTATCAGAGTCTTCTCGACCTCAGCCAGAAACTCTCTGAGCTGCACGGATGCTGGAAGCGAATCGATCCAGTTCGCGGGAGTTTCCTCGTCAGCTGATCCCAGATTTGCTTGAGCTTCGGTAACCGGAAAACTATCAAGCCCAATTTGCGTGGACCGAGACAGGATGCAGGCCCGCTCAATTAGGTTTTTGAGTTCACGGATGTTTCCGGGGAAAGAATAATTCATCAAGTATTTCAATGCTGCGTTGCTGAGCTCGTGTTGAGGTACCTTTAGGTCGTGGGAGGCTTGTTGAAGAAAAAGCTGACAAAGTGCGGCGATATCCTCGCGGCGTTCCCGCAATGGCGGTATCGGAATTGGGACTACGGCAAGTCGATAGTACAGATCCTCGCGAAACAGCCCATCACGCATCCGCTGTTGGAGGTCCCGATGAGTCGCCGCTATGACGCGAACATCGACTCGGCGGGGCACCGTTGACCCGATGCGAACCACCTGGCCCTCCGTGAGGACGCGCAGAAGTTTTGCCTGCGCCTCGAGGGGCATTTCGCCGATTTCATCGAGGAACAGCGTGCCCTCGTGCGCGGCCTCAAACAAGCCCCCACGGCTGCGATCCGCACCTGTAAAAGCACCGCGTTCATGACCGAAGAGTTCACTTTCCAATAGCGTGGGGGGAAGAGCCGCGCAGTTGAGAGCCACAAACGGCTTTGCCGACCGAGGACTATTCCGGTGAACCGCTCGTGCGACAAGTTCTTTGCCGGTCCCAGTTTCACCAAGGATTAAAACGGGCGCATTGGTGGGCGCCACACGCGCGATGAAGTCACGAACCTTTGCGATTGCCGCAGAGTTTCCAAAGATTTCCGACGAGCCTTCCAACCGGACAATGGTCTTTCGCAGCAAATCGTTCTCACGCAGGAGGGCCGTCCGTTCACATGCACGATTCGCCGCCGCGCGAACGACTTCCGGTTGGAATGGCTTTGTAACGAAATCGAAAGCCCCTTGCTGCATACTCTTCACGGCAAGTTCGATGGTCGCAAAGGCGGTCAGAAAAACAACGGAGAGCGTGGGGTCGGCTTCGCGCGCAGCCGCAAGCACTTCGAGACCTTCCCCATCACGCATTTTCTGGTCGGTGAGAACAGCGTCAAAGTCCTCTGCAGAAAGGCGGGCCTTGGCTTCCGAAACCCCACCAGCCTCCGTCGTGACGTGCCGGTCGAGAGAAAGCGTGGAGGCGAGGATTCTCCGCATGTGGGGCTCGTCATCGACAATCAGGATCCGGCCCATGTTTTCTCACCTATATCCCCGCCCGTGGCAACCGTGACAGGCAGTTCGAATGTAAAACAGACACGTCCGGGTTCATTCACTCTCAAGAACAAATCCCCTCCATGAGCTCGCGCAATGTTTCGCGCAATGGCAAGCCCAAGCCCGGCTCCTCCTTGCTTGGTTGTGAAGAACGGTTCAAAGATCTGCTTCAGCGCCTCTTTGGAAATTGCCGGTCCTAGATTGTGAATCTCAAACGAAATCATGCCGGCTCTGCTGAGCATGCCCTGCAGGGTGACGGATTGCTGCGGTCGGGATGCCTCGATGGCGTTCTTCACCAGATTGAGCAAGGCTTGTTGGACTTTTGCGGCATCCATATTTACGTTCAAGTCAGGCGCCGCCTCGACTTCTAAATTGACGCCCTTATCGGACGCATAAGCCTTACAGGCGCTGGCCACATAAAGCAGAGTGTCCGAAGCGGAGCTAACCCCCTTATTGATAGGCCGGGGTCTCGCGTAGGCCAAAAACTCCCCCGTCAGCCTTTCCAAGCGGGAAGCTTCCTTGGCGGCGATGTCAAACATTTCCTGGCGGTCGGGATCGCTCAAACCGTTGCGCGTAGCCATGCTTAGTGAACTTGAAATCATGGCGACGGGATTTCGAATTTCATGGGCAATGGCGCTCGAAAGCCGGCCTACTGCTGCCAATTTCTCCTCTTCTAACAATCGCTGGCGGGCTCTGCCGAGTTCCTCGAGGTTGCGGGCGAGGCGGGCCTCCTTTTGCTGGAGTTGCTTCACCAATGCCCACACAATAATCCCAACCACCGTATAGATCAGGCAGACGGTACCAACTTCGAGGTACTCATTGAACTGTTTGGTAGGATTCAAGCGGTAATATTCCCAAACCCAGAAGACATTCAAAAGGTCCGCAATTGCGACCACTACCAGAACTCCCGCGAACGAGAAGCGAAATGCAGCTTCCAAGACCGGAACAATCATCAGCGCAAAGTACTGGCTGTCTCCATGATTGGTTGCCGCTGCAGCGAAGGTCATGACGCTGTTGACCGAGATTGAAGCTACCGTGAGAAACTTGACCATCTTCGCCGAGATCGTGCTGAGTCGCGCCTGAATCCAGATGAGAAGCGACAAATGGAACAGGAACCCAACCCCGAGTGTTACGAACAAAGCAGGAGAGAGCCGGCCCCAGTATGGTGCCAATGTGACATTCGCCAGCAAGAGCGTAGCGATTATGAAAAGATTTAAAGTACTGAAAATGGCCGCTTGTTGCCGGAAAGAGGTGAAGGTGGATTCGAGCCGCGTTTGAACTGTATTCATCGTCGGTCTTCACATCTGCTTAAGCCCGCGTTGAGCCAAGCCGTCATTCTACGTTCTCTCAACGGCGTCCGCCAGTTACGCACTCCCGATTCTCTGGCGCAGGGGACGCCAGTCGCAGGTCAAATCTGTTCCGTTGTGAGAACCACGAGATTTGTCAGGCGGGCGCAATCTGCTGCTGGGTGTGAGATCCAAACGTGTCTTCGAAATGCATCCTAATCGACACACCCGCCCCTTCCGAGTATTCAAGACAATGAGTTTCGGAACACTCTCCGCAGAGCCAAAAATGTTGAACCGAGTGGGTATTGGCTGGCTGCCCGTCATCTAAGGCGCGCTTATGAAAACGAAAGAAGTGGCCCTGGCGATAATCAAATTCCGCTTTGCAGGATGGATTGGCACACCTGGAAAACATATAGTACCCCTGACCACGACTTGAGCCTCTGCGAAGATCCCCTTTTCAGCGTGACGATCCTCCCTGCAAAGTGCTCAATTAATTTGCGGCCCCGACTGCCTTTCCGCCACCTCGCCTGAAATTGCTACCCAGAGCCGAGGAAATTACCCGGGCCACTTCTTCGCTTTTCGATGGCAGATACAGGTAGTCAAAAGCTCCCACGCGCAAGGCTTTTAAGAATTCGTCCCATTCTCCCGTGCGGGAGGTGGCAATCACCGGAACTGCAATCCGCCGCTTGCCCACCTCCGCAACAATCTTCTGTAGCCCCCTATCAGGCAGGCCGTCGTCGCAGATGACGATCTTGATGTCTTCATGCTCTAAGTGTCTGCAGCCCTCCGACACCGACTCACATAGTATGGGGACCACTCCTGTGGGCGCGAGCGCTGTTGATAACGCTGAGCGAGTTTCATCAGAATGGGAAATCACCAAAGCCTGTAGGGAATCGAATTCAGCAGGTCCACCGTTGGCATTCATCATGATCCTCATCCGCAACGCACGAAGCACTTCTCATCCGTTTGAGACTGGGAAGCAATTCTGATTAGGGCAACTCGCTTGCCAGTTGCTGAAGAATGGCAAGTCATTGAATCCAAGCGGATTGCCGGGGGACTTAATAGGACAGCGGACCGCTATTGTCAAAAAATTAGAACATCCAAGCGGTCAGCGTTCAAAAACCTTGACAGATGATGGACGCCTGCGGTCGGTCCTCTATCAAGACTAGTGAATTAAGCTCAACATTAAAGGCAAGCCTTCCGGTCCAGCCGTAATTACCTCGGTCCGGATCGTCGAAATGCATGGCACGGGTTTGGATGAGCGGGCCTTATTTCCGACCGGATCGTGGAGCAGCACTGGTCTCCTCGCGAGCCTAGCCATCAGCACTGCAACTTCGCCAGATGCTTTGCACACAAGAACAAGTTTGGTTTGAACTTGCCCCGCCGAGCGATTGGAATCAAAGGTCTCTCTCAAGCAGACTACCGATCTCAGTCCTAGTTAATGAGGTTAGGCGCTCACCAAGCTCTCCAGCGCTGCCCGATTTGGAATCATCAGGGTGGAGCCTTGCAGGGCAACCAGATGCTGGTCTTTGAATTCACTTAGAGTGCGGGTTACGGTCTCTCGAGTCGTGCCGATGAATTCGGCGATCTCCTCGTGGGTCAGCGGCAATGTGACTCGGATCCCTTGTGTTGTTTCTGCTCCTCCGGCTGACCAGCCCAAAAGAAGCCGAGCGAGTTTCTGATTGGCCGAGTAAGTCAATCCCAGCGTGCGCAACTGTTCGCAGGCAGCCTGGTAGTTGAAACTCAACTCTTTCACCGCGTTCTGATAGCCCTGTGGATGCTTGGCAACAAAGTGCAGGAAATCATCCCGGCGGACAAAGGCGACTTGGGAAGGGTGGAGAACTTCCGCGGTGACTTCGTGCGGCGTGCCTGTCAGTGCAGGCATCAGTCCCAGGAGCTCGCCCGGTTTGGCAATGCGGAGGATGAGAGTCTTGCCTTCGCTTGAGCTGACCGAGAGCTTGACGCCTCCACCGCACAGAAGGAAGACTCCACGCGGCTCTTGTTTTTCAAGGAACAGAACTGCCCCCGCCGGATAGACGGCGACAGATTTTGCGGCATCGAATTCTTTCAGCGCTGCCGCGGGCAAATGACAGAAGAACCCAGCCGCCCTGAGCTTGCATGTACGGCAGCTGTCATTCACTTCGAAACCATATGGACCTCGCATTTTGCGCTCCTTTCGCTCCGTCTCTTTGGTTGTCATTCAGCGCTTCCTCGGCAGGTTATTTGGTCAGGGGCATGTCTGCCAGGAAGTCAGCCCCAGTCTCCTCAGGAGAGGCAATCACCAAAGCCTGTATTGGACCGAATTCAGTAGTTCCAATTCTGGGCTTCATCCACATTCTCAGTCGCAATGGACTCCGTGCTTCTCATCCCTTTGAGACACGTGAGCATTCTTCTTCAGGCACCTCGCGTGCCACTTGTCAGGGAATAATAAGTCCTTGGACCTGAGGAGATTCGTGGACAGAGTCTTGTGACAGTAGGCAGATCGCGTCAAAAGATTTGAACACTCTAACCTTCGACGTCCAAAAACTTTGACGGATCGTGTGTGCATGCAATTGGTCCATCATTAATCCCAATTAATCGAGGCACTACCCAAGCGCAGCAAATTACAAGAGTCACTCCATAAACCAAGCGCTTGCAACGAGAACTGCATTTCGATCGTGACCCGAATTGCCCACAGACACGCTAACCTCAGAGCCTAGGCACATTATTCTGAGATTTAGGATGCGAACTAAAATGCGGCGCTCTCCGGCATACGGATTGCAGTTACTAGTTTGGGGGGGGTACGAGAGAACCGGAAACCCGTACAACTCTCCGCAGAAAAGTTGCCGGGACCCTTCCGGGCCGGTTATCTGGCCTGCTTACATCTGAGGAACAAGGAGGAAGACCGATGTTCAATCACAGACTAATCAGGCGATCGAGCCTGGCTTTGTCACTGGTGGCGTTCGCATTTGCGGTGACCCCATCGTGGGGCGCGCAAGCGTCCAAGGATTCCGAGGAAGTTTCGGGGCTGCTTGCGGACGTAAAGACAGAGGCAGTACAGCTGAGGCATGACGCCGACGAGCTGAAGATCTTCACTCACTCGAAGCTGAGCTGGGCGAGCCATGCGAGCAAGGTTGAGAAAATCAAAGAGCATGTTAACAACGCTGGACAGTTGCTCTCCAAGCTAGAGGATGCCAAAAGCACTGCGTCCCCGTGGCAGCAACAGGCCATCGATCAGATCACCCCAATGCTGAAGGAGCTCGCCTCCAACACCACAGCGACGATCGAGCACTTGAACCAGAGACCCCAGCTTCTTCACACGGGTCCGTACGCTAATTATGTGGACGCGAACTATGAAGTGGCTTCTAGTTTGGCGGAGTTGATTTCCGATTATGTGGATTACGGAAAATCAAAGGCAAAGTCGGAAGAGCTTGCCTCCAAGCTAGAGACACCGGAAGAGTAATTTTCAATCGAGGTCCTGGGGCGGCCGGTAAGGCCGCTCCAGTACACCCTATTGTAATTCGTTGGGTCTCCGCCAACGCGCCCTTCTGCACTCGAAGCGCTCACAGTAGTTGCGAAGGGAACGAGAGCCCGGATTTGATCGCCAGTGGCGCCACCAGTCCAAAGGGGCACTCTCACGATGTAGCCCGACGTTTGTGGGAGGCAACTTCTGTTTTGTGTCTATCAAACGCTTTCAACCTTTCCGCGCTCACCGTGATTCTGGTCACAAGTCAAAGTGCCAGCCACCACAGCACGGAGTAGGCGGTTGCCATATATAGGAGGGTGGACTCAGACCGATGGGTATTCCGGGAAGGCTTAGCTGGTTGAGATGCACTAGAAATGAACAAGGCCGCGGAGGTGAAGTATGAATGTCTTGATTGGCTTGGGTCCTGGCTCATCCGGCAGTGAAATAGTCCTTGAGGCTGCATCCAGGCCGTGGCCTGCCGGCACGGAGTTTCTGCTCTTGACAGTATTGGATCCATTCCCTTTTGTGAAAGCGCCCCTTCTGCTGGAACGCGCGCGCGATGCTGACCGTCGACACGCGGAAAAGCTTGCCGAGGATCTCATTCACGCGGGGTGGAAAACTCGTGTGGATGTCGTTCTGGGGAACTCACGCCGCAGGATAAACGTTGTCGCACGTGATTGGAAAGCGGACTTGGTTATGGTCGGCTCCCACGAGATCGGATGGCTAACCCGGTTATTTGTCGGTAGCACTGCGCAGTCCGTGCTCCGAGGGGCGCCCTGTTCTGTTGAGATTGTTCGACCGTCCCAGACAGATGGTCCTTTGCCCGTGGGTGGTCCGAGAAAGATTCTCGCGGCGACCGACGGCTCCGAGTTTTCTGCGGCAGCGCTTTCCTCGTTAGTGGAACGGCCGTGGCCAGCGGGAAGCACAGCGAAGGTGATATCCATCCCCGAGCTGATTCTACCACTGAGGGAATTTCCATACTTCGAGCCTCACGAGGTTGAGGATCTCAATATCGCCTCTATTGATGAAGCCAAAGCGGCAGCGGCCGCGGGTGTCAAAATTCTATCCACAGGAAGCCTAAAGGTTTGTTGCGATGTACCAGCGGAGCAGGAAATGCCCTGGAGGCTAATCCTGAGAGAAGCCGACAAATGGCAAGCGGACATGATTGTCGTGGGTTCTCACGGTCGGCGAGGTTTTGACCGGCTGACCATGGGAAGCGTCTCGGAGGCGGTGGCTTTGCACGCGAAGTGCTCGGTTGAGGTCATTCGGAAGCGAGAGGCTCAACCGGGAAAATCAGAACAAGGAGATATTCAATGAAAGTCAAAGAAGTAATGATGGGAACTCCGTATTACTGCCAACCGGAAACGAATCTCGGCTCAGCAACCGAACTGATGTGGAATGCGAATTGCGGATTCCTGCCCGTGGCGACATCGGAAGGAAAGGTCATAGGAGTGGTCACGGACCGGGACATCTGCATAGCGCTGGGAACTCGCGGCCAGCTTGCTGGCGATATCAGCGTGGGCGAGGTCATGTCAGACAAGCTTCATTCTTGCGTTCCGGATGAGGACATCCATATTGCGTTGCAAACCATGAAAGATGGGAAGGTGCGCCGGCTGCCGGTAATTGCGGCGAACGGTACTTTGGTCGGCGTGGTTTCCATGGACGATATATTGCTGCGCGCCGAACCAACAAGTCCGGGAAGACATCCCGATCTCTCGACTGACGAGGTTGTAAGAACTTATCGGGCAATCAACCAGCGGCAGGTTCCACAAGTCATCGCAAAACACGCTGCGGTTGCCTGAAAATTCCCCGCAAGGGACGACTGAGCGTGACAGTGTGTTGCACGCGAGGTGTTCTTTGCTTGCAATACCGCTTGGGAGCTGCAGCTGATTGGCTTCTGAGTGGGCGCGCACAATCCCGGGCCCGGTGTAAGCATAATCACATGGAGGCGTGACAGGCAGTACAGATTCATTTCAGAGCAAGTGATAAGTACGTTGCAAACAGGAGGCTGAGAGCCGTAAAGACGCGTCATCCGAATGGGAATTGACAGTTCGGATGAATCCCCCGCGCGGTGCCCATAACACCTACGACCAGCCAATTTGATGAGGAGGATATATCAATGCGTTTCATTAAGGCAGCTTTAGTCGGTCTTGCGCTCACTCTGTTGGTCGTGCCGTTCTTGAATCCAGCCAGAGCAGATCAATGGAACAAGAAAACCATACTTACCTTTAGTCAACCCATCGAAATCCCAGGGAAAGTGCTACCTGCCGGAACCTACACGTTTCGGCTCCTTGATTCCCTGGCTGATCGGCATATCGTACAGATATGGAACGAAGACGGAACAGAATTGATCACCACAATTCTCGCGATTCCCAACTATAGGTTGGAACCAACGAGCGAAACGGTCATCAAGTTCCGTGAACGGCCGGGCGACTCACCGGAAGCGTTGCGCGCCTGGTTCTATCCCGGGGACAATTTCGGACAAGAATTCGTGTATCCCAAACAGCGGGCCATTCAGCTGGCCGAGGCTTCCAATGAGATCGTGCCAGCGGAGACCGTTGAACCAACCGAGAGTAACCTGAAAACAGTTCCCCTCGTAGCAGTTACTCCCCAAGCCAAAGAGGAACCCGTATCCGAGGCGATCCAAGTTCTGCCTTTGCACAATCCGGAGACAACCGCTTCCGCCACGGAACCGGCAACTGTCTCGAGGGAGCTGCCGAAGACTGCCAGCGACGTTCCATTGATCGGACTGCTGGGTCTGGCGGCCGTGGGCCTCGCACTCGGTCTAAAGTTGTTGGTTAAGCAGCTTTCCTAGACTTAACCAGACTCTGCGCGCCGCGGACCTGGATGGAATCACACCTCGCCGCGGCGCGGGGAGGCCTCAACATGGTGGCAGCACATGGGTTAAGCAGTGACGACGGACGTCTGCTCACTTTCATCTTCTCCGCACCTATCCTGGTCTCCCTGCTTTCCTTTGGGTTTCCACCAAGTGGGCTACCGCCCGGCTCCAAAGATCAGAAGCAATCCAAAATCTCCGTCACGACGAACCTTGTCGTCCTTCCGGTAAGTGTAACGGATTCAAACGGCAAGTTTGTCTCAGGGCTGCAACGGCAGAATTTTCGCGTCTATGAAGACGGAAAGCTGCAAAACGTTACTTTATTTGCGGAAGAAGATACGCCGGTGAGCGTCGGTTTGCTCGTGGATCACAGTCGCAGCATGGGGCCCAGACTAACGGAAGTCGCTGCGGCGGTCTCGGCGTTTGCGGAATCGAGCAATCCGGAGGACGAAATGTTCGTTGTCGATTTCAGCGACAACGTATCGATTGATTCGTTTGGCGGAAGGGCCTTCACGAGCGACCCGAAAGACTTACAAAGGGCCTTGTTGGCCGTATCGGCCCACGGTCAGACTGCGCTGTATGACGCCGTGGTCGAGGGCTTGAAGCACCTTGAATTTGGCAGACGGGAGAAGAAGGCCCTCGTGATTGTGAGTGACGGCGGCGACAATGCCAGCCGCCGCAAATATTCCGACGTCTTGCTCCTGGCAAGGCAGGCGCACGCAGTGATTTATTCGATCGCCTTGGTTGGGAATTCCACCAGGGAGGAGAACCCCCATGCCCTCGAACGCCTCTGCAAAGATACGGGTGGTATCGCTTTTCTAATTCATCGCGGTGAGAATATCTCGGGAATCGCCAAGGCCATCGCTCGCGATCTTCGCGAGCAGTACACGCTCGGGTATCCCCCGGGGCAAGTGCGACAGGGAAGCTCCTTCCGAAAAATTGCAGTCAAAGTGGATGCTTCCGGCTTGCGTAAGCTGCGAGTACGAACCCGCGCCGGTTACTCGGCATCCTTCGAAAGCGCCTCTCAATCGGGACCTGGCGGAGGCTTCCAATGACCGGGGCCAATCACACGTCGAAAAGAGTGAGAGAGCGGGTCAAAGAATTCCTCGGATGGAGTTCCTCTATTTTTCTATTGGTGGGCGCGTTGGCGATCGGTTACGCCGCCTATGTTGATGTGGCTGGTCAAGCCTATCAGGCAATCGAGCTGCGCAAATTCAAGGCTGAAGTTCCCCTTTTCGAGCCCCGCGTTTTAGAAATTGGAGAGGCGATGGGCCAAATTCAGATTCCGAGCGTGGGCCTGCAAGCCGTCATTCTTAATGGAGATTCGCCTAAGATTTTGCGTTTGGGGGTGGGGCATCTCCCCGAGACCGCAATGCCGGGCGAACCAGGCAACGTGGGACTCGCGGCACACCGTGACACGTTCTTTCGCCCCCTTCGGCGCATACAGACCGGGGACATCATTACCCTTCGTACACACCGAGGGAGATTCCAGTATCGAGTCCAATCGACCAGTATCGTTTCGCCCAGAGATATCGGTGTTCTGCGACCTTCAAATCGGAATGAATTGACGCTGGTTACTTGCTTCCCGTTCGACTACGTGGGGCCAGCTCCCAATCGGTTCGTCGTGCATGCCGTGGAAATAGTGCCGTCGAGCGAATGAGTCTTGACAACTAAAGCGGTCATGAGTGCAAAGTGCGGCATTAGAACCGATTTCTGAGAGGCCTCAGGAAATCCACTTTGCGATAAGGTAGGCAGCGCCGGCTGCGAGAGCTCCAATGGTGAGTGTCTGAATTGCGCCTCGCATGGGGGCAGTGCCGGTGAAACGACCTTTGATGTACCCGAACACGAACAAGGCCAACAGAGTAACGGTCACTGACAACAAGAATGCGGAATGCATCCGAGTCAACAACATATAGGGGGAAAGCGGGACGAGGCCGCCGATGGCGTAGGCGCCTGCAATTGTTAGCGCACTCCTGAGCGCCCGGCCTGCATGCGGCTCCTCTAGCCCAAGTTCGAAGCGCATCATGAAGTTGACCCACGCCCGAGGCTTTTGCCTCAGGGCTGTGATGATCGGTTGACTTTCTTCCCGAGTCAAACCGTACGACTCGAAGACATCGGAAACCTCCGAAGCTTCCGCGTCCGGTATCGACTCGACTTCACGACTTTCCCGCGCCAGTTCTTGCTCGTAGTGTTCCGCGTCACTCTTGGCTGCAAGAAAACCACCCAACCCCATGGCGATGGACCCAGCCGCGATTTCAGCCAGCCCCGCCACGACAACTAATTGCGCCGAGCCAACCGCTCCCGAAAGGCCGGCGGCTAGCGCAAAGGGAACAGTCAGCCCATCGGACATGCCAATGACAACGTCCCGCACACTCTCACTTCCGGTGAAATGTCGTTCGACATGTGGTGTCTGCGGCATTGTGATGGCCTCCTCTTAGTACCACAGACTATATCAGTACCTTGGACTCAGTAATCACGCAGTGCCGGCCGGTGAACGCGATCGGAGGTCGCCCGAATCGCCGCTCGACTTGCGGCGTTGACCGAATTGGGGTCAGCCTCTTGACGCTGCTCGGGAAAGTTTGACACCTGCAGCTCTGTTGCACTCACTCGAAGAAAATCGACGGCAAATCTTCGGGATTAGGGCTGCGCTCCGACAGGTTTCCAGGTTGAATCAGGATTTTGCTCGTTGATCGACGGGGCGTAGCCTCTCTCAATGAAACTGATACAAGAACCCGTGCTGGTCAGATGGACCCCGGGCAACTATCTGACTTCAGTGGAAGTGGAAGACTATGATTTTAGTCTGGAAGGGTGTGTGCTGCGACAAGTGCCTGCCCGAGACTCAAGCCACCGTCGCCGGCGGGAACCTCGGAGTGAGTGAAGACCTCAAACCCGTGGGCCCCGAGTTTACGAATCAAATCTTCAAACAGAATCAAATTGTTGAATGTGCCGCCGCTTAAGCACACTCGAGTGATTGATGATTCTTGGCGCAGCAAGGACAGAACTCGCACCAGAGTTTCGAGCAACCCATTGTGAAATCGCCGGCTAATTCTTTCCAAGGGTACTTTCCGGCGAAGATCCTCAACGATCGCTTCAAATAGTGGAGGAAAGTCGATCTGAAAGCAGCCATCTCTCCTATCAAGCGCGAAGGGGTAACCACCTGTCTCGTCCGAAGACCGCGCCAGCGACTCGAGTTCAACGGCGGCCTGCGCTTCATAGCTCACTTCGTGTCGAATTCCAATCAGCGCGGCAACGGCATCGAACAGACGCCCGCAACTGGAAGTCAGAGGCGAATTCAACCGTCGATCCATCATCTTTAGGACTAACTCCGCTTTCTTCCGTTCCAGTTCTCGAACAAACGGGATATCCAGTCCGAGGAACTCGTTGCCGAAGGTGTGCCGCAGATAGCTCACAGCCATGCGCCAGGGTTCGCGAATCGCCGCGGCACCTCCTGGAAGCGTTACGTACGTGAAATGTGCGGCACGTGTAAAGCTGGTATACTTCGTGAGCAGCGCCTCACCACCCCAGATGTGCCCGTCAGTGCCATACCCAGTGCCGTCGAGCGACAACCCAATCACTTCTTCGTCCAGGTGATTTTCGGCCATGCACGCGGCGATGTGCGCGTGGTGGTGCTGGACGGCCACGCGCCGCACGCCTTGCTGATTCAGAGCCCATTGTGTCGAAAGGTAACCCGGGTGAAGGTCATGCGCGATTATCTCTGGATCGATTGCCAGAATTTTCGAAAGGTGATCAATTGCTTCGCGGAAGAACTCAAAGCTTTCGAGGTTTTCGAGATCGCCGATGTGCTGGCTCAAAAAAGCAAGTTTGCCGTGCGTCAAACAGATCGTATTTTTTAGTTCTCCGCCCACCGCAAGAATCTGTGGAATCTCCCTGCGCAAGGACACCGCAGCGGGCACGTAGCCTCGCGACCGCCGAATTTGGCGGAGCCGTCCGGCCGAAGGCCGAACCACCGAATCATCACAACGCAGAAGGATTTCACGGTTGTGCACAAGAAAGAAGTCCGCAATGCCCGCTAACCTCTGCACCGCCTCGCGGTTGTCAATCGCAATAGGCTCTTCACTTAGGTTGCCGCTGGTCATAACCAGTGCTTCGAAGTCCCCCGCAGCAAAGAGTAAATAATGGATCGGCGCATAGGGCAGGAAGATCCCGAGGTCACTTTGATTAGGTGCAACTTGATCGTCGATTGTATTGTCTATTGCCCTTGGCAGTAGCACGATGGGACGCTGTCGGCTGTTCAGCAGTTGCTGCCCCTCCGAGCCGATTTTGCAAAATCGCGCAACGGCCTCCAGATCAGGGACCATGACAGCAAACGGTTTCTCGACGCGCCGCTTGCGCTCGCGCAACTGTCTCACCGCAGCGGAGTTTGTGGCATCTACTGCGAGATGGAATCCTCCCAGGCCCTTAATGGCGACCACTTGGCCCGATCGGAGGCACTCCACGGCAGCGTCGATGGGGTCGAGCGATTTGATCGCGTGGCCTTGCGCGTCCAGGAACTCGAGTTGAGGCCCACATTTCCAACACGCGTTCGGTTGCGCATGGAAGCGGCGATTTTGCGGATTCTCATATTCAGCGCGGCACTCATCGCACATCGGGAACACGGACATCGAAGTACGCGGCCGGTCGTAGGGAATGCTTCTGACGATCGTGAAGCGGGGGCCGCAGTTCGTACAGTTGATGAACGGGTAGCGATATCGACGGTCCTGCGGATCGAGCATTTCACGAAGACAGTCTGAGCAAACGGCAACGTCCGGAGAGATACCCGCGCTGATGTTTTCGCCGCCACGGCTCGCCAGAATCTCAAAGTGGTCACTCGGTTCGCACGGCAGTTCGCGAACGAATACACGAGTAATCTGCGCCAAAGCTGGCGCTTCCTCGGGAAGGCGCGCTACAAAATCCTCGACACGTTCCAGCGGACCTTGAATTTGGATCGTAACTCCTGCAGGGGTATTGCTGATGTTCCCTTCGAGGTTTCGATCGGTCGCGAGCCGATATACGTAGGGTCGGAATCCGACTCCCTGCACGATCCCGGAAACCTGAATTTCTTTGCGGACTTGCATGATAGTTCAAGATGCGGACGCAGGCGCCGGCGAGTGTTGTCTTCGACGATCCAGCCATGCGAGCCATTCCGTCAGTCCTTGGCGTGTTTGACAGGATACTCGGACGATTTCCATATCGCGATGAACGCGCCGTGCGTTCTGCTCGGCAAGGTCCATATTGAATGGCACGTAGGGCAGCAGGTCGAGTTTGTTCAGAACAAGAAGTTCCGACTTAAAAAAGATCGACGGATATTTGAGCGGCTTGTCGTCTCCCTCCGTGACGCTAAGAACAACGAGTTTTGCGGCTTCTCCCAAATCGTAGCTCGATGGGCAGACCAGGTTCCCGACGTTCTCGATCAATAACAAGTCGATCTCTTCCAAGCGCCAGTCCGAAAGCGCTCTCTCGATCATCCGGGCGTCCAGATGGCATGTTCCACCCGTGGTAATTTGCTTCACAGGAAACCCAAAACGCGCCAATCGTTTGGCATCGTTTTCGGTTTGAATATCGCCGGTTAGAAGAGCAACTCGTTCGCGACTGTCGAAACTTTCGAGGGTACGTTCAAGCAGGCTAGTTTTCCCGGATCCGGGTGAGCTAATCAGGTTCAGACAGAGAATGTTATGTTCGACAAAGCGCGCCCGCAAGCTGGCAGCAATGCGGTCGTTCTCACTCAAAACCTTACGCTCCAGCGAGACGCGCTCCATCTTCGACCTCCAGGTAGGCGATTTCCAATTCGTCGCCTCCTAAGAATTGCGCTTCCGTCGCGCTGCATTTTGGACAGGAAGCATCTTCGTTGGGTGCGACATATGCCTGCCCACAGGCGCGGCATTGATGACGGCGGGGGCAGTACTCAATTTCGAGCGCAAGCGGCTCCAACTCTGTCTCCCGCACGAGAGCCTCAAAACAAAAGCTCATCGCATCCGGATCGACGCCTGCCAGTTCACCGATCCGCACAACCACTTTGAAGACGTGTCCATCCGGGAAGCGGCGCGTCTCCGCGCGAACTGCGTCGAGAACCGAACTGGCAATTCCCATCTCGTGCATTGAGCTGACTCAACAAATTCGCGGTAATTGATCGCCAGACAGCAGATCGACGATCCGTGACGTGCCTAGCCGTGTTCGCATGGTGACCATGGACGGATGGGCGTCCGTGATGGTTCCGACTATCTGCGCGTCTCGGCCTAGTGGATTACGGCGCATGGCTCCAAGAATCCGTTCGGCGGCTGTAGGCTCAACAACGGCAATCAGCTTGCCTTCATTTGCCACGTACAGCGGATCGAGTCCTAACATCTCACATGCGCCCTGAACCGCCTCGCAGATCGGAATTGCATTCTCTTCGAGCTCAATGCCGACGTGCGAGCGGGCCGCGATCTCATTCAGTGAACTCGACAAACCGCCACGCGTTGGGTCACGGAGACAACGGATTTCCAAACTCGCGCGAAGCATGTCGCCGACGAGCGTATGCAGAGCTGCTGTATCGCTCGCAACGGCACTCTCGAATTCGAGTCCTTCGCGCTGGGACAGGATGGTGATTCCATGGTCGCCGATGCTGCCACTGAGCAGCACGCGATCTCCCGGACGGGCCTGATCGGCGGAGAAACGGACATTGGCGGGTACGAGCCCGATCCCGGATGTGTTCACAAACAACCCGTCACCACTGCCTTTTTCGACAACCTTTGTGTCCCCGGTGACGACAACCACGCCTGCAATTGCGGCAGCAACGCGGATGGATTCCACAACTTGGCGGAGTGAATCGATCGGAAACCCTTCTTCGAGGATGAGCGCAAGACTAAGGAAAAGAGGCTGCGCCCCGCCCATCGCCAAGTCGTTGACGGTTCCGTTCACCGCCAACGTTCCGATATCGCCGCCTGGGAAGAACAGCGGCTTCACCACAAAGGAGTCTGTCGTAAACGCGACTCGGGATCCGCCGATATCAACGATGGCCTGGTCATCCAGACGGTCGAGCACGGGATTTTGAAGAGCTGGAAGGAGAATATTTCGCAAGAGGTCCCCGCTCATGCGACCGCCGCTGCCGTGCCCCAACAGGATCGACTCTGTAGCAGCAACTGGGACGGGGCAATTCAAACCCACATCGAGCTTGATATCTTGCGGCATTAGTGGCCTGCCTTTGCGGCTACGCTGTGTCGACGGTATTGATAATATGCGGCGCAGGCGCCTTCGGAAGAGACCATGGGAGCACCCAGCGGGTTTTCCGGCGTGCAGCGCGACACGAAGGCGGAGCAATCCGTTGGTTTCTTCAGTCCCTGAAGCACTTCCGCACTGATGCATTCGGAGGGTTCTTCTGCTGTCACTCCTTCTGTCCCGAAAATGCGATCCGCATCGAAGTCAGAATATTCTTCTCTTAGGTTCAGTCCACTTTCTGGAATTCCCCCGATTCCGCGCCATTTCCGGTCGCAGACTTCGAATACTTCCACCAATATCTTCTGAGCCAGCAAATTGCCTTCGGATGTGACCGACCGGACATACTGGTTCTCGACTTCCGCACGTCCTTCTTCCAACTGCTTGACGAGCATCAATATCGCCTCCAGCAGATCAAGCGGCTCGAATCCTCCGACAACAATTGGCACATGAAAGTCGCGAATGAGGTCTTCATATTCGCGATAACCCATGACCGTGCAAACGTGGCCCGGCCCGATGAAGCCTTGCACCCGGTTGCGACGTGAACTCAAGAGCGCACGAATCGCCGGCGGCACGAGGACGTGAGAGGCAAGCATCGAGAAATTCGTAAGCCCTTCCCGCTTCGCTTGCCAGACGGCCATGGCATTCGCCGGAGCCGTCGTTTCAAAACCGACGGCAAAGAAAACTACTTTGCGGCCGGGATTTGCGCGGGCGAACTTAAGCGCTTCCGTAGGGGAATAAACCACCCGCACATCGCCACCTTTGGCTTTCACATGAAACAGATCAGTGCGCGATCCTGGAACACGGAGCATGTCGCCATAGGAAATCAGGGTTACCTCGGGACGCGAGGCAATCTCAATCGCCTTGTCGATCGTTTCAAGCGAGGTCACGCACACGGGGCAGCCTGGCCCGTGTACCAGCTCAATGCCAGCGGGGAGCATCTCGTCGATGCCATAGCGCATCAGCGTGTGGGTTTGCCCGCCGCAAATCTCCATCAACACCCACGGCCGCGTAGCGCGGCGGGCCAGCTCCGCCACAATTCCACGGGCAATCTTCTCATCCCGGTATTCATCCAAATACTTCATGTACTTCCTCGGAACTCAGCCGGCAGCGCATTGCCATGCTGGTTCGCTTACGAATCTTCCAAGTCCGACTGAAGCTCGCTCTTGAGCAGTCCCATTGATTCGAGCACTTCGTAACTCCGCTCGGCTTCTTCACGGTCCACGCGGCTGATGGCGAATCCCACATGGACGATCACGTAATCTCCGATTGCGGCTTCGGGAACGAAGTCGAGACAGGTCTCCCGAGCGATCCCGCCGAACTGGACGCGGCCTACGCGAATTCCATTACGCTCTTCGCTGCTGAGGATCTTTCCTGGAATTGCAAGGCACATTTAAACTCTCCGCATTCGGATGCGCTGCCCCGATATGTCCACAAACTCACTGGTCGGAGTGCGCCACCGGCAGCGCAACGGAATCCTGCGACCAAAGGAGCAACTGTTCGACCGCCGCTTCCACGAGTGACCCAAGCGCTGCTTCCACCGGTGACGAAAGCTCCGTCCCCCAATCAGTCGAAGCGGACTGCAGTCCCAGGAGAACGATTTCCCTTGGTGACTCGGAAACCAACGGCAAGGTTGCGAGCAGGTCGGCGACTCCGAGCTGGTGGACGCTTGCGCCACCAGGAAGGCCCCGCAGGTCGTCACCCGTCATACGGACGAGCGTTCCGGCCCGCTCTCCCACATCCACGGCATCGAGCAACAGAAGCCGCGAGGAATCGTAGAGATACGCCAAAAGTTCGATGCCGTGCGTGCCTCCATCGATAAAAAGGACTTCGCCCGGCACGCGCGGATCACCTTGGAGTTTTTTGAGCGCATGCACTCCGGCACCGTCGTCGGAGTGGATAGTATTGCCCACGCCGACCACAATCGTTTTTGGCGCTGATCCCGAAGCCATCCGTTCTCTCTTAGGCAGATGCTTTTCCGTTTGCTCCGGAATGCGGTTCGCCCTCCGCCGCAATGTCGTTGCCATCCGGATTCCGCAGCGCGTCATCGCGCAGGACCGCTTCAGTTATGTACTTGTATCCTGAAAAAATGCTGCCCACGATGCCGCTGGTGCGTTCTTCGATTCCGACGAGCACGGCGCTATAAACATGGTGAATAAAGAACGCCCAAAGGGCGAACAGGATGAGGAAATGGATCTCGCGCAGGTAGCGAATGCTGATGAGTGCCGGAAGCCAACCGAGGAAGAACCCTGCAGCCTTGTTTCCAAGTATATGATTGTAAAGCACCATACCTGTGAGGATTTCAACCGCTAGAAGAAAATAGATAACGGCATAGGTTAGGCCCGCCAGGGGATTATGGCCAACCTGGGGGACCGTCTTCCGGCGCAGGAAACAGATAATAACTCAGCCACTTCTTCAGGTCCTTACGCCGTTCTTTTCCGACCAGAACGAACTGCTTCCAGCGCGCCCATTTATTACCCATGAAGAACCAGTAGGCGCGGAGCAGAAAGGCGGCGATTAATGAGAAACCTGCAACCTCGTGAATGAAGCGCATCGTGCCCATCAGGAAGGCCTGATTGCCTCGGGAAATGATAAAGGGATCGTACATATAGTAGCCGGTGAAGCTGAGTACAACGATCGCCAGAAAAATCACCCAGTGAGCGATCCGCACCGGCCATTGCCAAACGTAGACCACATGAAGACATTCGTTATCGCCCGGTACCAACCTGTGGTGTATGGCTTGAGCTGCGGTAGTCATGGCTCCCTCGCTCTAAATTTGTCGGCGAGTATAGGTTCTGCCCCGAGCATCGACCACGTGAACGGCGCAGGCCAAACAAGGATCAAAAGAGTGGACCGTGCGCAAGATTTCAAGCGGTCGCTCCGGATCGGCCACTGGCGTTTTGAGCAGGGCAGTTTCGTAAGGGCCACGCTGGCCCTTGGCGTCGCGCGGTCCTGCATTCCAAGTCGTGGGCACGACGCACTGATAATTCTTGACCTTCTGGTTTTCGATCTCGACCCAGTGCCCGAGCGAACCCCGCGGGGCTTCGAACAATCCGTAGCCTCTCGCCGAACTGGGCCAGGTATCCGGATCCCATTTGTCACCGTTGTGGATCCGCAGATCTCCATGACTCATGTTCTCGCGGAGTTCCTCGATCCAGCCCACGATGTGATTGGAGAGCAGCTGCGTCTCGATTGCGCGCGCCGCGATACGGCCAAGAGTTGAGAAGAGCGCCGTCGGAGGAGCCTTGAACTTCGCGAGCACTCCGTCCACCATGGCTTTCACTTCCGGTTGTCCGGAAGCGTAAGCCACCAGCATGCGCGAAAGCGGTCCGACCTCCATGACATGCTCGTCGTAACGCGGCGCCTTCAGCCAGGAATACTTTTTCTCAACGTCCAGAAACTCGTAGGGAGGTTTTGGGCCGCGTATATTTGGGGTTCGTTTCGCCTTCCGCGGGCGGCTTCGCCACCTGATCCCCTTCAGCATATTCGTACCAGGAATGGGTGACGTACTCGGCCACTTTGCCAGGATCCACCGGGTACACCTTTGAAATATCATTATTGAGAATGATGCCCTGTGGCAGGAAATAGCGGGCAGCATCTTTGATTCCGCCCTGCGGGAACGCGCCATAGCTCAAGAAATTCCCCGGTCCCTCGCCCAAAGAGAACCAATCGGTATAAAACCCAGCCACAGCCAGGACATCCGGAATCAGCACTTGGTCGACGAATGTTTTGGCGCGTCTTTGCTACCTGAACCAGAAAGTCGATTCGCTCCGGATTGAGTGGCGCTTGCGGTTCGTTCGGATCGAGCGATGTCGCCATGCCTCCAACAAGAAAAGTCTGCAGATGGGGATTCTTGCCGCCGAGCACAGCGTGAATTCGAATGAAGTCCCGCTGGAATTCCAATGCCTCCAGATAATGGGCTACGGCTATCAAATCCGCTTCGGGAGGCAACCGATAGGCCGGATGTCCCCAATATCCACTGCTGAACAAACTGAGCTGGCGGCTTTCAACCAGCTTTTTCACTCGATCCTGCACACCCTTGAAGTACGTTGCGCTCGACTTTGGCCACTCGGAAATAGATTGGGCGAGTTGGCTGGTCTTTGCAGGGTCAGCTTTCAGTGCCCCGGTGATGTCCACCCAGTCCAATGCGTGCAAATGGTAGAAATGCACCACATGGTCCTGAATGTATTGACTGGCGGAAATGATGTTGCGAACGAGGCGGGCGTTGTTTGGAACTTCGATCCCGAGCGCATTTTCGACTGCGCGGACCGAAGCCAGGGCGTGCACCATGGTGCACACCGCGCAAATCCGTTGCGTCCAAAGCCAGACTTCGCGCGGATCGCGATCGCGGACGATCAAGTTCGATGCCGCGAAACATCGTGCCGGAACTCCACGCATCGGAAACCTTGCCGCCGTCCACCTGGGCTTCGATCCGAAGGTGGCCTTCGATTCGAGTAACTGGGATCCACCACGACGCGAGCCATGAGCGCCTCCTCAAATAGCGGCTAAGCTGGTTTCTCGTCCTTCTGACCGTCGTTTTTCTTCGAGCGAATCACGCTGCCGACTGCATGGGCGGCGGTTAGCGCTGCGACCGAGCCAACAACGCCCCAGCCGATTTCCTCTGCCGTCACGTCCACGCCGAAACCGGGAACCTTCGGCAGCGGCTTATAGAACGGGGACATCGTGTCCCAAAACCGAGGTGAAGCACAGGCAATGCAACCGTGCCCCGATTTCACCGGCCAGCTTGTACCGCTATTCCACCTCACCGTCGGGCAGTTATAGGTTGCATCCGGGCCTTTGCAGCCCATTTTGTAGAGGCACCAACCTTTGCGACTCCCTTCATCGCCCCACTCCTCAACGAACTGACCCGCATCGTAGTGCGCTCGACGCTCGCACTGGTCGTGGATAGTATGGCCGTAGGCAAACAACGGGCGGTTGTACTGGTCGAGCGCCGGCATTTCATGGAAGGTCAGATAATGGACGAGGACAGCCGCGGTATTGGCCACGTTGTGCGGGCAACCGCTGAGATTCACGACTTTCGCCCCGGGAACCGCTTCGTGCAATCCGACTGCACCGGTCGGGTTCGGATTCGATCGGACGAGTCCTCCGTCCCAGGCACAAGCACCGACAGCAATGCAAGCGGCTGCGTGCGTGCAGACTTCGGTCGCAATATCTAGCGCCGTGCGGCCCCCAATCGTGCAGTACACCCCTCCGTCCGCCGTCGGGATGGCGCCCTCGACGACCGCGATGTACTTCCCCGCTTCCTGTTGGACCACTCTTTGAAGCGCGGCTTCAGCCTGCTTGCCAGCACCAGCCATGATCGTTTCGTGATATTCCCAGTCGAGCAAATCCAGGACCACGTCGGCCACGGGCGGGTCGCTGGAACGCAGCATGGATTCGGTATTGCCGGCGCAATCTTGAAACTCGAGCCAAACCAGAACAGGACGGGTTGTCTGGCTGAGAGCTTTTTCGACAGCGGATGAGTAGCGTGGAGGGAGCGCCAGTGTGGCGACCATCAAGTTGCAAAACTTAAGAAACTCGCGTCGCGATACACCGCGAGATCTTAAAGCTTTGGGCAATGAGCCGCGCAGTGCCTTCATATTTGCACCTCGCGAGAAATTGTGGTCAGGCCGCCCTCGTTAGATTCTTTCCCAGGTAATAATCGTTAGGCAGCCCAATATCGAGGGTATGCTCACGCCGAAGCCGCCATCATGTCTGTGATGGCGGTCACATCATTGACGACTGGAAGTTACTGCGGCAACTCTCTCGGAGCTCTACTGTTCTGCCCGGCAAAAGAGCGAAACTTATGATGAAGCATCCAAGCAAGCCAATCCTCCGCCGCTTTGGTAGAAGTCTCTCGAAACCAAACAGTCTAGTTGTGAATATGGGAAGTCACGTGCTGCCCAGGCCCGCGGTGCGGCAGCCAGACCGAAAGCTCATTCGGAGAATCCGTGAGTTTGGTCACGAACTTTGATTTGCGAAAGAATCTATTTTCTTTTAGTAAGGCCGAAAATCAAAAGGCATATACCTGATATTGGAAGGAGCTGCAAAACTCTCCACACCAGCGACATCTCCGCCACTAGTCGCTTGAGTTCCGCGTTTTCCCTTTCCAGCTCTTTCAATCGTCTGGCCTGATCCAACTTTAACCCGTCGAACTCCTTCCGCCAGTGGTAGTAAGTCTGCGGGGTGATCTGCGTTTCCTTGCAGGCCTGCGGGGTGGTCTTTCCGTTCGCTATTTCCACTTCAATCTGGTGCAGCAGCGTTACGATCTGCTCCGGCTTGTATTTCTACCTCGGCGTGCCCGCGCTCCTTCGGAGTGAATTCTCTCTCACTTCCGCTGTTAAAAAAGCCTTCGGTCAGGTCAACGCAAGTCGCTCACTGAGAATTTGTTTTTGCGCCTCGACGAAGCCGAGAAAGTTGGAACTGGATTTGCAGTGCCTGCTCCAACATGCTCCAAGAATTCTGGGGCACAAGCGGTTGCGGAGGCGGCGTAAGTAATGGAAAATAACTGGAGTAGCCAGCAAGTGGGCGTGTAGCTCAGCTGGGAGAGCACCTGCTTTGCAAGACGCAGGCAAAATCACACAAGTGCCGCATCTGGTGTCGCTTACGCGGAAAACGCACGGTGCAACCAACCTCTTAAATTGGACTGAAGTGGACCGAAAGTCAGCACCTTTGTGCTTGTTTAGAGTGTGTTGCGCGTGTGTCGCCGCAATGTCCGCCGCCGACACTCAAACCCTTCAAACCCTCGGTTAACAGCCGTAACTTTCATTTCATCACAAGTTGGGGATTCCGATGAAGTCGATCAGCATTCCGCTGTGATGCCGATCAATGTTCCGGGATGATCCGATCAGTCCTCGGAGCGAAGCGACGCTGGTTCTTGCATTTTGTTGAAAGTGATCGCGATCGTCAAGCTTGTTGTTGTTGTAGCTGTGGGAAAGTGGAAATCGCTCCTGCGATTTCCAAGGGCGGTTTGTGCCCGTCTTTTCCACAGCTTTTCGCCCGCCGATTCATTCACTTTTCCTCCTTCTCTCCTTTCTTTTTACGCATGGAGTCCCCGCGCATCTCGATGCGATGCGCGTTGTGCACCAGCCGGTCGAGGATGCCATCGGCCAGTGTGGGATCTCCGATCTGTTCGTGCCAGCGAGACACCGGCAACTGCGAAGTCAGGATCATCGAGCGTGTCTGGTAGCGATCCTCGGCAATCTCCCAGACGTCTCTTCTCTCTGGTTCCGACATCGGAGTCATGGCCCAGTCATCGATAACCAGGACATCAATGCGGTTGAACTGCTTCAGCAGTTGCCGCAGACTGCCATCGGCTCGTGCCAGACTCAGATCCCGGAACAGCACCGCAGCCCTCGTGTAGTAGACCCGATAGCCATCCCGGCAAGCTTTCTGCGCCAGTGCCGAAGCCACATAACTTTTGCCCACACCGGTCGGACCCAGCACGAAGATGTGTTCGTGGTTGGCCACCCAGCTAGACTCTTGGACCAACGCACGGATCACGCTTCGATTCAGTCCTCGCTCGGCACGATAATCAATGTTCTCGACGCAGGCAGTTCCCCGTAAGCGAGCAGCGAGGACTCGCCTGGTGAGGGCCTGGTTCTGACGCCAGTTCCACTGCTGATCGACGAGAAGCGCCAGACGGTCGAGGAAGGTTAACCCCCGCGTTGCTTCGTCCTGTTCCTGATGCTCCAGTGCTTCGATCATTCCCTGGAGCTTGAGAGCATGGAGTTTTTCTTTCATCGGTTGTTGCAACATGATCGTCTCTCCTTTTTACTCGAAGTACTCAGCGCCACGAATGTTGTCATGCGATGGCGGAAGGGGTAGCGGTGGCGGTTCTGGGAGTGGTTGTTGATCGAGTGAGTTCTTCAGGATCGATTTCACGCTCTGGTAGCGGCAAGCACCCGTGCGTATGGCTCGATCGGCAGCTGCTTCCATCCTGGTCGGGGAATATTCCTCGGCCAGTCGGATGATCCCGAGGCAGGATCGATAGCCCATCTCCGGATGCGGTTTCTCGGCGAGAATTTGTGCAAACAACTTGGCCGTGTGCGGTCCGATCTGTTCGGCCCAGTTCACCATCCGTGAGGGCGTCCACTCCAAATGTGCTTGGTGACTCTTCGGCCGGTGTTCTCTCTGCGTGAACACCTGTTCTCGTCCATGACCACGGACGTGCGAGGCTACCCGCTGTCCCTTGTGAAAGATCTCGATGGTCGTGGGTGTCGCTCGAACTTCCACGCGTTCTTGCACCAGCGTGTAGGGCACGCTGTAGAGGTTGGCGTCGAAGGCGATGTGGTAGTCGATGTTGACTCGGGCGTAGGACCACTGGCTCATGTCGAACGGTTCGGCGGGCAACGCTCGCAAAGCATTACGTTCGACCGCTGCAAACACACTGGCACGCGATCCTTCGCGCTTGCGGAATGGTCGCTGGTTCAGCCGCTCGAGCAGTTCGCGAATCGCATTGTTCAGATCTGCCAACCGAAAAAACTTCTGGTGGCGCAGGGCGGTAAGGACCCAGCGTTCGACAACTTGCACGCCGACTTCGACCTTGGCCTTGTCTTTCGGATGATGAGGGCGCGCCGGCACGACTCCCACGTCGTAGTGCATGGCAAACTCTTGGTAAGTGGGGTTGAGATCCGGATCGTAGCGGCAGGCACGGCTCACTCCTGTTCGCAGGTTATCCGGCACCAGGAGTCTGGGCACTCCAGAAAAGTATTCAAAAGCATGAATGTGAGCGCTGATCCAGGCGTTCAACTGTTGGTCCCGGGTGGCTTCGGCATAAGTGTAGGAACTCGCGCCCAACACCATGACGAACAGCGACGCTGGCCAGACTTCGCCCGTAACCGGATCGTGCACCGGAATCGTTGCGCCGGCCCAGTCCACGAAGCCCTTCTCACCAGGCTGGTGTACCTGGCGAAGAACTACATCCTGCTTCCTGCGCCACCGTTGGTAGAGTTCGCAGAAGCGACTGTAGCCGTATCCTTCCTGATGAATCTGCCGGTACTCTTCCCAAGCCAGCTGCAACGTCAGATGGCGATGCTGCTGCAACTGCGAATGCAAGGCGGGAAAATCCGGGAGGACTCGTTCGGGGAGTCGTTTTACCACCTGCCGCTCGCCGAACAAGGCCTGCTCGACACGCTGCTCGTCCCATTCCTCTCCGAGCGGCCACACCACACCAGCTGCGGCGGCCCTGTTGAGGTATTCATGAACGGTGCTCTGGCTAATCGAACAAGCGCGGGCTATGGCCCGTTGTTCCAGCCTCAGCTCGAAGCGGAGGCGGAGGACTTCCTTGATCTTACGCATGGACAATCTCCTGGTTGGCACTCTGTCTCTCCCGTAACTCAAATAGGAGAAACAGCTTGCCTACGGTGATGTCCAGCGTCACCTCGCCCTGTGGAAAACATTCCGGGGCATCGTGATCACCATTCCGGGCATCGTGATCACCGTTCCGACGATCATGATCAACTGATCGGGATCATCCTGGAACGAGTGATCGGCATCATCCCGGAATCATGATCGCCATCATCCCGGAACGGGTGATCGGCATGCCCCGGAACACTGATCGGCATCGTCCGGAATCCCCAACGAAGCGTCCGCTGGCAAATCGGCTTCAGACGCTCCCGTAGAGACTGAAAATCTCCGTCCGTGTCCAGCCTAGAGAACTGGCTGCGGAAGCTCTTCATGTCTCCGAAGATGTGCTCGTCAATGATGCTGACCAAGCCGAAGAGTTCGAGCAGTGAGTTCTGAAGAGGCGTGGCGGTCAGAAGCAGCTTGTCGAATGGCGCAAGAGCACCCTTGAGGGCGTTGCCGATCTTGTTAGAGGGTTTGTAGACATTCCGAAGCCGATGAGCCTCATCAATGACTGCGAGGTTCCATGCCACCTGTCGAATGTATGGTTCTTTAGAACGGGCAAACTGGTACGAGCAGATGACGATCTCAGAGCGGTCAAACGGGTTCAGGTTTCCCGCCGAATCTGCTCATTGAAGGTCTTGGTTTCCAGCAGCACGGAGGGCAGGAAGAACTTGTCCGAAAGCTCCTGATGCCACTGTTTCCGCAAACTCGCGGGGACGATAATGAGAATCTTCCGCTTGCGTTCCGCCCACCGCTGGGACAGGAGAATCCCGGCTTCGATGTCTTTCCCAGTCCAACTTCGTCAGCAAGGATCGCCCCTTTCGACAATGGGGAGCGGAAGGCGAACAAAGCAGCTTCGACCTGATGGGGGTTTAGGTCAACTTGAGCGTCAGCAAGGGAAGCAGCCAGCTTCTCCATGCTGTCCGAGGCGCACCGTTTCGTAAGCTCGAATGCGAAGTACTTGGCATGGTAAGCAGTGCTCACCTTACGGCTGCCCCCAGTAAACGAAGAATTACCAGCGCAATTCTAACATTGTCACCCCTTTCTTCACTTATGCGGTTGTGCTAACTTCACGAGTTCAGTTCAGGAGACTTGTAAAATGCCTGATGAAAGAGAAGCATACCTTCTAAAGCATGGGCAGCCCGAGGACATCGAAATCGAAGAAATCGAGTCCGAGGAAGAGGATTATGAGAGTGCTCCGGCAGAATATGATGTAGCCACGTACCCGGCAGACTACACGTTAGAAGTTCTCAACGACAAATGGAAGTCGGGTGACATCGAGGTTCCAAAGTTTCAGCGCGAATTCGTCTGGAAGCAAACGCAAGCCAGCAAACTTATCGAATCGTTCATGGTAGGGCTTCCGGTTCCAGCGGTGTTTCTTTACACAGAGCGTAAATCCCAAAAATATCTGGTGATTGACGGTCAGCAGAGACTAAAAAGCATTTTCTATTTCTTCGAGGGCTACTTTGGCGGAGAAGAACAACAGAAGCGGGGAGTATTTCGTCTCGAAGGACTCAGTCAAAAAAGCAAATGGTACAAGAAGACGTTCGCCGAATTAGATGAACCTGACCAACGCAAATTCAAAAACAGCGTTCTTCGTGCTTTCATCGTTCAGCAACTAGACCCTCAGGATGATACGAGTGTCTATCACATTTTTGAGCGCCTGAACACAGGCGGCACATTGCTCACGAACCAAGAAGTACGGAACTGTGTGTACGGTGGAAAATTCAACGACCTGCTCAATGATTTGAACGCCAATCCTCATTGGAGGGCGATCTTGGGGAGGGCCACGGAGGACAGTCGGCAAAAAGACAAAGAACTGATACTCCGCTTTTTCACATTACAGGGCGAGAACATCAAGAAGTACGAAAAGCCGTTGAAAGACTTTCTCAACAAGTTTATGCGCCGCAATCGAAATCCTTCCGAAGCGGACTTAAAAAAGATGAGAGCCAGTTTTGAAAAGACGTGTGCCGAGGTCGCGTCCACACTAGGGAAGAAACCATTCCACATCAAGGCAGGGTTGAATTCGGCTGTGTTTGATTCGGTTATGGCTGCGTTCTCCGCGCACCTCGGAGACGCACCCAAAGACATTGAAGGGCGCTACAAAGCTCTCGTGAACAGCCCCGATTATCTGAAACTCGTGAGAAGTGGAACGACTGATGACGAGACAGTGAGAAAGCGGTTCGAACTAGCCGAGAAAAACCTATTTCGCTGAGTGCTGCGATGAAACTCCCCCTCGTAGACCGTGCAATCGAGACGTGCGAAGCGCATCTGGACAAGACGAATTCTCGGGGAACTGAAATTGAGGCTTTCCTGACACGCTATCTCTTAGTCTTGATTTGTGCTTCGTTTGAGGAGGAAATAGAAGCGATTGTCATTCGAAGACTTTCCACTTCGAAAGACCCCCACGTTGAGGCCTTCGCAAAATCAGCACTGGACGCCGTGTTCAGGAGTCTGAAAACCGGAGAAATCGCAGGACTACTCAATCGTTTCAGTCCAGAATACAAAGAGAAATTCCATGACCTTCTCAAAGGGACGAAAGCCGAGACCTTTTTTAACAATATCGTCGCTAGTCGCCACTACACGGCGCATAGCTTAGGCGCAAATGTGACTCTCCGCGAGTTGGTCGAATTCTATGAGGAAGGACACACGGTGCTCGACGCCGTTCACGAGATTTGCAAAGTCAAGTAGAACCACCCCGGTCTTCACCGTTCTCCGTTAAGCCTTCAACAAACAGATGATGGCCGAACACGGATTTCAGTGATTCCTGACCTGCAAAATCAAGCGGTTACCGTGCCCGAGCGAGTGGGTATTTTTGAAGGCGGTGGCGAAAGCCCAATTTAGCCACACGGCTCGCCAATTCTAGCTCGGCATCACAGCGTTCTTGTTTTCCCATCGAACCACTTCCGCAGGTCAGCAACGCCAATGCTGTATGCGTTTCCGAGCTTCGCTGCCGGAAGCTCCCTAGCGTGCAGAGCTTTGCGGATTTGTTTGTCATTCGTTCCGATGAGAATCGCAGCCTCCTTGACGGTTACTGCGATGCGGTCGAGCAATGACGACTTAGACGACATGGTTCCCCGTCTCAACCGAAGATCACGCGTGTGACTTGACGGTCGTCCAAAAATGCACCTGTAGCGGACAACCTAGCGACGACCACGCAGTTAAGTGACGCAGGAAAGTTCGCGGCGCGAATATCCGCCGCCTGATCGTCAAACCTCTCGACTGCTATCCCGCCGCGCTGTACAAAACTTCTCTCGCACGTGTGATGTCGCCGTCGAGCCAGACAAGTTTCACACCAGATTCCTGTAGCTCCACAACCAGAGGAAGGCAACGGGCGGGGAAGCCCCAATCGAGAGCGATCCTGCCATGATGTTCTCGAAGTTGAGAAACGAAAGCCCTGCGATCCGTGTCCCACGTTTGTTTCAGTTCTGGGTTAGGCCACCCTCGCGGGTAGCACTCTAGATCGTAGTGCGCGAACCGATGTTCTCGCGCCAAATAGCGTGCGTATTCGCTTTTACCCGTTGCAGGTATGCCCGATAGCAAAATCACGGTTTGCTCTGGAATTGTTGGCATGTACTTCTTGACACTATCATGACCCTCGCAAGTTGTGCGCTGGCCCCGATTGCAAGACAATTCGAAGTATGACCGTCGCCCTGATCCGGTATGACGCTGCCCGACGTGCGCTCGCTGCCGCCCACCGCATTGATGAGGTTCGGGCATCCGTAGCAAGGCAGAAGCCGTCAGAGTCTACGCCCGACAGGCGGGCGATTTCGAACTTCAGAATCAGGCAGCGGAGATCAGAATTCGTGCCGAGCGCCGGGCGGGGGAGTTGCTGGTCGATATGCAGACCAGTGGCGAGAGGCAGGCAAAAGAACGAGGACGCCCAACAAAAGTGTCGTCGCCAACGACACTTCCGAAGCTCGGCATCACCCGCGACCAATCTTCCAAATGGCAACGACTGGCGCAGATGATTGACGACGCCACATTTGACAAGGCTGTTGCCCAAGCGAAAGAGAGGGATGGCGAACTAACAACGGCTGGCTTGCTGCGTGCCATCAGAGAGATTGTGACACCATCGGAAGTTGTCATCGAGCCGGACATCAACGTCGTTGCGGCAGAACTGACACGTGACATTGAGTCGCAGAGTCGAAAAGCGAAACTCGAAACAGTCGTGCGACTTCGGAGTCGATTGAATCCCACGATCAGAAAAAAGCTGATTTCGGCGTTGAAGAATGCGAAGGGCGATCTCGGACATTGTGAAGCAGAACTCCTCAACGACTTCAGGGAATTTCCTACGAACGGAAAATGCCACCAGCGAATAGTGCGGGAAATGATGGCGGAGCAGCCTGATCCACTGCTCAGCGAGAAAAAGGCTCTCGCGGCTGATTTCAAAAATGCCGCCGTGCGGGAGATTTCACTTTCCGAAGCTCGCAACCTAGTCGTGGCTTCCGAGTGGCTCGGAAATCTCGGTAGTTCAGAATTCGCCTTTGGACTGTTTTTTGGTGAGTACCTCGCTGGCGTGGCTTGTTTCGGCTCACGGCTGGAACGAACGTCAAAGCGTCCGTGTGCGGCTCCGAGCACGCGGACAAGGTCACAACGCTTACGAGAGGCTGCTGTCTTCACTGGACGCATCCACATAGCGGCTCGTCTTGGTTAGCGCAGCATGTCGCGAAATGACTAAGAAGGGATTTCAGATCGTCGTCGCCTACGCTGATCCCGAAGCGGGCGAGCGAGGAGTGATTCTCAGGGCGTGCAATTTTTTGTATTGCGGGACGACCAGCCCAACCGAAAAGTTTAGGCGACCTGACGGCAAAGTTTACGATGCCCGGAACGTTCATCTTCTGACGCGTGACCGCCGATTCGGCAGGTTGAGGTACAAGCGCAGTCGCGCAGAGCAGAAGCAAATTCTTATCGAGCAAGGCTGCGAATTTTTCAGAAAGACACCGGATGCAAACACCGCTTCGTAGGAATTTTCGGGGATCGCCGAACGAAGAAAATTCTGCGGCGAGCACTGAGATGGGAGGTGATGGAGTATCCCAAGCGAGCGCAGTCACCTCAAGATCGCGTTCAAGTTGTCGATCTCGATCCAGTTCCGACGGCGTTAGCTGCTGCGTCTGCTCCTTAGCTTACGGTCGTCTGCCTCCAGACCACTCTGGAATGCCTTGGGCATTGCGCAAAACGAGAGTTTTTCCATCTTTTGTGATCTCGCGAGCCAGCAGGGCTTCTTTGCCGCTGATTGTGACCTTCGAACCAACCACCTCAATCTTGTCACCTTTAGCGAAGGAAAATTGCTTTTGAGCAATGTAGGATGACGGTCCACATGCACGTCGAAGGTACCCGCGTCAGCGTTCAGGGTCAGATGGGTGCCACTCCCACCATTCTTCCCGGTTTGCTGCTGAACATCTTGAACGGTTCCTTTAACCGTTACCTCGGTTTTCGGATCGTACTCCGTCCACTGCCCCCTTGGGCTACAGCAATCGTGGCTACCAATGCGAACAGTACGGGTACCCCCATGAGAAATGAATTCCACTGCTTCATAGTTCCTCCTAAGTTTTTTCCAGCACGGTCTGATGGATAAATGCAAAAGGAACCCACTTTGTTACAAGAATTTGGGAAATGTGGTTCCGAGTCACTGCTCATACTAGAACGAGCGCGGCAACTATGCTTTTGGAATGAATTGGCGGGGACGACGAGACTCGAACTCGCGACCTCTGCCGTGACAGTCTAGGCATACACGTCTTATCAGCGACTTACATTCTTGGGGGCTGCCAAGTCGCTGAAAGGGACTGTAGGAACCGTTCCCTGTGGGTAAATCTGTGGGTAGGAATTCTCGCTGTCGCAACGGTTCCGAGCTTGGGAATTGAGAACCGAACTAGCGTACAAAACCCCCTGCTCAGGGTCAATGCGCGTTATGGCGATGCTACGCCAATCGACTGTGTGTTCTGAAGATTAGAGAGCTTCCGCGTGCTCTTAGGACATCCACTCAGCAAAATGATGCCACGCTGCGCTTGGAGCGATGACCAATACTACGAACTGCTGATAAGCGTACAACCCAACTGTCATTGCAGCCGTGAGGAATCGAATCCGTTTCTCAATCAGGTAGTCACCGGCGATCGGGGCGAGGAGGAAAAAGTTGCTGAGAATTAGAAACGCAGCGCCAATCGCTGCGGGCGACCAAGTACTCGGAATGTGGCCGAACAGGTGCGCGATCGGCGCAGGCATGAGCATGATATTCGCAAACAGCATGAGCCGTTTGTGAACCTGTGGCCTGCGACGAAAGCCAATTGCCGCTACGGCGAGAGTGCTGAACGCAAGCAATCCGGAAAGGTTGTTTACTGATGCAGTGGGAGCGTCCACAGACGTTTCCCCGTTAGGGTGAGGGTCGATGTGTTGATCGCCACTCAAATCGAACCCGCGCCGGACCATGGCAGTCGTCGTGGTGAAGCCTAGGGGGATCATCAATGCCAGAAGCACGACGGAGGTCAGGCCGAGCTTTCGGTGCCAAACCACGCGTCGGTTTGCGATCAGCAGACTTTGAGCCAGATAGAGAAACAGCCACATGAAGTACACGATCCCATGTACTCCGGCGAGCAGAGTGAGCGGAGCGCGTCTCGTAGCAGGTTGAATGATCGCGGGGAGGAATCCGGCAATTGATGTGGCAATCATCGCCAACGCCATTCCGACGAAGAACCACCGACCGGACCGTCGTGCAACAGGTTCGGCGTCGGTCTTGGATAAATAGATTTCTGCTGGCGACTTGTTTTGCATGGGGAGACATTAGGCCCCAAGGTTTACGCGGTCAAGGATAGCTCAAGTGTTGCTATCAGGCCATTACACTTAAACCCTGTGTTGACAGAAAAAGGCGGCGAGCGGAACCCTTTCAGAGGTCTGCTAACTCCCCCCCAAGACCGCCCCTTGCGCTTTGGAATGGAGCACCGAACCGCCGTTCAAATGTACCCAACGCACCCTATCCTGCAATTAGCCTGAAAAGACTTCGACAGGCTACTGAGCCAATGGACTTCGAGACGAAGTCTGGACTAGCTTAAGCGGGTGCCATCCGAACCGGGGATGGTTCAAACCGGGAGGGGTTTAATGAACCTTTCTGCATATTGGAAACCAAGTCTCCTTCTGCTTGCCTTCGCTGCTGCTGGGGCTGCGTCATCGACAGCAGCCGCGTCGGTTGACACAGCGGCAATCGCCGAAGCAATCAAGGCGGACGTCGCTCAACTCGTCGCTGGACTCAATGCCCACGATGCAGTCAAGACAACCGCCTATGACACCCCAAATATTATCTCCATGGAATGTGGCAGTCCCCCAACTGTTGGGGTAGAAGCCGACAGAGAGGGCTTCAAGATGGGCTTTGCCCGCGACCCCTTATGGAGAGTCAGTCTCATCGACGAGACCGTGGATGTTGCGAGCAGCGGAGATTTGGCAGTCTACCGTGGCACCTATAATGAGGACAACGGTCGTGCAGGCGTGCTGATGACCCATAAGACGAACTTCATTGCGGAATTCAAGCGTCAAAGCGATGGATCGTGGAGGATCGTCTGGTACAGCGTTTCCAACATGGAACAATCGCATCCGAAGTAATTGTCGGATGCCCGACCTTTGTGACACCCGGCGACCTGCACCAGCGCCGAGCCGCCATTCGAGAATTCTCGCGGGGGCTGCCAAGTCGCTGAGAGGGACTGTAGGAACCGCTCCCTTGGGTAAATTTGTGGGTAAGAATTCTTGCGTTGCGACGATTTTGAGCTTGGGAATTGAGCACCGAACCGCTGATGATCCGGTGCCCATTTCAGGGTGCGGCTGAGCCAATGGACGAAATTCTGTATGACCGGCTCTCACCGGCTCAGTAGCCAAGTCGTGAATCTGAGCCAAGTATCAGTGACGCCGATCAGCATGAATGCCGGAAAGGATGCCAAGACGGCAACTCCGCCATAGCCAAAAGCAGGATGCAAACGTCTGTGTCTGATGGTGTCGTACAGGATGCATGCGAGCGGTGGGATTTCCGTAATCACGACCAGTCCCCAAAATCCGAGTGTGTCCCACACGTAGGGAATGCGTCCGATGGCGGGCAGAAGAATGCTGCAACAAGCTAGAACCATCACTCGTTTGTGAAAATCTGGGCGGCTCCTTAGGTAGAGCGCAATCGCAACAAGCACCAAGAACATGAGGCTCGTTCCGAAATCCATCGCCGCTGGCCGAGCGCGTAAGTTTGTGAATGTGCCCGGATTCGCGGATAACTTCTTCTTCCCGCGTGAATCGCAACCGTCCAAGCGACGCCTGTGCACAATGGCGCGAGAATCACACCTAAAATACCAGCCGTTGATGTAGATCAACTCGATCCTTGGCTATAAGCCGCGCTTGCACAAAAAATAGAACGAACCACGACGTAAACAAGAATCCGTGCAGATGAAGCAAAAGTGCGAGTGGGCGGACGTCGAATATCGGCCTTAAGTAGTACGTGCGAGCGAATCCCGCAAAAACAATCAGGAAAGCGCAAACAGGAAACCAGAGATAGAACCGGCCAGCGAGGCGGCTGGGGACGTTCGTTGGGGCATTCATCAGAGCACGAGCCAATTCGCGAATCGGATCGAGATTCTATCACGACCGCTCTGCGTCGGCCAAGCAGAGACGCTCGAAACTTGTTCCTCGCTTGTTGCTGAGCTAAGAGAATTTTGCTGGAGTTCCGATATTCCCTCAGCCGAAGTGCGCCGTGACGATTTTCATCCAGACCGGAGTCTGCACGGCAAGGTAGGCGAGTTGGAACGCGACAACAACCACCAGCGCTCCGATTGCGAATACGGGGTGGAAACGACGATGTCGGAGGGTGTCTACCAATAGGCACAGTAATAGGCAGGCATAAAAGGCGAGAAATTGCGGGAGTGGCTTGTGCGTGAAGAACAACACAATCCTCGCAATCGCCGGAGCCAGCAGCGTAACAGCGGCGAGCGCCATCAGGCGCTTATGTATGTCGGGTTTTCTT
>CAWGPN010000016.1:0-54863 GCA_963824515.1 uncultured Acidobacteriota bacterium
CGTGTCAAAGCCTCTTTAGAAATGTCCCCTTTGCTTACCTCGTTAGAAATGTCCCCTTTTTTGCATTTGGTTTTTGTTCTTTTCTCTCGTCGTCGGCCCGGCCCGCCGCGTAGCCCTGCGGAGCCCGAAGGGCGGAGCGTTTAGGGCGAAGCGGAGGGCCGGGCCGACGACGGCCGCGCCGCCATCGCCGCTAATTTCCGTGCTCGCCGCTGTTCTCCCCGTCGAGCCGCCTCTCGCCATGGATGGTTATTCGGCGGCACCCATTTCCGCCTGCACCTGCGGCGGCTTTGCTTTACTCACCGGCTTCTCGGCGGACTGCCGAGCCGTCTCGATGGGCTTGCGCGGCGCTGCAATTTCCTGCCATCGCAGCGCTCGTCCCCGATACTCGATCGCGATGCTTCCGTGCCGCCCTTCGCATACCAGCACTTTGTCTTGCGCCGGCGCACCCTGGCTCTGCGCCGCCAGTTGCAAACACCGATTCTGGTACCGCACCACCCAGTCGTTCGCTGATCCTGCGCTCGCTCTCCAGCCGGAAAATCCGGTCCAACTCCGCCGCGCCGCGGCGCTCGGCGATGATAATCCTCGCGCCTGGGCCGCCGCTCGCGCGAACCGGCTCGTTGTGCTCCGGCAGATATTCCTTCTCCAGGTACACGTTCGCCGCTTCGTGACTGGAGATCTGCTTTGCGCCGCAGCTTCTTCACCAGCCGGTCCTGATGCGTGCCGTGCTTCCGCTCCACTCGCCCTTTGGCTTGCGGCGAACTGGCCGCGATCATCTCGATCCCCAGCTTCGCGCACATGCGCCCAAACTGCGTGACCGGCTCTTCTCCCCGCAATTGCTCCTTCGCCGTGGCCGCACGCTTGTACAGATTCTTCCAGTCCACATACAGCGCCTGCGGCACTCCGTACCGCTCGATCCAGGCGCGCAGCGCATCGGCCACCGCCCAGATCGTTTCTTGCTCGCCCAGCTGCGCCCAGGTCGTGCTGGTCGCGTCATCCACCATGTCGATCAAGCAGCCCCGCGGTCCCGCGCTCCTCCAGCCACGCGTGAAAGCTGCCGTCCATCTGCACCAGCTCTCCGAAATGTTCTTTGCGCTCCCGCCGCTGCCGGTGCTTGCCGCCGCTTCCGCTCCCGGCTCCACAATCCTTCGCTTCAGCATCCAGCGCCGCAGCGTCTCGGCATCCATCTCTCAGCCCGTCTTCCGATGCCAAGTGCTCGGCCGCCAGCGTCGGCCCAAAGCGCTCCCCACCGCTCCGCCGTACTTCTCCCGCACCACCGCAGCACCTGGCGCCGAAACTTTCTCGTCGTGCGCGCGATTCGAGCGCCGTCCCGCGCTGCGGTGCTTCAGCCCCGCCGCGCCCTTCCTCCCGATACCGCTTCCACAACCGCTTCGCCTGCCGGTAACTCACCCGCAGCATCACCGGCTCGCATCCACCACCCGCAGCTTCTTACCTGCCACCCGCGCCAACACTTCCACCCGGCGCAGTTCCTTCTCGCTCATCTCTGTCCTCCCCAATCTGGCCTCCTCTCGGAGGCCGTTATTAGGGGACATTTCTATCGAGGACAAAAGGGGACATTATCATCGAGGCACAACAAGCATTTGAGCTTTCTCCCTCTTCGTTGAGGGGCTTCCCCCTCACGCGCTCTTGTTTCGCTTCCCACCGGGTTCGAATCCCCTAATCTCTAGCCGCAACTGCCGGGATTGCAAACCGCAATTCTTGGGAGTACGCTTTCGCAAGCCTCACCCGCCACTCTCCCACCCGCGGTTTCGTGAGGCCGGGCCAATCTCCGTGCAGTTCAATCCATCTCCCGCCGAGGAGGACGCGCATGTCAACTGAAACCAAAGCCATCGTTCGCCGCCTCTATGAGGAAGTCTGGAACAAACGCCGCCTCGAAGTCGTAAGCGAACTGATTTCTCCCAGCCACGCCCTCCACGATCCGCATACCGGTGGTTCGGCCGTCGGCCCCGAGGGCTACAAGCGCGTCTGCACGCAGTTCCTCGGCGCTTTCCCGGACCTGCAGTTCACCGTCGAAGATTACATCTCCGAAGAAGACAAAGTAGTCGTCTCCTGGGTCATCTCCGGCACTCACAAGCGCGAGTTTCGCGGCATTCCCGCCACGAACAAAAAGGTCTCGGTCGAAGGGGTCACCATCAATCACGTCTCGAACGGTAAAATCATGGATTCATACGTCACCCTGGACTATCTCGGCTTACTGCAGCAGCTCGGCGCCGCTCCCGATTTCGGCCAGACAGCAGGCGCGGCCGCCCCCTAATCCGTCGCAGCGAAATCAGCGCGTCCCAATCTTCGCTTTCGTCTCACGGCAGGTTCCACCCTATCGTCCCAACCCCATCGTTCGGCAATCGCGCAGTTGGAATCGTCGGTCCTGTTTGCCCACTTTATGGAGTGGCCAGGCTTGCCGTCAGTCTTGTGCCTGCCGTCACATCTCTCGGTATACATAGTCACAGCGGCCAGAGCCCGCCGGCCTGAAAATATCGATGAAGTTGGAAGTGCTTTGTGACCTGCAAAGAGCCTCAATGGCACAGGAGAATGGGCATGCGAACATGGGATCTCAGCCCCGTATGTCCTTCAGCCTATTGGGTTTTATTAGGCGCCGCGAGGTTCGGCTGGAGGTAATCCCATGGCTTTGGCTTCCATGATTCACTCACTGGTAGAAGCCCCCGTCCCGGTTCCACCTACTTCAGGAAAAAAGAACCCGCGCCCTGCCAGATCCACAGACCGTCCCGAAGTCACCCCTTACGTCGCACGATTCGATCTCTCGCAATCCCTGCTTGAAGCCAATCATCTGAACCGGCCGCGGAGTTTGTTCGATGTAATCATTTCCGTGGTCCTCCACATTGTCTTGATCGGCACGCCGGTTTTCCTCTCTCTCTGGTACACGAATACCATCGATCTGCAAGCTTTCAACAAGACAATGCTCGTTCTTCCTCCCCCACCGCCTCCTCCGCCCCCGCCTTCCGTGGTGCGGACCACGATGGCCCCGCGACACGTCTTTTTCGATAAAGGCAAATTGCTCGCCCCGTCTTACGTTCCCAAGCTAGTGGCCATGCTCAAAGAAGCGCCGTTACCCGACAATAGCTCGCTGGGTGTCGAAGGTGGTGTTCCGGGTGGTGTCCCCGGAGGACAAATGGGAGGAGTTATGGGCGGCATCCTTGGTGGGCTAGCCGGCTCCAAACCGGCTGCTCCCAAATCGGTCAAGCCGAATGTTCCCATCCGCGTAGGCGGCCGCGTTCAGGCGCCGCGGGCGATTTATACTCCCGCTCCCGAGTACCCCTCCGTCGCCAAGACCGCAAGGATTCAGGGAGTTGTGGTCATCTCCGCAATCCTCGATGAACAGGGCAATGTAGTCCAGATGAAGGTAGTCTCCGGCCCGTTCTTGCTTTACCAGGCCGCTCTGGACGCCGTCTCGCGGTGGAAGTATCAGCCTACCTACCTGAATGGTGAGCCCATCTCCGTTGAGATGAACATTGTCGTCACCTTCCAGTTGACGTAGTAAGGCGCACCGCTTTGAGTTTCAACGTAGCGAAGGCTCTCCACCGGCAGGCCTTCCACGGATCATCGGATAAACCGGTGCCGCGGAAACTGTCCTTGCGGCCAGTAGTTCGTCCGTAACCACAACCGCAACGCTGGTCCTCCTTCACGCGTCCTGGAAACCCGTCCCTTCTAAAATGGAAATATGACCAAGCCTTCCAAGGGTGCCGCCGCCTTCCTGGCAATTTTCGGGCTGATGTTCATGGTTCCTGGGCTGCTCGCCCTGTTCACGTTTCTCGCGAATCACAATAACGCGAGCACGAGTGGCACGATGACTGCCGCCGGGATCGCTCTGTTAATCTCTGCGATCGGCGCCGGTCTCGTATTCGCCGCCTTGGCTGGCTACGGCCGGCTGAAGAAGCAGGCTGCGTTGGAAGAGTCCAATCCTTCCTCGCCCTGGCTCTGGCGCACCGATTGGGCTAGCCGCCGGACCGAAAGCCTGAAAAAAAACAACCAAATCACTTTTTGGGTGATTTGCATCTTCTGCAATCTGGTGATGATTCCCGTCGCGATCAACATTGCCCCGCAGCTCATCCGCCGCAATGATCCCCGCGTGTTTCTGATACTGGGCTTCTGTTCTATAGGCGCAATTCTCTTTGTTGTTGCCATGCGCGCCACACTTCGTCATCGCCGGTTCGGCAACACCTATTTTGAATTTGACGCGCTCCCTCCCGCTACGGGCAGCCACCTCACCGGAAGAATCCATCTTCAACTCGACGCCGACGCGCAGCATGGCATCGATCTCCGTCTCTCTTGCGTTCGCAAGACAGTTACCGGCTCGGGCAATAACCGCTCCACGGTGCAGACCGTTCTTTGGCAGGCTGATCAAAACGTTCCATCCGGCGCAATCGGCTCGGATCCGCTCGGCAGAACGATTCCAGTGGATTTTGCAATCCCTTCCGATGCGTATGTCACTGATCACGACATTCCGTCCGATCAAGTGCTCTGGCTTCTTCACGCGCAGGCCGATGTTCCTGGCATAGATTACAAGGACGATTTTGAAGTCCCCGTTTTCAAGACTTCCTTTGCCGCGGACTCCTCGCCCGCCGACAACTCCTCAGAAGCTTTCGGATTCGGCGTTCAGTCGCCCGGCAGTTCGGTGGATACCGCGCCCGTATCTGCCCCAGCGCATCCCAAAGTCATCATCTCTTCGCAAGAAGGCGGCACCGAATTTTATTTCCCTGCCTTTCGCAGCGCGGCGCGCGCGGTTTTTCTCGTCTTCTTTACCGCCATCTGGAGCGGGATGGTCTATTTTCTTTTCCGTTCCGACGCTCCGTGGTTTTTCGCGCTCATCTTCGGTTTTTTTGACGTAGTCTTGATTCTCGCAGTCTTTCACAGCGCTTTGGGAACGCAGCGAATCCGCGTCGGTAACGGCGAAATCGTTTCCATGAAACGCGTTCTTGGGGTCGGTTCCACGAAGCGATTTCCAGTCTCTGAGATTGAAGCCATTGTTCCCGTTACCGGCGGCCAGCAAGGTAGCGGCCCGGGGAGCACGCTGTATGCCATTCGCTTGCGCACCAAAAGCGGCGGCCGCGTCACACTCGCCGACGAGATCGACAGCCGCCAGGAAGCCCGCTGGATCGTTTCGCAGCTCGAGTCGCTCGCCGGCCTGAAAATCGATACGCGCGTCGAGGTCACTTCGCCCTTCGGTGCCCCGCCGCAACCACCTCAGCCCGGGCAGACACTCGATACTTCTTTGCAACAGCCTGCCGTCCGGCTCGCTATCCAACAATCGCGGCCGCAATCACGCGCAACTACGATTGCTTCATTTGCCGTGTTTGCGCTCATCGCCGGCGGAATGTTCGCCTGGCAGGGCTGGCGATTCGCAAATCTGAAATCGGTGGCCAGCGCCGCGCGCGCGAAAAGAGGCAGCGCGAACACTTCTGCGGTTGCCGTTCCGGCGCGACGCGTTTTTGCTGCGCCCATGACGGAGGCAGACGTCGAGCGCGTTCTCTCTCTTCCCGCGCAGGATCAAGCAGAAGAATTGCTCGAACGCGCCATTGAACATGACTCGAAGGCTCGCGAACTTTTCGAGCAGCAAGTCGAAAGCTGGGTCGGCCACATCCGCTCGACCGATCGAATGAAGCAGCTCGAGCGGCGCTCCGAATATTCGAGCGACCTGCGCGTGCGCTACGCCAACGCCGACATCAATCTCACGCTCGACGGCTGGCAGGAAAACGAGCAAGCCGCCGATAGGCTCATCGAACGCGCGCGCACGGATTTGAAATACCGCGCGGCGGCTGTTTATTTTCTCGGCATGCTCGCAGGCCGCGGCGTCGCTTACGAAAAAATTCATCCCGTGCTGCTCGATTACGCGAAGCACGATCCGAACGCCTACGTACGGCAGTGGGCCGTCGAGGGCTTGCGCTATCTCGGTAAGGACGAAGCGCTCGACGAGCTTTTTGAATCCTTCACGCAGGATCCTTCGATGAGCGTGCGGGACCGCGCCGGCTGCAACATTTCGGATTGCGGAAATTTCACCCGCGTGCAGCGCATGCGCATGGTTCCGAAATTTCTCGAGCTCGTTTCCGACCCGAGCACGAACGCGCAAATGCGCTCCTGGTCGTTCCTGGCGCTGCGCGAAATCACGGATGCAAATGTTCCGCCAGACGCGCAGGCCTGGAAAACGTGGTACGGCAAGCATGGTGCGGAAAAACTCGCCGAATTCGAGCGGCTCGACTGGTGGCAAGTCCGCGGCGACGAGTAAGTCCACTCTCTTTCCTGGAAAAACACGAACGAGAATCGCCGCCTCTGGCGCGGACGAAGCGTGAAGACCTATTTCTTGGGCGTAAGGATGCGCTCGATCTGTTCCAGGTGATTGAGGTCGTGGCCCGCCATCATGGAGAGAATTCGTTCCAGAGTTTCTTCGCCGCGTTCGGCGTGCATGCCGTGGCGCTTGCGCTGTTCCGGAGTCAGTGATTTGAAAAGCGCGAGATTGGCGTCGCGCACGGCGCGAAACTGTTCGAGACTTTTGCGCGGATCGCGCCTGGCATAATTTCCCGCTGCGGCCCAGGCATCCTGATCGAACGCCTGAATGGGCGTTCCCGACGCAGCGAGAATCGAGCGAATGCGCCAGCCGACGACAATTTCCGTATCGGCGAGATGCGCAAGAATTTCGCCGACGGACCATTTGTCCGGGGCCGGGCGTTTGCGCAATTTGGAGGCGGGCGCGCGCTTGACGAACTGTGCGAGTCTCTTCGCCGTCGCCGATTGAATCTTCAGCGGGTCCTTGCCTTCGATCCTCTTCATAATCCGCTGCGTGTATTCCTGGGGCGTTTCCTTCATGTCTTCGGATTCCCTCCGTGAATGTTTCAGGCGGTGTGCCGATTTTCAAGGGCCCGGCCACTTCCCGTTATTCTACACATTTGCACTTAATCTGCGTCTGCGGTCAGGAGCTGAGCGGCGGCTTCGCGCCGTTCCATGTCCTTCGCGATGGTGCGCGAGCCCATGTACAGCACAAACGCGAGCCCTATACAGAGAACCGGAATGATGAGCATGGCTTGCTGCAGGCCAACCGCGCGAAACGCTTCCGTGATCGTGGCGGAGCCGGCCAACGCCGCGGCACGGTGCGCAAGGACATCGCTCAACTTGCCGGTCAGAAGCGGCCCAAAGGACGCGCCGCACATGTACATGGCCAGAAAATAGAGAGCCATGGTCGCGCCACGCTGGTCCGGGGCCACGATGTCCAAAATCGCGGCGTACACCAGCCCGTAGTACATCGTGAGCGCGGAATAGGCCAGCGCCAGAAACACCATGGCAATGACCAACGAACGCGCGGGCTGGAGAATGCCCACGCACGCCAGCGGTATGGCCACCATGGACATCACTGCCGCGCAAAGCATGCGTCCGTCCTTGCGGCGATGGACGACCCAATCGCCGAGATAACCGGCGAAGATTCCGCCGCTCACGCCTCCGGAAAAATAGACGACGCCGGTGGCGATGCCGGAGTTTGCCAGCGAAAGGCCGTGGACGCGGCTCAAAAACGCGGGCAGAAACATCGCGAAGGCGTACAAATTGAAATTCAGCAGCGCGCCGGAAGCGATAATCCACCACATCGTGGGAATGCGCAGCACGCTCCACATCGAAGAGCGCGTAAACGGCACGGGATGAATTTCGCTGGCGCCACGCTGCGGCTCGCGGAGCAAGAGCAGGGCCGGAATGAGCAAGATGGCCGGTGCGGCGGCCAAGACCATTGCGGCGCGCCAGCCGTAAGCCTGGGCGAGCGGGCCGCTGAAGAAATAGCCGAGCGAGCCTCCGACAGGAACGCCGAGCATGAAGAGCGCGAGGACGCGAGAGCGTTTCCCCGGCGGAAAAAGGTCGCCGAGCCAGCTCGTCGCCGTCGGCGCGCAGGCGGCTTCGCCCACGCCCACGCCGCCGCGAGAGAAGAGGAGCAGGGCATAGGTCGAGGCCAGGCCGCCGAGAGCGGTAAGCGCAGCCCACACGGCGACTCCCCAGGCGAGAAGTTTTTTGCGGCTGGAGGTGTCGGCCAGGCGCCCGAGAGGCACGCCAATGAGGGCGTAAATCCAGATGAAGGCACTGCCGAGAAGGCCGATCTGGGTGTCGTCGAGGTGGAACTCCCTGCGCATAGGCTCGACGAGGGCGCCGGGGACATGGCGGTCGTAAAAATTGAGGATGTTGATGGCAAAAAGGACGATGACGGAGAACCATAGGCTCTGCTGCTGGGATTTTTTTGACAAGGCGCAAGAATCCTAGCATAGGGTCAGTGACTGGTGGTTTGCGACTGGGGAAGTAGTGAGAAGGGCGGAGCAGGGGAAGGCGAGCGCGTGCAAATCCATGCCGGCGCCGAGAGTTGCAAACAGGAATGTAAATCAAAAGACGTCGAGGTCGTGGGCGTAGGCGACTTTGCCGGAATAACGCTGCGTGATTTCGGCGAGGATTTGGGCTTCGGGAGTTGGGTGGCCGTAGCCTTGATGATAGAGAATCAGCAGGCCCGGCTTCGCTTGGGCGGCGATTTTTGCGAGTTCGAAGGTTGAAGTGTGGAATGCGTGGAGATATTTGAGCCAGTCCGCGGAACGGGAGGGATCGACTGCGTTATAGACCTCGTGGAGAAGGACGTCGCAGCCATGGCAGGCTTTGACGACGGATTCGGTGGGAGCGGTGTCGCCGGAAAGGACAATGGAGCGGTCGGCGGTATCGAAGCGATAGCCGAATGCCTGATCCCAGGACCCGTGGGCGACGAGGAATGCCGTTACCGTGACGTTTGCGTCCTTGTAGATGATTCCCGGCGCGATTTCGTGGACATGGACTTTGTAGCCGGTGCGATTGCCGTGTTCGAGACCGTTGGTGCGGACGTCGATGTCCTTTTCCCAGGCTTTTTCGATGTGATCGGTCATGTTTTGGAGGCCGCGCGGGCCGTAGGATTCGAGCGGTTCCTTGCGGCCCAAAACCCAAGGACTGAAAATCAGGTCGGGATAGCCGAGCGTATGGTCTGAATGAAGATGAGTGATGAAAACGACCTTGATATTTCTGACTCTCAGAGCGGAAATGCCTTTGCGCTCCGCTGCAGCCGCGCGGCGGACGACGCCGGGGCCGCAATCCACCAGATAGGCAGCTCCATTCACTACGATCGCGACGGCTGGGCCGGAAGCATCCGGATCGGCAACCGGGGTTCCGGTGCCGAGGATTACGACTCGTGTTTTGGGCACGGACGGAGCGGAAACGGATGGAACCTGAGCGGCGGCGCCGACGAGAGGGAGGAGAGCGAGAGCGAAAAGAGCGGCGAGGGATCGGTTGGGCATCGAGTTTCCTTTTGTATATGGCCGATGAGGCTGAGGGCAGGATATCACTTTTGTTTTTCGCCGTAGGGTGTGGAAAGTGGAGGCTGGCCCGGACCGATCACGGCAGCGGCTGCACGGCTTGTGGGATTTGAGCGACAGGATTGCCTTAATTCTGTCCCAGTGGTAAAGAGGACGGCGATTTGGTCTTTCGCCAGGAAGGTGGTTGTGGCGGCAACATGACGACAGGAGCAGAAACATGAAATACGTGGGCCTGACGGACGATCCCATATTGCGCAAGTCAGAGCATGGCGAACCGCGAGATTGGACAGAGGTCTCGTTTTCGTTAGAGAGTGAGGCGCTCAAGTGGGAGAAGGAGATGCTGGCGAAACCCGGCCACCAGGGAGGGCTCAATGATGGGAGAGGCTGGAGATTTGGATACACATACACGATAAGCGGCGCGACGCGCGAATAGCGGCGGGGCGAAGGCTGGTTAGTTGGGCCGGGAGATGGGAGTACGAGTCCGACTCGCTATGAAGGCAGTGAGACCGGCGGTGACTAATTGGCACGGGGAACGTCTACTAACCGGTGGTGAAGGGCATCGTCCAAATATGGGGTGGCGAACTGGTGAGGCTAGCAAACGGAGCTTTGCTCGAATTCCCGCAGTTTCGGGCGGCATGGTTCTGCTCATCGAAACTCGGCCTGCCGTTTCTGAGCCTGATGGCATCTGACGGTAAGGGGCACTGGTGAACTCGCTGCTTTCGGATTTGCGGTATGCGGCGCGAGAAGTGCGCAAACGGCCCGGGTTCGCTTTGACCGCGGTTTTGTCCCTGGCGCTCGGCATCGGAGCAACAAGCGCCGTATTCAGCGTCATTTACGCGGTGCTGCTCGAACCCTTTCCCTACCCGGATGCCGCTCGCATGATGGAGATTCGCCTCACGGACAACGCCGGGCATCAGCGGCGCTCTGGTCTGAACGGTCCAGAAATACAACTTCTTCGCAAGACCAGATCGCTCGAGGACGTCGTGGCCATGGGCGGGTGGAATCTCACGACGACCGATGGGGAGCTTCCCGAAGACGTCATCGGAATGAATATTTCGCCGGAAGCGCCAAATCACTGGGGCACTCGCGCTTTGATGGGCCGGTGGTTAATTCCTTCCGACGCGCCGTTTGGCCAGGAACCGCAGGCAGTCGTTGTTCTCAGTTATAGATTCTGGCAGCGGCATTACGGGGGCGACCCGGGCGTCGTGGGCCGCACCATTCAATTAGTCCACAAGCCCTACAAGGTTGTAGGGGTGATGCCGCCGCGTTTTCGATGGGGCGAGGCAGATATCTACCTTCCTCTAAAGCTCACGAGCGACCCAAAGGTTTATTACGGCGATTCGGTGAAGCTGCGGCAGGGAGTGACGGTCGCTCAAGCCAACGCCGAGCTGCAGCCGCTGATGCAGGAATTCGCCAAGCAAGCCCCGGATCGTTATCCCGAAGCGTTCCGCGTGAATCTGCGCAGCATCCTCGACATCTATGCCAGGCCGCTGGGGCCGATTTTGTATTTGTTGCTGGGTGCCGTGGCGTCGCTGCTGCTGATCGGTTGCGCCAACGTTTCGATCCTGTTGCTGGCGCGAGGCTCGGAACGCCAGCAGGAATTAGCGGTGCGCGCGGCTGTAGGGGCGAGCCGATGGCAGATGATCCGGCAGTTGCTCACGGAATCGCTGTCGATCGCCGCGGCCGGAACGCTTTTGGGCTTGCTGCTGGCGTGGAAGAGCCTTGGGTTAATCGTGGCCTGGCTCCCGGAACACACGTTTGCGGCTGAATCGGTCATTAAGATGAATGTGCCGGTGCTGCTTTTTAGTGTTGGACTGGCATTTGCGACGACGATTGTGTTCGGACTTTGGCCCGCACTGCAGCTTTCGCGCCCCGATCTCGCCCGTCTGATGCAAAGCAGCACGCGGCGTATGAGCGGAAGCGCGGGTGCCCGGCGGACTCACAGCGTGACGGTAGGAGCGCAGGTGGCGCTCACGCTGCTGATGCTTACGGCCGCGAGCGCGGCGGGCAAAGGCTTTCTCAAATTGGTGAACGCGAATCTCGGCTACGACCCGCACTTTGCGATGTCCGTTCCCATCCCGGTGCATGAAAACACGCACATGTCCTGGCAGGACCGCGCCGAATACTTCGAACAACTGCGCGCGCGGCTCGCGGCCATGCCGGAGGTGGAAATGGCGGGCATATCGAGCAATGCCACGCCGCCCTTAAACGGCAACGACAATCGGATCGAAATCAAGGGGCGAGCCGGCGCCGAGAAGCCCACGGTGCGCTTGAATTTCGTCAGTCCCGAATACTTTCCGCTGCTACGGATTCCTCTGGCTCAAGGCCGCATTTGGGATCATGCGGAAACAATGCGCGGGGCTCCGCTTGCGGTCATCAACGAGACCATGGCGCGCGAATATTGGCCGAACGGGAATGCCATAGGTCAGGAGTTGCGCACGGACGGGCTCAAGGCGGATCTGCCTTTTGCCCCGACCGCCCCCGGCAGCGACGGCTGGCTGCAGATCGTGGGGATTGTCGGGGATGCGCGCGACGACGGCCTGCGCAACGCGATCAAGCCTGCGGTGTACATCCCTTACACGCTGAAGATGTGGATGTTCACGCAGATCCTGGTGCGCACGCGCGTCCCGCCGCTGTTGGTCCTTCACGATATTCGCGAACAGATTGTGAAGGTTGATCCCGACCAGCAGGTGTTGGGCGATGTGCGAAATCTGGAGGGTTGGATCAAGGAACTGCCCGAGTATGGGCAGCAGAGGCTGGTGGCCACGCTGTTCGGGATATTCTCGGTGCTGGCTCTGATTCTCGCCGCGGCAGGACTTTATAGCGTGGTTTCCTACGGTGTGGCCACGAGAACCAATGAGTTCGGCATCCGCATGGCACTGGGCGCGAACGCGGCGGACGTGTCCCGGCTGGTGCTAACTTCGACGGCTCTGAATGTAGGCGCCGGCGTGGCCGCGGGCATCTTGCTGTGCTTCGCCTTCAATAAATTGGCCACAAGATGGGTGACCGAAAGTTCGCGAGACCCGCTGATCCTCGGCGGCGTGACCCTGCTTCTCGTTGCCACCGCAGCGCTTGCATGCTTCGTCCCCGCGCGGCGCGCTGCCTCCGTCGACCCGATGGAAGCGCTGCGATACGAATAAATCATCGCTTTTTAAAACTGAAATGGCCGAGAGGAGTCGGACCTGGTGCGTCGTGTCGCTGCGCGTGCAGATCCAATGAGTCGGGCCCGCAGCCCGCATTTCGGGCGTTTGATACTGATGAGGAGGTCGAGTTCGTCGAGAGAGCGGGGCCAGTCTACGCGGGCATCGCGAAGGAATACGTCTCGTATCGTGGGCATGAATCTCGCGGTGAGGGGCGCCAGTGAACTCGCAGCTTTTGGATTTGCTATTTGTGGGGACCGAAGGGGAGGTTATACAGAGGCGAGCTGGGCTTCGGATTTGCGGGGATGAGGTTTGGCGCCGAGGGCATTTTTGACGAGAGCGACGACGGCTTCGCGAGAGAACGGCTTTTGGAGAAAGTAGCCGTCCTCGAGCAGATCTTCGGCGCCGTGATTTTGCTCGAGATAGCCGGTCATGTAGGCGATTTTGACGTGGGGATAGAGAGCGCGAAGGCGCTGGGCGAGTTCGAGACCGCGCATTTTGGGCATGATCAGGTCGGTCAAGACCATGTGAATGGATTTGCCCATGCGCTCGGCGGTGGCCAGAGCGTCGAGGCCGTCCTCAGCAGTGAGCACGCCGTAGCCGGCGGCGCTGAGAAATTGCGAAGTGAGTTCGCGTACCTCTTTTTCATCCTCGACAATGAGAATGGTTTTTCGCGGCGTGCTGGAATTGGCGCGGTTGGAATTGGCGCGGATGGAATTAATTTCGGCCGTTTCCCCAGTGCGAGGGAAAAAGAGCTCGAAGCGGGTGCCTTTGCCGGGTTCAGAGTCGAGCCAGATGTAGCCGCCGCTTTGCTTGACGACGCCGTAAACGGTGGCGAGGCCGAGGCCGGTGCCTTTGCCGGTTGCCTTGGTGGTGAAGAAAGGTTCGAAGGCGCGGGCCTTTGTGGCGGCGTCCATACCGTGGCCGGTATCGGTGACGCTGAGGAGGGTGTAAAGGCCGGGTTGCGCGGAAGGGAGTTTGCCCGCGAAAGTTTTATCCACAACGACATTTTTGGTTTCAATGATGAGCGTGCCGCCGAGAGGCATGGCGTCGCTGGCGTTGACGGTGAGATTCAGAAGGACTTGTTCGAGCTGGCCGGGGTCGGCTTTGATGCGGCCGAGCGAATCGCCGAGGCGCAGGCTGAACTCGATGTCTTCGCGAACGAGGCGGCGGAGGAGCTTGCTCATTTCGGCGATAAGTTCGTTGGCGTCCACAACCTTGGCTTGAAGTACCTGCATTCTGCTGAAGGCGAGGAGCTGTCGAGTGAGGGAAGAAGCGCGGTCAGCGGTTTTGAGGATTTGCTGAGAATTGTGGTGAATAGATTCGCCGGGTTGAATGCGGTCGAGAAGCAGCTCGCTGTGGCCGCGAATGACGGTGAGAAGATTGTTGAAGTCGTGTGCGACACCACCGGCGAGGCGGCCGAGGGCTTCCATTTTCTGGGCCTGGCGAAGCTGGGATTCGAGCTGTTCTTTGTCGGTGGCATTTTTTTGGAGAGCGCGGCGCATGGCGTCGAAGGCGAGAGTCAAACGAGCCAGTTCGTTATGGCCGGCGTCATCGAGGGGATAAGCGTAATTGCCCCGTTCGAGAGCCTGGACGCCGTGGACGAGAGAAGCGAGAGGGCGAGTGACGGCGTCAGAGATGAGATAAATGAGTCCGCCGCCAATAAAGATCGTTATGAGAGCGATCTTCAGAAGAAGCTGGTCGAAGGAATGGAGATAGGCAACAGTTGGCGCAAAGGATTTCAGGAAGAGTACGCCAGCGGAGGGATGAAGGCCGGGAGTTAAATCGAGGGAGGTGGCGAAAAAGTTTTCGCCGCCGAGATTGAATTGGTCCGCGCCGAGGTTGTCAGGAAGCTGATTGGCAACTTCCATTTCCCGGAGGGGGCCAAGTGAACTGATGGCTACGGATGGGCCATAGCGGAAGACAACTTCGGTGGAGACGGCTCTGGCAAGGTCGGCAAGGGCGATGTTATCGATCAAGCGGCCGACGACGACGAAACCCTGGGGATGTTTTTTGCCGGATGGACCGTAGAGGGGTTGCAAGACGATTTGATACAAATTCTTTTTGCTGTACCACCAACTGGAGCGGTCGCCGCGTTTGACGGCTTGCGATAGGAGTTGCTGCGCGGAGCGTTGAGGGAATTCAGATTCGGAGGATTGCAGGGCAACGATTTGCCCGTTCTTATCGGCGAGAAGGAAAAGGTTGCAATCGTCGCTTTTCCACGGGTCTTCGCCGGCGTCCGCGACCGCGGTAGGATCGCCGTTACGAATTTGTGCGAGCGTGGCGAGCATGTCCGCTTTGCGGCCAAGCGCCACGAATTCCTGCCGCTGAACGGCCTGAAAAATCGAGACAGCGCTGCGCGTGTCCCGGCTGATTTCCTGCTGTGCATGCGCTTTTGCGTTGTCGTGGACGACAACCAAAGTGACACTGGTAAGGCCCACAGTGAGCAGGACGAAGCACGACAGCAATTCGGTGCGGAGCTGGCGGGACCGTTTACTCCAGCGGATAAGCGTCTGCACGGCGCGCCCCAGCGCGCGGCGGTGCCATGGTCGGGAAGAAGCCACGAGGGAATCAGGTTAGCTGGCGGGAAGTGCAGGCTGGAATGGGCCAGGAGTACCAGAGAGGTGGTACGAATGTGGCACCCGCGAGAAAGGTCATTTGAGCTGGGACGTGAGGAGGTCGAGTCCGTCGAGAGTTCGAGCCGGTGCGTTGCGAATTCGCAAGCCCAGCGGGACCAACCTGGCACCGAAAGGACGATGGCGACCAGCGCGAAGGTTAACTCAGGCGGTTCTCGCGGAGCCGCTGACGAAATGTAAAACAAGCAGGATCAGACCGACAACCAGAAGAATGTGGATGAGCCCCGTGCTGACGTGAAAAGCCAGAAAGCCAAGCAACCAGAGAACAATTAAGACCGCCGCGATTAATCCAAGCATGTTTTTGCCTCCTTAAGGCTAGGCAGGGGAACCAAAAGAATTCAGGCCCCGCATAGTGCGGATGGTGTCGAGGGAAAACCGTCACGCAGGAAAAGTTTAAGAGTCACCCGGAGACAAGTCTGTTCACTTTGATACAGCGGGGATCGCTCTGGGAGGCGAAGGTTGGGAATCAGGCAGTAACCCCTCGCGGCATGCGCCAAGCTAGTTGGGTCAACTTGTCTTAAGGGAGAGCCTGATTCATCTGGTCTGTTTTTCTAATTGAACAACCGGACTGGGTTTTTCGCGATTCTTCTTGTGCGTCACTTCCATGCCTTACCGCCGAAATTACAAAATTATTTGAGCTGGATTCACCGGGCGAATTTGGCGCCGGAGTTTCAGAGATTTATCGCAAAGCTGAGCCATATTGAACAGACGCGGCGTGGAAACTTGTTTAGCGTTGATTTATTGGGCTCCATGACGAGAAGCGTTTGAGTAGATTGTCCGATTTGGATTTTTCAACAGGTACGCGGGCTTCGCAGGGCCAACCCGGGCGCGTGGTTAAGAAAAGGAGAATCATGAGATCGAAGATACTGTCAGGTGCGGTGCTCACCATTTTTGCTGTCGGAATGCTAACCGGATGCTCGAGTTCCCCGAGGCAATCGGCAGATGTAAGCGACACCATCCGTAGGTCTCTCGATGATGCAGGGCTCAAGGATGTGAGTGTCAGCCAGGACCGCGACAAGGGCGTGGTAACGCTCGGGGGCACGACCGCATCCGCTGCGGATAAGTCGCAGGCTGAGTCCATCGCTACCTCCATCGCTGGAGCGCAAGTGGTATCTGACCAGATTGCCGTGCGTCCTCCAGGAGATGAAAGGATCTCGAAAGAAGTGGACACCGACCTCGATGCGGGCATTGGGAAGAACTTCGATGCCTTGCTGGTGAGACGTAAGCTGGATAGCGTGGTGAAATACGACGTGAAGAACGGCGTGATTACGCTGACAGGGGAAGTCAATTCGCAGTCCAGGCGCGCCATGCTGGAACAACTGGCAGGGGGCGTGCCGAACGTAAAACAGGTGGTTAACGAACTGCAAGTGAAGAACCAGAAGGCCACTTCCTCGGATTAAGAGCGCAGCGAAAACTGCTCCTAAGAGGGACCGGCCTTAATCGTGCGCGATGTGAGAAGTATCGCGGCTTTGTGTGGACTAGTCCAGTTTCTATTTACTTACTTGGTGGATTCTGGGAATCGTGCAGGCAATTAGCTCGGTGGTGCATCGGTCTAGCGGTGTGATTCTGGGATATGCGGGGCGCCTCAAAGAGGAGCATTGGAGTTGGGCAAGGAAATTCAAGAGAAATGAGGCAAGTCATGAATATGTTTGGAATGAGCACAACGCAAGTGATTTTAATCATCGCGGTCGTGGTGGTAGCGATAGGAGCCATCGCCGCGTTGCTGATTATGCACAAACGGCGTACCACGAGATTGCGCGGCAAGTTTGGAGGTCCTGAATACGACCGCGCGGTGCAGGAAGACGGAAACAAGCGGCGCGCGGAAGCAAAGCTCGAAGCGCGCACGGAACGCGTGGAGAGCTTCCATATTCGGGCGCTGAATCCGGGCGACCACGCACGCTTTCTGGAAACGTGGCGCAGGGTCCAGGCACGGTTTGTAGACAGCCCGGCAGGGGCGGTGACGGAAGCCGACCAACTGCTAGGCGATGTCATGTCGGTGCGCGGCTATCCGATGAGTGACTTTGAACAGCGCGCGGCGGATATTTCCGTGGACCACCCGCGGGTTGTGGAGAATTACAGGGCGGCGCACGCCATCGCGGTCCGCAAAACGTCGGGGCAAGCCAGCACCGAAGAGCTGCGCCAGGCGATGATTCATTACCGCACACTTTTTGAAGATCTCGTCAGCGAGCCGGAAGCAGCGCTTGCGAAGACTGCGTCCTGAACTCTCGATAAAAAAAGAATTCCCGCGCGCTCCCTGTCCAACTTGAGCTCGGTCACGTTCCTAAAGGATGAGTTCAGGGGAGGTAGACGACCAGCGTGTAAATTCCAAGCGTAGTGCCCAGCGGTAGGTCGCAGAGCGACAGGAAAGCCGCGACGAGAGACAAAGAGCGTGCCGAAGACTTTCCGGCGACCAGAGCCAATCCAGCGAACAGCCCGATGAGCCCGGAGAGGGCTGACACAATGATGGCGACAATATAGAAAACGTGAAAAATGTCCATGAGGGTGAAAGGATCGGGCACGCGAGAAAGAAGCGCGCCAAACATAAGAGTTGCCGTGCCGCTGAATAAAATGAGAAGAATCGCCGCTACGAGACGGAGGATTGCGTAGACGATCCAGAGCGACCCCAAGGTACTCGAGTTCCCGCCCGGATTTCCTGAAGACACGGCATTTGTAGTCATGAAAGCTCCCAGATCACTGGCACGTATTAGCGAAGTTTAACACTTCGCGGGACGAATTCACGCGGTCGAGGGATGCTGCTGGACGCTTGAGCTACGGACGTTTGGAGATGAGGAGGTCGAGCTCGTCGAGGGAGCGAGGCCAGTCTTCGCGGAGGAGGCGGGAGAGAGCGCGGTCGGCGAGGAGTTTGCCGCCGGTTTGGCAAGTGGGGCAGTAGTTGGTTTCGTTGGAGGCGTAGCGGATGCGCTGGATTTTGGTGCCGCAGAGCGGGCAGGTTTGTTTGTAGCGGCCGTGGACGGCCATGCCTTCGCGGAAAGCGGTGACTTTTTCGGGGAATTTGCCGGCGGCTTCGGAGCGGAGGCGGTCGGTCCAGCGGGTGAGGCTGGCGCGGACGGCTTCGAAGAGGCGCTTGATTTCGGGGACGGTGAGTTTTTGGGTGAGCGCGAGAGGCGAGAGCTTGGCTTCCCAGAGGATTTCGTCGGAGTAGGCGTTGCCGATGCCGCTGAAAAGGCGGGGGTCGGTGAGGGCGCGCTTGAGAGTGTGGTTGGCAGAAAGAAGCGCGGCGGCGAATTGCTCGGGAGTGGCGGAGAGAACTTCGAGGCCGCCGGGATCGAGCGAGCGCAGGCCGTCTTCGCCGAGGACAAGATGGAGGGAGGCGCGCTTTTGGGAACCGGCTTCGGTCCAAAGAAGGGAGCCGCTAGAGAAATCGAACGCGGCGAGACCACGCGGCGGTGAAACTTTGATGCGGTCAGGCTTGACACCTAGCGCATGCCAGTGAAGACGGCCGGCAATCATCAGATGGAGGACCAGCCAGAGATCGTGTTCGAGGCCGATACAGATGCGTTTGCCGAGGCGGCGAAGTTGGAGGACTCTCTTGCCGGAGGCGCCCGAAAGTGGCGGGATGGCGGTGCGGAGGAGTGAGGGGCTGACGATGCGGACGGAATCGAGGGTCTGGCCGAGGATGCGCTGTTCGAGGGCCTCGATGTAGACGACGATGTCTGGAAGTTCCGGCACGCTTTCTCCGAGTTTAGTGGAGGAGATCTGCGGAGGACATCGTACAACGATCGGCATGTTTTGGGATTTGTCCTGGAGGAGGTGTTGGCTATTAGTGGGCACAGCAAAATAGGTTGTGCCACTTTGGGAAAGCGGGAAACAATCACAATCCAGGGTGTGGCTTGCGGGAGAGAGCACAAGCGATGGTGTGATTGGGAAAAAATGCAGTGGAAACTGACCAAAGGTACAGGCGAAAACTATTCGTAGAGATTCGGTGACAGGATCGCATATGCAAAAATAGTTCAAAAATAGTCTTGACAGAAAATGGCCAAACGCACGATACTCCTCGGCGCGCCAGTTTCTGTCTTCCCCAGTAGGACGTTCCGACGTTCCTTCCACTATCCGCACGCCGGGTAAAGTCAGCGAGGAGTACCGGTGTCTGCACAAACAACAGAAAAAGAAACCATGAACTCGTTGGAAATGGATAGGGAAGTCATTCGCTGTAAGACATGTGGTCTCGTCCAATACCGGACGCGCACGGGGAATTGCCGCCGTTGCGTGCGCGCCTTGCCTCAGCGTCTGGAGTTCCTGATTCCTCCACCGGAACCTCCGGAGGAAGCAGCCGCTGAACCTACGTCCGAAAACTTCGCCAACCAGGAGACGGTCGAGAATATCGGCCAGCGGATTCGCCAATTGCGCGAATCGCGAGCGATGACCCAGAGCCAACTGCAGTCGCGCTCGAAAGTCTCGCGGTCTTACTTGTCCCGCATAGAAAGCGGCCAGATGACGCCGAGCCTCGGCACGCTGGAGAAAATCTCCGAGGCGCTGAACGTCGGCCTGAATCGGTTTTTTATTCCGGAATCCGACGGCGAAGCGTTGCTCGAAGATCCGTTCATCCAGGGATTGCGGCCGTTCCTAAGGCAATTGGATTGGGAACAGTGGCAATCGATTTTGAAGAGGCTGCAGGCCATCAGCGATCACGTCCATGCAGCGCCCATTAATCTCCGCCCTATCGGTAATCCGGCGCGGATGCCGCAGCCCGCGCCGGCGAATGGCAACGGGCACAATGGACACATTGGCGCCGGCCATTCGAATGGGCATGCGTTGACGCATTCTCATGGGCAGCCGCAGGGTTACGTGCTGCGGCGGCCGGGTACGGGGCCGATGATTCAGCGGCCGGTGGCGCGGTAAGTAGTAGCGCGGCAAGTTTCTCGTTTCGAGAGCAGAGCACAAATTGGCGCGGTGTGACTGATAAAGTCACACCGCGTTTTTTTATTGTGTGCCGAGCATGTTCGACAGCTTGGAGGTGAAAGTCCTCTACCCAACCTGATGGAGGTGAAGGGTTAGCGAAGCGCAAGGGCGATCGTCGTGAGGCGGGGTCTGAAGGAAGCGTGGAGCAAACATGCGAGCCGATGAACAAGAACCGAATATAAGGCGTGAGCGTTGGGCGAGCGGGCCTGGTTTCGCGAAGCCCATATCCATCAAGGGCGCAAAACGTAGATTCGGCGGCGATGCACGGAAGGCGGTCGAACTTACCTCGGGAGATCTGCGGCAGGTCACGAATCCGTGACTGAGGGTGATGCAAATCATCCTGATCCGTGCGGCAGAAGTCAGCATCGGGCGTAGTACTCGTGCAGAGCGAGGAAGGCCCGAACGGAGTCGAAAGGGGACATAAAGGGAAGGGCGAGTAAGCAGCGCGACTCATGAGCGACAAGCGGCAGAAAAACCAGATGCAGTTGGCCTTCCCGGAGGAGCGGAGGGGTGAAGCCCCCAGGCCCGACGGGGAAGGGACCGAATCGCTGGCGGCGAAGCGCGGGACGGAAAGCCCGGCTGAAATCGAACGGTTGATGGAAGAAGTAGTCGAACGTGAGAACCTCAAGGAGGCATTGAAACGAGTCAGGGCCAACAAAGGAAGTCCGGGAGTGGACGGGATGACAGTCCACGCAATTACCGGACTACCTGAAAGCGCAATGGCCAGCAATTCGGGAACAGTTGCTGAGCGGAACCTACAAGCCGCAGCCGGTGAAACGGGTGGAAATCCCGAAGCCGGACGGAGGGGTGCGAAAGCTGGGCATCCCGACGGTGGTGGATCGATTGATCCAGCAGGCGGTGATGCAGGTACTGCAAAGGCGCTGGGACCGGACGTTTTCCGAGCACAGCTATGGTTTTCGACCGCGGCGCTCGGCGCATCAAGCGGTGGCGCAGGCGCAGCAGTATCATCGCCGAAGGGCATCGCTGGGTGGTGGACCTGGATTTGGAGAAATTTTTTGACCGGGTCAATCACGACCGACTGATGGCGGCAGGTGGCGAAGCGCGTGACCGATAAGCGGGTGCTGAAGCTGATCCGGGCATTCCTGAACGGCGGGAGTGATGGAGAATGGGCTGGTGAGTCCGGTGGATGAAGGAACGCCGCAAGGCGGACCTCTTGTCGCCCCTGCTCAGTCGAATCTGGTGCTGGACGAACTGGACCGGGAGTTGGAGCGGCGCGGCCACCGCTTCGTGCGCTATGCGGACGACTGCAACATCTACGTGCGCAGCGAGCGGGCGGGGCAGCGGGTGATGGAGAGCGTAACGCGCTTCATCACGCACCGGCTCAAGCTCAAGGTCAACAGGGCGAAAAGCGCCGTGGCCCGACCGCAGGAACGGAAGTTTCTGGGCTTCAGCTTCACCCGGCACCGGGAGCCGAAGGCGGCGAATCGCCCCCAAGGCCATGGTCCGGTTCAAGGAGCGAGTTCGGGAACTGACGGGCCGGACACGGGGCATCAGCCTAGAGCGAGATGGTGCACGAAATGGCGTCCTACCTCCGGGGATGGCTGGAGCTACTTCGGCTTCTGCCAAACGCCTTGGGTGCTGCAAAGACCTTGAGCGTGGCTACGCCGCCGACTGCGGTCGGTGGTGTGGAAGCAGTGGAAGCAGGGGAAGGACGATGGTTCGCGGAGCTGCGCACAACGCGGAGTGAGACGCAAGGACGTGGCCGCAAAAACTGCCCGCAGTAGCTCTCGGTCCGTGGCGGCTCGCCATGACTCTCCCGCATCTGCACAAGCCTTGCCCAACGCTTATCTTTGACGTCGCTCGGCTTCCGCGCCATCGTCGCAAGATTCTTAGCTTAATCCGCCGAACCGCCGTATGCGGACCCGCATGTACGGTGGTGTGGCAGGGGTGAGTGGGTGACCGCTCCCCCTATGCCGATTGGAGATCATGCGAAATTGGCGGGCGACGAGCGCCGCTTAGGAAAAACGCCTCGCGGAGGGCGGGGCTAGATGGCGTAGAGGAAATGGGTTAGTCGCGAGTGACGGAAACTTTGGCAGTGGGAACCTCGAGGCGCATCAAGCGATGATTGGAATCGAGGTACAGGTCGACTTCGAGGTCGTTCGTTGTGACGCGGAAGCCTTCGTAGGATTTGCCATCCATGCTGGCCGAACCGGTGGCTTCGGCAGTGATGGTGCCAGGCATCAGCTCCTGAGGAATAAGAACGGGAAAAGACTGGGGGCCGCGCTTGGACCAGTCATACAGGCGCGCCAGGACGCCGTACTGATAGTAGAGGTTGTTGTCGAGAATGGCGATGATCGGAGAGCCGAAAGTAAAAGTTTGGTCGAAAGGGTGGGCGCCCTGCATTTGCAGGGTCATTTTAGCGACGCCATTCTCGAAGAGAATGTTGGCGCTGTTGGTCTTGTCGGTATGGGAGGTCCAGGTGTAGCGGATGGGAGCGCCATCGGGCTGAAGGGTGAGCGAGCCGGAAACCTTGCTCGCGGCGGCACCCGAGGGGTTGATCTCAGCGTTGCCCTTGGCGAGCCAGCCTCCGTCGGAAGGAGCGATTTGAAATTCTTCATGGCCGACTGTTTTTCCGTCCAATTTGATGGTCAGTTTGCCGTGGTCCTGCGCCAGGACAGCAGCGCCGGGATGGTTCTTCTGATCGGCAATGGCCGCGGCAGCGCACGCGAGAACCACGAGGACGCTGAGGGCAATGGTCAGCTGGGCCCGAGGGCCGCGCAGCTTTGCTTTCATAAAATCCTCCTTCGCAGGCTGCTGCGAAGCACGAAAAGAAATTTGCGGCGAAAGAATCTCCGCTGCCCATTCTAGCGAAGGCAAGTCAAGAATTTGGTTTTTCAACGACGAGGTGTGCTTCGCTGCCACCTGCCGGGGCAATGCCGCGGCGGAGGATTTCCGCGACGACCTGGGCCGGCTCGCCGGAGCTGTCCACGCGAAAGTCAGAGAGTTGATACGAAGGAAGACGCTGCGCATGGAGAGCGCGAAAGGAGGCTTCATCGCGAAAGAGCGGCCGCCCGCTCATGGTCATGCAACGAGACAGAAGAAGTTCGATGGGCGAATCAAGCCAAAGAACGGGAACGCCGGCGCTTCGAAGAAATTCAGGACAGCCGGGTTGCGCGTACGTGCCGCCGCCGAGAGCCAGAATGGTGGCTTCCCGGAGTTCGGAAGCGCGGCCGAGTGCGGCACGCAATTGATCCGCTTCGATTTGCCGAAACGCAGATTCGCCGAAGCGCTCGAACAAGAGCGGTATGGAAAGACCGGTGGATTGCTCGATGCGTTCATCGAGGTCGACGAAACGCCAGGCGAGCTGCCGAGCGAGGAGGGTACCGACGGTAGTTTTGCCGGAACCCATGAAACCGGCAAGGCATATCGTCTGAGAGCGTCCAGCGGAGCTACGCGAAGAGGGCGGTTGTGTCACTGTTTGCTTAAAAGAACGCCCACGAAGGGCCGGCCAAATCGCAGCACGAAAAATTAATCGCGCTTCATAATGCGAATTGTACCACTGTAAGAAGAAAGTTCGACCTTGGCGAGGCCCAGTCCGACAGTGCCGAAAAGGCTATGCACGAATTTAGAGGGCAGATGCCTTACGCCATGGGAATCGGGCTTAAGAAAGGCGGCCGCCTGATTATCGACAATGCCGGTCGCGGTCTGAGCTTTCAGGTCAAAGGAATCATTGCCGGAAAAACGTACTTCGACGAGGCCCCGTCCGCTCTTCATGGAATAAAGCCCTGTGCGGATAAAGTCTCCATCGAAGAGAATGTTTCCCGTCGTGGTCATCAGGTTGATATTGCTCAACTGCGGCTGCAGAATTTGGGCGTTTCCGCCGATGGAGCTGAAATCGAGTTTCCCGGCGCATTGCGTGCAAACCAGCGAGCCGCCGGTGGTCTTGACGATGATGTAGCCCGACACTTCCTTCAGATGGACGTCACCGCCGAAACTTTCGAGCTTCATGTCGCCACGGACCTGCTCGACATAAATCAAGCCGGTCTCGGTCTTCAACTGCAATTCGGTCTGTTCCGGAACGGTGAGTTGCAGATCGGCCTCAAGGTCCAGCGGCTGTGCCGCCGCGTCCAGCACGTTGGCGGTGACGTCGACGCGGTCGCCCACTTGTTCGATCTCGAATCCAATTTTGTTCGAAGATTGTGTGGCTTGCACTTCGACCTGGGCGTTCTTCCAGGACTTGACCTCGATGCGGCCGCTGGCCACGTTGTGAATCACGACCACGGGGTGTCCGGTGACGTTGAATAACTTTTCGATATGCCGCGTGGCGCCGGCGGCACGCGTTGGCGCAGCGCATAAAAGAAGAAGCCCAGCGCTCAGGAGCGGCAACAGCAGCCGCTTCTCGCCGAAGGATGCCCGGGCCGGGGCCATTCCCATCATTCGAAGGCACATGTTAGTTTAGGCTCCTTCCGCGTTCGATCATTGCGGAGAGTAACTCAGCTTTTTGTTCGAAAGCTGCGGACAAATATTCGCGTGTCAGTTCGTCCTGAGGATATTGCTTCAGGTGGCTCTCACAGTCAGCAATAAATTCGTTCACCTTTTTCAGATTGTCGCGCAGTGAAATATCCACTGGAGAAGTGCTTGCGAGAATCATGCCGGTGGCCACGGGCTCCTGATCTTCCAGCGCGCGCGCAGCCTGGTCGAATCCCTCGGCTGCTTGGGACTCGGGAGCTTTGGGAGTCCGTGCCACAGGCGGCGGCACGGCTTTGGCGACCTGGATGGGCGGCGGGGCAGGCTGCGGCCGTGGGCTCTCTCGGCGTACCTGGAAAACGGTGGCGGCAACGATGAGTATGGCAACCATGGAGGTTGCCAGCGACCGCTTCCGGAAGAACTCGCCAATGGAGGCCCAGAAGGAAACCCGCTCGGCAGTAATAATGTCTGCCGGCGTTCTGATAACGCCTTCTTCTTCCAATTGCGCGCGGAGGGAGATCCAAACGCGGTCTGGAGGGGCGATTTCAGGAGGAAGCTTCTTGGCAGCGTCCACGAGACTGGTGAGATCTGCTATGTAACTGCGGCAATCCGGGCATTCCGCGAGATGTGCTCTAGCTTCCGCGGGAAGAGGTTCCAGCCCTTCCTGTTCCAGAACAAGTTCGATGTCTTTACACTGCATGGCGGTTCACTCCGCGGCTAAAGGACCTGGGTAGCCTTCCCGCTCGACAACTCTTGCTATATATGACGCTTCGCAGGCTCCAGCAGTTGGCTGCATTTTAGCTCAATCGCCGGGATCCGCTTGCGCTTTTGCAGCGTGACGTTCCGCTCGAGCCTGGTCGCGCAGATCTTCCTGAAGCAACTCGCGCAGACGCGTCCTCGCTTTGTGCAACTGCGACTTCGAATTACCTACCGAACACCCCATGATGCCTGCAATTTCGTTGTGCTCGAATCCCTGGACGTCGTGCAGCACAAACACGGTCCGGTATCCGGGCGGAAGCTTTTCGATGGAGCGCTCGAGGTTGACGCGGTCCACGGCGCCGCTGAGCCGCAAGTCCGGCGCGCCAATGTCTTTTCGCGGGCCGCCGGTCTCTTCATCGGGTTCCGTCGTTTCTTCCAGCGAAGCCGCAGGGAGCGTCTTCTTCCGCAAGCGCATCAGGACCACGTTCACGGTCATGCGGTGCAGCCAAGTGGAAAAGGCCGACTCTCCGCGGAAGGTCCCGATCTTGCGGAAGAGCTGCAGAAAAGCTTCCTGCATTAGATCTTCTGCATCGGACGGATTGCCAACCATCCGCAAGCACAAGGCGTAAACGCGGCGGCTATGGAGTCCATAGAGCAACTCAAAAGCCGCCGCATCTCCTGCCTGAGCCAGACGGATAGCTTCCGCTTCAGTCGCCGACTTAGGGGACTGAGCGATATTCACCCGATTCGGCGGCTGAAGAGCAGTCGACACACTGGGCTCGCTTGGTCTGTTCCGGGCCAACGGTCCAATTGCGGCGCATCCCTGATTTCGGATGCACCGAATACCTCCTAGAGTTGTCCTCGCAAAAAACGGGCTGTTCCCGATGAGGCACGCGAGAACACTTTGCCACGCCCGGGCGATGCAAGCCGGGTGGCCCGCTTTTTGGCTGGTAAGTCTATTCTCCGCTTATCGGTGCCATACGTCTATGACGCATGACGCGCTGGGCGAGCGTAGGCTTTTTTGACCGGGGAACGCCCATTTGGGTGCTTACGGTTGCCTGAAAGAGCTCCAATTGGTCGTCAGGAAGCGCCAGAAGAAAAGATTTCAATAGGACGATGACTTCCCGAAGGCAAGTATTCAGATCGTAGTGAGCGGCGTCCATCGCCTGCCATTCGGCGTCGGAATTCATGGAAGCCTCGGCCGCAATCTCGGCGGCGGCAGCACAAAAATCCTGATTGAGATCTTCCACCATCTCGGCAAGCGTGCTGAGCTTGTATAGAAACTGGGAGCGTTCGCTGAGGAGAATGCGGCACAGCAAGCTGCTGACGCGAGCCGCCCGCTGGCCCCGGGCACCCTGGAAATTGGAGGGGTCGAGCGGAGCGGCGTTGGGAACCGTTCCGTAATGCTTGGCGTGCTCGCCGAGCGACCAGAGCAGGGCCACCAGAGGGTGAGCGAAGCGGTCGCACAAATCGGGCGTGACACAGGCTGCCTGGCTGGCCTTGGCTAGGCGTCCCCCTTGGCGCAGCGATAGCGCTTCATCCAGGGAAACGCTCAGCATGTTGTAGGAGATTTCCAACAGATGGACGTAGGAGCGAAAGACCTCGCCCTTTGCTTCGGGTAGCCAAGCCCGCCAGTCATTCTTGACAGACGTGCCGCGAGCTGAGAGGAGGCGCACACGGTCTTTCACAGGGGCTCCTGAGGGAACAGGATGGCAAGTATAACAAATTCCAATTCTTGGAGAACTGTTTTCTTATAAGTCGCCCTGGTCTGCGGGGGCTAGCTCACGATGCGAAGGGGAGGGTGGAATGGGCGGCTGTTGCCCCACAGCGGCGGTGACCGCTATACTCGCGTGCGATTGCGCTGAAAGGATCTCCCTTGCAATTTGAGCCACACGACCAGTTTGAGCAGCGGCAGAAAAAACTTGAACAGATTCAAGCGCTGGGATTTGAGCCGTTTCCGCGGGAATTTCGGTGGACGGATACGCCCGCAGCCCTTGTGGAAAAGTATGGTGAAAAATTAGCTGCGGACCTGGAAGCCGACAAGCACGATATCCGCGTGGCGGGACGGCTGGTCTCTCTGCGCTTGATGGGCAAGGCAGGTTTCGCGCACATACAAGGTTCCGGGAAGCGAATTCAAATCTATGTTAAGAAGGACATTGTTGGTGAACGCGGCTTCGCGCTCTTTCATTTGCTGGATCTCGGTGATCTCGTCGGCGTTCGCGGACATCTCTTCCGGACGAAAACGAACGAGCTTTCCATCTGGGTGGAGGAGCTGACGTTTCTCGCCAAGGCCCTGCTCCCGCTTCCGGAGAAGTGGCATGGGCTGACCGACGTGGAGCTGCGCTACCGGCAGCGTTATCTGGACCTGATTGCCAACGAGAAATCGAGGCAGGTGTTCGTGGCGCGGGCGCGAATCATTCAGGAACTGCGGCGGTTCTTCGATGCGCGGGGATATATAGAAGTTGAAACTCCCATGATGCACCCAATCCCTGGGGGTGCGGCGGCGCGGCCTTTTGTGACGCACCACAATACTTTGGACATAGACCTCTATTTGCGGATCGCGCCGGAGCTGTATTTGAAGAAGCTGACGGTCGGCGGGTTTGACCGGGTCTACGAGATCAACCGGAATTTCCGGAACGAAGGCATCTCGACGCAACACAACCCGGAGTTCACGATGCTTGAATTTTACGAGGCTTACAGCAACTACCAGGATTTGATGGAAATGAACGAAGAGTTGTTCGCGCTGCTGGCGACGAGCATCACGGGCTCGACATTGGTGAAGTACGGCGAACACGAGTTGGACTTTGCGAAATTTCAGCGCCTCACGATGCGCGAAGCTATCGGAAAGTTTTGGCCTGCGGGCGCAGGAACCGCGCCAACGGAGTCTGAACTTGCTTCGCCGGGAGGTCCGCGCGCCGCCGCGGAGCGGTACAACGCCTGGGCGAAAGGCGCGGGCGCCTCGTATGCCGCCGCGAAAGGCACGCTGACCGACGGCGAGTGGACCGGATTGCTTTTCGAAACCATGGCCGAAGACAAACTGGTCCAGCCGACGATTCTGTACGATTTCCCCACCGATATTTCGCCACTCTCGAAGCAAAAGCCCGAAGATCCAACCTTGACCGAGCGATTCGAGATTTACGTGGCGGGCATGGAAGTGGCGAACGGCTTCTCGGAGTTGAATGATCCTGCCGAACAAGAGCGGCGCTTTTTGGCGCAAATTGCGCAGGGCGGGGAAGAGGTTCCGAAGCAGCTCGACGTCGACTACATCCGCGCTTTGTGCCACGCCATGCCGCCGACCGCTGGCGAAGGCATCGGCATAGACCGCCTGACGATGCTGCTCACCGATTCGCAGTCCATACGCGACGTCATTCTTTTCCCGCTTCTCCGGCCAGAAGCTCGGCAAGACTCCGCTTCCGAAGCGGAGGGCGCGTAAAGTATCATCTCTCTCTCATGCGATTTCCCCATGCAATTTGAATGGTTCGTGGCGCGGCGGTATTTGCGGTCGCCATACCGGCCGGCGGTGCTGCGGCTGGTGACGCTGTTTTCAGTTCTGGGAGTGTCGGCGGGCGTGGCGACACTAGTGATTGCGCTGGCCATGAACACGGGATTTCGAGAGACGCTGCAGGACCGGCTGCTGGCCGTGACCGCGCATGTTTCGCTGCTGCGGCCCGGTTCCGAGATTCGGAATTACGAAGCGCTTGCTGGGAAGCTCGCGGCCATCCCCGGAGTGCGCTCCGTGACGCCCGCGGTTTATGAGACGGTGCTGATGTCGTTTGGCGGCGAGGCGCAGGGGAGTGTGGCCAAAGGCGTCGAACCGGCGCGCGAGAAGCGCAGCGACGAAGCGCTGCAGAGAATCGTTGCGGGGAAATTGGATTTCACGCCAGATGCGGATGGCATCGATGCGCTGCTGATTGGCAAGCAACTGGCGGACGACTGGAAGATCGAGCCGGGCGACTATGTGACGTTGATGAGCTCACAGGGAAGATTGACGCCGTTCGGATTGATTCCACGGACGCGGCGTTTTCGCGTCACCGGAATTTTCGATTCCGGTTTTTACGATTACGACAAGAACTGGTGTTTCATGACGCTGCGCGCGGCGCAGTCCCTCTCCGGCACGAGCGATATCGTCAACGTGCTGGAATTTCGCCTCTATAATCCCGAGCGTGCGGGAGAGGTCGCGAGACGTGCTGAACAGATCGCAGGACCGGGCTATTTGGCGAGCACCTGGATGGAACAGAACTTCGCGCTCTTCCGCGCGCTTCGACTGGAAAAACTGGTCACCGCGATTTTCATCGGGCTGATTACATTTGTTGCGGGATTGAACGTGCTGGTGGTGCTTTCGATGACGGTGACGGATAAAGCGCGCGACATTGCGGTGCTGATGTCCATGGGCGCGCGCCGCGAACAGATTCGCAAAATTTTTCTATGGCAGGGAATCGCCATTGGATTTTGCGGGACGCTGATCGGTCTTTGTGTTGGTTATGCGTTTGCCTTGATCGCGGGGACGTATCACTTGATTCCGCTGGATCCGCAAATCTATGCGGTATCTTATGTGCCGTTTCATCCCAGCGTGCTGGATGGCGTGTGGATTACGATCGCAGCGATGGGAATTTCTATCGGGGCGACACTTCTTCCTGCACGGGCAGCGGCGAAGTTGCTGCCGGTGGAGATTTTGCGGTTCGAATAGCGGGGGACAGGTATAGACTAAATTTAAGGGATTTGGGAGAGAGATTTTGGCGCGTGGTTTGCTTGGATAATAGGGTGCAGAGGCAAGTGGGCGGAACGGGGTGTCGCCCTCAGCACCCCGACGAGGTGGGCCCGCCACAAGCTGTTGAAAAAGAAAAGCTTAGTGGTGTTTCGAACGGGGCAACTAGGATGCGGTTTGGCAGTGGGCAGACGCTAGGCGGAAATAGGAAACTCTTGGGCCACCGAGCGGCGCTGGAGGCCCCCGGGGGCAAGTACGAGGAGTGCGTACTGAGCATCTAAGTAATAGAGAGAGAAGTATAGCAACGCGGGCAGCAGAAGAGTCGGTTCGAGAGAAAAATGATCCAGCCGCAAGATAGCGCGAGTGAAGCCGTTCAGACGAGAGATGCGGGAGCGCGAGGCGCGTCCGCGGTGGTAATGGAAGCGCGCGGCTTGAAGAAAATCTACGGGAGCGGAGCGAAAAGCTTGTCTGTATTGTCCGACGCCAGCCTGAGTTTGCAGCGAGGGGAGATGGTGGCCATCGTGGCGCCCTCGGGAGCCGGGAAGAGCACGCTCTTGCATTTGCTGGCCGCGCTAGACACGCCAACGAGCGGTACAGTATACTTCGCGAATAAAGCCATTGAAACGATTGATGACGCGGCGCTCGCGGAATTTCGAAACCGCGCGGTGGGTTTTCTCTGGCAGCGTCATCAGCTGTTGCCGGATTTTACGGCCGCGGAAAATGTAGCCATGCCGCTGTTATTGCGCGGCGAGAATTTTGCTTCGGCGCTGGGGACAGCGCGGAAGTGGATCGCGGAGGTGGGCTTGGAAAACCGGGCCGACCACCGCGCAGGGGAACTCTCCGGAGGGGAACAGCAGCGCGTCGCCATTGCCCGGGCGCTCGTCACTGGGCCGTCCGTGCTGCTGGCAGATGAACCTACCGGGGATTTGGACGAGCAGAATGCTTGGGCCGTATTCGAGATGCTGGAACGGCTGCACCGCAGGCACGGGTTGACTTCGCTCATCGCGACGCACAACCTGGCGCTCGCCGCGCGATGCGACCGGATACTCGGACTCGAACACGGCGTTCTGCAAACTCGCGGGGCTGCGGCCCCGGCGAGCAGGGCCCCAGGGGGAGAAGCGAGCTAACGTGTTCGAACGCTATACAGAAAAAGCGCGTCGCGTCATATTTTTCGCAAGGTACGAAGCCAGCCAGTACGGCAGCCCGTACATCGAGACCGAGCATTTGCTGCTCGGCTTGATGCGCGAGGATAAAGCGCTGGCGAACCGCTTCCTGCGGCAGCAAGGATCCATCGAATCGATCCGCAAAGAGATCGAGGCGCGTATCACCATTCGCGAGCGTATCTCGACCTCCGTCGAAGTGCCGCTAAGCGCCGAGTGCAAGCGCATCCTGAACATGTCGGCGGAAGAAGCCGAACGGCTCGGGCACAAGCACGTGGGAACGGAGCATTTGCTGCTCGGCATCCTGCGCGAAGAGAAGTGCTTTGGCGCGGAAATCTTGATGGAACGCGGGCTGCGTCTATCGACCCTGCGCGAAGAACTCGCGCGCACCTCGGGCGAGAAGACGACCACGGCACGCCCCAAAGAAACATCTCTTCTGGCCGAATTCAGCCGCGACCTCACGCAAGCTGCCGGCGAAGGTTCTCTCGACCCGCTCGTTGGGCGCGAGGGCGAAGTCGAGCGCGTCATCCAAATTCTCTGCCGCCGCACCAAAAATAATCCTGTGCTGATCGGCGAGCCCGGCGTCGGCAAGACAGCCATCGTGGAAGGCCTCGCGCAACGCATTTCCGATGGCGACGTGCCGCCTTTCCTTGCGGACAAGCGCATTCTTTCCTTGGATCTTTCGCTCATCGTCGCCGGCACGAAATACCGCGGGCAATTCGAAGAGCGGCTCAAAACCATCATGAAGGAACTGATGGAGAGCCAGAACTCCATCGTATTTATCGACGAACTGCACACGCTGGTGGGCGCGGGCTCCGCGGAAGGTTCGCTGGATGCCGCGAATATTTTGAAGCCGGCCCTTTCTCGCGGAGAGATTCAGTGCATCGGCGCCACGACCCCGGGCGAGTACCGCAAATCCGTGGAAAAGGACCGCTCGCTGGAGCGGCGCTTCCAGTCCGTCAAAGTTCCCGCACCGAATGAAGAAGAAGCGATTCAAGTGATTCAAGGCGTGCGCGAACGTTATGAAAAGTTCCACGCCGTCAGCTACACCGATGACGCGCTGCGCTACTCCGTTTATCTTTCGAATCGCTACATCCCGGACCGCTTCCTTCCCGATAAAGCCATCGACCTAATCGACGAAGCCGGCGCGCGCGTCAAGCTTCGCCAAGCGACCGTCCCCGAAGAAGTCGGCGAAGTTCAGAAGCGTGTGAAGTTCATTACGCACCGCATGGAAACGGCCATCGCCCAGCACGAATTTGAAAAGGCGCGTTTTTATTCCGAAGAAGAGCGCAAGGAAAAGGAGAATCTGCGCACCCTGCGAGAGCGTTACAAGCTGGATGATGCCTCGACCGGCGTCGTCTCGCGCGAGGACATCGAGGAAGTGGTCGCGCGCTGGACCGGCATCGGCGTCACCTCCATTAAAGAAGACGAACAGCAAAAGCTTCTGCGCATCGAGCCCGAGCTTCACAAACGCGTCATCAGCCAGGACAAAGCCATTACCGCGCTGGCCCGTGCGATTCGCCGCAGCCGAGCCGGCCTCAAGTCTCCCCTCCGCCCCGTGGGTTGCTTTTTCTTCCTCGGGCCAACGGGCGTCGGCAAGACGGAAGTCGCGCGGCGTCTCGCGGAATTCCTGTTTGGTTCGGAGAAGTCGTTGGTACGCTTCGATATGTCGGAGTTCATGGAGAAGCACTCCGTTTCGAAGCTCATCGGCGCGCCTCCAGGGTACGTGGGCTACGAAGAAGGCGGGCAGTTGACGGAGCGTGTCCGCCGGACGCCTTACTCGGTCATTCTTTTGGACGAAATCGAGAAGGCCCATCCGGACGTTTTCAACATTCTTCTCCAGGTGTTTGAAGACGGGCAGTTGACGGATGGTCTCGGCAACACCGTGGATTTCCGCAACACCATCATCATCATGACTTCCAATCTTGGCGCGCGCCATTTGCAGCGGCGCACCTCGATCGGATTCCAGTCTGGCGCCGATGACGCCAGCCAGAAGTCCATCGAAGAGATGGTGATGAACGAAGTCAAACGGGCGTTCAATCCGGAGTTTCTCAACCGGCTCGACGAAGTCATCATTTTCAACGCGCTCGGCGACGAAGATTTGCTCCGCATCATCGATTTGCTTGTGGGCCAGCTGAATGACACGCTGATCCACCGGCAGGTGCAGATTGTCCTCTCGCCGGAAGCACGCCAGTGGATCCTCGAGAAAACGTGTGCGGACCGCAGCTATGGGGCGCGGCCGCTCCGTCGGGCTCTTCAGAAATACGTGGAAGACCCGCTCTCCGAGGCGCTCATTCAGGGGGGAATCCAGAGGCCCGCGACGCTGCAAATTTACGTCGCCGGAGAGGGCTTGTCGTTCCGTCCCGTGGGTGAGGCAACCCCGGTTATCCACTAGCGAATCTGACACAACGCATGGGAGGCCCCGGCCAGGTCGGGGCCAGTATACGACCGGCCCGCACCGGGTCCGGCGGGAGAAAAACAACTTGTGCTTCGGGGGCGCGGCCTTGAAGACCTTACCGGCCGCTTATAGGAGAGTCTGTTTGCCATCTGGAGTTTTAGCGTTTCGGGCCGCTTGGATTGCGGGCTTGCTGTTGTGTCTCGCGGCTGGCTCGCCGGCGGCAACGCTAGGGGATTTCCTCGCGGAAGCGAGCTACCTCGCCGCGCCGGGATTCTTGTCCGGCGCCGCCCGAAATTCACCGAGAACCAAAAGCGTTTCGGACGCTGAACCCCAGGATGCGCAGCAGCCTTCGAACGTCAAGGCTCCGGCGGTTATCGAACGCATCGAATTCATCGGGAACCGCAGAATCCGCAGCGAAACCCTCAAAGCGCGCATTTTCAGCCGCGTCGGCGATCCTTATAATGAAGAGACCCTGCGCCGTGATTTTCAGGCGCTCTGGAACACGCAGTTCTTCGAGGACGTTCAACTGCGCGTTGAGGATTCTCCCGACCGCGCCGACGGTAAGATCGTCATCTTTGAAGTGAAGGAACGACCCACCATCCGGCGCATTCGCTACCAGGGCATTCATTCGATCACCGAGTCGGATATTCTCGACCGCTTTAAGGATCGCAAGGTTGGGCTGACGGTGGAAAGTCCGTTTGACCCCACGAAAATCAAGAAAGCGGAAGTCGTGCTGAAGGAACTGCTCGGCGAGCACGGGCGCCAATTCGCCAAAGTGACCCCGGAATACGAACGCATTGCGTCGAGCAACGCCGTGATTTTGATCTTCAAAATCGAGGAGGGCCCCAAAGTCAAGGTTGGTTCGATCAAATTTATCGGCAACCACGCTTTTAGTGACCGCAAGCTGATCCGTTCCATGAAGCACGACCGGCCCTACGGAATTCCCCTATACTTTTGGGATATCCCGGTTTTATCCAAGACCTATGACCACGAAAAGCTTAACGAGGACCTGGAAGTCGGCGTCCGCGGCTTGTACCAGGACAACGGCTATTTCCGTGTCGTCGTGGCTCCAAACGGTCCCATTCTTCAAAATGTGGATGTTCACCACAGCGGGGTGCCGATTCCCGGACTTCGGCCGCGTACCGGCAAAGCGGTCAACATCACCATCAAGATTGAAGAAGGCGAGCAGTATCGCATGGGGACGCTGAAAATCGTCAGCTCCGATCCGGACAAAGCGCTGTCGCTCAAAGTGGATCCGCTGAAAGCGCTCTTTCCGCTGAAAGAGGGCGACATCCTGAACGTCGACAAGCTTCGCAAAGCGCTGAAGAACTACACCGAAGCGTACGGCCAGTACGGCTTCATTGATTTCACCGCTGAGCCCGATTTTGACATCGACGACGCCGCCAAGAAGATCAACATTACCCTGCGCTTCGATGAAGAAAAACAGTATTACGTCCGCCGCATCAACTTCGTCGGCAACACCACCACCCGCGACAAAGTGATTCGCCGCGAGCTGCTCATCGATGAGGGCCAGCTCTTCGACAAACGCCGCTGGGACATCAGCATACTCCGGCTGAATCAGCTCAATTATTTCGACAAGATCGATGCCGACAAAGCCGTAGAGATGCAAAAGAACACCAAGGATGGTACCGTCGACATCAATCTTAAGCTCAAAGAGAAGGGCAAACAGTCCATCGGACTGCAAGGCGGAGTCAGCGGCTTGGCGGGCGGCTTCATCGGTCTTACATATCAGACCAATAACTTCCTCGGCTTGGGCGAGACCCTCACGCTATCCGCGCAATTTGGTTCCTACCAGCGCACCGTGCAATTCGGCTTCACCGAGCCTTACCTCTTCGACCGCCCCATCTCCACTGGATTCACGGTTTTTTCCAGCAAATACAATTTCAACCAGGCCCAGCAGGAAGCTTTGCTCCTTGGCAGGCAGGTCAGCGTAAACCCGCAATACGTTCAGAATTACAATCAGAACAGCACCGGATTCACGACCTTTTTAAGCTACCCCATGAAGCGCTTTTCGTTTGCCAGGTTTGGGCTCTCCTATGGGCTGACGAAGACGAGTATTACGGCATTCAATCAGGCTTCTTCTCTATTGTTTGAACAGTTGCAGTTCCGGAGCATCGCCGGGCCCAGCGCGCTAAACGGGATCGTCTCGAGCAGCATCACCCCCTCGATCAGCTACAACACCATCGACAATCCGATGAACGAGACCAGGGGCAAGAGCGTCTATTACTCTCTCTCTTTCCAGGGCGGGCCTTTAGGCGGCAACGTAAACACCATCTCCAATGTTTTCGACTTCAAATACTTCCACCCGACCTACAGGCGCCGCAATGCGATTGGCGTGCACTTCTCCGCGGCCTATATCACCGGGTACGGCGGCAAAGAAGTTCCTCCCTTCAGCCGTTTTTATATGGGTGGCGAACAGGATTTGCGCGGTTTCGATATCCGGTCCATCTCGCCGGTGGTCTTCATTCCGACCGCCACGGCGCAAACCCTTTACTATCACGACCCGCTTTCTGCGGGCGCGCTACGATCATTCTCCTTGCCTGTATTGGTGTACTCGGCCACATTGCCCGGCGGCGACACTCAGGCGTACGGCAATATCGAGTACCGCATTCCCATTGTGGGCAATTACGCCAGCATGTCCCTCTTCGCGGACGCCGGAACCGATGGAATCCTCAATCGAGGCGCTTTGCATTTGGATCCCACCGGAATCACCAACATCATGACTACCTTTCCGGACGCACAGATTGGAAAATCACTGCAAATCTATCACGGAACAAATTTCCGGTTGCGAGACTCGGTGGGCGTCGAATTTGGCATTAACCTGCCAATTATTCAGGCCCCGTTCCGGATTTATTACGCCTACAATCTGAACCGGCTCTATTCGCAGATCGTCGCGCCGAATCCGTACGTTAACCAAAGCACGCTCGATGCTTGGCGGACCACATTGGACAACCAAGTGCCGAATCTGTGGGAGACCGAAATCGCGCCTCAATTGAATTTCTTGAACAATCCAGGGCGTTTGAATTACTTCGAGCCCAAGACGACATTTCGCTTTACGGTTGGGAAGACATTTTAGCGAGGACAGCGGTTCATAAATGGGAATCGTCCAAGTGAAAGAACGGACCCGCGAGGCCGCCATCATTGCGGCGCGCACAAACTTGGGGAGGCAAGGCAAATGAAGTTGTGGAAGATTTCAAGCTACCTGACGCTGGCGGCCCTGTTGCCGTCTTTGTTCGTCACCGGATGCGGGAGCAAAAGCAGCGCCACCACGACTACCGTCGGTGTCTCTGCTTCCGTCCCTGGCGGCGTCCTCATTTTAGGGCAGTCCACCACGCTTACCGCGACTGTCGTGGGTCCAACTAACACTGATGTCACCTGGGTGGGTTGCACGTACACGACGATTACCACGGATTCCACGGGCAAACAGACGACCAACAAAGCGGTTGCCTGCCCTTCGGACAACTCGTTAGGCGCGCTTTCCAACGAGCAGACTACCGGCACCGCGACATACACGGCACCGTCGGCTCTCCCCGATCCAACTAAGTACCCTGGACTCACGATCATCATCACCGCGCAATCCGTCGCCGATACCACCAAGACCGGCAGTGTCAATCTCTATATCGACTCCGGCATAAGAGTTTCCATCGCTCCCACTACCGCTGCCGTGCCCACCCTTGAGCAACAACCTTTTTTTGCCGTGCTCACGAACGATCTAAAAAGCCAGGGAGTGACCTGGTCTCTGACGCAAGCCACTCCCAACACGACCAGTGGGAGTACGCCCAACAGCTACGCAAGCCTTCCCACTTGCACCGTCAGCGGCAACGCCTCCGGCTGCGGCTCCATTGATTCCAATGGTGTCTATACCGCTCCCTCCGTTGTTCCCACCGTCACTGTCCCTGCCACTACGACGTCCATTCCCACGGATTCCACGACCCCACAGGTCCTGACTGTCGTTGCGACGTCCGTCACCGATCCTACCCGCTTCGCAATCGCCACGATCACCATCACGAAGGGTGGGCCCATTACCTTCAATGGCATTACTCCAACCATCGTTCCCCAGGGCGCCACCTATTGGGACATTTATCTCGACGCCCCGAACATCTCTTCTGCCTCGCTCATCACCCTGACCGATGCAAGCGGGGGGCAAACGACTCTTTCTTCGGCGACTGGCCAGGTCAAAATTCTATTCCCGATTCCCACTGGGACGGTGACGAATCCCTCCTCAACAGGCGCTCGTATTCGCCTGTTTTCCGACAAGACACCCAGCGATCTCCTGACGGCGGGACCGGTCACTGTTTCCGTGACCGATCCCGGCGAGCCTGTGACCACCACTCCCGGCGGTGTGTTCACCTACAACATCATGCCCGTTCGCCCGACTGCTCTCACTTCCTCCCCCGGCGATATCCTTCAGGGTGGCCTGGCTTCCGGAAACATCGGTTTGACGATTGACGGAGGTTATTTTGGGCGTGCCGGGCAGTTGGCGAACGTGATTTTTCAGGGCAATACCATTCCTGACACGACCAGCGGGCAGGGACAAACGCTCTCCTACTCCAAGCAGTTGAAGGTGCAATTTCCTAGCAGCGCGATCAATAGCGGGAACCCTGGGCTCTATTCCCTCTCGGTGGCGCGGACTACGCCTCCGCTGCCCTTTGAAAATAATCCAGCGGTGACGAACCTGGCCGTTTTTCCAAGCTATGCTACGGACCCGCCCATTCTCACGAGCACCCTTTCTCTCCCGGCAGGCTCCAATCCCAGCGCCGCTGACATTGATCCGACTCTTGGCGTGCTCGCCGTGGCCGAGACGGGCGCCAATGCCGTGCAGTTCTATAGCATCGGCAATGGCACGTTGACGGCAGTCGGTGGCCCGATCGCCGTAGGAATCGTTCCCACGGATCTCTCCGTGAACCGTTCCAACCATACGGTCGCCGTCGTCAACTATCAAGATCAGAGTGTAACGGTTCTGCCTATTCCTGGCGCCCCCGTTCAGGCGCCCGGCACTCCATTTACTGTGGATCTTTCCAACGTCTTGCAGGGCCAGGTTTCTCCCGCGCCGCTTCCGTATGCGGTAGGCGTGGACCCCGACACGAATATGGCCCTCGTCGCTTATTCTTCAACCTCGACTTCTACTTCGGCGAATCTGGGCTTCCTGGTGAATCTGAATACGGGCAGTGCGCCGCCCTATGGGTGCATAAACGATACGCCGACGGTGAAGCATCCCGGGCCGTGTGTATTCGCACAAGTCAGCCTCGACAGCGGCGCCTATCCGCAGATTGCCATGGCGCCACATGGCCATATCGCGTTTGTCACGCCGGGGGGCCAGGGCGCGCTTCAGGGCATTGATGTGACTAAGCCATCGACTTCGGCTGGCATTCAGTCGCTTACGCTTGCCGCGGGGATTGTAACGGTAACCACGACTGCTTCGAACGGCCTGGTACCTGGAAATTCTGGCACCGTCCTCATCTCTGGCGTGCCCGGGCCCGGCACGCCGGGCAATAGCACGACGGCGAACTTTAACGGCGCATTCACCGTGTCCGCCAGAAGTGACACAAGCTTTAGTTACATCTTAAATTCCACCTCGAGCGGCACCGTCAATATCACGCTCAATCCCGATGGAACTTCCCCCGCCAACGTTTATTACAGCACTCCGAATTTTATCTATGGCGGTTTGTCTCAGACCACGCAAGGCATTGCCATCAATCCCATCACCAACACCGCCGCGCTCGCCGATGCGAACGCCACCGGCACTAATGGTCCGCAAATCAATTTGATCAATAATCTCGATCAGAGCGTCAGCTCCATTTTCTTTCATGCGACTTGCACGTTTTATGCGACCACGCTCCCGTGTGCCAATTCCGCTGAACTGCTGGGCACGGCGGACATCGCATGGCAGCCGTACTCAAACTCCATCGTTTCCTATAACCCCGGGCTGAACCAGGTCTCCATCTCCGATCCCGTGAGCGCAAAGCGCTATGCGTTTGTTTGCAATGCGCCGTCGTCGTCCTCGTGCGTTGTCGACCCCAAGAACCCGGCGGACCAAAACACATTCAATACCCAAACCACCTTGCCGGGAACGGGTAGGGCTACACTGACGGTGACGAATGGCACGTCGAATTCGCTCACGCTTTTCGGCGGCCTGACTGTTGATCTTGCCACCAACCAGGCCTTCGTCGTGATGTCCGGAAGCAACCAGATCGATATCGTCGATCTCGGACCGTGCAAGGCTTCGAATGGTTGCTCCAATCCGTACAATTCTCTGAAACCAGTACAGATCTCCGAGATTGTCGTGCCAAGCCCCCTTCCCGGGCCCGGCGCCATCGGCGGCATTCCCAATGCGACCGTGCCTCAGGGAACGCTTACGTCCACGACTGATCTTGCCGGCGTGCAGATCTTCGGCTCCGGCTTTGACGCCGCCAGCCAGGTTCGATTGGACGGCACGGCCATTCCGCCGAGCGACGTTCAATTCGTGAGCAACCGGCAGCTTACAGCCACGATTCCTGCCGCGAAATTGTCATTTCCGCATCGCTACGCGCTGGACGTAGTGAGTGGAAGCGGCGTGCAGTCCAACATCACGGACTTTTTTGTCATAAAGGCGGTTGACATGACCCCTGCTTGCACTCCAGCCGTTCCTAACACGCAACATCCTAGTTCCGTGGCCATCGCCGATCAGCTTGTCAACGGGCCCTTCGCGCCGATCGCAGTGGTCAGCAACAGCGGTTGTAACAACATTTCCGTGGTGGATATCAATCCGACGACCACAGTGAACGGGCAAACGGTCGTGAATCCAAACTTCGGCACGATTCTGAATACCATCGCTGTGGGAGCCACTCCCGAAGGCGTGGCCGTGAGCCAGCCCTTCGGACTGGCAGTGGTCGCTAACAATTCCGCCGGCACCGTGTCGATCGTCAATCTTCTGACGAACTCGCTGGCCGTCCCCGACGTGGCCACCGGGACGAACCCGACCGGAGTGGCGATTAATGATTCGACGGGAGCGGCCATCGTGGCAAATACAGGTTCGAACACCGTATCGGAAATCAACCTGGGCCTACTCTTCGGAAACAGCCCGGCGACTACGCTGACTCCGGTCAGCATCGGCGGTTTCCAGCAACCGACGGCGGTAGCCATCGATCCGGACCGCGGCACAGGCAATCAAGGGATCGCCGTGGTTACGTCGCTGCAACTCGTCAGCGGGTCCACGCCACAGGGGGCTTTGCAGGTCGTGGACATTGGGGCGACGATTCCCGTTTTGAGCACTACGATAGCTACGGGGAGCGTGACTGCGCCAGCAACCGGAATCGTGTTCGACCCCAGCGTAATTACTGGGTCGTCGCACAACGGAGTGTTTTATGCGAGCTCCAGCGGCGGCAACGTAATCACGCAATACAATCCGGACACTGGCTTCTCGACCAGTACGAACGTGGGAATCAATCCCACCGCGCTGGCGATCAATCCAGAAACCGGGGCGCTTCTGACGACAAACCTGGCTGGCAAAACGATGTCGATCGTGGACACGACTTCGAGCCCTCTGAAAACGATTCAAACGATTGGGCTTCCGGGGTCGGGGCAGTTTGGAGTGGCCATCGACCAATTTACGAATCTCGCGGTCATCGTGGATCAGGCCAACAATCGGCTGCTGATCTTCCCGATGCCGAAGTAAGGGATGCCGTAGTTGCTGCGGCGGAAAAGAGGCCGAACGGCACCCGGCGCCCTGGCGGTTTCTGATTGCAGCGGGGCGAGAGGGTCGGCTATACTTCGGGGTTTGTGTGAGACCCGCAGATTGCGCAGGCAGGCGGAGAAAGTTTCAAAACCAACTAAAAATTGGTTCCGGTTGGTTCCGAAAAAGTCGGAATCACCCAAAACAAGGAGAATACAGTGAATTTGAGAATTGTACTGAGATCCGCTGTCGTGGCTGCGGCATGCCTCATCGGCGTGGGAGCAGCCTGGGCACAGGCGGCGCCCGCGGGTGGCAGCTCCGCCGGAGCTGCAAAACTGGTGGGCGTTATCAATTTGCGCGGGGCCATTGGAAGCACGGCGGAGGGCAAGCAAGCATCCGCGCAGTTGCAATCGCAGTTCGCGCCGAGGTCCGCGGAAATCCAGGATCTCACGAAGCAGATCGATGATCTGCAACAGAAACTCCAGGCGGGCCAGGGCAAACTGAGCCAGGAGGAGGAAGCGCGGTTGACCGCCGAAGGGCAGCGGTTGACGCAGAAACGCGAGCGCCGGACGACCGATTTTCAGGACGACGCGAACGCCGCGCAGCAAGACGTGCTGGAGCGCATCGGCCGCAAAATGATCGACGTTTTGGATCGCTACGCGCGGGAGAAGGGCTACAGCGTGATCCTGGATACCTCCGGCCAAAACTCCCCGATCCTGTATGCATCGGATCAAGTCAATGTGACGCAGGAAATCGTCCGGCTTTACGACCAAGCGTACCCCGTTAAGACCGGCGCGGCTCCGGCTACCAGCAAACCAGCCACAAAACCGCCGGCGAAACCGAACCAGCGGTAATTCGACGGGGAAATTCCGCGAAGCCTGTTGTATGGAAACGCCTCCGGCTAGCCGGGGGCGTTTCCTTTTGTCGGGGAGATAACCTGAGCGGCTGCACTTTTGCTCGCACTGTGCTGCTGAAGACTCGAAGAATCGCGTAGCTTGTTGCTATTTCTGTCCTTGCTTGGGAACCTGCTTCGGCTTCGCGACAGTCTCGGCAGAATTCACGGAAAATAACAAGTAGTTCCGCAGCGTGTGAGTATTGTGGTACCGCTTTCCGTGTACTTCCATGAACATCTCCGCGTCCCATGGGAGCCATAACGTCGTTCCGCCATGTTCGAATTTCACAGGACCGTAGTTGATGAGCAGATGATCCCTCGTGAGCTCGAGTTCCTTCACAGGTTCACGAAGATCTGTCTCTATGTGGAGCACGTCGTAGCTGCTCGCCGCAATCCACACGCGGCCCTTCAATGGTATGGGGTACGTCCCGCGGTCGTTCCTCCAAATCCGGATGCTCGACGGCACATCTTTCCGTTGCTCGAAACGCAGCCGCCACACGGCCTGTCCTCGCCATGCTCCCAGCCCCTCGCATTTATAAGTGAGATCTCCTTCATAGTTGGGATCGAACACGCTGACCGCGAGCGCGGCGAGCCCCTCTGTAGCGACTGAGGTCGGGAAGGAACCCAGGTTTTCCCCACCGTCGCGGCTCTCTTCGAGAAAGGACATGCCGGGTCGGGGGTGTTTTACGAAAATAAGATAGTTGAAGTTCTTCTCGCGTACCGGTCCTGGAATGCCGTGTGCGTCAATTTCTTGATGCTCGATGTGTTCCGTTGCCATGAATCGTTCGAAATTCCCCAATTGGCGGGTGATCCTGAGCTGCGTCCGATGGACCAGATCGCTCGCCGAGCACGGCACATCTTGGACGGCAGGATATTCCTTGCTGTCGATGTCCGGAGGAGCCCAAGGACGCACGACTGCAGGAGGAGGGGGCGGCGGGGCCGGCTCAGGCGGCGGAACAGGATTGGAAACTGCCGCGACCACCGGCTTTTCGAGTGCAGCCAGCAGTTTTTTTGCTTCTGGAACGGCGGGATCGTTTGGAAAATTACGGATTACAGTTTCAAACGCCTTTTTCGCTTCGTCACGTTTTGCCTCCCGGACCGAGAGCTCGCCTACGAGCATCCAAGCTTGTGCGGCATGATCTTTTCCGAGTTTCGCGGAACGCGTCGCATGAGCTAAGGCTTTTTCGTAATTCTTCAGTTGAGTATAAGCATTGGCGAGCAAGAAGTGAGTCCGCCAGTCCGCGCCATTTAACTGGTAGGCTTTCTCAAGAGTCTGCGCCGCCGACGCGGGGTCTCCAGTACGAAGTTGAAGTTCGCCGAGAGCAAGCAGCGAACGTTCATGAGAGGGATAAATGGACAAAGCCGCCTGAAATTTCGCGCGCGCAGCATCGAAGTGTCCTTGCACGTATTCCACCATGCCGAGGAGATACTGGATATCCGGATTACCCGGCGCTGACTTGGCAGCCTTCTCGAATTGCTTGCGAGCGGCGTCAAAATCATGCCGTCGCAACTTGTTCAAGCCCTTGTCAACTTCTCTTTGTAGGTGCGGCGTCATCACAGGAGGCCTTGGCACACCGCTTCCTAGTCCTTTTTCATTCTCTGGGTGCAAATAAACGTAGACGGTGCAGCTTGCGCCCATCGCAAATACGGAGGCGTGTTCTTTGGCAGTTTTATAACCGCTGGCTGTCACTTCAATCTCATACTCCCCCGATCGGACGTTAGAGAAAGTGGCAGTTGAACCGTCCTGCGTTGATGCAGTACGGTAATCGCCTCTCTCGGAATACATCTTCACGATGGCATAGACGCCCAGCGGCATGCCCGATGGTTCGCGTACGCTCACTGAAACATCGACTGGAATCTCTGACGCTGTGGGAATTGAGTTGGCGCCGGAGCGCTGCACGATCACCGGCGGTCCACCAGGGGGGCGCTGTGCGCAGAGAGGGAGCCCCACAAGAAGCTGGGCGAAGATGGCAAGGAGTGTTGTAAAGAAGTGTGTGTATTCCAAGCGATAACGATGCACGCAATTGCCCCAAAGTTCTCTGACCACTCGGCGTGGAAAAAAGATAACTAACACAGCCGTAAGCGGTCAAGCAGTTCATGGGGAGGAGAGACGGGCGCGTGCGGCCGCTCCAAGAGCAGGAGAGCCGGCGCCCCATGCGAAATCGGGAGAATCGTTCGCCACGGGTGCGCTGAATTCGATATAGTAAGCGAGAGAAAGCACGGAGGATTCCATGCCGCAAGTAAAAACGAGATTGGAGCGGATGCCGCGGCCGCCGGTATTTGCCACGGTAGAAGAGGAGCGGCGCCACCGGAAGGAACGGCTTGCGGGAGCATTCCGCCTGTTTTCCAAATGCGGATTCGATGAAGGCGTCGCGGGGCACATCACGGCGCGCGATCCTGAGCGGCTGGATCATTTCTGGGTGAACCCTTTCGGCGTGCATTTCAGCCAGATTCGCGTGTCGGATCTCTTGCTGGTGAACGATCAAGGCGAAGTCGTGGAAGGTCGCCGGGAAGTGAATATTTCGGCGTTCGCCATCCATTCGCGGATTCACAAAGCGCGTCCGGACGTAATCGCGGCGGCGCATGCGCATTCGCTGAGCGGCAAAGCGTGGTCGTCGCTGGGGCGGCTGCTCGATCCTTTGACGCAGGATGCCTGCGCGTTTTATGAAGATCATGTGGTATTTGACGATTACACGGGAGTGGTTTTTGGAGCGCAGGAAGGCGACCGGATCGCCCACGCGCTGGGCGACAAGAAGGCGGCGATCCTTTGCAATCACGGGTTGCTGACCGTGGGACAAACCGTGGACGAAGCGGCGTGGTGGTTCGTCACGATGGACCGCTCCTGCCAGGCGCAACTGCTGGCGGAGGCCGCGGGAGAGCCGCGCGGGATTCCTCATGAAACGGCGAAGCTGACGCACTCGCAGGTGGGCCTGCCGCTGGTGGGATGGTTCCAATTCCAGCCGCTGTGGGATCGAATTTCGCGGGAGCAACCGGATTTGTTGGAATAAGGGATAGTGAGTGGATAGTGAGAAGTCCGGAGCCTTCGCTGACTTTTCGCGACCGCCATTGAAAGCATTCCAAGTATTTATTGACCCGTTGCCGCGGTCAGGCTCATTCCACGTCGCGGTTGCAGACCTTCCTTGATTGCAGCGGGCGATGCCTCACAGGATATCAGGTGGGAAACTTAGTCGTGATGTAGTCTTGCAGGTGCTCAATAGTTTCTTCCTGTTCGGAGACAATCCACTTCACTAAGTCTCCGATGGAGACAATTCCAAGGACTTTGTTGTCTTCCATAATCGGAAGATGACGTATGCGGTTTCTCGATATGATGCCCAAACACTCGTCCACGGCTTGGCCCGGAGTCGCAAAAATCACTGGGCTCGTCATAATCTCCTTGACCAAGATCGATTTCGAAGACTTTCCTTGGAGGATGACTTTCCTCGTGTAATCGCGCTCAGAGATAATGCCCACGAGCTCCCCTGCAGCAAGCACAAGCAATGCTCCCACTCCCTTGTCGGCCATTCTTTTAACGGCCGCAAAGACCGTCTGATCTGGTGTGACAAACCAGACGTCGTTCCCCTTCCGTTTCAGAACTGAGCCGACTCCACCGCTCAGCTTGACCACGTATTGCCCGGGCCACAGGGTCTTCAGTTCTTGTGCGAGTTGCACGGCCTGTTCAAGCTCGTCGCGGGACGCCACGTGCACAGATTCGTTATCCTCAATCTTCTTGAACACGCGGTACACGGCACCAGGACTCTTTTTTCGTTGAACTGACATGCTAGCTGCAGACGAATACTGCTTTTCGCTGCAATTGACAGTGACAGAGATCACATCCCTTCGCGCCTGGAAATGGCAATTCTCATTTGGACCATGACTGTCACGCCGAAAAACAGGTCGTTCCAGTACTAATGTCCACGGTCGGTAACCGGAGAAATTGGGGCTAGTACGAAGATGTCCGGCAAGCTGAATTACCAGGAATTGACCCAACCCGGCATTGTCGATCGATGGAGCGGGGGAAATGGAATCAGCATTCGCCAAAGAGCAGCGCACGCACGTGTTCGCCTAAAGGCAAGTCGGGACCGTTAGAAATGTGATCAGGAACGCGTGTGGGATCCTCGACAATCAGGAGCATGGCTCTCGCCCGCAATGCCGCTGCTTCCGGTGAGGGAACTTGAAAGAGGGTGCGTAGCTATCCCTCCACGATGTGGCATGCATGAAAACACCGCTGATGAGGATCAGCGTAGCGGTGTCCTGCCGCTTGCCAATCGGAACTGTTCGTAAGTTCGTCGCGAAGCACTCGCGCCGCTGCCATCCTTCACACAGTAGCTGATGGTCCTCTTGTGAACATCTAGTCCGATGTAATACATAGGTTGCATGGGGGAGCCTCCTTGGTGTCTCTGAATCAGCTCCTCGCCGAGTTCAGCTTTTGTACGCCATGCGCTCCTCCTTCGACCTTTACATTCAATCCAGCCAGGACCTAGCCTAGAAGAGTCCGGGAAAGTTCGTCTGTCGTAGTAGTTTGGCAAGATAGAGGCCATGCTTACGGATACTGGCTTGTTTTTAGTTGTCAGCTTCCGGATCGGTCTCTGCAGTGGTGCTCTCGATGCTTACTTTCCGCACGAGCAATCCCCACAGATAATCAACCGCACGTTGTGATATAAGGCTCCTGTTACGGCTGCAGAGACCGGCTAAGTCGATTAACTTCGAGTGGGACTAACATGAATTCAAATCAAAAGAAATTGCTCTGCATCTTCTTTGGGCTTTGCTGCGTTGCCCCAATCTCTCGCGGCCAAGCCGTGCCTGCAGACACCGCAGACGAAGCCCGCATCGACAAATTGCTTAAGCAGCTTACGCTCGATGAAAAAATGGATCTCATCCGCGGCGGCATCGAAGATCCTTCCGTCTATCAGGGGCAAGCCGGCTACCTACCGGGAGTACCTCGCCTCAATATTCCCTCGCTACGCTTCGCCGACGGACCGCCTGGCCTTCTCACTCGAGTTCCCGCACAGGCCGAAACCGCCACGATGGGTGTGGCCGCCACGTTTAGCATCAAAGATGCTGAAGCAAATGGTGCCGTCATCGGGCGCGAAGCCCGCGCTTTGGGCATCGATGTAGTCTTGCAGCCATTCATCAACATCGATCGCGACATCACCTTCAATCGTGGCTACAACACCTTTGGCGAAGATCCTTTCCTTTCCGGCTTAATGGGCGCCGTTGAAATTCGCGGTGTGCAAGCCCAGGACGTCATGGCCCAGGCGAAACACTACATCGCCTACGATTCAAACGCCTACAACGTGTTCGTGGATCAGCAGACTTTGCATGAGGTTTATGCCGCACCGTTTGCGGCGGCCGTCAAAGCCGGCGTCTCTTCTATCATGTGTTCCTACAATCGCGTGAACGGGCCTTTTGCCTGTGGCAATGCCGACACCCTCAAAACCATTCTCAAAAGTGAAATGGGCTTCAAGGGTTTCGTCACCTCGGATTGGGGCGCCGTCCACAGCGCCTTGTTTATCAATCAGGGGCTCGACATGGAGATGCCCGGTGCCGCGCCTCCCGGTAGTCCTTTCGCCGGATTGATGCACAGTTATTTCCGGAACACTCCGCCGAGCAACGCTCCACCAGCCAAGCTCAACCGATCTGCCTTAGCGGGTCTGCTCGGTGGAACCATTCCCGAGGAGCCGCAACCACAACGAGGCGCGCTTTCCGGATTTCCGCGCGATTCCGATTCCACAACCATTTGGAACGCATTGAAAGATGGAACCGTCACGGAAGCGACGATCACTGCTGCCGCCCGACGCGTTCTTTACGAAATGGACCGTTTCGGGTACCTCGATGGCAAACAGAAACACAACATCACGCCGCAAGACATCGAGCAAAATGCCGCCGTCATTCAGAAGACCGCCGAAGACGCTGCTGTCCTCTTAAAAAACGAGCAGGCTCTTCCGCTGAAACCGAGCGACCTGCAATCGCTGGCGCTCATTGGTCCTACCGCGGGCCAAGTCGCCGCCATCGGCACGTTCGGAGAGCGTTCCCCCGGGCTCACCGATCGTCAAATCAGTCCCCTCGATGCGCTCAAAAAGTCTGCGCCTGGATCTCACATCAGCTTTGCCGTTGACGACGATATGACCGGCAACCACATCGATGCCTCCCTTTTTTCGCATGATGGCAAGCCCGGCCTTCTTCGTACCGATGCCTCCGGAAAAACTTCCGTGGATTCACAAATCGATTTCACCCACAGCAACCACAAATCCCTGCCTCCCAACGGCGCATTCACGTGGAAGGGCACGCTGACCGTACCCTCCGCCGGAGAGTATTGGATTTATTTGCAGGTTCTCGACGCGCGGGGCAACTTCTCCATCGATGGAAAGCAAATTGGCAGGACAGGCGCAATGAAAGGCGCGGTGCACGGCGACATTCAATACGCTACGCAAGACAACGGCATTCCCACTGTCGACGGACTCGATAATGTTCGCCGTTCCGTCCAGCTCGCCGCCGGAGCCCACGAAATCACGGTCCAGGCGAGCGGCGACACTTCCGACGCTCCCGAACAGATTCGCCTCAATTGGATCACGCCAGAACAGCGCCGCCGCAATCATCAAGCGGCACTCGCCGCGGCGAAATCCGCGCACACCGCCATCGTTTTTCTTTGGACCCGCGGCAAGCCCGTCTTCGGCCTCCCCGGCAAGCAGGATAAACTCGTCGAAGAAATCGCAGCCGTCAATCCCAACACGATTGTGGTCCTCAACGTCAGCCAACCCATCGCCATGCCTTGGCTCGGCAAAGTGAAAGCGGTTCTGCAAATGTGGTGGCCGGGCGATGAAGGCGGATGGGCTACCGCTAACGTCCTTCTTGGAAAATCGAATCCCGCCGGACGCCTTCCCTTCACTTGGGCCAAGCGCCTGGAAGATTACGCTGCCAACGATCCCGCTCACCCGGAACGTTCTGCCGCAGGAGTCGATGGCAAAACCACTTACTCCGAAGGTGTGGACGTCGGCTATCGCTGGTTCGACAAGCAAAAAATTGAGCCGCTCTTCCCGTTTGGCTTCGGACTCTCCTATACCACATTCAGATATTCAAACGTGAAGGTAACTCCGGCTTCCGACACTGGTTTCGACGTCTCTGTTCACATCACAAATTCCGGCCATGTGCCCGGCGATGAAGTCCCGCAAGTCTATCTCGAAGCCCCAGTGCAGCGTCCCGCGGGCGTCCAGTTCGCCACTCGCACGTTAGCCGCCTTCGATCGCATCTCCCTAAATCCCGGGGAATCAAAAGACGTTACGCTGCATATCTCTCCGCGCAGCCTGGAATACTGGTCAACGAAAGACAATCGCTGGGTGCGCTCCGCTTCTCGCCAAGTCAGAGTGGGCTCCTCGTCCCGCGACCTAAGACTTTCCGCCTCGACTAACAGCGAGAAGCTGCGATAGAACTAGCCGGCTTGAGTTTTTACTCCTGAGGGTAAATCTACTCTTAGAAAAGCGATTGGCAGTAGGCGAACAAATCCGTCAACTCCTGACAAACGCCCAAACCGGACAAGGGGTTATGCAGGAGACCGGTTTTCCACGCTCACGCAACCGTTCCGAACAACCAACCGACTCCTGCGGTCACTGCCATAGCCAGTGCGCCCCAGAACGTGACGCGGATCGCGCCAATGGTTACTCCTGCACCACCCACACGTGCAGCCAATCCGCCTAGAAGCGCGAGGAACACAAGGGAAGTTCCGGATACAAGAGGGATCAGAGTCGCCAGCGGGGCGATGACGGTAACCAGGATAGGCATGGCAGCTCCAGCGGCAAAGCTGCCAGCCGACGCAAATGCAGCCTGGATCGGGCGTGCAGCAAGAGCCTCGGACATGCCGAGTTCGTCGCGGGCATGCGTGCCTAAGGCGTCATGAGCCATCAACTGCTGAGCAACCTGTTTTGCGAGCAAAGGATCGAGACCGCGAGCAACGTAGATCGCCGCCAATTCCTGGTGTTCGCCCAGGTCGTCCGCCTTGAGTTCGGCGCGCTCCAGCGTGAGGTCGGCTTGTTCGGTGTCTGCCTGGGAGTGGACAGACACGTACTCACCGGCAGCCATCGACATTGCCCCAGCTACTAGGCCGGCGACACCCGCCACCAAAATGTTGCCGTGAGTCGCATGAGCAGCTGCGACACCGAGCACCAGACTCGATGTCGAAAGTATGCCGTCGTTCGCGCCCAGTACCGCCGCACGTAGCCAGCCGATCCGCCCGGAGCGGTGTCGTTCCTTATTGGTTACACGCATTTTGGGGGCCTCCTTGATCTGGGAACCGCTTGCATCGTGGGAGTGTATCTCACGGCTGTAGGACAGCCCTAGCTTCCGATTAACGCATTATAAAAGGGCGCCCCTTTGGAGTGGGTTTTGATCGTTCGCATCATCACCTACAAGGAGCACCCTCATGAATGACGCGGTTACCGCCCATGTGGATTTTCACACATTATAAAAGGGCGCCCCTTTTGGAGTAGGTTTTGAGTGCTTGGCTCATTCCCTACAGAAAGGAACACCCTTTATGACTAGCACTAAATATATCGGCATGGACGTGCACAAGGAAAGCATTTCGATCGCAGTTCTGAATTTCGCCGGCAAGGCGGTGATGGAATGCGTCATCGAGACCAAGGCGAGCACCATTCTGCAGTTTATCGACGGGCTGCGCGGAGACGTGCACGTCACGTTTGAAGAAGGCACCTGGGCTGGCTGGTTGCACGATCTGCTGAAGCCGCATGTCACGGAATTGGTGGTGTGTAATCCGCGGAAGATTGCCTTGCTGAAGGATGGCAGTAAGAGTGACCGGATCGATGCACACAAGCTAGCCGATCTGTTGTACATGAACAAAATCAAGCCGGTCTATCACGGAGAACATGGCCTGCGCATGTTGAAGGAATTGTCCCGCAGTTATTTGACCATCAGCAAGGATCTCGGGCGGGTGATGAATCGGCTCAAGGCCTTGTATCGGAGTTGGGCCATTCCCTGTGCCGGGACGCAAGTCTACGCACCGCATTACCGTTCGGAATGGTTGAGCAAGATCGGGGAAGCCGGCGTGCGCCGGCGGGCAGAACTTTACTACCAACAACTCGACGCCCTTCGGCTGGTGCGCCAACAAGCCCGGAAAGAGCTGTTGGTCGAGGCTAAGAAGCACCGTGCCACGAAGTTGCTACGCCAGATTCCTGGTATTGGTCCGCTTCGAGCGGCTCACTTGGTTGCATTGATGCAGACGCCTCATCGGTTCCGCACCAAGCGGCAACTGTGGACCTACAGCGGGCTGGGGTTGGAGACCCATGACAGCGCGCAGTACCGCGTCGTGGAGCAACAGCTACAACGCTCGAAGAAATCCGTCACCCTGCGGGGTCTTAATACGAATCACAACCACGACCTCAAAGATATTTTCAAGGGTGCAGCTATGAGAGCCAGCACCGCTGCTGGCCCGCTACACGATTTCTACGAGGCTTTGCTGGCTAAGGGAAGGAAGCCCACGATGGCGCGCTTGACCTTGGCGAGGAAGATTGCCGCGATCACGTTGATCGTTTGGAAGAAGGAGGTACGTTTCGACGCCAACTATTTGAAACAACAAGCAGCTTGAGCGTCTCTGGCAAAGAGTCCGTTCCACCTGGGAACTATTCCTGGCGGTAGCTGTCGGGTTCTTGAGACGCTCGGATTCGAGGGGAAGTATCCATCGGAAAAGTCAGGCCCGTGCTTCAAGCACGCGAGTCTCCGATTTCACCCTATGCCCTCTCGGACAATCCAAGAAAGCCATAGGCCACGAGTCTCCGATAGGACCATGCGTTGCCACTCATAAAGTGGATAACTGTCAGGCTTGATGTTTCAGAAACGAATGGCGCCGTCACAACAGTGAAATGGAACCACAGGGAGGAAGAAGGATCTCACCGTTTCGTGTGACGAAACGAAGCACGAAACTACGTCGCCTGAGCAAGACCACTCGATTACGAGTGCACGTTCAAACGGTTGGGCTGAATGCCGAGACAAAAAAAGTGTCGGCATCGAGCCGACGGGGAAGAATGTCTCTTGACATTCCCTTTTATAGGACTTTTCCGATTACGCGACGCAATATAAAAGGGCGCCCCTTTTGGAGTAGGGTTTTGAGTGTTCGGCTCGAACCCCTCCAGAAAGGAGCACCCTGTATATGGATAGCGTGAAGTATATCGGCATGGATGTTCACAAGGAAAGCATTTCGATTGCGGTGAGGAATGGTACAGGAAAGATCGTGATGGAGTCCCTCATCGAGACAAAAGCGAGCATGATTCTGCAGTTTATCGACGGACTGCGCGGAGACTTGCAGGTCACGTTTGAAGAAGGAACGTCGGCGGCCTGGTTGTACGACTTGCTGAAACCGCACGTGACGAAAGTGGTGGTGTGCGATCCGCGAAAGAATGCCTCCATGCGGGAAGGCAACCAGAATGACAAGATCGACGCCCGCCGGTTGGCCGAGCTGCTGCGCCTCAATCATCTCAGCCCGGTCTACCACGGGGAACACGGCCTACGAAGTCTGAAGGAACTGGTGCGCAGTTATCTCACCATCACCAAGGATCTCGGGCGGGTCATGTCACGGGTGAAGGCCATCTATCGCAGCTGGGCCATTCCTTGTACCGGCAAGCAGGTCTATGCACCGCGCCATCGTGCCGAGTGGCTCGGGAAGATCGGCGAACCGGGAGTGCGCCGGCGGGCGGAGTTTTACTACCAACAACTCGATGCGCTGCGGACGGTGCGTCAGCAAGTGCGGCGGGAGCTGCTGGCGGAGGGCAAGAAACACCAGGCCTGGAAACGGCTCTGCCAGATTCCTTCGATCGGTCCGATCCGCTCAGCCGTACTGCTTGGCATTCTGCAGACTCCGCACCGTTTCCGCACCAAGAGGCAGCTATGGACTTACAGTGGATTTGGCATCGAGACGCAAAGCAGCGCCGATCACCGTAGAGTCGATGGACAGCTGCAACGAGCGAAGAAACAAAGCTCCATTCGCGGACTGAACCGCAACTGCAATCACGACCTGAAGAATGTGTTTAAGGGCGCGGCGATCGTGGCCTCGAGCAAACCCGGTCCCTTTCAAGAGTTCTACGCAGCGTTGCTGACCAAGGGCATCCGGCCGGAGATGGCGCGTCTGACCCTGGCCAGGAAGATTGCCACCATCGTGTTGATCGTGTGGAAGAGAGGAGGGTGCTTCGACGCCCAACATCTGAAACCACAAACAGCTTGAGTGTCTCTGATCGAGTCCGCTCCATCTCTGGGGATTTCTCTGGTGGTGGCCGTTGGGTTCTCGAGACACTCTGGTTCGAGAGCGAGTCTCAGCTGGTTAGTTAGGCGCTGTGTGCCTCGGGCACGCAGTCTCATACCCGACCCTAGGCCCTCTCGGATAACCAGAAAAAGCTATGGGCCACGAGTCCCAAATAGAACTATGGTCGCCAAATTTGACCACGTTCTGCTTTGCTGGTTTCGGAACTAACAGGCTTCGTCGCGAAAAAGCGATGAAAACCGCTGACAGTGAAAACCCAAACCGCGGGGTTGCATGGCCGCGAAACCGAGCATATGGAGCGGTAGGTCAGAACCAATCTCGCTCGATCGAGTGGGCTGAGAAGCAAGAAAAATTCCGGCCGAAGGAGATGTGTTTTTTCTTGACTTCTCCCTTTATAGAGGTGCATTCAATAGGTCGATGCAACACCACCTGATATAAATCTTCCTTCCGGGGGTGGTGTCTATGACGCAAGGGAAATATGTGGAGCTTTCTGTGGCACAGCGGACTGACGTGTGGCGCCGCTGGAAAGCTGGAGAGTCGTTGCATAAGATTGGGCGGGCCTTTGACAGGCCGCATACGTCCATTCACTGTTTTTTGTCGCATCATGGTGGGATTGTGCCAGCGGTTCGTCGGCGCTCGGCGCTAGCGCTCACAGTGGTGGAGAGAGAGGACATTTCGCGGGGGCTCGCTTCCGGTTCGTCGCTTCGCGATATCGCCAAAGGTTTGGAGCGCGCCGCGTCGACAGTGAGCCGGGAGGTGGCACGTCATGGTGGCCGTCCTGGGTATCGAGCCCAGGAAGCGGAGCAGCGAGCCTGGGACTCAGCCTTGCGGCCCAAGCGGTGCCTTCTGGCCATTCATGTGAAGTTGCAGAAGATGGTTGCGAGTAAACTGATTCTGGATTGGTCGCCGGAACAGATTTCTGGATGGCTGAAGATCCGCTATCCCGATGACGAAAGCATGCGCGTGTCCCACGAAACGATTTACCGTAGCCTGTTCATTCAAGCCCGCGGAGTGCTGAAGAAAGAGCTTGTGGGGCATCTGCGATCCAAGCGCCGCATCCGCCGCTCGCGGCACTCTCATATCTTTAAAGACGCGCGCGGTCAGATCGTAGACGCCGTCTCCATCCGGGAAAGACCCGCTGATGTTGAGGACCGCGCCATTCCAGGTCATTGGGAAGGCGATCTCATTGGCGGCACAAAAAATAGTCACATCGCGACATTGGTGGAGCGGCATTCGCGTTTTACTGCCCTGGTCAAGGTGCAAAGCAAAGACACGGCTGCGGTCGTGGCCGCCTTGAGCCGGCAAATTCGTAAGCTCCCCGCGTCCCTGCGTCGCTCGTTGACGTGGGATCGCGGGCTGGAGATGGCCAAGCACAAGACCTTCACGGTAGCCACGAATGTGAAAGTCTACTTCTGTGATCCGCACAGCCCCTGGCAGCGAGGAACGAACGAAAACACCAACCGCTTGCTGCGGCAATACTTGCCGAAGAGAACCGACCTTTCCAGCTACACGCAATCCCAACTGGACAAGATCGCGCTGCGTCTAAATCAACGCCCCCGAAAAACTTTGGGCTTCGAGACTCCAGCGAGTAAACTCCACGCAAGTGTTGCGTCGACCGTTTGAGCTGGCA